>CAVUFZ010000006.1:0-527328 GCA_963740925.1 uncultured Actinomycetota bacterium | reverse complement strand
GCATCGCCGAGTCGGGGTAGCCGAGCAAGAAGTAGGGCAACGACGATCGCGGGTGCTGGTCGGATAGGGCGAAGATTGAGCGCCAGCGGCCGTTCCCCGGGTCCTCGATGCGGAGGACGGTGACGTCCTCTGTGGGATGCGGTTGTGCTCCCTAACCGCGAAGGCCTGCCAGCCGGTGCGGCTTGCGTCTCTCATCAGGATGGCTGCCGTCTTGGCGTTCTTAATGACGTGCTTGGCCGTCAGGGCGTGGCCATGGGAACCGACGAAGAACCCGGTGCCGAGGAACTCGGTGAGCCTCAGCCCGGCTTCCTCGAGTTCGACGTTGAAGAGAGGGAAGACGTGGTCGACGATGTCGTCCGACTGGGTGTAGGAGAACGGCTTGGAGGCGCCCTCGCCGGCGCTGTCGGATTCCGCCGTGTCCGCTGAGGTCTGTTCACTCGGGGTTGGCGCGTTGTTGGTGCCGGTCAGCTCGTCGTGGTGCGTCGGCGTTGTCACGGGCGTCTCCTCAGTGAGCCCAGTGAAGTCTGCGAGCTCGCCGATCGGCGTCCACTGGGCGCCGAGCGGCCTGTCGAACCGCAACGGTGGTTCGGCGTCGGGCTCGCCGAGGTAGAACTGGACCTCTTGACGGTAGTCAGTCGCCTCTACGACCACGTCGCGGTCCGAGACGCTACCGGTGATAGACAGGCGCCCACCCTCATGCAGGGCGAGTACGAAGTTAAGCGTAGCGATCGTATTAATGATCAGACCGGCGACGATGCCGGTAGCGGCGCGGAAGCGTTCCTGGATCCCGAAGATCTCGGCGCCCGCTTGGTGGATGGGGTCGGCGTGAATCGTGTCACCGTAAATCCAGGCGAACGCAAGCCGATCGGCGTTCATCACCGACGTCTCCCCGCCCGCCGGGGTGACATGCACGCTGTAGGCACGGACCTCGTCGCTGGGTGAGGCGACCTTGTTCCAGCTCTTGCGGAGGCCGTCGAGGGTCGGTGCCGCGGTCGCGCGGTCCTCGTCGCTGAGGAGGTAGCCGACCGCGGTGAGGACCTTGCCGTAGTGGATGGGGTCGCGCTGGAGAATGAACGGGCGCAGTCCTTGAGCTGCGGCGTACTCCGAAGCTCCTCGGGTGGCATCTGGTGGACGAGCCAGGTCCGGCCCCTCGCGTGCCGCCTAATCGTCATGTCGTGTTGCGCCCAGCGGACGATCTGGTCCCGGTCGGCCGCGAGACTGTGCGCCTGAACGCGCCGGGCGCGGAGGACGAACAAGTCGAGGCAGGTCTGCTGCCGGATCGCGGACCTCGTCCTGGCTCTGTGCTGGGGACATGGTCTAGCCGTGCGGGTGGTGGTGAGTGGGGGAATCGGTTCTGCCCGTTCCTCGAGGCTGCGTCGGGGGTCGGGTCGACGAGCTCGCCAAGGAAGGTCCCGCTCTTCGTCTCGACTGGCGTGGTGAGGCTTCCGCGAACAACTCCGGGCAGGGAGGGCGAGCGGACTGCGATCTCGAACTCGAACTCGGCGGGCCCGGGCTCGATGTGGAAGCGGAACGGCGGAGGCGTGGCTGCTGCTCCGTGCTGGGATGTTCCCGATCGGCTCGGTGTAGGTCCCCTTGGTGCCGATGCTGACGAAGCGCCGCGAGCCGGCGACCCGGGCCGGTCCCGTGGCCCGGGGATGGAGGTGGTCCAGGTTCGGAAAGAAGGCTGGTCGAGCAGGCTGCGGTGCGGTGCTGGCGGGGTAGGACTGCTGTTTCGACCTGCTCGGGATCGATGACGGTGCAGCCTGCAGGGAGGGTGAGGGTGACCTCGACGTCGGCTAGGTGGTCGTCGCTGGGGTTGTCGACGTGGATGGTCAAGCCGTTGTAGCCCTGCTGGAACAGTGCAGCGGTCATCAGCCCTTGGACGTAGCCGCGGGTCTTGTCGATGACGGAGTCGACGGCTTGCGAGGAGTTGCTGATCACTGTGGGCGGCTGCAGCACTACCACCCGCGGCCATGCGTCGGACGTCGGACGGGATCGTGGCGTCGAGCATGGCTTGGCGGCGTCGTTCCAGCCACTGGTCGGTCGAGGCTCCGTCCAGATCGAGGGCGATGGGCGTGTGGTCCGGAACCACTGAGAGCTTGAGGCCGAGGTCAGTGATCTTGGGTCGAGGGGCTGCTCGTCCGGCTCGGGCCATCAGCATCTGAACCTCGGCATAGTTAGCCCGCTCGGTCTTCGATCCGCGGCGGATGAACAGGGTGCCGCTGGGAGCGCTTTTCCCGTCGGTGTCTGAGCCTTCTTTGGCGAGGGGGTAGCCGATTCCCCCGGACAGCGGTGCTGGCACCTCAACGACCAGGACAACGCGGTCTGCCGCTTCGGCTGGATTGACGTAGTGGAGGGCGCCAGAAGGGGGCGGGACTACCGAGGTAGCGGGCCAGCCAGAAGGCTGGAGGACGGCCATGTCGAGCGGTGTGATGCCGCCGATGCGGCCAGGTTCGGCGCCGACGAGGACGTAGGCGGTGCCGGCGAAGGCTCTCGGTGGCCGTGTCCGGGTCCCGGTTGGCGAATCCGAGGATGGCGCGGGCAAGAGCGAACTGAGCAGGCCGGGTGGCCAAGATCGAGTCCGGACTTCCACTCCATCCAGTCCCACTCGTCTTCCGCGCCGGCTGCGTGGACAGCGGTGACGAGCTCGGCCAGCCGACTCGGAGGTAGGGGTTTGGTTCCGTCGATGTCGATCATGAGTCTGCCTTTATAGAGCGTGGTCACTTTATCTGTTGCACACTGGCCGTTTGTCTGTCACGCCGAGCTAAGACATTCCCGTCGCGATTACGGCTGACCGAGATAGGCGTACAGCGTGGGGTCGGCTGACCCCGATGGTCTTCGCCACGACCGCCTTCGGCTTCCCGTCGGCCAGCATTTGGCGGGCGACGGCGAGGTTGTCGGGGGTCATGATTGTTGGTCGGCCGCCGACCCGGCCGCGGGCTTTGGCGGCGGCGAGGCCGGCGGTGGTGCGTTCGCGGATGACGTCGCGTTCGAACTGGGCGAGGCTGGCCATCACCCCGAACAGGAGCCGGCCGGCAGGGGTGGTGGTGTCGATGGCTTCGGTCAGGGAGACGAACCCGATCTGCTGCTCCCCCAGCTCGGCGATCAGGCCAACCGAGATGGGTGAGGGACCGGCTGAGCCGGTCCAGTCGCCAGACGACCAGGGTGTCCCCGGGACGTAGCCGGCTGCGGAGTTGCTCGAGCTGCGGTCGGGTGGCGAGGGCACCGGAGGCGACGTCAACGAAGACCCGGTTGGGGTCGACGCCGGCGGCGTGAAGGGCGTCGACCTGCAGGGCGGGGTCTTGGTCGGTGGTGGAGACCCGGGCGTAGCCGTAGCGGTAGCTGGTCATGAACCGAACTGTAAGGAACCCACCGACACAGGCACACCGAGGCCGCGGGTTTCTGACACGGGTTTCTGACACCTACGTGCCGGGCGTGTCGTGGTCGGCTGGTTGACGTAAGGAAAACGACTGGTTGCTAACAGCAGAGTGATGACTTGGAGGTTGCAGCCCATCGGAAAAGGCGACCCTGCTAGCCTCAACACATGGGTATCTGGTTTCCGTCTGTTCCACTGGCTGACGGCGAGATAGTTCAGTTCCAAGCTGCAGCGAACTCATTCCTCGGGCACCGCTCAGTCGGGGGACGGTCACCCTGACCAACCAGCGGGTGATCTTCGTCCCGAACCGACTCGACGGGATGACCGGCGGCAGCCGCCGGGAGATGCCCCTACCCAACATTCAAAGCGTCCAAAGACTTGAGCCAGGCGCCGAAGCGGTTAAACAACGAGGCCTTGCGGCAGCGATCCACCCCCAGCTCGAGATCAACGACGGAAGCGGGTCGCCCCTCATTGTCACTGTCAGCAACCTCGACGAGCTCGCCCGCCTGCTACCGAACTGACCAGAGCCGAGACTACCCCGCCGCGGCACCGTAAGGAAAACGACCGGATTCCGACGCAACGACGTCGTTTGGGTTTTGATCGACTGTCTACACATGCCAATCGTCAACTGTCTGGTTGACACACTCAGACTAGATAGGTAATGATCTCAACCTACTAGTTGAGATTGTGAGGTTGGTGTTGGTGCGGGTGCGGTTGGTGGTGCAATCGGGTGCGACGCCGTCTCCATTTATCATCATTTTCACCACTAATTTGATGGCGCCGAGTCAAGCATGATGTCGATGAACCAAAAAGGATGGGTTTTGACGGCGCTTGGATTATTCGGTGGTGCGGCAGGCATTGCCGGGTTGGTCATGATCTTCGTTGGACTGGCCCTAAGTTATCGTGGCGTCACTTTAGTTATTCCTGCTCTAGCGAGCTTGGCGTGTTTTTCGGTTGGCTCTCGTCTAGTGTTGGCTGGTCGTCGCCTTCGGTTAAGAAAAGGATCTTAGAGGTCGAGGCAGCGAACGTCGCCAATAGCGGTTCGTAACGTGCTATACGTGGCCGCGCTGGCGACGTGGTTAGTGGCCGCGCCTGCGGCGCCTTCGACGGCGCCGGCCCACAGGGACGATCCGTGACCTCGGCCCACGATCAGTGCGAGCAGACCGGCGACGACGACCCCTGCCGTCACTTTGCCATTGGTGATCGCCGCCGGCCCTCGCCGGTAATGAGTTCTCACCCAGGACCCGTTGGAGCGTCGGTGGCCCCGTACGTACTGCATGGTCGTCACCTTTCGTTGTGAGGCGCAAGAAGCCTCGGGATCAGGGTAGGAAGCGCTGCTGACAACTTGACCCGTCGATCGACGGATCTGCGGAAAAGGTTGCGTCTCATCAACCTGTAGGTTTTCGAGACGCCGCATCTGTCCTTCCGGTGCTGCGTGTTCACCGAGCTGCTGAGCCTGTGGGTCTGTCTCGGTAAGCCGTCTCACCGCATCGTGTCTCTGATCCCTCATAACCAGGGGTTGATGAGGCAGGATCGGTTTTATGAGGCATCTCGGGTACACCCGCGTCAGCACGGCTTCCCAAGACCCCCAGCTCCAGCTGGACGCCCTGGCCGCCGCCGGCGTGGAAAGACGCGACGTGTTCGCCGACGTGACCTCGGGCAGCAAGGCCGGCGCCGACCGGCCAGGAATGAAGAAACTCCTGGCCTACGTCGAGCCGGGTGACACCGTCGTGGTGTGGCGAGTCGATCGGCTCGGCCGATCACTGATCGACGTCCTCAACACGGTCAACCTGCTGCACGATCGCGGCGTTCAGCTGCGGTCGGTCTCCGACGGCATCGACCCCTCGACCTCCACCGGCAGGATGATGCTCAACCTGCTGGCCACCCTCGCCGAATACGAACGGGAGTTGATCGTTGAACGGGTCAATGCCGGCATCGCCGCCGCCCGGCAGAACGGAACCCGGTTCGGCCGGCCCACCGTCGACCCGGCGGTCGTCGCCGACAAACTCGCTGTCGTCGCCGACGCCCGCGCCAAAGGACGCACCGCCGCTGACGCAGCCCAGCTCGTCGGGTGGAGTCGAGCCACCCTGTACCGCCACCAGCAGGCTCAGGCTGCCCGTGGCGGCTCAGTCGACAACGACGCCACCTGACACATGCCACGTCTCACTCGCGCCTTGCAGCCTGGGTTTCCTGAGTTGGAGCTGAGTCCGAGTTGGCCAAAAGGGCTTTATGGCGGCAATTTTCGACGTTTTTGAAGCCGGTCTAGCTCCGTTATCAAACTGTGACCTGGACCGGGCTGGCGTTTGCTCACAGCTCGGGTACAGGATTCGTTCCGTCCCCGGTAGAACGAGACGTGAGCAACGACGCTGCGACCTTCGGCACCTTTGCCCTTGCCTCGAATCCCCATCCTGGAAGGGTTTTTCATGCGTTGGTCGCGGGTTGTAATTGGCATGTCCGCTCTTACCTTGGTGACGTCGTTCGTGACGGGTGCTGAGTTGCCGATGGCGTTCGGTTCGACGTCGATCGGGTCACTGTCGGGGGCGGGTCAGCGGCCGAACGCGACCCGGTTGTCGTTCACCGCCGGGGATAGTGTCCGCGCCCAGGTCGACGTCGGCTCCGGCAACCTGCTGGTCACGGTTCGTGGCGTGACGTTGCCGGGAGTGAACCAGCAGGTCCAGCTCGGCGCCTACTACAACTCGGCCGCCTCGGACAAAACCCCGATCCCGCGGCTGGGCAAAGGCTGGGGTGTCGACGACACCGCCGATGTGCGGCTGGCCGGGAATTCGGACAACTCCGTCACCTACTACGCCCCGTCCGGGCTGGTCGGGGTGTTCCCGCTGCATTCGGGGTCGACCACGACCTATGACGCGCCGGCCGGGTTCAAGGACAACCTGGTGAAAACCAGTTCGGGCTGGACGCTGACCGACCACGTCAGCGCCGAGCAGATCAAGTTCGACACCTCCGGAGTGCTGGTGTCCCGCACGGACAAGAACTCCAACGTCACCACCATCGCCGGCTCCGGCTCCGGCTCCTACCCGACCGACACGATCACCACCCCCGCCGGCGGGGCCGGCGGCTCCTACAACAACCAGGCAGTGGTTTCCACCGACACCAACGCCAAGACCACGATCGCCCAGGGCGTCACCCAGTACGGGACGCTGCGGTCGGTGTCGTTTGCCCGGGCCTCGAACAACGCGACATCGTTTACCGATGCTCTCGGCCGGGTGACCACCTTCGGCTATGACTCCACCGGGTTGCTGACCTCGATCGCCGCACCCGGTTCGGTCTCGACCGCGTTCTCCTATGACTCCTCTCGTCGGGTCGCCTCGATTACCCAGACCGAGAACTCCGGTAACGGCCCGGGTAACTCGGTCACCCGGCTGTCGTATGCGTCGGCCACCCAGACCCTGTTGGCCGGACCGGACACCGACCAGGGATCGGCGATCACCGCGGTCCCGAACACCACCTACACCATCGATTCGTCCCAGCGGGTCACGCACGTGGTCGATGCAGCCGGCCGCACCCAGGACAAGGGCTACAACGCCAACTTCGACACCACCAGCACCAAACTCGGCTCCGACACCGCCGCATCAGCGGCCTACACCGCGAACAGCAACGAGTCGCTGACCAAAACCACCGCACCGACCGGCTCCACCGAATCGCTGTCCTACAACACCACTTCCGGACCGGCGCAGTACTTGCCGACCGGCGGCACCGATGCCGCCGGCAACGGGAGCGTCTACCACTACACCGGTGCCGGGAACCAGGACACCTCCACCAACGCGTTGGCCGCAAAAGCCTCGGTTACCTACAACAGCAACGGCACCGTCGCGACGGCGACCGCACCGAACAACGGCACCAACTCCACCGGATATGCCTACACCAGCAAGCAGCTGACCCAGGTCACCCCGGTCACCGGCTCCAGCCTCGGCACCCGTAACTACACCTACGACAACCTGGGCCGGCTCGCCACCGCCACCGACGGCCGCGGGATCACCACCACCTACAGCTACGACGCCAACGACAAGATCACCAAGATCGCGTTCTCCGACGGCACCCAGACCAGCTACGGCTACGACGCCGCCGGCCGCAACAACTCACGCACCGATGCCAACGGCACCACCAGCTACAGCTACGACCAGCTCGGCCGGCTCCTCACCCGGCAGAACACCGCCGGCGGCGGCCAGATGCAGTACTCCTATGACAAGGCCTCCAACCTGGTCCAGACGACCACCCCGGCCGGCGGCACCACCACCTACGCCTTCGACGACGCCGGCGTCCCGACCAAAATCGTCTACCCGCACGCCGGCGGCGGCACCCAAACCCTGCTGTTCGGTGTCGACAGCCAGGGCCGCCGGGTCGACACCTGGCTGCAGGCCAACGCCGACCACACCACCTGGGCCGCGCACGAACACCTCACCTACGACGCCTCCGGGCGAATCACCCACCTCACCGCTGACGAAGGAACCGGGGATGCCTCCCACACCGCGGTCGTCGACCTGTCCTACTGCTACAACTCCGGCTCCACCCCACCCGCCTGCGGCACCACCGCAGCCAACGACCGGGAGAAGCTGCAGTTCAAGAAGGACAACCTGTCCGGGGCCACCACCACCTACACCTACGACGCCGCCGGCCGGCTGAAGAGCGCCAACACCTCCGGCGGCACCAACCACGCCTACACCTACAACTCCAACGGCAACCGGCTCACCGCCGACAGCCAAACCCTCACCTACAACCCGGCCAACCAGATCAGCACCACCGGCTACACCTACGACGGCGCCGGGAACCTCACCAACGACCCCTCCACCGGAACCACCAACATCGCCTACACCGCCGCCGACCAACCCAAATCCGTGGTCAACGGCGGCACCACCTACACCTACACCCACGCCGGCGTCGACAACACCGAAATGCTCAGCCAAACCACTCCCTCGGGCACCTACAGTTACGCCTATGGCCGCACCGACCAAAACGGACTCCCCGTGGTCGAATCCGTGAGCCTGTCCAGCGGCGCGACCGCATCCATCACTAGCGACCCGGTCACCGGGCAGCCGCTGATGCTGCGCACCAACAGCGGCACCCAGTCCCTCTACATTTACGACGGCGGCGGCAGCCCCGTCGCCCTCATCACCGAATCCGGCCTCCAGGCCTTCGGCTACAGCTACGACCCTTACGGCGTACCCGTCCTCACCCAAAACTCCGGCGGCTCAGGTGTCGGCCAAAACCCCTACACCTTCGCCGGCGGCGTCCAAGACCGCACCACCGGTTGGATCCACTACGGCAACCGTTACTACAACCCGCTCACCGGCAGCTTTACCCAACAAGACGGCAACGACACACCCCTCGACCCCAACAACGCCAACCGCTACGCTTACGCCGCCAACGACCCCATCAACAACACCGACCCAGCTGGTGAGCGGTCGTGTGGAGGGGCGATTGCACTTGCGTCCCTTTCAACTGCGGTTTACTTTGGGGGAGGCGCTGCACTCATTCTTGCAACCGGCGGGCTGGGAATCGGCCTTGGAGCAGGATTGTTCGCCGCTGGTGCAGCTTCTCTTCCGTTCGCGTACCAAGACGCAAGTGAGGCATGCAGGAAGCATCATTCAAGTGAATAAAAGACAGTTTCAACTAATAGCCGCGATCGGCTTCTTGCTTGGGTTTATTGGTTTAGTGAATCTCGGGTACCTATTTTCAGGAGAAGCCGCCACAATAGGGACTATCATGATAATATGTGCTGGAGGAGTCGGTTTGGCTGTTGCTGTAATAGCAGTCATTCAAGCTCACCGCGTTAAATCAAGGTAGAGGATTTGCGTTTTTGCTTCACACAAGAGGGCGGTACATCCGTTTAGCGCCTGGTAGTCGTTGCGCTAAAAATTTTGAATACCCTGGTTGACTAAAAGCCAAGAATTGTCGCGGCGTTGTCGTCGCTCTAGGCGGCGTGGATGCGGACGTAGCCGCCGATGGTCGCTGGCCAGGGACCGGGTCGGGTTTGGTGGGTGATGGCCCAGTCGCTGGCGCCGCCGAGGTGGGGCTAGGTGACGAAGTCGGCACGGGGGCTGTGCGCGCTCCACTGCATTCTTACAGGGAGTAAATAAGTGGGATCTTTTTCGTTGTGGGGGAGACGGAACAACACACAGTCATCATCGAAAAGCATCGTCCTATTGCAATGGCCGGTTTCCGACCTAAAACTACAGGCGCGTATGTCGACGGCGTTGAAGTTGCTGAGGGGTTTGTATGATCTCGACGGATGTGAGCTTTTCACAAACGTCGTTACCAGAGGTCCGGACGGGCCATCCCAGCCTGATCTCGGGGACCCCTACTGGTGGTGTCAGCTAACAACGACTCGTGCCTTACCGGTGACCGTCGGATTCTGCTCTCGGCCGGGTCGATACTGACCAGCTGGTGGGTTTGGAGGTTGTCGACGGCACGTCGGACCGCCGAATGTCGGTCCGCGTTCTGCTTCGCTTGTCGGGCTGGTTCTGAGGTCGGTGGGGCGTCATGGTAGAGCGCCTCGACCAGCTCGGTGATGGTGCAGCCGCCCTTGTGGTCGCTGAGGTGGTCCAGGATTCTGGTGGCCAGTGCGGCGTTACGTCGGGGCGGGGTTTGGACGGTGCGGAGGTGTCGCCAGATGGTGGCGGTGCTGACCTGGCATTCGGCGCCCAGGTCGGCGACGGCTGCGCCGGCGGCGTGGCGTTGGGCGAGCTGCTGGTCAGTCAGTGGCAGTCGGGCGCGCACGGGGTGGCCGACCATCTCCACGCCCTGCTCGCGTAGACAGCGCCACACGGTGCGGACGCTGAGCCCGTACCGGTCGGCGATCGCCTTACTGGTGATGCCGGCCCGGTATTCCTCGGCCAGCTCCGGCCAGGGCAGCGCGTTGATCTGCTGGCTGCGTCTGCTCTCCGCCCTGGGCTTTCGCGCTGGCCGGCTGGGCGGGGTGGGGCTGCCGACAGCTAGCCGCGCGGCCTCCCACCGGCGCCGTGTCCCGGCCGGACCGGCCAGCCGGTACACCATCTCCGAATCGCCACGCCGCAGCAGCATCCGGCCGCCCGCCGCGAGCCACGGTTTCAGTACGCCGAGGCCGTAGACGAGGTGGTCGATCTGGGCCCGGGAGACGCCGAGAAGCTTCGCCGCCTCGGTCGGGGTGTACCAGCCCGACCCGGCCCCGGTCTGTCTTTGCCGCGGCCAGGACTCCAGCTCTTGCTGCTCGTCTCCGACTGTCCAGGCTGGCTCGGCCGGTTCGGCCGATGGTGCGGTGGCCGGCTTGGCCGGTTCCGCTGCGGGGAGCTGGTCGGCGTCGACACCGGCCTCAGCTGTGTGGTCTGGCTTATGCGGTTCCTGGCTCAACGGTGGTGACACCTGGCCTCAGCGCCGCGAATCGCGGACGAGTCCTGCGATGTACAAGGCGATACCGAGGACTAGGGCGGGGATGCCGACGGCGATCGCGAGATCACCGATCATGCTTGCCTGTCCCTGGCCGTTGCTGGCGGTTCTCATGTGCCGGCTGACGGCGACACCGCCGCCGAGCAGCAGCACGACCAGGCCTGCGGCCGCCAACCTCCACCCGATCCAGCGCATGGGCTGCTACTCCCCCACCGGCCGGCCGTCGTTGTCTGCGGCTTCCAGCCGCTCGACCTCGGCCATCACGACCCGGTTGAGGAAGTCGCTGAGTGAACGGTCACCGCCGGCCGTCAGGCTGTGGCGGTAGGCGGCTCGGACTCGGGCTGCGGTCTTTGGCGCCATGTAGATGGACCTTGTGCTTGCTGGCCGAAACGGCTCTCGAACTGTTCGACGTCACTGGTCGACCTCTTCCCTCGTCGGTCCACTCCTCGACCGACTCACAATTCTCATAGTGGCGCTGAAGTCGTTCTTTGCTGAGGCGTGACCGCCGGACCGGGTCTTCGTTTCGGCCAGGACGCGTGAGGCGGTGTTCTTGGTCAGTTCGGCGTCGTCGTCGGACCAGCCGGCGACGCAGCCGATGGAGTAGGCGGCGGTGTCGATGCCGAGAAGTCCGGCGACCATGTAGGCCTCGGTCTCCTTGGTTCCGCGGTGGTCGACGTATTCGGCCGGGTCCTTCTCGGCGTGCAGGATCGCGTGGGAGGTGGTGTCAGTCGTCCGTTCCGGCGTCGTCTTTGTGGGTTCGGCGTTTGCCGGCGACGGCTGCCGCGGTGACGGCGGTAACGACGGCCGCGGCGAGCAGGAGTCTGGGTGTGTCGAGTCCGCCGAGGTGCGGGATGGTGACCAGTCCGCTGTGGGCGAGGGTGATGTGGTGGGTTTGTAGCCAGTGCCCGACGGGGGTGAGCAGGGTGTTGCGGCGTAGCCAGAGGAAGCCGGCGGTGAGGGTTCCGATGCAGATCATGGTGATGGCTTCGGTGGACAGTTCTGTTGTGCGGGGGCGGGATGCTCGGGTGGGCTCAGGCACTGGAGCCGCTGTCTTCTGGCGTGTCGTCGTTGTCGGGTCCGTCGGTCGGGTCGGCAGGTTGGTCGGGGCGGAGGAAGGTGATCCGGCTTGGTGGTAGCTGGGTGTAGCTGTCGTCTTGGGTGAGCCGGATGTGGCCGAGCGCGTTGAGGTCGTGGATGAATTGTTCGGCGGAGTGGCAGCGGATGAAGGTGACGTTCCCGGCGGGTGGGTAGATGCCGGTTTCCTCGGGCTGGTAGAGCTCCCTGAGCAGGACGAGGGGGAATTTGGGGTGGTCCCAGCGGGGCAGCTGTTCGCTGGTGATGGCCGGCAGTTCGGGGGTGTGTTCGGTGGACTGCTGTAGCTGCGTTTCCTGTTCGGGGGTGAGGTCACCGCTCAGGTAGGCGGCGGCCGCGTGGTTCATGATGACGCCGATGGCGAGGCGGGCGCGGGCGTCGTAGGCGGCCAGGAACGTTTCCCGGGTGTGGTTCTCGACGGGGTCGGGGTAATTGTCGATGAGGACGGTGCAGATGGCTTCGGCGTCGGAGCCGTAGAAGGTCCGGGGTGAGTCCGGTCGGCGCATCCGCCACTGGTAGGGATGTCCGGAGGGGTGGACGGGGTCGACTTCCCGGCCGCCGTGGTCGACCAGGTCGGCGGGGTTGTCGACGACGGCGAGGCGGCCGTCGAGCAGGAACCGGATGGGTGCAGGTCGGTGCTCTGTGGTGTCCTCCTCGCCAGGCTGTTCGGGGTGGTCGTGGCGGTGGCTTGGGTCGTGGTGGTGGTCGGGGTCGGTCATGGTGGAGGTTCCTCCGGTTCGGGGTCGGTCGGCGGTGGGGTGTCCGTTGCGGGGGTGGGTGGCGGGTGTTGGGGTGTTCATTGTCGGACTCCGTTTCAGTTGTTGGGCGGGGTTGCGGGTCGGGTTCCGGATCGGACTCCGTCAGGGCCTCCTGGCGGGGAGGACGCTTCGGGGACGGATTTGTGACGGGCCGGGGTCTGCGGGGTCCCCGTTGCACGGGGTGGTTGGTTTTTCACCGGCTGAGGTAGTGGCCGCGGGCCCACAGCAGGGCCACCTGTTGGCGGTCCTCGGCCCGGTCGAAGAGCTGGTCGATCAGGGTCCGGACCGGTCGGGTCCGGTGCTCCCACTCGGGGCCGGTCGAACTTGCCAGCCGGTCGGCCCAGCCTTCGCGGTGGGCGGTGCCGGTCGGCCTGTCGCCGGGTCCGTCGGGGATGTCGTGGTCGCGGACGTATCCGGTGAGGGCTGCGGCCAGGTTCACCTGGGCCTGGATGACACCGGGGTCGTGGGAGGCGTCGGGGAAGCGGAACTCCAGCCTGGGGCTGCCGCCGAAGGCGTTGCAGAAGTTGACCATGTGGTAGCGCTCGCTGCGCAGCCAGCCGGGCTGTTCGAACCGTCGCCACCGGGGCCCGGGATCGGGTAGCGGTCCGGCCCACATTCGGTCGCGCCGTGAGCCGGGTGTGCGGCCCATCCGTTGGATGTCGTCTTCGAACATGCGGCACATCCGGATTAGCCGCCACGCCTGCTCGGGGCTGAAACCGTCGGCGCTGATGTTGGTGTGGGAACCGGCCCCGTGGGTGGTGCCGCCGTGGTCGCGGATGATCTGGCAGGCCTGGCGGAGCCGGGTCCAGCTGGCGGCATCGTCTGTACAGATGCTGGTGACCAGTTCCCCGCCGGCGGGGACGGTGCAGTCGGACTCCAGCGTCCAGTGGGAGTCGTTGTAGTCGCCGTGTTGCTGGGTGTGGTGGTAGCCGTGGCGGGTGGGTGAGTCGGTGATGTCGGCCTCGGCCAGGGCCTCGGCGATCCGCTGCGAGTCCGACCACCGGTCGGCGTTGTATTCCAGCTCGATGCCGAAACGGCGGCCGGCGGCATGGCCGTGCAGGACGTCGCCGGTCCGGAACGGGACCTGCTGGTCGGCGCTGGCGGCCCCGACGATGTCGCGGAAGGCTTCGGGTTGTTGAAGGAAGCTGACCACGGCCGGGCCCGGGCCAACGGGTACTTGGTCGGGTCCGGCGGGGCGTCCGGTGACGCGGAGACCCAGGACAGCCGTTTCGAGGCGTTGTCGTTCCTGGGCCGGGTCGAGCGCCCCGATGCCGGACAGGTGGCGTCTCAGGGCCTGCCGGGTCTGGGTGATGTGGGCGCAGCTGCGGTCGGCGCAGCCGGAGCACCACAGCTCAGACGGTGCAGCGTCGTCGATGTCGACGCTTTGGTGTCCGCGCCGTTGCGGGTCGGTGATGATCTGTCGGCCCGGTCGGACGGTGACCGAGCCGGTGACGTCCCCGGCGCCGTGCGGCAGGTCATAGGACACCTCCACGGCGACCGGTTCGGCCCTGTTCGCCTCTAGGGCGGCGTTGATCTCCGCGGCGGCCGGGGCACGCAGGAGGCTGTCGCTGCCCGCGGGGCTGCCTGTGGGGTTACCGGTGGTGGGCAGCGTCATCCGGGTGGCGTCGGCGATCGGGCATTCGTGGGTGCGGTCGCCGGTGAACCGGCCGCAGTCGTCGCAGCGGACGGCGTAGGCGCTTTGTTCGGCCCGGTCGAGCGGATCGGTGAGGAGGGTGATGTGTTGCACCCTGCCGGGGGTGGGTCGGTCCGTCACGTGGGAGGCGGTGAAGTCGGGTCGGAACAGCACCGGGATGCTGCGTGCCTGCAGCCGGCCGGAGCGATGGCGCAGTTCGACCCGGTTGGACAGATCCGAGGTGCCGACCTCGGTCACCGGGTCCTCGCCCTCCCCGGATCCGGTGGCTGCCTGTTCGTGGCCGGGCCCGGTCGGGGTGTCGCGGACCCGGACCCAGCGTTGGACGAGCCGGACCGGCGGCCGCAGCGGCGCCCTGGCCCCCAGCTCCTGCAGGGCGTGGCGGGTGGCCGGGTCGGCCGGGATGTTGCCCAGCTCGGCCAGTTCCTGCGCTGTCGCCCGGGACTGTCGACCCGACGGCGCCTGGGCCCGGAGCCGGACGAACTCGGCCTGCACCTCCCGTGCTGACATGCCCAGCCGGCCGGCCAGCTCGTAGAGACGGTGCTCGGTGGCCTGCTGGGCGACGTGCACCCCGCTCTGCAGCCGCAGCATGGCCGACAACGTGTCCTCGCCGAGCTGGTCCGTCTGTGACCGGGACCGTTCCAGACGCTCCCGCAGGCCCTGGCGGCGCTGCGGCCGTAACGCCGGGTTGTGCTCGATCTGATCCCGGGCGCGGGCGAAGACGTTCAGCACAACAAGCTGCCGCCCCGGCCGGGTCATGGCCGTGCCGTCACCGACCGGGTCGTGACGCAACCGGTGGAAGACGGACTGAACCTGTGCGTCGTCGAGCCAGGTGCCGTCGCGGGCCAACGCGATCACCACCGACGACGCCGGGTTCGACCTGCACACCATCGGAT
Organism: uncultured Actinomycetota bacterium; assembly: GCA_963740925.1. GTDB lineage: Bacteria > Actinomycetota > Actinomycetes > Propionibacteriales > Propionibacteriaceae > Microlunatus. Next base: position 512,175 of record CAVUFZ010000006.1, on the reverse strand, counting down.
CCGCTCCCCCTCTGTACTACGGGGACCTCCCGGACCGGGTCCCCTACTAGAGAAGGCCCGATCTGAAGCCGGTTTGTGACGTCCACCAGCCGACTTTTTCTCCCGCTTCTGTCCAAAGAGGGGTGACGGGCTCGGGCCGGGGACCAGGGCCCGGGTGTCAGGGTGGTCTGAAGGTGGTGGATGTCGTTGTGCCCCGTCAGCCCACATCGGTGCGGGTCAGCGAGGTTCTGATCCCGTTCGGGCTTGACTCGGATGCATCGTCTGGTTTTTCGCACCCGGAGTAGGGCGACCACCACCAGCGGAGGATTGAAGATCGGATGAATGCTCAACCTCAAGACGGGCCGCACCGGTATAGATGATGACTTAGGGACCGGGCAGAAAAGGGACCGGGCCGCGGCTAACAGGGCCATCAGGGAGGCTGACTGGAACAGTCTGCGGACCCGGTATGAGGCTGGTGAGTCCAGCCGGGCCCTGGCCGCCGAGGTCGGGGTTGCGGTCACGACCATGCAGATCCGGCTCGGTGGCCGTGGCACGAGGATGCGGACCGGGTCACCGCCGGCCACCCTCACCGTTTCCGACACCGACCTGCGGGCCGCCTACGCCGCCGGGGCGACGATCACCGCTTTGGCCGCTCAGTACGGCTGCAGTACCAGTCTGATCTGGCGACGTCTCCACTTCGATCTCCCACCCAGGGAGCGCCGACCGGGCCGGCAGCGAACCGCCGGCCCCGGGCTTGCCGCCGGTCGGCGGGCCGGCCGGGCTGGGAGAGAATCGGCGGAGCAGACAGGACGGTCCCGTGCCGGGACCGGTGAGGACGAGAAGGAACCAGCCATGGCGCAACGAGTGACGGTGCTACTCGAGGACGACCTCGACGGGACGGCCGCCGACCAGACTGTGGCGTTCAGCCTCGACGGCACCGACGTACGAGATCGACCTCAGCGACGACCACGCCGACCAGCTGCGGTCGGTGTTGGCGCCGTGGACCGCCTCGGCCCGTCACGTCGGCGGCCGGAAACCCGGTAGGCAAGCCGGTACGCGACCAGCCGGTCGTGCCGGCGGGAGTGGCGGTCGGACCGGTCCGGCCCGCACCGACAAGGAACAGCTCGACATGATCCGGGCGTGGGCCAACGACCACGGCCATCCGGTCAGCGGCCGTGGCCGGATCCCCGCCGCCGTCCGGGACGCCTTCGACCAGGCCCACCCCACCCGCTGAACCCGACATCCTCCACCGAGCTCGGTGCAGGTCGGTGGGCCACGGTAGGTCGATGATCAGAGGTCAGTGTTGGGGCATCCAGCCGTCATCAGTTAACGGACGCATCGCCCCGGCTCCGCGCCATTGCAAGAGGACTCCCCCACCGCGTCCGCCCGGTGTGGCCAGCAACGCCTGCCAGCCGTTGGCCGGGTTGCGTCGCCATTCCAGGATCAGACTCGACACCAAAGTCTGGTCGGCCCAATCGACCCAGACATGGCGACGGCGACGGCCCTGCAACCGTGTACCGGGCGCCGACGGTGTAGCACCGGGACCTGATGCGGGATCGGCTGCCGTGCCAGGTGAGAAGCGGTCGGCTCGAGCGGGGTCGCATCACGGACTGACCACGGACCCCGTCGACCTGGCCCGCATCTGCGACAACCTCACCCAGTTGTGCCGCGACCACGACGGAGCCCTGGCCCAGACCGTGCACGTGGTCGCCTTCAGCGACGACACCCACACCGCCGATCAGGTGCTGTTGTTCATCGCCGACAACTGGGGCCGAGACCGCACCGCCACGGACCCGGCAACGATCCTGGCCAACCTGGCCAGCGCCGCACCGACCACTGGGCTGAGATCAACCCGACCCATCCGGCCGGGACCGGCGAACTCGCCGCCGATGCTGTACTCGCCGGAATCTTCCAGGCCTACGGAACCCGCGAAGAACTGGCCGCCACCATCACCAAACCCCAGCCTGATGACGCCAGGGTGTTCGCCGCCCAGATCGGACACAGGCAACCACCAGCGCGGACAAGATCAGCACTCCGGCCGGAATGGCGGAATGGATGACCGGCTGCATCACCGAAGGCTACCCCCGGATCAACAGCCAGGAAGCGGCCCGACTGGTCGGAGCCGTGGACGACATCCATGTCCGCGACGCCGCCTGGTGTCACATCGCCGCAGCCGATGCCCTCGAGCACGTCGATCTGTGGCGCGGGATCGCCTCCCGGGTCGACGGACCGAAGGCCCGGCCAGTTCTCGGACTGTTGGCGACCGCCGCCTGGATTGGCGGGAACGGCACCCTGGCCAACCTCACCCTCGAACGGGCCGCGACGACCGACGGCGCAGCCGGATACAGCCTGTTCGGTTTGCTCCGCCAGATCCTCGACCGGGGTATGCCGCCCACCGTGTGGCCCGGTCTTCCCGCCGAGCTTGCCGACCAGCTGTTCAAGGAATGACACCATGAGTCTGCTTCCACGGCAGGGAGTGAAACGGCGGGAGCCCCTGGTCGGGCTCCCGCCACTCCCACGTCTGACGTCCTAGGTGAACGCCATGAGCGACACCCCCGATCCGCACCACACCCCGGTGGTGAGCGAGCCGAGAGCGTCGCCGAGCAGCTGCTCGGCCGACGGGTCCCACCGGCTGACGCCGCAACGGCCCCCGCCGACGCCACCCCGAACGTCGACTTTTACCACCGCGTCCCGAACCGGCTGCCCGTCGACGCAACTCGCGAGTCTCCACCGCCTCGATGCGAGTCGTCCCCGGTTTGGCACCCTCGTCAATGTCGGCGCGACCTAACCACTTCTGCAGCGTCATCGGGTGGACGCCGAAGTCTTTCGCGATCTGCTCAATCGTCACTCCGGTCTCGCGGCTCCTCGCGACGCGCACCACGTCGTCTCGGAACTCGCTCGGGTAGGGCTTGGGCACAGCAACATCCTTCCAGGCCACCCCCGCAGGGCAAGCCAAATCAGATGTCACCCATCCGTGCAGCAGTCCCCTCTGACTCGGTCAACGTCCGAATAGCTTCTGCCAGAACGATCTGCGCAGTGCGTTGTGCGCCTTTGGGTACGGCTGGCCTGCCTGGTTCCAGGCGGCCTCGCATTTGTCAGAGTTGGTCCAACTGAAACGCGAGCACCCCCAGTACCATCCGCCACTGTTCGACGGGACGCTTTGAACTGTGCCTCTGCTGCAATCCGGGCATTGCATCCCCGTGAAGTTCGTCACCCCAAGTCCTACTTTCGTTGTTCCAGCTCTGAAGATCTTGGTCTTGCGTTGTTGTCTAGGCCCAAGCCAGGAAGGACCCTGGAACGCCTAACTACAAATAATGCATCGCTTTGCGGTAGTAACCGTGACGTGGCGCGTTATTCGCGTCGAAGAGGTCGACCACACCTAATTTTCCTTCAGCTTACTGACCCCGGGCGTAGCCCGGGAACCGCTGGCGGAATGGTCGCAGGGCCCAGGGCCATGGGAAGTGCAGCCGCCCGACGCTGGCACTGGCGTTGCCCGGTAACCGTAGCCGGCCGAAGCCCTCGCCGATGCCCGCCTGTTCGAAGTTGCCATCGAGCACGCCATGAATAACGGGCCACAGGTGTCCGAGATCTGCGGGGTCTTTGATGGAGAAGACTTCGAAGAACGTGCGATCGATCAAGACACGCACGATGTCGTCGCCGTCGTGGCTGAGGCTGAAGGCAGCAGGGCCCAGGCGAGTAGGACGGACCGTAACGATCCATGCCTCGGCGCTGGCGTCGAAACCAGTCTCAAAGAGTGCAACTCCGGCGGGGTAGCCGGCAACGATTCGCTCGATCCCTGTGAACAGCGCCTCGTCCATCACTGATCGAGGCGTCTCCGGCGTCTCTGTCACAGAAGCCAGTGTGGCTTGGTTGTGCCGCATGGTGCTGGCCAGCTGCTGGCTGAGTTCGTCGAGACCGTTGATCCTGGTGATGCGTACCGACCTGGGTGCCCGACCAGCGAGTGTCAGAAATCCGGTCGTTTCCTTGACGTCAAGCAACGAACCCGATCTGGGTGTCGGGAACTTATGCCAACCTGACAGGTGTCCAGAAACCATGATCAGTTTCTGACGCGAGTTTCTGACTCAGCGATCAGCTCGCGAAAAAAGGCCGGGCGAGGGCCAGGTCATGGTCGACCCGGCGTAGCCCGTCGAAGCCCCAGGTGTTTATTCCGTCCTGGTCGACCTCGGCAACAAGCCGGGCGGCCAGGTCGCGGAGGGATCGGGCCAGCCGGGCGTACTCCAGGTGGGCGAGGTTCAGGTCTTTCGTGTCGTAGGCCTGGAGGAAGCGGACTGGGTCGGGTCCGCAGAGGCCGACGAACAGATCATGCTCGCGGGGTGCGCTTTGGACACTGCCCCAGTCCAGCAGGGCGGTGAGGTGACCGTTCCCGTCGACGAGCACGTTGTGGGGGAACAGGTCGCGGTGGCAGACCACGTGCGGCACGTCGATCGACCGGCACCGGTCGATGACCGCCTCGAGCCGGTCCACAGCTGTCATCAGCTCTCGTCCTCGGTCAGCGACCCAGGGATGGTGTTGTCGATTCCGGAGGTCGTTGATGCACTCCTCGGTGAGGTCGGCACGGGGAAGGGCCAGGCCGGCGACGGTGTGCACAGCACGTATCGCCTGAGCGATCACCTCCGTATCCGTCCAGGACGCCGCGCTGCCCGAAACGAACGGGAACAGAGCGAACCGGCGGCTGTCATGCTCAATGGTGTAGGCGGCGGTGTAAGAGCCGTCGAATGCTCGACAGGCTGCCGGGACGGGAAGGTGGTGGGTGGCGAGCTCAGCGGTCAGAGCTAGCGAGGTGTTGCTGTCGGAATGTTGGCGCCACAGCTTCACCAGCCAGCGTCCGTCAGTGAACACGTCGGCTTCGAACCCGCCAGGACAAGACTTCAGGTCACCGACCACAACGCCGAAGGTCTCACGCACACGACTCGGGCTTGGTGGATCGACTGCGGGCCACATGTGCGACACCGTAGGTGCACCAGGCTCGGGACAGCTGACGGAAGCCGCGATAATGGGCAACGTGGGCGGGCCCGGACGATCGTTGATCCTCATCACTGGGGAGGAAGGTGTGGGAAAGAGCACGGTGATGGCGGCTCTCCTTCCCCACACCCCCGGCGGTGCAAAGCTCGACGCCGAAGACGTCGGTCAGGTTCAGCCGTTCGTCTACGGTCCGGCGTTCCTCGATTTAATCCGGTCCAATGTGCTGGCCGTGATCGGCAACTTCTGGAATGCGGGATACGTCACTGTCATCACCGGCAGCCTCCTCGACGGGGACACCTATGCCAGCTTCGACCGGTTCCGCAAACTGCTTCCTGCGGATGTGGCTGTTTACGTCATCTGTCTGTCGGCCTCCAAGGCTGTCCGTGACCGGCGACGGATCAAGCGGGCCAAACCGTCGACCAAGGAGTGGCGCGACCGGGTTGATGCCAGCTACCCACGTGAGGACACGAGCTTGGCCGACAACGCGACCGACTACCGCTACCTCGCGATCGACAACAGCACCCACCGGCCGATCGACACTATTTCGGCGATCCGGGCCGCCATCCCGGAGATCTACCCACCAGACTGATCGGTGACGCGCGAACGGCCGAGAGCGGCCGTGTTGGCCAGGGGGCCCGCATGCCTATGACATCCGTCAGGCCGGGTCGGCGCGGATGAGCTCCGGGAAGCCGAGCTGTCCCCAGTAAATGCCGGCCCGGTCCTGGTCGACGGCCCCGGATGCCACCAACCAGGCGGTGATGATCATGCCGTGCGTGGCGACGTTTGCGTGGCCGTCGATGTCGTCCGGTCTTGCCTGGAACCGTTGCGCAGCACTACTGGGGCTCTCCCAATTTCGGTGGCGATCGTCGATCCGCTCGACGGTCGGTGATCGAGCTCCGCACGAGGGTCGGCCGACAAGCACACCTGCGGCTGTCAGAATCCGGTCGTTTTCTGGCGTTGAGTCCCAGTCCGTACCGGGCGCCGAGTTGGTGTCGAACGTCGCCCCTAGGACCCGCAGTCTGTTCTCGCTACCGTCTGGTGGGACTTGCGGTTTGTCTATGCGCCGAGGAGATATGTCAGGAAGGTGCCGCCAGCCGCCCATGCCAGGCAGAACAGGAAGAGGCTGACGGCGTAGACCCAATACGTGGCCCGCCGCTGGATAGAGCGCGGCACCCGATAGGTGGCCACGACTGCACCGACGAGGGGTAGGAAGCCGAGCACGACGGGCACGAGCAGTCGGTAGGCCCAAGTCCCGGTGTGTTGCGTGATCGTTTCGAGGACGCTGAATCCACCGCTGAGAGTGAACGCGTCCATGGCTCGCCACAGTGTCCAGCTGATCAACACGCCGATCGTGATCGCAGCTGCAGGCACCGCAGCAAGGATCCGTACGGGCCGCCTGGGTCGCAGTCTGACCGCTGTCGTGGACACCTCTGCAGCATAAAGATTGGCGGCGACGGCATACCGACCTCACGGTAGGAACTGTCTAAGAAGCAGCGAGTTGTCTGATGATGGGGTCGTGACTGATCCCGTCTCGTGGTTCGCCGGTGATGAGGCAACCACAGAGTCTGAACAGGCCTTCTTGCAGACCTTGCGTGCTGCGGCGCCGTCCTGGGGTTTCTCCGACCTCGGGCCAGAAGACACCTCGACCGATCGGCAAGACATTGGGCGCATGGTCGAGATTCGTGTGCCTTTGCTCACCGCGGCACGTCGGATCCTGCGGGTTTGTTACGACATCGATGACCTCGACACTCGCCGATGAGTCAGCCCAGCACTTCTACCGGCGCCTTGGGTACAGCGTGTGAGGGCTTGCCCCTGACGGCGGTCGATGGACGGTCCTCTTGCGGCACACGGCGGTGCAGCCCACGCCCGGCACGTTCGTGCAGTTGACTCCTGAAAGTGATACCGGGTCGGACGGCTCGAAAACGATCGGTTGACGCCAACTCAGAACTAGCGCCGCTCGTGGCTGACGAAGCGCCGGGTAGTCAGGGCTTGTCCAGAGCCGCGCGCCATTGGACCTCGTGATCTTCGATGAATCGCGCCGTGCTGGCCCAGTGTTGCCCATGGCCTTCGACAAACATGGTTGCCCAGGGTTGACGTCCGGCTTCGTGGGATCGGCGGAGCAGCTCGTGCATGGCGTGGGCACGTTCGTTCATGGCTACTGGCAAGGCTGCTCGGAGGGTCTCATCAGCGGCGTAGCCGTCCGCGAAGGCAGCGAGTCGGGCAGCAGCTTCGGAGACGTCCGCGTCGGGAAACAAGTGTCCGAACGCGACGGCTGCATACGCCAGATCCCACAAGCGCGTGCTCGGCCCCGCCCCGTCCCAGTCGATAAAAACGAGACGGTCACCATCAACGATGAGGTTCCACGGTGCGAGGTCGTTATGACAGATCAAGTCTGGGTTGTGGGCCGGGATAAGCACGTCCCAGTCCTCTGGCACAGGAAGGCTCAGGCTGGCCTCGTGGATGGTGCTGATGAGTACGCCAACATGTCGGATCAGATCCAGACCCAGAGGTGCCATGTCCAGAGCGTTCATGCCTGGAATGAAGTCGAGGACTAACCGGCCCCGAGCGTCTTGGCCGTGGGTCCCTGGAAGGTCGACGCCACGCGTTTTGAGAGCAGCCATGTAGGTGATGGTCCGCTCAGTTGTGGGCAGCCACGGTTTACGGACTGTCTCTCCTCGACGAACGACGCCCGCCGACGCGTTTCCGCCGTCGAGGGATTCCTCGTATTCATCGTCCGCCATCATGAAGAGCACCTTAGGTGCGCTGGTCCGTGGTGCCGCAACTGTCACGGAAAGCAATGGTCTGTCCCGGCCATCGGCGAACGGAATCGTTGCCCGGCTTCTGTGCTTCTGGAGTGCACCCGCGGCACAGAAGTGTTCCAAAACTCCAGACCACCCTGCGGACGCTCCTTAGGTCTAGACCCGATGCTTGGAGTGCGATGCCCGCCAGCCCTCACGATGGTTCAAGAGGAAGCTCGGGCCACCGGACAATCCGGCATAAAGCACACGGTTGTCGTGGTCGAGCGGCGTGGGTGGTGGCACCGGATCAGCAGAGGCGAGCGCGTTCGCACGGTCATTGCTGCTGCGGGCGCTGTGGCGGTGCTTGCAGGAGGCGCGTCAGACCTCTTCAACCACTGTTCTGGAGACGTGCTGCGGGTGGTCGGCGAGATAGTGCTCGCCTTCGCAATCATCTGGTCGTCGATCACCACGTACAGACAGCGCAAGCGAGACGCGACGAACAGCATGCAGGACGGGAACAAGTCAGATTGGTCTCGACCCACATCGAACGAAAGCCGGCAGGACGGCTCCGGGACGATCAGTCCGGATCAGTAGTGCCCGCGGAGAGGGCGGCCTCGACCTCTCCGATGACGTCTGCGAACCGCTCTCGGTAGGCGTCAACTGCTGCGTCGATACGAAACAGGTAGCGCCCGGAATCACTCTCGAACTTCAGCTGAACCTGGGAGCCATCCTCGTCCGGCTTGGTGGTAGCCGTCCAGCGCAGCGGTAGTCGTTCTGCTCCAGCTCTCACACCCAACATGCGGTAGGCCAGCCGGGACCCGGATCGAACGGAGACGCGATCGTCGTCGACGGTCACCTCGCTGGCGGACCGTCTGGCGTAAGCCGCAATGATCCGTGCAGCTTCGTCGGCTGTCTTCTTGGCAGAGATGGTTTCTTCCCAGCTGACGGGATCAGTCGCTCTTTCCACTTGGCCACTATGACACAGGACAGTCCTCTCGCGGACCAGTTGTTCGCGAAGCGTCAAATCTGTATAGATAGGGTCCTCTCTATCCGCACACTTCTGTTTTCTGGGGTACACCCGCCGCACAGCAGTGTGCCAAGACGCTGAACCACCCACGGGACGCTGCAATGGGGTCTAAACCGGTCTCCGTGGCTGGTGCTAACGGATCACTTTAAGGAATGACTGGTGTCCGCTTGCCACTTCAACCTGGCCGCCGATCGGCAGCGTGGCCAACGGGCTGGTGTGGCCGATATCGACGTTCGCCAGCACCGGGATCTCACGCAGCGCCGGCTGGAGCTGGATGATCTGATCGAGGATCGTGCGGCTGATCTGGCTGTCGCGCTGGAAACGTCCAACGAGCAAGGCTGCGATGTCCGCAGCGTCGGGGAGTTGAAGAAGCGAGGTCAAGTTTCGGGCGAACTCGACAGGATTGGTTAACAGATCGTCTTCGACCAGTATGATCGAACCAGCCAGTGATGGCCGGTAGGGACCGCCTTGCAAGAGATTGAATGTGCACAAATTTCCGCCCACCAAGCGACCACTGGCAGTGCCCGGGTGCAACGGCCACCAGCCGGAGCTCGGCTCGACGGCTCGAGCATCCTGGTCGACGAACCACGCATCATCGGTCCAGTGGCTCGCGGCCTCCACCTCAAAGGGCTCAGCGCTGAGCAGTGCCTGCCGAAACCAGGCAAGGGTCTGCTCGAAGTGATCGCGCATGCCAAAGGTCGACCAGTGTGGACCGGTGTAGGTGATCAGTCCCGTACGGGCGAGGATCGCGTTCTGGAGTGCGGTGATGTCGGAGTAACCACAGAAGATCTTGGGATTGCGGCGGATCAGGTCCCAATCGAGGTGCGGCAGCAGTTCGTTGCTGTTGAAGCCGCCGATCACCGTCAGGATCCCCTTCACCTGGGGATCGGCGAAGGCGTCGTGCAGGTCGCGCACCCGTGAGGCGATCGAGGAGGATCCGAATTCGTCACGCTCGTCGACGTGCTTGCCGAATGTGAGGGTCAGCCCGAGGTCGCCGAAGCGGCGCTCGATGAGGGCGGAATGATCGTGTTCGAGCACGAGAGACCGACTCCGAGCCGGGGCAACGACTCGGACCATATCGCCAAGACGCAACGGTGAAGGCTGAATGACGCCTACCTCGTGCACTTGGCCCATCATCCTCCGCTAGCGTTCCGACAGCTCGAACGGGGGTAGGCGCGGGCGGGTCCATTAGCTTCCGGTCGTGGCCAAGACCATCGGGGGCAGCCGGCCCACGTTGTACGCCCACCTTGGCGGGTGTTAGGCAGCACAAATAGGCAGGTGACGCTCTTAATCTACGGCTTCACGCGGGGGTGAACCGCCCCGGCGAGTCTGGAGACCAGAGACCATCTGAAGCGAACCCTATGCGAGGTTCGGCGGTAGTTCCAGGCTGTGCTTGTGCGCAAGGTGGATGGTCTGGCTGTAGCGGATCGAGGTCTTGGCGAGTGAGCCGAGGACAGCCCCGTTGATGCCGGCGGACGTGATGACCCCGATGGCGGGCATCTTCGCCACCACCTTGTCGATGGGTACGTGGTTCCCGTTCCCCAACTGCTTCATGAGCTTCTCGACTGCCGCAGCAATGCGGTGGTCGTTGCGAAAATTTTCACTCCACTTGACCCGGGCAGCACCGTCGACAAAGGCGTCCTTGGCGCTCTTGACCGCCTGGGCCTTCGGAGCCTGGGCGGTCCAGGCTCTGCGGAGCATCCGGTCGAGGTGCTCGCGCCCGGAGTCGCTGGTGGGATCGAGGCCGTAGGCGTGCGCGGCTCTGGTGGCGATGGCTGCTGACAACGCGTGCATCACGACCAGGTCGAGACCGATCGCGGCGACCGATCCGGCGACCGGGACGAACGTAAGCAGTCCCATGCCGGCGCCCTCGAAAACACCGGTAGTGCGGCACTGCCACACAAACCGTCGAGTAAAACCGTCGAGGTCCTCAAGATCGAGTGTGCGAAGGTCGGCGAGAGCGACCACGTTGCGACCCTGAGCGCGGTGGTGCTTGTAGACATCGGCAGGGTCGCTGAACCTCTGCACCGTCTCGGTGACCCAGTCCAAAAGCCCCACGACTGCCTGAGACGCCGGCTCGAGAGCACGGTCGACGACCGGCCCACCGACATCCTTTACGGCTTGAGGGGTTCGGTTGGCGATCAACTTTCCGGTGGCCTCGGCAGCGCCTTTGATCTTGGTGCTGGCTGCATCCTTGGCATGCTCGACTCGGGGCGGCAGCCGACGACGATCAGCCTTCCGCTGCCAGAACTCACCCAGGTCGATCCACGCCTGCGCCTCGTACGGCGACATCACGGGGTTCGCACCGTCGCTGGGACTGATCATTGTCAAAGAAGAACACACTGCGAGTGCGATACAGCCGTTCCTCCTCGATTGGCGGCTCAAGGCGATGGAGTTGCGCAGGAGTCGGGCGGTTAGGTTCCGGCGGGGCCACCTACGACGGCCTCACGCGCCGCAGAACTTGCGCTCGCGAGCGCAGTCGATACCGAACACCGACTGTCGATCCCAGAGCGAGTGCCGTACTTCAACGGCGGTCCCGGGTGCAACCTCCTCTCTTCGCCGGAACCCTCGCTCGGCCGCTACTAGAGGATCTGACACCAGCTACCCGTAGTAGGTACAGACGATCTAAACAGGATGCTATTCTGAGGTAGCAGGGCCAGAGCGGTCCTGCAGTTCAGAGGAGCTTAATATGAAGGTCACAGTGTTCGAGTTCGAGGGCGATCCCGCAGAGCTGAAGGACTCCCCCGTCCTGTCTGCCCTATTCGACCGACTCAGCAAGCGTGCAGTGCAGGCAACCAGCTTTGACATCGATCCGGACGCCGACGACGCAGCAGCCGAGGCGACCGACGCGGAGGCTGCCATAGCCCCAGCTCCGGACGGTCCGGACACGATCCCCGGCGTGCCGTTGGACGGACAGGCCGAGGTCCAGGCTCAGCTCGACAAGAACCCGGCTAGTGACCTGTTCTGCGAGTTCCTCGCCGAAGCGAGCTCTTGGACCTCGGTCAAGGTCATCGGCATCAAGCCTCGGCGCTCACCCGCCGGGACGTCGCTCGACCACACCCGGTACCTCCGAGTCCGCAAGATCGGCTCGCAACTCGGGGCCTTCGCGTACGTGACGCCGTCCAGCGGGCTCATCGAGCCGCGGCTGAACTTCACCACTGACGACGAGCTGAGGGCTATCGCACCAAGTGCGCGACGTCATGACAACGGCAACCGCGCCTACCGGGTGGTCATCGAGATCGTGGACCGGAGCACGCTTGAGCAAGCTCTGAAGCTTGCTCAACTGGCTTATGACCGCACCTGAGGCAAGCGGGGAAGCCTTGCCGCACCGTGGCCTGTGCGCAAGGCCCTTAGTGTCCCGTACCGGGTCTGATGGAGGCTCTGGTGCGCCCCGGGTTCGGCGGAGTCGATGGTGCGCCCCGGGTTCGGCGGAGTCGAGATTCGTGGATTCTCATGCCACGGTGATGATGCGGTTGCGTTCGAACTCTAGCGGGGTGAGCCATCCGAGCTGGCTGTGCCGGCGCTTACGGTTGTGCCAGATCTCGAGGTACTCGAAGATCGCGTTGGCCAGCTCGAGGCGCGTGTTCCACTTCCTCCGGTCGAGCAGCTCGACCTGCATGCGTGACCAGAACGACTCGATCATGGAGTTGTCGTAGCAGTCGCCGATGCTGCCCATCGAGGCAAGCAGGCCGGAGTCGCGGGCTCGCTTGGTGAACGCCCAGGAACCGAACTGCACTCCGTGGTCGGAGTGAATGATGGTGCCCGGGTCGGCGTGCTTACCGAGCCGGGTGTCGATGGCCATGCCGAGGGCGTTGGTGACCAGCGCGCCGGTGGGTGAGGAGTCGATCGACCAGCCCACCACCCGACGGGAGTAGGTGTCGAGGACGGCGCAGCAGTACACCTTGCCCTCCCGGGCTTGGATTCCAGCAGACGTCGCAACACCTGCAGTGGAGGTGTTGTTGATGGCTGGAATCCAAGCCGCTGAAGGCAAGCTCTACCTGTGCGCCATCAAGGACGCCTTCTCCGGCCGGATCGTGGGCTACTCGATCGACTCACGGATGAAGTCCCGGCTGGCCGTGAACGCACTCGACAACGCCGCCCTGATGCGTGGTGATGTCGCCGGCTGTGTGGTTCACAGCGACCGAGGATCGCAATTTCGAAGCCGGAAGTTCCTCCGTGCCCTGGCCCGTCACCGGCTGGCCGGATCGATGGGGCGAGTGGCCGCATGCGGGGATAACGCGGCCATGGAAAGCTTCTTCGCCCTGCTCCAGAAGAACGTCCTCGACCGACACCGCTGGACCACCCGTGAACAGTTACGGATCGCCATCGTGACCTGGATCGAACGGACCTACCACCGGCGGCGACGCCAAGCAGCACTCGGACGGTTGACCCCGGTCGAGTTCGAGATCATCAAGAGCACGACCGTCACACTGGCGGCGTGACTACAACTGTCACCTAACCGTTCAGCAGTCCCGACGGTTGCCGGGACCTACTGCCGGTGCAGACCGCTGGCGCGGCAATTTGAGTGGCTCTGGCTTGTCGAGTCTCCTACGGTCGGACCTGACTTGGTTCGCGATAGTCAGGAGTTCACGTCGGAGGAGGGTGAGTGGTGCGCTACTACGAGCGGGAACACCTGGACGGGTACGCCCGGATCAAAGGCGAAGGGCTCAGCCAGTGGAGCGACCTGCACGAGAGGCTCGATGGATTCGGCGACTTCCCCAACCGCACCTTCCTCGACCGTGTTCTGCCAGCCGTCGAGGGCAGGCACATCGACGTCTTCGAGTACGGATGCGGTACTGGTCCCGCCGCCTGCTTCCTCGCCGCGCGTGGCTACCGGGTGCGAGGGATCGACTTGGTCCCCGACGCCATCGACATCGCCCGCCGACACGCACACGACCGTGGCCTGAGCATCACCTTCACCGTCGAGGACGTGTGCCAGTGGGACGACAAGACCGAGCAGTACGACGTGGTCCTCGACAGCTACTGCCTGCAGTCCATCGTCCTCGACACTGACCGGGCTCGGGTGCTCGACGGAGTCCGACGCCGCCTACGACCTGGTGGGCGCTACATGCTGTCCACCGCCATGTTCGACCCCGCCCGTGACTACGGCACCGACCGGTTCGATCCGGCGACGGGCATCGTCTGGGCTCCCACGCCCGAAGCCAGTGACGACGCCGAGCGGATCGGCAACTCGTGGTGGGTGCCGAACCGTCGACATCTGACCGTGGCCGCACTCCGTGCCGAACTCGGCGACCACGGATTCCGGGTCCTCGAGCAGTCGGCCGCCGGAGGCGACTTCGTCTGCACAACCAACCCAGCGACCAACCCAGCAGCCAACTCATCAACCGACCCGGCGCCCGGACCATGACTCCGCCTCGACCGAGCGCGGAACAACTCGCCGGGTACACCCTTGACCAGCAGCATCCCCGCACGGCCGAGTGGTCGGAACGCCGCCGGCGGCTCTCCACGCTCGCCGAACAGCACCGCGACGACCTGACCATGATGGTCGACCTGGACCTCGCCCGCTCCCGGCGTGACCTGTTCGCACCCCACCTTGAGGTCGAGTCGCTGCTCAACCGCTGGGTCGACGTGACCAGGGACCTGTCGGCCCTGCTCAGTATGCGATGGGAAGGCGGCGATCCGAGTCGACCGTTCGTCGATGCGTCCGCGACCAGCCGTGCACCACAGACGCCAGCCGACCTGGGTGCGCTCACCCAGAGCGCACGCGCCGTGTTCGGTGCGATGCAACCCCGCTACCTGCGCGTCTGGAGTGCAACGCCGCCGAACCACTTTCCCGGCACGCTTGTCGACAAGCGGGTCCTGGCGGCGCCGCTGTCGACGCTTCGGGCTCAGCCCGTGCCCGCGGCGTTGGCACTTCGGGCCGCGGCCGATATCGGCCATCACGAGCAAGCTCGCGCCGCCTACGAAGCAGTCGACCAGACTCACCCCGACCATCGGGCGCAAGCCACACTGATGGACCAAGACGCACTGCGACGGCGCTGCGACGACGGAATGCTGTTCGACGTGCTGCTGGACGGCCAGTGGTGCGGCTACATCGCGACCCGGCGTGGTGCGCACCTCGGCCTGGCCGGTTTCGGTGTCGCAGAGCTGATCCTGACCCCTGCAGCACGAGGGAAGCGATTCGGGCGGCATCTGAGCATCCTGGTCGCACAAGCATTGCCCGACGTCGACGGCGTTCTCACCGGGACCGTGCATGCCGAGAATCGTGGCGCGATGATCGCGGCCGAAGAAGCCGGACGGATCGACGTCGGAGGATGGCTCAAGATCCCACTCGCAGCCGGGCCGGCATGACCGGAAAGGGGATCTCATCCGGCTAAAGCGCTGAACTAATTGTGCTGTCCATGCTTGGATACGCTCGTGGCCATCGGCACCGTCAAGTTCTTCAAAGCCGACCGCGGATGGGGCGCCATCGCGTCCGACGCATTGCCACCCGACAGCGATGCCTTCGCGCACTACTCGGTGATTGAGGATTCCGGCTACCGAGAACTCGCCGCCGGTGAGGTCGTCGACTTCGATTTCGAAGTGGATAAGCAGCGTCTCGGTCGATCGTGTCGAGGTCGACGTATCAACTGTCTTGCTGCTCTGGCGGGATGGTGACGCTGGTGCCGTCGGAGCGGTCCCAGCGTGACCAGCACGGGTTCCCGAAGGAGACACCGAAGTCGAGCAGCGCGTATTTCCGCTTGATCCGGCTACGTCCGGGCCACGGCTCGAACTCTTCGGGCGCCTGCATCTCGTAGGCCAGGACCTGGCCAAGGCGCCGCGCGGGCAGCGGTCCGAAGAACGCGACCTCAGGGCGATGGCGTGACCCCAGGTGGACCTCGACTGTCTCCAGATCGTCGGTAGGCACGCCCGTCATCATGACTTCTACTTCCCCAAGCGCGAGGAACGGGGAGCCCTCTTCGTGCCGCACGCCGATCGTGTTGGGAGAGGGTCGGCTTTCGTGCTCGCTCGACGGTCGGGTTGCGCCCAACCGCACGCGTCGTCGCGGCGTACCTGGCGGCACTGGCTTACACCTGCCATCGCCCGACAGACTCAACCCATGAGCGCTGAAATCTGGCTCGTCACCGGCGCCCAGGCGTCCGGCAAGTCGACGGTGGCCGACCTGCTGGCGCGGCAGTTCGAGCGCGGCGTCCACTTGCGCGGTGGTCAGTTCTACCGGTGGGCGGTTCGCGGGTGGGTCGACTTCGACGACCCGGATCAGCAACGAGAGGCGCGTCGGCTGCTGGACCTGCGCTACCGGCTCTCGGCACGCGTGGCGGTCGAGTACGCCTCAGCCGGGTTCACCTGTGTGGTGCAGGACAACATCTACGGAGACGACGTCACAGCCTGGCTCGAGATGGTCCAACCGCTGACTACGCACCTGGTCGTGCTCAGACCCAACGTCAGCACTGTGGCCGGCAGGGATGAAGCACGGAACCGAGCCAGCGGCAAAGTCGCCTACCGCGGCGAGTTCACCCCTGAGGTCAACGACGTCCACGTGGCAACGATCCCGCGCCAGCTTGGCGGCCTGTGGCTCAACTCCTCGGAGCAGACACCGACCGAGACGGTGTCGGAGATCCTCGCCCGAGCCGAGGAGACGCTGACCGCACGTGGCGTTCCGGCCCCGGCCAGAACCTCGGACGGCCTCTCCTGACCGTCCCGCTCAGGGGTCGCCCAGCGGCGAGGGCTCCAGCGCTCGATCCACCTACCCAGAGAGGCCACCCCGGAGTGGCTGCCAGCCGTCAGGTACGGCTTCCGAGGGGTGCGCGAGGCGCACCTTCGGCAGGAACAGCTCGTCCATCGCACCGATGCGGAGGTAAGCCTGTTGGCTGTCAACCAGGGGCTTGCCATTGGCACCGCTGGCCGAGTCTGGATGTTCCGGCTGATTCGGGTCGTCCTCCCAGAAGCAGACAGGACACAGCTCGTACTGGCCCAACTCGGGCAAGGTCCGATGCCCGCAGCAGGGGCAAGGTAATAGAGCGGCGGCCATAGAGGTCATGATCCAGTGTCGGGAGGCGGTTTAGATGCGCTGACCCATTCCCGCATTACGGTCGTCTACCGATGTGGCACGACCTCACTCAGGAACGAAGCGCTCGACGTAGCGGCGCTGCCACGCCGTCTCGACGGCTCGAGCGTCGTAGTGCTTGCGGACGTAAGCCACTGCCTCGTCCGCGCGGACGCCATCCAGCACCGCGATACAGGCCAACGCGGTGCCTGTCCGCCCGCGTCCTCCAGTGCACGCCAACTCAACCCGCCCGTCACCGCTGAGGGTCAACGCCGTCCTCAGGACGTCACGCGTAGCCGCGTTGCTCAGAGGAAGCAGCAGGTCTGGCCAGCAGACCCAGTCCGACTTCCATCTCGGTACACGCCGCGGCGGCCAACCCAAGAGGTAGACCGTGAAGTCGGGGAGAGCACCCACGGGCACCGGAGACCGCAACCCACGACCGCGGACCATCCGACCGGACGGTAAGACGACGACGCCAGGGTCGTTCGGCTCCCAGCTGCTCACCGTCCCAACCTATGGTCGAGCACGCTCAGCCCGGAGGCTCGCCGACGTAAACCGACCTCGGCGAACCGGCGCCTCGGTGTGCACCGCAGAACGGTGGTTGAGCGCGACGTGTGAGACACGCGCCGCTTGCGCACGAGTGCCCTTTAGACGGTCCCCTTGTAGTCAGGGCACAGGCCGCTCCTTAGCTGTGGCGACCGGCCTGCCACACCCGTCCCTGACGTACGTAGGCCTTACCGGCTGCGGCGCGGTCGGCGGCCTGCGTCCCGAGCTCTCGCTCGATCACCCACAGCCCGAGGTCGACCGAGCAGAACAGGGCACCCGCGGTGATGCGGTCGTCGTCGTCCACCACCCGCTCGTCGACAAGCTCGCCAACCAACGGGCGGAACTCGTCGTAGCAGCCAGGGTTCGTGGTTGCTGCCCGACCTGCCAGCAGGCCGGCCGAAGCGAGGATCATCCCTCCTGAACAGACCGAAGCCAGCCAAGGCAAGTCGGGTGCCAGCTCGACGAGGCGTCCGGGCAGGACGCCTCTTTCCACTTCACCCCAGGCGCCCGCGGTCGCACGGTTGCCCCAGCCTCCACCGGGCACGATGATCCCGTCGCAGGGCTCGAGCACGTGGTTGGCACGAACGTCGACCCCGCGCATGGAGCGCACGGTCCGGGGCTGGTCGACGGTAGCAAGCTCCAACTTGACCGCGGGGATCGACAACATCTCGTACGGTCCGAAGACGTCGATCTCGTCGAAGCCGTCGAAGAGTGCGATCTGGAGGTGGAGAGGCACCCCGACATACAACCAGCCGAGCAGACCGCGGTGAGCCTACGTCTCGTAACCCGGTCGGCCGACGGGCCCACCTGCGGCTGTCAGAATCCGGTCGTTTCTTTGACGTCAGGCCATCAGCCCGGGCGGGCCCGTCGGAAACGCATGCCAACCTCAGACTTCCCAGTCCTACTGTCAGATCGTGCCTCCATCGGTGGCCAGGGAGGCGAATCGCTGATGGGATGTCGTGCCCGCCACGTTCTGGCGTGAGCACTTGACCATTAGGTCGCGGGTTTTCCTGCAGGCTGCTGACCAGGTTGCATTAAGTGCTCACCCATCGGCGGCCACCATGCACCCAGCCTGTCATGCTGCCGGCCCGGCAACCCCCATTAGGTGTTACGGCTCCGCTCCAACCTGCGTGAATTCTTCCCTGCTGCCCTGGAGGCTTATGACGACCTCGCTGCCCCCGACGTGTTGGAACTGTTGACCAAGGCACCCGATCCGGACAGCGCGGCCCGGCTGACGCGGCCACAGATCTCCGCTGCCCTGATCCGGAACAAGACCGCGAAGTAGACCCAACGGGACGCGATCGGAGTCACTTGGTTTGCGGCGCCCGCAGTTGGCCTCAGTTTCTGCCTTCAGTTGATGACGCGGTGAGGTTGTTTGCTGCGGCTTGGAGTTCTCTGAAGGCGCCAAGAGCGATGGGTGTGAACGGCAGGTCCTGATCCGACCGCAGCCACCGCTGGAGGGCGATGCGGAAGGCCAGCATGCACACTTCGGTGGCGAGCTGAATAGCCAAGCCGTCGTCGGTGCGCTCACCGAGGGCTTCGGCGATCGAGGTCGCGAGGTGTGCTCGTTTGAGTTGTCCACGCTCTTGCAACTCGGTGTTCGCCGCGACGACGACGACGCGCCGAGCGGCTGCCCTGTGGCGCTGCGGCGTCATCACGTGGCCGACCCCGGTCAGAGCCGCCTGCAGACAGCCCGCGAGCGTGGCATCGGGGTCGGCCGCGCGAATCGCCTGGGCGAAGACGTCGACCAGGATGTCCTCGCCGGCGAGGACGACTTCGCGCTTGTCGGTGAAATGCCGAAAGAAGGTCGCCCGGTTGAGACCGGCCCGGTCTGCGATCTGGGCCACGGTCGTCTGCTCGTAGCCGTTTTCGATGAAGAGGTCGAGGGCGGCCATCTCCAGGCGATCTCGTGCGCCCGGCGCCCACCTGCTCACTGCCGCATCGTAGACGGTGCGACTCAGGGGCATCGCGCCTTGCGACTCTGTCGCATCAGATCTAGAGTGATGCGACTTGAGCGCATCACTGAGGAGAACGCATGAATATCTTCGTCACCGGCGCGTCCGGCTGGATCGGTTCGGCCGTTCTGCCTGAGCTCATCCACGCTGGCCACCGGGTGCTCGGGCTCGCCCGCTCCGACACGGCCGCCCGATCCGTCGCCGCTGCCGGAGCTGAGGTGGTTCGTGGGGATCTGAGTGACACCGGTGCTCTGCGCGAGGCAGCCCTGCACAGCGACGGCGTGATCCACCTCGCCTACCGTCACGAACTCGGCCAAGCCGGTGGAGCGCAGGCCGATGCCGCCGCCATCAGGACCTTCATCGACGCACTGGCTGGCACGGACAAGGCCATGGTCGTCTCGGGTGCGACGTTGTCACGGCCCGGTCGCAGCGCCACCGAACGCGACGAACTGATCCCCCAGGGGCCGATTGCCGCCCGGATCGCCAACATGTCGGCTGCCCTTGCAGCCTCAGATCGCGACATCCGGTCGTGTCTGGTGATGCTGCCTCGCTCAGTGCATGGCAGGGGCGAACGCCACGGCTTCATCCCGCAGCTCATCGTCAGGGCCCGCGCCCAAGGGGTGTCGGGATACATCGGCGACGGCGCGAACCGCTGGCCCGCCGTCAACGTCGCCGATGCCGCAGTTCTTTACCGTCTCGCCGTCGAGCGAGCCCGGGGCGGTACGGTACTGAACGCTGTCGGTGAGGAGGGTGTTCTCGTCCGCGACATTGCCGTGGCCATCGGCCGCCATCTCAACCTGCCAGCCACATCGCTATCAGCAGACCACTTCGCCCCGCCCCTATTCCCTCTGCTCAGCCTCGACATGCCAGCCTCAAGCGCTCTCACCCAGCAGCTGCTCGGCTGGAAACCTCACCACGCCGGCCTCATCGCCGACATCGACCAAGGCCACTACTTCACCTGAGCCAAAAGGCGGCAGCCGAAATATAAAGCGAACTTTCACGTTCGACGGACGCAGTCATCAACCGGTCCTTTTCCTTACGCCTGCCGGCCGGCACGTCATGTGACTGTTAGCGGTATGTGGCGCCCTTCCGTCAGGGCTATCTGGCGCGTCGAAAGTCCCGTGAACGATCGTCGGCTACGGCGAAGAAGACGAGGCTGCACGCGTAATTTACTCGAGCAGCTCGGTTAGCGGTCGCCCTAACGGGTCGCCTACGAGCAGCAGGCTGTTTTGGGCTTGTGCGGCAAGCACCAGAGGGTCGAGCCCCTTGACTAGGTAGGCGTGCGCAATGCGGTCGAGGCCGGCGCCGAGGAGGGGCGCTGAGACACGCAACGTCGCTGCGTGCGCGAGGGCGGACGTGGCACCGGCGTGTGCGATGACGTTACGGCTGCGGTAGAGGCGGCGGAAGCTGGTCTCGCAGATGTGGGCGACTTCGCTAAGCAGTGGAGCGGGGTCGGTAACCAGTTGCTGCATGCGTTGGAGAGCTCGAGTGTCGCTTGCCGTACGGGTGCTCTGAAGAGGCGCTGCAGCTGTTCCGTCGCGCAGGGCTTGCTCGAGTACGGCAGCGCGCTCTTGATTTGTGCTCGACTGCTCAAGGAGGGTGTGCAGTGCTGGGTCGGAGACGGGGTCGAGTCGGTAGCTGAGGGCGGTGAGCTCGGCTCGTGGCCACGAGCAGGCCACGAGCGCGGCGAGGCGGGTGGCGACCACAACCCTGCCACGTTCGTCGTCGCCTGTTTGATCGGCAGCGCTGAACAAGAGGCTCTCCGCGGCGGACCAGGCGCCACTCACGGCTGCGGCGATGGACCCGTAATTGAGCGAAGCAGCCAGTTCGAGCGCAGAGTCGAGGCGGTCGCGCTCGGCTGTGACGGTGTACATCTGCGCTTCCTGCAGCAGACTGGGGACGCGGCCGAAGCGGCTGTCGCGCCGGAGTGGCAGCGCTTCCGCAACGTGTTCCGCGTAGAGCACGTCGGCGAGTTCCAGGTGCTTGGACTGAGCGCCGAAGGCGTCGCGGGCCATCAGCCGCTCAGCAAGTTCCCGGGCTTGATCAGTCGCGGCGTAGGGATCACACGCCTCAACGGTGAAGCAAAAGGCCCCGTCAACGTCAAAGGCGGGAAGCGGGTGGCCGTGCGCCTTGAGCCAAGCGAGAGCTTGACGGCGTGGTTGGTAGGAGACAACAGCTTCTGTGAGGGTCTGACGCTGCGGAATCTTGAGGCAGAGTAAGAGGATCTCGTATTGCTGCAGTCCACCGTCGAGGTAGTCCTGGGCGTTTCGCAGCAGCTCGCTGGCAGACAGACCGTTGCCTAGATGCATCTGTGCCCAGCGCCGGACGGCAGGCATGCTGAAGCCTGAGTCAAGGAGATGGCTCGTCAGGGTGCGTGCGAGTCGCTCGACGCCCATGGCCGCGCCGGCTTCAAGAGCGGTCGCGTGACGGGCGAGGTAGCCGGCGTCGATAGTCTCGATGAGGTCGGCGAGTCGGCGGACCGTGGCCGAGGGGGCCTGCAGCGGCCCCTTCAGTATGTTGGTGAGCTCTCGCCGGAGGATGCCATCACCGAGGGCGCGGTCCGGTCCGAGGATTGGCAGCAGGCGGTTCTTCTGCCAGTCCACGGCTGGCTGGTGAAGTGCGCCTTCGGCGACCCACGCGCAGGACTCGTGGAGCTCCCTCAACGACAATACGGCGCCGAGGTCCCACAGTCTCCTGGGCCACGCCTCGTAGAGAGTGCTGTAGTCGATCACCCGAGTCAGGACCGCCTCAGCGTCGGGCGTCGGAGCCAGCGGAGGATTGGTCATCCTTTAAGTGTCAGCGCAACGTGGGTCTGTGCGCTAATATGTGGAAGCGGTGTTGCTACCGCCTCAGATCTTGAAGGGATCGACGCCCTTGGGCCTCTCATCCCTCATTTCTTCGCAGGAGGACCCGGGCTACAGTCCGGGTCCTTTTGCATTTTTGTTCGGCCGCAGTTTGCTGGAGCAACCACTCTTGGTTACGGGCCTGAGCGTCGGCTGGTCGGTCACTCAGCGTTTCCTGTACGACGGTCGGCGGACGGGTATCACGGCGACTGTCAGATACCGGTCGTTTTCTTGACGTCAAGCCATGAGCCCGGGCGGACCGTCGAAAACTCATGCCCAGCTGACAGCTGTCAAGGAACCATGATCAGTTTTTGACACGGGTTTCTGACCCTGGTGCCAGGCGGCGAAGAATCCGGCATCGCAAGGGCACCGTTTACCGGGGACGGAGATCAAGCGCGGGTACCAAGCGGGACCATGCGTCGGCACCGAGGGCGGTGTCGGCGGCTCGCGTGCCGCCGCGCTGCATCTGGTGGCCTGAGGCTGATGGTGTCTCTCCTGGTAGCAGGGTGCGGTGGCCGGCATCAGAGCCGATCAGCACGGTCGTCGTTCTCCCCGCGCCGGCTCGTTGAGCGCTGATGCGGTTCGCTGAGGCCGCGGAATCCCACACCTGGTCGTCTTCACCGGCCACGAGCAGGACCGTGCCGTCGAACCGCTCGAGCGGGATCGTGGCTAACTGCACTCGGTCGCTGTGGACCCGCCGGCTCTGCAGGTACCAGCCGAGGTACGCGGGCGGGTCGTCCGTCGCCGTCCAGCCCGACGCGAGAGGCACGAACGGCAATGGTTCTCCCGCCCGCGTCCAAGATGATCGCGGCGGCTTGTCCCGCCCATCTCGCCCGGCGCCGATGTTGGCCCACACCACGTCCGTCGGCGCGAACGCGACGACCGTGCTCACCCGAGGATCGCTCAGTGCCAGCAAACAGGCAGCCTCAGCGCCCTTCGACGTGCCAAGGACCGCTAGCGGTGCCTCATAGCCCGCGAGCAGATCAAGCGCCGGGGTGAACGACTCCAGCGCTACCTCGCAAATCCCGGCCGGTTGCCCCTTCCCGGCAAACCATCTCAACCCCACTGCGACGGCCCCGACCGAGGCCAGAAGCCGAACTCGCGTCTCGTCGATCCGCCCGCTTGAGCCGGCGAGCACTAACACTGCGCACCTGGGTGGGGACGTCACGGGGACGGCCACAACCGCCTCTGCATCTCCCACCCGCCCGTGGCGCAATTCGACCGCCCTACCGTCACTCACAGCAGCAGTCTCCTGGGCGGCTTGGAAGGCCGTCGAACCAGAGGTGTCACAGGCCGACCAACGTGCGGAACGCGAGGACGCCTGAGGCATCCGGTCGTCGGCGTTGCTACAGCGTGAGGTTCGTGGGCTCATCGGGAACGCCGTCCGCTAGGAGCGTCGAGAATCGCTGCTTCAGGTCTCGGGGTGAGAAGAAATCTGAACCGCGGTAATTAGCCAGGTCGGCGGCTGACCACCAGCGCATCTCCTCCAGGTTCTCGGTAGCCAGCTCAGCGTCCGAAAGAGCGCCGCGCGGTTTGAAGGCGCTCGTGCGCACGAGGAAGTACTCGTTCGCGACTCCGTCGTAGCCGGCAGAAAGACCGGAGTTACGCATCACCTGTCGCCACACGAGCGGCGGGTTGTCCTCCATGACCAGGCCGACCTCCTCACGCAGTTCGCGCGCAAGGGCCTCGAGGTCTGACTCCCTGCCCTCGACCCCGCCCCCGGGAGCTGCCCAGACGGCAGATCCTGACGGGTCGACCAGCGTGTGTCGGCCCAACAGGAGGCGATCCGAATCGTCCACAATCAACGCTCGAACAGAGCGCCTGAGGTTCTCTGGCGGCATGACCGCAATGTAGGACAGAGCTCTCAAGCCGGACCGCCTGCAGTGTCGTATTCCGACCGTCGAGCGGAGCAGAGATGGTGAGCGTCAGGTCGACACCGATCAGGCGGCCTCGTCTTCCTGAGCTCCTTCTGGGAAGGAGTAGTCGATGATGGCCTCCGCGTGAAACCGGACCGTCTCATCGGGTCGCAGGTAGACGTAGACAGGCCAGTTGTCGAGGGTGCCGACAAAGTTGTCGCCGTCACGGTGAGTGATCTTCACCCACATCCGCTCCCCTCCCGGCCAGCTCTTTCGCGGCCTGTTGATCACCCACATCAGCTTCACAAGGTCGCCGGGCCGAAGGTCGGCTTTCTCCTCCGCGTTGGGCACCCAGAAGGTGTCCGGGTGCTCCCCGTGCAGGGCAAGTCCCGACTCGATCTTGGCCCGGGTCCGCACGAGTCGCCCCCACCAGAACTCGAAGAACCAGGAGACCTCGGGAAACAGGCCCTGCCGCAGCGCCACCTCAAACTGCTCGGCGACCCAGAATGGACGCTCCCAACGTGGCACGGCGTACAGCTCGGCGTGCAACTCCCGGCGCCGGGGGTCGTCGCGCGGCAAGAGCCGAAGGATTAACGAAAGCGCCAGACCGGGAGCGAAGCCGAAGATCACAAGCGCCAGGCAAAAGGCGCCCAGGGCTCCCGGCACTCCAAGGATCTCCTTGATCATGCAGATCTCACCTTCAGGCTGGCGAACCGCGGCTCGCGCTCTGCCCGCTTCACCAGGCCGCCCAGGTTCGCACGACCCTCGTCGGTCAGGGCGTAGTACCTCCGGGGTGGTCGCTTTTTCGCTTCCTCCTGCGACTCCCAGTGGTCCTCGAGCCAGCCCTCCCCAAGCATGCGGTCGAGTTGCGGATACAGCACGCCCGACCGCACTCCCGACAGCTTTGACAGGGCGTACCCCCAAATGCGGCTGTCGGCCTCCCTGTCCAGCTCGAGCATCGCAAGAGCCACCAGAAGCAGCGAGTGGGTGGTCTTCATAGGTCTAAACCTACATAGGTAGAGAAGATAATGCAAGCGCTCTGGGCACATCGTCCGTGACATCCGCGAGGCCGGGAACACCGCTGATGTAGTACTTGTGCCTTCGATGAGCGGTCACGGACTCGGCGAGCTACGCAGCATGTTCCCCGGCGCCAAGATCTTGGCGGGAGAGTTTTTTGACCACCGGTACGGCATCAATATCGACGGTCCGGTACGCCGTGCGGTGGAATCGGGAGTCGACGGCTACTTCCTTGCCCCCGACCTGGCCGGCGTAGCGCAAGTGACCCGTGACGCAGTTCTTGGCAAGCCGGTCGGCCTCCTCGATGCAGGGAACCCAGGTGCCCGCGCTCGTCTGGGGGCGGGGAAGTCAGACCCTGGCCGCGGCACCCTGCACCACGTCCATCCGCGTCAGGTCCAGACGACAGCCGACGAACTGAACGCCGTAGCCATCGACGGCGCTGAATGGATTCAGCGTCTGGCGTTAAGGAGCACTGATCAGCGGCGTCAGGTCGACCAGCTGCTCTCATCGCTTGCCGAACAGTTCTTGTCTCGCGGAGTCGACGTCGTCTGCGCACGTCCAACGGACTCTCCAGCGCCGCGGTAACGGGTCCCGCAAGCTGTCCCGAGAAAAATCCCGGTGATGGTCCCCTTACGGACACCGCCGGCCGTCAGAATCCGGTGGTTTTGTGACGCACTGCCGAGGTTTTCCAGCGTCGTCGGTTAACCCCGTTCACCGGGCATTTTTGCGGGCGGGGCTTGTGAGAATCGGTTGGCTGTCGGGCCGTTCCTGCGGGCGCTGTCGCTGCCCTTACCGCTCGACGGACGGCTCGCGGCGACGGCTGCGGATGCGACCTTCCAACCTGATCTGTATAACTCGCCGCCTGGCGAGGGCGTAGCGGAGAGGCTTGCCGCCTGCCTACGCTCTGGTCCGATAGCAGTTACATCGTCTCGAGGAGGAAAGTAGTCCAAGTGCCGTCAGCCTCGAACCTCGCTTTGCCCAGTGGTACCGAGTGCGCGGTGTTCGGGTCGGTCACCTCTGAGGAGATCTACGCGCTCCTCGATGGCTACGTTTACCAGCAGCTGGGCAGTCAGATCGCGCGGCTCCGCTTCCGTGCGGGCCGGATCGACGCGGTCTGGGGTGTGGATCTCGACGACGGTCGAGCCATCGTTATCAAGACGCACCGGCCTCCCGCCGAATTCGAGCCCCTGCGCGTAGTTGCCGAGACGCTCCACGTTCTCAACGCCGCTGGTTTCCCCTGCCCGACTCCGCTGTCTGGACCGGACGGCATCGACGGACACGTCATCACCACACAGACCCTGCTCAGCGGTGAAATCCCGGACGGGCGCGACCTTACAAACCGGGCACTGCTTGCCAGCGGCCTCGCTCAACACATCGAGCTGCTGCGGCACCACCCAGACCTCATCAGCCGGGTCGGCGCAGGTCCGTCGTGGTGCCACTACGCCGCCGGACCATGGCCCGTGCCGCACGACACCCTCGTCGACTTCAGCAGCACCACACCTGGCTACGAGTGGCTGGACCAGTTCGGCCGGCGAGCCTCGGAGCAGGTCCTCACCCACCGGGACGCAGACGCGGTGGTCGTCGGGCACGCCGACTGGTACGCAGGGAACACCGTCGTCGCCGACGGGCGACTGGTCGGCACGTTCGACTGGGAGCTGGTAGCCGACACCGAAGCCGTCATCGCTGGCTTCGCCGCCGCCTGCTACGGCCAACGCGGAACGAGCGCCGGCGGTACCTCCACCCCAGAGCAGGTAGCCGACTTCATGCGCGACTACGACGCCGCCCGAGCCGAGCCGCTGACCCAAAGCGCACGCCGCACAGCAGCCGGCGCGGCAGCCTGGATCTGCGCCTTCAATGCCCGCTGGCAGGTCGCACTGCTCGACCACGACCTGAGCGACGACTACCCGTACGTCGTCCAGGTCCAGCAGCGCCAGGACGACTACCTCGACCTGAACTGGTGAGTCACCCTGCTGACCGCAGCGCTCTCACTAGACGGTCGGCCTACGGCACACCTGCGACTGTCAGGATCCGGTCGTTTATTTGACAGTCAAGCTCGATGTTCGAGCCCAGTGTCGGTGCCCATGGAAGCCTGACAGCTGTCAGGAAACCGAGATCAGTTTTTGACACGGGTTGATGACGGCAGTCCGTAGCCTCGCAACAGATGCCCAGGTGCTGCGGCAAATAGAGCCGTGCACGTGGCGAATGTCAGGTTCAGGTGGCATCCCACAGCCGGCTGTAGTAGCCCAGCCGTCGGTCGTCGGGGTCGACTCCGTAGGCGTCGAGGAGTTCCTGTTCGAAGCTGGCGGGAAAATTGCGGATCAGATTGCTGGTGGCGACGGCAAGGTCGGCCCAACGGTCGGCGACGCCCAACGCCCCCAGATCGACTGTGCCGATGTAGCTGCCCTCGTCGTCGATCAGGGTGTTGGGGGCGCAGGCGTCGCCGTGACACACCACCAGCCGATGCACCGCTGGCGCCTCGGCCAGCAGATCCGGTCGGTCCATCCCGCTACCTGCGAGCCGGTCAGCGACCGACCAACTGAACGGGCAGCTGGTAACCGGTAGCCGATCGTGCAACACCCGTAAGCCGGCACCGATGGCCCGCGCCGGGACGGCCGACGCTTGCTGGCGAGGTCTGCAGGCTCTGTACGCACGCGCTGCACACCAGGGGACGGCTCCCAACGGGCGACCCGGTTAGGGTTCTGCTCGCGGTGCACCGGTAGACGGTCCGCGGGACTTGAACCTCTTGACCCACTGAGCATTGACCTGGTCGGCTTGTTGTCGGTCCCTCACGACGAGCTCGCGTCCTTCCTCGACCTCGAGGTCGAGGAACCCGAGCACCTGGTGCGCGACTGACACCGGGTCGACGGCCAGCTGCTCGTACGTCACTTCGAACGGGGTGACCTGCTGCTGCGTGAACCACGTGCTCCAGTCAGCCTCGAACCTCTCGATGGTGTCGACCAAGCGCTCGATCAGATCTTCGTCGTAGTGCGGCGCCTCGGCACCTGGCTCGATGCGCTCTCCCGGGTGCCAGAAGTGCGTCTGCAGCGACTTCGCCCACGACACGGCCTGAGCCACGACGTCCAGCCGTCGTAGATGGACGAAGCGGAGCCGGCCAAGCTGGTCGGTCAACAGCTCCAGCTCGCTCGCCAGGGCGTGGTCGGCCTCGGCAGCAAGGTCGGCGACCAGCTCGGGCCGAGACTCGGCCATCAACCGCCCTCCGAAGATCCCGTTGGAGGTGCTGCCCGCCACCCGGGCCGCTTGTATGTACGCGGAGTCGATGCGCCCCTCAGTGAGGTGCGCGACCTGCCAGCCGATGGCGTAGTCGTGCAATCCACGACGGTTGAAGTAGGACGCGGGATGACCCGCCACCCCCGACGATTCCACCAGCCCGCACAACAACGTGCTACCCGAGCGGGGGGTCGCGCACAGCAGCCACGAATTGAACCCTGGGTGAGCCATACGGGCACCGTAGGCCTGCCGCGCAATCCCAGCGCCCGTTCTCGCAGGAGAGTCCCCTTACGGGCCGAACCCGAACCCGTCCCAAAGACCTTGCGGTGCTATTCGAGGGCGAGCGCAAGGAGGTTCTCAAGTCCGCGGCGGATAGTGATTGGTGTCAGGTCAGGGCGCCTCGCTTGAAGTCCGGGAAGAATATGAGCGGGATCGGGAAGGAAGCCGAGGACATCGCCGACTACCCAGTAGGACGCCGCGGCCGGGTCAGGGTCTAGCTGCCCGCCCTGACGTGTGTAGGCCGTGCGGAAGGTCTCTACGTCCTCCGTCGCATGCAGCATGGCGAGATCGGCGCACGCGTGGGCGACGTCGAGATCAGGCGGTCCCCATGAGGTCTCTGCCCAGTCGACGAGGCCGCTCACGGCATCGCCTTGCCACAGCGTGTTGCCGAGGTGGAAGTCGCGGTGCAGCAGCCCGTGCGGTGTCGCCGGAGGGCCGGCCTCCCAAATGTCAATGGCAGATCGCCACAGACTCGGCCAGCGGGCCCAGTCGGGGACCTGCGGTCGAGCTGACCCGCGGAACGTGAAGGTCGGTGGCCGCTGGCCCGCCGGTACGGCATGGGCGTGCACAGTCGCGGCGGAAGCCGCCCAGGCGGCGATCGCGGCAGTCCCGAGCCGGTCGAGCCGGGTTTGACCGGGGAGCCAGGTCAACAGGTTCGCGGGCCCTCCGGTGCTTGACCCTTCCAAATCACTGGCGATGAGCTCGGGGGCGAACACCCCGGTTCCAGTAAGTAGCCGGCAGGCCCACGCCTCCCGCCGCACGTGCTCACGGCCGACCTCATCCCACACGCCTGGATCGGACCAGCGAAGCACCAACGTACGACCGTCGAGCAGGTGTAGGACCCATTTCGTGGCCGTGATCCCACCCGTGACCGAGGCGACCTCGACCACCGGCGACCCCGCAACCCCAGAGGCCCACGTTTTCACCAGATCCGGTGGGCCCCCGTTCAACCCTGCAGTCACCACAGACCTGAGTGAACCAGAAGCAGACACCATGCCGGCAGACCCTCCCGCAGGGTCGGCTTGCGGGAATCTAGCGGTCTGTCAAAATCCGGTCGTTTTCCTTACGTCCACCCGCCTCGGCGACACGCCCGACCATCCGGTGTCAGAAACTCGTGTCAATAAGGAGTTAGTCGGCGCGTTTGTGTCGGTGGTTTGTCTGACAGTTCCGCTGCGATCAGCTGCATCGAGTCCGGGTGTTGGCCACCGATCAGGACGCGGACCTGGAAACGGTGGCCTGCACATCACCGGGGTCGGCCCCGGCCGGTCCTGGTCGGTGTTCGGCTGCGGCGCCCAGAGCAGTCGGCCGCGGCTGAACGCACTGCGGCATCTACTGCGCCTGGACGAGAAATTGGTGGGGGTGGTGGCTCGCTCAGCCAGGCCTGGGCGAGCACCTTGTTCACGTCGGTTCCCGTCTCCCATCGGTGGGAATCGGTCTACGGATGGTGAAGGCCTGTTCGTCGTTGGTCTCGATCACTCCTTCGTCGCCGGCGGGGTCGGTCCAGGTCAGTAGGATGCCGGTCCAGTCGTCGTCGGGTCCGGCGCCGAGTTCGGCTGAGGATCCGGTGGAGGTGACCTCGACCCATTGTCCGTCCAGGTCGAGGAGGTCCCCGGTCTGGAGCCGGGTGGCGCCGGTTGTGTGCGGCGGACCGTAGGCCAGGTCGGGGCTACCGATCTGTTCCCCTGTCCGGGTGTCGTCGGCGGGTGGGAGGTCTTCCGTGGTGGGTTGGTCGGGGTCGGTGTCGACCAGGCAGGCGTCGAGGATCGTCTCCCACAGCTGGAGGCCGCGGAGCTCGTCGGGGTTGTCGCCGTCGAACAGGCTGTCCTCGGTGGGGAAGCTGACCCGCTGCCGCGGCCAGCGCAGCATGTCCTGGCTGGGTCGGAGCTGTTGGAGGAGTTGGAGTTCCTCGGGTTCGGTTGCTTTGCGTGGGTCGGGGGTGTAGTAGTCCTGGACCTCGCGGGCGACGTCGTCGACGTCGGAGATCATCACGCCGCGGCCGCGGATGGACAGCGGCACCGTGGTGCCGACGTCGGCGCGGTCGTACATCATCATGGCGCCCTGCGGTGAGAGCCGGCCCTTGGAGGAGCGGCCGGAGAAGTTGTCGCGGGTTTCGCCTTCCAGGAACTCCGCATCCGGGCGCTGAGTGCCGAGGTCGACGTGGATGCCGGCCGCGCCGGCCATCCGCAGCAGCGACCCGACCCACTGCAGCACCGGGCACTTCGCCGGCATTTTGGACTCCTTGATCGAGGTCCACCAGTCGTTGACGTTGGCGTAGAACTGGCGGTATTCGTCGATGATCAACAAGATGCGGACGAAGTCGCCTTCGCTGGCTCCGTCCTCCTCGATCGCCCGGTATCGCTCCTCCATCTCCTTCAGCGTCAGGTAGATGACTGCGACCTGTTCGATCACGGTGGTCGCCACGATCTCGACGTTCGGCCAAGACCTCAGACCCAGGAACTCGATGCGTTTCGGGTCGATCACCCGGACCCGGAAGCCGCGGCGGGCGGCTTCGACCGCATCCCCGATCAGGGAGACGGTGTTGTGGGACGATCAGGACGCCCAGGCCACCGCCGCGGATCGTCGGCCCCGGTGTGGGCACCGGGCCGGGCACCTGCGCCGCGCGGGCCTCACTGGTCATGCTCCGACCGTATCGAGGACCGGCTCCCGTCACTCCGCAGCGTCAGGGCGCGGGCCGCAGGGTGATCACCGAGGTCGTGCCCGCTCCGGTGAGGTTGCCGGTCCAGCCGTGGCCGGTGAAGCTCAGCGCCGGGGTGGCAGTCGTCGAGGTCGCTCCCGGGGTCGCTCCGGCCCCGCCGGCTTCGTGTCCGGTGATGGTGAAGCCGGCGGCCGGTAGCGACGTGAGCAGATAGGCGTAGACCTCGCCGGGCGTCGGCGCCGCCAGCACCAGGGTGACCAGGCTCGCCTGATCGGAGCTCGCGGTGAGGTAGGCGGGCTGGGGCACGGAGAAGAACGGCAGCGGTCCGTGGGTGAAACCGAGGGTGGTCAACGTGACGCCGTCGGCCGGGATGCTCGGCGTCGCTGTGCCCGTCGCGCTGCCGGTCGAGGCGTTCGGTGCGGTGCTCGGTGCGCTCGGCCTCGGGGACGGACTGGTCGCCGGACCGACCGGCGTGCCCGAGCAGCCGGCCAGCGCCAGGCCCAGCACGAGACCTAACACAGGCGCGACAGACCGGCGACACAGCGATCGATGAGTCGGGACACGGGCAACAACGCTAACCCCTGACGGGCCGCGTCGAATCGCTCGGACGGGCCGCGTCGAATCGCTGTTGTCGGTCCGGGCCGCTAGCCTCGAAGCGTCATGTCTGCCGAACCCGCGATCCAGCCCGGGACGCCATCCGTCACCCGGCCTGTGAGCACGTCCTCGACGTCCTCCCCGATGTCGTCCCCGTCGTCCCCGACACCGCGGAAGAGCCGACTGCCGGCCGCCGTCCGGGCCCTGCGGCCACGGCAGTGGATCAAGAACGTGCTGGTGCTGACCGCACCGCTGGCCGCCGGCACCCTGTTCACCCCGCACGTCCTGATCAGCTCGCTGCTGGCCTTCGTCTCGTTCTGCCTGGTCAGTGGTTGTGTCTACCTGATCAACGACATCCGCGACGTCGAAGAGGACCGGCTGCACCCGAAGAAGCGGCTCCGCCCGATCGCCGCCGGCGAGTTGAGCGTCAACGCCGGCTGGGTGCTGGCTGCGATCGTCGGTGCAGCCGGTTTCGCGGTCGGCTTCGCCACCTCGGTCGAGCTCGGCATCACCCTGGGCATCTACCTGGTGGCCCAGATCGGCTACTCACTCTTCCTCAAGCACCAGCCGGTGATCGACCTGGCCATGGTGGCCAGCGGCTTCCTGTTGCGGGCCATCGCCGGCGGGGTGGCCAGCCAGATCCCGCTCAGCCAGTGGTTCCTGCTGGTGGCCGGCTTCGGCTCGCTGTTCATGGTCGGCGGCAAGCGGTACTCGGAGATGATCAGTCTCGGGCCGGACGCCGGCACCCGCCGTTCGCTCGCCGCCTACTCCGAGTCCTACCTGCGGTTCGTCTGGATGCTGGCCGCGGTGTTGGTGGTCGCCTCCTACAGTCTGTGGGCCTTCGAGAACCGCGCCCTGGGTGCGCTCGGGGTGCCCTGGACGGCGATCTCGATCGCCCCGTTCACCCTCGGCCTGCTGCGCTACGCGATGGACGTCGACGCCGGCAACGCGGGCGAACCCGAGGACGTGGTGCTGCGGGACCGCGTCCTGCAGGTGTTCGGGTTGATCTGGCTGGTGCTGATCGCGATCGCGGTCTTCACCGGACAACGTCCGTGAGGCAGGGAACGCCGATGAGGAAAACAAGAGCATGAGCAAGGAGAACGAGGTTGAGTGACTTCCCCGAGACCGTCGACGCGACCCTGCCGGACATCCGGCCGACCCCGACGCTGCCCCAACTGCCGGTGGTGCCGGACCAGCTGACCGCCCTGCACGGCTGGGGCCGGGCCAATCCGAGCCGGGCCCACGTCTCCAGCATCGAATCGGTCGAGGGCGCGATCTCGGCGCTGCGCAAGGCCGAGTCCGGTGCGACCCCGTCCCGGGGCGTGACCCCGCGCGGGCTCGGCCGCAGCTACGGCGACGCCGCCCAGAACGCCGGCGGCACGGCCTTCGACCTCACCACCCTGGACAAGATCCTCAGCATCGACGCCGAGGCCGAGCCGCCGACCGTCCGGGTCCAGGCCGGGGTCAGCCTGGATCGGCTGATGCGGGCTCTGCTGCCGCTCGGGCTGTGGATCCCGGTGCTGCCGGGCACCCGGCAGGTCACGATCGGCGGCGCGATCGCGGCCGACGTGCACGGCAAGAACCATCACACCGAGGGCAGCTTCGGCAATCACGTCCGCTCGCTCGACCTGCTGACCGCGGACGGGAACGTCAGCACCCTGACCCCGGACGGCGACCGCGCCGACGACTTCTGGGCCACCGTCGGCGGGATGGGCCTGACCGGGGTGGTGCTGGGCGCGGTGGTGAAGCTGAAGCGGGCCGAGACCGCCCACTTCGTGGTCGACACCGACCGGACGACCGATCTGGCCGACCTGATGCAGCGGATGACCGACGGCGACGACGACTACACCTATTCGGTGGCCTGGTTCGACGCCGTCAGCACCGGCAAGCACCTCGGCCGCGGGGTGCTCACCCGGGGTCGCGCCGCCACCCTGGCCGACCTGCCGGCCAAGCAGCGCCGCACCGCCCTGGAGTTCACCGCACCCTCTTTCGGCACCATCCCGGCGGTGTTCCCGAACCGGATGGTCAACAAGGCGACCGGCAAGGCGTTCAGCGCGGGTTGGTACTACAAGGCCCCGAAGCACCGGGTGGGTGAGATCCAGAACATCACCCAGTTCTTCCACCCGCTCGACATCGTGGCCCAGTGGAACCGGGTCTACGGCCCCAACGGGTTCCTGCAGTACCAGTTCGTGGTGCCGTTCGAGGCGGCCGACGTCTTCGTCCGCTGTGTCGAACTGATCGCCACCTCCGGCCACATCTCGTGCCTGAACGTGCTCAAACGTTTCGGTGCCGCGAACCCGTCGCCGCTGTCGTTCCCGATGCCGGGGTGGACGCTGGCCGTCGACCTACCGATCGAGCAGGGGCTGGACCGGCTCTGCAACGCCCTGGACGAGCAGGTGCTCTCGGTGGGTGGCCGGGTCTATCTGGCCAAGGACTCGCGACTGGCCGCGTCGACCTTCCGGCAGATGTATCCCCGGCTGGAGGAGTTCATCGACGTCCGGCGTCGGCTGGATCCGGGCTCGACCTTCACCTCCGACCTGGCCCGCCGACTCGAACTCTGACCTCTTCCCCACGCCCGCGAGCACGCGCCGAGGTCCCCGCCCTGAGCCCGTCGAAGACCAACCCCGTAAGGAGAAACCCATGATCGACGCCCTGGGCGCACCCCAGTCGCTGCTGTTGCTCGGTGGCACCTCGGACATCGCTCTGGCCATCGCCGAGAACTACGCCAGGGCCCGTCCGTTACGGGTGGTGCTGGCCGCACGGCCGGGTGAGCGCCGGGTGGCGGCGGCCGAGCGGCTGACCGGCCTCGGCTGCGAGGTCAGCGAGGTCGACTTCGAGGCCCGCGACTCCGCCGGCCACGAGAACGTGATCGAGCAGGCGTTCGCCGGCGGCGATATCGACATCGCCGTGCTGGCCTTCGGCATCCTCGGCGACGCCGAGCAGGCCTGGCAGGAGCCGGCGGCGATGCTGGAACTGGCCGAGATCAACTTCACCGCACCGGTGCATCTCGGCGTACTGGTGGCGAACCGGTTCAAGGCCCAGGGCCACGGCCGGATCGTCGCCCTGTCCAGCGTCGCGGGCGAACGCGTCCGCCGCTCCAACTTCGCCTACGGCTCCACCAAGGCCGGCTTCGACGGCTTCTTCCTCGGTCTCGGGGAGGCCCTGCGCGACACCGGCGTCCGGGTCCTGGTCGTCCGGCCCGGTTTCGTCCGGTCCAAGATGACCGAAGGGATGGACGAGGCGCCGCTGGCCGTCACCCCGGAGCAGGTGGCCGAGGCGACGGTGGCTGCGGTGAAGGCCAAGCGTGAGCTGATCTGGGTGCCGACCGCCATGCGCGGCGTGATGTCCGGCCTGCGTCACGTGCCCCGGCCGCTGTTCCGCAAACTGCCGATCTGAGCCGGATCCCGGCCCGGCTCAGGCCCGGCGACCGAGGTCGTCGACCAGGATCAGGTAACCAGCAGCGCGAGGAGGCCGGGTTCGGCGACGTAGGTCAGCCCGGCCGCTTCGACGCCGGCGCGCCACTCGTCGGCATCGGGGATCCGTCCGGTCGGATCGGCCTGACCCCAGATCGTCGCCCCACCCAGCCGGCGCGCCTCGGACACGACGGCGTCCAGTTCGGCGACCGGCCGGTAGACGAACATCACGTCGGCCGCGTCCGGTCGGCGGCCGGTCCGGCGAAAGACCAGTCGCCCGCCGTCGAACCCGACGGCCTGGACGTCGGTCTCGGCCGGGCCGCCGTAGAGAGTGACCTCGAATCCGGCCGAGGCCAGCGCAGGCAGCAACTCCTCACCGGAGAAGTCCTGGACCACCACCCGGTGCGCGCGGCGCAGGATCTCGATCGGCTCGGTCATCGACATCGACCCACCCTCGGCATCACAACTCCTCCGCGATGTTGAGCGCCGGGTCGTCGTCGACGCCGGGCTCGTCGGCCACCCCGGCCAGGGCCTCGGCGCTCTGTTGGCCGGTCACGTCCCAGAGGTGGTGCAGCAGGTCGTGCAGGATGTAGCGGGCGAAGGTCAGCACGCTGAACTCGGCGCCGTCGGAGCGACGTCCGGTCCGCTCCAGCTGGGACTCCTCCAGTGACCGCAGCCGGCCGACCAGCGTCACCGCCGCGGCCATCAGCTGCTCGGCGACCAGATCGGGATCCTGCTCGGCGTAGTCGTCGGTCAGCGCGGTCTCGTCCTGGTCCCAGTTCTCGAAGGTCGGGTCGTCCTCGCTCAGCATCAGCCCGATCCTGGCGTCGGCGAGCTGATAGACGTCGCGGACGTGAGCCCCGTACTCCAGGGGCGACCAGACGGCCGGCTGCGGACGACGGTCGACGGCCGGGTTCGAGGTCAGGATCTGCATCCACTCCCCCGCGGCGGCCTCGGCCCGGTCGGCCACCGAATCCGGGTCGAGTGAACCGACGCTCAGACCGCACTCGGGACAGCGCCGGTCGAGGATCCAGGTCCAGTCCTTGGTGTCGGGTTCGGGCTGCGCCATGAGGCCAACCTAGACCGGGCTGGAAGACTGCGAGCATGCAGATCGACCTGAACGCCGACCTCGGCGAGTCGTTCGGCCGGTGGACGCTCGGGGACGACGAGGCGATGCTGGGCGTGATCAGCAGCGCCAACGTCGCGTGCGGGTTCCACGCCGGCGACCCGACCATCCTGCTGCGCACCTGCCGACTGGCCGCCGAGCGAGGCGTGCGGATCGGCGCCCAGGTCAGCTATCGCGATCTGGCGGGCTTCGGCCGGCGGTTCATCGACGTCGCACCAGCGGATCTGTGCGCCGACGTGCTCTACCAACTGGCCGCGCTGGACGGCCTGGCCGCCGCCGTCGGCAGCCGGGTCGGCTACCTCAAGCCGCACGGTGCGCTCTACCACGCGGTGGTCGACCACGCCGGTCAGACGGAGGCGGTGCTGGACGCGGTGGCCGCGTTCTCCCGCCCGATCCCGGTTCTCGGCCTGCCCGGGTCGACGCTGCTGCGCCGGGCCGCCGAGCGGGGCATCGCGACCGTCGAGGAGTACTTCATCGACCGCAACTACACCGCGGACGGCCGGTTGGTCGACCGGCGCCGGCCGGACGCGCTGATCACCGACCCGCAGCGCGCCGCCGAGCGGGCGGTCGCCGCCGCCGGGGACGGCCGGGCGCGATCCTTCTGCACCCACGGGGATTCACCGGGCGCCGTCGAGATGGCCACCCTGGTCCGGGATGCGCTGGTCGGCGCCGGCCACGAGATCGTCGCCTTCACCTGATGGATCCGACTGGTGCCGCGCAGAGGCGTCCGACGATGACGGCCCGGCTCAGCCCGAGTCGGGGCGGACGGTGAGAAGACTGCTGCCGTACGGCGACCGCGCCGTGCTGGTCGAATGTGCCGACACCGACGAGATGCGCGCCCTGCACGGCTGGTTGACTGCGGGATCGTCGCCGGACTCCGGGACCGTTTCGCCCGCCGGTCAGCGCGGCATCACCGAGCTGATCCCCGGCGCGCGGACCCTGCTGGTGCGGTTGAGCCGCCCGCTCGACCAGAGGTTCGCCCACGAACTGAGCGAGCTCGACCTGCCTGACGCGCCGGTCGCCGACGACACCCTCGTCACCATCGAGGTCGATTACGACGGCGAGGATCTGGCCGAGGTCGCCGGCCAGCTCTCCTGCTCGGTCGCGGCGGTCGTCGATCGGCACACCGGACAGACCTGGACGGTCGCGTTCTGCGGCTTCGCGCCCGGCTTCGCCTATCTGGCCCCCGAACACCCGGGGCTGCTGCGGGTCGCCCGGCGGGCGGAGCCGCGGACCCGGGTGCCGCCCGGCTCGGTCGGACTGGCCGACGAGTACTCCGGGGTCTACCCGCGGCCGGGCCCCGGCGGCTGGCAACTGATCGGCCGGACGAGGCGTCCGATGTGGGATCTGGACCAGGATCCGCCGGCTCTGCTGCAGCCCGGGATGCGGGTCCGGTTCGAGCCGCTGCGATGACCGGCTCGCTGACGCCCCGCTCCCCGATGACGCGCTACTCCCCGATGACGCGCCGTTCGCCGATGACGCCCCGCTCCCCGGTGACGAGGGCGGGCCGGTGATCGTCGTCGAACGGACCGGGCCGTCGGTGCTGGTCCAGGATCTCGGCCGGCCCGGGCATGCTCACCTGGGTGTCACCGCCTCGGGAGCGGCCGACCGGCGGGAGTTCCGGCTGGCCAACCGCCTGCTCGGCAACGACGACGGGGCGGCCGCCTTCGAGGTCGTGCTGGGCGGATTGGCTGTCCGCACCGACCGGGAGCTGTGGTGCGCCGTCACCGGACCCGGGGTCGGCATCAGCGTGCTCGGCACCGACAGCAGGCTCCGGCACTCCTATGCCCCGCAGCTGGTCCGGCTCGGACCGGGCGAACGGTTGCGGCTCGGCGTCCCGCTGACCGGGTTGCGCAACTACCTGGCCGTCCGTGGTGGCCTGTCGACCGAGCAGACCCTGGGCAGCCGGTCCAGCGACGTCCTCTCCGGCCTGGGCCCGCCACCGGTCCGCGCCGGTGACCGTTTCCTGGTCGGTGGGCCGACGACCGCCCCGCCGAGCCCGGTGCCGCCGCCGCCCCGAGCCCTCCGGCGCACGCTGGCCGTCACCGCCGGTCCACGCCGGGACTGGATCGGCGACGAGGGGTGGCGCCGGCTGCTGACCGGCCCCTGGCAGGTCAGTCAGGAGTCGAACCGGGTCGGCGTCCGGCTGATCGGGCCGGCCGTCGGGCGACGGCCCGGGTTCGAGGGTCTCGAACTGGCCTCGGAGGGTCTGATCGCCGGTGCGGTCCAGTTGCCGCCCGCCGGCGCCCCGGTGATCTTCGGGCCCGACCACCCCCTGACCGGAGGTTATCCGGTCGTCGCCGTCCTGGCCCGGGCGAGCCTGGACGATCTCGGCCAGCTCCGAGCCGGCGATCCGATCCGGTTCGCCGACGCCGATCCGGGCCCGCGTCAAGCCGGGGTCGAGGGTCCCGGACTTGCCCGGACCGCCGACGCCGGTGAAGATGGGGGAACCGTTGACCGTTCACTCGCCGGGACGTGAACGGTCCGGCCGCCGATGTGGTGGCCCGGTGTGGGGAGTCGGGGGATTCCCATGAGCTCGTCCGAGGTCGGACGAGCTGATCCTCGACGCCTGCGCACCGTCGGTCAGACGCAGCGTACGGAGGAGGAACGGCCGAGCTGGGCCAATAAACGTTTAAGAATCATCTAGCTGATGATGGAACGCGTAGCTCACCGGAGAGACTTGCCTCTATGGATCTGAATCTGATTCTCATCCTGCTCGTGGTCGTGGTGATCGGCGGCGGTGCGCTGCTGTACTCACGGCACAACACCCGGCTCCGTGAACAGGCCCAGCAGGCCGAGCTGGAGAGCCAACTGTCCACCTCGAAGCGGGCCGCCGACGACGACGTGACCAAGTTCGGCGAAGAGTTGCAGCGCCTGGACACCGACGTCGCCGGACACCCGCTGAACGAATCGATGCAACAGGACTACCAGCGCGCCCTGGACGCCTACGACGACGCGAAGATGTCGCTGAACGCGGTCAGCAAGCCCGAGGAGATCCGGCACGTGACCGAGATCCTCGAGGACGGCCGGTACGCGGTCGCCTGCGTCAAGGCCCGGATCGCGGGCGATCCGCTGCCGCAGAAACGGCCGCCCTGCTTCTTCAACCCGGCTCACGGACCGTCGGTCCAGAACGTGACCTGGTCGCCGGCCGGCGGCACGAACCGGGACGTCCCGGCCTGCGCCGCGGACGCCGAACGGGTGCTGGCCGGCGCCGACCCCTACATCCGCACCGTCCAGGTCGGGGCCCGCCGGGTGCCGTACTGGGAGGGCGGCCAGGCCTACGCGCCCTGGGCCCAGGGTTATTACCACCGCTGGAACGGCAGTGATCTGCTCTCCGGGGTGCTGA
This sequence comes from uncultured Actinomycetota bacterium, assembly GCA_963740925.1. Classification (GTDB taxonomy): domain Bacteria; phylum Actinomycetota; class Actinomycetes; order Propionibacteriales; family Propionibacteriaceae; genus Microlunatus. The sequence continues at coordinate 472,584 of CAVUFZ010000006.1, read as the reverse complement.
TCGGCTCGTTCCTGTTCGGCGGTGGCGGAAACATCTTCGGTGGCATCGGCGGCGGCCTGGACGGGATCGGCGACGGCATCGGGGACGGGATCGCCGGGATCGGCGAGGGCCTCGGTGACGTGGGCAGCGGCATCGGCGACATGTTCGGTGACATCGGCGACTTCTTCGGCGGCGACTGAGCGGGTCCACCTCGCACCCCTACGTCCACCTCGCACCCGCACGTCCACCTCGCACACGCACGTCCACCTCGCACCCCTACGTCCACCTCGCACGCGCACGTCCACCTCGCACCCGCTACGTCCACCTCGCACGCGCACGTCCACCTCGCACCCGTTGCAGCGCGTGCGAAGTGGACGAACCCGTGCGAAGTGGGCCCGGGAGGCAGCCGTGGGCCCGGGAGGTCAGCCGGCCAGGGCGGTCAGGAACTCCGAGCAGCCGACGTCCAGCTTGAGCGTGGCCAGCGGATCGCCGCGGGTGACACCGCGGTTGACGATGATCACCGGCTTGCCCTGCTTGGCGTTGTGCCGGGCGAACCGCAGCCCCGACATCACGGTCAGCGACGAACCGGCGACCAGTAGCACCTCAGCGTCGTCGACCAGTCGGTAGGCCTGCGCCACCCGTTCGCGCGGCACCGACTCACCGAAGAAGACGACGTCCGGCTTCAGTCGGCCGCCGCAGCGGTCGCAGTCGGCGAGCACGAACTCCTGCCAGTCCTCGACCACGGCATCGCCGTCGGGGCGCAGTTCGGCATGCCCGATCGGGGTGTTCCGGGCTCGCGCGCCGACCTCGGGGTTCAACGCCGCCAACCGGTCCTGCAGCACCGCCCGGGACGAGACGTCCCCGCAGTCGAGGCAGATCACGTCGGCGATCCGGCCGTGCAGATCGACCACCGGCCTGCTGCCGGCCTGCTCGTGCAACCCGTCCACGTTCTGGGTGACGACGCCGACCAGACCAGGACGTCTCGTCGTGGCCGTCAGCTCAGCGAGCCGGGCCAGCGCGCGATGGCCGGCGTTCGGACGGGCATGGCCCATCCGCCCCCAGCCGACGAAACTCCGGGCCCAGTAGCGACGCCGGTTGGCCGGCGAACCGACGAAGTCGGCGTACAGCATCGGGGACGCCTTGGGCGCGTTCGGCCCGCGGTAGTCGGGGATGCCGCTGTCGGTGGACAACCCGGCTCCGGTGAGGCAGGTCCAGCGACGACCGGCCAGCAGGTCGCGGGCCCGCTCCAGCTGCCGTTCGACGCTCTCGACAGCGCCGGAGGTGCTGCCCGGGGCCGGCAGGATCACCGGCTGCGCGGTCACCGCAGCTGCTCCACGCTGTGGCCGTGCAGTCGCCGGGCCGCCTCGGCGACCGAACCCGACAACGACGGATAGACGGTGAAGTCCTGGGCCAACTGGTCGACGGTGATCTTCTCGGCCACCGCGACCGCCACCGAGTGGATCAGCTCACTGGCCTTCGGGGCCACCACCACCCCACCGACGATGATGCCGGTGGCGGGCAGGCAGAACAGCTTGACGAACCCGTCCCGGATGCCCTGCATCTTGGCCCGGGCGTTGCCGCGGAGCGCGAGGTTCACCTTGATCGCACGGACCTGGCCGCTGTCGACCTGGGCCTGGGTGGCACCGACGGTGGCGATCTCGGGTGCGGTGAACACGTTGGAGGAGACCGAGCGCATGTCCAGCGGAGCGACCGCGTCGCCGAGCGCGTGCCACATCGCGATCCGGCCCTGCATGGCGGCGACCGAGGCCAGCATCATCACCCCGGTGCAGTCGCCGGCGGCGTAGACGCCGCGGGCCGAGGTGCGAGAGACCCGGTCGACGCCGACGAAGCCGCCGCGGTCCAGCTCGACGCCGGCCTCGGCGAGACCCATCTCGGCGGTGTTCGGGATCGAGCCGACCGCGAGCAGGCAGTGTGAGCCGGTCACCGTGCGGCCGTCGGTCAGGGTGACGGTGACCACGTCGCCGTCCCGGCTGACCGAGGCGGCCCGGGACCGCGACATCACCGTCATGCCGCGGCGGGTGAACACGTCCTCCAGCACCCGCGCCGCGTCGGCGTCCTCGCCGGGCAGGACGTGATCGCGGGAGGAGACCAGCACCACGTCCGCGCCGAGGGCGTCGTAGGCGCTCGCGAACTCGGCCCCGGTCACCCCGGAGCCGACCACGATCAGCCGTTCGGGCAGCTCGGTCATCTCGTACACCTGGGTCCAGGTGAGGATCCGGTCGCCGTCCGGCACGGCCTCCGGCAGCACCCGGGGGTGGGCGCCGGTGGAGATCAGCACCACGTCGGCGGGCAGGGTCTGCTCGCCCTCGGCGGTCTCGGCGATCACCCGGTCCGCTCCGTCGAGTCGGCCCCGGCCGATCAGCAGCCGGACACCTTCGCGCTGCACCCGGTCGACGATGTCGGCCGACTGGGCCTGGGCCAGCCGCTTCACCCGCTGGTTGACCATGGCCAGATCGACCCCGACGTGGGTGTCGACCGAGGCCTCGCCGTTCTTGCCGAAGCGCAGCCCGAGCTCGGTCGAGCCCTTGACCTCGCTCATCACCTCGGCGGTGGCGATCAACGTCTTGGAGGGGACGCAGTCGGTCAGCACCGCCGATCCGCCCAGCCCGTCGGTGTCGATCAGGGTCACGTCGCCGCCGAGCTGGCTACCGACCAGAGCCGCCTCGTAGCCGCCGGGGCCGCCACCGATGATCACCACACGAGTCACCGGTGAAGTGTTCCACGTGGGCTCGAAGACAGGCGGCACTCGGGCCCCGGAGGAACTCAGCCGGTCAGCTCCCTGGCGTAGTCGAGGGCCGTCCGCAGATCGGCGACCAGACCGGCGTACGCCTCGTCCCGTTCGGCGCCCTCGTTGGTCCGCAGCACCGCGGAGGGGTGGATGGTGGCGATCAGCGGCAGCGTGTTGGCCCCGAGGATCGCCTCCAGCCGCTGGCCGCGTTGCCTGGTGATCCGGAAGTCGCTGCCCAGCATCGCCTTGCCCGCGGTGGCGCCGAGCGCGACGATCAGCGTCGGCCGCAGCCGCTCCGCCTCGGCCTCCAGCCACGGTTTGCAGGCCGTGATGTGGGAGACCTGCGGGGTCTGGTGGATCCGCCGCTTGCCCCGTTGCTCGAACCGGAAGTGTTTGACCGCATTGGTGACGTAGACCTGGGAGCGTTCGATGCCGGCCTCGGCCAGGGCTTTCTGCAGCACCTGACCGGCCGGCCCGACGAACGGGATGCCGCGCTGGTCCTCCTGATCACCCGGCTGCTCGCCGACCAACATCAACGGCGCGTGGTCGTTGCCGGCCGAGAAGACCACCTGGTTCGCCGGCTCCCACAGCTCGCAGCCGCGGCACTGGGTCGCGGCCTCGCGCAACTGGGCGATGTCGGCGTCGGGATCGACCCATTCGGTGGCGCCGACCGGAGTGATGGAACTGTTCACCGGGCCACTCTCACACGCCGCTCCGACACCTCGCTCTCAGACCCGGGCGTCGACCCGTTCCTGCTCGGAGGCAGCCGTGCTGGCCCGGCGCCAGGACGGACGGCTGGCCAGGGCGGCGACCGCGGCACAGACCGCGCCGACGGCCGCACCGCCGAAGGACCAGCCCAGGCCGTGGGCGTCGATCAGCAGACCGGCCAGAGCCGTGCCGAGCGCGGCGCCGGTGGTGTTGGACGCCGACAGGAAGGCCTGCGCCTCGTTCAACCGGTGCGCCGGCGACAGGTGGTCCAGCAGCGCCTGCTGCATGATCAGCGTCGGCGCGATGCTGAGCCCGGTCAGGAACAGCAACGGCAACAGCAGGTAGAGCGAGACCAGCCCGAGCGACATCAGGGTGGCCATCGCGGTCAGGCAGATCGCGAAACAGACCATCATGACCGGGACCGCGCGCCGCTCGTCCACCTTCCAGTCGCGGGCGCCGTAGACCAGGCCGCCGATGGTGCTGCCACCGGCGATCGCGGTGAACAGGATGCCGACCCGGTCCGAACTGCCGAGGATCTTGCCGGCGGTGGCCGCCATCGAGGTGTCCAGCTGGCCGAACCCGACACTCAGCAGCAGCATCACGGCCAGCACCGCACCCACGCCGGAGGCCAGCACGGCCGACCGGGGTCCGGTGGCCGACAGCCGGGCGTGCTCGGCCCGCTGCCGGGTCCGGGAGTCCCGGGCGGCGCCGGTGCGGCAGTAGGCGATCACGCCGGTGGCCATCAGGGCCGCGGTCGCGATCAGCGGCACCACCGGTGGCGTCGCGGCCAGCAGTGCCGACAACAGCAGCGGGCCGGCCACGAAGATCAGCTCGACCGAGGTGGAGTCCAGCGCGAACGCCACCTTGCGGGCCGCCCGGTCGGCGAACACCACCCGCCAGGCGGCCCGGATCGCCGGGCTCACCGGCGGGTAGGCCAACCCGGAACCGGCGGCCAGCCCGATCAGCACCGCGGCCGGCGCCGCCGAGACGGCGGCGACCGCGAGCAGGATCATCAGGGTCGCGCTGGCCAGTCCGGTCGGCAGCAGCACCCCGACCTGACCGCGGCGATCCATCAACCGGCCCCAGACCGGCGTCCCCAGGGCGCACCCGACGGCGTAGGCGCCGGTCACGATGCCGGCGATGCCGTAGGCGGATCGTTCGTGCTGGATCAGGATCAGCATCCCGATCGGGGCCATCGAGAGCGGCAGCCGGGCGATCAGCGCCGCCAGGAACGGGGTCCGGGCCGGTGCGTGCCGCAGCAGCCGGACGTAGGAGCGCAGGCCGCTGCCCAACGCGACCTCACTCACCCGGCACCCTCTTCTACTGCTGTCCGCTGACGACCCCGCCCACTGTAATCGAGTGAGGTCCAGACCACCGAATGCGCCGAGATCCCCCGGCCAGGACCCGTGAACCGGGGCGGGAACCCTTTGGTTAGTCTCACCATGAACCGGACCGAGGGCCGGGTCGGAGAGGGATGGCGCGATGTCCAGTACGACGCAACAACCGCAGCTCAGTCTGGTGCCGGCCCGGCTGGACCGGCTGCCGTGGACCAGATTCCACTGGTCGGTCGTGGTCGGCCTCGGCGTCTCCTGGATCCTGGACGGGCTCGAGATCGAGATCGTCGGCGGCAACGGCTTCCAGGACTCGCTGCACATGACCACCAGCGAGGTCACGCTGACCGGCACGGTCTACCTGATCGGCCAGGTGGTCGGGGCGCTGGTCTTCGGCCGGCTGACCGACCGGCTCGGCCGCAAGCGGCTGTTCATCCTCACCCTGGCCGTCTACCTGATCGGCAGCGCGATCGCCGGGTTGTCACCGAACATGTGGTTCTTCTGGGTGTTCCGCTTCATCGCCGGCACCGGCATCGGCGGTGAGTACACCGCGATCAACTCCGCCATCGACGAGCTGATCCCCTCCAAGTACCGGGGACGGGTCGACATCGCGGTCAACGGCACCTACTGGGGCGGCGCAGCCCTCGGTGCGTTCGCCAACCTGTTCCTGCTGAACACCGACCTGTTCGCTTCCAACGTCGGCTGGCGGATCGCCTTCTTCATCGGCCCGGTGCTCGGTCTGGCGATCATCTTCCTGCGTCGGCACATCCCCGAGAGCCCGCGCTGGCTGATGACCCACGGCCGCTACGACGAGGCCGATGCGACCGTGGACGAGATCGAGCAACGGGTCGAGCACGACGGGAAAGAACTGCCACCGGTGGACGAGAGCAAGGCGATCTCGGTGCAGAAGACCGAGAGCGTGCCGTTCAGGACGCTGGCCGGGATCTTCATCCACACCTACCCCAAGCGGACGGTGATGGGCCTGACGATGATGATCACCCAGTCCTTTCTCTACAACGCGATCTTCTTCACCGAGGCGATCGTGCTGGGCCAGTTCTACGGGGTCAGCACGGCCAGCGCCCCGCTCTACTTCTTCCCGTTCGCCATCGGCAACCTGGTCGGTCCGCTGGTTCTGGGTCACCTGTTCGACACGATCGGTCGGCGCAAGATGATCTTGTTCACCTACGGCTTCTCCGGGCTGGTCCTGGCGCTGTCCGGCGCTCTCTTCGGGGCCGGGGTGCTGAACGCGGTGACCCAGACCGTGCTCTGGTGCGTCTGCTTCTTCTTCGCCTCCGCCGGGGCGTCGTCGGCCTATCTGACGGTGAGCGAGATCTTCCCGCTCGAGTTGCGCGGGCAGGCGATCTCCTACTTCTTCATCGTGGCGCAGGTCTTCGGCGCCTTCGGCCCGATCACCTTCGGCCTGCTGATCGCCGGCGGCCGACCGTCGTTGACCGCGGGCTACATCGGAGCCGCGGTGATCATGATCGCCGGCGGCATCATCGCCTTCGCCTGTGGGGTGGACGCCGAGGGCAAGGCGCTGGAGGACATCGCCGATCCCCTGTCCAAGGTCGATTCCGCCGCGAGTTGAGTCAGTTCCGAAACGAAAGGCCAGGACGACCATGACCGAGCAGAACGCCGGCCCGGCACCGGACGCGACCGAGTTGGTCGTCGTCGGGGTGAGCCGGACGAGTCACTCCCCCGCCGCGGTCGGCTGGGCCGCGGCCGAGGCCGGGCGACGCGGCGCCGAGCTGCTGGCCGTCCGGGCCTGGCGTCCGTCCCATCCACCGGCCGCCACCGGTGGCCGGCCGGCTGTCGTCGGTCGGGACGCCGGGGCCGAACGGGCCGACGCCCTGGCCCAGTTGCAGGCCGACGTGACGGCCACGCTGGGCGAGGCGGCGCAGGCGGGCGGACGTCCGGTCCGTTGTGAGGTGCGCGAAGGGAGCGCCCTGGCCGTCCTGCAGGCCATCTCGCGGGAGGCCGGACTGCTGGTCCTGGACGCACCCCGACGGACGGATCTGAAGACCAGCCCGATGCTGGCCCACCGGCTGGTCTACCAGGCCGCGTGCCCGGTGGTGATCATGCCGCCCGGGCTCGATCGCGACACCCGCTGACCGAGCCGGGCAGGGGTCACCGGTTCGAGGCCACGAACTCGGTACCGGGGTTGTCGACCAGGACGTCGATCCGCCCGAAGGTCTCCCGCGCCGTCCGGACCGACGATTCCACCCGGGTCCGGGTGGCCGAACTCCATCGCTTCGAGGACGCCGTGCTGGCCACGACGACCACGCGAGACAGCGGGCCCGTGGTCGGCTGGAGAGGCGAGTGGCCCGAGCCGGCGAAGAGTAGTCTGACCTGCTGTGTTGTACGCCGCCTACGGGAGCAACCTCCACCCCGAGCAGATGGCGCAGCGCTGCCCGCATTCGCCGCTGCGCGGGGTCGGCTGGCTGCCCGGCTGGCGGATCACCTTCGGCGGCGACGGGTGGGACGGGCCACTGCCCACGGTGGTCGAGGCGCCGGAGGTGGACGGCGCACAGGTCTTCGTCGGGCTCTACGACGTCAGTGAGACCGACGCGGCTCAGCTGGACCAGTGGGAGAGCGCCGACACCGGCCTCTACCGGAAGCTGACGGTGCGGGTGGCCACTCTGGACGGCGACGATTCGGCCTGGGTCTACGTGCTGGACGACTTCGAGGGCGGCCTCCCGAGTGCGATGACCGTGGGGACGCTGGCCGACGCGGCGGAGGCGGCCGCAGCGCCGTCGGACTACGTCGCCGAGCTGCGCGGGAGGGACTGCATCAGCGGTTGGTGACCCGAAATCTATAGTGCTGCGGGTGAGCGAAAACCCCGCCGACCTGTTCGCCGACCCGCAGGCCATCGCCGATCGCGCCGCCGCCGAGATCAAGGAGCGGTTCGGTCTGGAGCGGGTCGATCTGGCCTTCGTCCTCGGCTCGGGTTGGTCGGCGGCCGCCGACACCCTGGGCGAGCCGCTCGGATCCTGTGCGCTGGAAGAGATCCCGGGCTTCAGCAAACCGGTCGTCTCCGGCCACGGCGGTGAGCTGCGGCTGGTCCGCACCCCCGCCGACCGGACCGCGATGATCCTCACCGGCCGGACCCACTTCTACGAGGGCCGCGGGGTCGAACCGGTGGTGCACGGCGTCCGGACGGCCGCGGCCGCCGGGGCCGGGACCGTCGTGCTGACCAACGGCTGCGGTGGTCTGAACCCCGACTGGACGCCGGGCACGGTGGTGCTGATCGCCGACCACCTGAACCTGACCGGACAGACCCCACTGCGCGGGGCGACGTTCATCGACCTGACCACGGCCTACTCCCCCGAGTTACGCGGCCTCGCCCGGAACGTCGACCCGGAGCTGCCCGAGGGCGTCTACGTCCAGTTCCGGGGGCCGCAGTACGAGACCCCGGCCGAGGTCCGGATGGCCGGCATCCTCGGCGGCGACCTGGTCGGGATGTCCACCGCGTTGGAGACCATCGCCGCCCGGGAGGCCGGCTGCCAGGTGCTGGGCCTGTCGCTGGTGACCAATCTCGGCGCCGGCATCTCCCCGGTGCCGCTCAGCCACGCCGAGGTGATCGAGGCCGGGCAGAACGCCGCCCCGAGACTGCGGGAACTGCTGTCCGGGCTGGCCCGGGTGCTGTGACCCCCGAAATCGTCCATGAATCCCGACCGATGAATCCCGACCGATGACCCCCGATCTGCGCACCACCTTCGGCGACGACCTCGGCGATCAGCTCACCGGCTGGCGGGCCCAGGATCCCGATCCGTCGACCCGGCGGGCCCTGGACGCCCTGATCGAGCGGGCCGCCGGAGGCGACCCGGCGGCCCGGGACGAGCTGGCGGACGCTTTCGACGGCCGGCTGGCCTTCGGCACCGCCGGGCTGCGCGGTGCCCTCGGGCCGGGACCGAACCGGATGAACCGGGTGGTGGTCGCACAGGCCGCCGCGGGATTGGCCGGCTATCTGAGCGAGCAGGGCTTGGCCGGCCGGGTGCTGATCGGCTACGACGCCCGGCACGAGTCCGACGTCTTCGCCCGGGACAGCGCCGAGATCCTGGCCGGAGCGGGCTTCGAGCCGGTGCTGGTCGATCGTCCGTTGCCGACGCCCCTGGTCTCCTTCGGTATCGGCCACCTCGGCTGCATCGCCGGCGTCATGGTCACCGCCTCACACAATCCCGCGCAGGACAACGGCTACAAGGTCTACCTGGGCGACGGTTCGCAGATCGTGCCGCCGGTCGACAACGAGATCGCGGCCAAAATCGATCAGGTCGCTCGGCAGCCGCTGACCGACATCCCCCGCTCGGAGGCGATCACCGTCATCGGTGATGAACTGGTCGACGCCTATCTCGATCGGCTGGCCACGCTGGTCGACGACTCCGCGCCCCGTGAACTGTCCTGGGTGTACACCCCGATGCACGGCGTCGGCGGGGCGATCGTGGCCGAGGCGCTCCGTCGGACCGGATTCGCCCAGCCGTACGTGATCGGCGAGCAGGCCGAGCCGGACCCGGACTTCCCCACCGTCGCCTTTCCCAATCCCGAAGAGCCGGGTGCGATCGATCTGGCCCTGGCCGCGGCCCGGGAACGTGGCGCCGATCTGGTGATCGCCAACGACCCGGACGCCGACCGGTGCGCCGTCGCCGCCGAGATCGACGGGGAGTGGAGGATGCTGACCGGCGATGAGTTGGGGGTGCTGCTGGCCCAGGACGCCCTGGATCGTGGGGTTTCCGGCACCTACGCCTGCTCGATCGTCTCCGGCTCGCTGCTCTCGGTGATGGTCGCCGCGCACGACCAGCCGTTCCGTTGGACGTTGACCGGGTTCAAGTGGATCGGCCGGGTGCCGGGTCTCGCTTTCGGTTACGAGGAAGCGATCGGCTACTGCTGCGACCCCGACGCCGTACCCGACAAGGACGGCGTCTCGGCCCTCCTGCGAGTGCTGGACATCGCCGCCCGGCTGAAGGCCGGCGGTCACTCGCTGGCCGACCGGTTGGCCGAGATCACCGCCCGCTACGGACCGCAGCTGACGGCCCAACTTTCCTTCCGGGTCGAGGATCTGAGCACCATCACGGACGCGATGACCCGGCTCCGGTCCGCGCCGCCGACCCGGCTGGCCGGTGAGGACGTCAGCTGCGTCGACCTGGCCGAGGGCCCGGCCGGGCGGGGTGGACCAGACCTGCCGCCGACCGACGGGCTGCTCTTCACGGGCGAGACGATCAGGGTGGTGGTTCGCCCGTCCGGCACCGAACCGAAACTCAAGTGCTACCTCGAGGTGCGCCGGGACCGCGACGCCACAGCCGGCCTGCAGCAGCTCCGGGATCAGGTGACGACGGCCGTGGGCTTGTGACCACTCGTGCGGCCGAGCCGGCCACCGGGTCGAGAATGCCGGTATGACCCTGGAGTTGACCGGCCTGAACATCGTCCCGATGAAGAGCACGGCCGTCCGGCCGGTCTCCTCGGCCGTGGTCGAGCGGGCCGGGCTGGTCGGTGACCGGCGCTGGATGGTGCTGGACGGCGACGGCACCATGCTCACCGCCCGGACCGAGCCGCGGCTGCTCACCGTCGTCGCCGACCTGGCCGCCACCGAGCCCGGGGTGACCGGGCTTCGACTGAGATCCACCGATGTCCACGAACTGGCCGAGTTGTCGGTGCCTGAGCCCGACGGTGCGGAGCGGGCCGTCCGGGTCTTCGACGACGACACCGTCGGCGTCGACGGCGGACCGCAGCTGCGGGACTGGCTGCGGACCGCGCTTCGCCGCGACGACGTGACTGCGGTCTTCGCCAGCCGTCCGCAGGCTCGCCGGTTGGATCCGGCCCACTCCCGGCCGGACGATTTCACCGGCTACGCCGACGGTTACCCGCTGCTCGCCTGCAGCACGACTTCCCTGTCCAGGTTGAACGAACTGATCGTCCAGGAGGCGTTGGAACGGGGTGAGGAGCCGGCCCCGCCGTTGCCGATGACCCGGTTCCGGCCCAACCTGGTGATCGACGGTGAGGAGCCGTTCGCCGAGGACGACTGGCCACGGATCCGGATCGGCGAGGTGACCTTCCGGGTGGTCAAGCCCTGTGCGCGGTGCGTGCTGACCACGATCGACCCGGACACTCTCGCTCGCGGCAAGGAGCCGCTGCGCACGCTGGCCCGGCACCGCAAGGTCGGCTCGAAGACCCTGTTCGGGATGAACCTGATCCCCGACACCCCGGGCAGACTCGAGGTCGGCCTACCGGTCGAGGTGAGGTGTTGAGCGAGTTCACCAGTTCTGCGTGCCTGATCGAATCCGCTCGCTGATCTCGGGCACGTCGAGTTCGCCGGTGGCGATGGCAATGATGAAGTCGTAGGCCTCGTCGTTGGTCGACGTCAGCCGCCGACCGTTCAGCCCGAGGAAGGCGATCAGCCCGGCGAGGGCCAAGCCCTTGTTCCCGTCCACCAAGGCGTGGTTGCGGGCCACCGAGTGGGTCAACGCGGCTGCCTTCTGCTCCAACGTGGGGTAGGCATCCTCACCGAACACGCTGGTCTGCGGACGGGCGGCCGCTGCTTCGAGGGCACCCTGATCACGGACGAGCGGCCGACCGCACCAGCCACGTTCGGAGAATCAGGCGACAACGGGTCATTTCGTCGCCAAACCTCCCAGATCTGTTAGATTCTCTCTCGAGCTGCCAAAGTCACCGCAGTTTTCACGCCCAGAAGGCGGCAACGCCCTCATTTATCCTCACCAGGAGGTCCAGGATGGCCGAACACGTCAGCGTCCAGCCGGACGAGGTGCACCAGAGCCTGTCGCGGCACGTCCTGACCGACGGCTTCAAACTCGTCGTCGACCTCGCCGCCAGTCGGGGCAGCCGGGTGGTGGACGCCCGGACCGGGACGTCCTACCTGGACCTCTACACCTTCTTCGCCAGCGCCCCGCTCGGCCTGAACCCGCCCGGCCTGGTCGACGACCCCACCTTCATGGAGCGGCTCGGGCGGATCGCGGCCAACAAGCCGGCCAACTCCGACGTCTACAGCACCGCCTACGCCGAGTTCGTCGAGACCTTCGCCCGGGTGGTCGGCGACCCCGAGCTGCCGCACCTGTTCTTCGTCGAGGGCGGCGCACTGGCGGTGGAGAACGCGTTGAAGGTCGCCTTCGACTGGAAGAGCCGGCGCAACGAAGCCGCCGGCCGCAGTCGTGATCTGGGCCGGCAGATCCTGCACCTGACCCGTGCCTTCCACGGTCGCTCCGGCTACACGATGTCGCTGACCAACACCGAACCGATCAAGACCGACCGGTTCCCGACCTTCGGTTGGCCGCGGATCGACGTACCGGCGGTCAGGTTCCCGCTGGCGGAGCACCTGGCCGAGGTCGAGCGGGCCGAGGCACGGGCCCTGGAGCAGGCCCGGGCCGCGTTCGCCGCCCACCCGCACGACATCGCCGCGTTCATCGCCGAACCGATCCAGGGCGAGGGCGGGGACAACCATCTCCGCGCGGAATTCCTGCAACAGATGGAAACCCTCGTCCACGCCCACGACGCCCTGTTCATCCTGGACGAGGTGCAGACCGGGCTCGGCACCACCGGTTCGGCCTGGGCCTATCAGCAACTGGGCCTGCACCCGGACGTCGTCGCCTTCTCCAAGAAGGTCCAGGTCGGCGGCATCATGGCCGGCCGCCGGGTGGAGGAGGAGCCCGAGAACGCGTTCGTCGTCTCCGGCCGGATCAACTCCACCTGGGGCGGCGGCCTGGTCGACATGGTCCGCTCCACCCGGTTGCTGGAGATCATCGAGTCCGAGGGCCTGATCGAGGCCGCCCGGGCCAAGGGTGAACGGCTGCTGGCGGGCCTGTGGACGGTGGCGGGCGAGGTCGACGGCGCCCTGACCAACGTCCGCGGCCGTGGCCTGATGGTCGCGGTCGACCTGGCCGACCGGGACACCCGGGACGCGGTGCTGACCGACCTGCGCGAGATCGAACACGTGCTGGCCCTGCCCAGTGGCGAACGGGCCATCCGGTTCCGGCCCGCCTTGAGCGTGACCGCCGACGAACTCGACGAGGCGGTCCGGGCGTTGCACCGCTCACTCGCCCGTATCGTCTGAACCAGTCACCCGCCCGGCGTCCCGAGACGTCCTCACGGCAAGCCCCAGATCCTCACCAGCACGGAGAAATCATGATGATCCGCAGCACCAACCCCGCCCGCCTGGACCAGGTGGTCGGCGAGGTCGAGCTCGGCGATGCCGCGACCTTCGCCACCGCCGCCCGGGCCGCTCACGAGGCTCAGCCGGGCTGGGCGAGCGTGCCGGCACCGATCCGGGGGCGGGCCATCGCCCAGATCGGCCGGGTGGTCGAGGCCAACGCCGAGGCGTTGGCCCGACTCGTCACCGCCGAGATCGGCAAGCCCTACGGCGAGGCGCTCGGCGAGGTCCGCGAGATCGTCGACACCTGCGACTTCTTCCTGGGTGAGGGCCGGCGGCTCTACGGCCAGACCGTGCCGAGCGAGATGCCGGACAAGCAGCTGTTCACCTTCCGCAAGCCGGTCGGCACCGTCGCGGTGATCACCGCCGGCAACTTCCCGGTCGCCGTGCCGTCCTGGTACATCGTGCCGGCCCTGCTGGCCGGCAACACCGTGCTGTGGAAGCCGGCCGACTACTCCGCCGTGGTCTCCAACGCCTTCCGCGACCTGTTCGTCCGTGGCGGCGGGCTGCCCGAGGGGGTCTTCGAGCTGGTCCACGCCGACGGCCCGGACACCTTCGAGGGGCTGAGCACCGCACTGGACGAAGGCCTGATCGACAAGGTCGGTTTCACCGGCTCGTCGGCCGTGGGCCGGGAGATCGGTGCGCTGACCGGCCGGCACCTGCAGACCGCCTGCCTGGAACTCGGCGGCAAGAACCCGCTGCTGGTCACCCCGAGCGCCGATCTCGATCTGGCCGTCGAGGGCACCCTGTTCTCCGGCTTCGGCACGGCCGGCCAGCGCTGCACCTCTCTCGGCACGGTGATCGTGCACGAGTCGGTGCACGACGAATTCCTGTCCCGGTTGAACTCTGCGGTCGCCGCGGCCGCCGTCGGTGACCCGACCCAGGACGTGCTGATGGGCCCGATGCTGGACCAGAAGTTCGCCGATCGCTACGAGGAGTATCTGGGCTGGGTGCAGCCGCACCACAAGATCCAGGCCGAACAGGGCCGGATCAGCGCCGACAATCCACGGGCCGGTTTCGTCGGCGATCCGGGCGCCGGTCTCTTCTACCACCCGGTCGTGGTGGACGGAGTCCGGCCGGGTGACGATCTCTTCGACGAGGAGACGTTCGGCCCGATCATCGGCATCGCCACCTACCGGGATCTCGACGAGGGCATCGCGATGGCCAACCACCCCGGCTACGGACTGTCCTCGGCGATCTACACCACCCAGGCGATCGAGGCGTTCACCTTCCGCGACAAGATCAGCGCCGGCATGGTGAGCGTCAACAACTCCACCTCCGGCGCCGAGGCGCATCTCCCGTTCGGCGGTAACGGCAAATCCGGCAACGGCTCGCGCCAGTCCGGCATCTGGGTGCTGGATCAGTTCACCCGCTGGCAGTCGATGAACTGGGACTACTCGGGCCGACTGCAGAAGGCGCAGATGGACGTCACCGAGTTGGTGGGCGACCCCGGGTTCTCACTCGAGTGAGCACGAGCGGTCCGGGCGCTGCGCTGGAGGCGCACCTCCGGACGACGATCGGTGCGCTGCGTCCGACCGGTACTGATCCCGGGCTGGCGTCAGGGCTGCTCTGGGCTGCCTTCGACGCCGGCGCCACCAGTCGTCACCTGGACGTCGTCGCCCGCGAGCTACAGGCTCGCGGTGAGGGCTTCTACACGATCGGTTCGGCCGGGCACGAGAGCAACGCACTGGTGGCCCTGGCCGCCCGGGCCGACGATCCGGCCCTGCTGCACTACCGGTCCGGCGGCTTCTATCTCGCCCGGGCCGGCCAGGTGCCCGGCTCGACCGCGATCAGTGACGTCCTGGCCGGGCTGATGGCCCAGGCCGACGAACCGATCGCGGGTGGGCGGCACAAGGTGTTCGGCCGACGTGAACTCGACGTCATCCCGCAGACCTCGACCATCGCCTCCCACCTGCCCCGTGCGGTCGGGCTGGCCATCGCGTTGCGCCGAGCAGCCCGGCTCGGCCTGAGGACGGACTGGCCGGAGGACGCGGTGGTGCTGTGTTCGTTCGGCGACGCCTCGGCCAACCACTCGACGCTGACCGGGGCGGTCAACACCGCCCTGAACGCCGCCTTCCGCGGGCTCGGGGTGCCGATCGTGTTCGTCTGCGAGGACAACGGCTACGGCATCTCGGTGCCGACCCCGGAGGGGTGGATCGCCCAGGCCTACGGCAGCCGCCCCGGACTGACCTACGCCACGGCCGACGGCGACGACCCGGCCGCCGTCTTCGCCGCAGCGACCGCGGCGATCGAGCACGCCCGCAGCCGGGACAGGCCCGCCTTCCTGCACCTGCGGACGGTCCGGTTCCTGGCCCACGCCGGCAGCGACGCCGAGATCAGCTACCGCAGCCCGCGGCGGATCGAGGCCGACCACGATCGCGATCCCCTGCTCGGCCTGGCCCGGGCGCTGGTGGACGCGGGCGTCGAACCGGGCGCGGTGCTGGCCCGCTACGACGCGGCCCGGGGTGCGGTGGACGACGAGGTGGACCGCCGGACCGGTCGGGACCGGCTGCGGTCGCCGTCGGAGGTGATGGCCCCGCTCGCCCCGCGCCGCCCGATGCTGGTCAGCAGCCGAGCGGCCCGGTTGCGTGCTGAACGGTCGCCGGGCGAGAACGACGGGCGTCCGGGCCGGACGCTGGCCGAGTCGATCAACGCCACCCTGGCCTCGGTCCTCGCCGTCGCGCCGAACGCGCTGGTGTTCGGTGAGGACGTCGGCGTCAAGGGCGGCGTCTACGGGGTGACGGCCGGACTGGCCCGGCGGTTCGGTGCGGCCCGGGTCTTCGACACCGTGCTGGACGAGCAGTCGATCCTCGGCCTCGGGCTCGGCGCCGGCCTGGCCGGGTTGCTGCCGATCGTGGAGATCCAGTATCTGGCCTACCTGCACAACGCGATCGACCAACTGCGTGGCGAGGCGGCCAGTCTCTCGTTCTTCTCGAACGGACAGTATCGCAACCCGATGGTGGTGCGGATCGCCGGATTGGCCTACCAGAAGGGGTTCGGCGGTCACTTCCACAACGACAACGGTCTCGCCTCGCTGCGGGACGTGCCCGGCCTGGTGGTCGCCTGCCCCAGCCGGGGCGACGACGCCGCGGCCCTGTTGCGCACCTGTGTGGCGGCCGCCGAGACCGACGGCACCGTCTCGGTGATGGTCGAGCCGATCGCGCTCTATCACCAACGTGACCTGCACGAGCCGGGCGACCACGGTTGGCTCAGCAGTGATCGCGCCCCGGACGCCCCGGACGCACCGGACGCACCGGACGCACCGGACGCCCGATCGGACGGGCCCGCAGCCACGGCGACGGCACCGACCTGACCATGATCACCTTCGGTAACGGCGTCCGGATGAGCCTGCGGGTGGCCCGGCGGCTGACCGAGGCGGGGATCGGGGTCCGGGTACTGGATCTGCGCTGGCTGTCCCCCCTGCCGGTCGAGGACATCCTCGCTGCGGCCGGAGCGACCGGGCGGGTGCTGGTGGTCGACGAGACCAGGCACAGCGGCGGGGTCGGCGAGGGTGTGCTGGCGACGCTGGTCGAGTCGGGATTCCGCGGGGCGATCGGCCGGGTGGCCGGCCGGGACAGCTTCATCCCGCTCGGGCCGGCCGCGGCCCACGTCCTGCTGGGCGAGGATGAGATCGAGAAGGCGGCGCGTGCGCTGGTCGAGGCAGGATGACGGAGAAGTTCGAAGAGAGGTAGGAACCGTGCAACCGTTGGATTTGTTGAAGATCGATCACCTGCTGAGCGAGGACGAGCGGGACATCGCCGCGGCGGTGCGCGACTTCGTCGACCACCGCGTCCGGCCGGGCATCGCCGAGGCCTACGAGCGGGGCGAGATCGACCTCGGTCTGCTGAAGGAGGCCGGTTCGCTCGGCCTGCTCGGCATGCACCTCACCGGTTACGGCTGCGCCGGGGCCAACGCCGTCAGCTACGGCCTGGCCTGCCTCGAGCTGGAAGCCGGCGATTCCGGCGTCCGCAGCATGGTCTCGGTGCAGGGGTCGCTGGCCATGTTCGCGATCTGGAAGTTCGGCAGTGAGGAGCAGAAGCAGAGCTGGCTGCCCCGGATGGCCGACGGCGAGGCGATCGGCTGCTTCGGGCTGACCGAGGCCGACTTCGGATCCAATCCGGCCGGGATGCGCACCCGGGCCCGCCGGGACGGCGCCGGCGAGGACGCCGACTGGGTGCTGAACGGCTCCAAGATGTGGATCACCAACGGTTCGGTGGCCGACGTCGCCGTGGTCTGGGCCCAGACCGACGAGGGCGACCCGAACCGCGCCGGGTCCGGTATCCGCGGCTTCGTCGTCCCCACCGACACCGCCGGTTTCAGCGCGTCCGCGATCAAGCACAAGCTCTCGCTGCGGGCCTCGGTCACCGCCGAGTTGGTGCTGGACGACGTCCGGCTCCCCGCAGCCGCGGTGCTGCCGGAGGTGCGCGGCATGCGCGGCCCGCTGTCGTGTCTGAACGAGGCCCGGTTCGGGATCGTCTTCGGTGCCCTCGGAGCCGCTCGTGACTGCCTCGCCGCTGCCCTCGCCTACGCCGCCGACCGGACGGTCTTCGACCGGCCGCTGGCGGGCTTCCAGCTCACCCAGGCCAAGCTCGCCGACATGAGTCTCGAACTGCAGAAGGGTTTTCTGCTCGCCCTGCACCTCGGCCGGCTCAAGGACGAGGGCAACCTGGAGCCGGCCCAGATCAGCCTCGGCAAACTGAACAACGTCCGTGAAGCACTGGAGATCGCCCGCACCTGCCGGACCATCCTCGGGGCCAGCGGCATCACCGGTGAGTACCCGGTGCTGCGGCACGCCAACAACCTCGAGTCGGTGCTGACCTACGAAGGCACCTCCGAGGTGCACCAGCTGATCATCGGCCAGGCCCTGACCGGGGAGAACGCCTTCAGCTGAGCGTGAGCGGCGGAACAGAACGCCGGGAGCCGGTGTTCCGACAGACGACCGCGACGGCGTCACCGCGCTGCCCGTCCGGGCTGTTCGGTCCCGAGGACGAGCCGCCCGGTGTTCGGAGCAGGAGACCAGTCGAAGCGGGAGACCAGTCGAAGCAGAAGAGCAACCGAAGGAGAAGGCCATCAGCGATCAGCCGCGTACGACCCGAGAGATCCAGCTGGCCCGGCGGCCGCACGGCGTGCCGACCCCGGAGGACTTCCGGTTGGTCGAGACCGGCATTCCCGACCTCCACGACGGCCAGGTGCTGGTGGCCAATCGGGCCATGTCGGTCGACCCGTACATGCGCGGCCGGATGAACGACGCGCCCTCCTACGCCGAGCCGTGGCAGCTGGACCAGGCAGCCGACGGCGGGGCGGTCGGTGAGGTGATCGCCTCGAACAGCGAGGCCGTCGAGGTCGGCTCACTGGTGCTGCACAACGCCGGCTGGCGCGAGCACGCGGTGCTGCCCGGCAAGGCGGTCCGGGTGATCGAGCCGGCCGAGGGCGTCGCTCCGAGCCAGTATCTCGGCGCGCTCGGAATGGTCGGGCTGACCGCGTACACGGGCCTGTTCCGGGTCGCCGCCTTCGCGCCCGGCGAGACGGTCTTCGTCTCCGGTGCCGCCGGTGCGGTCGGCGGGCTGGTCGGTCAGTTCGCCCGGCTCGCCGGCGCCGGACGGGTGGTCGGCAGCGCCGGATCGGCGGCCAAGGTTTCCTTCCTGACCGAGGAACTGGGCTTCGACGCCGCCTTCGACTACCACGACGGCCCGGTGGCCGAGCAGCTGCGTCAGGTCGCACCGGACGGCATCGACGTCTACTTCGACAACGTCGGCGGTGAGCATCTGGAGGCCGCGGTCGGGGCACTGCGGCTGAACGGCCGGGCCGCCCTGTGTGGCGCCATCTCGACCTACAACGACACCGAGCCCTCCCCCGGGCCCCGCAATCTCGGCCTGATGGTCGGAAACCGGCTGCGACTGCAGGGCTTCCTGGTCTCCGACCACAGCGACCTGCAGCCGGAGTTCGCCGAGCGGGTCGGCGGTTGGCTCGCCGCCGGAGAACTGGTCACCCGCGAGACGGTCCGGCACGGGCTGGACAACGCGGTCGAGGCGTTCATCGGGCTGCTGCAAGGTGAGAACACCGGCAAGATGGTGGTCACCCTCGATGACTGACCGGGCGATTGGTCAGGGAACTGATCAGGGAACGGATCGGGGAACGGATCGAAGGACCGACCGGGCTCGCTCGGTGGTCGTCCTCGCGCTGGCCGTGCTGCAGATCCTCAGCTCACCGCTGACGGCGCTGGTCACCGGGGGCGGCCCGGCCACCGGGCAGATCTCGAACGCCAACTCCTCCCCCGTCACGCCGGCCGGCTACGCGTTCTCGATCTGGGGCCTGATCTACCTCGCCTCACTGGCCTACGCGATCTATCAGGTGCTGCCCGGTCAGCGGATCCGGCCGGTCCACCGCCGGACCGGGTGGTGGCTGGCGGCCGCGTTCGCCGCCGCCACCGCTGGGTGCCGATCTTCGCCACCGAGACGATCTGGCTCTCTCAGCTGGTCATCCTGGCCCTGGTCGGGGTGCTGGCCACCGCACTGATCCGGGCCACCACCAGCGGACCGGCGACAGGCCGGGCCGAGCAGGTGCTGCTGCGGTTGCCGATCACCCTGTATCTGGGCTGGGCGCTGCTGGCCGCGACCGCCGGGTTCGGCACCACCTTCCGCAGTCTGGGGATGCCCGAGCGCGCCGGCTGGGTCACCCTGGTCTCGATCGTGTTGGTGCTGGTGGCGACCCTGGTCTCGGTGATCGTCGTCGGTCGCGGCTCGGCCCTGGCCGGCTTCGCCTTCACCGCCTGCTGGGCCCTGGTCGCCGTGGCGGTGGCCAGCAGTTCCGCCGTGGTGTCGGTGGTCGCCGTGCTGGCCGTCCTGGTGGTGGCTGCGACCCTGATCCTGCGGACGGCCCACAGCCGACAGAAGGGCGTCGTCCTGCTCGGTTGAGCGGTCGGCCCTGCGTACGCTGAGCCGGTGATCGCCCGAGCCTGTCGTCTCGTCCTGACCGGGCCGGCCGTCGTGCTGGCGGGGCGCTCCTGCTGGGCGGCTGTGGGACGGCCCCGACACCGGCCGCGCCGACCTCCGCCGGCCCGGACACTCCGTCCGCCGTGATGTCACCGACCGCCACATTGGCGCCGACCGCCACCGCCTCCACCTCCGCCTCGACGACCGCCACCGCGACGCCGACCGCGGCATCAACGACGACGTCGACCACCGACACGAGACCGACGTCGACCACCACGGCGGACCCGACCAGGACGCCGTCCGGGCTGGCCTCCCCGAGCCACGGCCTCAGCCCACGCAGCACCGTCGCCGCCTCGCCCGGATCACCGAGCGGAACCGGCTCCCATCCGGTGATCGTGATCGACCCCGGGCACAGCGGACGATCGATCCGCAGCCACACCACGAACGGCCTGCTCGACTACGACTACCCCAACACCCCGGAGATGAGCGAGGTCTTCGACGTCTCCTCCTGCGTGGCCACCGGCCTGCGCCACGACGGCTACCGGGTGATCCTGACCAAGACGAGCGAAGGCGCCAGCGTCAGCCTGAGCGAACGGGCCGCCATCGCCACCCGGGCCCACGCCGCACTGGCGATCAGCGTTCACGACGACCACAGCCAGAGCCGGAGTTTCGAGGCGACCTACAGCCAACGAGGTGTTCCGACCGGAGGTCGCTACCCGGTGATGTACCGCGGCACCGGCAGCCACCGGACCGTGTTCGACGCACCGGCGGTGGCGAAGGCCAGTGAGCGCTACAGCAGGATCATCGCCGAGCGCCGGACCGCCGCCCAGGGACGGCAGGTCAGCGTTCGCCAGAACTCGTTCACCGGCCGGGCCCCGCTGGAGCCGGGCAACCTCGCCCTGGTGCAGCTGCTGACCGACGTCCCCTGGGTCTACAACGAGATGGGTGCGAAATCCGGGGCCGGCACCACCACCCGGCTCAGCCTGGCCGACGAGACCGGCTACGCCGCGGGGCTGCTCTCCGGTGTCGAAGCCGCCGTCCCCCGGTCCGTCCGGTTCGCGCCGACCACGACGACCACCCTGCGCAGCTGCCTGCAGCAACGCCGCTGACGGCCGTCCCCGTTCGACCGGCTTCCCCGTTCGACCGGTTCTTCCCGGCTCTACTCGGCGCGTAACGAGCGCAGACAGACCGAGGCCCAGGTCCGGAACGGACGCCAGTGCTCGGCGACGTCGGCCACCGTGGTGCCCGCACCGTAGCGTTCGGCGACCTCGGCCTCGAGCCGCTTTTCCTGTGTGGGCGCGAGATCCGGCGCGTTGGCACCCCGCAGCACGACCAGCTCGGCGGCGAACGGGCCCAGCCCCTTGATCTGTTGCACCTGGGCCACCGCATCCTCCGGGCTCACCTGCCGGAGCACCGCACCGCCGAGGACGCCGTCCGAGGCCGCCTCGGCCACCGCCCGGACGTATTCGGGTTTCCGGCCGGGCAGATCGAGCTCGAGCCCCAGCAGCGTCGCCGGTGCAGGGAACGCACCGTCCTCGCCGTACTGCTCGAGCATCCGTTGTCGCAACGATGCCGCCTGCACGATCCGGACGCGCTGGGAGAGAACCGACCAGATCGCTGCCTCGTAAGGAGAGTAGAAGCCGCAGGGGCGCAGGCCGGGCCGCCGGGCCTGCGCGGCACCGATCACCGGATCGCGCCGACCGACCTCGGGCCAGCCGCGACCGTCGACGTCGATGGCCAGGATCCGCTGCACCTGGGCGAGCGCCGCATCCAGATCTCCGCCGCCGCCGACCTCGACCCGGGCGAGACCCTGCTCGTCCTGCCGGACCGTCATCGTGGCCCGCGACCAGTCGGTGTCGACCAGGAACGTCCCGGTCAACGAGCCGCCGTCCTGCCCGGTCAGCCGGTTGGGCCCGAACCCCTCCCAGAACCGGCGGCTGGTGTCCAGCGACCAGGGCCCGAGGACGTCCACCTCGGCGGTCGCGGTCCGTGCTGCTGCCATCGTTCGCCCTCCCTGGTCTCGGCACCCCAGTCAACACCGATGGCCGGCGCAGCTGCCGAGCCCACCTGTCGATCTGCTGAAGGAAGCGAACTCGGGCATTGCCGCTCGCCCCGGCCGGGCCGAGTCTGAACCGGTGACGAGTCTCAGCGAACCGCAGTTGATCCGGCGGATCCACGACCGGTTCGGCTTCGGCCCGGCCGCCGGCGAACTGGCGACGGCCCAGCAGTCCGGCACCGACGCCGTGCTGCAGCAGCGCTGGGCCCAGCTGGCCAAGCCCGCGGTCGCGACGCCACCCACCCTCGATGAGCACCTGGAGGCCACCGGCCCGGTCGGGGCCGAGGACCACGCCGCAGATTCGCAGGCCACGAAGGACAAGCAGGCCCGGGCGACGATCCGGAAGGCCAACACCGACGCCCTCGAACTGTGGTGGCTGGACCAGCTGGTCGACACCCCCACCCAGCTGCCCGAGCGGCTGACCTGGTTCTGGCACGGCCACTTCGCGACCAGCCAACAGAAGGTGAAGCGGGCGAGCCTGATGTTGGAGCAGAACAGCACTTTTCGCAGCCTCGGGTCGACGACCTTCCGCGCCCTGGCCCAGGCGATGATCGTCGATCCTGCCCTGCTGATCTGGCTGGACGGGCCCAAGAACACCGTCGAGGCGCCGAACGAGAATCTCGGCCGCGAGTTCATGGAGCTGTTCAGCCTCGGGCACGGCAACTACAGCGAGGACGACGTCAAAGCCGCGGCCCGGGCCCTCACCGGCTGGAAGGTCGACGCCCGATCGGCCCGACCGAGCGCGCACCTGGCCCGGCGACAGCACGACGACAACCCGAAGACCCTGCTCGCTCACACCGCCGACTACGACGCCCGCTCCTTCGTCGACCTGGTGTGCGACCAGCCCGCGGGCCACCTCTTCGTGACCTCGAGGATCTGGGCCCGGCTCGTCTCCTCGACCCCGCCGTCGGCTGCGGTGTCGGAACGGCTGGCCGCGGCCTGGGGCCGGGACGGCAACATCCCCGCCGTGCTGCGGGCGATCGCCGCGGAGCCCGACTTCGCCGACAGCGCCTCGAGTTTGGTCAAGCAACCGGTCGAGTGGTTGGCCGGAACCCTGCGAGCCTTCGGATTACGGCCGTCTGCGCTGCCGGCGCCGGCGCAGCGACAGCTGCTGACCCAGTTCCGTGGCCTGGGCCAGACCCCGTTCCGCCCGCCCAGTGTCGGCGGCTGGCCCGCAGGACAGGCCTGGTTGACCACCTCGGCCGCGCTGTCCCGGACGGAGGTGGCCCGGGTGATCACTTCCCACGCCGACCTGACCGGGCTGCAGCAGACCTCGAGCGCGAACCGACCGGAGTACCTGCGCCGACTGCTCGGCCTGGACCGCCTCAGCGCCCGCACCAGTGACGCGATCGCCGGGGTGGCCGACCGGCCGGCACTCGCGGCCGCCGTCGCCGCCTGCGCCCCCGAATACGTCGTCTCGGCGTGACCGCACCCAGACCAGGAGACCGTCCATGACCGCATCCCGTCCACCCGGATCCTCATCGGGCCGGCCGTCGCCACAGCACGCCCAGCCCGGCAGCACCCGGGTCAGCGCCCTGACCCGGCGGCGGTTCCTCGGCTGCACCGGGGTGGTCGCGGCCGGCGCGTTGGCCGCCGGCGCCACCCAGGTGAACTGGGCCGACCTGGTCCGGGCCTCCGCGGCGAGCCCGCTGGACCCGAAGGACGGCGTGTTGGTGATGGTCACCCTCTACGGCGGCAACGACGGTCTGAACACCGTCGTCCCGGCGGGCGATCCGGCCTACCAGCAGGCCCGGGCCGAGCTGGCCTATCAGCCGCACGAGGTGCTCGATCTCGGCGACGGGCTCGGGCTCAATCCCGGGATGACCGGGCTGAAAGGGTTGTGGGACAGCGACGAGCTGGCCATCGTCCGCGGGGTCGGCTATCCGCAGGCCGACCGGAGCCATTTCCGCTCGATGGCGATCTGGCAGACCGCCTCGCCGACGGCCTCGGTGCCGACCGGCTGGCTCGGTCGCTGGCTGGACGCCACCACCCGCGACCCGCTGCTGGCCCTGGCCATCGACGACGTGCTGCCGCCGATGCTGGCCGGCCAGAAACTGGCCGCCGCCGCCTTCCCGCTGACCGGGCTCAGCCTGCCGCCCGACCCGCTCGGCTCGGCCATGGCCGCGCTGGGCCGCGCCGACGCCTCCGACGGCACCCTGCAGGCGCTCGCGGCGAGGTCACTGGCCGAACTGCAGACGGCGGCCCAGGTGCTCGGCCGGCCGGGTCGGAACGGCCAGAAGACCAGGCAGCACGGGGGAAGGCGGCCACCGGCGCCAGCCCTTCGGCTGCACCCTCGTCGTCCGCCCCGCCCTCCTCGTCCGCCCCGCCCTCCTCGTCCGCCATGCCCTCCTCGGCAGCACCGACCACCGACTCCCAGGACCCGGCCGGGAGTCAGGGTGCCTCGGCCGGCGGCGGCGGCGAGCTGGCCGCCCAGCTGAACGTGGTGGCCGGTCTGGTCGAGATGGGCGTCCCGACCCGCGCCTACTCGGTCTCGCTCGGCGGCTTCGACACCCACGCCGACGAGCGCGGCACCCAGCAACGACTGCTCACTGAGCTGGACGCCGCCCTCAGCGGCTTCCAGAAACGGTTGCAGAGCACGGATCGCGGCCGGCAGGTGGTGACCGTGGTGTACTCCGAGTTCGGTCGGCGGGTGGTCGCGAACGCGGGCGAGGGCACCGACCACGGCACGGCCGGGCCGGTCTTCGTCCTCGGCCGTGGTGTCCGCGGCGGCTTCAAGGGTGCCGAGCCGAGCCTCACCGATCTCGACGCCGGCGACCTCAGGGCGACCAGCGACTTCCGCTCGGTCTACGCCAGCCTGCTCACCGACGTGCTCGGCGCCGATCCGGGGGCGGTGCTCGCCGGGTACACCGAGCAGACCGATCAGCTCTTCGGCTGAGCCGCGGGTCCCGCCGCCAGGTGGGTGGCGATTAAGCTCGCTCTTCATGAGCGTCGAGGCCCGGACCCAGCCGCCCGGCGTCGGGCTGCCCGAGCCGGGTTCGGACGAGCGGACACTGCGCCGGTTCCTGGAGGGGCTGCCTGCGGTCGACCCGGTCGGGCTCGAGCAACGCGCAGCCGCGCTGGCCACCCGTTCGATCAAGGCCGACTCCAAGCTGGCGGCGATCGACCTGGCCATCGGCATGGTCGATCTGACCACGCTGGAGGGTGCCGACAGCACCGGCAAGATCGCCAACCTGGCCCGGAAGGCTCTGGTGCCCGATCCCGGCGCCCCGGACTGCCCGCGGCCGGCCGCCCTCTGCGTCTATCCCGATCTGGTGTCGATCGCCAAGGAGGCCCTCGGTGACTCCGGGGTGCTGGTCGCCTCGGTGGCCAGCGCGTTCCCCTCCGGCCGGTCCAGCCTGGAGGTCAAGCTGGCCGACGTCCGGCTCGCGGTCGGGGCGGGTGCGGACGAGGTCGACATGGTGATCGACCGGGGCGCCTTCCTGGCCGGTCGCTACGGCCTGGTGCACGACCAGATCGCCGCCATCAAGCAGGCCGCCGGCCCGGCCCGGCTCAAGGTGATCCTGGAGACCGGCGAACTGGGCACCTACGACAACGTCCGGCGGGCCGCCTGGCTGGCTCTGCTGGCCGGGGCGGACTTCGTCAAGACCTCCACCGGCAAGGTCTCCCCGGCCGCGACCCTGCCGGTGACCCACGTGCTGTTGCAGGCCGTCCGGGACTGGAAGTCGCTGACCGGGGAGCAACGTGCGGTCAAACCGGCCGGCGGGATCCGCAGCAGCAAGGACGCGATCCGTTACCTGGTTGCGGTTCGCGAGGTCGCCGGGCCGGAATGGCTGGATCCGCACTGGTTCCGCTTCGGCGCCTCGTCGCTGTTGAACGACCTGATCATGCAGCGCCGGGCGAAGCAGTCGGGACACTACTGGGGTGCCGACTACGTCAGCGTCGACTGAGGACCGGTGAGCAGGGACGGGCACAGGTGAGCAGGGACGAGCACGGGTGAGCACGGATGAGCGGGAACGAGGAGTTGAGCACGTGAGTATCGACTGGGACTACGCTCCGGCGCCCGAATCCGCCGCGATCGGCAAGGTCAGGGACCGCTACCTGCCCTTCATCGACGGGGAGTTCGTCGAGGGCAAGGGTGCTGATCTGGACAGCATCAACCCCGGCACCGGTGACCTGCTCAGCGTGGTCTCCACCTGCGCCGAGGAGGACGTCGAGACCGCCGTCCGGGCGGCCCGGCGGGCCCACACCGAGGTCTGGTCCCAGCTCAGCGGGGCTCAGCGCGGCCACTACCTGTTCCGGATCGCCCGCGGCATCGCCGAACGGGCCCGCGAGCTGGCGGTGGTCGAGTGCCTCGACAACGGCAAGCCGATCAAGGAGACCCGGGACTTCGACGTCCCGACCGCGGCCCAGCACTTCTTCTACCACGCCGGTTGGGCCGACAAGCTCGCTCATCTCGGGCTCGGCCCGGACCCACGCTCTCTGGGCGTGGCCGGGCAGGTCATCCCGTGGAACTTCCCGCTGCTGATGGCGGCCTGGAAGATCGCCCCGGCCCTGGCGGCCGGCAACACGGTGGTGATCAAGCCGGCCGAGACCACCTCGGTCTCGCTCCTGGTGCTGGCCGAGATCATCGCCGACGCCGACCTGCCGCCCGGGGTGGTCAACGTCGTCACCGGGGCCGGCGACGTCGGCGCCGGTCTGGTCGCCCATCCGGGGCTGGACAAGGTCGCCTTCACCGGATCGACCGCCGTCGGCCGGCAGATCATGGCCGACCTGGCCGGCACCGGTCGCAAGCTGACCCTCGAGCTCGGCGGCAAGGGCGCCAACATCGTCTTCGACGACGCCGCCCAGGACCAGGCGGTCGAGGGTGTGGTGAGCGGCATCTTCTTCAACCAGGGCCAGGTCTGCTGCGCCGGTTCGCGGTTGCTGGTGCAGGAGTCGATCGCCGACGAGTTCGGCGAACGGCTGCGGGCCCGGGTGCGGACCCTGCGGGTGGGCGACCCGATGGACAAGAACACCGACGTCGGCGCCATCAACTCCGCAGCTCAACTGGCCCGGATCCAGGCCCTGGTCGAGACCGGGGACGCCGAGGGGGCCGAGCGCTGGACCGCGCCGGGATCCCTGCCGGAGAAGGGCTTCTACCTGGCCCCGACCATCTTCGAGGCCGCGTCGCCGTCGATGCGGATCGCCCGGGAGGAGATCTTCGGGCCGGTGCTGACCACGATGACGTTCCGGACCCCGGAGGAGGCGCTGGCCAAGGCCAACAACACCCCGTACGGGTTGAGCGCCGGCGTCTGGACCGAGAAGGGCTCGCGGGCGATGGCGATGGCGGCCGGGCTGCGGGCCGGGGTGATCTGGGACAACACGTTCAACCGGTTCGACCCGGCGGCCAGCTTCGGCGGCTACACCGAGTCGGGCTTCGGCCGCGAGGGCGGGCCGGCCGGGATGCGCGCCTACCTCGCCGCGGACGACGAGCCGACGGTGAGCGAGACACCGGCCGGCCAGACATCGCCGGCGCAGAGCAGAGGGAACCGATGAGCCGCCCAGCCACTCCCGGGCCAGGCACCCCCAGGCCGAGCCATCTCAGCGTGCCGAAGACCTACAAGCTGTTCATCGCCGGCGCCTTCCCCCGCTCGGAGTCCGGCCGGACCTACGTAGCCCGTGACGCCTCCGGAGGGTTCATGGCCAACGCGGCGCAGGCCTCGCGCAAGGACGCCCGCGACGCGGTGGTCGCGGCCCGGAAGGGCTTCGCGGCCTGGTCGAAGGCCACCCCGTACAACCGGGGCCAGGTGATCTACCGGATCGCCGAGATGCTCGAGGGGCGCACGGCGCAGTTCGTGGAGCTGATGATGACGAGTCGCGGGGTCGACCGGCGAGACGCCGTCACCGAGGTCGAGACCGCGGTCGAGCGGCTGGTGCACTACGCCGGCTGGACCGACAAGCTCGCCGCCGTGTTCGGCTCGACCAACCCGGTCTCCTCGCCCTACTTCAGCTTCTCCTCCCCGGAGCCGACCGGCGTGGTGGCCGCGCTGGCCCCGACCGACGCACCGCTGCTGGGCCTGATCTGTGTGCTGGCCCCGGCGCTGGCCACCGGCAACGCGGTGGTGGTGGTCGCCGCCGAGGACGATCCGTGCGTGGCGATCGCGTTGGCCGAGGTGCTCGCCACCTCCGACGTCCCGGCCGGCGCGGTGAACGTGCTGACCGGTCAGGCCGCCGAGATCGCGCCCCATCTGGCCGCCCACGCCGACGTCAACGGCCTGGACCTGACCGGGGCCGACGACGAACTGGGCACGGCCTGCGAGCGGGCCGCCGCCCAGACCCTGAAGCGGGTCTACCGTCCGTCCGGTCGGCCCGACTTCGCCGCCCCTCCCGGCACCGCACGGCTGCGGGCCTTCCTGGAGATCAAGACCGTCTGGCACCCGACCGGCGCGGTCTCACTGGCCGGCGGCAGCGGCTACTGAGTGCTGGCCCGAGCCGGGTTTCCGGCCGCGGGCGGCGATCCGGCGAGCCCCGTAGATCTCGGCGGCCGTCGACTCCAGCAGGCCCTCCTTGGGTAGCGGCAGGTTCTTCGGCCGGCGCCGCTCCCGGAGCGAATCGGCCAGATCGGTGACCGCGTCGGCGAGCTGGTCGACCTCGCCCGGTCCGGGTGAGCCGGCGCCGTAGCGGTACAGCAGCTGGATGTGGCTGAGCCGGTCGGTGGCCCGTTCCAGCTGCGCGATGAACGGCCACCAGGCGGCCGCCTCGGTCGACAACGGCGGCGGCTCGGCCAGGGTGCTCTGCAACGCCGAGCGGATGTCCGACATCGATCGGTAGGCCTTGCGGCGGGCCGCGCCGACCTCGGTCAGGTCATCACCGAAGGCGGCCCGGACGTAGTCGGCCAGCGCGTCCACCCCGGCGGCGATGGTGCGGCCCAGCTTCGGCCGCCAGGTGGACGGCCAGCAGAGGTAGCCGACCACCAGCACGATCAGCGCCCCGATCGCGGTGTCGGCCAGCCGGGAGACGATCAGGGTCGACTGCACCGGGGTGCCGAAATCGAGCAGCAGGAACACCATCGGGGTGATGAAGGTGGCCAGCAGCCCGTAGTTGCGGCTGATGGCGAACGGGATGGAGAACGTCAACACGATCATCGGCAGCAGCAGCCAGCCGCCGGGCGGCACGAAGTGCAGGATCGCCGCGCCGATCAACACCCCGACCAGGGTGCCCAACGTCCGCTGCAGACCGCGGGCGAAGACCGAGCCGAGATCGGGTTTCAGCACCAGTGCGGCCGTCAGCAGGATCCAGTAGGGCTTCTGGAACGGCACCAGCTGACGGACGATCTCGGCCACCATCATGGTGATCGCGAGCCGGGCGGCGAAGATCGCCGCGGTGCGGCCGAACAGCAGGGTGGTGAGCCGGCGCAGCCGGTGGGCCTCGCGGACACCCCCGGGCATCGGGATCGGGTCGTCCGGGTCGATCTGGGCGGCCGCGACCTGACGGATCGCCTCCAGCATGGCCAACCGGGCATCGTCGTCGTCGATCCCCGGTCGCGGCGGCCGCCAGCCTCGTTGCTGGTGCTCGACCGCGTCGGCCAGTTCGTCCACCAGTCCGGCGAGTTCGGGCTGCGGTCCGCCCCGCCGGGAGTAGCCGAAGCTGGTGTTGACCAGCCGCGCGGCGGCGGTCACCGTCGCGGAGAGTTCGCGCAGATCGGACCGGCGACCGGCCGAACGGGCCCGGGTGGAGACGATCAGGTCGACGGCCTCGTTCACCTGCAGACTGATCGCCCGGCGTTGCTCGGCGCCGGCCGCCGGATCCGGGCCGGCGGGCTCGCGCAGCATGGCGGCGATGGAGTGGATCAGCTCGGCCACCAGTTGCCGCGGTTCCCGTTCGGCGTGATCGATCCGGGATTGGGCGAAGGAGAGCAGGATCGCCCAGCCGGCCCCCACCAGGAAGGCCGGCACGATGGCCAGCACCGGGACCTGCGCCACCACCCCACCGGAGACCGCCACCAACACCAGCATCTGCAGCCCGGCGAAGCTGAGGGTGGCGTTGATGGAGCTGATCAGCGCCGAGACGGCGGCCAGCACCCCGATCGCGATCACCGCGAACACACCGTGCCCGCCGGTGAACTGACCGACCAGCAGACCGGCCAGGCCGCCCAGCACGCCGGCCATGATCCGCACGAACCGGCTGCCGAAGACCCCGCCACGGTCGCCGAACGAGCCGGTCAGTGCGCCCATCCCGATGAAGATCGAGACCGCGCCCAGGTGGAGGGCCAGACCCAGCGCCAACGGGGTGACGATGCTGAGCGTGGCGCGGATCATGTCCCGCCAGGGGACGGTCGCCGTCTTCGGCGCCAGGATCCGGACCAGCCAGTCCGGGGCGATCGGATCGAGCCGGCTGGCGTTGCGGCCGTAACTCCGGCGATCCCCCGACTCCCGGGAAGAGCCGGCGTCGTCGAGCGGGTCGGTCGCAGAAGAACCGGTCTCGGAAGAACCGGTCGAGGACGAGCCGGTCGAGGACGAGGTCACCGGGCCCGCCGGATCCGGATCGGCCCCTTGGCGCTGGACGGGTCGACGACCCGGCCCTGCTGGGTGATCTCGACCTGGCCGGCGGCGACCAGCCGGCGAGCGGCCCGCCGGGCCGGTTCCATCAACGGACGCCAGTCATCGGGGCGGACGGCCCGGGCCGCGTCGGAGGGGCAGATCGAAGCCGTCTTGGCCCGGCCGGCCAGCAACCGGGTGATGGTCGACTCCAGCTCGCGGTCGGTGGCGTCCACCCCGTGCCGGCGGCAGGCGTCGCTGCAGTAGCGCACCTCGTCCCAGTTCCGCTCCCACTTCTTGCGCCAGGCGAACTCCCGCCCACAACTGGCGCAGATCTTGCTCGGAACGTCCACGGTGCAACGGTATCCGCCGCCACCGACACTTTCCGACGGGCTCGGACGGATCCGGGAAAGAACTCAGCCGCGACCGGGACCGGACCGCCGACGGCCGGCAGTGAACAGCCCTAGCCGGTGGGTTCGAGCGGTGCCCACTCCGGACCGGTCCGGCCGAGCTCCTCGTCCAGCTTGGCGAACAACGGCCGCGGCTTGACCAGGGGTTTGCCCACCTCGATCGGTCGACTCGCCCAGCTCGCCTGCTGGGCTGCGTACTCACCCATCAGCACCGGATAGTCCGGGTCGGGGCCGTCCGGCCCGTCCTCGTGCACCGAACGGATCTCCGGCTGCGCGGCCCAGATCCCGTCGCCGCCGAGCGCCTCGTGCACCTGCTGGGCGGCGTGCGGCAGGAACGGGGTGAGCATGGTGTTGGCGTCCGAGACCACCTGCAAGGTGGTGTGCAGGACGGTGTCGCGGCGGTCGGGGTCGCCGCTCAGCTTCCACGGCTCGGTCTCGGAGAGGTAGCGGTTGGCCGCACCCACCACTCGCATCGCCTCGCCGATCGCCTGCCGGACGCGGTTGCGACCGAGCAGACCGCCGACGGTCTCGAAGCCGGCGGCGGCGGTGGCCAGCAGCTCCCGGTCGACATCGCGCTCGTCCGGGGCACCGGGGACGGCGCCGTTGTTCTTGTGCGCCATCGACAGCGACCGGTTGACCAGGTTGCCCCACTCGTTGGCCAGCTCGAAGTTGGTCCGGCGGACGAACTCGTCCCAGGTGAAGTCGGTGTCGGTCGTCTCCGGGCCGGCCGCGCTGATGAAGTAGCGCAGCGCGTCCGGGCCGAACTCGCGCAGGAAGTCCCCGACGTAGATCACCTGGTTGCGGCTGGTGGAGAACTTCGCCCCGCTCATGGTCAGGAACTCACTCGAGACGATCTCGCTGGGCAGGTTCAGCTTGCCCAGCGGTCCGACCTGGCCGCCGTGGTCGCCCTCGCCGTTGTGGCCGAGCAGGATGCCGGGCCAGATCACGGAGTGGAAGACGATGTTGTCCTTGCCCATGAAGTAGTAGGACAGCGCCTCCGGATCGGTCCACCACGCCCGCCAGGCCTCCGGCTCGCCGGTCCGTTTGGCCCACTCGATCGAGGCCGAGAGGTAGCCGATCACCGCGTCGAACCAGACGTAGATCCGCTTCATCGGCTGGTCGCGCCAGCCGTCCAGCGGGATCGGCACACCCCAGTCGAGATCGCGGGTGATGGCCCGGGGACGTAGCTCCTTGATCAGGTTCTCGCTGAACCGGAGCACGTTCGGGCGCCAGTCGGTGCGGGTCTTCAGCCAGCTGCCGAGCGAGCCGGCCAGGGCGGGCAGGTCGAGGAAGAAGTGCTCGGTCTCGACGAACTGCGGGGTCTCGCCGTTGATCCGCGAGCGCGGCTCGATCAGGTCGATCGGGTCGAGCTGGTTGCCGCAGTTGTCGCACTGGTCGCCCCGGGCCGAGCCGTAGCCGCAGATCGGGCAGGTGCCCTCGATGTAGCGGTCGGGCAGCGTCCGGCCGGTGGACGGGCTGACCGCGCCGAGCTGGGTCTTGGCCACGATGTAGCCGTTGCGGTGCAGGGCCAGGAAGAGATCCTGGACGACGCCGTAGTGGTTGCGGGTGATCGTCCGGGTGAACAGGTCGTAGGAGAGGCCGAGACCCTGCAGATCCTCGACGATCACCCGGTTGTACTTGTCGGCGGCCTGGCGGTTGGTCAGCCCCTCGCGTTCGGCCTGCACCCCGATCGGCGTCCCGTGCTCGTCGGTGCCGGAGACCATCAGGACGTCGTTGCCGATCATCCGCTGATAACGGGAGAACACGTCGGACGGGACGCCGAAGCCGGAGACGTGACCGATGTGGCGCGGCCCGTTGGCGTAGGGCCAGGCCACCGCGGTCAGCACATGAGAAGCCATACCGACAACCCTAGTGGGACGCCGCGGCTGGGCCCGGCCGGTGGAAGAACCCGGGCGGCAGCCCGCTCTGATTCGATGGGGACGTGAGCGCCGAACGAGGACACCCGGTGACGGCCGGACTGATCACCGCGGTCGTCGGCTCCACCAGTTCGTTCGCCGTCGTGCTGGCCGGCTTACGCGCCGTCGGTGCCTCCCCGGCCCAGGCGGCCTCCGGACTGCTGGCGTTGTTCCTCACCATGGGCATCGGCGGGATCGCGCTGTCGGTGCGGACCCGGCTGCCGATCACCCTGGCCTGGTCGACGCCGGGCTCGGCGCTGCTGATCGGGACCGGAGCGGTGGCCGGGGGCTGGCCGGCGGCGGTCGGGGCGTTCGTGGTGACCGGGCTGCTGATCGGGTTGACCGCGGTCTGGCCGGCGTTGGGACGGCTGATCGGGCTGATCCCGACCCCGGTGGCGCAGGCGATGCTGGCCGGCGTGCTGCTGTCGATCTGTCTGGTCCCGGTCCGGACCACGGTGGCCAGCCCGCTGCTGATGCTGCCGGTGCTGATCGTCTGGGCGGTGCTGTTGCGGTTCGCCCCGCGCTGGGCGGTCCCGGCCGCCTTCGGCGTGGTGGTGATCATCATCGCCGTGCTGGCCCTGTCCGGACGCGGCTCGAGCTCGGCCGGGCCCGCGCCGTCCCCGGCCGAGCTGCTCCCCCGGTTCGTCTGGACCACGCCGACGCCGGGCGCGGCGGCGCTGATCGGGGTCGCGCTGCCGCTCTACCTGGTCACCATGGCCTCCCAGAACGTCCCCGGCGTCGCCGTCCAGGCCTCCTTCGGTTTCCGGGTGCCGTGGCGGGCCTCGATGGCCGTCACCGGCGTCGGCACCCTGCTCGGGGCGCCGTTCGGTGGTCACGCGATCAACCTGGCCGCGATCACCGCGGCGTTGAGCGCCGGCCCGGAGGCGGACCCGGACCCCGGACGGCGCTGGATCGCCGCCCGGACGGCCGGGATCGCCTACGTCGTGCTGGGTCTGCTCTCCGGCGGACTGGTCGCCCTGGTGGCCCGGGCCCCGCACGGTCTGGTCGAGGGCGCCGCCGGGTTGGCGCTGATCCCCACCCTGGGCGGCTCGCTGAGCAGCGCGTTGAGCCGGGCCGAAGACCGGATCCCGGCGCTGGCCACCTTCCTGGTCGCGGCCGGCGGGGTCAGCGTGCTCGGCGTCGGCCCGGCGTTCTGGGCGCTGCTCGTCGGCATCGCCTGCTGGCTGATCATCCGGCGGTCCGGGCGGCAGGATGGCCGGTCGGGGGCGGAAGATAGCAGAGGAATGGACCCGACCCCGCCCCGACCGGTAGATTGAGACCCGGAGTGGTGGCCTGCGTCTGGATCCGGGTCGCGCTCCGGACCGGCCCCACCGCTGCGCCGGTCCGATCGCTGCCGGTCTCACCGATGCTCTGATCGATCCTCGCGAGACCTCGACGCCACCGGAACGGAACGCATGTCGACCACCGCCCCTGCCCGCCCGCACGCCATCGCCGACGGACGCTCCGGACAGCTGTCCGTCCTCGAGGCGCTCCGCTCGCCGCGACGGATGAAGGTCGAGGTGCTGGCCGGACTGGTCGTCGCGCTGGCCCTGATCCCCGAGGCGATCTCGTTCTCCGTCATCGCCGGGGTCGATCCGCGGGTCGGGCTGTTCGCCTCGTTCACCATGGCCGTCACCATCGCGATCGTCGGCGGCCGGCCGGCGATGATCTCGGCCGCGACCGGCTCGGTGGCCCTGGTGATCGCCCCGCTGGTCCGGGCCCACGGCCTGGACTATCTGGTGGTCACCATCCTGCTGGCCGGCGTGCTGCAGATCGTGATGAGCGTGCTCGGGGTGGCCAAGCTGATGCGCTTCGTCCCGCGCAGCGTGATGGTCGGCTTCGTCAACGCCCTGGCCATCCTGATCTTCACCGCCCAGCTGCCGAACCTGATCGGCGTGCCGTGGCTGGTCTACCCGATGGTGGCGATCGGCATCGTGATCATCGTGTTGTTGCCCAGACTGACCACGATCGTGCCGGCCCCGCTGGTCTCGATCATCGTGGTCACCGTGGCCGCGATCACCATCGGGCTCAACGTGCCGACCGTCGGTGATCAGGGTGCGCTGCCCAAGAGCCTGCCGTCGCTGTTCCTGCCCCAGGTGCCGCTGAGCTGGGACACGGTGAAGATCGTGGCCCCCTACGCACTGGCCGTCGCCCTGGTCGGGCTGCTGGAATCGCTGATGACGGCCAAGCTGGTCGACGACGTCACCGACTCGCACTCGATCAAGACCCGCGAGGCCTTCGGCCAGGGGGTGGCGAACCTGGTCACCGGTCTGTTCGGCGGCATGGGCGGCTGCGCGATGATCGGCCAGACCATGATCAACGTGAAGGCCTCCGGCGCCCGGACCCGGATCTCCACCTTCCTGGCCGGGGTCTTCCTGCTGATCCTGGTGGTCGGGCTGGGCGACTTCGTGGCGATCATCCCGATGGCGGCCCTGGTCTCGGTGATGGTGATGGTCTCGGTCGGGACGTTCGACTGGCACAGCATCGATCCGCGCACCTTGCGCCGGATGCCGCTCAGCGCCACGGTGATCATGATCGCCACCGTCGCGGTGACCGTGGCCACCGGCAACCTGGCCATCGGCGTCATCGTCGGCGTGATCGTGGCGATGATCTTCTTCGCCCGCCGGGTGGCCCACTTCACCGAGGTCGTGGACGTGCCGACCGACGAGGCCGACACCCGGGTCTACGCCGTCCGCGGGGTGCTCTTCTTCGCCTCCAGCAACGATCTGGTCACCCAGTTCGACTACGCGAACGACCCGGCACGGGTGATCGTCGACCTCAGCGCGGCCCAGATCTACGACTCCTCCACCGTGGCCGCGCTGGACGCGATCGAGACCAAGTACGCCCAGAAGGGCAAGCGGTGCGAGATCGTCGGCCTGAACGAGCCCAGCCTGGCCTGGCACAGCAAACTGACCGGACGCCTCGGATCCGTCTGAGACCAGCACAATCCTCGTCTCACAAGGAATGCCCGTGATCGCGATCCACGATCTGCCCGCCGGTGATCCGCGCTGGCCGGCAGCCCTGCCGGTGCTGCGGCAGCTCAGACCGCACCTGAGCGAGCAACTGCTGGCCGACGTCCTGGCCGAGGGATCCCCACAGGGCCTGAGATTCATCGGCGCCTTCGAGGCGGACGGGAGCGGTGACGGCGGTGAAGTGGCGCTCGGGGTCGCCGGCTGGCGGATCATCGCCAACACCTCCGCCCTCCGGAAGCTCTACGTCGACGATCTGGTCACCGCGGCCGATGCTCGCTCCCGAGGTGTCGGAGCCGCCCTGCTGAGCGAGCTCGAGACCCGGGCCCGGGCGGCCGGATGCCGGGTGCTCGATCTGGACTCCGGGGTCCAGCGCCACGACGCCCACCGGTTCTACCTGCGGGAGCGGATGGACATCACCGCCCACCACTTCGCCATCGCCCTGGCCGACCGCGACTGCGGCAGCCCGAGGAGTGAGCCTGTCCACCGGTCACGCCTGAGGTCGACGGGGTGCGCCACGACGGGCGTCGAGAATCCGACCGCCTCCAGATGCGGCCGGTCAACGACAGCGGCCACGAAGGCTCGAGACCAGGGTCGGCTGCCAGCGTACAGTGCGTCGGTCGCGGCCAGCGCGATCAAACTGGGCCCGGCTGCCGCGGCCAGGATCTGCCGGACCGCGCCCGAACGTCCGGCGGCCAGGGTCTTCGCATTCCGCCCGTCGGCCTGGATCAGCCGGGCCGTATGCCGCAACCCGTGCCACAGACCGAAATAGATGCCGAACGCGGCCAGCGGCGGCACCAGCACGAACAACAGAGCCAGCAGGACCAGTTCGGCCACCTGGAGGATCTGCGTCGACCGCTCGTGACGCCCTCCGCCAGTCCGCCACCGCGGTGATCACCAGGCAGGCCCCGACCACCGCACCGACGCTCAGCCGGACGCCGGGCGAGGCCGCGGCGAGCCCGGGCTGCAGGGTCTGTAGCCGGGCGGTCGTCTCGACCGGCCACGCCAGCAACGGCCCGGCGACCACCGGACCGCCGCGGGCCACCGCGGCCACGACCAATCGCAGCCGACCGGCCGGCCGGCGCGCGTCGGCCATCACGTCGCCGGCCCCGAAGTGCAGCACGGAGACCAGCAGGAACACGGCCAACGTCCAGGGCCCGCCCAGCCGCAACACCAGCCAGGCCGCCAGGGCCAAGGCGAGGTAGACGCCCAACCGACCGCTGTCGGCCTGGACCAAGCGATGCCGGTCAGAACCCGACCAGATGATCGTCCGCACCGTGCGGCAGTCGGACCAGACCCGACCCCAGGATCCCCAGCTGAGGGTGGCCCAGCACGGCCGGTCGATCTAGTCGACCTTGATGCCGCCTCGGCCACCGCCATCGAGACGTGGATCGCCCCGTCCGTGGGCCGGACCGGGGAGCGATTCGTCCGGTCGCGTTCGCGCGGCGTTCGGAGTTCTCGGCAAACCCGTGCGACGGCTCACCTCTCCGCCCGCGTTACCGGTTGCGGGTCGTCGGTTCCGGTCCGCGCCCGGCGCCGTCGACGTCGGTCCCACCGGGTCCGCGCCCCTGCCCCGGTCGACGACCCGACCCGGCGATGCTCGTGGTGCCGTGGCGATACGGTCGTTGGAGCGGCTTCGCCGGCTGCCCGACCAGCGCCGCGGCCCGGGTGCCCATCAGCACCCGCTCCTCGGCGATCTTCTCGGCGTTGATTAGACCGGCTCGGGGTGAGGCGTCTCGGCCGCGGCGACGTCGACTGCCGTTCGCGCCTTGGCGCAGGCGTGGATCAAGAAACCGAAGCCGACCTTGGCCGCGATGTCGGCCAGGGTGAAGGCGATCTGCCGGCCAACGGCCCAGCCGGGCGAATCGGCGAAGAAGAACGGCACGCAGTAGGCGATCGGGTAGACCCCCCACGTCCAGGACAACATCAAAACCGCTTTCTTGATGTGCGGGCCCGCCGGCTCACCCAGCTCCTTGGCCGAGCTGAGACCGGTCTTGAGCACTCCGATGTAGAGCGGGATGAACAACGCCGTCGAGATCAGCCCCCACAGCAGTCGTCCGCCGGTGGAGTTGAAGGTGTCCGCACCCAGAAAGCCGGTGGCGATCATCAGGAACGACAGGGCCATGAAAGTGAACCGGGTCCGGCTTGCTCTCACCCCGGACAGTCGAGACCGCCGAGCAACTCCAAGGCGAGCAGCGGAACGGTGACCGCCCAGTCGACGTAGCGGTAGCTGTTACGGAACTGCAGCGCGCTGTCCGAGGGCACGTAGGTGTGGGTGGCGGGCTGGTAGGTGAATCCCTTGATCCAGGCAACGATCAGCAACACGTAGGCCAAGGTGGCGACCAGCCCGATGATCGCCCCCGCCGTTCCCGACGGGCGCCAGCGGGCCGAGATCTCCGATCCGGGTCGACAGGAGATAGACGAACATCGCGATCAGGGCGAACGCGGCCATCACGAAACAGGCGAGCACGATGTCCCATTGCGCCCGTGGCCAACCAGCTTCCATGACGAGAGCCTGTCCGGGGAAGCCGCGGCGCGCGTGAGGCGATCCGGCGAAGAAATGGTGCCGAGGCTTGACACCTTGAGTCGGGTCGGCCGCAAGAGGGGTCATCGAGGCCGGGTGACAACCGCTTTGCATAGCCGTGGTTACCGTGAAAAAAAGGGGCCCGGACCCGCGAGGAGCAGGCTCAGCCGACGTTCACGAGCCGCGCGACGATCGGCGACGAAGCCCGCCCCGTTCGGCGCAGGGCCCCCGCCCGAGGACCGGCCGGGCCGCAGCGAGATGATGGCATCACGCTTCCGCTTTTCAACCAGCACAGGAAAGGCGGCCGTGATCGGACCGCCTCCGCCTCTTCGAGTTGATGGAGAACCACCATGCCTGATCAGTACGCGATGCAGGACCCGACGAAGATGTACGCCGACCGCACCCCCGACGAGCAGTACCTTCCCGGGCCCGGCACCGACGAGCAGCTGGCCGACAACGTGGCCGCCGACCACGGCGAGGACACCTACCGCGGCTCCGGCCGTCTGCACGGACCGCAAGGCGCTGGTCACCGGCGGCGACTCCGGCATCGGCGCGGCGGTCGCGATCGCCTTCGCCCGCGAGGGCGCAGACGTCGCCATCGTCTACCTGCCCGAGGAGGACGAGGACGCCGAGCGCATCGTCGGCCTCATCCCGGACGCCGGCCGCAAGGCCGTGGCCATCCCCGGCGACCTCAAGGACGCCGAGCCTTCGCCCGGGACGCGGTGCAGACCGCCGTCGACGAGCTCGGTGGTCTGGACATCGTGGTGAACAACGCGGGCAAGCAGCAACACGTCGAGGACATCACCGACCTCTCCGACGAGGAGTTCGACGAGACGTTCAAGACCAACGCCTACGCCACCTTCTGGGTGACGAAGGCGGCGGTGCCGCATCTGGCCCCGGGCTCGACCATCATCAACACCACCTCCATCCAGGCCTACGCACCCTCGCCGCATCTCGTGCACTACGCGGCCACCAAGGCCACCGTGAACAACCTCGCCAAGGGTCTCGCCGCGCAGCTCGCGCCGAAGGGCATCCGGGTGAACGCGGTCGCTCCCGGCCCGATCTGGACGCCGTTGCAGCCCGCCGGCGGTCAGCCGCCCGAAGCCCTCCCGGACGCGGGCGAGCAGACCTATCTCGGGCGTTGGGGTCAGCCGGCCGAGTTGGCCCCCGCCTACGTGTTCCTGGCCAGCGGGGAGTCCTCCTACGTCGTCGGGGAGACCCTGCACGTCGACGGCGGAATGCCCACCCCGTAAGGGCTCAGAGCCGGATCAGGCCGGCGCCGTGTTGATGGCTCCAGCCGACGGCCCGCCCGTCCAGACCGAGACAGAAGTACGGTTCGGACGGCGCGGGGCCGGCGCCGGCGCTGACCTCGGGCAGCACCCGCGGGTCCTCGTTGCTGATCCAGCGACAGCGACCGGCGGCGACCAGTTCGGTCATCATGGCCTGGAACGCGGCTCGACCGGGCTGGTCGAGGTAGCCGATCACGGCACTGTGGAAGACCACCACCCGGCCGTGAGCGGCGACCCGCTCCACCAGGTCCGGCAGCGACTCCAGCAGGTCACCGGCGATCAACTCCGGCGGCTCGGAGCGGGCGATCCCGATCGCCGCCCGCAGCCGGGCCCGGCGTTCCTGCTGCTCCGGCCAGATCAGGATCTCCAGCCAGGCCATCGCGTCGTCGTCGGTGACGTCCAGCGGATTGAGGTCGATCCCGCCCCGCCACCCGATCTGCGGCCGGGCCGTCGGTAACGGCAGCGAAGCAGACGTCCGGCCGCCACGGACCGGGCAGCGGAGTTCGGGCCCGCCGCTGCCGCCCAACCGACCGAGCGGTGACCAGTCGTAGTCGTAGCGGTCCGGGTAGAGGCACAGGCCGGCGCTCGGGCCGACCTCGAGCAACGCCAGCGGCCGGTCGTCCGGTAGCAGGGCGAAGACCGGCATCAGGGTGGCCAGCCGGCCCACCTCGTTGGTCTGGGTGGCCCGGGTCATGATCGTCCGGCGGATCGCGCCGTCGTCCTCGAGCAGCGCCGTCCGCAGCCCGGCGTAGGGGCCGGGGGCCTCGACCCCGTGCCGGCGGGCGGCGGCGAAGACCAGGTTCGGCTGCTGCTTGGGCTGCGGCAGGGTAGCGATCCAGGCCAGCACGTCAGCATCGCCGGCCACCCCGAGCGCCCACCGGGTGAAGCAGTCCGACTGGCCCGCCGTGGCCCGGGCGAAATCACGGTAGCGAGCGATCAGCCGGGCGTGATCGCTCATCGCGCGGCCCTCAGACCAGCGCGGCGAAGCCGGGGATGATCACGTCCTCGATCAGCCGGCGCCGATCCGGGAACGGCAGGAAGCAGCTCTTGGCCGCGTTCAGGGTGTGCGCACGGACGTCGTTCAGGTCCCAGCCGAAAGCCTCGCTCAGCCGGACGAACTCGGTGGTCATCGAGGTGCCGCTCATCAACCGGTTGTCGGTGTTGACGGTGGTGCGGAACCCGGCCCGGTAGAGGGTCTCGATCGGGTGCTCGGCGATCGAGGCCGCCGCCCCGGTCTGGACGTTGGAGGTCGGGCACAACTCGAGCGCCGTCCGGTCGTCCCGCAGGTAGCCGGCGAGCACCCCGACCTCGGGTTCGCCGTCGCCGACGGCCGCGACGTCGTCGATCAACCGGGTGCCGTGCCCGATCCGGTCGGCCCCGCACTGCTGCAC
This sequence comes from uncultured Actinomycetota bacterium, assembly GCA_963740925.1. Lineage (GTDB taxonomy): Bacteria > Actinomycetota > Actinomycetes > Propionibacteriales > Propionibacteriaceae > Microlunatus. The sequence continues at coordinate 431,701 of CAVUFZ010000006.1, read as the reverse complement.
CGCCTGCCAGATCGACGGCAGCCCGAACGCCTCACCGGCGTGGATGGTGATCTTCATGTTCTGCACCTTGAGCCGCTCGATCGCCGGCAACAACGCGCTCGGCGGGAACCCGGCCTCCGGTCCGGCGATGTCGAAGCCGACCACGCCGCCCTCGCCCGGCCTCCCTCGCAGCTCGACGGCCAGGTCGGCGATCTCGACCGAGTCGTCCTGGTGCCGCAGCGCGGTCAGCAACTGGCCGACCATGATCGACTTGTTCATCGCCCGGGCCTGCTCGACCCCTTCGTCCAGCCCGGCCTGCACCGCCTCGACGGCCTGTCGCAGGCTCAACCCGCCGGCCACGTGCTGGCTCGGAGCCCAGCGGGTCTCGGCGTAGACCACCCCGTCGGCCACCATGTCCTCGACGTACTCCCGCGCCACCCGTCGCAACTGGGTCTCGGTCTGCATCACCGCAACGGTGTGGGCGAAGGTCTCCAGGTAGCTGACCAGCGAACCCGAGCTGGCCGCGTCCAGGAACCATTGCCCCAGCCCGGCCGGGTCCGAGGCCGGCAACTCGTGCCCGATCTCTGCGGCCAGCTCGAACACGGTCTGCGGCCGCAGGCCACCGTCGAGGTGGTCGTGCAGCAGCACCTTGGGGGCGCGCCGGATCAGGTCGTCGTCGATCGACATCAGGTCGGACTCATCTCTACGAAACGGTGACGGGGAACGGATGCTGGCCGAAGATGCGGAACGGGTCAGCGGGTCTCGAGGTCGTGCGGGCCGAACGCGTCCGGCAGCACCTCGGTCATGGCGACGATGCCACGGGGGGTGTCGACCAGCAGATCGGGCCCGCCATGCTCCCACAGCAACTGCCGGCAGCGCCCGCACGGCATCAGCGGCGCCCCCTTGCCGTCGACGCAGGCGAAGGCGACCAGGGTGCCGCCGCCGTCCACGGTCAGCGCCGAGACCAGGCTGCACTCGGCGCACAGGGTGAGCCCGTAGGAGGCGTTCTCGACGTTGCAGCCGACGATCGTCCGGCCGTCAGCGGTCAGCGCCGCCGCCCCGACCGGGAAGTGCGAGTACGGGACGTAGGCCTTGGCGCTGACCGCCCGCGCCTGTTCGCGCAGGGACTCCCAGTCGGCGTCACTCACCTCACGCACCGGATGACTCTGTGCTCATTGCTCACTCCTTCTCATACGGTTCGCCGTCGGCCGCGGGCGCGCGGACCTTGCCGATCAACCCGGCCACCGCGACGATCGTGGCCACGTAGGGCAACAGCAGCAGGAACTGGCTCGGCACCGGCGTGCTGAGCGTCTGCATCTGCGACCCCATCTGGGTGACGAAGCCGAAGAACAGCGCCATCAGCGCGGCCAGCACCGGGTGCCAGCGGCCCATGATCAGTGCGGCCAGGGCGATGAACCCGTTGCCCACGGTGAAATCCTTGTCGAACGAGCCGGTCGCGCCGACGGTGAAGAACGCCCCGCCCAGCCCGGCCAGCGCCCCGCCGGCCAGCACCGCCGTCCAGCGGATGCCGATCACGCTGATGCCGACCACCTCGGCGGCCTGCGGGTGCTCGCCGACCGAGCGGACCCGCAACCCCCAGGTGGTCTTGAAGACCACCAGCCAGACCAGGACGACGGCGACCACCGCCAGATAGGCCAGCACCGGCTGGTCGAACAGCACCGTGCCGAGGAAGGGGATCTTGCTGAGCCCCGGGATGGCCAGGCTCGTCATCACCGGTGCGTTGTTCAGGCTGTCGGCCCGCGGTGAGACCAGTTGGTCGAACAGGAAGCCCGTGACCCCGCTGGCGAAGACGTTCAGCACCACCCCGAAGACGACCTGGTTGACCTTCAGCCCGATGGCGAACAGGGCCAGCAGCGCCCCCATCCCCAGCCCGGCGACCATCGCCGCCACGATCGCCGCAGCCAGCGACTGGGTGGTGCTGCCGACCACGGCGGCGACGAACGCCGCGGCCAGGAACTGGCCCTCGATGGCCACGTTGACCACGCCGGCCCGTTCGCACAGCACCCCGCAGAGTGCGCCGAACACCAACGGGGTGGCCAGGCTGAGGGTGCCGGCGAACTGGTTCTCCACCGGGAACGGCAGCTCCCGGCCGGCCGCGGCCCAGGCCAGGAACCCCACCGTGAAAGCGATTCCGGCGATCGTCCCGGCCAACGCCGGCAGCCGTCCGCTCAACCGGCCGGAGAGGAAGCCGGCCCCGCAGAGCAGGCAGAGCAGGGCACAGACCAGAACCGTCGGCAGCCCCGGCAGCCCCACCGTCGGCAGTTGGACGGCGTCGAAGGCGTTGGAGAGTGCGAAGCGGGAGGTCCCGTGGGTCGAGGCCAGCAGGACCAGCAACACCACGCCGACCACTGCGACCAGGCCACCCGTGGACAACCGCTGGCGGCGTCGGCTCGCCGACTCGACCCGCTGCGGCCGGGTCACACCGGTCGGGGTGCTGCTCTCGACCCGGCTCACGCCAGCCCCCCGGACGAACTCGGCACGCCGGTGCCGACCCGTCGACCGCGCAGGAACGGCACCAGTTTGGTCACCAGCAGTGGGGCGGCCACGAACATCACGATCAGGGCCTGCAGCACCGTGCTCAGGGTCAAGGGGGTGCCGGCCAGGCTCTGCATGGCCAGCCCACCGGCGTGCAGGGCGCCGAACAGCAACCCGGCCAGCACGGTGCCGAGCGGCCGGGACCGGCCGAGCAGGGCGACGGTGATGGCGTCGAAGCCGACGGTGCCGACGATGCCGGCCGACAGCGGCACGGGGGTGCCACCGGTGGTCGGGGCCAGCGCCGACTCCACCCCGGCCAGCCCGGCCAGCGCCCCGGCCAGGGTCATCGCGATGATCGTCGTCCGGGCCACGCTCATCCCGGCGGTGGCGGCGGCGTTCGGGTTGGCCCCGACCGCCTTGATGGTGAAGCCGATCGTGGAGCGGTCCAGCAGCCACCAGACCCCCACCGCGGCCAGCAGGGCCAGGAAGAAGCCGAGGTTGAGCTGGCTGCCGGCCAGCCGCGGGAAGGTGGCGTTCCAGTCGACGATCGGCGAGATCGGATCGGTCCGGCCCGGCCGCTGGAAGGCGCTGGTGGTGAGCAGGTAGGCCAGCAGGCCGCTGGCCACGTAGTTGAGCATGATCGTCACGATCACCTCGTGCGCCCCGGTCCGGGCCTTGAGCAGACCGACCAGGCCACCCCAGACGGCGCCGCCCAGCAGACCGAGCACGATGGCCACGACCAGTTGCAGACCGGGGCCGATGTGCCAGCTGAAGCCGACGTAGGCGGCCAGGATCGCGCCCCAGATCGCCTGGCCCTGGGCGCCGATGTTGAACAGCCCGGCCCGGAAGGCCAGGCCGACCCCGAGACCGGCGCAGATCAGCGGCGCGGCCTGGGCGGTGGAGAGGGTGATCGCGTTCCAGCTGCCCAGCGCACCCTTCAGCAGGGCCCCGTAGGCCGAACCGACCTTGTGGCCGGCCGCGCTCAACGCGTCGCCCGGCCGGTAGCCGAAGTAGGCGAACTTGGCCAGCACGTCGGGGTCGGAGAAGATCATGATCAACGCGCCCACCACGAAGGCCAGCACGAAGGCGATCAGGGTGGTGATCACGTCGCTCCAGGGAATCCGGACCCGGCCGGCTCGCCCGCCGGGGGCCGACCGACGCTCCTTCGGAACGGTCTCCTCGCTCACGCCCGCACCCGCCCGTCGGTGGCGTCCTGGCTCTGCGGATCGGCCCCGGCGCGCGGATCAGCCCCGGCGCGCGGACCGGACTCGGCCCCGGCCTCGTCCGCCGGCACCCCGGCCATCATCAGCCCGAGCACCTCCCGGGAGGTGTCCGCGGGCACCACGCCGACGATCCGGCCGCCGCACATCACCGCGATCCGGTCGGCCAGCGCCAGCACCTCGTCCAGCTCGGTGGAGACGATCAGCACCGCGGTGCCCTCGTCCCGGGCGGCGACCAGGCGTTGGTGCAGGAACTCGATCGCCCCGACGTCGACCCCGCGGGTCGGCTGGTTGGCGATCATCGCGGCCAACGGACGCGACATCTCCCGGGCCAGCACGACCTTCTGCTGGTTGCCGCCGGAGAGCGAGGCCACCGGGGTGTCGATGGACTGGGCCCTGATGTCGAACTCGTCCATCAGTCCGCCCGCGTGCTGCCGGATCGCCTCCAGATCGAGCGCGATCCCTTTGGAGTAGGGGGTTTCGCCGATGTTGTTCAGCACCAGGTTCTCGGCCACCGAGAAGCTGCCGACGAAGCCGTCCCGGCCCCGGTCCTCGGGGACGAAGCCGAGCCCGGCCTCGATCCGGTCCCGCGGCGACAACCGGTTCAGCGGCCGGCCGTCGAGGGTGATGGTGCCGGCGCTGATCGCCGTGGTGCCGAGCAGTGCGCCGGCCACCTCGGTCTGGCCGTTGCCCTGGACCCCGGCCACGCAGACGATCTCGCCGCCGGCCACGTCCAGATCGACGTCGCGGACGACCTGGACGCCGGTCGGGCCGATCACCGACAGCCCGCGTACCGACAGCCGCGGTTCGTCGCTGGTCCTCGGCGCCTCCTTGGCCACACTCAGACTGACCGAGCGGCCCACCATCAGCTCGGCCAGCTTCGCCTCGGACTCGCCCGGCTCGGCCGTGCCGACCACCTGACCACGGCGGATCACCGTGATGGTGTCGGCGATCTCGCGGACCTCGCGCAGCTTGTGGGTGATGAACACGATCGCCCGGCCCTCGTCCCGCAGCGACCGCATCACCGCCATCAGCTCGTCGGTCTCCTGCGGGGTGAGGACGGCGGTCGGCTCGTCGAAGACCAGGAACTTGGCGTCGTTGGCCAGCGCCTTCAGGATCTCGACCCGTTGCTGGACGCCGACCGGCAGATCCTCGATCACCGCGTCCGGGTCGACGGCCAGACCGTAGCGCTCGGACAGCTCCCGGACGGTGCGCCGGGCGCGGCGCAGGTTCAACACGGCCCCGCCCTCACGGCCGAGCACCAGGTTCTCGGCCACGGTGAAGACGTCGACCAGCATGAAGTGCTGGTGCACCATGCCGATCCCGGCCGCGATCGCCTGCTTGGGGTTGGCGATGGAGATCTCGGCACCGGCCACGCTGATCGTGCCCTCGTCGGGCTGCAACAGCCCGTAGAGGACGTTCATCAGCGTCGACTTGCCGGCACCGTTCTCGCCCAGCAGACAGTGGATCTCGCCGGGACGGACGTCCAGGTCGATGCTGTCGTTGGCCACCAGCGACCCGAACCGCTTGGTGATCCCCCGCAGTTGCAGACCGGCCGGCGGCGTCGTCGTCCGCCTCCGTCCCGGTGGTCGTCCCGGTCACACCAGCGGCCCGCGTCCTCATCGGGCGCGGCTCACGAGGACGGCTGCGACTTCGAGGTGATCTTGATCTTGCCGGATTCGATGTCGGCCTTGAGCTGGGTGATCTCGCTCTTGGTCGCCGCCGGGACCTTGGAGTCGAAGTCGTGGTAGGCGGTCAGCCCGGTGCCCTCGTTCTGCAGGGTGCCGACGAACGGAGTGGCCTCATAGGTGCCCTTCATCCCGCTCTCCACGGTGTCCTTGACCGCGACGTCCATGCCCTTGTAGACGCTGGTGATGATGTTGGAGCAGTAGTTGGGCTGGGTGGAGCAGCCGTCGGCGTCGACCCAGATCGCGTTCACCTTGCCGCCGCTGGACTTGGCCACCTGCAGTGCGCCGACGCCGGCGCCACCGGCCACCGGGAAGATCACGTCCGCGCCCTGGCTGACCAGCGCCTGCGCGGTCTGCTGACCGCCGGAGGTGTTCTCGAACGGGTTGCTGCCGGGCACGAACTGGCCGTCCTGCTTGTCGGAATCCCAACCCAGGGCCTGGACGTTCTTGCCCTTGACCTGGTTGTAGTAGGCGACGCCCTGGTTGAAGCCGTCCATGTAGACGGTGACGGTGGGGATCTTGGCCCCGCCGAAGGTGCCGACCTTGCCGGTCTGGCTCATGCTGGCGGCCAGGTAGCCACCGAGGAAGGCCGACTGGGCGGTGTTGAAGACGAGCGGCTTGAGGTTGCTCACACCCTCGAACTTCGCGTCGTTGTCGTCGACGATGGCGAACTTGACGTTCGGGTTGGCCTTGGCCGCGGCCAGGGTGTCGTCGGCCAGCAGGAAGCCGACCGAGATCACCATGTTGCAGTTCGCGGTGATCATCGAGCTGAGGTTCTTGGCGTAGTCCGAGGCGCTGGAGGACTGGATCTTGTCGGTCTGGATGCCGAAGGCCGACTGGGCGTCGGTCAGACCCTTGAGCGAGGTCTGGTTGAACGACTTGTCGTTGAACCCGGCGGTGTCGGAGACCATGCAGGCCTTGTAGCTGCTGCTGCTGGCGGCACTGCCGGCCGCGCTGGAGGCGCCGGCCCCGGCGTCCGTCCCCGGCGGCTGGGCGCAGCCGGAGAGGGTCAGTGCGGCGGCGCCGAGCAGGGCGGGGGCGGCGGTCAGCAGTCGGCGGGTGGTCTTCACCTTGGCGTCTCCTCGGCAGATCGGGTGTCCGGACCCGGGGTGGCCGGCTCCGATGGTGCGCTCGTCCGAGGCCGGTCCGCGCGGTGAGCGACCGGCCGGACTTCTCCCGGTGGGAGAAGGCTCCGACGAGCGTTTTCCCGCACTGTAGTCATCGTGACCGGGATTTGTCGCGCTCAGCGCCCGTCCTGAACCCGGCGGTCAGCTTTCCGCCAACCGCGGAGCCCCGGTGGCCACACCGGCGAGCAGTTTCACCCCGACCTCGATCGCGCTCTCGTCCACGGTGAAGGTCGGCTGATGGATATCGGTGAACGACTCCACGCCGACCTGTCGGACCCCGAGCCGGGCCATCGCCCCGGGCACCTGCTGCAGCATCCAGGAGAAGTCCTCCCCGCCCAGCGACTGCTCGGTCGGCTCGACCGCGGTCGGGCCCAGGAACGTCTCGGCCGACTCGGTCAGCCGCCGGACGCCGAGCGCGTGGTTCACCGTCGGCGGGATGCCGGGGACCATCTCGACCTCGACCTTCACCCCGAACGGGTCGGCCAGCTCGGTGATGATCTCGGGCAGCATGTCCTCGGCGATCTTCCAGCCCTCCACGTGCAGGGCCCGCATGGTCCCCTCCAGCTCACCCTCGCTCGGGATCGCGTTCGCCGCGCTGCCGGCCTGGATCCGGCCCCAGATCAGCGAGGCACCGCCGCGCGGGTCGATCCGGCGGGACAGCAGTAGTGGGGTCGAGGTGGCGACCAGGCTGAGCGCGCCGACCACGTCGGCGGTCAGGTGCGGACGGGAGGTGTGCCCGCCGTGCCCGGCCACCCGGACCAGCACCCGGTCGCAGGCCGCGGTGATCGGGCCGACCTTGAGCCCGATCTTGCCGACCTCGACCTTGGGGTCGCAGTGCACCGCGTAGACCTCCGATACCCCGTCGAGGGCGCCGCCGGCGATCGCGTCCAGCGACCCGCACGGGCTGGCTTCCTCGGCCGGCTGGAAGATCAGGCGGACCGGACGGGTCAGCCGGTCGCGCATCCGCGCCAGCATCAGCCCGACGCCGAGCACGATCGTGGTGTGCACGTCGTGGCCGCAGGCGTGACAGGCGCCCGGGTTCTGCGAGCGGTAGTCGACGTTCTTCCCGTCCGAGATCGGCAGCGCGTCGATGTCGGCCCGCAGCCCGATCATGGTGGGCTCCTCCTCGCCGTCCGGAACCGAATCCGGGCTCTGCACGCCGGGGGTGATGTCGCCGGGAGTGATGTCGCCGGGAGTGATGTCACACAGAACCCCGGTGCCCACCGGCAGGATCCGCGGCTCGAGCCCGGCGGCGGTCAGCAGCTCGCAGATCTTCGCCGTGGTCCGGTGCTCCTGGCGGGCCGTCTCCGGGTGGGCGTGGATGTCACGGCGGATCTCGATCAGCTGCGCACGTAGCGCGGCGGCCTGCTGCTCGATCGCTTCGGTCAGGGACAGTTCCGCTTCAGGCACTGCTCCATGCTTTCACGGCCGACGTGGCCTCACCGGCCCCCGGTGACGGTTGGGACGAGCCGCCACAGATCCGTAACACGCTCTGCACGACACCCTGGCCGAAACGAGGGCACGGCCCGAGCGGCCGCCGGACCGGTAGGTTCGGCTGATGGGCCAGGCCTCGATCGTCCCGATCCGGGTGCGGGCGACGGAGTGGACGGATCCGGTCGTGGTCGCTCTGCGGACCGCGCAGGAAGCCGAGCTGCGGGAGCGTTACGCCGAGGTGCTGGCCGTCCGTGCGGTGCCCGCCCTGGCTGAGCTCGACCCGTCCCGGGTCCGGGGCTGCTGGGTCGCCGAGGGGTCGGGCTGCGCCATCCTGATCGATCCCGACCCACAGACCGCCACCGCGGACGGCTACCGCACGGCCGAGGTGAAACGGGTCTACGTCCGGCCGGACGCGCGTGGACGAGGGGTCGCCACGGCGTTGATGAAGGCGCTGACCAGGGATGCGGCCGCCGCTGGCTGGGACCGCCTGGTGCTGTCGACCGGTCCGCGACAGCCGGAGGCGGCCGCGCTCTACCGCAGGCTCGGCTGGCGGCGGATCCCCGGCTACGGCGACTACCGGACGCTGCCGGCGGTGCTCTGTTTCGAGCAGGTGCTGTGGCCTGATCCGCCGCCCGTCGCCGCCACCCGGCCCGAACGCCGCCGACGGTCGGTCCGCTCGCTGGTCTTCGATCCGGCCGACCGGCTGCTGCTGACCCGGAACCTGGTCACCGGCCCGGACGGGGTCCGCCGGGAGTACTGGGCCTTGCCGGGCGGCGGGATCGAGGCGGGCGAGACGACAGCCGGGGCCGCCGCCCGCGAGCTGGCCGAGGAGACCGGGCTGCGGGCGGTCGACCTGGCCGGTCCGGTGGTCGAGCAGGACTACTGGGTCGACGTCGGGGAGGTCGTGCTGCACCAGGTCGAGCAGCTCTGGTGGGGCCGGGCCGACTCGGACCGGGTCGATCGCGCCGGACTGCAGGCCGATGAGGACTATCTGGTCGAGTTGCGCTGGTGGACCCTGGACGAGCTCCGGGGCGATTCGGCCCGGCTGTTCCCGCGGCTGTTGGCCGATCTCGCCGAGGCGTTGCTGCGACACGGCACCCCGGCCGAGGCCTTCTCGATCGTCTCGGATTCGACCCGGCCACCCGGTCGGGTCGTCCCGGTGGCGGATCACGCCGGCTGACCGGGACAGCTCCGATCCTGCACCCGGAAGTCCTGCTCCGTCGCGAGCGAGGGGTCAGCTGACGCTGCGGACCAGCTGGTCGGCCGCGTGCACGATCATCCGGGTCTGCTCGGCCCAGCCCCGTTCCTGACCGCGGTAGGGGCCGGTGGCCAACGAGATCGCCACCGCGGCCGCCCGCAGTCGCAACTCGACCGGATCGACCCGGGTGTCGAAGACCGCGAGCCAGTCCGAGACCAGGGCCCGGACCCGGGCGGTCTGTGCGGGGTTCATCCGCTGCACGGTCGTCAGGTGGGCGATCAGACAGCCCAGATCGTCGGCCCGGCGGCCCGGTCCGACCGTGTCGACGTCGAGCATCCCGCTGACCCGGCCACCGCCGACGAAGATCTGGGCCTCGTAGAAGTCGCCGTGCGTCGCCTCCTCCCCCGGCGGGATCTCGCCCACGCCGGCGGTGATCACCCCGGCCAGGCGGTGCAGCTCCGGTCCGAGTTCCGGCAGCGCCGAGGCCACCAGCTCGGCGTAGGAGCCGACCGCGTCCGTCCACGGCGGACGTCGCTCCAACGTGGCCACGGCCGGGGGCATCGCGTCCAGCAGGCCGATCAGGTCCGCCGGTGAGCAGGGTGCCTGCTGGTCGAAGATCCGGGTGGCCAGCGGCCGGCCGGTGAGTTCCCGGGTGACCAGCAGGCCCTCGTCGTCGGCGAGCACCACCTCCGGAGAGGGCAGTCCGGCCCCGGACAGCAGCCGGTGCCGGGTCAGCACCGCGGCGAACAGACCCGGCCGGAGCACCTTGACGAAGACGGTCCGCGGGCCGGCGGGCAGCGCCACGACGACCCGGACCACAGCCCGGCGACGGGGCCGGTAGGCGACCATCCGCAGGGTCAGCTGCTCGGCGCGGACGTCGACCCCGAACGTGCGCTCCCGGCTGAACAGCTCAGCCAGCTGCTCGGCGTAGACGGCTCGAGCGAGGGCCGGCAGGTCAGGATCGTGCGGGTGCAGCCAGACCGCCACCTCGCGGTTGCCGTCGGCGAAGATGACCGCCCGCTGGTCGGCCGGGGTCGGTCCCCCGATCCGCGCGCTGGCGCCGAACAGTTCCTCCCGGCGGCCGAACGGCCAGTCCACCACCGCGGCGTAGGTGGCCGTGGTCGAGCGGGTCGGATCGGCGTCGACGTGGTCGAGACGCCAGGACACCAGCGAGCCCCCGCCGTGCCGGACCGCGGCGCGCAGCAGATCGGCCACGGCGGGCGAGGTCAGCAGCTCGGCCCCGTCCGTCCGCTCCGACGCCGGCGCTGACGCGGGCCGCTGACGCTGACGCGGGGGCAGGGCCGCGGTTCACCTCGGCCGCTCGTTCGGACATCGCGCGATCCTGCCACAGGCCCGGCCCGGTTCGGTTCGGTCAGGCAGACCGGTCGAAGCGCTGTCCCTCCGGCCTGGGCGCGGTGAGATAGAAGACCAGCAGCGGGATCTGGATCAGCAGGACGACGACGCTCACCCCTAGGACGATCACGGCGGAGGTGAACGCCTGCGCCTCCGGCGCCTGTCCCGGAAGGAAGGTGGCGGTACTCACCGGATGCACCAGCTGCACGAGGTTGTAGCCCCAGGACGGCACGGCGAGCAGATACCACCAGCCGCTGCGGTCGGCGTCGTGCAGCCGACGGATCGCCAGCGCGAACCGGGGCACGATGGTGGCCAGCAGCCAGACACCGCTGATCACGGTGGAGGCGGTGAAACCGCGACCGACCGAGGCGAGTGAGGCCATGCTCATCCCCGCCGACGCGACGTGGATGCCGAGACCGATGAGACCGAGGACGATCCCGATGATGACGTCGCACAGCACCCACCACCAGAATTCGCTCCGGCTCGCCCGGCCGGTGAAGGTGGCGTACTTGCGCCAGAACCGCGTGAACGCCTCGACGAGGGACGCGTCATAGAACGGCTGAGCGAGCGTCACCGGCAACGCCGGGCCCGGCGCCGGTCGGCCGTACGGGTTCGGCCCGTAGGGAGATGGCCCGTAGGCGTTCTGGCCGGGCGGAGCTTGCCCGTAGGGATTCTGGCCGTAGGGATTCTGGCCGTAGGCGTTCTGGCCGTAGGGATATTGCTCGTAGGCGTTCTGGTCGGAGCCGTTCTGGCCGGGCGGGGCCTGACCATAGGGATCGTGGTCGTAGGGGTTCTGCTCGTGCGGGTCCACCATCGTCCTCGACCTCGTCTCCACCCAGGCCGGCTCGTGAACCGAGCCGCCGAATCGTGCCGCAGGAAATATAGCGTTGGCCGCCGCTCGGCGCCGCAGGAATCGCGAGCCGAACGTCCACGGCGTACCTTGACCGGGCACTGCCCAGCGCCGTCCCCCTTCCGACCGTCCGAGGAGTTCCGCCGGTGTCTCTCAGTCCTGAGCTCAGCGCGTGGTTGAGCACTGTGCTCAGCGACCCCCAGGTGCTGTCCCAGCCCGAGCAGACCCAGGTCGCTGCCTCCGAGGGGCGACTCGTGCTGGAGCTCGGCGACCGTACCGGCCGGCGCTGGTTCCTCAAGGTCGAGCCGAGGATCAGCGCCTGGACCTCGGAGGTCAGCGCCTACCGCGAATGGCTCACCGGCCGGGACGACCTGGCCCCCGCTCTGCTGGCGGCCGACGAGGGGCTGCGGGCGATGGTCCTGTCCGCGATTCCCGGCGAACCCGCCTCGGCCGAGGACCCCGAGCACCACCGGCTGGCCGGGGCCTGGCTGCGGCAACTGCACGAGTCGGTCCCCGGCCGGCCCGGCCAGGGGTCTTATGCGAACACGCCGTGGCTGGAAGGTGTGTTCACCCGCCACCATCACGTCCTCAGTGACGAGGAGTACGCCTTCGCCCGCGACGGGATGGCGCCCCTGCAGGAGGAGCCGAACACGGTCGCGGTGCCCAACCACGGGGACTTCCGGGCCCACAACTGGCTGCTCGACGCCGGCGTGCTGCGCGCGATCGACTACGGCCAGGCGCGCTGGGCCCCGGGGATCATGGATCTGTCCTGGCTCGCCTTCGGACACTGGTGGAACCGCCCCGCGACGAAGACCGCTTTTCTGGCCGGTTACGGTCGAGCACTGACTGCGCACGAGGAGGCGCTGCTCGTCGCCGAGTTGCACCGCCGCGCCCTGCGCGAGGTCTGCCTCGGCGAACAGCTGGGTCTGGCCAGGAAAACCGCCCTCGGCCGTCGACGTCTCCGGGCGTTGATGGCCGGCGCGACATCGGCCGAGCCGGTACGTGCTCCGGCTCCGCCCACCGCGCGTCGCCGCTTGCACCACCTCTCCTCGAGGCTGCAACGAAGATTCAACCGGACGACCGGCCGGTCGACCTGAGCCTGAGGCTCATCGGCCCGCCCCTGTGACGAAATAGGAGAAACTGACGCCGTGGACGTCGCTCTCGGACTGCTCGCTCTCGGCGCCGTGGTCACCGCCATCACCGCCCTGGCCGAGCGGATCCGTTTTTCGGCCCCGCTCGCCCTGATGCTCACCGGCATCGTGATCTCGTTCGTCCCCTTCATCCCCGACATCGCGCTCACCTCCGACCTGGTGCTGATCGGGTTGTTGCCGCCGCTGCTCTACTCGGCGGCGATCCGCAGCTCGCTGATCGACTTCCGGGCCAACAAGGCCTCGATCGGGTTCCTGTCGGTGCTGTTGGTGGCGATCACCGCGTTCGGCGTCGGCCTGATCAGCTGGCTGATCCTGCCGATCCCGTTCGCCCTCGCGTTCGCCTTCGGAGCGGTCGTCGCCCCGCCGGACGCGGTCGCCGCCACCTCGATCGCCCGTCAGGTCGGCCTGCCCCGGCGGGTCGTCACCATCCTCGAGGGCGAGTCACTGGTCAACGACGCGACCGCCATCACCTGTCTGCGGGTGGCGATCGTCGCCGTCACCGGCACGGTGAACGTGGTCGAGGTGCCGGTGGCCTTCCTGATCGCGGCCGGCGGCGGCGTCCTGGTCGGGCTGGTGGTCGCCTTCGTGGCCGTCCAGATCCGCAAACGCATCCACAAGACCCGTTTCGACACCGCCTTCTCGCTGCTGCTGCCCTACCTGGCCTATCTGCCGGCCGAAGAGCTCGGGTTCGGCGACTACCACGCGTCCGGGGTGATCGCGGTGGTCGTGGCCGGCCTGATCCTGGGCTACAAGGCGCCGGTGATCCAGACCGCTCAGTCGCGGATCAGCCAGCGCACCAACTGGGCGACCATCCAGTTCCTGCTGGAGAACTCCGTCTTCCTGCTGATCGGCCTGCAGGCCTACCGGATCACCACCGACATGGCGAACTCCGACTTCAGCCCCGGCCGGATCGCCGCCTTCTGCGCGGCGGCCTTCGGTGGGGTCGTCGTACTGAGGCTGGTCTGGGTCTCGATCGCCGGGATCTACCTGTTCCGCAGCCACGGCGGCAAGAGTCACCGGCTCGGCAAGACCGCGGTGATCGGTTGGGCGGGGATGCGCGGGGTGGTCACGCTGGCCACCGCCTTCGTGCTGCCGGCCAGCCCGGTCCGCTCGGTCCTGGTCTTCGGTGCGTTGATCGTGACCGCCGGGACGCTGCTGATCCAGGGCACCACGCTGCCCTGGGTCGCACGCCGCAGCGGCCTGCACGGGCCCGACCCGCGAGAGGACGCCCTGGCCGTCGCCTCGGTGCTGCAGTCCTCGTCCGCGGCGGCGCTGAACCAACTGGAGTCCGTCCGTCGTGACAGCGACTCCGACGAGACGATGGAGGCCCTGCGCCGTTCGATCGGGCGCCGGACCAACGCGATCTGGGAGCGGCTCGGCACCCGCGGTGAGTTGGAGACGCCCGCCGAGGAGTACCGCCGGCTCCGGCTGCAGACCCTGCAGACCGAGCGGGACGAGGTGCTGCGGATCCGCTCGCACGGTTCGGTGGACAACGAGGTGATCAGCGAGGTGCTGGATTCCCTCGACGTCGAAGAGTCCACCCTGACCGCGTTGACCGTCCGGTCCGAGACCGTCCGCAACACCGAGCCGATGGAGCGGACGGCGGCCACGGCCAGCGGTGACTGCGTCCATCTCGACGAGGCCCCGCTGAACGCCGAGCCGAACAGTGACCACTGCCTGGACTGCGATCGCGAGGGAACCCGGCCCGTCCATCTGCGGCTGTGCCTGACCTGCGGGAACGTGGGGTGCTGCGACTCATCGGTCGGCACCCACGCGACGAAGCACTACGCGCAGACGGGGCATCCGGTGATGCGGAGCTTCGAGCGCGGGGAGAACTGGCGCTGGTGTTATGTGGATGAGCTGACGGGGTAGTAGGGCTCGTGGTCGGTTCGCTGGGTGCCGGTCGGTGCTGCGGTACTCCCCACCCGGGACAACCGGTCTCCCTCGCGGGCTCGGTCGACGGCCAGACCCATCCACGTCCCGGGTGGGGGATATCCGCACCACCGCCCTCGTTCGTTTCGTCCGCTCCCCCTTTTTGGGTGGCCGTTCAGCGCACTTCGTGCGCGCTGACGCTGCGGGGGATGACGGCTGGTTTGTCGACTGGGTGGCGACTGGCGGCGTCGGGTCGTGGGGTCAGCCGGGAGGGAGGAGGCCGGTTTTGCGGTAGACCTGGGCCAGGGTGCCGCTGGCGACGTCGCGGGCGCGGTCGGCGCCGGCGGCGAGGATCTTCTCCAGTTCGGTCCGCTCGCCCATCAGGTCGAGGGTGCGGTCGCGGAAGGGGCCGGCGAAGCTGACCACGGAGTCGGCCACCGCGGCCTTGAGGTCGCCGTAGCCCTTGCCCTCGAAGTCGGCGACCAGGGCCTCGATCGGGCGGTCGGTCATGGCCGAGAGGATGCGCAGCAGGTTCGCCACGCCCGGTTTGGCCTCGTCGTCGTAGCTGACCACCCGGTCGGAGTCGGTGACGGCCGATTTGAACTTCTTGGTGTTGGCCTTGTCGGTGTCGAGCAGTTCGATGATCCCGCTCGGCGGTGAGCCGGTCTTGCTCATCTTGGCCGTCGGCTCGGTCAGGTCCATCACCTTGGCCACGGTGGGCAGGATGTGCGGCTCGGGCACCACGAACGTGTCGCCGTAGCGGGAGTTGAAGCGCTGGGCCAGGTCGCGGGTGAGCTCCAGATGCTGGCGCTGGTCCTCGCCCACCGGGACCCGGTCGGCCTGGTAGAGCAGGATGTCGGCGGCCATCAGCACCGGATAGAGGAACAGGCCGACGTTGGCCGAGTCGCTGCCGGTGCGGGCGGTCTTGTCCTTGAACTGGGTCATCCGGCTGGCGTGACCGAAGCCGGTCATGCAGGCCAGCACCCAACACAGCTGGGTGTGCTCGGGCACGTGGGACTGGATGAACAGCGGCGAGCGGTCCGGATCGACCCCGCCGGCGATCATCTGGGCCGCGCTGCGCAGCGTCCGCTCCTTGAGCACCGACGGCTCCACCTCGACGGTGAGCGCATGCAGATCGGCCACGCCGTAGAACGCCTCGTAGTCCTCCTGCAGCGGCACCCACTGCCGCAGCGCGCCGAGGTAGTTCCCCAGGTGCAGGGAGTCGGCGGTGGGCTGCATCAGGGACAGGACGCGGGGACGATCGGGCATGTCGTCCATCTTTCCACGCACGGATCGGCCCGGGCCAAACCCTTGTCGATGCCGCGGACCGGTCCGGGCCTCGATCACGCGGGCCTCGATCACGCGGGCCTCAGGGAGCCTCGGTCGCCGCCTCGGTGCCGGCCGCCGGATCCGCCGGCGCCGCGGGCGCTGCGGCGTCCTCCGGCGACGGTTCGGGGGCGAGCCGCACCATCAGCTGAGCGGCCCGGCGTCCGTCGAGCTCGACCACGGTCAGTTCGAGCGGGACCAGGCCGGTCTCGTCCTCGTCCTCGCTGCGCACCTCGGCCTGGGCCACGACCGACTCCCCCACCGTCGGGATCTGGCCGAGCCCGGCGACGACGAAGCCGGCCAGGGTGTCGTAGTGGCCCTCGGGCAACCGGTAGCCGGTCCGGTCGTGGAACTCGTCCAGGGTCAGCAGCCCGTCGAAGGCCTGCTCGCCGGCCAACTGCGGACGCTCGGCCGGCACCTCGTCGTACTCGTCGGTGATGTCGCCGACCAGCTCCTCGACCACGTCCTCCATGGTCACGATGCCCGCGGTGCCGCCGTACTCGTCCAGCACGATCGCCAGATGGGCTCGCTCGCGGCGCATCTCCGACAGCGCCCGCAGCACCCGGACGGTGTCGGGCAGCAGGATCACCGGCCGGGCCAGCTCGGCGACCGGGGTGCTGCGGTGACTGATCTCGGGGTCGAGCAGATCCCGGACGTGGACGAAGCCGAGGATGTCGTCGGCCGACTCCCCCATCACCGGGTAGCGCGAATGCGGCGCCTGCAGCACCTGGGCGGCCGCCTTGTAGGCCGGGGTCGACCCGGGCAGGAAGTCGACCTCGGTCCGGGGGATCATCACCTCCCGCAGACTGCGCCGGCCGGCGTCGAACACGTCGTCGACGATCTGGCGCTCCTCCGCCCCGAGGGTCTGGGATTCGCTGACCAGGGCCCGGATCTCCTCGTCGGTCACCTCCTCCCGGGAGGCGCCGGGATCACCGCCGAGCAGCCGGACGATGACGTTGGTGGAGTGGCCGAGCAGCCAGATCACCGGCCGGGCGACCTTGGCGATCAGGTCGACGAACGGGGCCAGCCCGGTGGCGTACGCCTCGGAGCGTTGCAGGGCCAGCCGCTTGGCGGTCAGCTCACCGACCACGATCGAGACATACGAGATCACCGCGGTGATCAGGATCAGGGCCAGCGTGTCCGAGACGCCGTCGCTGAGCCCGAGCCGCTGCAGGTGGGGGGCCAGATGGACGGCCAGGGTGGCGCCGCCGAAGGCCGCGGAGAGGAAGCCCGACAGGGTCACCCCGAGTTGGACCGCGGACAGGAACCGGTTGGGGTTGCCGGTCAGCCGGGCCACGGTGGCGCCCCGCTTGCTGCGGTGCGCCAGGCCGCGGATCTGGCTCTCCCGCAGCGACACCAGGGCCATCTCGGCCGCCACGAAGACGCCGCTGATGATGATCAGCACCAGCACCAGCAGGCTGTTGAGGACGATCTGCCTCATCGGCCGGCGCTCGTCGTCGGATGATCGCGGGGCATCAGAGCGTGCCGGCCCGGCCCATCTGGACGACCTTCCAGCCGGCGTCCTGCCAGGTCGGCGGGTGCAGCTTCAGCCGCCCGTCGATGATGATCCTGTTCTGCACCAGCGCACCGAGGGCGGCCGGGTCGAGCTGGCGGAACTCCGGCCACTCGGTCAGGTGCAGCACCAGATCGGCGCCGGCGAGCGTCTCCTCGACCGAGCCGGCCTGCGCGATCCCGGGCCAGTGCACGGTGGCCTGCGGATCGAACACCACGATCGTCGCCCCACGCCGGGCCAGATCGGTGGCCACGGTCAGCGCCGGGGAGTTGCGGGTGTCGTCCGTGCCGGGCTTGAAGGCCGCACCCAGCACGGCGATCTTCTTGCCCGTCACGTCCCCGCCGAGCTGATCGGTCGCCATGTCGGCCATCTCGTGCCGCTGGCCGGTGTTGATCGCCTCCACCCCGGCGATGAAGTCGCTGAGCACCTTGACGCCGAGGGAGTCCGCACTGGCCGCCAGCGCCCGGATGTCCTTGGGCAGACAGCCGCCGCCGAAGCCCGAGCCCGGCGTTCAGGAACTGGCGTCCGATCCGCTTGTCGTAACCGATCGCGTCGGCCAGCAGGGTCACGTCGCCGCCGGCCGCCTGGCACATCTGGGCCATCGCGTTGATGAAGCTGATCTTGGTGGCCAGGAAGGCGTTGGCCGCGGTCTTGATCAGCTCGGCGGTGGCGAAGTCGCAGACCACCGTCGGCGTCTTCTCACTCAGCGGGATCGCGTAGACCTGCCGCAGCAGGCCGAGCGAGGCCCTGTCGTGGGTGCCGAAGACCAGCCGGTCCGGACGCAGGGTGTCCTCGACCGCGAACGCCTCCCGCAGGAACTCGGGGTTCCAGGCCAGGTCGACGGTGTCGCCGGCCGGGGCCAGCTCGCGGTAGAGGCCGAGCAGCCAGGCCGCGGTGCCGACCGGGACGGTGGACTTGCCGACGATCAGGGCCGGCCGCTTCAGCAGCGGCGCCAGCCCCCGGGTGACGGACTCCAGCTGGCTCAGGTCGGCCGAACCGTCCGGGCCCTGCGGTGTGCCCAGACACAGGAAGTGGACGTCGGCCCAGTCGGCGACGTCGGCGAGGTCGGTGGAGAACCGCAGCCGGCCCGAGGCGGTGTGCCGCTCCAGCATCGGCTCCAGGTTGAGCTCGTACATCGGCGACCGGCCGGCGTTGAGCTGCTCGACCCGGGCCGGGTCGATGTCGATGCCGATCACCTCGTGGCCGAACTCGGCCATCCCGGCCGCGTGGGTCGCGCCGAGATAGCCGGTGCCGATGACGCTGATCCGCAAGGTCACGCGACGATCCTGCCAAAGGCCGGCCGATCCGCCCAAACGGACACCCCACCTCCCTTGAACGATTCCAGATAACCGTGACAGGGTGAAGGCACACAGACCGGCTCCGAGCCGAAGAACGAAAGAGCAGGAGAACGCCCAGATGTCCCAGACCCACCATCACCACCACAACGCCGTCGAGGGCGACATGCAGTCGGCCGAGAGCGAGGGCCTGTGCCCGGTCGGCCAACGCCGCAACCTCCCGGTGGAGAGCGGCGGCAACCGGGACTGGTGGCCCAAGCAGCTCAACCTGAAGATCCTGCGCAAGCACCCGGCCGTGGCCAACCCGATGGAGGCCGACTTCGACTACCGCGAGGCCTTCCTGAGTGTCGATCTGGAGGAGTTGCGCGCCGACGTCGAGCAGGTGATGACCACCTCCGTCGACTGGTGGCCGGCCGACTTCGGCCACTACGGCCCGTTCTTCATCCGGATGGCCTGGCACAGCGCCGGCACCTACCGCATGCTACGACGGCCGGGGCGGCGCCGGCGCCGGGATGCAGCGGTTCGCGCCGCTGAACAGCTGGCCCGACAACGCCAACCTGGACAAGGCCCGCCGGCTGCTGTGGCCGGTGAAGAAGAAGTACGGCAAGCGCCTCTCCTGGGCCGACCTGATGGTCTTCACCGGCACCGTCGCGCTGCAGTCGATGGGGCTGCAGACGTTCGGTTTCGCCGGTGGCCGGGCCGACGTCTGGGAGCCGGACGAGGACGTCTACTGGGGGCCTGAGGACACCTGGCTGGGCGATCAGCGCTACACCGGCGACCGACAGCTGGAGAACCCGTTGGCCGCGGTGCAGATGGGCCTGATCTACGTCAACCCCGAGGGGCCCAACGGGGTGCCCGATCCGGTCACCTCGGCCCGCGACATCCGCGAGACGTTCGGCCGGATGGCCATGAACGACGAGGAGACCGTCGCCCTGATCGCCGGCGGCCACACCTTCGGCAAGACCCACGGCGCGGCCAGCCCGGACGACTTCGTCGAGGCCGAGCCGGAGGGCGCCGGGCTGGAGATGCAGGGCCTGGGCTGGAAGAACACCTTCGCCTCCGGCAAGGGCATCGACACCATCACCAGCGGTCTCGAGGTGACCTGGACCAAGGAGCCGACCACCTGGACCAACTACTACCTGCAGAACCTGTTCGAGTTCGAGTGGGAACTGGTCACCAGTCCGGCCGGGGCCAGCCAGTGGCAGCCCGCCGACGGCGGCGGCGCGAACACCGTGCCCGATCCGGACGGCACCCCGAACCGGCGGCCGCCGACCATGCTGACCACCGATCTGGCCCTGAAGGCCGACCCGGTCTACGAGAAGATCGCCCGGCGCTTCTACCAGAACCCGGACCAGTTCGCCGACGCGTTCGCCCGCGCCTGGTACAAGCTCACCCACCGCGACATGGGCCCCAAGGACCGCTACCTCGGCGCCCTGGTGCCGAGCGAGGAACTGTCCTGGCAGGATCCGGTGCCGGCCCCGTCGGGCGAGGTGCCGAGTGCGGATCAGGTCGCGGCCCTGAAGCAGCAGATCGCCGACAGCGGGCTGAGTGTCTCCCAACTGGTCTCGACCGCCTGGGCCGCGGCGTCCTCGTTCCGGGCCAGCGACAAGCGCGGCGGGGCCAACGGCGGCCGGATCCGGCTCGAGCCGCAGCGCGGCTGGGCGGTCAACGACCCGGGTGAGCTGGCCACCGTGATCTCCACCCTGGAAGGGATCCAGGCCTCCGCCGGCGGCCACGTCTCGTTCGCCGATCTGGTCGTGCTGGCCGGCAACGTCGGGGTCGAACAGGCCGCCCGGGCCGCCGGGGCCGAGGTGAGCGTCCCGTTCACCCCGGGCCGGACGGACGCGAGCCAGGAGCAGACCGACGTCGACTCCTTCGCCGTACTGGAGCCGACCGTGGACGGCTTCCGCAACTACCTCGGCAAGGACGACCGGTTGCCGGCGGAGTACCGGCTGGTCGACCGGGCCAACCTGCTCGGGCTGAGCGCCCCGGAGCTGACCGTGCTGATCGGCGGGCTGCGGGTGCTCGGCGCCAACCAGGGCGACTCGGCCCACGGTGTCCTCACCGACCGGGTCGGCACGCTGAGCAACGACTTCTTCGTCAACCTGCTGGACATGGACCTCAGCTGGTCGGCCACCGATGAGTCCTCGACCGTCTTCGAGGGCCGGGACGGATCGGGCGAGGTGCGCTGGACCGGCACCCGCAACGACCTGGTCTTCGGCTCCAACTCCGAGCTGCGCGCCCTGGCCGAGGTCTACGCCAGCGACGACGCCGCGGAGAAGTTCGCCGCCGACTTCGTCAGCGCCTGGGTGAAGGTGATGGACGCCGACCGTTACGACGTCCGCTGACGCCGACCACCCCTGCACAGTGATCGGCCCCGCGCAGTGATCGGCCCGCGCAGTGATCGCCCCGCACAGAGATCCGCCCCGCACACAGGACAACGTGTGCGGGGCGGATCTCTGTTCAGGTGAGGAAAACCCGACCTCAGAGGGCGGCGAGGGCCTCGTTCAACGTCGCCGACGGACGCATCACCGAGAAGGCCAGGTCGTCGTCCGGCTGGTAGTAGCCGCCGACGTCGGCCGGCCGGCCCTGGACGCCGAGCAACTCGGAGTTGATCTTCTCCTCGTTGCTCTTCAGCGCCTCGGCCAGCCCCGCGAACGCGGCCGCCAGTTCGGCGTCCTCGCTCTGCTCGGCCAGTTCGTCGGCCCAGTAGAGCGCGAGATAGAAGTGGCTGCCGCGGTTGTCGATCGAGCCGACCTTGCGGGCCGGGGACTTGTTCTCGGCCAGGAAGGTGCCGGTGGCCCGGTCCAGGGTGTCGGCCAGGATCTGCGCCCGGGCGTTGTCGGTGGTGGTGGCCAGGTGCTCGAAGCTGACGGCCAGCGCCAGGAACTCGCCCAGGCTGTCCCAGCGCAGGTAGTCCTCCTTGATCAACTGCTGGACGTGCTTGGGTGCCGACCCGCCCGCACCGGTCTCGAACAGCCCGCCACCGTTGATCAACGGCACCACCGACAACATCTTGGCCGAGGTGCCCAGCTCCATGATCGGGAACAGGTCGGTCAGGTAGTCCCGCAGCACGTTGCCGGTGACGCTGATGGTGTTCTCACCGCGCCGGATCCGTTCCAGGGAAAGGGTGATGGCCTCCACCGGGGCCTTGATCGAGATGTCCAGACCGTCGGTGTCGTGGTCCGACAGGTATTTGTTCACCTTCTCGATCAGCACCGCGTCGTGGGCCCGGGTCTCGTCCAGCCAGAACACCGCCGGGTCACCGGAGGCCTTGGCCCGGGTGACGGCCAGCTTCACCCAGTCCTGGATGGGCACGTCCTTGGTCTGGCAGGCGCGCCAGATGTCGCCGGCGGAGACCGGGTGCTCCAGCAGCGCCCGGCCGCTCGAGTCGACCACCCGGACCGTCCCCTCGGCTTCGATCTCGAAGGTCTTGTCGTGGCTGCCGTACTCCTCGGCGGCCTGGGCCATCAGGCCGACGTTCGGCACCGAGCCCATGGTGGCGGGATCGTAGGCACCGTTGGCGCGGCAGTCCTCGATCACCGCCTGGTAGATGCCCGCGTAGCTGCTGTCGGGGATCACGGCCAGGGTGTCGGCCTCGTCGCCGTCCGGGCCCCACATGTGGCCCGAGGTGCGGATCATGGCCGGCATCGAGGCGTCGACGATGATGTCGCTGGGCACGTGCAGGTTGGTGATGCCGCGATCGGAGTCGACCATCGCGATCGCCGGGCCGTCGGCCAGACCCGCGTCGAAGGCCGCCCTGATCTCGGCGCCGTTGTCCAGCTTCTCCAGCCCGGCAAGGATTCCGCCGAGTCCGTCGTTCGGGCTCAGGCCGGCGGCGACCAGATCGTCGCCGTACTTCGCGAACACGTCGGCGAAGTAGGCACGGACGACGTGGCCGAAGATGATCGGGTCGGAGACCTTCATCATGGTGGCCTTCAGGTGCGCGGAGAACAGCACGCCCTCGTCCTTGGCCCGGGCCACCTGGGCGGTCAGGAACTCCCGCAGGGGTCCGACGTGCATGGCGGTGGCGTCGACCACCTCACCGGCCAGCACGGCGATGCCGTCCTTCAACACCGTGGTGTCACCGTCGGCGCCGACGAACTCGATCCGGAGCGTGTCGTCGGCCCCGATCACCACCGACTTCTCGCTGCTGCGGAAGTCGTCGGCCTCCATGTGGGCGACGTTGGTCTTCGACTCCGGGCTCCAGGCGCCCATCCGGTGCGGGTGCTTGCGGGCGTAGGACTTCACCGACGCCGGGGCCCGGCGGTCGGAGTTGCCCTGCCGCAGCACCGGGTTGACCGCACTGCCCTTCGTCCTGTCGTACTTGGCCCGGTCGGCTTTCGCCTCGTCCGTGGTCGGGTTGTCCGGGTAGTCCGGCAGGTCGTAGCCCTTGCCCTGCAGCTCTTTGATCGCCGCCTTCAGCTGGGAGACCGAGGCCGAGATGTTCGGCAGCTTGATGATGTTGGCGCCCGGCGTCTCGGCCAGCTCGCCCAGCTCGGCCAGGGCGTCCGGCTGCTGCTGGTCGGCGCTGAGCCGCTCCGGGAACTGGGAGATGATCCGGCCGGCCAACGAGATGTCGCGGGTCTCGACCTCGACCCCGGCCGTGGAGGCGAACGCCTGGATGATCGGCAGGAACGAGTAGGTCGCCAGCATCGGCGCCTCGTCGGTGTGGGTGTAGATGATCTTCGAGCTCGAGCTGGCCATCTGCGGGGTCAACCTTCCGTCAGTCGATCGGGACAAAGTCTCTTGACGTCAAGATACCGTGCGTCGACCGGCGTCCGCCATCGGCCCGTCCGGTCGCCGTCGGCCGCTCATTGCTAACCTCGCCAGGACGCATCAGCGCACTTCTGCCGGCGCGTCCCTACCCGCTTGAACGAGTTCGAAGAGGAGTCGTCCGTGAGCAAAGCACCCGTCAAGGTGGCCGTCACCGGGGCCGCCGGACAGATCGGCTACAGCCTGTTGTTCCACATCGGCAAGGGTGCACTCCTCGGGCCCGACCAGCCGGTCGAGCTGCGGCTGCTGGAGATCACCCCGGCCCTGAAGGCGCTCGAGGGCGTGGTGATGGAGCTCGACGACTGTGCTTTCCCGTTGCTGAGCAAGGTCGAGATCGGCGACGACCCGAACGTGGTCTTCGACGGCGTCAACATCGCGATGCTGGTCGGCGCCCGGCCGCGCGGCAAGGGGATGGAGCGCGCCGATCTGCTGAGCGCCAACGGCGCCATCTTCAAGCCCCAGGGCCGGGCCCTGAACGAGCACGCCGCCGACGACGTCAAGGTGCTGATCACCGGCAACCCGGCGAACACCAACGCGCTGATCACCATGAGCAACGCCCCCGACATCCCGCAGAACCGCTTCAACGCCCTGACCCGGCTCGACCACAACCGCGCCGTCGGCCAGCTGGCCATCAAAGCGGGCGTCCCGGTCACCGACGTGACCAAGATGACCGTCTGGGGCAACCACTCCGCCACCCAGTACCCCGACATCTTCAACGCGCTGATCGCCGGCAGGCCGGCCGCCGAGGTGGTCGACGACCAGACCTGGCTGGAGAACGACTTCCTGCCGACGGTGCAGAAGCGCGGCGCGGCGATCATCGAGGCCCGCGGCGCCAGCTCGGCGGCCAGCGCCGCCAACGCCACCGTCGACCACGTCCGGGACTGGGTCGCCGGCACCCCGGCCGATGACTGGGTGTCGATGTCGGTGCCCTCCGACGGCTCCTACGGCATCCCCGAGGGCATCATCTGCTCGGTTCCGTGCACGGTCGCCGACGGTGAGTACAGCGTCGTCCAGGGGCTGGAGATCAGCGAGTTCTCCCGGGCCAAGATCGACGCCACGGTGGCGGAGTTGGAGTCCGAGCGGGAAGCCGTGAAGGACCTGGGCCTGATCTCCTGAGGATTCCTGCGGGGATGAGGACGATGCGATGAGTGACGAACAGCGCCGACCGGAGCCGACCGACCATCTGGTCACCAGCCACCACCGGATCGGCGACGGCGACGACGCGCTCGCCTACACCGTGGTCTGCGGCCGGACGGTGCTGCGCGAGGAGTCCGTCGAGGACGGCGACTACGCCGGCGCCCGGCCGCGGGCCGAGATCTTCCACGTCTCCTACGTGCTCGATCCCCCGCCCGAACCTGCCGGTGAGGCAGACGCCCCGTCCGCTCGCGCCCGCCGGCCGGTCACGTTCGCCTTCAACGGCGGCCCCGGCTCGTCCTCGGTCTGGTTGCATCTGGGCCTGCTCGGCCCACGCCGGGTGGTGATGGGCGACGCCGGTGCGCTGACCGGCCCGCCCTGGGGGCTGACCGACAACCTCGAGACCCTGCTGCGAGTCTCCGATCTCGTCTTCGTCGATCCGGTCACCACCGGTTTCTCCCGGGCCGCCGAGGGTCACCAGGCCGACGACTTCCACGGCCTCCGGCGCGACCTGGAAGCGATGGCCTCCTTCATCCGCTCCTGGACGTCTCGGCACGGACGCTGGCTGTCGCCGAAGTTCCTGGCCGGCGAGTCCTACGGCACCACCCGGGCCGCCGGGCTGGCCGCCCTGCTGGCCGAGGACTCCGGGCTGTACCTGAACGGGCTGATGCTGATCTCCTCGGTCCTCGACATCGGCACCGTCGACTTCTCCGAGGGCAACGACCAGCCCTACGCGCTCTATCTGCCGACCTACACCGCCGCCGCGCACTACCACGGCAAGATCGGCGGCGAGCTGACCGAACGGATCGCCGAGGCCGAGGAGTTCGCGACCACCCGGCTGCCCTACGCCCTGGCCCGCGGCCACCGACTGCCGGCCGACGAACGGTCCGAGATCGTCGCCCGCTACGCCGAGCTGACCGGGCTCGACCCGGCCTACGTCGACCGGGCCGACCTCAGGATCACCCTGTTCGAGTTCGTCAGCGAGCTGCTGCGCGACCGGGGTCAGCAGATCGGCCGGCTCGATCTGCGCTTCACCGGCTGGCCGGCGCTCGGCAACGAGGACCACAGCTACGACGATCCGACCATCCCGGCCATCATGGGGCCCTACTCGGCGGCGTTCAACGACTACGTCCGGGCCGAGCTGGGCTATCGCAGTGATCTGGTCTACAACGTGCTCACCCCGAAGGTGCACCCCTGGTCGTACTCCGACTTCGAGGGCACCTCGGTGCAGACCACGTTGCCGCTCAGCGAGGCGCTGCGGGCCAATCCGCACCTGCGGGTCCACGTCGCCTGCGGCTACTACGACGGCGCCACCCCGCATCTGGCCGCCGAACACGTCTTCGCCCATCTGCACGTCCCGCGCAGCGAACTGGACCGGATCGAGTGGGCCTACTATCCGGCCGGCCACATGATGTACGTCCACGAACCCAGCCGGTTGGCCCAGTCGGCGGATCTGGCCGCCTTCGTGCAGTCCGCCTCGGCCTGACCCCGCCCCGGCCTGACCCCGCCCCGGCCGCAGATCGAAATCCGGCCCGACTGTCGATCACCGCATGACGGGCGAGCCCCCGATGGGTGACAATATCGGCTATGACTCATCCGTACGGGGGCGATCCCTACCCCGACCAACCCGGTCAGTCCGGTGACGGGTCGTACGGTCACGGCGGACCCGGGCCGAGCCCGTACGGTCAGAACCAGCCGGACACTACGGCCAGAACCCGTACGGCCAGGGCGGTTACGGCCAGAAGCAGGACCAGCCCGTACGGCCAGAAGGGCCAGCGTTACGGCCAGGATCTCGGCCACCAGAACCCGAGCACCCTACGGTCAAGGCCCCGGACAGAGCCCCTACGGCCAGGTCCCCTACCCCGGGAATCCCTACGCCCAGGGGGCCTACGGCGGCTATCCGCAGCCGCACCCGCAGGGCACCACGGTGCTGGTGCTCGGGATCCTGAGCCCGGTCGTCTGCTTCGTCACGGGCATCGTGGCCGCGGTGATCGGGACCCGGGCGCTGCGTGAGATCGACGCCAACCCGACGGCCTACAACAACCGTCAGACCGTCGTGATCGGCCGCATCATCGGTCTGGTCGGGGTCGGCCTCCAGGTGCTCGGCTTCGTCGCCTACCTCATCTTCGTCATCGCCGCCGGCTCCCAGCCCGACTACTGACCCCACCGCTGCTCCAGCCAGACCCCGACGCTTAAGGACATCATGAGCAACCCGAACTACCCCTCCAGCGCCAGCTCGGCCAACGACCCGAACCAGGGTCAGCAGGGCTACGGCCAACAGCAGGGCTACGGCCAGCAGCCGGACTACGGCCAGCAGCCGCAGCAGGGTTACGGTCAGCAGCCGCAGCAGGGCTACGGACAGGCCCCGCAGCAACCGGACTACGGCCAGCAACCGCAACAGGGTTACGGACAGGCTCCGCAGCAGGGTTACGGGCAGCAGTCGGGCTACGGCCAGCAGCCTGCCCCCTACGGCCAGCCCGCCTACGGGGGCATGGCCGGGGAGTACGCCCCGGGCCAGACCGTCTTCGTCCTCGGCATCGTCGGCATCTTCGTCGCCATCTGCGCCTTCATCGCCTGGGGCCTGGGCAACAAGGCCATCCGCGAGATGGACGCCTCCGGTCTGCAGTACTCGAACTACCAGAACGTCAAGACCGGACGGCTGCTGGGCAAGATCTTCTCGATCATCTACATCGTGGGCTTCGCGCTCTACATCGTGTTCGTCATCATCATCGCCATCGTCGCCGCGACGACCAACGGGAGCTGAGGCAGTCGCCCCGATGAGGGGCGCCGCCCCTGGCCCGGGCCGGGGTCCGGCTCGCTCAACGGTGCGGGCCCGGCACCACGATGGCCAGGGCGATGATCACCACGCCGAGACCGACCATCACGGTGATGTCGAAGGCGCGGCCGCGGACCTGCAGCAGGCCGGCGTCGCGGCGCGGTAGGGCGATCCGCTCGACCGCGCCGACGCCGAGCGAGGCACCGATGATCACGCAGCCCAGCCGCCACTGCTCACCGAAACAGAAGGCCAGGCCGATCACCACGCCGGCCAGCACCACCAGCAGCGGCCACTGCTGAGCGGGTCGCCGGGTCAGCGACCGGGCCCGGCCCGGCCTGGCGGCCCCGGCCGTTGCGGCGGAGGGCGACGTGGGCGGCGGGTCGAACCGAACCCCGTTCCGGCCCGCGTCGGACCCGTCGCCGTCCAGGCCCCCGGTGCTCACGGGTCCAGCTTGCCAGCATCGGCCGGCCGTGGCCGGCAGATCAGCAGGCGCATCAGTGGAAGAAGTGCCGGGCGCCGGTGAGATACATGGTGACGCCCGCGGCCCGGGCGGCCTCGATCGATTCCTCGTCCCGGATCGAACCGCCGGGCTGGACGACGGCCCGTACTCCGGCATCGAGCAGGATCTGCAACCCGTCGGCGAACGGGAAGAAGGCGTCCGAGGCGGCGACCGAACCGGCCGCCCGCTCCCCCGCCCGCTCCACCGCGAGCCGGGAGGCGTCCACCCGGTTCACCTGACCCATCCCGACCCCGACGCTGGCCCCGTCGGCGGCGAGCAGGATCGCGTTCGACTTCACCGCCCGGACGCAGGCCCAGGCGAACTCCAGATCGGCCAGCGTCGCCTCGTCGGCGGGTTCGCCGGCGGCCAGCGTCCAGCCGGCCGGATGGTCGTGGTCGAGATCGGCGACGTCGCGGGTCTGCATCAGCATCCCGCCGTCGATGTCGCGGGTCTCGATCCCGCCGCGTCGGTAGGGCTCGGTCCGCAGGATCCGCAGGTTCTTCTTCCTGGCCAGCACCTCGACCGCACCGTCCTCGTAGTCCGGCGCGATCACCACCTCGGTGAAGATGCCGCTCAGCTGCTCGGCCAGGGCCACGCTGACCGGCCGGTTGGCGGCGACCACCCCGCCGAAGGCCGAGGTCGGGTCACAGGCGTGCGCCTTGCGGTGGGCCTCGGCGACGTCGGCGCCGACGGCGATCCCGCACGGGTTGGCGTGTTTGATGATGGCCACCGCCGGACCGTCGAAATCGCCGGCCGCACGGCGGGCCGCGTCGGTGTCGACGTAGTTGTTGTAGGACATCTCCTTGCCGCCGAGCTGCTCGGCGGTGGCCAGCCCGCCCGCGCCGTCGCCGTTGCGGTAGAGAGCGGCCCGCTGGTGCGGGTTCTCCCCGTAGCGCAGCACCGCCGCCTTCTCCCAGGTCGCGCCGACCCAGGCCGGGAAGCCACTGCCGTCGGAGGTGTCGGTCAGCACGTTGCCCATCCAGCCGGCCACCGCGACGTCGTAGGTCGCGGTGTGGACGAAGGCCTGGGCGGCCAACTGCCGACGCTGAGCGAGGGTGAACCCACCCGTCGAGAGGGCCTCGGTCAGCAGCTCGTACTGCTCCGGGGCGGTGATCACCGCGACGCTGGCGTGGTTCTTGGCCGCCGCCCGCACCATCGACGGTCCACCGATGTCGATCTGCTCGACACACTCCTGCGGGCCGGCGCCGGAGCCGACGGTCGCAGCGAACGGGTAGAGGTTGCTGATCACCAGCTCGAACGGGGCGATCCCCAACTGCTCGAGCTGGGTGCGGTGGTCCTCGTTGTACTGGTCGGCCAGCAGACCGGCGTGCACGTGCGGGTGCAGCGTCTTCACCCGGCCGTCCAGGCACTCGGCGAAGCCGGTCACCTGCTCGACCGGCGTCACCGCCAGCCCGGCGTCGGCGATCCGGGTGGCGGTGCTGCCGGTGGAGACCAACTCGACCCCGGCGGCGTCCAGGGCCCGGGCCACCTCGAGCAGACCGGTCTTGTCATAGACCGAGACCAGCGCCCGCCGGATCGGCCGGCGTCCTGCGTCGGCTCGTGGCCCGGGTCGGTGTGGCCCGGGTCGGTCCGGCCGGGATCGGTCTCTTCGGGTCCGCTGGAGGTCATCGGTCCGCCCTTTCGGTGGTTCCACTTGTCGTCAGGTCATCGACCGGCCCGGGGCTCCCGGCCAGCTGCCGGACGGTCCGCAACAACAACTCGGCCTCGACCGGCTTGATCCGCGCGTGCAGGGACTCGACGGTGTCGCCGTCGCGGACGTCCACCGCGGCCTGGGCCAGGATCCGACCGGTGTCGACGCCGGCGTCGACGGCGAACACCGTAGCCCCGGTGACCTTCACCCCGTGCGCCAGTGCGTCCCGCGGCCCGTGCATCCCCGGGAAGGACGGCAGCAGCGCCGGGTGGGTGTTGATCACCCGGCCGGCGAACCGGCTCAGGAAGGCGGGGCCGAGGAGTTTCATGAAGCCCGCGCTGACCACCAGGTCAGGGGCGAAACCGGCGACCAGCTCGGTCAGCTCGGCGTCCCAACGAACCCGGTCGGCGCCGCGGGCGAAGGGATGGACGACGGTGGGGATGTCCGCCGCGGCGGCCCGCTCCAGGGCCAGCACACCGGGACGGTCGGAGACGACGGCCCTGATCTGCAGCGCCTCGTCGGCACCGTCGGCACCGTCAGCTCCGTCGGCACGGTCAGCGGCCGCCTCGTCGATCAGCGCCTGCAGCAGGGTGCCGGTGCCGGAGACCAGCACGACCAGACCGAACGCCACCGGCTCACCCTAGCGGCCGAGGCGACCCCGGCCCTACCGGCCGGAGCCGGCGGCAGATCAGCGCTCGGTGGGCCGAAAGCGCCTGACCAGGCCGACCACCAGCCCGCAGAGCAGCCCCGACAGTCCGAGCGAGGCGCCGGCGAGCACCAGCAGCGGCAGCAGCCGTGGCCCCAGACCGGTCAGCCGGGCGTTACCGAGATCGCCGGCACTGAGCCAGCCGAGGACGACGAACGTCAGCGCCGCGAGCAAGCCGGAGAGACCGCCGACCAGAGCGGTCTCGTCGAACCGGGCCGCCGGTCGACGCCGGATCACCTGCAGCGCGGCCACCACCCCGGCCAGCACCCCGGCGGCCAACCAGAGCCATTGCAGCGAGCCGTCGGTCGTGGGCAGGGCGGCCAGCACCGGGATCGGCGGGAGGAGTCCGACCGTGCTCGCCGCCGGGGCGACGACCGTGCCGGCACCGAGGGTGAAGCCGGCACCCAGGGTGTAGGAGGCGGACCAGATCACCGCGTTCGGGGCGAACGCCAGCTGCGCGAGAAGAATCGCGATCCCACCGGCGACACCGGCGTGCAGGCCGTCGCTCAGCTGCACCACCCGGTCGAGGTGGACGATCAACGAGGCCACCAGTGCGGCCGCGCCGACCAGCAGGATCACCGCCTGCGCCGAGGCGACGGCCGCCGGGATCGGACGGCTCCAGCCCGGCGCACGATCGCCGACGGCGAGTCCGACCGACCGGGCGCTGCCCCATGCAGCCCCCAGACCGCCGATCAACAGCCCGCCGAGCACACCGCGGACGGCCTGGGCCGGTTCGCCGACGACCAGTGCGGTGCCGGCCACCAGCACCAGATAGGTGAGGCCCATGGCGGCCGCCACGGCACCGACGCTCCGCCATCGGGTCACGCCGGGATGCTCGGCCACGTACTGCCGGACGACCACCGCGGCGAAGCGGCTGGTCATGAACGCGAACAACAGGCTCACCCCGAGCGGGGTCAGGGTCCAGTTCAGGCCGCCCACGCCGGCGCCGGCGCCGTTGCCCAACAGCCAGAACTGGGTGCCGACGCCGAGCGCACCGGTCAGCGATCCGACGTCCCCGGCCAGCCAGCCGAGCACGGTCAGTCCGGTGGCGATCACCCAGCCGGAGAGCGCGGTGATCAGCGCACCGATCACCGCCATCACCAGCCAGCCGACACTGGGTGAGAGGGTCGGAGTCGCGTCGGGCTCGCCGTCCTCGCTGGTCATGGTCGCGGTCAGCCGGACGGTGTCCTCACGCTGGCCACCGGCCCGCCCGGAACGGGAGCGGGCCGAACCCGAGCGTCTGGACGGGTTCCGACGGGGCGTGAGCAGAGAAGCCATGACCCGCCCATGCTCCCCTGCCCGATTCCGACGTTCGGCCTGACACGCGGGCACCGGCTAAAGTTTTGGTGCCGCGACGTGCGGTGGCCGGTCGCTTCGAACCAGGTCGAAGGAACGTGATCGGGTCTAAGGAGTCTCTGCAACGCATGTCCGGCGCTCAGGATGGATCCGACCCGACGCACGACGAACCCGGCACCCCCGAGGACGTCACCGCCGAGACGCCTGCCGCCGAGACGCCTGTGCCCGACGCCGGTGACAGTACGAACGAGGGAACGGACGAGAGCGCCGCCGACGGGGCCGAGGGGAACACCGACGTAGCCGCAGACCAGAGCGACGACGCTGCGCCGACCACCCCTCCCGGTGCGGTCAGCGGCGAGGTCAGCGGCGGGATCAGTGGCGAGGTCGGGGGCGCCGGCCGGGCTGCGGCCGGCAGTGCGATGGCCGATCGTCGCGGCGACCGTCCCGACCTGAGCGCACGTCGGCGCCGGCAGGCCGAGGCCGCCGAAGCAGCAGCCGCGGCGCGAGGCGCGGCGAGCGACGGATCGACCGGGGCCGGCGAGACCGGCGCTCCACGTCGCCGGCGCTGGTGGATCGGGGTGATCGCGGCCGTCGTGGTGATCGCACTCGCCGTCGCCCTGATCGTCTATCTGCTCACCCGTCCGGATTCCCCGACGCCACCCCCCACCAGCACCGAGACCGCCAGCCCGACCACCGCCCCGGTACTGAGCGCTGCGTCGATGTTGAGCGCCGCCCAGGCCGAGACGATCGCTCCCGACGGCACCTTCACCGTGGTCTCGGACTCCTCCGGCCAGGCCACTGCGACCAGCCCGGCCTGCCTCAGCCCGACCGCCGTCCAGAACGCCCCGAACCCGCAGGCCATCCGCAGCCGGACCCTGAGCACCGGCGGATCGGGGGCCACGCTGGTGTTGCACCAGGCCCAGTCCTTCGGCAGCGCGGACGAGGCGACCGTCGACTTCGCCCTGCTCAGCAGGGCCCTCGGCAACTGCGATCTGGCCAACAGCTATCTGCTCCGCGGATCGGTGATCACCGGACTGGGCGACCAGAGCGTGGGCGTGGTCGTCGAGGACCAGGCCAAGAAGCAGTACCGGACCGTGGTCGTCGCCCGGACCGGCGTGGCGGTCGACGTCCTGGACGTGGTGACCGGGACCGGCCAGGGTGACCCACCACTGGACGAGACCGCGAAGGCGATGGCCTCGATCGTGACCGGTCAGTGCACCAACGCGGTCGGCCAGTGCGCGACCCTGGTCAAGGTCGAGGACGGTCCGCCCCCTGCGGCCGGCGACCAGCCCGGCTATCTGGACGTCGCCGACCTGCCCCAGCCCCAGGCGGGCGACAGCACCTGGATCGGCAGCAACCCGGGCAAGCCGGGTGCGCTGTCCGGCTCCGGCTGCGAGAACGTCGACTTCAGCAAGGTCGACGCCACCAGCTCCGGTGCGCGGACCTACCTGCTGGATCAGAAGCCGACGGGTACGCCCGACTCGTTCGGGATCGACGAGGCCGTCTTCACCATGTCGGACGCCGACGGCGCAGCCGCCCTGGTCAAGCAGCTGAACGACAACATCGCGTCCTGCAAGGAGCGCCAGCTGACCGCCGCGGTCAGCGACAAAACCGACGTGAACGGGGTCGGCGCCGAGGACGCCGAGGTCGACGGCACGACCTACAAGATCACCCAGCAGATCAACGACGACACGACCTCGCACTTCCGGCTCGGCGTCGCCACCATCGGCAGCAAGGTCGTCTACCTCTTCCTGCCGACGCAGGACAGATTCGACGTCACCGACGACCAGTGGAGCGACCTGCTGGTCCGCGCGGCCGCCCGCGCCTCGCAGGTCTCCTGACCCACCGGTCCACCGGACCCGTCCGGTCGAGCGAACCCACCCACCCGGCTCGAGCTATCCGGTCGCCCCGGCGGGCCCTACCCGACCGAGGGCGACCAGGGCGAGCAACAGTGCACCCAGGGTCTCGTTGTCGGTGATCTCACCGCGCGCGATCAGCGCCGGCAGGTCGGCCAGAGCCACCTGTCGCAGCGAGCCGATCCCTTCGGCGGCCTGTTCGGCGTGGGAGAGGGCGACCGCGCCCGGATCCGGCACCGCACCCTCGGCCAGCAGCACCCGGCCGGGCGCCCGGGAGACGCCGTTCAGGGAGAAGACCGGGCCGAGATCGCGCCAGGATCCGGCGACCAGACCGGTCTCCTCCCGTAACTCACGCCGGCCGGCGACCAGCGGCTCCTCGCCGTCACTCGCTCCGCCCGGGACCTCCCAGGACAGGCCGTCGGTCAGCCCGGTCAGGGCGTACCGGTCGATCCCGACCAGCACCACCTCGTCGGCCGGGGTGAGCGCGACCACGAACACCGCCGGCGAGCGGACCTCCAGCACGCCGTACAGGCTCATCGCCCCGTCGGGCCGGACCACCTCGTCCTCGCGGACCCGGATCCAGTGGTTCTCGTAGACCGTCCGGGAGGTCCGGGTCTGCCAGCTCATCGGCTCACCCGAGGCCGCCGGCGCGACTGCTCGATCCGCCTCCGGTCCGGTCAGCCGTTCATGATCTGGCGCATCAGCTCCGCGGTCTCGCTCGGCGTCTTGCCGACCTTGACCCCGGCCGCCTCCAGTGCCTCCTGCTTGGCCGCCGCGGTGCCGGACGAACCCGAGACGATCGCGCCGGCGTGGCCCATCGTCTTGCCCTCCGGAGCGGTGAAGCCGGCCACGTAGCCGACCACCGGCTTGGTCACGTTGGCCTTGATGAAGTCGGCCGCCCGCTCCTCGGCGTCACCGCCGATCTCACCGATCATCACGATCGCGTCGGTGTCCGGGTCGTCCTGGAAGGCCTGCAGCGCGTCGATGTGGGTGGTCCCGATCACCGGGTCGCCACCGATCCCGACACAGGAGGAGAAGCCGATGTCACGCAGTTCGTACATCATCTGGTAGGTCAGGGTGCCGGACTTGCTGACCAGCCCGATCCGGCCCTGTTGGGTGATCGAGGCCGGGATGATGCCGGCGTTGCTGACCCCGGGAGTGATCAGACCGGGACAGTTCGGCCCGATCAGCCGGGTCTTCGAGCCCTCCGACATGGTGAAGAACTCGGCGCTGTCCTTGACCGGCACACCCTCGGTGATGATCACGCAGAGCGGGATCTCGGCTTCGATCGCCTCGACCACGGCCGCCCGGGTGAACTTCGCCGGGACGAAGATGACCGTGACGTTCGCCCCGGTCTCGCTGATCGCCTCACCGACGGAGTTGAACACCGGCACCGAGGCGCCCTCGAAGTCGACGCTCTGGCCGCCCTTGCCGGGGGTCACACCGCCGACGATGGTGCTGCCGGAGTCGAGCATCCGCTGGGTGTGCTTGCGGCCCTCGGAGCCGGTCATGCCCTGGACGATGATCTTGGAATCGGAATTCAGGAAAATAGCCATGAGTGTCGTCCCCTCAGTTCTGTGCCGCGAGCTCGGCGGCCCGCTTCGCCGCGCCGTCCATGGTGTCGTTCTGCTCCAGCCCGGGCAGCGCCGCCTCGGAGAGGATCCGACGGCCCTCCTCGGCGTTGTTGCCGTCGAGCCGGACGACCAGCGGCTTGGTCACCGCCTCACCTCGGCCCTCGAGCAACTGGAAGGCCTGCACGATGCCGTTGGCCACCGCGTCACAGGCGGTGATGCCGCCGAACACGTTGACGAAGACGCTCTTGACCTGACGGTCGCCCAGGATGATCTCGAGCCCGTTGGCCATCACCTCGGCGCTGGCCCCGCCGCCGATGTCGAGGAAGTTGGCCGGTTTGGGCGACCCCGGGAACTGCTCGCCGGCGTAGGCGACCACGTCCAGCGTGCTCATCACCAGTCCGGCGCCGTTGCCGATGATGCCGACCTCGCCGTCCAGCTTCACGTAGTTCAGGCCCTTGGCCTTGGCCGCGTTCTCCAGCGGATCGGTGGCGGTGTTGTCCTCCAGCCCGGCGTGCTCGGGGTGCCGGAACCCGGCGTTCTCGTCCAGGGTGACCTTGCCGTCGAGGGCGATGATCTTGCCCTCGCCGGTCTTGACCAGCGGGTTCACCTCGACCAGCGTCGCGTCCTCGGCCACGTAGACCTGGTAGAGGCTCTGGATCGCGTCGGCCAGCTGGGCCCGGTCGGCCTCGTCGAAGCCGGCGGCGGCCACGATCTCGTCGGCCTTGGCCTGGTCGATGCCGACGGTCGGGTCGACCGGGATCCGGGCCAGCGCCTCGGGACGCTCGACCGCCAGTTGCTCGATCTCGACGCCGCCCTCCTTGGAGCACATCGCCAGGTAGGTCCGGTTCGCCCGGTCCAACAACACGGAGAAGTAGTACTCCTCGGCGATGTCGGCGCCCTCGGCGATCATCAGGGTCTTGACCACGTGGCCCTTGATGTCGAGGCCCAGGATCTCTTCGGCCCGGGCCGCAGCCTCGTCCGGGCTCTTGGCGATCTTCACCCCACCGGCCTTGCCGCGGCCGCCGGTCTTGACCTGCGCCTTGACCACCACCACGGGCGTGCCCAACTCGGCGGCGGCGGCCTCGGCCTCCGCCGGCGTGGTGGCGGTGATGCCCCGCAGCACCGGTACCCCGTGTGCCTCGAAGACGTCCCGCGCCTGGTACTCGTAGAGATCCACCGGCTCTTCATCCTCACTCTCGACATGGGCCGCCGACACGTTCATCGACGCCGCTGGGCCCGAACGGGCCGCTTCGAGCGTAGTGCGGCATCCCTCGATCACGCCCGCCGGGGCCGACGGCGGGATAATCTTGCGCCGTGCCGAAGCAGCCCGCCGCCCTCCCTGCCGGCATGGGGGACGGCGCGGGAAACGGCGCGGGAAACGGCGCGGGAAACGGCATGGGTCACGGGGCGGGATCCGGCGCGGGCGAGCGGACCGGTGAGTCGCGGCGCAGCCTTCCGGCCGAGGTCGGCGACCGGCTCGGGGGTATCGCGGTCGAAGCCGGCTGGATCTCGGCCCACCTGGCGATGTACCCGCTCGGCCTGATCCGGGACCGCTCGCAGGGCCGTTCGAGCGCCGGCCGGCGACGGCGCCGCGGTCTGTCGCTGTCGCAACGGGGTCTGCTCGGCCACGACATGGACGCGGCGGGCACGCCGATCCTGCTGGTGCACGGCATCGTGGACAACCACACCATCTTCTCCTCCCTCGAGCGGGCGCTGCGTCGTCGCGGCTTCGAGCGGCTGCGGTTCTTCGACTACGGCCTGCTGACCAGCGACGTCCGGGCGACCGCGGTCCGGCTGGCCGAGGCGGTGGAGGACCTGGCCAGGGCGACCGGGCGCGACCGCGTCCACGTGATCGGCCACAGCCTGGGCGGCCTGATCGCCCGCTACTACGTGCAACGGATGGGCGGGGACGCCCGGGTGCACACCCTGGTCACCCTCGGCAGCCCGCATCAGGGCACCCGGCTGGCCCGGATCGGCCGGGTGCTGCCGTTGGTCGCCCAGCTCACCCCCGGCTCGCCGCTGCTGCGCGAGCTGGCCGAACCGGCCCCGGCCTGCCGGACCCGGTTCCTGGCCTTCTACTCCGATCTGGACCAGTTGGTGGTGCCGCACCGCAACGCCGCGATCGACCATCCCGACCTGGCGGTGACCAACGTCGAGGTGCACGGGGTCGGGCACATGTCGCTGACCAACAACCGGGAGATCGCGGCCCAGATCGCCGCCGTCCTGGCCGACCTCACCCCGGTCGGCGACCCGGCCTGAGCCCCGGGTCTGCCCGCCGGCGTTCCTTTCTGCCCGTTGACCGGGCGATCCCTCACGAGACTCTCAACCTAGAAAAGAAATCCGACGGCTGATCCGTTCCGAATCAGCGGTGAAGATGTCAAACTTGTCCTGGTCACGCAGCCTCATGCGCCGTCTCGTCGATCCGGATCCCGGTTGGGACCCGGACGGTCAGAACGTGTGGGCTGAGTGGGGTCTCCCCGACGAAGCGAGCGCCATGACATCTGAGATCGGTCCCCGGCCGGTTGGTCCCGAGCAGCCTGGGCCGCCGTCGTCCGCGCCCGCACCGAACGTGCTCTCATGGAACAGGCCGGCACCGAGGGGACGTGTGGCCCGTCCCGGCTTCTCCACCGAACGGCGCGGCTGGGTCTCTGCCGGTCTGGCCGGGTTGGTGGTCGCCTCGGTGGGCCTGGCCGGCGTGGCGGTGGTCACCCTGGGCCCGAGTGAGTCCGCGGCCGCCTCGAGCGCCGCACCCGATCTCGGCAGCTCGACCGGGACCCTTCCCGCCGCCTTCGACCAGGCCGTCCAGCCGTGGCGCTCCACCACGCCGGATCTGTTCCTGCGCACCGAACAACTGCAACGCAGCTACCAGCTGGCCACCGACCGGCAGCAGGTCGCCGAGCTGAGCATCTCGATGCGGTCGGCGCAACGCCGGGCGGCCCTGTCGGCCGGGGTGCTGAACATCGACGAGGCGGAGGACAAGCTGGTCCACGCCGAGGAAGAGCGCCAGATCCAGCAGCAGGTGGCCACCGAGATGGCGACCCGGGCGGCCCAGTACCAGTCCGAGGCCGCCGCCGAACTGGCCGCAGCTCAGCAACAGCAGGCCGCCGCCGCGGTCACCGGCAACAACACCGGCGCCTACCTGCCGGTCAGCACGACCGGATCCGACACCACCTCCCGGGTCGTCTCACCGATCGACTCGGCCACGATCGGGGCGGGTTTCGGTGACACCAGCCCGTTGTGGGCCCGGTATCACACCGGGCTGGATTTCCACGCCGCGATGGGCGAGCCCGTCCACGCCGCCGCGGACGGAACCGTGGTGCTGGTCGCCCCGGTCGGCACCGGTCGCGACACCTGGGCCGGGAACCACGTGGCCATCCAGCACGCGGACGGCCTGACCACCATGTACTCCCACCTCTCCAGCATCGGGGTGAAGCTCGGCCAGCAGGTCAGCGCCGGCGACGTGATCGGCGCGGTCGGCGCGACCGGGCACGTCACCGGGCCGCACCTGCACTTCGAGCTGTACCCCGCCGGCGTCCGGCCGGGCGACGTCTACCAGGCGATCGACCCGCAGGCCTGGCTGGGCAGCCACGGCGTCACCGTCCGCCGCACCTGACCGGTCTGCTGACACCGGTCCCCCTCGCCGGGTCTGCCGACACCGGCGGGCGACCGGCCCCGGGCGGGCCGGAACTCTGAGATTTCCTTAGTCGTTATTCGTCCGTTATCGTCGGATGCGTTCGTTTCGGCCCACGCCGTCCCAGGGCCGACCGATCGGCCTGCGCTACGGACGGGCCGTCACCGCCGTCAGCGGTACCGCCCAGTCGACCGAGGAGATTCCCCGCGTGCTCCGCCCGAAGAACGCCCGTGCTCAGAGATCGCTGCGGACCCCGCGCGGCCTGCGCCGTCCGGCCGAGGCGCCGGTGGCGCCGCGTCGGGCCGCCGTGGCCGAGATCGACGTCGAGCGACGCGGCTGGATCCGCAACGGCGTGGCCGGGATCGCGATCGCCGCAGTGGGCCTGGGGGTGGCAGGCACGGTCGTCCTCTCCGGTGCCGCGACCGGCCAGACCGCCGACGGCGCATCGCGAGCGGTCGCCGGTGCTCTCGCCGGAACCCAGGCCGGCTCGGGGACGACCGGCAGCAGCCTGAACCCGACCCGCGGCCTGCAACGGCCCCTGGACGGCGACGACATCGACCCGAAGGCCGCGGCGGCGGCTCAGGCCGAGGCCGCGAAGGCCCAGCAGAAGGGCGGGATCAGTTCGACCACGTCGAACTCGGCCGGCAGCGCGGCCGCCAAACGCGAGGCCGATCTGAAGGCCGACCAGGCCAGGACCGAGAAGCGGGCCGCGCAACTGGCCGGTGACGCCAACGCGGTGACGAGCACCGGCGCCGGCACCGACGACTCGACCGCCGCCGACACCACCCGGAGCGCCCCCGCCGCGGCATCGGGCAAGGCCAGCCTGCCGATCACCAACGGCTACACCGTGGCCGCCCGGTTCGGCCAGGTCGGCTCCTGGGCGCGCTACCACACCGGCTTCGATTTCGCCTGCCCGATCGGCACCCCGATCCACGCCGCCGCGGACGGCGTGGTCACCAACGCCGGACCGAACGGCTCGGCCGGCTGGGCCGGGAACTACGTGACGATCAGGCACGCCGACGGCACCCAGACCCTCTACGCCCACATGGCCAACACCAGTGTCTCGGTCGGCCAGAGCGTGACCGGCGGCCAGGTGATCGGCCACGTCGGCATGACCGGACGCAGCTTCGGACCGCACGTGCACTTCGAGGTCTACCCGGCCGGCATCCACCCGGGCGACGTCTACAAGGCCGTCAACCCCGTCCCGTGGCTGGAGAGCCACGGCCTGCATCCCTGATCAACCTGCATCCCTGATCACCCTGCGTCCCTGATCGACCCGGACCCCTGATCACCCTGCATTCCTGATCAGGAGCCTCGGGTCGCGCGGCGTCAGCCGGTCAGACCTTCTCCAGCCCGGTCAGACCTTCTCCAGCGGGGCGTGTTTGAGCGAGAGCCGCTTCAGCCCGACCTCACCGCCGAAGTCGACGTCGGCCTTGGCCATCTCCGGCCCGCCCGAGGTCGCGACCACGGTGCCCAGCCCGAACGTCGAGTGCAGCACCCGGTCACCGGCCACCAGCGAGGGCACCTCCTTGCGGACCGGCGGCGTCGACCCGTAGCCGACGGTGTTGCGCCACTGGCGGTTGGCGCTGCCGCGCTGGGTCTGGTTGCGCTGCAGCTGACTCGTGGCCGAGGTGGAGCGCCAACTGGTGATCGCGCTCTCCGTCCGGCGCCAGTCGAGCAGATCGATCGGGATCTCGTCGATGAACCGGCTCGGCGGGTTGTGCTGCGGGGCACCCCAGGCGGAACGGACGATCGCCCGGCTCAGGTAGAGCCGTTTGCGGGCCCGGGTCAGGCCGACGTAGGCGAGCCGGCGTTCCTCGGCCAACTCGCTCTGGTCCAGCAGCGCCCGTTGGTGGGGGAAGATGCCGTCCTCCATCCCGGACAGGAAGACCGTGTCGAACTCGAGCCCCTTGGCCGTGTGCAGGGTCATCAGGGTGACCACCCCCGCGTCGTCGCTGCCCGGGGCGGGCGGGATCTGGTCGGCGTCGGCGACCAGGGCCACCCGCTCCAGAAAGGCCCCCAGGGAGGTGTCCGGCTCCGGCGACCCCGCGGCCAGGTTCAGCTCGCCGGTCTCCTCGTCGACCTCGTCCTCGACCTCTTGCTGCTGCTGCCCGCTCCGGGTCGACGGCTGGCTGGACGACCGGGTCGAAGTCGTCCTCGACGCCGGTCAACTGGTCGACCCCGGCGGCCGCGGCCACGAACTCCCGGGCCACCGCGACCAGTTCGACCAGGTTCTCCTGTCGGGTCTCGTCCTGCGGGTCACTGGACTCGGCCAGCTCGGCCAGGTAACCCGACTCGGTCAGCACGGTGGTGAGCACCTCGTCGGCGGGTGCGTCGGCGGCGACCAGACCCTCGCAGGTGTCCATGAACGCGGCGAAACCGGCGATCTGTCTGGCCGACCGGGTGGCCAGCCCGGGGATCTCCGGCGTCCGGCGGAGCGCGTCGGCGAAGCTGATCCGGTGTTCGTTGGCGAACGCCTCCACCGCGGCCTCGGCCCGGTCACCGATCCCCCGCTTCGGGACGTTCAGGATCCGGCGCAGCGACACGTCGTCGGTCCGGTTGGCGATGGCCCGCAGGTAGGCGATGGCGTCCCGGATCTCACGCCGCTCGTAGAACCGGACGCCGCCGACCACCTTGTAGGGCATGCCGGTCCGGATGAAGGTCTCCTCGAAGGCCCTGGACTGGGCGTTGGTGCGGTAGAAGACGGCGACGTCGGCGTAGCGGTGCTTCCCCTCGTCGGAGAGCTTGTCGATCTCGGTGGCCACGAACTGCGCCTCGTCGTGCTCGGTGTCGGCCACGTAGCCGACCAACGGGTCACCCGTGCCCAGGTCGGACCAGAGCCGCTTCTCCCGCCGGTCGGGGTTCTGTTTGATCACCGCGTTGGCCGCGTCCAGGATCGTCTGGGTGGAGCGGTAGTTCTGCTCCAGCATGATCGTGGTCGCGCCCGGGAAATCGGTCTCGAAGTCGTTGATGTTGCGGATGGTCGCGCCGCGGAAGGCGTAGATCGACTGGTCGGAGTCGCCGACCACCATCAGCTCCGACGGGGCCGCGCTCGGGCCCCCGCCCAGATCCTCGGCCCGGTCGGTGGGCTGCTCGCCGCACAGCTGCTGGATCAGCGCGTACTGGGCGGTGTTGGTGTCCTGGTACTCATCCACCAGCACGTGCCGGAAGCGGCGCCGGTAGCTCTCCCGCAACTCCGGGAAGGCCATCAGCAGATGCACCGTGGTCATGATCAGGTCGTCGAAGTCGAGCGCGTTCGCCGCCTGCAGCCGACGCTGGTACTCCCGGTAGACGCCGGCGTGGGTCTCGTCCAGGGCCGTCTCGACCACCACCGACTCCGGATCGACCAGCTCGTTCTTCTGGTTCGAGATCCAGTTCAGCACCGACCGGGGCGCGAACCGCTTCGGGTCGAGGTCGAGATCCTTGCAGACCAGCTGCACCAGCCGTTTGGCGTCGGTGTCGTCGTAGATGGAGAACGTCCGGGCGATGTCGAACCGGCCGATCTCGGCCCGCAGGATCCGCACGCAGGCGGAGTGGAAGGTCGAGACCCACATCATCCGGGCCCGGTTGCCGACCAGCTCGACCACCCGCTCACGCATCTCGGCCGCGGCCTTGTTGGTGAAGGTGATGGCCAGGATCGAGCCGGGGTGGGCGTGTCGCTGGGCGACCAGATAGGCGATCCGACGGGTCAGCACCCGGGTCTTGCCCGAACCCGCTCCGGCCACCACCAGCACCGGTCCCTCGTCGTGCAGGACGGCCTGGCGCTGCTGCGGGTTCAACCCGGCGAGCAGGGCCTCCGGATCGTTGCGCCGGGCCCGCGGACGCCGCGTTTCGGCGGCCGGGAAGAGCGCCTC
Organism: uncultured Actinomycetota bacterium; assembly: GCA_963740925.1. Lineage (GTDB taxonomy): Bacteria > Actinomycetota > Actinomycetes > Propionibacteriales > Propionibacteriaceae > Microlunatus. The sequence continues at coordinate 389,446 of CAVUFZ010000006.1, read as the reverse complement.
CTCGGGTGGCGGCGACGGCGTCCGGAGTGGTGGCGCGGTCTCGGCGTTCTGGCTGGTCATCGGCCTCGAGCCTAGACGAGGGGGCGGACACTCAGGTGCCTTGTGCCGCGACGCGATTAGATTTGGTCCATGTTCATCCGGCGCATCCCTGTCCGCAAGATCGTGCGGCGGGCCGTGCTGGCGGTGGCCGCCGTCCAGGGCGCGACGCTGGCCGGCCTCTACGTGGTGGACTACCGGCGCAAACGGCACCGCGCCCCGGCCGTCTTCCCGCGGGTTCCGCCGCGCTCGATGACCGCCGGCGGCTCGGAGGTGACGATCTACACCTACGGTGAGGACGTCTACGCCGACATGCTCGGTGCCATCCGGCAGGCCAAGAAACAGATCTTCTTCGAGACCTACATCTGGAAGTCCGATCAGGTCGGGCAGGACTTCAAGGACGCGCTGATCGAGGCGGCCGACCGGGGGGTCGAGGTCTACCTGAGCTGGGACGAGTTCGCCAACCTGGTCGTCCCGCGCGGTTTCTTCCGTTTCGGTGCGAAGGTGATGACCAAGCCGCACCCACTGATCGGCAACTGGTTGAAGTTCCCGCGCAGTTCGGGCCGCAACCACCGCAAGCTGATGGTGGTCGACGAGGACGTGGCCTTCGTCGGCGGCTACAACATCGGTTCGCTCTACGCCACCGACTGGCGTGACACCCACGCCCGGCTGACCGGGGACATCGTCTGGGATCTGCGCAACGCCTTCATCGACTACTGGAATCTCTACCCCAGCAAGGAACTGCCGAGCATCCCCGACAGCGGGGTCCGGGTCTGGCAGCCCGACATCCGGCTCTACCGCAACGTGCCGCGGAACATGATCTACCCGATCCGGGCGATGTATCTGGAGGCGATCGACCGGGCCGCGCACCACATCTACCTGACCCACGCCTACTTCATCCCCGACGAGGACATGGTGCGCGGGCTGCTGAACGCGGCCGGTCGCGGCGTGGACGTCCGGATCATCGTGCCGGAGGCCAGCAACCACATCGTCGCCGACTGGCTGGCCCGGGGTTTCTACGGCCAACTGCTGCGCGGCGGCGTCCGGCTCTTCCTCTACCAGCACGCCATGGTGCACGCCAAGACCTGCTCGATCGACGGGCAGTGGTCGACCATCGGCACCGCCAACATCGACCGGCTCAGCCTGCGCGGGAACTACGAGATCAACATCGAGGTGTTCGCCCCCGACGTGGCCCGCCAGATGGAGGAGATCTTCGCCATCGACTCCTCCAACACCCGCGAACTGACCCGCGAGGAATGGCACGACCGGCCGGTGATGGCCAAGTTCTCCGAGACGGTGCTGACCCCGTTCCGGCCACTGCTCTGAGGCCGGGCATCGCCGTCGGGACCGGAACTGCCCTGGAGCAGGACTGTCCTGAGACCAGGCCCGCTGAGGTCGTGGCGCTGGGCCGATCAGGCGCTCAGACGTGCACCGACTCGGCGACCGGAGCGTCGGCCTCGGCGCTGCGGGCCAGCCGCCGACGGACGGCGAGCAGGCCGGCGACGACGACAGCCAGGATCAGCGCGTAGACCGCGAACCGGATGCCGGTCGGCGCCGAGGCGGCCAGCATGATCACCCGGGAGTTGGTGAGCAGGATCAGGCCGCCGACCAGCACGCCGAGCGGGGCCGCACGCAGGTGCTTGACCAGGACGGCGGCGACCGGGGCGGCCACGATGCCGCCGATCATCAGCGCCAGCACCAGCGACCAGCGGACCTGGTGGATCCCCATCCCGACCAGGAAGCCGAGCACCGCAGCGCTGCTGACCAGGAACCGGCTGGTGTCCATCGAGCCGACCACCTTGCGCGGCTCCAGCCGGCCGTCGGCCAGCAGCGTGGTGGTGGCCAGTGAGCCCCAGCCGCCGCCGCCGGTCGCGTCGACGAACCCGGCGACCAGGCCGAGCGGGCCGAGGAAGCGGAAGGTCAACGGGCCGCGGACGATCGCGGTGATGCCGAAGATGAAGCGGACCAGGATGTAGACGCCGAGCAGCGCCAGGATGGTCGACATCACCGGGGCGGCGGCCTTGGTCGACAGGTGCGACAACACCATCGCACCGGTGAACGAGCCGGCGGCGCCGGGCAGCGCGATCCGCAGCACCACCCCCCAGTCGACGTTGCGCAGCCGGGAGTGGGAGATGCCCAGGGCACCGGTGGTGCCCAGCTCGGCCAGGTGCACGGTGGCCGAGGCGACCGACGGGGTGAGCGCACCGATGGTGGTCAGCGCCGTGGTGGCGATCACGCCGTAGCCCAGCCCCATGCTGCCCACGATCAGCTGGCTCACCACACCGATCAGGGCGATCAGGACGATCTTGTACATCTGGCACTCCCGAAGCGACTATTCCTAGTGGTGCACTAGGGAAACTTCGCAGAACTGTACCGAGTCGGTTCCGCGACCGCACCCGACTGTCCAGGATCCGGACATCGGTCCATATCCTGGACCAGGGCAGGCCGCCGGTCAGATCCAGGCGCCGGGCTCGGCGATCAACGACACGACACTGTCGGGCAACCGGGCCGAGGCGATGTGGGCCAGCGTCACCTTCTCCAGGATCGCCCGTTCGCTGGCCCGCAGCGCGATCCAGACCTGCTGCAGCGGAACGGCCGCGCCGACGTAGTCCAACTGCTCCGGACGACTCCCCCGGACGTTGGCCAGCTCACCGTCCAGCACCCGGATCACGTCGGCGATGCTGATCTCGCCGGCCGGCCGGGCCAGCCGGTAACCGCCGACGGCGCCGCGCTGGCTGCGTAACAGGCCGCCGCGTCGCAGCTCACCGAGGATCGTCTCCAGGTACTTCGCCGGGATCGCCTGCGCCGCCGCCAACGCCTCGACGGTCCGCGGGCCGTCGGCCGCGGCCAGCTCGGCGCTCGCCCGCAGGGCGTAGTCGACCCGGGCGGACAGCCTCATCCGGTGCACCTCATGCGGACAGTCTCATCCCTCGGACCTGAGGCGATCCACCTCAGGGGTCCGCCTGGCCGGGCCCTCAGACCAGGCGCCGGTCGGTGGCCCACCGGGTCAACTGGTGCCGGTTGGACAGCTGCAGCTTGCGCAGCACGCTGCTGACGTGGGTCTCCACGGTCTTGACCGAGATGAACAACTCCTTGGCGACCTCCTTGTAGGCGTAGCCGCGGGCGATCAACCGCATCACCTCGCGCTCCCGGGTCGACAACCGGTCCAGGTCCTCGTCCACGGCGGCGATGTCGATCGCGCCGGAGAACGCGTCCAGGACGAAACCGGCCAGCCGCGGTGAGAAGACGGCGTCGCCCTCGGCCACCCGCCGGATCGCGTCGATCAGCTCCGGCCCGCTGATCGACTTGGTGACGTAACCGCGGGCGCCGCCGCGGATCACCCCGATCACGTCCTCGGCGGCGTCGGAGACCGACAGTGCGAGGAACCGCTGCTCCGGATTCTTCTCGTGCACCCGGCGCAGCACCTCGACCCCACCTCCGCCGGGCAGGTGGACGTCGAGCAGGACGACATCGGGCCGGGTGGCCAGGACCACACTCACCGCCGAGTCGACGTCCTCGGCCTCACCGAGCAGCCGGGTCCGGGAGCCGATCTCGGCCCGGACGCCGGTGCGGAACATGGCGTGGTCGTCGACCAGCACCACCGAGTGGAAGGCGTTCGGAGTCGGCTCGGGACCGGGCCCGGGTGTGGTTTCACTCATCGTTTCATCTCCAGTCTCACTTCGGTTCCGGAACCAGGATCGGTCCGGATCCGGGCACTGCCGCCGTGCCGGTTCATCCGGTCGACGATGCTGCCCCGGACGCCCATCCGGTCCTCGTCGATCTCGGCCAGGACGAACCCCCGGCCACGGTCGCGGACGAACACCTCGACCAGGTCGTCGGCGACCTCGGCGTAGACGTCGATCTTGGCCGCACCGGAATGCTTGGCCGCATTCACCATCGCCTCCCGGGCCGCCCTGATCATCGCGCTCAGCCCCTCGTCCACCGACGTGTCGCCCACCATCACCAGCTCGACCGGCACGCCGCGTTCGTCCTCGACCTCGGCAGCGGCGGCGCTCAGACCGGCCTTGACCGTGGTCTCGACCAGTTCGTCGCCGTAGAGCCAGGTCCGCAGCTCCCGTTCCTGGCGCCGGGCCAACCGTTGCACCTGTCTCGGGTCCTCGGACTGCCGCTGGATCAACGCCAGCGTCTGCAGCACCGAGTCGTGCAGGTGAGCGGCCATGTCGGCTCGTGCGTCGGCCCGGACCTTCTCGGCCCGGGCCTCGTTCAGCGCCGACCGGGACCGGTGCAGCCAGGGCGCGGCGACGACGGCCAGCCCGGCCAGCGCCAGCATCGTCATCGCCAGCACCTCGGGCAACAGCTGCAACTCGTTCTGGCCGGCGATCACCAGTCCGAACGCCGCGCCGACCAGACCCAGCCCGACCACCGTCCGGACGATGGCCGGCCAGCCACCCCGGGCGATGAACGGGGCCAACCAGACGCGTCCACCCGCCTCGGCCCGCCACTGCTGCTGCCGTGCCGTGTCGGCCTGACGCCAGACCAGGGCTGCGCCGGCGCAGGCGAAGGCCACCGGCCAGAACACTTTCTGACTGATCCCCAGGCCGCTGATCTGGACGATCCACACCAACCCCGCGCCGAGGGCCACCAGCGCCACCAGGGCGCCGACGTCGAAGCGTCGCTGCCCCGGCCTGGTGGGTGCTGCGCCGGATCCCGACCGCATCCCGCGCCGGTCGGCCACCGAGAGACCGGGTGCCTGGTCCTCGGGCCGGCCGCCGGACTCCGGCGGCATCAGCAGCCAGAGGGCGCCGTAGGCGAGGACACCGACGAACTGGGTGATCATCAGGACCACGAAGCCGATCCGGAACACCATCACCGGCCAGCCCAGATGCCGGGCCAGTCCGGTGCAGACGCCGCCGAGCAGCGCGCCGTCGGCGACCCGGGTGGCGCGCGGTCGGCGCGGCCCGAGTCGGGCCTCGGCCTGTGCCGTCGCCGCCGAGAGGGCCTGGTCCCGGACACTCGACCCGTCGGGCCCGGGCACATCGGGCCCGGGCACATCGGCCGGCGGCGCCCCGGCCGATCGGTCGTCGAGGCGTGCGGGCCTGGCCCGGGGTGCGTCGTTCGGCATCTCCGCCCGGGTCGCATCGGGTGCGTCGGCCGCCTGCATGATGGCTCCAGCCTGACACGGGCGGGGTCGAGGGACCAGCAGGGACGTCCCCCACCCCACCCGGATCGACGCCCCCTCACTGCTCACCACTTACTGCTCACCTCTCACTGCTCACCTCTCACTGTTCACCTCTCACTGCTCACCTCTCACTGCTCCCCTCGTGCTCACCGGTGCCACCGGTGGATCAGCCGGCCGCTCGGGGCGATCGGCGGGCCGAATGGGGGTCGTCCCCGATGGTGGGACGGGCCGGCGGCGACCACGATGGAGCCATGAGTTCGATCCGTGCGGTGCGCCGCAGCACCGAGGACCACAAGGTCGCCGGCCTGTGCGGCGGTGTCGCCGCGCAGTGGGGCATCGATCCGGTGCTGGTCCGGATCGGCTGGGTTCTGCTCGCCCTCAGCGGTGGCGTCGGTCTCGTCCTCTATCTCGCCGGTTGGCTGATGGTCCCGGAAGCCGGCCGGACCCGGACCCACCTGGACGAGAAGTTCCCCCGGGTCGCCGGCTGGCCGCGCGGGGTCCGGGTGCTCCTGGTCGTCGTCGTCGGCGTGCTGGTTGCGGTGCTGCTCTCCCCGGTGCTGCCGTTCGGGCTCGGCACCGCTGCCGTCCTGGCGGCGATCTGGTACTTCGGCTACTACCGCCGCCACCGTCGAGATCCCGAGCACCCGGTCGGAGACCTGACGTCGGACGTCCCGACTCCGTCAGGACCGCCTCGAACCGGCCCTGCTCCGTCCGCCCCGGCCGGACCGGAGCGGCCCCGGTATGAGTACTTCACCTTCACCGGCCCGTCGACGCCGTTCACCGAGGCCGCCTCGGCCTGGCAGCAGCGGATGCGAGCCCACGAACGGGGTTGGCCCGAGGACCCGCACGGCGACGGCCCGGGCGAGCGGGTCGCCGCCGGACCGGGCACGACGGTGGCGACACCGAGCCGGAACGCTCTCGCCGCCCGGACGCCGGCGGCCCGCCGGCTGAGGCTCGCCTCGGTGCTGGTGCTGGGGCTGACCCTGTCCGGGCTGGGGGTCGCGTCCGCGCTGGGGGCGCAGGTCGTCCTGACGACGTATCTGGCGGCCGCGCTGCTGGTGGCCGGTTTGACCCTGGTCGCGGCCGCGTTCGTCGGCCGCGCCCGGGGGATCCTGCCGGTGGCCGTCCTGCTGGCCGTCGTCACCGGACTCAGCGCCGTCGGCGGCCTGCCGACCAACCGGCACGGTGATCTGCTGGGCGCCGGCGAGGTGGAAGGAGTGGGCATCCACCAGGTGCACTACGCGACCGCGGCCACCCTGCCGGCCAGCGAGGACTGGGGTTCGGGTCGTCTCGTGGTCGACCTCGGACAACTCGAACTGAGCCAGGACACCGCCTTCAGCACCCACGTCGACCAGGGCACGCTGACGCTGATCGTCCCGCAGGACGTCCGGGTCCAGGTCGACTCCAGCATCGACGACGGCTACCTGCGGATCGGGGCCGCCAAGGGCACCTGGGGCTCGGAGCTCAGCTCGAGCGACACCTTCCCGGCCGGCCGGCCGGGCGAACCGGTACTGACCGTGCACGCCTCGGTCGACTCCGGCGTGCTGGAGGTGCGGCGATGAGGCGGATCGACGTCACCGCCCTGGTGCTCGGCCTGCTGTTGACCGGCGTGGCCGGGATCGCGCTCTGGTCATCGGTGACCGGATCCGTCGACTGGCGCGCGGTGCGGATCGCCGCACCACTCACCCTGGTGGTGGTCGGCGTCATCGGCCTGGCCCTCTCCCGGAACCGCTCCTGACGCCGAGAACCCCGACACCGAACATCCCGACACCGAACACCCGACCACAGAAGGGAATCCTGATGTCCTACCTCCCGAAGCCGACCAAGCGGTTGTATCGCAGCCGGACCGACAAGTTCCTCGGCGGCGTCTGCGGCGGGGTCGCGGACTACCTCAACCTCGACCCGTCCCTGGTCCGGGTGCTGTGGGTGGTGCTGACCCTGGTCCTCACCGGAGCGCCGTTGATCGTCTACCTCGTGATGCTGTTCGTCGTGCCGCAGGAACCGTCAGCGCTGACCCCGACGCAGAACGCCGGTGCGGACGGGCCGCCGATCAGCTGAGTCCTCGCGGTTCGCGCCCGACCGGCCCGGGCGGCGGGTCAGAGCGCCCTGGTCACTCCCACTCGATGGTGCCCGGGGGCTTGCTGGTGATGTCGACCACCACCCGGTTCACCTCGTCGACCTCGTTGGTGATCCGGGTGCTGATCCGCTCCATCAACTCGTAGGGCAACCGGCCCCAGTCGGCCGTCATCGCGTCCTCGCTGGTGACCGGCCGCAGCACGACCGGATGGCCGTAGGTCCGGCCGTCGCCCTGCACGCCGACCGAGCGGACGTCGGCCAGCAGCACCACCGGGAACTGCCAGATGTCGCGGTCCAGGCCGGCCGCGGTGAGCTCTTCCCGGGCGATCAGATCGGCCCGCTGCAGGATGTCCAGCCGGTCCCGGGTGACGGCGCCGATGATCCGGATGGCCAGACCGGGGCCGGGGAACGGATGCCGCCAGACCATCGCGGCAGGCAGCCCGAGTTGCTCACCGACGGCCCGCACCTCGTCCTTGAACAACGTCCGCAGCGGCTCGATCAGCTTGAAGGCCAGGTCGTCGGGCAACCCGCCCACGTTGTGGTGGCTCTTGATGTTCGCGGCACCCTCGCCGCCCCCGCTCTCCACCACGTCCGGGTAGAGGGTGCCCTGGACCAGCCACTCCACCTCGCCGGGCTGATCGTCGTGCGCGGCCTGCGCGACCACCTCACGTGCGGCGGCCTCGAAGGTCCGGATGAACTCCCGGCCGATGATCTTGCGCTTGCTCTCGGGATCGCTCACCCCGTCCAGCGCGGTCAGGAACTGCTCGCTCGCGTCGACCACCTTGAGGTCGACGTCGGTCGCCTCGACGTAGTCGCGTTCCACCTGTTCGGCCTCGCCGGCCCGCAACAGCCCGTGGTCGACGAACACGCAGGTCAGCTGGTCCCCGATCGCCCGCTGCACCAGGGCCGCGGCCACCGAGGAATCCACCCCGCCGGACAGCGCACAGAGCACCTGGTCGGTGCCGACCTGCTCCCGGATCATGGCGACCTGCTCCTCGACGATGTTGGCCATCGTCCAGGTCGGCCGGCAGCCGGCGATCTCGATCAGGAAGTGCTCGAGGATCTGCTGACCGCTCTCGCTGTGCAGCACCTCGGGATGCCACTGCACGCCGGCCAGACCGGCGGCGACGTTCTCGAACGCGGCCACGGCCGCCCGCGGTGAGGTGGCGGTGACGGTGAAGCCGTCCGGGGCGCCGGTGACCTCGTCCCCGTGCGACATCCAGGAGCTCAGGTTCTCCGGCAGACCGGCCAGCAGCGTGCCGGGCTCCAGCACCCGGACGGCGGTCCGGCCGTACTCGCGCATCCCGGTCCGGGCGACCGAGCCACCCAGAGCCTGGGCCATCGCCATGAAGCCGTAGCAGATGCCGAAGACGGGGGTGCCGGCGGTGAGCAGCGACGGGTCGAGTTGCGGGGCACCCGGTTCGTAGACCGAGGACGGGCCGCCGGAGAGGATCACCGCCTTGGGCTTACGGGCCAGGATCTGCTCGGCACTGACCGTGTGCGGCACGATCTCGGAATAGACCCGGGCCTCCCGGACCCGGCGCGCGATCAGCTGGGCGTACTGGGCGCCGAAGTCGACGACGATGACCAGATCATGGTCGGTTCCGTTCACCCGCACAGCCAATCAGATCGGCCTGACACCTTCTAGTCACGTGCTGAGGACGCGGAGCCCGGTGGCCTGCTCAGGTGGCGACCGTGCCGTGCTGGGCGATCGCCTCGTGGTGCCGGACGACCTCGGCCACCACGAAGTTCAGGAACTTCTCGGCGAACTCCGGGTCGAGCTTCGCCTCCAGTGCGAGGGCCCGCAGCCTGGCGATCTGAGCCTGCTCGCGGTCCGGGTCGGCGGGCGGCATCGCGTGCTCGGCCTTCAGCACCCCGACCCGCTGGGTGATCTTGAACCGCTCGGCCAGCAGATGGACCAGTGCCGCGTCCATGTTGTCGATGCTGTCGCGCAGCCGGCGCAACTCGGCCAGGGTCTGCGGGTCCGGCTGCTCGTCGCTCACCCGGTCAGGGTATTCGACCGTGTCACCATGCAGAGATGACGAACGGACCGATCGACCTCGCCGAGAGACTCTCGAGGTTCACCGACCACTGGTCACCCAAGGTGGTGGCCCGGCTGAACGACTACGAGATCAAGGTCGTGAAACTTCACGGCGAGTTCGTCTGGCACACCCACGACGACACCGACGAGCTCTTCCTGGTCATCAGCGGTGAGCTCACGATCCAGCTTCGCGACGGTGATGTGACCCTCGGGCCGGGGCACATCTTCGTCGTGCCGCGAGGCGTCGAGCACTGCCCGATCGCCGACGGCGAAGTGCAGGCGCTGCTGATCGAACCGATCGGCGTGGTGAACACCGGCAGTGCCGGCGGCGCCCTCACAGCCGGCTACGACGACTCACTGGCGTGATCGCGGGACGATTCGGAACGCTGACATCCTCCCCCACCTGTATTACCGCTTTACCGCTCCGGACGCAGGATGTCGTCATGACCGCGCCGATCGAGCCTCGCTACCTCGGAGTGCAGGGCCGCGGCACGATCGTCTTGCCCGCTGATGTCCGTCGCCGACTGCACCTGGATCAGCCGGGTGCACAGCTGGAGCTGACCGAGCGGGTCGACGGCGTTCTCGAATTGCGTGCCGCCCTGCCGGTGCCGGCCGAACAGCGCTGGTTCTGGTCCGAGCGATGGCAGCAGCGCGAACGTGAGGTCGACGAACATGTCGCGGCCGGCCGCGTTGCGGTGCACGAGTCGAGCGAGGCCCTTCTCAGCCACCTCGACGCGCTCGACGCGGAGTGAAATTCGAGACCACTCCGGCGTTCGACGGCGATGACCGGCGTCTCGAACGCGAGCACGCCGCCGCGTTCCGGGCCGTCGTCGTGCAGAAGTTCGCTCCGGCCTGCGACGCGTTCGCCGGAGACCCGAGCACCCCGTGGCCCGTCTCGTTACGCGTCGAGCCGGTCCGGTCGGCACCGGGCATCCTGGAGCTGACCTGGTCCTTGGCCAGCCCGGACGGGCGCGCGACCTCTGAGCTGGTCACCGTCGAGGGCGAGTTGCGCTGCCGTTGGCGACGGGTCGGCGATCACGACGTGTTCAGCAACCCCTGGGCCCGGTCAGTGACGACCAGCGGGCCCGCCGGGTTCGAGCCGTAGCAGCCAGTTCGCGGCAGCCTCGCCGTGGCCGATCCGTAGGCCGTTCTCGACGGTGCCGAGCGCGCGGATCCAGCTGGCGGCGCGGGTGATGCACTCCAACCAGTGCGCCAGTTCCAGCTGCCGTCCCAGCCCCGGCCCGTCCGGACCGGCATGCCACTGGGCCAGGTAGACCCCGGTCAGCCGGTCGACGTCGGCACCGGCCCGGTCGGCCGGGCGACCCCGGAACCTCCGGCCCGGCGAGCAGCTCGGCCAAGGTGCCGAGGGTGAGCCGAAGGGTGCCGAACGGGTGCGCGACCACGGCGTCACCCCAGTCGATCACGGTGGCCGCAGGCGGTGGGCCAGGTCGGACCAGCACGTTGTCGTCGTGCAGATCGTCGTGCTGGATCGTCGCCGGCATCCCTTCGGCCAGCTCGGCGGACGCTCGTGCCACCGGTTCCCGGAGCCGCCCGAGCCGGCGCCGGAGGCCACGCTCCAGCTTCAGCCCCGGATGTTCGAACCACTCGGAGCGCTCCAGCAGCTCGTCGAATCGCTCCGGCAGCCTCGCCGGTGAGAGGTCGGGGACGCCCGCGGCCAGCAGCGGCCCGGTCGGCATCGTCTGTTGCAACCGGGCGTAGTCGCGCAGCAGGCCCGTCCACAGATCGAGCAGTTCGGCCCGGGACCGCTCGCCCTCGGGGCCCGACAGGTCGAACCGGGCCGGCTCGCCGGCGTCCGCGATCAGGCTCCACGGCCGGCTCGGGATGAACCAGCACCGTCGGTACCAGCGGTTGCCGGTACTCGTTCAGCAGGGCGAGCAGCCGCGGCTCGTAGCGGGTTCCTTCGGAGTTGATCTTGAGCCACCAGCCGGAATCCGGTGTGGTCAGCCGCCAGACCTGGGCCCAGACCCGGGACCGGTGCGGAGTGCAACTGATCAGGTCCAGCTGCCCGCGCACCCACTCGAGGACGGCGGCGCCCGGTTGCCCGGCGGACGTCGCGTCCACTGTTCCCGCCTCCAAATTCGTTGTCGGCAACAGTTCTGGTGGCAGCACCGCCTCAGGCGAGGACGATCTCGACCCGCTGGAACTCCTTGACCTCGGTGTAGCCGGTGGTGGCCATCGACCGGCGCAGGGCACCGACCAGGTTCATCGTCCCGTCACTGACCGTGGACGGCCCGTGCAGGATCTGCTCCAGGGTGCCGACGGTGCCGACCTCGACCCGCTCACCGCGTGGCAGTGTCTCGTGCCAGGCCTCAGCCCCCCAGTGGTAACCGCGACCGGGTGCGTCGCTGGCCCGGGCCAACGGTGAGCCGACCATCACCGCGTCCGCACCGCAGGCGATCGCCTTGGCGATGTCGCCCGATCGGCCGACCGAACCGTCGGCGATCACGTGCACGTACCGGCCGCCGCTCTCGTCCAGATAGTCCCGCCGGGCGCTGGCCACGTCCGAGACGGCCGACGCCATCGGGACGGCGATCCCGAGCACCGACCGGGTGGTGTGTGCCGCTCCGCCACCGAAGCCGACCAGCACCCCGGCGGCTCCGGTCCGCATCAGGTGCAGCGCCGCCTGGTAGGTGGCGCAGCCGCCGACGATCACCGGCACGTCGAGGTCGTAGATGAACTGCTTCAGGTTCAGCGGTTCGGCGGCCGAGGAGACGTGCTCGGCCGAGACGGTGGTGCCGCGGATGACGAAGAAGTCGACGCCGGAGTCGACCACGGCCTGGGCGTACTGCGCCGTGTGCTGGGGCGACAGGGCCCCGGCCGCCGGCACCCCGGCCTCACGGATCTCACCGATCCGCTTGCCGATCAGCTCAGCCCGGATCGGTGCGGCGTAGATCTCCTGCAGCCGCCGGGTCGCCAGGTGCTGGTCGGCGATGCCGGCGATCTCGGCCAGCAACGGCTCGGGGTCGTCGTAGCGGGTCCACAGGCCCTCCAGGTTGAGCACACCCAGACCGCCGAGCCGACCGACGGTGATCGCCGTCTGCGGCGACATCACCGAGTCCATCGGGGCCGCGATCAGCGGGAAGTCGAAGCGGAGCGCGTCGATCCGCCAGCCGAGGTTGACCTCCTCGGCGCCGCGGGTGCGCCGGTCCGGCACGATCGCGATGTCGTCGAAGGCGTAGGCCCGCTGGGCGCGCTTGTTCCGTCCGATCTCTTCCACCCGGCCAACCTACCGCGATCGTCGGCGTCGGTTCTGGTCGAGTTCCGGCGCCGGGCCGGGCCGAATCGGCCGGGCCGGACGGCAGGACGTGCCGCAGGCAGGCGAGCGCCTCACCACTGCTGGAACGCACCGATCAGCGGCCACAGTTGCGGTCCGAGCTCGACCTGGCTGAGCAGGATGCCCACCCGGCCGCCGTGGTCGGCGGCGAAGTCGGTGCCCTGACCACCGGACCAGCCGAACCGGCCCCGGTGCTCGCCGGTCACCTCCACCGCAAGCCCGAAGCCCCAACCACTGGAGTCCCAGAAACCGGGAAAGAAGCTCTCCGGCGTCTTGTACGGGGCCGGCACCCGATCGCTGGTCATCAGTCGGAGATGTTCCGGGCTGATCAACGGCCCTCCCTCGCCCGCGGCTCCGACCGGGTCGCCGGAGACGAGTACCGAGACGAAGCGGTAGTAGTCCTGAGCGGTGGAGACCAGTTCGGCGTGACTGACGTCGAAGGGCGGCGGCCCGGCGTAGAAACCACCGCCGGCGGGCTCCACCTCGGCCAACCCGTCCGCACCGTGTCGATAGGCCGCCGGCAGCCGGTCGAGCTTGTCCGCCGGAACCCAGAACGCGGTGTCGACCATCCCCAGCGGTTCGAACACGTCCTCGGCCAGATGCTCGCCGAGCGGCCGTCCGACCAGTCGGGAGATCAGGATCCCCAGCAGCGCGAACGAGTGGTGATAGCGCCAGCCCTCCCCCGGCTGGAAGGCCAGCGGGATCTCTCCCAGTGCGGCGATCCAGTCATCGGCCCCGAGGCTCATCGGCTCCGGTCCGACCTCGGTCCCGTTGGCTCGCATCGCCTGCTGCAGCGGGGATTCCTCGAAGATCATCCCGTAGCCGGAGCCGTTGGTCAGCAGGTGTCGCAACGTGATCGGACGGACCGCCGGCACCGTGTCGTCCAGCGTGGCTGCCGGGCTGCTCAGCACCCGCCGGTCGGCCAGCTCGGGCAGCCATCGCTCGACGCCGTCGTCGAGGCCGATCCGCCCGGCCTCGACCAACCGCAGTGCCGCCACCGTGGTGATCGGCTTGGTCATCGACTGGATCCGGACGATCGCGTCGGTGCGCATCGGTGCGCCACCCACCTCGGCCACTCCCGCGGCGACCACCTCGACCGCGCCGGAGCCACCGGGCGCGAGCAGACCCACCACCCCCGGGACGGTGCCGTCGTCGACGTAGCGGTTCAGCAGCTGTTCCATCGCCGTGGTCATCACCCGACTCTGCCATCGTCCGGACGCCGGGTACAGGCCTCATTCAGTCGGGGAGAGCGTTGGCCCGTGCCACCTCACCCAACCAGCGGGCGCTCGGCTTCACCGTCCGGGCGAACGTGTGCCGGTCCACCGCGACCAGACCGAAGGTCGGGGCGAACGAGCCCCATTCGTAGTTGTCGAGCAAGCTCCAGGCCAGATAGCCCCGGACGTCGATCCCGTCGGCGATCACGGCGTGCAGTCCGGTCAGGGCCCCGCGCAGGTAGTCGATCCGGCGGTCGTCGTCGGCGGTGGCGATGCCGTTCTCGGTGATCAGCACCGGCACGCCCGGCGCGCAGCGGTCCGCCAGCCGGACACCTTCGGCCAGAGCTGCCGGGTAGTACTCCCAGCCGGTCAGCGTGGTCTCGGCGTCGTCGGCCACCGGTCGCGGACCGTCCGGGCCGATGATCGTCCGGGTGTAGGCCTGGACGCCGACCCAGTCGTCCTGGGCCGCCGCCTCCAGGAACAGTGCGTCCCGGGGGTGGCCGTAGACCTGGGCCGTCTCCTCACAGCCGGGCTCGGCCTGGAAGGCCTGGGTGGCCACCGTCCAGCCGGTGCGCAGACCGGGGACCGTGCTCAGGACCTCGCGACTGCGGCGGTGGGCAGCGATCAGCGCCTCGGTGACCTGGGCGTCGGGTTCGGGCAGGCCGGCAGCGACCAGGCTCTTCACCTCATCGGCCACCGCCGTGATGGCCACCATGTTCGGTTCGTTGATGGTGCAGACGTAGTCCAGCCCCTCGAGCAGGCCCGACACCGTCTCGGTGTAACGGGCGAACCGGTCGACCGCATCCGGGGCCCGCCAGCCACCGGCGTCGGCGAACCACCGCGGCAAGGTGAAGTGGTGCAACGTCGGCATCGGGTCGAGCCCGAGACCGCGAGCCGTGTCGATCATCCGGCGATAGTGGTCGAGCTCGGCACGCGAGACGAACCCTCGCTCGGGCTCGATCCGGGCCCACTCGATCGAGAACCGGTAGCTGCCCAGGCCGAGATCAGCGACGATCTGCATGTCCTCGGGGTAGCGGTGATAGCTGTCACAGGCGTCCCCGCTGGGCTCGGCGACACCGCTGCCCGCGGTGTGTTCGCGGACCCACCAGTCGGAGTTGAGGTTGTTGCCTTCGATCTGGTGGGCCGCGGTGGCCGCACCCCAACGGAAGCCCTCGGGAAACGTGATCATGAACGTGCCTTTCGGAGATGATCGGTTCGTCCGGCCGGACGTCAGGCTGCGCCGTCGGCCCGGTCCGGCACCGGCACCGCATCCAGCAACTGGACGGTGTACTCGTCCTGGGGGAACCGCAGCACCTGAGCGGTGTTACCGGTCTCGACGATCCGGCCCTGGTTCAACACGATGATCTGGTCGGTCACCACCCGGGCCGAGAGCAGATCGTGGGTGATGTAGAGCATCGAGACCCCGAACTGGACCCGCAGATCGTCCAGCAGGGCCAGGACACCGGCCCGCAGGGAGACGTCGAGCATCGAGACCGGTTCGTCGGCGATGATCACCTGCGGCTCGCTGGCCAGGGCTCGGGCGATCACCACCCGCTGCCGCTCGCCGCCGGACAGTTGGTGCGGCAGCTTGGATGCGTATTGCTCCACCGGGGTGAGGCCGACGGTGTCCAGCAGTTCCAACACCGTGCCGCGAGCCTCACGGGCGCTCGCTCCGGTGAAGTTCACCACCGGACGGGTCAGGGTGTATTCCACCGTGTGCAAAGGATTCAGAGCCGAGTACGGATCCTGGAAGACCATCTGTACGTCGCGCCGGAACTGGTGCAGCCCGCCGCCACGCAGCCGGTCCACCTGCAGCTCACCGAACCGGACCGTCCCCGAGGTCGGCCGGGCCACTGCGGTGACCAACTGGGCCAACGTCGACTTGCCCGAGCCGCTGGCGCCGACCAGAGCCATCGAAGCTCCCGGGTCGAGTTGGATCGACACGTCGTCCAACGCGGTCACGGCCTTGGCGCCCCGACGCGGCGGCGGGAAGATCTTGGTCACGTGATCGACCACGATCGGCTGGTGCGCACGACGACCGGACCGCTGACCGACCGGGCCCGGTGCACCCTGATCGGCACCGGACGAAGCCGGGCGCCCGGTCGAGGCATCGGCCGCTGCCACGGCGTCATCGGTCGACGTCGCCTCGGTGACCAACTGGCCTCCGCGAGCGGTCAGGCCGGGCAACTCGACCACCTCGGCCCGGGGATCGGCGTAGTGGCTGAGCAGCATCTGGGTGTAATCGGCCTTCGGGTGCCGCAGGATGTCCAGACTCGGAGCGTCCTCGACGATCAACCCGTCGTGCATCACCATCACCCGCGATGTCGACTCCAGCACGATCCCCAGGTCGTGACTGATCAGCAGCGCGGTGAACCCCTCGGAGGCCTGCAGATCGCGGATGGTGCCCATCACCGCGTGCTGGACCAGCACGTCGAGCGCTGTCGTCGGCTCGTCGAAGACCATCAGTTGCGGTTCCAGCGACAGCGCCAGCGCGATCGACACCCGCTGGCGCATCCCGCCCGACAACTCGCCGGGGTAGCGGTCCAGCACGGCCGGATCCAACTCGACCTTGCTCACCAGGTCACGGGCCCGATCGACCCGTCGCTCCCTCGGCACGTGGCCGTGGGCGGCGAAGATGTCGGCGAAGTGGTTGTTGATGGTACGGACCGGATTCAGGGCGTTCATCCCCGACTGCAGCACCATCGCGAAGCCGCCGTGCCGTTGCCGGCGCAGGTCTTCCTCCGCGAGACCGGCGACGTCGACCCCGTCGAAGACGATCCTCCCGCCGGCGACCCGGGCCGGCGGCTTGGCCAGTCTCGTGACGGCGAAACCGACGGTCGACTTGCCCGAGCCGGATTCACCGACCAGGCCGACGAATTCGCCCTGTTCCAAAGCGAAGGAGACGCCGCGGACGGCTGGCGTCGGCTGCACCCCACGCGGCTCGTAGACGACTTCGAGATCCTCGACCTCGAGCAGGCTCATCGTCCGGCTCCTTCCCGTAGCCGCGGGTTGGACAAACCGTCCACCCCGAAGTTGATCAAGGTCAGCGACGTGGCCAGCAGGGCCACGCAGAGACCGGGCACCAACAGCAGGACCCATTGACCGGTCAGCAGCGCGTTGGAGTTCTGGGCCCAGAACAGCATCGTTCCCCAGCTCACCGTGGTGGTGTCGCCGAGACCGAGGAAGGACAGACCCGCCTCGGCCAGGATGGCGCCGGTGGCCGCACCGAAGAAGCTGCCGGCGATGATCGACGTCATGTTCGGCAGGATCTCGCGGAACACGATGCGCCACGCCCGTTCGCCCGAGAACTGAGCTGCGGTGACGAAATCACGTCCCCGCAGCGACTTGGTCTGTGAGCGCAGGACCCGGGCTCCGAAGGCCCAGCCGGTCAGCACCACGACGAAGATGATCATCCCCAACCCGCTGTTCTGCAGGTACGCGGCGATCACGATCATCAACGGCAGGCCGGGGATGACCAGGAACAGGTTCACGACGAAGTTGATCACCTCACCGACCGGTCCGCGGACGTAGCCCCAGGACAGACCGATCAGCACGGCGACGATGGTGGCCAGCGAACCGGCGACGAAACCGACGAAGACCGAGATCCGGGAGCCGTAGATCACCTGGGACGAGCACGTCCTCCCCGGCCGCGGTGGTGCCGAAGGGGTGGGCCCAGGTGGGTTGGGCCGCGCGGGCGAAATCGTTGACCTTGGCTCCGTACGGAGCGATCAGCGGGGCGAAGATCGCCATCAGCACGAAGATTCCGAGGATGATCAGGCCGGCCCGGGCCTTGTGGCTGACCCAGATCGTCTGGACGCCGCGGGTCGCCACCCGCCAGCGGGGCGGGCCGGCGGCGACCTCGCCGCGGCCGGCCGGTTCGGTGGCCCTCTCGGTGGTGTCCGGTGCGGTAGCTGAAGTCGTCATCGACGTGTCCTCGGGTCCAGTACTCCGTACAGCGTGTCCACGACGAAGTTCGCGACCAGCACGCTCAGCGTGATGATCAGGAACAACGCCTGCATCAGGGGGTAGTCCTGATTGGTGACGGCGTTGCAGCAACAGATAGCCGACGCCGGGGTAGCCGAAGACGGTCTCGACCAGCAGGGAACCACCGACCACCCCGCCGAGTGCGAGACCGAAGCCGGTGAGGTTCGGCAGGATCGCGTTCCGCGCCGCGTACCGGATGGCCACCGTCCGGTTACGCAACCCGTTGGCTTCGGCGAACGTCACGTAGTCGTCGCCCAGCGTGCCGATCATGGCGTTCCGCATGCCGAGGATCCAGCCCCCCAACGAGGTGATCAGGATCGTCAGGGCGGGCAGCGCAGCGTGGCTGACCGCGTCGTAGATGAACAGTCCGTTCAGCCCTGGTGTGGTGTAGGCGCCGTAGGCCCCCGAAGTCGGGAACAGATGCAGGACGTAGCCCAGGGCGTAGAGGATCAGCAACGCCGTCCAGAAGTAGGGGAAAGCCGACAGGAAGCTCCCGGCCAGGGTGGGCAGGGCGTCCAGCCGGGTGCCCCGCCGCCAGGCGGCCAGCACCCCGATCAGGGTGCCCAGGACGAACGCGGCGATGGTGACCAGGCCGACCAGGATCAGGGTGAACGGCAGGGCCCGGCCGACCAGGGTCGAGACCGGGGACGGGAAGTAGGTGTAGGACACCCCGAAGTCGAAGTGCACGACGTTGTTCAGGTACTGCCCGTACTGGCTCCACACGCTGCCGGTCGGCACGCCCAGCTGTGCCTCGATACTGGCCCGGGTCGCGGCCGTCACCGGGCCGTTCTCGCTGAGCCGGGCGATGGCCGCATCAGCCGGCGAGCCCGGCATCAGCCGCGGCAGCGCGAAGTTGATGGTGATGGCCGCCCAGGCCGTCAGCAGGAAGATCCCGAACCTCTGGGCGATGTAGCGCATCGGGTCACTTCCCCTGGGTCGACCGACGCAGGTGGGTGTCGATCAGCAACACGTTCTGGTTGTAGGTGATCGGCGTGGCGTAGGGATCGGACGCACTGGGCCACCCGGTGAACGACTTGTTGCTGAACAGTCCCCACAGACCGCCGTAGAACAGGCGCGATGACGGGCACCTGGTCATACATCACGGTCTGCAGCTGTTGGCTGATCTGCTTGCGCTGTTCGTCGGTCGTCGCGGTGGTGAGCTGGGTGAGCAACTGATCGGTCGAATCGTTGCGGTAACGCTCGAAGTTGGACACGGCAGCAGAGCCGACCGGCTGGTAGAAGTCGCCGCCGAGCAGCTGGTGCATGTCCTGGTAGACCGAGCCGGTGCCGCCGAAGGCGCCCATCGCGAGCTGGAAGTTCCCGTTGTTCAGCGCCTGGGTGTAGGCCGCCGGCTGCGGTTGCTCGAGGTTGACCGCGATCCCGAAGGACTGCAGCTGGCGCTGAACCTCCTGAACGCCGCGCAGCCAGTCGGTGTAGCCGTTCGGGGTGGTGATGGTCAGGCTGAGCTGCTTGCCCGATGAGTTGACCAGTTTGCCGCCCTGCTTGGTGTATCCGGCCTTCTTGAACGCGGCCAGGGCCGCATCGGTGTCCTGGGCCACCGCGCCGCCGTTGGGCAGATCGGGGTTGAGCAGGTCCTGCTGTCCCGGCAGCAGCAAACCGCTCTGGGTCGCCGGATCGACGTAGCCCTCTTCGGCCGTCTTCGCGATCGGAGTGCGGTTCAGGGCCAGAGACAGCCCCTGCCTGGCGTTGACGTCGTTGAATGGCGCCTTGGTCAGGTTCGGGAAGAGCGAGATCGTCCCGCCCGGCGGGAACCAGTAGGTGTTCGCCGGATTGGCCCCGACCCAGGTCTTCTGCACGTTGGAGATGAAGGCGTAGGCCCAGTCGTAACCCTTGTTCACCAGGTCGAGCTGGGTGTTCGAGGCCGGGATGATCAGCTTGTCCGCAGCGACCTTGTCGGCCTGCCAATAGCTGGTGTTCTTCACCAGCGTGTACTGGTTCGGGCCGAAATCACCCAACTTGAACGGTCCGGTCCCGACCGGGTTCTCGTCGGCGTAGGACACCGGGTTGGACACGCTCGACCACAGGTGCTGGGGCAGGATGAGCGTCTGGCCGACGATGTTCGTCGCCGGCACGTCGGCGGTCTTGTAGTGCATGATCACCTGCTGACCACTGACCTCGACGCTGCTCAGGTGCTGCCAGGCCCCCTGCAGATCGAGTGCCGGGATACTTCTTCAACAGGTCGAAGGTGAACTTCACGTCGTCGGCGGAGAACGGCTGCCCGTCGGACCACGTCACGCCCTGGCGGATGTCGAAGGTCGCGGTCTTCGGATCCGGCTGTTCGACCTTGCTGGCCAGGAAGTTCGTCACGTCGCCGTTGTAGGTGTTGAGCACGATCAGGGGCTCGTAGATGTGGAAGGCGGCGGTGAGGTGGCGCGGGTTGTAGGGGTTGAAGTTCCGGAGGAAGGTCGGCGACCCGCTGTCGCCGGCGAACAGCATCGTCCCGCCCGAGGCGCCACTGCTGTCGCCCGTCGGGGCCGTGACGCCGGTGCATCCGCTGGCCACCATCGCCAGGGCCATGATCCCGCCGACGGCCCCCATCACCCGTCGATGGCGACGGACGGTGCGCCTCGGCCTACCTCGACCAGCGCGGACGGTGGATGATTCAGGATGCGTCATGGCCATGGGTGTTCCTCCGTGTCGTCGTCGTCAGGAGATCTCGAAGATCTGCGGCAGCGACGGAGGTGGTCATCCTCGGCATCGTCGCCTGTCCTACTATGCAATGTATGCGCATACATCCACTCTGCGCAACAGTTTCGGCAAAGTCCGGGGTCGGAGCTGTTCGCGCACCCGGGTCACGGGACCGGCGGGCAACCGCAACTCTCCCGGAGTCGAACCTCGACCGGCAGCACCCGCTCCACCGGATCGGCGCCCGGATCGGCGAGCCTGCGCAGCAACAGATTCACCGCCACCCGGCCCAACTCGATCATCGGCTGGCGGACCGTCGTGACCCGCGGCCGGGAGTGCCGGCCGGCATCGATCCCGTCGAAGCCGGTCACGGCGACGTCCTCGGGAACCCGCACCCCGATCTCGCCCAGGGCCTGCATGACGCCGAGCGCGGTCTGGTCGTTGGCGCAGACGAAGGCCTCGGGCAGATGGCCGCCCGCCAGCAGGTCGCGACTCAGTTCCCGGGCCCGGGCCTGGGTGAAATCCCCACGCAGCAAGGGATCGGTGGGCACGTCGAGCCCCGCCGCAGCCAGCGCGGCCCGGAATCCGGCGAAGCGTTCGGCGTCGTCGGGAACCTCGGCCGTGCCGGCGATGAAGGCCAGTTCGCGGAGCCCGTGCGCGCTCAGCAGGTGCTCGGTCAGCACCCGCATCCCTTCCAGGTTCGCCGTCCGGACGTGGTCGTGACTGTCGCCCATGCGAGGGCCGGCGAGGACGACGACCGGCCGGCTGCGTGCCACCTCGGCCAACCGTTCCGGGCCGGCCGTCCCGGCCAGGACCACGATCCCGTCCACCCGGGTCGCCAGGTCGTCCAGCACGTCCCCCGGGGCGTCGCCGGTCCGCTCGCCACGGGCGACGGCGATCGTCGCGCTCATCCCGTGCCGCCAGCTCTCCAGTTCGACCCCGTGCATCACCTCGCTCATGTACAGGCTGACCGAGGAGTCCTCCCCGTCCACCGGGTCGACCCGCACCGAGACCGGCCGGAAGTCGGGCGAGCCGGAGACGAGCGGCACGGGCTCGGGATCGTCGTCGTCGAAACGCGGGAAGCAGAACCCGATCGCCCCGGAACGCCGGGCCGCCAGACCGCGGGCACTGCCGCTGGGGACGTAGCCGAGTTCGCGGACCGCGGCCAGCACCAGATCACTGGTGGCCGGCAACACCGCATCCGGCCGTCGCAACACCCGCGACACCGTGGCGATCGACACCCCGGCCCGGGCAGCGACGTCGTAGACCGTGGGTACCGTCCGACCGTTGCTGATCACCATCTCCTCAGCACCCCCTCGTCCCCCGTCTTGTCCATCGTCTTGTCCGTCGGCTTGTCCGTCTTGCCACCGTCAGTTTCCACCCAGCAACCGTCTCCAGGAGGAGCCCGTGTCCGAACCGCACGCCGAGAAGAGCCCGACCGCATCGTCGCGGCGCCCGAACATCGTGATGATCCTGACCGATGATCATGCCTCCCACGCGGTGGGAGCCTACGGCTCGGTGGTCAACAGCACGCCGCGGATCGACGAGATCGCCGCCGAAGGGGCGTTGCTGCAGAACTGCTTCTGCACCAACTCGATCTGCACCCCGAGCCGTGCCTCGATCCTCACCGGCACCTACAGCCACGTCAACAAGGTGACGACGTTGTCGACCCCGATCGACGCGAGCCAGCCCACCTTCATCACCCAGTTGCGGGCGGCCGGCTATCGGACGGCGATCTTCGGCAAGTGGCACCTCGGCCACGGCGAGGGCCACGACCCCGAGGGCTTCGACCGGTGGGAGGTGTTGATCGATCAGGGAGATTATTTCGATCCTGAGTTCCTCACCCCGGACGGACTGGTGACCCGCCCCGGCTACGCCACCGACGTGATCACCGACCTGGCCCTGGAATGGCTGGAAAGCCTGCCGGGTAACGAACCCTGGTGTGTGCTGGTGCACCACAAGGCCCCGCACCGCTCCTGGTTCCCCGACGAGGCGCACGCCGGCATGTACGCCGATCCGATCCCGGTGCCGGCGACCTTCCACGACGGCGACACCGGCTGGGCGACCCGCTCGTACGCCGCCCGGCACCAGGCCATGACCATCGCCGAGCATCTCTACCCCGTCGACCTCAAGCAGGAGCCGCCGGAAGGGCTGGAGGGCGACGAGCTGACCCTGTGGAAGTACCAGCGCTACATGGAGGACTATCTGGCCTGCATCGCCTCCGTCGACGACAACGTCGGCCGGATCACCGACTGGCTGCGCGAGCGCGACCAGTTCGCCGACACGTTGCTGATGTACACCTCCGATCAGGGGTTCTTCCTCGGCGATCACGGCTGGTACGACAAGCGCTTCATGTACGAGGAGTCACTGCGGATGCCGTTCGTGCTCAGCTATCCCCGGGCGATCCCGTCCGGCACGGTGCTGGCGGAGACGGTGACCAACGTCGATCTGGCCCAGACCGTGCTGGCCGCCGCCGGCGTGCCGGCGGTCGAGCGGATGCAGGGGCGCAGCTTCTGGCCCGACCTGACCGGTGGTGAACCCGAGCCTTCGGTGGACGGGATGTACTACCGCTACTACGAGAACGACGACCCGATCCACCACGCACTGGCCCACTACGGTTTCCGGACCGAGCGCTACAAGCTGATCTACTTCTACAACGACGGGCTCGGCCTGCCCGGCAGCGGACCGGGAACCTTCCCGCCCGAGTGGGAGCTCTACGACCTCGTCGAGGATCCGGACGAGATCGTCAACGTGGCCGACGATCCCCGCTACGCCGAGATCCGGGCCGAGTTGGAGGCGCGGATGTGGCGCCGACAGCACGACCTGGGTGACGTGCCGCATCCGAGCCAACCGCGGCCGGCCCAACTGGGGGCGGACGCATGAGCGGGGCAGGCGTGAACGGGACAGACACGAACGGGACAGGTATGAACGGGACAGACTGAACAGGACAGACATGAACGGGACAGGCGCCGGCGGCGCTCCTACCGGTTACGGCTCGATGGGCAGCAGTCTGCGCGATCTGCCGCGGCTGCGCAGCCATCGCCGGCGACGGTCCTCCAGCTGGGACCGCACCGGCGGCAACGACGACCGGGTCGGTCTTCGTCCGGGCGAGACGATCACCCTGGCCGACCTGACCGGGGCCGGCTCGATCAACCACATCTGGATGACGGTCGCGCCGGCCGGTTTCGACGCCGGCACCGACGCCGATTACCTGCGCCGGTTGGTGTTGCGGATGAGTTGGGACGGCTCGGAGCACCCCAGTGTGCTCGTCCCGCTCGGCGACTTCTTCGGCGTCGGGCACGCCCGGACGACCAACTTCGTCTCCGCGCCACTGCAGATGAGCCCGCAGGACGGCAAGGGTTTCAACTGCTGGTTCCAGATGCCGTTCGCCGACGGGGCCCGGATCGAACTGCTGAGCGAGTGTGAGCAGCGCGAGATCTGGGTCTACTACTACATCGACTACGACGAGTTCGACACCCTGGAGGACGGGCTGGGCCGCTTCCACGCCCAGTGGAACCGCTCCAACCCGACCCCGGGGATCTCCGAGCAGGGCCTGGACAACGACGAGTTCCAGTTCGGCGGCCACAACCTCACCGGCGCCGACAACTACACGATCCTGCAGGCCCGGGGCCGGGGTCACTACGTGGGGTGTGTGCTGAACGTGGTGAACCTGCGGGAGACCGATCAGGGCAACTGGTACGGCGAGGGCGACGACATGATCTTCGTCGACGACGAGCCCTTCCCGCCGAGTCTGCACGGCACCGGAACCGAGGACTACCTGAACACGGCCTGGTGTCCGAGCGAGGCCTACAGCGCGCCCTACCACGGCCTGACCCTGCCGGGCGGCCCGAACTGGTCGGGTCAGATCTCGGCCTACCGCTTCCACATCGAGGATCCGGTGCCGTTCACCCGCTCGATCCGGGTCAGCATCGAGCACGGCCACGCCAACCGCCGCAGCGACGATCTCTCCTCGGTCGCCTACTGGTACCAGGAACTCCCCCACCAGCCGTTCGGCCTGGCCGAGGTGGCCGACCGGCTGCCCTGATCCGGGAACCGGTTCTCCGGCTCGGCCGGTCGAGATCAGCGACCGTAGTTCGGCGCCTCGACGGTCATCTGGATGTCGTGCGGGTGGCTCTCGACCAGCGAGGCCTGGGTGATCCGGACGAAGCGCCCCTTGGCCTGCAGTTCGGACACGTTCCGGGCCCCGACGTAGAACATCGACTGGTGCAGCCCGCCGATCAGTTGGTGGGCCACCGCGGCCAGCGGGCCGCGGTAGGCGACCTGACCCTCGATCCCCTCCGGGACGATCTGGTCGTCGCTGGTCACCTCGGCCTGGAAGTAGCGGTCCTTGGAGTAGGACTTCTTGCCCCGGCTGGACATCGCCCCGAGCGAGCCCATCCCGCGGTAGGACTTGTACTGCTTTCCGTTGAGGAAGATCAGGTCACCCGGCGACTCCTCGCAGCCGGCCAACAGCGAGCCGACCATCACCGACTCGGCGCCGGCCACGATCGCCTTGGCGATCTCGCCGGAGTACTTGAGCCCGCCGTCGGCGATCACCGGGACCCCGGCCGGCCGGCAGGCCAGGGAGGCCTCGTAGACGGCGGTGATCTGCGGCACCCCGACGCCGGTCACGACCCGGGTGGTGCAGATGGAGCCGGGCCCGACGCCGACCTTGACGGCGTCGGCCCCGGCGTCGACGAAGGCCTGTGCCCCCTCGCGGGTGGCGACGTTGCCGCCGATCAGCTGGGTGTTCCTGGTCGCCGGGTCGGACTTCAGCCGGCGCACCATGTCGAGCAGCATCGCGACGTTGCCGTGGGCGGTGTCGGCCACGAGCACGTCCACCCCGGCCTCGATCAGGGTGGTCGCCCGGGTCCAGGCGTCGCCGAAGTAACCGATGGCGGCCCCGACCAGCAGTCGGCCCGCACCGTCCTTGGAGGCGTCCGGGAACTGCTCGGACTTCACGAAATCCTTGACGGTGATCAGGCCGCCGAGCTTGCCGTCGGCGTCGACCAGCGGCAGTCGTTCGCGCTTGTGCTGGCGGAGCAGGGCGTTCGCGTCCTCTCGGCTGATCCCGATCCGGCCGGTGATCAGGTTCTCTTTCGTCATCACCTCACCGACCCGGGTGGTGGCCCACTGGGCGACCGGAGTGAACCGGAGGTCGCGGTTGGTGCAGATGCCGAGCAGGTGGTTCTCGGCGTCGACCACCGGCACGCCGGAGATTCGGTACTGACCGCAGATGGTGTCGAGCTCTTCGAGGGTGATGTCCGGGCCGACGCTGACCGGGTTGGAGATGATCCCGGTCTGGGTCCGCTTGACCAGGTCGACCTGGTAGGCCTGATCCTCGATCGACAGGTTGCGGTGCAGGACGCCGAGACCGCCGTGCCGGGCCATGGCGATCGCCATCCGGGACTCGGTCACGGTGTCCATCGCCGCGCTGACCAGCGGTGCCCGCAGGGTGAGTTCACGGGTCAACCGGCTGCTGGTGTCGATGTCGGACGGGGCCAGGTCGGAGTAACCGGGCAGCAGCAGCACGTCGTCGTAGGTCAGGCCCAGCGTGGCGAACGGACCGGGGACCTGATCGCCGGGTGCGGCCGGCCGGGGCGTCGGGCTGGCCGCGACGGCGTCGTGCCGGCCGTTCGTCGATCGAGCGGTGTCGGCGGGAAGCGTCACAGATAGAGCCTTTCACGCGCGGGAAAGCACCAATCCTACGGGCGGACCGGAGGTGGGAGAGAACGCCGACCGACGGGACGGAGCAACGCGAAGGCCCGCCCGGCTGGTCGCCGGGCGGGCCTTCGTCGGTGCTGCTTCAGCCGATCAGGTCAGTGGTGGTGACCGTGACCTGCGGGCTCGTCATCGTCCTCGGGCTTCTCGACCACCAGCGTCTCGGTGGTGAGCAGCAACGAGGCGATCGAGGCCGCGTTGGCCAGTGCCGAACGGGTCACCTTGACCGGGTCGATGACCCCGGCGGCGATCAGGTCGACGTACTCCTCGGTCGCCGCGTTATAGCCGTGACCCGGCTCCATCTCGGCCACCTTGGAGGTCACCACGTAGCCCGGCTGGCCGCCGTTCTCGGCGATCCAGCGCAGCGGCTCGACCACGGAACGACGGACGATGCTGACCCCGGTCGCCTCGTCCCCGGAGAGACCGAGACCGTCGTCCAACGCGCTCGCGGCGTGCACCAGAGCGGAGCCGCCACCGGCGACGATGCCCTCTTCGATCGCGGCGCGCGTCGCGGAGACGGCGTCCTCGATCCGGTGCTTCTTCTCCTTGAGCTCGACCTCGGTGGCCGCGCCGACCTTGATCACGCAGACGCCGCCGGCCAGCTTGGCCACCCGCTCCTGCAGCTTCTCCCGATCCCAGTCGGAATCGGTCCGCTCGATCTCGGCCTGCAACTGGGCGACCCGACCGGAGACGTCAGAGGCCTCGCCGGCCCCGTCGACGATGGTCGTGGCGTCCTTGGTGACCACGATCCGGCGGGCCCGACCGAGCACCTCGAGGCCGACCTGGTCGAGCTTGAGCCCGACCTCGGGGGCCACGACCTGCGCGCCGGTGAGGATCGAGATGTCCTCGAGCATCGCCTTACGCCGGTCGCCGAAGGCCGGAGCCTTGACCGCGACCGAGGTGAAGGTGCCCCGGATCTTGTTGACGACCAGGGTGCTGAGCGCCTCGCCGTCGACGTCCTCGGCCACGATGAACAGCGTCCCGGAGGCGCCGATGACCTTCTCCAGCAGCGGGAGCAGGTCGTTCATCGAGCTGATCTTGCCCGAGTGGATCAGGATGTAGGGATCGTCCAGGACGGCCTCCATCCGGTCGGCGTCGGTCACGAAGTACGGCGAGAGGTAACCCTTGTCGAACTGCATGCCCTCGGTGAACTCGAGCTCGGTGCCGAAGGTGTTGGACTCGTCGACGGTGATGACGCCGTCCTTGCCGACCTTGTCGAACGCGTCGGCGATGAGAGTGCCGATCTGCTCGTCGCGGGAGGAGACGGTGGCCACGTGGGCCATGTCCTGGGTGGTCTGCACCTCACGGCTGTTGACCCGCAGCCGCTCTTCCATGGCCTTGACGGCCTGGTCGATACCGCGCTTCAGCCCGATCGGGTTGGCCCCGGAGGCGACGGCCTTCAGGCCCTCGTGCACCAGCGCCTGGGCCAGCACCGTGGCGGTGGTGGTCCCGTCGCCGGCGACGTCGTTGGTCTTGGTCGCGACCTCTTTGGCCAGCTGGGCGCCGAGGTTCTCGTACGGATCGTCCAGTTCGACCTCGCGGGCCACCGTGACGCCGTCGTTGGTGATGGTGGGAGCGCCCCACTTCTTGTCCAGGACGACGTAGCGGCCCTTCGGGCCGAGGGTCACCTTGACGGTGTTGGCGAGGGTGTCCACGCCACGCTCCAGCGCCCGACGGGCTTCCTCATTGAACGTGAGGATCTTGGGCATAGGGAATCCCTTCTTACTTCTTGACGACGGCGAGGATGTCGCGAGCGTTCAGCAACAGCCACTCCTGGCCGTCGTACTTGACCTCGGTGCCGCCGTACTTGGAGAAGATGACGACGTCGCCGTCGGCGACGTCCAGCGGGACGCGCTTGCCCTTGTCGTCGATGCGACCCGGGCCGGTGGCGATGACCTCGCCCTCCTGCGGCTTCTCTTTAGCGGTATCGGGAATGACCAGACCTGATGCGGTGGTCTGCTCGGCTTCCAGCGGCTTGACGAGAACGCGGTCCTCGAGCGGCTTGACCTTGACTGCCACTTCAACCCCTTTCAACGGGTGGAATTCGTACGTAGTGATGATGTGGTTCGCCCGACCGGACGTCGTCGCGGGTGCCGTCCGCCGGGCTGGCACACTCAGACCTCGAGTGCTAAACCGAGGCTAGCACTCGGCTCTGGTGAGTGCTAGCAGGGACCTGCGGGCCGGGCTCGTCCCCGCTCGCTCACCGACCCGGGACCGGCAGTGCCCGGCCGACCCGGCTGAGCGCCTCCTGGGCGACCCAGTGCCGGCTGCCCGACGGCGCGGTGATCAGGCAGACCGGTTCGCCGTCGATCACCCCCACGTCGCGGACCACGCTGACGTCGGAGGGCTTGATCCGGCGCCCGTCGTCCAGGGTGATGGCCGTGGCCGGTCGGACCGGGGTGCCGATCCGCAGCGCCCGCACCGGCAGCAGCCACATCCCGATCAGGGCGATCGGGCCGAGGACGACCGCGATGGCGGTGAACACCAGGTCGTCCCAGCCCTTGCGCCGGGCATCCCAGCCGGCCGCGACCCCGGCGGTGACGTAGAGCGCGATCAGCAGCGCCCACATCAGCAGCACCTGGGGTTCATGGGCGCACCCTACCCAGATCCGGGAAACGGGGACGGCCTTCGCTCTTGACGACACCGTTCTACTTGTGTCATGGTTTGCGGGTTCCACTTGTGGTATTCATTCCTGCGTCAGACGAGGACCTCAGATGAAGCTCGAACACCTGCTGCTCGGTGTGCTCCTGCAGCACCCCAGCACCGGGTACGACCTGAAGAAGTACATGGACACGCACGGCCGGTTCCTGCGCTCGAACACCCAGATGAGCCAGGTCTACCGGTCACTCGCCGCGATGAGCGACCGCGGCTGGGTCCGCTTCGACGTCGAGGACCGACCGGGCGCCCAGGACGCCAAGGTCTACCGGGTCAGCGCCGAGGGCGAGACGGTCTTCCTGGACTGGCTCACCGGCCCCTACCAGCCGCCGACCCGCTTCGAGGATCCCGAGCTGGGTGCCCGGCTGGCCTTCGCCGGCTTCATGGGTGCCGAAACCGTGGTCGAGCTGCTGACCACCGAGATCGAGGCCAGGGAACACCAGGTCGCCCACTACCGCTTCCGGGACCGACGGATCGACGTCGACCCGAACGAGGCGTTCGACGCCGAGCTGGCCGAGGCCGTCGGCGAGCAACTGCACCGGATCGGCATGGCCGCCGTCGACACCCATATCGCGGCCATGACCCGACTGCGGTCCCGGCTGATGTCCGGACTCACGAACGAGCAACCCACCGAGCGAGAGGTCGCGCGATGAAGGCGATCATGGTCATGTTCGACAGCCTCAACCGGCACCTGCTGCCGCCCTACACCCCCGACACGTTCGTGTCGGCTCCGAACTTCCGCCGGCTGGCCGAGCGCTGCGTCACCTTCGACCGCTGTTATGCCGGATCGATGCCGTGCATGCCGGCCCGCCGTGAACTGCACACCGGCCGCTACAACTTCCTGCACCGCAGCTGGGGCCCGTTGGAGCCCTGGGACGACTCGATGCCCGAACTGCTGAAGCGGTCCGGCGTCCACACCCACCTGGTCTCGGACCACCCGCACTACTGGGAGGACGGCGGCGCGACCTACCACCCGCGCTACAGCACCTGGGAGTTCTTCCGCGGCCAGGAGGGCGATCCGTGGAAGGGCGTGGTGGACGCGCCGGCCGGGCCGGGTGGTGCGAAGTCGGCCATCCAGCGCCAGGACCGGATCAACCGCGGCTACATGCCGACCGAGGCCGAACACGCCCAGACCCTCACCTTCGACGCCGGGCTGGACTTCCTGGCCACCAACGTCGACTCCGACGGTTGGTTCCTGCAGTTGGAGACCTTCGACCCGCACGAGCCGTTCTTCAGTCACCAGCACTACCAGGATCTCTACCCCGACGACTACGACCCGGCCGAGCACGGCGGCCGCGACTTCGACTGGCCGCCGTACCAGAAGGTCACCGAGGACGCGGCGAGCGTCGAGCACGCCCGCAACCGCTACGCCGCCCTGGTCACCATGTGCGACCGGTCACTGGGCCGGGTGCTCGACTTCATGGACGCGCACCAGATGTGGGACGACACCCTGCTGTTGGTCAACACCGACCACGGGTTCCTGCTCGGCGAGCACGGCTGGTGGGCCAAGACGGTCCAGCCGTGGTTCAACGAGCTGGTGCACCTGCCGATGTTCCTGCACGACCCGCGGCAGCCGCAGCCCGGGATCCGTTCCGACGCACTGGTCCAGACGATCGACGTGGCCCCGACGATGATCGACTACTTCGGCCTGCCGCGCCCGGACGACATGCAGGGCGGGGATCTCACCGCAGCGGCGCACGGCGGCGAACCGATCCGCGACGCCGCCCTGTTCGGCATCCACGGCGGCCACGTCAACGTCACCGACGGTCGCCACGTCTACCTGCGGGCTCCGGTCGAGGCGTCCAACACACCGCTGGAGGAGTACACCCTGATGCCGACCCACATGCGGGGCCGGTTCGACGTCGAGAAGCTCCGGACGGCCGAGCTGGCGGAACCGTTCGGGTTCACCAAGGGCGTCCGGCCGTTGCGGATGCCGACCGGCACCTGGGCGAATCCCTACCCACACGGGACTCTGCTGTTCGATCTGCAGACCGACCCCGGGCAGCTCGAGCCGATCTCCGACGACGAGGTCGAGTTGCGGATGATCGACCTGATGCTGGCGGCGATGCGGGCCAACGAGGCACCGGCGAGTCAGTACGAGCGACTCGGGCTGCCGACCGAGGGACCGGCGCGAGCCGAGCACCTACTGGTCGCCGAGCAGGCCGATCAGGCCGCCCGGGCGGCGGAACCCCTGCCAGCGTTGGATTCCTTCCCGCGCGGGGAGCTCGGACTCGGCACGCCGCTGGACCAGCTGCTGGCCGCACCGCGCGCAGCCGACGTCCTCTCGCGGCGGTTGCCGTCGCTGCAGCAGACCGAACTGGTCAATCTCGTCGGCGGCGCCTCGCTCTACGACATCGCCGCCGTCACCCCGATCGATCCCGACACCCTGACCGCCGTCGCGATTGAACTGGCCGCGCTGAGTTCCTGACCCCATCCCGCTACGACCAGCAGATCAAGGAAGATCATGACCTCGACACCGATGATGCCCGGCAGTACTGATCCGAACTTCCCATCCGGCGGCGGCGCCGAAGCCGGCAGCCAGGCCCGGCACGTCCCGCACCGGTGGCGGAACCTGGCCACCCTGACCGGCCTGACCGTGGTGGACAGCACCGAATCCGGTCTGACCAGCACCCTTTTCCCCACCATCGCGGCCGCACTGAGACTGAACACCGGGCAGCTGGGAATCCTGGCTGCGTTGGGAAAGCTGGTCGCCGTCCCGTTCGGCCCGGGCTGGGTCTGGCTGGCGGGCCGGACCTCGCGGCGGACAGCGCTCGTCCTGGCCACGATGATCGGCGGCGTCTTCGGCATCATCGCCGGCTTCGCCGACGACTTCACCCACCTGCTGATCGCCAACACGCTGATGGCGGCCTGCGTGATCGGGGCGGGGCCGATCGCCAACGCCGTCATCTCCGACTCGTTCGAGGACCGGCAGCGGGGTAAGGCCGTCGGCTACTTCTACGGCTTCAGTTCGCTGATCGGCTCCTTCGTCGGACCGGCGATCGCCCAGTTCTCCGGCTTCTCCGACGGTTGGCGCTACGGCATGTGGACGATCGGCGGGGTCTGCATCCTGGCCGGTCTGGCGATCCTGCTGCTGTTCCGGGATCCGGGGGTGGGAGCCTCCGAACGTCAGCTGGCCGATCTGTCCAACCAGGCCCGCGGCGGTCGACGGGTGACGTTCGCCTCGGTGCTGTCGCTGTTCCGGATCCCCAGCTTCAGCCTGATGATGGTCTCCCGGCTGCTGTCCGGGCACCTGCTGATCACCGTGTTCGGGGTGCAGTTCCTGGTCCAGGACCGCGGCTTCAGCAACGCCGTCGCCGCACTGGTGCTGCTGCCGTTCGGTATCGGCTACTTCTGCGGCACCGTGGCCAGTGGCTACATCGTCAGCGCTCTGGACAGGGTGATGCCGCGGCGTGGGCGGGTCGCCTTCCTGCAGGCGGCACAGATCGCGTTCGCCGTGATCGCCTTCTTCGGCACCCAGTTCGATCACCGCAACATCGCGGTCTACGGCGTCTTCTGGGCCCTGATGGGTGCCACCCAGGGGTTGAACCCCGGGGTGAACCGTCCGATCGTGATGTCGGTGGTGCTGCCCGAGCTCCGGGGTCAGGCGTTCGCGATCTTCCTGACCATCTTCGAGACCATCGGCTGGGGGCTGTTCTCCCTCGGGGCCGGACAGTTCGCCGAACGCGTGGGCATCCAGCCGGTTTTCCTGGCTGTACTGGTGATCCTGATGCTGGTGAACGCGCTGGTGATCACCGGGCTGTACGCCACCTATCCGCGGGATCGTGACCGGGTGGTGCAGACGTTGGAGCAGCGCAGGGACGAAGCCCTGGCCGGTGCGGGGGCCTGAGCCGGGTGCGGACGGCGCCGGTGCCGGATCGGGAGGCGCCGGACGGGAGGCGTCGGACGCGGTTCGGCTCGGAAGAACCGGATCAACCGAGGGTGTCGCGGAGCCAGCCTCTCGCCCGGGTCAGATAGCTCGTGGTGACCTCGGCCGAGGGCGCCCAGGACTCGAACCCGTGCGGTGCGCCGGGCACCACATCGACGGTGACGTCGACGCCGTCTCGCCGTAGTACGTCGGCGAAGGCCCGGTCTTCGGCGCAGAAGAGATCGATGTCGCCGACACCGATCCAGGTCGGCGGCAGACCCGGATGGCGATCGGCGCGGGCCGGCGCCGCCTCGGCCGTCACGCCGGCGCTGCCGGGATCGGCGCCGAGATAGGAACTCCAGCCGATCCGGTTCTTCCGGTTGTCCCAGACCCGGTGGCCGATCTCGTCGAGATCCCGGTGGGTCGCCGTTCGGTCGTCCAGCATCGGACAGAACAACCACAGTGCCGCCGGTGGTTCGGCCTGCTGATCCAGTAGGCGTCGGGCCAGCCCTGCAGCCAGTCCGCCACCGGCACTCTGACCGCCGAGTGCGAGCCGGGAAGGATCGAACCCGAGTTCGGCGGCGTGATCCCGGAACCACCGCCAGCCTTCGTGACAGTCGTCGAGCGGGGCGGGGTACGGGTGCTCCGGAGCCAGCCGGTACTCCGCCGAGGCGACCACGACGCCCAGCTCGCGAGCCACGGCCGCGCAGAACCGGTCGTCCTGGGAGGCGCGACCGATGACGAATCCCCCGCCATGGATCCAGAACAGCGCGGCGCCGGCTTGCTGCTGCTTCGGCCGATACAGCCGCACCTGCGGCGTCGGTCGGCTGATGTCGACGCCCGAGGTGTCACCGGACGGGGCGAACCGGACCAGTGCCCGAGTGAGGCGTCGCGTCGGCCCCCAGCCGAGCGGCGGTGTTCGCACCGCACGGGCGGCGCCGCGCAGTTCCGGATCCAGCCGAGCCAGGTCCATCGAGTGCTTGAAGAGCTTCACCTCGCCATCATCGCTCGGCCCCGTTTCAGCCGGGCGCTGACCGGGCCGGCTCCGTCCTCGGTACTCAGTGGTGGTCGGCGACGATGATCGCCTGCAACTCACCCACCGGCAACTGCGTCGACGACGACGTCGTCACCGGCAACACACCAGTCTCACCGTTGATCTGCCACGTCACCGACCACGTCGCCGTCGCCGTCACCGTGTACTTCCCCTCCGGCAAGGACGCCTTCTGATACGCATACCCACAATCCGGCGACGGCGTCCCCGCCTTCACCGCCTCCGTCCACTTCGTCCCCGCACCCGAACACACCTTCGTCTGACCATCACCCATCGCATAAGAGACACTGGCCAGACTCGCCTCCAACGACACCGACAGATCACCCACCACATCCGTCACCGGACCCACATGCGTCGCACCATCGGCATACAGCCAGAGCGGATAACCCACCACCGCCATCTTCCACTCGTTCAGATCCGGCGCCGGACTGATCCCCGGCTTCACCGTCGGAACCCTCAACCGCGCCACCGCAATCTGCGCCGCCTCCTGCGGCGTGTACCGCGGCACCACCGGAGCCGCCCCACCCTGCGCCGGATTCGCCACCGAGAGCATCCCCGGACGCCCCTTCACCCGCACCGGAGCCGTCGGAGCCGTACACATCGCAGCCATCACCGCAGTCTCGGCCAGACCCCCACAATCCCCGTCACGGACATGCTGATCATAAGCCTCACCGGCACTCACATAACGATTCCAATTCACCCGATTGGTCTGATCGGCGCGCAGATTGAACTCCTGATCCAACTGCACCTGCGACTTGCGCGGCGGGCCCTTGTACGCGGCCCGAGGGATCGTAGCTGTGGCCTGATTCGGAATTTTCTGGCCACCACCCGATCCGTGTGAAAATGGGTCCGTTCCGTGAGTCTCGTCAGTCGCCGTTCCCACGACCGTATCCCCCGCAGAGAAAATATCGCCACTGCCAGCATAAGCAACGCCTGAGAAGGTAGATAATAGAACCGCGATTAGTAGAAGCCTTGCTGCGCCAATTAACTTGGGCATCTGGGAACCTGCTTAGTGTCGGCCTCCCAGATCAACCAGCTACCCGAGATCTCTCGAACATAGATCTTGCCTGCCACCAGAATTCCGTGAAAAAGAAGCTTTCCGCTCGAATCGTAGATTGCACTTTTGCGACCGTCCTCACAGACCTCGAGAGTCAACTCAGCTTCGGGAGACTGGGTGCGATGTTCACCTGGCAGAGGTCGCACCTCAGCGATAGTCCCGCCCGGCCTAACCCGTCGGTTGCTCTTCTTCTCAGCAGCGAGAAATCCAACGAAATCCTGCAGGTAGGGACCACTTGCGTACTTTTTCATCGTCGCAGTCGCGGTTGTCGTTCCACCTGCTTCTGCCAGCCGATTTCTCTCGGCGAAGAATGCTCGGTATGAAGCCTCTGCTGCCGCGAAGTTCGCCGCCTGCTGCTTCTGCTCCGCCGCAATCTCGGGCGTGCACCGCGTCGTGCTCGGGAGCGCCGTACAGCTGTAGGTCGGGCTCGGACTCGGGGTCGGTGTCGCCGTCGGGGCCGTCTGACCTGACGGCGTACAGGCCGAGGCGGCCAGCACCACTCCGGCCGCGGGCACCAGCCACCTACGTGAGCGCTTCAGCACCGGCGTCCCCCTCGATGGACTGCTTGACGAAGTGTCAAACCTAACAAACTCCGTCCTCGCTGACCGGCTCCGCAAGAAGGCCTGTGGACAACTCGGACCAGCCGGCGTCACCGACTGATCAGACTGCGACCATCACCGGCCGCCGGTCGAGCTCAGCAACGCCGGGCGACCAGCACGCGAGCGCCGTCCGGGGTGCGAGTGATGATCAGGGTGGCCGACTCCGGCCCCGACGGGCGGAGTCGCTTCCGCAGTTGGGCCGGATCCACTTCGACGCCACGGCACTTGATCTCCAGCGTCCCCGTCCGGTGCTCTCTCACCCAACTGCGGAGCAGCTTCTCTTTGTAGGGCAGGACTTCACGGACCTCGAAGCAGCTGAGGAACGGCGACTCCACCGCCGCGTCACCGGTCAGATAGGCCACCTGAGCATCGATCAGACCGGCGCCGATCCGACCGGCCAGTTCGCTGATCCCGCCGCTACGGATGACCGCCCCGTCCGGCTCGTAGACG
Source organism: uncultured Actinomycetota bacterium (assembly GCA_963740925.1). Lineage (GTDB taxonomy): Bacteria > Actinomycetota > Actinomycetes > Propionibacteriales > Propionibacteriaceae > Microlunatus. The sequence continues at coordinate 353,616 of CAVUFZ010000006.1, read as the reverse complement.
AACGCGCCGATCGGCCGGACCCTCGGCTGCCCCTCGGCCGCCACCAGACGACGGTCGGGCGTGATCAGGGCCGAGCGTCGATCGGGAACCGCTCCCCCGCCCGCGGCCAACAGGACCTCGACGGTATCGCCGCGATCACTGATCCACTGCGCCTCGACGCCGGCGGGGATCAGCCGGTGCGGCAGCGCCGGACCGAGCTTCACCACGGCCGGACGGCTTCCGTCCAGCAGCCGGCAGACCAGCGACCACGGCGGGGTGAAGTCCTCGATCCGCCAGGTACGGCCGGCCCCGGTCCGGCGGGCCGGGTCGCAGAACACGGCATCCACCCGGCTCAGCAGTTCTTCGACGACCTGCTCTGCGTCCGCGACGATCACCTCGGCCTCAGCTCCGCCCGCTGCCGTCACCGCCGCCAGGTTCGCCGCCGCGAGCTCGGCCGTCGCCGGGTCGCGCTCGACCGCAAGCACCCGCACTCCGGCCCGGACGAACGCCATCGCGTCGGCCCCGATTCCGCAGCCCAGGTCGAGCACCGAGGTCGCACCGGCGGCCGTCAGCCGAGCCGCATGCTGCTCGGCCACCGACGGCCGGGTGGCCTGCTCCAGCCCGTCCCGGGTGAAGAACATCGAGGCCGCCCGGCCACCGAACTTGGCGACCGCACGCCGACGCAACACGGTCTGGTTGATCGCCGCAGTCGCCACCTCCGCGCCGAAGCGCGTCCGTAGCCGCCCGGCCGCACCCAGACCGGACGGGTCGTCCTCCGCGGCGGCCGCGGCCAGTGCTTCGGCGCTCAGCTGCTGAGGAAATCCGCCGTCGGCGAGCGTCATCCCGGATCCGCCGAACACCACTCAGGCAGGCCCAGCTCAGACAGGCCCAGCTCAGACAGGCCCAGCTCAGACAGGCCCAGCTCAGACAGGCCAGCAGGAGCGACTCCGCGGACTGGGCCCGGCTGCCGACCGCCACCGGGAAGTGCTGCATCCCGCGGATCAACGAGCCCGGCCGGCGGACGACCGGACCACTCCGGGTCAGCTCGGGCCATCGCTCGGCCAGTCGGCGGACGGCGATCGTCGCCTCCAGCCGGGCCAGTGGGGCGCCGACGCAGTAGTGGATGCCACCGGAGAAGGCGAGGTGCTCCGCGGCCGAATCGCGATCGAGATCGAAATCGTTCGGGTCGGAATAGACCGCCGGATCGCGGTTGGCCCCACCGATGGCCACGACGATCACCTCGCCCGGCGAGAAGTCATGCCCGCCGAAGGTCACCGGCTCCACCACCGTCCGCCCGGTCCGCTGCACCGGCGGATCGAACCGCAACGACTCCTCCACCGCCCGTTCGGCCAACGCGGGACTCTCGACCAACCGGCGCCACTGCTCGGGACGGTCCAGCAGGGCCAGCATCGTGTTGCCGATCAGGTTGACCGTGGTCTCGAAACCGGCGAGCAGCAGCAGGCTGCACATCGGGATCAGCTCATCGGGATGGATCGTGTCGTCGTCCGCGGCGACGGCGCGGCTGATCAGGTCGTCGCCGGGCTCGCACCGGCGCAACTCGAAGGCGGACTCGAAGATGTCGGCCAGCGCCGCCCGGGCCGCCGTCAGTTGCCGGGCGTGCGACAACGACTGGACGCCACCGAGTGCGCTGCCGAAGATCGAGCCGAGCCGGGCGAACTCCTCGGCGTCGGCGTCCGGCACCCCGAGCAGTTCGCTGATCACCATGATGGGCATCGGCGAGGCGAGCCGGCTGACCAGATCGAACGGCTCGTCGGCCGGCACCGCCTCCAGCAGATCGTCGACGATCGAGGTGATCAGGGTGTCGAAGGCAGCAATATGACGCGGGCTGAACGACGCCAGAGCAAAGCGCCGCAACCTGGTGTGGTCGGGCGGATCCATCTGCAGAAAGGACAATCCGAGCTGTTCCTGGGGCTCGGGCGGGACGCTGCTCACCTTGCGTGAGCGCAGCACCGCACTGACCACCTCGTGATCGGCGGAGGTGTAGACCCCGTACCTGGACCGGCTGACCGGTCCGGCCGCCCGCATCCGTTCGTACAACGGGTAGGGATCGACCCGACCAGGCTCCAGATTGGCCAGGCACAAGGGGTCGCGGAGCAGATAGCCGAACGCGTTGTTCTTCGCCTTCTCCTTCATCAGGGCCGCGAAGAAACCGACCGCTGCCGCCACCTGACTCATGATGTCCGCCCCTTCGTGTCCCCTGGCCACGATTATGCTCCGCGGCCGATCAACCGAAGAGGGGCCGCGTTCGGCTGGGGACTCACAAGCAGACGGTCTCGACCGGCAGTGAGGAGTTCGCTGCCACGTCCAGGGCCGACGGCGCCAACCCGGCTGTCACCACCTCGGATCCGAGGACGGCGATCATGGCGCCGTTGTCGGTGCACAACCCCGGCCGCGGCCGGCGGAGAGCGATCCCGGCCGCCTCGGCCCGCTCGGCCAGCAGCGCGCGCAGTCGGCCGTTGGCCGCGACCCCGCCACCGATCAGCAGGTCGGTGGCCCCGGTGTGCCGACAGGCGTCGATCGCCTTGGCACTCAACACATCGCAGACCGCCTCCTGGAAGCTGGCTGCGACGTCGGGAATCGGGACGTCCAGCCCGTCGCGTTCACGTTCTTCGACCCAACGTGCCACCGAGGTCTTCAAGCCGGAGAAGGAGAAATCGAAGCGGTGCTGCTCCCGATCCCGGTTCGTGCTCAGCCCGCGCGGGAACCGGATCGCCGTCGGGTCGCCGGTGGCCGCCCGGTCGATCACGGGCCCGCCCGGGTAGGGCAACCCGAGCAGCCGGGCGACCTTGTCGTAGGCCTCCCCGGCGGCGTCGTCGATGGTGGCGCCGAGCTGGCGGATCGAGGTGGCGACGTCGTCGATCTGCAGCAGCGAGGTGTGGCCGCCGGACACCAGCAGCGCCACCGCCTGCGGCGGCAGCGGCCCGTGCTCGAGCAGGTCGACGGCCACGTGCCCGGCCAGGTGATTGACGGCGTACAGCGGCTTGTCCAGCGCCAGGGCCAGCGCCTTGGCCGCGGCCAGCCCGACGACGAGCGCACCCATCAACCCCGGACCGGCGGTGACCGCGACCGCATCGATCTCACCCAGGTCGATCCCGGCCGTGGCTGCGGCCCGCTCCAGGGTCGGGATCAACGCCTCCAGATGGGCACGGCTGGCCACCTCGGGCACCACCCCGCCGAACCGGACGTGCAGTTCGACACTGGAGGCCACCTCGTTGGCCAGCAGTTCGTGACCACGGACGATGCCGACCCCGGTCTCGTCGCAGGAGGACTCGATCCCCAGCACCAACGGCCCGCTCACTGCTCCCCCTCCTGCGCCGGTACCGGTGTCGGCCCGGACCGGGCCTCGCTCTCGTCGGGAATCTCTTGCTCGTCGGCGATCTGGTCCCGCCAGCCCTTGTCCAGATCCCCGAGTTCCCAGAGTTTGAGGATCAGGGCGTCCACCCCGGGGCCGTAGTAGTTCTTGCGGGCGGCGAGCTGCTCGAAGCCCAGCCGTTGGTACAGCGCGATCGCCGCCTCGTTGTCCCAACGGACCTCGAGCAGCACGGCCCGGGCCCCGTCGAAGCCGGCCGCCGCCACGCCGGACCGGACCAGAGCCGCACCGACGCCCTGCCGGCGGGCCGACGGCGCCACCACCAGCCGGAGCACCTCGGATTCCCGGCCGGTCTGCAGGCTGATCACGCCCTGCAGCCGATGCGCACGTGCCGTCAGCACCCGCCGCCCGTCGGCCACCAGCTCGGAGCGCCAACTGCGCTCGCTCCACTGCTCCGCCGCCGGGAAGCCGGCTCGTTCCAGCTCCATGATCGCGGCGATGTCGTCCTGTCGGGCCGGCGCGATCGTGAGTTCGGCCGACCGGTCGGGCCGTTCGGTGTCGATCACGAGCGGGCCGGCCGGTTCAGCAGCCGGGGCAGCACCGATTTCCGCCCGCTCGGGACGGTCGCGTCCGGTCGCCGCAGGTAGAGGGGTTCGCCGCCTGCCTCGGCCAGCTCCGGGCCGTGGACGGCCAGCGCCGCGCCCGAGATCCGGTCCGGTGCGCCGTCACCTCGACGCCGGCCCGGGCAGAGGTCGGTGCCGGGCCCGGCCAGGGGCAGCTCCGGCAACAGTTCGGCAGCGCCGACCGACGGGCCGTCGAGCCGCCGTCCGGCGACGTCGTAACGGGCCCAGTAGACCTCTTTGCGCCGGGCATCGCTGACCACCAGGAAGTCACCGGTCGGCGGCTGCGGCGATGCGCACCACTCGGCGGCCACGGAGTCCAGCGCACAGACCCCGCGCAGGGGAACGGAGGCAGCGAAAGCGAGCACCCGCGCGGTGGCGATCCCGACCCGCAGACCGGTGAACGGCCCGGGTCCGAGACCGACCACGATCTGATCCAGATCGGTCGGCCGCAGACCGTGCTCGGCCAGCAGGTTCGCCACGGTCGGCGCGAGGTCCTCGACGTGGCGACGCGGATCGCCGTTGTCGGCTGCGGCCAGCACTTCGCCGTCCCGGGCCAGACCCACCACCACCTCGGTGGAGGTGTCGAGTGCCAAGACGGTGCTCATACGATCTCCCGCACCACGCGGGCCAGCTCGGCTCGGGCCGCGTCGTCCCAGCGTCGGCCGACGGCGTCCAACCAGACCGTTCGAGGCTCGGATTCGCTGCCCTGGTTGGGATCCTGATCCTCAGCCACGAAACCGGTGCGATCGATCGCGATGTCCAGCCGGCTCTCGGTCAACATCTCCGCCAGCCCCTCGCCCCACTCGATCACCGTCAGACAACGATCGAGATCGGCGTCCAGACCGAGGTCGTCCAGCTCGGCCGCCGTGCCGAGCCGGTAGGCGTCGACGTGCACCAGGGTGGGTCGTCCGGTCGCCGAGGGATGCACCCGGGAGATCACGAACGTCGGGGAGATGATCGGCCCGGCACTGCCGAGTCCGGCGCCGATTCCCTGTGTCAGTGTGGTTTTCCCGGCTCCGAGGGCACCGGAGAGGATGATCAGGTCGCCGGGCCGGCTGATCTCGGCCAGCTGCCCGCCGAGCCGGTGCATGGCTTCCGCGTCGGGGATCTCGACCCGCAGCGGTAACGAGCGGGCCAACCAGAGTCCGTGATCATCCTCACCCACCGCGGCGAACCCGCGGTGCTGCCAGTAGCCGATCAGTTCGGGAAGTTCCTTGCGGGCATAGAGTTCCACCCGGTCGTAGCCGCGCTCGGCGGCCATCACCTCGGCCTCACCGATCATCGCCGAGGCGACCCCGTGCTGCTGGAAGTCCGGGTGCACCGAGACCCGCTGGAACGTCGCCGTCCCCGGTCTGTCGGTCGACGCGATGAGCAACGCGCCGGCCGGTCGGCCGCCCACGGTGGCGTAGATCCCTGCCCCGGCACGGATGGCTGCGGCGACGGTGTCCGGGGTCTCCAGGATCGCCGTGGACGGCGGGTCCAGGGCCGGACGGGCCCCGAACGCGGCGTGGATCACCTCGACCAGGCCGGCGGCCTGCTCGGGCGCAGCCCGGTGGAAGGCCGGATGCAGGGAGGACGCCGGATCGAGGGCGGATTCCAGGTCGGCGGACACCCGGTCATGGTACGTGGCGGGTGCCGATCATGACTCGCGGAGGGCGTCGGGTCACCGCTCGCGGAGGGCGCGCTGCACCAGCCGATCCAGCAGGTGGTCGACCTCGTCGTGGTGTTCGATCATGCCGAGATGACCACAGGCGGACAGTCGCCGGCTGTCGGCGTCGGGAAGCTCGGCGATGATCTTGTCGGTGTGCGGGATCGGCAGGATCACGTCGTCCAGGCCGCCGACCACCGCCGTCTCGACCGTCCGCAGCCGGGTCAGCCCGGCGACCTCGTCCAGTTCGGCGAAGGCGGGATAGAAGTCGGCGACCACGGCCAGCGACGTCCGCCCCACCATCTCGGCCACGAACTCGACGTAGGAGGCCGGCACGTCGGAGCCGAAGGCGGCGCGCTTGGTCACCACGAAGCCGAGATCCGAACCGGATTTGCGGGTCCTGTCCACCAGATCGGGGATCCGGTTCAGGCCGGCCATCAGCGGCGGGGCGAACCGGCCGAACGTCCGTCCCGGCACCGCCCGGATCGGTGAGTAGTTGGTCATCTCCCCGGCCGAGGTGAAGGTCAGGCCGACCCCGACGATCCGGTGCCGGCCGACCGCGTCCGGCCCGAACAACTCGGGTCTGCTGCGGGCCAGCCGCAGGATCGTCATCCCGCCCATCGAGTGCCCGACCAGGATCACCGGACCGGCCGGCACCACCTCGTCCAGCACCTGCTCCAGATCCTCGGCCAGCTGGGAGATCCGGCACCGTTCGGGCGCCGACCGGGTGGAGCGGCCGTGTGATCGTTGGTCGTAGAACACCAGTCGGTGCCGGCCACGGAAGTGCTTGCGCTGGAAGTGCCAGCAGTCCAGATCGAGGGCGTACCCGTGGACGAAGACGATCGTCGGGCTCGGCCGGTTCTCCGCACCCGGGACGGGGCCCGGATCGTCGTCCGGCTGGTCCACCTCGGTGTGCAGCACCACTCCGTCGGGGGTGACCACGTCCGGTCCGAGCGAGCGCAGCCCGAAGAAGTCCTCGGCCGGCATCTCGGGATCCTCCCGGAAGCGCTTGGCGACCACCCGCCGTTCCAGCTCCAGACCGGCCGCCGCACCGCCGACGGCCAGAGCCACCGCACCGGCGACCAGGCCGATCCCCTCCCCGATCCGGCTCACCGGGACGGATCCGACCGCAGGTGGATCCGCGGCACCCGGACCCCGATCCGGGTGACGATCTCGTAGCCGATGGTGCCGCAGGCCGTCGCCCAGTCCGCCGCGGTCGGCCGCGCCCGACCGGGACGGCCGAACAGCACCACCGGATCGCCGACAGCGGCCCCGGAGTCGGGTCCGAGATCGACCACGAACTGGTCCATGCAGACCACGCCTCGGATGGCGGCCCGGGCGTCGGCGCACTGCACCTCGGCCCGGTTGCCGGCGAGCCGGGGGATGCCGTCGGCATAGCCCAGCGGCACCACCCCGACGGTGGTGGACTCCGCCGCGGTCCAGGTGTGACCGTAGGAGACGCCGTCGCCGGGCTGCAGTCGCTTCACCTGGGCCAGCTGCGCCCGCAGCGTCATCACCGGCGTCAGTTCGACTCCGGCCGAAGCCGCCAGACCAGGGGCGGGATCGATACCGTAGGAGGCGATCCCGACCCGGACCAGGTCGTAGTGCGACTCGGGGACGATCAGGGTGGCCGGTGAGTTGGCCAGGTGGCGCAGCTCGGGCTCGAGGCCCGCGGCCCGGGCCACCCGGTCGGCCTCGGCGAACGCGTCCAGCTGGACGGCCACGGACGGATCGCCCGGGACGTCGGCGCAGGCGAAGTGCGACCAGATCGCCACCACCCGGACGTGCCCGGCCTGTTCGGCGGACCGGGCGGCCGCACACAACTCGGGCCACAGCTCGGGCCGGCAGCCGTTACGGGAGAGCCCGGTGTCGATCTTGAGGTGCAACCGGGCGACCCGGCCGGCGCGTTCGGCGGTCGCCGCCAGCCGGTGCAGTTGCTCGACGCCGTGCACGCCGAGGTCGACCTCGGCGGCGACCGCGTCGGCCAGGTCTTCGTCCCGGCCGTAGAGCCAGGCCAGCAACCGGCCGGTGTCACCGTCCGCGCGCAGGGCCGACGCCTCCCCGGGGGTCGCCACCCCGAGCCAGGTCACCCCGTCGGCGCGGGCGGCCCGGGCGCAGGCGAGCAGGCCGTGGCCGTAGGCGTCGGCCTTGACCACCACCATCAGCTCGGCCGGCCGCTCCGGCCGACTCCGGCGCAGGTGGGCGCGGATCGCCCGCAGATTGGCCGCGAACGCGTCCAGGTCGATCTCGGCGCAGGCGGTGGCCGGATCGATCAGCGCCGAGGTCACCGCTCGGAGGCCGATTCCAGCCGGCCGATCGCGGCCGGGAACCGCATCGCCAGCTCCTGCGGCGGGATCGGGCCCGGGAACTCCGCCGCGGTCAGTGCCTGCAGCGAGGCGGCGAAAGCCCCCGCGTCGGCGGCATCGAGGCCGGCCGCCAACAGGGTCGCGCAGACCCCGGCCAGGGTGTCACCGGAGCCGGCCTGGGCCGTCCAGGCCGGACCGGGGACGGCGATGGTGGCCGAGGCGTTGCCCGGCTCGGCCACGATCTGGGTCGCGCCCTTGAGCAACACGGTCGCCCCGGTCTCGTCGGCCCCGCGGTGGGCGGCGGCGAGCGGGTCGGCCTCCACCTCGGCCCGGGAGACGTCCAGCAACCGGGCCAGTTCGCCGGCGTGCGGGGTCAGCAGCCAGTGCGACGGCACCTGCTCGGGCAGATACCGCAAACCGTCGGCGTCGATCACGGCCGGCAGCCCCTCGTCCACCGCCCTGGCCAGGACGTCGGCGCCGTCGGGCCGATCGCCCCAGCCCGAGCCGAACAACCTCGCCTGGACCCGTCCGTCGGCCAGCACCACGTTCGGCAACAACGACAGCAGCCGTGAGCCCGCCTCGTCCGGCCCGAGGTAGCGGACCATGCCGGCCCCGGAGTGCACCGCGCCGTAGGTGCCGAGCAGACCGGCGCCGGGATAGCCGGGCGAGCCGGTGTCGATGCCGACCACCCCGCGGGCGTACTTGTCGCTGCTGCGGCCCGGGAACGGCCAGCCGGCCCGCAGGTCGTCCAGCTCGAGCCGGCGGATCCGGTCCGGCGCCAGATCGACGTCGAAACCGAGCTCGACCAACTGCAGCACCCCGCACCGGCTCGCGGCCGGCTCGATCACCTGACAGGCCTTGACCGCCCCGAACGTCACCGTGCGGACGGCGGTGACCGCATGCTCGGGCACCGCTCCGCTGTCGGTGTCGACCCCGGACGGCAGGTCGACCGCGATCACCGGCACGCCGAACCCGTCCAGCACGCCGACCAACTGCGCGGCCCCGTCCGGCAGCCCGGGACGACCACCGATGCCGAGGATGCCGTCCAGGGCCAGATCGCAGGCGCTCAGATCGACCTCGTCGACCTCGACCAGCCGGCCGCCGGCCCGGAGCAGAGCGGCCAGGCCGTCGGGATGCGGGGCGCCGAGCAACCCGACCGCCGACACCGCGACCCCGCGGGCCGCCAACCGGGCCCCGGCGTAGAGAGCGTCCCCGCCGTTGTTGCCGCTGCCGACCATCACCAGCACCTGGGCGCCGTAGACCGAGTGGCGACGGGCGCGCAGCTCAGCCAGTGCGGCGGCGGCCAGCGCGGACGCCGCCTGTTGCATCAGGTCGGGCACCGGACCGGCGGCCATCGCCGCCTGCTCCATCGCCCTCACCTGCTCGACCCGGAACGCGTTGATCATGTCTCACATATCACCACAGCCGAGGCGATGCCGGCGTCGTGGGAGAGCGAGACGTGGATCCTCCCGATCGCCAACTCCGCCGCCTTCGCCGCCACCGTGCCGGTGATCACGAACGACGGACGCCCGTCCGGATCGGTCCTGATCTCCGCGTCCAGCCACGACAGCCCGGCCGGCGCCCCCAGCGCCTTGGCCAGCGCCTCCTTCGCCGCGAACCGCGCCGCCAACGACGCCACCGCCCGCTCCGCCTCGTGCTCGGTGAACAACCGCCGCCGCAACCCCGGCGCCCGCTCCATCGCCGCCGCGAACCGCCCCACGTCACACACGTCGATCCCGACCCCGACGATCACCTCGGCCCCCCACCCGGCGAGAAGCCGATTTTCCGCACTCCACCGCACCCTCGGACCCTGCGCTGGGCATGAAGACGGCCGAAAGGGCTCGGCGAACTGCCGATGTTCAGACGAACCCCAAGCAGCGCGAAGCCCGCACGAAGTGCGGTGCACGGCCACCCAGGACCCCGGACGTGTTGTCGCTGAGTGCGATCGCACCGAGCGCTCGGGTCGGGGGCGGGGGTTCCGCGCGAGAGCATGGATGGGCCTGGCAGGCGACCGAGCCTGCGAGGGAGCCCGGTTGCGAACGAGCGGATCCCCGACCCGACGCGTCCCACCGCAGCCCGCCCCCGACCCGAGCGCGCCCCGACCAACCACACCAAGCGCGCCCCGACCAGCCGACCCGAGCGCGCCCCAAGACGACATCACTCGACCGTGACCGACTTCGCCAAGTTCCGCGGCTGATCCACGTCGTGTCCCATCAAGGTCGCCAGTTCGCAGGCGAAGATCTGCAACGGCACCGTCGCCACCAGCGGTTGCAGCAGGGTCGACACCTTCGGCAACCGGATCAAGACGTCCGCGTACGGCGTGACGATCTCGTCGTCCTCCTCGGCCAGCACGACCGTGTAGGCCCCGCGCGCACGGATCTCCTGGATGTTGGAGACCACCTTGTCGTGCAACAGATCCCGGCCCCGCGGCGGGACGACCACGAACACCGGCAGCCCGTCCTCGATCAGCGCGATCGGCCCGTGCTTCAGCTCACCCGCCGCGAACCCCTCGGCGTGGATGTAGGCCAGCTCCTTGAGCTTCAGCGCACCCTCCAGCGCCACCGGATAACCGACGTGGCGGCCGAGGAACAGCACCGAGCGACGGCCGACGAAATCACGGGCCAGCTTCAGGGTCTGCTCGTGATCGGCCAGCAGTGTCCGCAGCGTCGCCGGCATCTGCTCCAGTTCGGCCATCAGGCGTTCGATCTCGTCACCGAACAGGGTGCCGCGGACCTGGGCCAGGTACAGCCCGAGCAGGTAGCAGGCCACCAGCTGGGTCAGGAAGCCCTTGGTGGAGGCGACGCCGATCTCCGGCCCGGCGTGGGTGTAGATCACCCCGTCGGACTCGCGCGGGATGGTCGAGCCGTTGGTGTTGCAGACCGCGACCACCCGGGCCCGCTGCTCGCGGGCGTGCCGAATGGCCATCAGCGTGTCCGCGGTCTCGCCGGACTGGCTGATCGCCACCACCAGCGTGGTCGGCCCGACGATCGGGTCGCGGTAGCGGAACTCGCTGGCCAGTTCGACCTCGCACGGGATCCGGGTCCAGTGCTCGATCGCGTACTTGGCCACCAGACCGGCGTAGCTGGCCGTGCCGCAGGCGATCACGATGATCTTGTCGATCCGCTTCAGTTCGGCCGGGCCGATGCTCATCTGGTCCAGGGTGAGCTTGCCGGCATCGTCGTAGCGGCCGAGCAGCGTGTTGGCCACTGCGTCCGGCTGCTCGAAGATCTCCTTGCGCATGAACCAGTCGTAGCCACCCTTCTCGGCCGCCGACAGATCCCAGTCGACATGGAAGGGCCGGACCGGCGCCTCGGCGCCGTCGAAGGTGGTGACCCGGACGCCGTCCCGGCGCAGTTCGACCACCTGGTCCTGGCCGAGCTCGATCGCGTCCCGGGTGTGGTCGATGAAGGCGGCCACGTCGGAGGCCAGGAAGTTCTCGCCGTCGCCGACCCCCACCACCAATGGGGAGTTCCGGCGCGCGCCGACCACCAGCTCCGGATTCTCGGCGTCGACGGCGACCAGGGTGAAGGTGCCGTCCAGCCGTCCGCAGACCGCCCGCATGGCCGCGGCCAGATCGTCCGCGCCGGCGGCCAGGGCCCGGGCCAGCAGGTGGGCCACGACCTCGGTGTCGGTCTGCGAGGCCAACGCGACGCCGGCCTCGGTCAGCTCGGCCCGGAGCGTGGCGAAGTTCTCGATGATGCCGTTGTGGACGACCGCGACCCGGGCGTCGTAGGAGAGATGCGGATGGGCGTTGGCGTCGGTCGGACCGCCGTGGGTGGCCCAGCGGGTGTGCCCGAGCCCGATCCCGTCGGCCGGCATCGGGTGCTCGGCCAGCTCGGCGTCCAGGTTGGCGATCTTGCCGGCCTTCTTGGCCAGCCGCAGCTCTCCGTCGGAGACGACGGCGATCCCGGCCGAGTCGTAACCGCGGTATTCCAGTCGGCGCAGCCCGGCCAACACCACCGCGGCCGCCGACTGCGACCCGACATAACCGACGATTCCACACATGGCGGCCAGCCTAACGGCGAACCCGACGCCGGCCCGGTGTCCGGACGCGACGTCGCCGCCGCTGACGTCGCCGCCGCTGACGTCGCCGCCGCTGACGTCGCCGCAGCGTGGCTGTCGGTCCGGCAGCCGTCGGACGATAATGGTCGACCGTGCCAGCCGACCACGAACCCGGCCCCTATGTGGAACGCAGCCGCGAGGACTGGGCCGAGCTCGCCCACTCGATGCCGCTCACCCTGGACGCCGACACCCTGGCCTCGCTGCGTGGCCTGCGCGACCCGACCAGCCTGACCGACGTCCGCGAGGTCTACCTGCCGCTGACCGCACTGCTGAACGAGTACGTCCTGCACACCGGCGATCTGCACCGGGCCCAGAACCGGTTCCTGCGCCTCGACGTGGACAAGACCCCGTTCGTGATCGGCGTGGCCGGGTCGGTGGCGGTCGGCAAGTCGACGACGGCCCGGCTGTTGCAGGCGCTGCTGGCCGGCTGGCCGGAGCGTCCTCGGGTCGAACTGATCACCACCGACGGTTTCCTGATGCCCAACGCCGAGCTGCAGCGTCGCGGGCTGATGGCCCGTAAGGGCTTCCCCGAGTCCTACGACCGGCGCGCCCTGCTGCGTTTCGTGATGGACGTGAAATCCGGTCGTCCGTCCGTCTCGGCGCCGGTCTACAGCCATCTGACCTACGACATCGTGGCCGACCGGCGGATCGAGGTCGGCCGGCCCGACATCCTCATCATCGAGGGCCTGAACGTGCTGCAGCCCTCGCGGACCCGGCCCGACGGCACCACCGGGCTGGCGGTCAGTGACTTCTTCGACTTCTCCGTCTACGTCGACGCCCACCACAACGCGATCCGCGAGTGGTACATCCAGCGCTTCCTGTCGCTGCGCGACACCGCCTTCGCCGATCCCCGCTCCTACTTCAACCGCTACGCCGCACTGACCGAGACCGAGGCGGTCGAGCAGGCCCGCCAGATCTGGGACTCGATCAACGGGCCGAACCTGGCCATGAACATCAAACCCACCCGGGGCCGGGCGACAGCGGTGCTCCGCAAGGGCCCCGACCACCGGGTCGACTGGATCCGGATCAGGAAACTCTGAGGTCTCGGGCCCCGCTCATCCCGGGATCATCGCCCGTCGACGCTCACCCCGGGAACGGATCGTCGTTGGGCCGCTCCGGCAGCAGCTGGTGTTCCTTCAGCCGGCTGGCCAGGGCCGCACCGTCCAGGCCGTAGAGCCAGCGGGTCGAGCCGGCCGCGTGTCCGCCACCGGTCCTGCCCCCGGCCAGCACGGCCTCCCCCGGGCTCAGCTGCCGGATCGCCACCGCCGCCACCCGGTCGGGATGCCGCGCGGCGAACTCGCCGTAGATGTCCTCGTCGTGCTGGCCGTCGTCACCGACCAGCAGCCAGCGGATGCCGGGGAACTCGGCGGCCAACCGCTCCAGGTTCCTGCGCTTGTGTTCCGGGCCGGAACGGAACCAGCGGTCGCGGGTCGGTCCCCAGTCGGTCAGCAGTACCGGGCCGGCCGGGTAGAGGTTCCTCGACAGGAACCGGGTCAGGGTCGGGGCCACGTTCCAGGCCCCGGTGGAGAGGTAGACCACGGGGCAACCCGTGTTCGCCGCCGAGAGCCACTCGTACAGCACCGCCATCCCGGGTGTCGCCGTCCGGGCGTGTTCGTTCACCACGAAGGTGTGCCAGGCGGCGAGGAACGGCCGCGGCACCGCAGTGGTCATCACCGTGTCGTCGATGTCGGAGACGACCCCGAACCCGACGTCGTCGCCCACCACGAAGATGTCGGCCTGGGAGACGTCGGAATCCTCACAGCGCAACGAGATCGAGTGCCAGCCCGGGCTGAGCGAGACCGGCAGCCGGACGTCGATCACGCCGCCGTCGTCGGCCCGTACCCGGTGCGAGCCGCCGCCCGCCTCGACCACCACCTCGGCCCCGACCACCGGCACGCTGGTGAAGCTGCGCCAACCCCGGGCGCCGGGCCGGTCGAGCTGGCGGCGGGCCTGCGTACTCTGGGCCAGCACACTCTGCTGTCGGCTCAGTACGACCCGGGCCAGCACCCGGATCCAGGACGTCGCCCCGTAGCCGGTGTAGCCGAGCACGACCAGTGACGCTCCGTGCTTGCGGGCGTGACGTTCGCGGACACGCAGGATGGCGTCGCCGATCCGCGCCGCCCGGTGCGTCGGCTCCTCGCCGGTCCGGTCGGGGGTGGGCACGCTCTCAGTCTGGCACGCAGGTGCCCGACCCGCCGCCGGTTCGGACGCCGGTCAGGGTGATCATGGAGGTTCCGGGCGATGGAATGAGCCACCGAGCGTCGCTGAATCAGGCCATGATGGCCTCGGACCGATCCGGACAACCCGACCGGACGCAGACCAGCCAGTACGACCAGGAGATCAGGTGACCGCCCCCCACGCCGCCGGCGACCCCGCTCCGGCACCTCCGCGACCCACCACCCCGGAAACCGGAACCGACCCCCACGACAGCGGCCGGTTCTGGCTGCTGTGCCTGATCACCGGAATTCTCCTCACCGGGTTCCTGGTCATCCTGGTCAGCGATCTGCCGTTCGTGGTCCGGCGGTTCGTCAGCGACGTCGGGCTGCTCTCCGGTGGGGTGGCGGCCGCGCTCAGCTGCGGGCTCCGGCGCCGGGGCGTCCGCGGCAACCGGCGCTGGGCCTGGACCTGTCTCGCCCTGGCGGGGGTGACGGCGGCGGTCGGCAACGGCTGGGTGCTGATCGTCCACCTCAACGACTACACCGAGGCCGCCGCTGACTGGGGCAACCTCGGGTTCGGCCTCGCCCTGGCTCTCGGGCTGGTCGCGTTGTTGATCTTCCCGGCCGTCCGGCGTCGCGGCCTCGATCTGGTCCGCATCCTCTTCGACGGCATCGTGGTCGGCGGCGCCCTGCTCTCGATCGTCGGACTGACCATCTTCCCGCAGTTGCTGGAACAGGCCAGCACCGCCGGCAGCAGCCCCGCCGGCGGCCTGCTCACCGTGGTGGTCGACGTCACGATCGCCACGCTGGCCGCCATGCTGGTGGTCCGGGGTGACCGTGCGGACCGGACGGTCCTCATCCTGTTGGGCCTCGGCGGGGCGTGCTACGCGATCGCGGAACTGTCCCGAGCGGCCCTGTCGGCGCGGGAGGAGTTCAGCTTCGGCGGACCCGTCGACCTGGGCTGGATGGCCGGCTATGCGGCCTTCGCCCTGGCCGCCCGTTACCCGGACCGACGTCAGGGCCGGTTGAACGGCAGCACCGGCACCGGGGTCGCGGCCACGCCCGCCTCGGTGAGCACCTCACTCACCTTCGGCGCGTTCCTGATCGCGGCCCTGGTGCGGGTCTACCGGCTCCCCGAGGCCGGCTCCACCGTCCTGAACTCGACCATCTGGGTGGCCGTCCTGTTCGCCGTGACCATCCGGCAGGCCCTGCTGATCATCGACAACGACCGGTTGCGGCACGATCTCGAACGCCGGGTGGTCGAACGGACCCACGAACTGGAGCGACTGACCCGGACCAGTCAGACCATGCTGGCCTCGGTCGGGGACGGGATCTACGGCGTCGACGCCGACGGCCGGATCACGTTCGCGAACCCGTCGGCCGCCGATCTGCTGGGCTACCCCGAGAACGAGTTGATCGGCGCCTCCGCACACGACCTGTTCCACGCCCCCGACAGCGACGGCCACCGGTTCCCCTACGCCGGCTGCTACATCGCCGAGGCGATCCGCGAGGGCACGGTCAGCGCCTCCGAGGAAGACCTCTACCAGCGCAAGGACGGCGCCCGCTTCCCGACCGAGGTGACCGCGAGCCCGCTGGTCCTCGACGACGTCGTGGCCGGCGCGGTCGTCGTCTTCCGCGACGTCACCCAGCGCCGGGAGATCGAGACCATGAAGAGCGAGTTCGTCTCGGTGGTCAGCCACGAACTGCGCACCCCGATGACGTCCATCCGGGGTTCGCTCGGACTGCTCTCGGCCGGCGCGCTGGGCGAACTCAGCCCGGCGGCCGGCCGGATGGTCAGGATCGCCCTGGACAGCAGCGAACGGATGACCCGCCTGATCAACGACATCCTGGACATCGAGCGGATCGAGTCCGGGACGATGCCGATGGAGTTCGGCCGGATCGAGGCCGCCGACCTGGTCGCGGACCGCCGTCGAACAGGTGCACACCATCGCCGCGTCCGCCGGCGTCGAACTGCGGATCACCGCCGAGGCCGGCGCGATCTGGGCCGATGGTGACCGGATCGTCCAGACGCTGGTGAACCTGATCGGCAACGCGATCAAGTTCTCCCAGCCGGGGTCGAGCGTGGAGATCGAGAGCAGGGACGAGGCGGACGTCGTCACCTTCGCGGTGCATGATCGGGGCCGCGGGATCCCGGTGGACAAACTGACCGCGGTGTTCCGCCGATTCGAGCAGGTGGACTCATCCGACGCCCGGAGCAAGGGCGGCAGCGGTCTGGGGTTGGCCGTCAGCCAGAGCATCGTGGAACGCCACGGCGGCGAGATCAGCGTGGACAGCACCTTCGGGGTGGGCTCGACCTTCAGTTTCACCGTACCGGTCCCGGCCGAGGGCGGCGATCGAACGAGCAATCGGGCCGACACGACGGCCGGTTGAGGCACAGGTCCGGCGCCGCAAGGGTGCCGGTCGAGAGCGAAGCGAGGAATGGTTGATCATGGGACAGGTTCCCGATCAGGTCAGGGCCGAAGAGCCGACGACCGCCGCACCGTCGGCAGGGGGGTCACCGGCAGCGGGGTCACCGGCAGTGGGGTCACCGGCAGCGGGGTTGCAGATCCGGGTGAGCACCGGCGCCGGGGCGGGGCGGACCCGACTGGCCGCGTTCGACGCAGCGTTGCGCGCGGCGGGCGTGGCCGACTTCAACCTCGTCCGGCTCAGCTCGATGATCCCGCCGGGCAGCACGGTCTCGGAGCATCCGGCCGGGACCGGCTTCCGGCTCGTCGGCGGCCACGGCGATCTGCTCTACTGCGTCTACGCCGGTGCCTACGCCGACGAACCCGGGACCGAAGCCTGGGCCGGCCTGGCCTGGTCGACCCACGAGGACGGGTCCGGCAGCGGGATCTTCGTCGAGCACTCCGGGGCCACCGAAGACCAGGTGCGCACCGAGCTCGGGCTGACCATCGCCGATCTGAACACCGGCCGCGACGGTCGTTACCGCGAGGCGGGAACGGTGCTCAGCCGCGCGGTCTATCAGGACCAGCCGGTGTGTGCGGTGGCCATCGCGGCCTACCGCACGGTCGGTTGGGACGAGGACGGCGGTCGGCGTGGCTGAGAACCCGGGACAGAGCCTGCGGCCGTCCTTGTCGGCCACGGAGGAGCACCGGTTCCCGGGCCTCGACGTAAGCCGGATCCCCGCCATTCCGGACGCGGCCGTCGACACGTTCTACGACCTGTACGAAGCGGCGTTCGCCTCGCTGCGGGCCCGGGCCGCCGCCCGGCACGTGTTGCACCGCGACGAGTTCGCCGCCGAGTTGGCCGACCCGCAGATCGACAAGTACGTGGCCTGGAGCACGACCGGGCCACGGTCGGGACAACCGATCGGGCTGGCCACCATCACCCCGCAGCTCGATCTGCTGCCCTGGATCAGCCCGGACTTCTTCCGGGCCCGCTACCCGGAGCAGGCCGCGGCGAACACCATCTTCTATCTGGGTTTCGTGCTGGCCGATCCCGCCCTCGGGCTCGGCGGTGGGCGGGTCTTCCACCGGTTGATGGAGGTGATGACGGCCCCCGTCGCCGCCGCCGGCGGGGTGGCGGCCTACGACATCTGCGCCCAGAACAACCAGACGCTGCGGTTCGCCGACCGGATCGAGACCACCCTCGACCGATTCGCCGCCGGCTCGTTCTCGATGCTGGACGAACAGCGCTACTACGCCGTTTCGTTCGCCGAGCAGGAGCCCCGCTCCGGTAGCGTCGGAGCATGAGCCAGAACCAGTACGCAGACGACAATCAGAGGGTGACCATCGGTGCCGGCACCTGCATCAAGATCGGTTTCTTCGGGGCTCTGGGCGCCACCCTGTTCTCGATCGTGCTGTCGGCGATCGGGTTGATCATCGTGCTTGCGCTCGGGCTCAGCCTGGGCGGCCTCGGCGCCCTGCTGAACCGCTGAGCCGCTCGCCCGGACAGGGCGGGGCCACGATGAACTCGCCGGCGGGTCGGTAGGGAAGCGTCGGTCAGGAAGCGGCGGTCAGACCCAGTGAGTCCTTGACCACGGCGGCCAACTCTTCGGCCAACTGTGTGGCCAACGCCTCCGAGGGGGCCTCGACCATCACCCGGACCAGCGATTCGGTACCCGAGGGCCGCAGCAGCACCCGGCCCTGACCGGCCAGTCGCTGTTCGGCGGCTGTGACCGCGGCCAGCAGCTCCGGATCGGAACCGGCGCGACTCTTGTCGACGTCGCGGACGTTGATCAGCACCTGCGGCAGCCGCTCCATCACGGCCGCCAACTCGGCCAGCGTCCGGCCGGTGCTGGCCATCCGGCTCATCAGATGGAGGCCGGTCAGCACACCGTCACCGGTGGTGGCGTGCCGGCTCATCACCACGTGTCCGGACTGCTCGCCGCCGAGGGCATAGCCGCCGGACTTCATCGCCTCCAGCACGTAGCGGTCGCCGACCTGGGTCTGGACCACCTCGATCCCGGCCGCATCCAGGGCCAGCACGAAACCCAGGTTGCTCATCACCGTGGCGACCATGGTCTGGTCGGGCAGCTCGCCGGCCTCGGCCATCGCGACGGCCAGGATCGCCATGATCTGGTCGCCGTCGACCAGGGTGCCGGTCGCGTCGACGGCCAGGCAACGATCGGCGTCGCCGTCCAGGGCGATGCCCAGATCGGCCCCGCGGGCCACCACTTCGGCCTGTAGATCTTCGAGGTGGGTGGAACCGCACCTGTCGTTGATGTTCAGCCCGTCGGGGCCGGCGTGGATGGCGATCACCTCGGCCCCCTGGCTGGCGAACGCCCCGGGCCCGGTGTGGTGGGCCGCGCCGTTGGCGCAGTCGACCACCACGGTGATCCCCTCCAGGCTGACCGGGTGGGCCAGGGTGGAGACCAGATGGGCGATGTAGTTCTCGACCAACTCGGGCTGGTCACTGACCCGCCCGACGGCCGCGCCGGTCGGGCGGGTCCAGTCCTCGGTGAGACGGCGCTCGATCGCGTCCTCCAGAGCGTCGTCGAGCTTGGCGCCGCCCCGGGCGAAGAACTTGATCCCGTTGTCGGGCATCGGGTTGTGGCTGGCGGAGATCATCACGCCGAAGTCCGCTGCCGTGCTGGCGGTCAGGAAGGCCGCCCCGGGGGTGGGCACGACGCCGAGCCGGATCACGTCCACCCCGGCGCTGGCCAGGCCGGCGACCACAGCAGCCTCCAGGAACTCACCGGAGGCCCGCGGATCCCGGCCGACCACAGCGCTCAGCCGGCGCTGGGTCGTCCCGACCTCACCGAGGACGTGGGCCGCCGCGACCGCCAACCCGAGAGCCAGCTCGGCGGTCAGATCGACGTTGGCCCGACCACGGACACCATCCGTACCGAAAAGACGACCCATCTGCGCGTCGGTGACCTCTCGTGCTCGGCTCTGCTCGGCTGTACGAAACCTGCTCCGGTCCGGCAGGGACCTGACCTGCGGGGCCGGAGCGGCCCGATCAGCGCTTGCTGTACTGCGGAGCCTTACGGGCCTTCTTCAGACCGGCCTTCTTGCGCTCCTTGATCCGGGCGTCCCGGGTCAGCATCCCTGCCTTCTTCAACGCGGGCCGGCTGGCCTCGGCGTCGGCGGCGTTCAGCGAGCGGGCGATGCCGAGGCGCAGGGCGCCGGCCTGGCCGCTGACCCCGCCGCCGTGGATCCGGGCGATCACGTCGTAGGAGCCCTCGACCGCGGCGGTCGCGAACGGCTCGGAGACGATCTGCTGGTGCACCTTGTTCGGGAAGTACTCCTCCAAGGAACGGCCGTTGATGGTCCAGCTGCCGCTGCCCGGCGCGATCCGGACCCGGGCCACGGCCTCCTTGCGCCGACCGGTGGCCGCCGAGGCGGTCACCACGGCCGGCCGAGCGCCCGGGGCGGCGACGCGGTCGCCGGCCTCGGAGCGGTAGGCGATCTCGCGGTCACCCTCGCTGAACGGTGCGGGCGCGTCGGTGGTTTCGGTCACGGTGTCAGTCACGTCGATGGTTCCTCAGACTCAGATGGTGGTGCTGGTGGCGGCGTTGATGGCGATCAACAGAGGTGGCAGCTCGGTGGCGGAGGTGAGGCCGGGCCTCACTGTGCCACCTGGGTGATCGTGAAGGGCTGCGGCTGCTGAGCGGTGTGCGGGTGCTCCGGTCCGGCGTAGACCTTGAGCTTGGTGATCAGCTTCCGGCTCAGCCGGTTCTTCGGCAGCATCCCCCAGACCGCCTTCTCGACCGCCTTGCGCGGGTCGGTGTCCAGCAACTCGCCGTAGCTGACCGAGCGCAGACCGCCCGGACGGCCGGAGTGCCGGTAGGCCAGCTTGTCGGTCCGCTTGCTGCCGGCCAGCGAGATCTTCGAGGCGTTCACGATCACCACGAAGTCACCGCCGTCGACGTGCGGGGCGTAGGTCGGCTTGTGCTTGCCGCGCAGCAGGTTCGCCGTGGCGACGGCGAGCCGTCCCAGGACGATGTCCTGGGCGTCGATGACGTGCCATTCCCGGGTGATGTCGCCGGGCTTGGGGCTGTACGTAGACACGTTGAGCAGACCAATCTCTCTGAACAGACTCGATTTCTGGTGACCTGCACTCCAGGCGAACGGCACGGTGAGGTGCGCGCCTGAGCGCAACAGCGTTTAACGTTACCCGGGGCCCGACGAGGGGTCAAAACGAGCCGGTCCGACCGTTCGGCGTCCGCCCGGCCACCTCGGGCCTCAGGACATACACTGACTGCGCGCTGACGTGCCGGAGGACCCGACGGCGTG
This sequence comes from uncultured Actinomycetota bacterium, assembly GCA_963740925.1. Lineage (GTDB taxonomy): Bacteria > Actinomycetota > Actinomycetes > Propionibacteriales > Propionibacteriaceae > Microlunatus. The sequence continues at coordinate 332,813 of CAVUFZ010000006.1, read as the reverse complement.
TCCAGGATCATAACGGCCTGATTGGTCCGGGCTTCGATCCGACGGCTACGTTGTCGGTCATGACCGACACCCTCAGCATTCGCGACAACCGTTCGGGTCGCGACTACGAGATCGAGATCACCGACGGCACCATCCGCGCCGCCGACCTGAAACAGATCGCCGTGGACGACGAGCCCGGCCTGGCGACCTACGATCCCGGCTTCGTGAACACCGCCTCCTGCCGCAGTGCGGTCACCTACATCGACGGCGACGCCGGGATCCTGGAGTACCGGGGTTATCCGATCGAGCAGCTGGCCGAGTCCTCCACCTTCCTGGAGGTGGCCTACCTGCTGCTGGAGGGCGAGCTGCCGACCGAGGACCAGTTGGCCGACTGGACCCACAAGATCACCTACCACACGTTCCTGCACGAGAACGTCAAGCAGTTGCTGCAGGGCTTCCGCTACGACGCGCACCCGATGGGCATGCTGATGTCCGGGGTCAGCGCGCTGTCCACCTTCTATCCCGACGCCCGGGAGGTGAAGGACGCCGAGATCCGCGATCTGCAGATCGCCCGACTGATCGCCAAGATGCCGACGCTGGGTGCCTTCGCCTACCGGCACAGCAAGGGCCAGCCCTACGTCTACCCCGACAACCGGCTCTCCTACGTGGAGAACTTCCTGGCCATGCTGTTCAAGATGAGCGAGCCGCAGTACGAGCCGGACGAGCGGCTGGTCAAGGCCTTGGACGTGCTGTTCATCCTGCACGCCGACCACGAGCAGAACTGCTCGGCCAACGCCGTCCGCTCCGTCGGCTCGTCCCAGGTCGACCCGTACTCGGCCACCGCGGCCGGTATCGGCGCGCTGTTCGGCCCGCTGCACGGCGGCGCGAACGAGCAGGTGCTGCGGATGCTGCGCCGGATCGGCAGCACCGACAACATTCCCGATTTCATCGAGGGGGTGAAGGGCGGCAAGGAGAAGCTGATGGGCTTCGGCCACCGGGTCTACAAGAACTACGACCCGCGCGCCAAGATCATCAAGAAGGCCGCCGACGACGTGTTCGAGGTGACCGGGGTCAACCCGCTGCTGAAGATCGCTCTCGAGCTGGAGAAGATCGCGCTCGAGGACGAGTACTTCGTCAAGCGCAAGCTCTACCCCAACGTCGACTTCTACTCCGGCCTGATCTATGAGGCGCTGGCCTTCCCGCCGGAGATGTTCACCGTCCTCTTCGCCATCGGCCGCACCCCGGGCTGGCTGGCCCAGTGGAAGGAACTGAGCACCGACGGCGACCAGAAGATCGCCCGGCCCAAGCAGATCTACACCGGCCACCGCAACCGCGATTTCGTCCCGATCGGCCAGCGCTGAGCCTGTCCGCTCCCCCGTCCCGGCCGGTGGCCGGGACGGCTCTTGGAAACGGTGATTGAAGCGTCTACTGTGACTCGGGTCACCCTGAGCGTCCGCTGAGGGAATGCGCCCGAGCACAGGAGTTCGCCGATGCCCGACACCACGATTGCTCCCCCGACCGGGTCCGTGACCGGCCGCCTGCGTCCGGGCCGGACGCTGCTGCTGGCGTTGACCACGCTGGCCCTGGTGGTGGCCTTCGTGCTGCCGGGCTCGACCACCGCCGAGGCGGCGGCCACGAACACCTCGCCGAGCCGGATCGCGCTGCCCGACGGGTTCGCCCCGGAGGGCATCGCGATCGCCGGCAACTACGTCTACTCCGGCTCCCGGACGACCGGCGACATCTACGCCGCCGATCTGCGCACCGGTCGGGGCGCGGTCTTCTCCACCGGTCCGGGCACCCCGTCGCTGGGGCTGAAGGTCGGCGCGAAGAACCAGCTGTTCGTGGCCGGTGGCTCCTCCGGCTCGGGCCGGGTGGTGGACCTGCGGACCGGGGCGATCCTGCGCAGCGTCACGTTCACGACCGACACCAGCTTCGTCAACGACGAGATCACCCTCGGCCGGACGGTCTGGTTCACCGACTCCTCCCAGGCCCAGCTCTACGGCCTGGCCCTGAACGGGCAGGGGCGGCCCACCGGCGCCTTCACCACCCTGCCGCTGAGCGGTGACTGGAAGCAGCTGCCGGACGTCAACAACGCCAACGGCATCGCCACCACGCCGGACGGCACGGCGCTGCTGGTGATCAACTCCAGCAGCGGCGTCCTGTTCCGGGTCGACCCGCGCACCGGGGTGGCCCGTGCCGTCGATCTCGGCGGCACCACCCTGGTCAACGGCGACGGCATCCTGCGCCAGGGCCGGACGCTCTACGTCAGCCAGAACCGGGACAACCGGGTGGCCGAGGTGGCCCTGAGCACCACCGGCAAGCGCGGCAACGTCCGGCACTACCTGACCAGCCCCGGCTTCGACGTCCCGTCCACCATCGCGGCCTCCGGCCCCTACCTCTACCTGCCGAACGCGCGGTTCACCACCACGGCCGGCCCGGACGTCAGCTACTCGATCAACCGGATCCGCGGCTGAGCACTGCCGGTCGGCCCGATCGGGCCGGGCGGTGTAACACCGCCGTCATCGCGGGACGTCAGGCTGGGCCGATGAGGTCGGCCCGGTGAGCTCGACCACGGACGTCCCGGCCTGGACCGACCACGTCATCGTCTGCGGCCTGCACGGCGACGGCGTCCGGGTGGTCGAGCAGTTGCAACTGGCCGGAACCCGCGTGGTGGTGATCGACCACGCCCCGGACTCGGAGCTGATCCCGATCGTCCGGGAGGCCGGGATCCCCTACCTGCGCGGTGATTCCCGGCTGCCCGGGACCCTGGACGGTGCGGGCCTGAGCGGCGCCGCGGCGCTGGTCTGCGTCGAGAGCGACGACCTGCACACCCTGGCCACCGCGCTGCTGGCCCGCGAGCTGCGACCGGACCTGCGGATCGTCGTCGGGCTGCGCAACGCGGCCGTCGGCCGGGCGCTGGAGAGCATCGGCGTCGCGGTGCTCGACATCGCCGGACTGAGCGCACCCTCGGTGATCGAGGCCTGCCTGGGTGCCGTCGTCCATCCGCTGCGCCTCGGCGGTGCGGATTTCCTGGTGGCCCGGGCCGAGTGCGGCCGGGAAGCCACCCTGCGCGAGCTGTTCGGCGATCTGGCCCCGATCGGCGTGCTGTCCGGTCACGGGGAGCTGGTGTTGGCGCCGGGCCGTGACCAGGTCGTCCGGGCCGGCGACACCGCCGTCCTGGTGGGGCCGGCGGAGCTGGTCGAGGCGGCCGGCCTGGTCCCGGACGACCGACCGGCCGCGCCCGAGTTCGTCGGCGCCCGCGCCTTCCGGCCGCCGCGTCCGGCCCGGTCCCGGCCGACCCTGCTGCCCCGCTACCTGCTCGGCGCCCTGGACCGCCGGCTGAAGATCGTGCTGATCCTGCTGGCCTGCCTGATCGTCGTCTCGGTGATCGTGCTGACCACCGGCTACCGCGACGCCGACGGCTCCCGGATGTCGGTGCTGGACGCGATCTACTTCACCGTCGAGACCATCGGCACGGTGGGGTTCGGCGACTTCTACTTCCGTGACCAGCGGCCGTGGCTGCGGGCCTGGGCGGTGGCCCTGATGGTGATCGGTGCCACCATGGCCACCGTCTTCTTCGCCCTGTTGACCAACATGCTGATCAGTCGGACGATCGCCGGCGCGCTCGGCCGGCGCCGGGTGACCGGCCTCAGCGATCACGTGATCGTGGTCGGCCTGGGCACCATCGGGCTCGGTGTGGTCGACGGGCTGCGGGCCGCGGGCGCCGACGTGGTCGTGGTCGAGACCGACGAGGAGAACCGGTTCCTGGCCGCCGTCCGGCGCTACGACACCCCGGTCGTGGTGGCCGATGCGACCCTGCCCGACACGTTCGCCGCCGTCCGGCTGGAGCACGCGAAGGCCGTCGCGGTGCTGACCAGCGACGACCTGGTCAACATCGAGACCGGGCTGGCCATCCGCGATCTGCTGGCCGAACGATGGGCCGACGTGCCCGTGGTGCTCAGGCTGTTCGACCGGCGGCTGGCCTCCACGGTCGAGTCGAGTTTCGACTTCCGCTTCGTCCGCTCGACCTCGGCGCTGGCCGCGCCCTGGTTCGTCGGCGCGGCCCTCGGCCTGGACGTGCTCGGCACCTTCTACGTCGGTGATCGCTCGATGCTGGTGGCCGGCCTGCAGGTCGCCCCGGGCTCCGGCCTGGACGGCACCGCGATGGGCGAGCTGGACGCCCGGATCCGGGTCGTCACCCTGACCCGGGCCGACGGCAGGGTCGAGCCGATGCCCCGGCGCGACACCCGGCTCGGGGCCGGTGACCGGGCCTACCTGATCGGGCCGGACGAGGAGTTGTTGACCCTGCTGCGCCGGGCCTGAGCAGGTGATCCGGCCCGCCGAGCATGATGGTCGGGTGCGGATGAGAACAACGTGTCTGATCGCGGGCGGCGGACCGGCGGGAATGGTGCTGGGGCTGCTGCTGGCCCGCGGCGGGGTGGCCGTCACCGTGCTGGAGAAGCACAGCGACTTCATCCGTGACTTCCGCGGTGACACCGTGCACGCCGCCACCATCCGACTGCTGGACGAGCTGGGTCTGGGCGAGCAGTTCAGGGCCCTACCGCAGAGTCGGCTGGGCAGTCTGCAGCTACCCGACCGGCACGGCCGGCCGGTCCGGCTGGGCGATTTCGACACCCTCAAACCGCCCTACGACCACGTCGCGATGGTGCCGCAGTGGGATCTGCTGAACCTGTTGCTGACCGCCGCTGCGGACGAGCCGACGTTCTCGCTGCGGCTGAACACCGAGGCCACCGGCCTGATCGTCGAGGACGGCCGGGTGGTCGGCGTCCGGACCCGGTCGAACCACGGTGACCGGACCGGGGACGGCGAGACCAGCGGCGGGGAGGACGGGGAGACCATCGGTCGGGGAGGACGGGGAGGGTGAGATCCGGGCCGAGCTGGTGGTGGCCTGCGACGGCCGCAGCTCGGTGCTCCGCGACGCCGCCGGGCTCGTCCCGCGGACGTTCGCCGTGCCGTTCGACACCTGGTGGTTCCGGCTGTCCCGGACCGAGGACGAGCAGCAGCAGGACGGCTACCTCCAACCCAGCTTCAACGCCGAAGAGATCATGCTCAGCTTCACCCGGCCGACCTACTTCCAGATCGCCTACTTCACCCACAAGGGTGACGACGCCCGGCTGCGGGCCGAGGGGGTCGAGCGCTTCCGCGAGCGGGTGGCGACACTGCGGCCGGACTTCGCCGACCGGGTGGATCAGATCTCCTCGATGGACGAGCTGAACCTGCTGGACGTGCAGGTGAACCGGCTCTCCCGCTGGTGGCGGCCGGGTCTGCTGTGTATCGGCGACGCCGCCCACGCGATGTCGCCGGTCGGCGGGGTCGGGATCAACCTGGCCATCCAGGACGCGGTCGCCGCGGCGGCGAAGCTGCGGGCGCCACTGCGGTCCGGCCGGCCCACCGAGAGGGCGCTGCGGGCGATCCAACGGCGCCGTCGGCTGCCGGCGATCCTGGTCCAGACCGGTCAGCGCGGACTGCAGCAGATGGTCTTCCTGCCCACCCTGTCCGGCCGGAAGCCGCTGCTCGTCCGGTTCGGCCCCTGGCTGTTCGGCCACGTCCGGGTGTTGCGCCGGATCTCGCCGCGGGCGATCGCGTTCGGTCCGCTGCCCGAGCACGCTCCGCGTTTCGCCCGGCGCCCGGCGGGGCCGGCCGGCGAGATGCGGACCGAGGAATCGGCGCAGGAAATGCCGGCTGGCGCCGGCTGAGCGGAACGCCGCACCTGCTCACGCCGGCCGACCGACCCCGGGCTCGCCCCGTCCCCGCCGAGAACGTGCTCTGTCCCGCCGAGAAGAGTGCGCCGACCCGTCGGTGACGTAGCGTTCGACCGGTGGAGGCTCGCCGATGAACGCCGCCCCGCCGCCGGTTGGGCCTGAGCCGCCGGATGGTCCTGAGTCGCCGGTTGGGCCTGAGCTGCCGGTCGGGCCTGCGCCGCCGGTCGGGCCTGAGCCGCCGGTGCGAGGCGCGACCCGCGGCGCGGGAACGGGAGCAGCTGCTGCGGTGGTCCGCGTCCTGGTCCCGATCCTGGTCGTCGGTGCAGTCGTCGTCGCTCTGGTCCTCGCGGTCGGAACGACCGTCCGGGCGAGCACGGCCACCGACGCACCGGCCACCGTCAACGCCTACCTGCCGGACGACACCAGTACCGACGCTCTGCTGCGGGTTCCCGACGACTCCGTCTGGCAGAGCCGGCAGGTGCTGGTCGCAGCGTCGACCGGCTACGGGGATCTGGCCGAGCCGACCCAGCAGTCGCTGGGCTACGGCAACGACCCGAACGCGCCCGAGCTCGCCGGCCGGTGGCTTCAGGTGAGCTACGTCCGGCCCGGCCAGAGCGAGCGGATCCAGACCGCGCACTACCACGTCGGGACGGACGGGATCGACCTCCAGGCGATCGAGCTGCCGACCAGTTGGCAGACGTTCGTCCCGGGGCTGCCGGCCCTGACCGCGGCGACGCTGGCCGGCAAGACCATCAGCTGGAGCGGGACGGACACCCTCGCCGTGGACGGCGACCAGGCCGATCCCGTGCCCGCGACGGCCACGATCAGTACCCGTCCGGCCACCGGCACGTCCGACTGCGTGGACACCACCATCCGGCTGACCTACTCACCGACGACGACGGTGACCCGGGTGATCGGCTGGTGCCGCGGCAGCCGCCCGGGCTGGGCCGGGGACACCCTCGGCGGCGACGGGGTGGTCCGTACCGACCGGGTCGCCCCGCAGCTGTCCCACGGTGATGTGCCGGCGGCCACGACCTTGCGACCGACCGGTACGACCCGCCCGGTCCTGTTCGCCCAGATCGTCAACGACACCCCGTATGAGAAGGCGACCGAGCCCAGCCCGCGCCACCTCGCCGCGGCCGGTCGGACGCTCGTCGTCGCCGACGCCGCCGGCCGGGTCACCGCCTGGCAGCCGTACCAGCCCGAAGCCGACCAGACCGACACAAGACCAGACCGCACAAGACCAGACCGACCAAGAGCAGGCCGGAGAAGACCAGGCCGAGCTGGATCTCGCCTGGCAGGCCACCCCCGGCGGCTACGTCACCGGCCTGGCCACGATCGAGTCGAGCGGTACCGGCCCGGTCACGGTGGTCGGCACGGCGACCGACCGGCTCGTGGCCTACGCCCCGGACGGCTGGCAACTGTGGCAGCGGGAGGCTGCCGACGTCGTGGTCGCGGTGGTCGCCGCCGGCGACGAGGTGGCCGTCCTGGACGCCTCCGGCTCGCTGCAGCTGCTCGACCCGGTCACCGGAGCCGAACGGTGGCACCGGAATCTGGCCGCCGGCAGCTCGTTGACCGCCGGCGCAGGCACCCTGGCCCTGGTCAGCGACAACCGGCTGACCGCCCTCGACGCGGCGACCGGCGCAACCCGGTGGCAACGCGACTTCACCGATCCCCCGTCGCCGTCCTGGACCGCCGACCAACTTCTCGTGGTGGCCGACGGCGCGATCAGCGCGCTGTCCCCGAGCCGGGGCGAGCCGCTCTGGTCCCGCCGGGCGGCCGGATTCCGGGTCGGTGCGGTCTCGGCGTCCGGTTACACCGTCCGCACCGACGCCACTTCCTCGACCGCGCTGGCCGGCGCCGACGGCTCGGTCCGCTGGCGCGCGCCGAGGGCCGGCACGGTGACCACCGCCGGTGACCTGAGCGTGCTGACCTACCCGGACCGGATCGACCTCTTCGACGCCCGTGGCCGCCGGCAGAGCTGGCCGTTGCCGAAGGGCTATCCCCCGCCGGACCGACTGCAGCTCACCGGCGCCGGCGTCTTCGCCTACCAACTCGGGCAGGACCAGAGCCGCTGGTGGGCCTACCGATGAGCCACCCGCCGCCGACGCCCGGGACCGACCGGAGCGGGTCGACCGTCGCTCGATCAGACGTCGCCCGAACAGACGTCGCTCGAACAGACGTCGCCGACGACGTCGCCGACCCGAACGGTTCCGGCTCGAACGGTTCCGGCGGCCACCCGTCGCGGACCGTCCTGGGGACGGTGGCGGGGGTCGTGGTCGAACTCGTTCGTCGGGTCCTGGTGCAGCCCGTCCGCAACGGCCGGCTCCGCCGGGACGGCTGGCCGCTCGGTCTGACGCCTGTGGTGGCGATCGGCCTGGTCGTGTACCTGGTGGCGATGACACTGGCCACGGTGGCCGGGACGGCCCGCGGCCGGCTGCCGCACGACAACCCCTCCGGATTCCCGGCCGCGTTGCTGCCGGTGATGCTGATCGCGACCAGCATCGTCGCAGCCCTGGCGGTGACCGGCTCGCTGCACGCGCCGCGGCCGGTCCGGCTGCTCGGACTGCTGCTGCCGCTACTCGGTGTGTTCCCCATCGGTCTGTGGACGACGGCACAGAACTGGTGGGCGATCCTGCCCGCGTCGGGCGGTTGGGTGATCCTGACCGGGTTCGCCCTGTGGCGCTGGCGGTCGTCCCCGGTCTGGTGGGAGTACGCGGTCGTGCAGGGTCTGCTCGGCGCCTCCAGCCTCGCCTCCACCTGGCTCGCCCTCCGGCCCGGTCTGCGCCGGGGCTACCTGGACGCCGGCACGGTCACCCAGGAGTTGTTGATCAGCCTGGCCGTGTTCGCACTGCCGACCGCCGTCCTGGCCGGGATGGCTCTGTCCGAGCTCGCCTTCAGCACCTCGGTCTGGCTGACCGAGAGCATCTCGGCCCGGGTGCCGGCCCGGGTCACCGCGGTGCTGACCGTCGCCGTGGCCGCGCTCGCCGCCGTCTCGGGGGTTCTGCGCTGGCAAGATCGGCGCCTCGGCCCGGACAACGTGTCGGCTGCCGCCGTCGCCGTCGCCCTGGTCGCGCTGGCCGGCGCCGGCTGGTGGTTCCTGGACCGGTTGGCCGACCGGCGCTCGTCCCGCGGTCCAGCCGAGGATCAGCCGACCCCGGAGCGCTCCGACCGCCACAGCCCCGACCGCCACAGCCCCGACAGCCACAGCCCCGAGAGCCAGAGCCCTGACAGCACGTCCCTCATCCGACTGGCCCAGTCGGCCCGGCTGATCGGCGGGGTGGCCGCCGGGGTGATCACGCTGCCGACGGTGCTCGCGCTGATCGTGCTGCTGATCTCCTACGGCCTGGCCGCGGTCAGCGACCGGTTCGGGCTGACCTCACCCTCGGTCCTGTTCGGGACCGTGCTCACCGCACCACCGGCCGCCGAACGCGCGGTCGGCTATCTGCTGGCGTTCGTGATCGCCCTCCCGGCCAGCGTCGCCCTGGCGCGGCGTGGCCGGCGGGGCGCCGCGGAGTTGAGTCTGGTGATCGGACTGATCTGTGCCCTGGCCGGAGCGGACGATCTCGGCGTGCTGGCGATGCCGTCGCTGACCGAACTCGGGCTGGCCGCACTGCTGCCGGTGCTGGCTCTGGTGCTGATCTGGTCGATCCGGCGGCGGCTGACCGCCCGGCGGGTCGAGGCCCTGCTGGCGGCGCTGCTGCTGAGCATCGCCGTGACCAACCGCGAGCTGCTCTCCGACCCGCTCGGCCTGGTGCTCGGCGGCGCATCCGGCGCCCTGCTGACGATCGGGCTGATCTGGGCCCTGCTCACCGGGGCCGAGGACGCGAACACCGGGACGCCGTCGTTCCCGCGCTCGTCCCGGACGCTGCTGGTGGTGGCCGGCCTGGCCCTGACCGCTCTGGTCTTCGCCCACAACCAGGTCGCGGTTTCCGGCCTGCTGCAACTGGAGGACTACGTCGGCGACGGGACGGCCGTGCTCGGCACCGGACTGATCCTGGCCGGCCTGTGGGCGGTGCTCGCCGCCGGAGGGCGGAACGAGGAGGTGCGGGAGCCCGTCACCCCGGACGCCGGACCCGCGGAGCCGTCTGCACCGCCGTCTGCACCGCCGGCCGGACCCGCCGAACCGTCGACCCCACCTGCCGGGCCGCCGGCCGGACCGACTCCCGGACCGCCGCAGAACCGGACCGCCTGAGCGCGGGCGGGCTCAGCGGGTCCGCTGCACCCGGGCCTCGTCCCAGACCGGTTCGTCGGAGGCGTAGACCTCACCGTCGGCGCCGAAGACCAGGAACCGGTCCATCGCCCGGGCGAACCAACGGTCGTGGGTGACGGTCAGCACGGTTCCCTCGAACTGGGCCAACCCCGCCTCCAGCGCCTCGGCCGATTCGATGTCGAGGTTGTCGGTCGGCTCGTCCAACAGCAACAACGTGGCCCCGGACAACTCCAGCAGCAAGATCTGGAACCGCGCCTGTTGCCCGCCGGACAACGTCTCGAACCGGTTCTCCGCGGCCAGCGCCAACTCGTAGCGATCCAGCTTTCGGCTCGCCTCCTCCCGCCCCATCCCGGACCGGCCGAGGCCGTTCGGGCCGGCGTCCCCGCGGTGCAGGATCTCCAGCAGCGTCCGGCCGAGCAGCTCGGGATGCTGGTGGGTCTGGGCGAACCAGCCGGGCCGGACGCGGGCCCCGAGCCGGGCCGAACCGGTGTGGGCGACGGGCGCGATCTCCAGTGACTCCACCGGTTCGTGCTCCACGTCCGGCAGCGACCCACCGGCGGCCAGCAGCCGCAGGAAATGGGACTTGCCCGAGCCGTTGGAGCCGAGCACGCCGACCCGGTCGCCGAACCAGATCTCGGCGTCGAACGGCCGCATCAGCCCGGTCAGTTCCAGCTCGTCCACGACGACCGCCCGCTTGCCGGTCCGGCCACCGCGCAGCCGCATCGACACCTTCTGCTCCAGCGGCACGGCCTCGGGCGGGCCGGCCTGTTCGAACCTGGCCAACCGGGTCACCGCGGCGGCGTAGCGACCGGCCATCTTGGCGTTGGAGGCGGCCTTGATCTTGTACATCATCATCAGGTCGAAGAGCTTCGTGTGCTCCTCGTCCCAGCGCCGCCGGAGCTCCTCGAACCGGGCGAACCGGTCGGTGCGGGCCTGCCCGAAGGTGGCGAACCCGCCGCCGTGCACCCAGAGCGTGTTGCCGGCCGCACCCAGCTCCAGGGCGGCGATCTTGGCCCCCGAGGCGGCCAGCAACTCCCGGTCGTGACTGACCAGCAGTACGGTCTTCCGGGTCGCCCGCAGCTGCTCTTCCAACCAGCGCTTGCCGGGGACGTCGAGATAGTTGTCCGGCTCGTCCAGCAACAGCACCTCGTCCGGGCCGCGGAGCAGAGCCTCCAGCGCCAGCCGCTTCTGCTCACCACCGGAGAGGGTGTCGACCTCACGCCATTTCGCCCGCTCGTAGGGGAGGCCGAAGGCCGCCGTACAGCAGGCGTCGAAGGTCACCTCCGCGTCGTAGCCACCGGCATCGGCGTACTCGGCGAGCGCACTCGCGTACCGCATCTGGACCGGCTCGGCCTCGGGCCCGTCGACCTCCATCAACTCCAGTTCGCACCGGTCGACCTCGGCCACCGCCTGCTGCAGTCGGGGTGGCTGGAGTGAGAACAGCAGCGTGCGGACGTCGGTGTCGTCACGGATGCTGCCGATGAACTGTCGCATCACGCCGAGCCCGCCGCTGCGCGAGATCGATCCCGACGTCGGGGTCAGGTCGCCGGCGACGATCCGCAGCAGCGTCGTCTTGCCCGAGCCGTTCGCCCCGACCAGAGCCACCACCGCGCCGTCGCCGACCCGGAAACTGATCTCGTCCAGCAGCGGCCGTCCGTCGGGCAGGGCGTAGCTCACCGCTGAGAGATCGACGTGGCCCATGGGATCAGCCTAGAGATGCCGCGGTCGTCACGCCCAGACGTTTTCCCGACCCCACCCGAACCGGGTCGGTTGCCCGGGCCGAACCGGGCCGAACCGGTCAGGCGAGTTCGGCCAGCAGTGCATCGATCCGCTCGAAGTCCTCGTCCATCCCGGCGTCCATGCCGCTGGCCAGCATTGCCTCACAGGCCTGCTTCGAGGTGTAGGTCGAGGTGACCTCGAGAGCGCTCCGTCCATCGCCGAGATCGACGAACCGCAAGGTCTCCAGCGTCGGTCCGGGCTCGTCCTCGAACTCCCAGGTGTGGACGATCAGGCCGTCCTCGACCTGGTGGTAGGAACCGCGGAACGCCCAGCCGGCCCCGTCCGAACCCTGCACCAGATAGCGGAACGCGCCGCCGCTGACCGCGTCGAACCGGTCCAGCCGGACGGTCGTCCCGCGCGGGCCCATCCAGCGGACGAACAGCTCGGGGTCGGTGTGCGCACGCTGGACCAGCGCGGCCGGCGCGGCGAACTCGCGTCGGTGCCGGATGCTCTGCTCGCCGGCCCGGACGTGCTCGGTGGCGCCGGGGTTACGGATGTCGTGACTCATGCCCGCTCCTCTTTCTCGGTCTGCTGGTCCTGTTTTGCTGCTTCGTTCTGTTTCGCTGCCTCGGTCAGCGCTGACGTCTCGGTGGTCGAGGGCACCGGCCGGGCGAGTTCGTCGGCGAGTTCGTCGGCCAGTACGTCATCCAGCCGGCGGTAACGCTCCTCCAGCCGACGCCGGCGGGCCTCCAGCCAACCGGCCGCCTCGACCAGCCGGGCCGGCTCCAGGTGCACCCGGCGGGTGCGTCCCTCCCGGCGCCGACTGACCAGACCGGCCCGCTCCAGGGTGCCGATCTGCTGCGAGACGGCCTGGAAGGTGATCGAGAACAGCCCGGCCAGCTCTCCGACCGTCGCGTCCCCGTCACTCAGCCGGTCCACGATCGCCCCGCGGACCGGGTCGCCGAGGGCGGCGAAGGTCGCTTCGACCAGCACGCTCATCCGCCCTCCTTCGATCAACGTCATTAAAGCATTCTCTTTAACGATTTGTCGAACCGGCCCGACCGGCGGTACGACAACGGCAGTACTCCGGTGGCCTGAGAACTACGTCCGCAGACGGATGTCGATTTTCCGGTGGCGAGTAAGAATGGGGGCATGCGGATTCTTGATCGACGCCCGTCCCTGCGCTGGATCGCCCCGGTTGCTGCCCTCGCCGTGGTCGGTGGTGGCGCACTGGTGGCCAACACGGCCAGCGCCGACCCGACCCTGCCCCGACTGAGCGCTGAGCAGTTGATCGCGAAGGTCGCCCAGGCCGAGCAACCTGACCTGTCCGGGACCGTCACCGAGACCGCCGACCTGGGTCTGCCCGCGCTGCCGATCTCCAACGGTGAGGGCAACCTCGGCTTCACCAACCTGCTCTCGGGCACCAACACCCTGCACGTCTACAGCGCGGGGGACGACAAGTCCCGGGTGATGTTGTCGGGCAGTTTCGGTGAGGCCGATCTGGTCCGCAACGGCACCGACGTCTGGGCCTGGAACAGCAAGGACAAGACGGCCACCCACACGACCCTGCCGAGCGGCTCGACCAGAACCCCGAAGCAGCCGACGGATCTGCCGAAGACCCCGCAGGAGGCCGCGAAGACGGCCCTGGACGCCGTCGACTCCTCCACCACGGTCAGCCTTGCCCGTAACCAGACGGTCGCCGGGCGGAGCGCCTACGAACTGGTGCTGACCCCGAAGAGCAGCAGCACCCTGGTCGGCTCGGTCCGGATCGCGGTGGACGCCACCACCTACCTCCCGTTGCGGGTGGACGCCTTCGCCAAGGCCGACCCGAACACGCCCGCCTTCGAGTTGGCCTACACCGACATCTCCTACGCCACGCCGGCGGACTCGGTGTTCGCGTTCAGCCCGCCCGCCGGGACGAAGGTGACCGAGAAGTCGGTGCCGAAGTCCGGCACCCCAGGGTCGCTGCACGGCAGCAAGGGGACGCCGACCAAGGCGCAGCGCGAGGCCGCCCGGCAGCAGGCCGAGAAGGCGCGGTCCGCGTTGGCCGACGACGTCAAGACCTACGGCGACGGCTGGTCCAGCGTGGTCGTGGCCACGATCCCCACCGACGCCCTCTCCGGCGGCTCGACCGGAACGTCGAACGAGACCAAGTCCGGCCACCACCGCGACCAGGCCGGCTCGGGCCAGCAGGCCGAGCAGTGGCAGCAGACCCTGAACGCTCTGCCCGCCGTCTCCGGTCAGGGCTGGACCGGTCACGCCCTGAAGGGCACCCTGTTCTCCCTGGTGGTGACCGACGACAACCGGGTCGCCGTCGGCGCGGTGAGTGTCGACCAGCTGGTCAAGGATCTCGGCTGAGCAGCACGGCCGAACTCGGCGTCGACCCGGGCCCGTCATCCGGGCCCGGGCCGGAGACCGGTTCGAGCGATCCGAAAGCCGACGTCAGCGCGGGCTCCGAACCCGGGGCGGCCGCCGAGTCGGCGGTATCGACCAAGCAGTTGACCAAGCGGTTCCGACACCAGATCGCGGTGAACGCCGTCGATCTGCGCGTGCCGCGCGGCGCGGTCTACGGCTTCCTCGGACCGAACGGGTCCGGTAAGACCACCACCATCCGGATGATCCTCGGGCTGATCCGGCCCACCTCGGGCAGCCACCAGCTGCTCGGCCATCCGATGCCGGAGGGTGCGAACCGAGCCCTGCCCAGGGTCGGCGCCCTGGTCGAAGGCCCGGCCTGTCACCCCTACCTCTCCGGACGGGCGAACCTGGCCCGGCTGGACGCCGCCGACCGGTTCACCGACCCACGCACGAGCAGCCGCCGGATCGACGCCGCCCTGGACCGGGTCGGGCTGCTGCCGGCGGCCGACAAGCGCTTCCGGGCCTACTCCCTCGGCATGCGGCAACGGCTGGCCATCGCCGGTGCCCTGCTCACCCCGCGTGACCTGCTGGTGCTGGACGAGCCGACCAACGGTCTCGACCCCCAGGGCACCCGGGAGATCCGCCATCTGGTCGCCGATCTGACCGGCGACGGGGTGACCGTGCTGATCTCCTCCCACCTGCTCTCCGAGGTCGAACAGATCTGCACCCATGCCGGGGTGATGCACGCCGGCAACCTGCTCGTCCAGGGCCCGATCGACGAGCTCCGCTCATCTGCCGTCGCCTCGGTGAAGGTGCAGACCGACGACCCGACCGCCGCCGGCGAGGTGTTGCAGAGCCTCGGGTTGGCCGAGATCACCACCGGACCGGACGCCGCCAGCGCTCCGATCGGCGAGTTGGACCCCCGCCGGGTCGTCCCGGCCCTGGTCGCCGCCGACGTCTCGGTGCTCGGTTTCGCGATCGAACGCCCCAGCCTGGAGGACCTGTTCGTGACCCTGACCGGGGAAGGCTTCGATGTCAGCGGCTGAAGCGACGGGCGTGAGGACGAGCGCAGAGACCGGTACCGCGGCCGGGCCCGAAGAACTCACGGCCGGACGCAGACCACGGACGGTGGCGGCGGCCCCGGCCGCGCTCCGCTTCCTGCTCTCGGAGCTGCGGATCATCTTCACCCGGCGTCGCAACGTCGCCGGTCTGGCCGTGCTGGCCGCCGTACCGATCCTGATCGCGATCGCGGTCAGGGTGTCGTCCGACACCGGCGGCGGCGGTCCGAGCTTCATCGACCAGATCACCCAGAACGGCCTGTTCGTCGCTTTCGCGGCGCTGGTGGTCGAGTTGCCGCTGTTCCTGCCGCTGGCCGTGGCCACCATCGCCGGGGACGCGGTGGCCGGCGAGGCCAACCAGGGCACCCTGCGCTACCTGCTCACCGTCCCGGCCGGCCGGACCCGGCTGCTCGGCGTCAAGTACCTCTCGATCATCATCTTCTCGATCGTGGCCACCGCGGTGGTCGCGATCGCCGGTGTCCTGATCGGCCTGATCCTGTTCGGCGGCGGACCGGTCACCCTGTTCTTCGGCAGCCAGATCAGCTTCGGTGCCGGGCTGGGCCGGCTGGGGTTGGCCGTGCTCTATCTGGCGGCCGGTTTCGCCGCCCTCGGTGCGCTCGGACTGTTCATCTCGACCCTGACCGAGCAGCCGATCGGGGCCACCGTGGCCATCGTGCTGGTCAACGTGGCCATGTTCGTGGCCGACACCATCAGCCAGCTGAGCTGGCTGCACCCTTATCTGCTCACCCACTGGTGGACCTCGTTCGGCGACCTGCTCCGCGATCCGGTCAGCACCGAGTCGATCAGCCGCGGGCTGGTCACGGCCGGCGTCTACGCCGTGGTGTTCTGGCTGGCGGCCTGGGCCCGGTTCTCCGGCAAGGACATCTCCAGTTGAACCCGCCGGCTGAGGGATCGGTCAACGACCGGCTCGCCGAAAGCGTCTCGCCGATCTACCGTTGACGGCAACGACCCGATCCCCGGAGTAGCCATGCCCCACGCCCCGTCGGCCATCTCGTCGGCCACCCCCTCGGCCACCCGGCCGATCGGTCTCCTCGCCCTGCTGTTCGCCCTGCTGCTGTCACTACCGGTCTCGATGACCACCCCGGTCGCACAGGCCGACACCGCTCCGCCGGCCGGCGCCCCGGCCCAGACCACGGTCAGCGCCGACCCGTTGCCGACCGTGCAGATCGACGGGGTCGCCTGGGCCCAGGTGATCGTCGGCACCACGGTGTTCGTCACCGGTAACTTCGGCTACGCCCGGCCGGCCGGCGAAGCGTTGACCAGCCCGAACCGGGTCGCCCGGTCCAATCTGCTGGCCTACGACCTGACCACGGGCACCCTGATCCCCGGGTTCGACCACAGTCTGAACGCCCAGGGACGCGCGCTGGCCGCGTCCCCGGACGGCAGGACCGTCTACCTGGGGGGCAACTTCACCACCGTCGACGGCCAGCCGCATGACCATCTGGCCGCCTTCGACGTGGCCAGCGGCACCCTGATCGACAGCTTCGCCCCCGACCTCAACAACACCGTGCTGGCCGTCACCGCCACGGCCGGGACGGTCTACGCCGGTGGCCTCTTCAACACCGCCAACCAGGTCGGCCGGGCCCGACTGGCCGCCTTCACGACGCCGGGCAGCGCCACTGCCGGTCAGCTGACCGGTTGGAACCCGGGCGCCGACGCCACCGTGACCGCGATGGTGATCGCCCCGGACCAGAGCCGGGTCGTGATCGGCGGCAGCTTCGCCTCTCTGGCCGGCGCCGCCCGGTACGGGATCGGTGCGGTCTACACCAACGGCAGCAGCGCACCCTGGGCCGCGAACTTCCCGGTCCGCAACAACGGGCTCCAGTCGGCTGTGGACGCCCTCACCGTGAGCGGCAGCTACGTCTACGGCGGCGGCTACGCCTTCATGAACGACGGCAACTTCGAGGGCCGCTTCGCCGTCGACCCCACCACCGGCACCGCCCGCTGGCTGAACAGCTGCCACGGTGACACCTACTCGGTGGCCGTACTGAACTCGGTGCTCTACAGCGCCAGCCATGAGCACGACTGCTCAGACATCGGCTCGTTCAGCCAGGACCAGATCACCAACACCACCGCCTCCCGTCACTTTCTGGCCGCGGAGACGCTGACCGTGAGCGGCACGATCCGACCGCCCATGTACGACGGCGGACCCGGCCTCGGCGGCAACCCCAATTACGCGTCCTTCAGCGGGCAACCCCACACGACCCAGCTGGACTGGTATCCGACCCTGACCGCAGGGACGGTGTCCGACGCCCGGCAGGCCGCCTGGACGACGGTGGCCGGAGCCGGTTATCTGGCCGTCGGCGGTGAGTTCCCGACCGCGAACGGCGTCGGCCAACAGGGCCTCGTCCGCTACGCGATCAGTTCGATCGCGCCGAACAAGGTCGGGCCGTCGGCCCTGTCGGCACCGACCGTCACCCGGCTGCCGGCCCTGACCGCCGGCGGCACCGCCCGCTGGGGTGACCACGCGGCCACCGGGCGGTTGCGGGTCAGCTGGACCGCGGCCTGGGACCAGGACAACGCCCGGCTCAGCTATGCCGTCTACCGCGACGGCCTGAGCCGGCCGCTGTTCCGGACCACCGACGACTCCAGCTTCGACCGGCGACGCACGCTCGGCTTCGTCGACACCGGACTGATCCCGGGCAGCCTGCACAGCTACCGGGTGGTGGTCACCGATCCTTACGGCAACGCAAGCAACAGTCCGTACGCACCGGCGGTCACCGTCGATGCATCCGTGCTGCCCTCCTACCCGGCCCTGGTGGAGCGCGACGGGGCGGTCGAGTCCTGGCGGCTGAACGAAGCCGACGGCACCATCGTCCGCAGCAGCGCCGGCCGGACCGACCTCAACCTGGGCACCGGCGTCCAGCTGGGCACGCCCGGGCCGATCGACGGCGCCGGTACCGCGGCCACCTTCGGCGGCGACTTCCACCCGTTCACCTCCTCCGGGAAGTCGCCGATCGTGACCTATCACTCCGACGCGATCGCGGTGGCGCGAACCGTCTCGGCCCCGGCGTCCACCTACTCTCTCGAGGCCTGGGTGAAGACCACCTCGACCGACGGCGGCGTGGTGCTGGCCGACGGAGCCCTGCCGCCGTCCGGCTCGACCTCCTACGGCCAGCCCGGCCAGATCAGTCCGGTGATCGACCGGGTGCTGTACTTCACCACGACCGGGAAGGCGGTGTTCGGGGTGAGACACGGCAACACCAACGTGGTGATCGACAGCCGGGTCGTGCTGAACGACGGTCGCTGGCACCACCTGGTGGCCACCACCGGACCGGGCGGGTCCAGCCTGTGGACCGACGGGGTGCAACGGAACACAGACACCACGATGACCGACACCGACACCTTCTGGGGTGCCTGGCGGATCGGCGCGGAGTCGCTGTTCGCCTGGCCCCTGACACCGAGCAGCGGGGCGCTGGCCGGCAGCATCGCCGACGTGGCGGTGTACCCGAAGCAGTTGAGCGCGGCCCAGATCGTCCAGCACGCCGCGGCCGGCTGATCAGCGCCGGCCCTGGATCGACTCGGTAGGTTTGCCGCTGTGCCCCAGCCGACTCGACCCACGCCCCCGCGGGACACCCGCGCCGACGTCGCCAAACAGGGCCGGTTGTGGGGGTTGTCCCTGGTCTGCGCCGTCGCCGGGGCCAGCACGGTCTACCTCACCGGGTCGCTGGCCCGAGGGGTCGGAGTGTTCCTGCTCGCCCTGGTCGTCCTCGGCCCGATCCTGTTCCTGATCGAGCGCCGGCTGAGCCGGCGCAAGCAGGCCCGGTTCGAGGCCGAGCAGGCCGAGCGGGCCGCAGAAGTGGCACGGCGTCGCAGGTCAGGACAGCGCCGGTCCGACCGGCCCACCGACCGGGCCATTGACCGCCCGTCCGACCGGCCTTCCGACCGCCCGTCCGACCGCCGGCGGGCGTGAATGGCGAGTGAGTCAGCGGTGAGCCCACCGGACGATCCGCACCGCCGCCACCGCTCGGTCGTCTCCTTCGTCCGGCGCAGTGACCGGCTGAGCGCGGCCCAACAGAAGCACTGGGATGCCCACCACCGGGACTGGGTGGTCGACGTCCCCCGCGGCGACGCCCGGCTCAGCCTGCACCCCGATCACCGGATCGACCCGGACGACCTGTTCGGCAGGCCGGGAGAGTTGATCGTGGAGATCGGGCCCGGGATGGGCGACTCACTGGCCCCGATGGCGGCCGCCCGGGCGGAGGCCAACGTGCTGGCCTTCGAGGTCTACCAACCGGCCATCGCCCGGATCCTGGCCAAGCTGGCCCGGGAGGGAGCAGAGAACGTCCGGGTGGTCCAGGCCGACGCCGGCGACGGCCTGCGTCAACTGGCGACCGGCGTCGCCGTCGACGAGTTGTGGATGTTCTTCCCCGATCCGTGGCCCAAGACCAAACACCACAAAAGGCGCCTGCTCGACCCGGGCTTCGCCGATCTGGTCGCCACCCGGCTGCGTCCCGGCGCGCTGTGGCGGCTGGCCACCGACTGGGCCGACTACGCCGACCAGATGCGCGACGTCCTCGACGCCCACCCCGAGTTCGTCCGGGTCGATCCGGACACCGCTTCGACCATGCAGGATGCTGCCACCGGTGCCGCCGAGGAGGGTGCCGGCGAGGAGGGTGCCGGCGAGGAGAGTGCCGGCGAGTTCCCGGAACGTTGGTCGGACCGGGTGCAGACCAAGTTCGAGCGCCGAGGTCTGGCCGCCGGCCACCGGATCGTCGACCTCGCCTACCGCCGCCGGTGAGACCCATCGGCGACGACCGTGACCACACAGACGACACGAACCGTGACCACACCGAGACCACACCGAGACCGACGACCCGGACGACGCCGGCGACACGACCCGCTGGCGGCTCGACCTGGGCTACGACGGAACCGACTTCTCCGGCTGGGCCAGCCAACCGGGCCGCCGGACGGTGCAGGGCGTCCTGGAGGAGTGGTTGCCGATGGTGTTGCGGCTGGCCGGCCCGGTGGCGCTGACCTGCGCCGGCCGGACCGACGCCGGGGTGCACGCGCGTGGCCAGGTCTGTCACGTCGACCTCCCGGCCGGTGCCGTCACCGACGGCGGCGCCGTTCTGACCCGCAGGCTGGCCCGGGTGCTGCCACCCGATCTGGTGGTCCGCTCCGTCTCACCCGCGCCGGTCGGTTTCGACGCCCGGTTCGCCGCGGTCTGGCGGCGCTACTGCTACCGGCTGGTCGACGGCGACCGACCGCCGGACCCGCTGATCCGGCGCAGCGTCGCCCACACCCGTCAGCCCCTCGACCTCGACCGGTTGAACGAGGCCGCGGCCGGGCTGCTCGGGCTGCAGGACTTCGCCGCGTTCTGCCGGCGGCGCGACGGCGCGACCACCGTTCGGACCCTGCTGGCCTGCGAGGCCCGCCGGGTGGCCCGGGTTGACCCGACCACCGACGCCGGTGGCGATGCGGTGGTCGAACTGACCGTCACCGCCGACGCGTTCTGCCACTCCATGGTCCGCTCGCTCACCGGCGCGCTGGTCCGGGTCGGCAGCGGCGACCGCGATCCCGGCTGGCCGGCTGCGGTCGCCTGGCACGGCGCCGAGACGGGCGGCCGGGATTCGTCGGTCCCGGTGATGCCGGCCCACGGCCTCACCCTGGAAGAGGTCGGCTATCCCGACGACGACCGTCTGCTCGAGCGGCAACGGGCCGCCCGCGCCGTCCGCACCCTGAACTGAGCCGGATCCTGGTGAGAGGCCGATGACCGAGCACTACTTCGCCGCCGAGCCCGACGTCCCTGAGCGCCGGCTCGAGATCGAGGCGACCATCTGGGACCGGCCCTACCGCTTCGTCACGGCCACCGGGACCTTCTCCCACCAGGGTCTGGACCCGGCGACCGCCGTGCTGTTCCGGGAGGTGCCGCCTCCGACCGGGCCGGGCCGGTTCTGCGATCTCGGCTGCGGTTGGGGACCGATCGCCGTGGCGCTGGCGGACCGGCTGAGTCGGCCGAACGCGGCTGGCCGGTCCGACGGAACCGGTCAGCCGATCGAGGTGGACGCCGTCGACGTCAACAACCGGGCCCTGCGCCTCTGCACCGAGAACGCCGCGCGCGCCGGGGTCGGTGACCGGGTGAGGGCGATCCGACCCGAGCAGGCCGATCCGCAGGTCCGCTACGCCGAGCTCTGGTCGAACCCGCCGATCCGGATCGGCAAACCCGCCCTGCACCAACTGCTGCTGGACTGGCTGCCCCGGCTGGCCGACGACGGCCTGGCCCGGTTGGTGGTCGGCCGGAACCTCGGCGCCGACTCGCTGCAGTCCTGGCTGAACGATCAGGGCTACCACTGTGAGCGGACCGCCAGCGCCAAGGGCTTCCGCGTGCTGACCGTCCGTCCCGGCTCCTGACGAGGCACTTCTCAGGGAAAGCTCCGGGGTCGAAGCCTGGCGCCGATCCGTTGGCGACGACTACGATGAGCAGAAGCCTTCCGGCCCGGCAGTTCCTCGGACTGCCCCGTCAACGTTGAGGAGTGACATGGTTTCGACCGACAAGATCAAGGGCAAGCTCGAAGAGGTCGGCGGCAAGATCAAAGAGGGTGTCGGGGACGCGACCGACAACGACAGCCTCGAGGCCGAGGGCAAGGGCGACCAGATGTCCGGCAAGGGCCAGCAGGTCGGCGGTGACGTCAAGGAGGGCCTCGGCAACCTGAAGGACGACGTCTCCAACAACTGAGCCGAGCCGTACCAAGACCAGCCCCGCTGTCGGTGTAGAACCCGCAGCACGAAGAGCCTCCCCGGGCGACCGGGTGAGGCTTTTCGTGCTTTCGGCCCAATGCTTCCGGCTCGTGCTTCCGGCCGGATCGGCTTCAGTTCTTGGAGGAGACCGTCGTCAACACCTCGGGCCAGCGCCGCTCGAGGGTGGCGCCGCCCTTGGCGATGCCGATCCTGAGGACGATCGCCCCGCTGATCGCCCCGACCGCAACTGCCGGATATTTCAGCCAGGGCAGGAAGAACGACCCGACGACCAGGGCCAGCGTGGGCAACGAGAGGGCCAGGCTGATCCCGGTGGTGATGCCGAACGAGATCAGTGACGCCACCCCGCCACCCTCGTTCCGGGCGAACGGGCTGGACCCCGGCGGCGGGGTCGGGATCTGCCAGATCGCCCCACTCCAACTGCCCACCCCGAGGCCGGCCAGGCCGAGCGAGAGCAACAGCGCCAGCACCTGCGGCAGGTAGTCGAACCGGCCGCTGATCACGGTGGTCACGGCCACCATCACCAGCACCAGTGGTCCGATCACCAGGCTGGTCGACATCACCCGTCCCCGCCGGTCGTCGGCGCCGCTGAGACCGGAGCTGATGTGGGTCCAGATCGCCGAGCCGTCGTAGGAGATGTCAGAGGCGAGGATCGAACCGAGGAACAGGGCCACGGTCACCGGGGCGAAGGACACGATCGGCGTGTAGCCGTGCGGATTGGCCAGCTGGGTGACCACGAGCACCACCGGGGCGACGCAGATACTGGCCAGGGCGGTCAGGTAACGCGGGTCACGACGCCAGTAGCGCATCGCCCGGCCGGCCACCGCACCCGCCGGCGTGGCCGGGAACAGCCGATCGATCGATCGGTTCCGGGAGACCTTGCGCGATCCCGCACCACCGCCGTCCAGCGGCGAGGTCAGGCTCCGGTCCAGGAAGAAACCCCAGGCCAGCCACAGCGCGGCCACCAGCCCGGCCGCCAACACCAACCGGACGCCGGCCAGCACCAGGTGCCCGCGGGCGACGTCGGCCGGAACGGCCCAGGCCCAGCCGAAAGGCGTCCAGCCCAGCACGGTCGCCGCTCGACGGAGAAGTTGCCGCATCAGTTCGGGATGAAAACCGGAGTAGTTCCCGATCCCGTTGGCGACCAGGGCCACCACCGCGCCGAACAGAGCGATCGCGACCGCCGCGAAATCCCGGAACCGGCGGGACGCGAGCGCTTGGGCCAGGGCGGCGGTGGCCGTCCGGGCCAGCAGGAAGCAGGTGGCCACGCCGAGCACGAACGCCGGGACCGCGGCCAGCGCGAGCAGTGCGCTGCGAGCCCAGGTCGCGACCAGGCCGAGGCCCACGAGCACGGTGGCGATCCCCGGGCTGCCGATCAGGCCGGCCACGAACATCCCGGGCAGCAACCGCCGCGCAGACACCGGTAGGAGGGCGAACTTGCCCGGGTCGACGGTCTCGTCGACCCCGAAGACCAGCACCGACAGAGCCGTCCAGCCGATGGTCAGCACGCTGAAGGCGACCACGGTCAGGTCGGCGGTGAACACCGCCGACGTCCAGCGGAGCGCGATCAGCCCGGCCACCACGCCGATCACCACGATCAGCGCGTAGAGCATGCCGAAGACGAGCCCGACCGTACGCCAGACACTGCGCCGCAGGTTGTTCCGCAGCAGGGTCAGCTTCAGACCGACGATGAGCGCAACCACGCCAGCGCCTCCGATCCGCCTTCCTCGACTCCGACCAGATCCAGGAACCGCTGCTGCAGCGACTCCCCGCCCCGGACCTCGTCCAGGGTGCCGCGGGCCAGCACCCGGCCCTGTGCCACGACGGCCAATTCGTCGCACAGGCTCTCCACCAGCTCCATCACGTGGCTGGAGAGCACCACGGTGCCGCCGGATCCGGCATAGCCGCGGAGGATCCGCCGGATCCCCTCACCCGAAACCGGGTCGACCGCCTCGAACGGCTCGTCCAGCACCAGCAGCCGCGGCGCGTGGATCAGGGCGCAGGCCAGGCCGATCTTCTTGGTCATGCCGGCCGAGTAGTCCACCACCAACTGGTCGGCGTCGGCCGCCAGGCCGAGCGTCTCCAGCAGTTCGCGCGACCGGGACTCGATGTCGGCCTGGGGTACCGCCCGCAACCGGCCGACGTAGTAGAGCAGTTCCGAGCCGCTGAGCCGGTCGAACAGACGCAGACCGTCCGGCAGTACCCCCATCAGCCGTTTCGCCCCGGCCGGATCGGACCAGACGTCGCGACCGAGGACGGTGGCCTGCCCGGCGTCGGGTCGCAACAGGCCGGTGGCCATCGACAAGGTGGTCGTCTTGCCGGCGCCGTTCGGGCCGACCAGACCGAACATGCAGCCGGCCCGGACGTCGAGGTCGAGGTCGTCGACGGCCACCTTCGACCCGAAGGACTTCCGTAGCCCACGCAGTGACAGGGCCGGCGCCTGCCCACCCGGAGCGGTCGCTGCGGGTTCTCCACCGCCGGTGCTCGTCATGGCTCCAGTGAACACCGGTCACGGCGCAGCCGACAGGGCCAGGGCCACGGACCCGGCATGACAATCGTCATCGGCTGGATCACGACGACGGGCGGTGGACCCGGACCGCGGCCAGGACTTCGACCTCGCTTGAAGTCCTGAGCCCCGCAGCCCACCCGGAGCGCCACCGTGACCGGGCCCTAGGATGAATTTCAGTCGCAACGTGCGATGTCCGACGTCGACGAAAGAGGATCTGACAACGATGGCGAAGTACGAACTGCCCGACCTGCCCTACGACTACAGCGCGCTCGAGCCGCACATCTCCGGCGAGATCATGCAACTGCACCACGACAAGCACCACGCGACCTACGTCGCGGGCCTGAACACCGCGCTCGACGGACTGGCCGAGGCCCGGGAGAAGGGCTCCTTCGGTACGGTCGGAGGCCTGCAGAAGAACCTGGCCTTCAACCTCGGTGGCCACATCAACCACTCGATCTTCTGGCCGAACCTCTCCCCCGACGGCGGCGACAAGCCCGACGGCGACCTGGGTGCCGCCATCGACGACGCCTTCGGCAGCTTCGACGCCTTCCGCGCCCACTTCGAGGCCAACGCCGCCGCGATCCAGGGCTCCGGCTGGTCGATGCTGGTGTACGACACCCTGGGCCAGCAGTTGCTGATCGAGCAGCTCTACGACCAGCAGGGCAACCTGCCGGCCGCCCAGATCCCGATCCTGGTGCTGGACATGTGGGAGCACGCGTTCTACCTGCAGTACAAGAACGTGAAGCCGGACTACATCAAGGCCTGGTGGAACGTGGCCAACTGGGCCGACGCCCAGGCCCGGTTCGCCGCCGCGGTCTCGCAGACCAAGGGTCTGATCAAGTCCTGAGACGACCCGTTCACCGGGTTCGACCCGCACCTGACGGCACGAGCGGCGCCCATCATCGCGATGGGCGCCGTTCGCGCGTCCGGGTGAGTCAGCTGGTGCCGGAGATCCGGTAGTCGGCGGCCTGCTGCGCCGCGGTGAGCGCGGCCGAGACCGACTCGGTCTGGAAGAACATCGGCGCCAGTCGGGTCGCCACGTCGGTCACCGCCTCGGCCATCCCGTTGGCCACCGGGTAGAGCGACTTCTTGCCCTGCGAAGCGGTCAGGAAGGCCGACATGTCCACCTTCTTGGACTTCCAGTAGTCGGCGAACGACGGATCCAGCGATTCGATCGCCGGCCAGACGTAGCCGCCGGACCCCATGATCTGCTGGGACTGCTCACCGCCCAACCACTTCGCCAGCTCCCAGGCCTGGTCCGGGTGTTCGGTCGCGGTGGAGATGCCGTCGGTGAGGCCGTTGAAGACCGTCCAACTCCCCTGTGGACCCGCGGGCAGCTGGAACGTCCCGACCTCGAACTGGCCGGTCAGTTCGCTGACCGCCGAGGTGTTCCAGTCCCCGGCCTGGAACAACGCCAGCCGGCCCTGGGCGAACAGTGTCAGTGCGGCCGACCCGTCGGCGTTCGGGCCGAGTTCGCCGTAGGGGATCTGGACGTGCTCGTCCCGCAGGGTCCGGGCCAGGAAGGTCATCGTGGCCTGGTTGGCCGGCGTGTCCAGCACGGTGGCGTCGGCGTAGGCGTCCGCGATGAAGGCGCCACCGTTCGCCGGCAGGTAACTGCCGTACCCCGACTGCGGATCGTTGGTGTTGCCCAGGGCGTAGGTCGCGACGCTGCCGGGGTCGAAGCCGGTCTTGTCGGCGGTGCGTCCCCGCGTGTCGGAGGTGATCGAGCGCAGGAACGACAAGAAGGTGCCGCCGGTGTCGGTGTCCCAGCTCAGCTGTTCGCTCGGCGCCTGGACCCCGAGCTTGTCCAGATAGGTCTTGTTGTAATAGAAGCAGATCGTGTCCCAGTCCTTCGGCAAGCCGTAGAGCCGCCCGTTGCGCTCGTGCAACTCGACCAGGCCGTCGACGTAGATCGAGGTGTCGATGTCGTCGGCCCGGGCCCGGTCGGTGACGTCGGTGACGATCTTCTGCTCGATCCAGTCGGCCAGGAACGGGGTGTTCACCCAGAACAGGTCGGGTGCGTTGCCGGAGATGAAGGAGGCCGTGATCTTCGGCGCGTAGTTGGCGTAGGGGATCTGCTGGATCGTCACCGAGATGTCGGGATGCATCGCGGTGAAGGCGTCGATCGACTTCTGGTAACCCTCCTGCTGGTAGGTGTCCCAGAGCGCGTAGGTCAGGTGGGTGGTCGCCGAATCGGGGTTGCCCGAGAAGCCCCACCGGGCCGCCGCATCGCTGCACCCGCCGAGAGCGACGGCGCCGGCGGCCCCGCCGACCGCCGCCAACAGCTGCCGTCGGCTCATCGACGGCCCGCCTCGGGCCGACAGACCTCGCCAGCCGCGGCTCATCGGTTCGACCCGGTCAGCGAGATGGAGTTCACGATCTGCTTCTGGAAGATCACGAACAAGATCACCAGCGGGATCAGCACCACGATCGACCCGGCCAGGATCAGGTTCCACTGGGTGCCGAAGCTCGACTTCAGGTTGGCCAGACCGACGGTGGCCACCTGCAGGTTGTTGGAGTTGGTGGCGATCAGCGGCCAGAGGAAGTTGTTCCAGCTGAACACGAAGGCCAGCAACGCCGCGGTGGTGATGATCGGCCGCGCCAGCGGGATCAGGATCTTGAACAGGATGGCCCGTTCCGAGCAGCCGTCCAGCCGGGCCGCCTCCATGATCTCGCTGGGCAGGGTGAGGAAGAACTGTCGCATCAAGAACACCGCGTACGGCGTGCCGAGGGCGTAGGGCAGGAAGAGCGCCCAGTACGTGTTCAGCAGATGGGCGCCGTCCATCATCACGTAGAGCGGGATCATGGTGACCACGTTCGGCACCATCAACATGCTCAGGTAGAGCCAGAACAGCGCGTCCCGGCCGGGGAACCGGAGCCGCGCGAAGGCGTAGGCGCCCATCAGGGAGAAGAACACCTGACCGGCGGTGATGATCACCGTCACCAGTGCGGTGTTGCCGAGGTAGGTGGCGAAGCTGTTCGAGCCCAGCACCTCGCGGAAGTTCTCCAGCGACAGCGAACTGGCAGGCACCCAGGCCCGGTCGGCCAGGATCGAGGACAACGGCTTGAACGAGGCGTTCAGGCTGAACAGGTACGGCGTGACGAACACCAGGGCGATGATCAGCAGTAACAGATAGAACACGACCAGCCGGATCACCTTGGCCGCAGGGTTCGGCTGCTGGCGTGGTCCGGACGATACGGGGCGGGCCGGCGAGGTGCCGGTGCCGGCTGCGAGGGTCTGCGTAGCCATCTCGTCCTCCTCAGTTCATCTCGTAGGTGGTGCGGTTTCGGAAGAAGGCGAACTGCGCGATGGTGATGGCCAGGATGACCAGGAACAGCACCACACTCATCGCGGAGGCCGCGCCCATCCGGAAGCCCACGAAGGCCGATTTGTAGATCAGCGAGTTCATCACCTCGGTCGCATCCCCAGGCCCGCCGTTGGTCAGCACGTAGACGGTGTCGAAGACCTGGAACGACCCGATCACCCCGGTGACCAGCACGAACAGCATGGTCGGTCGCAACAGGGGCAAGGTGATGGAGAAGAACTGCTGGACCTTCGAGGCGCCGTCGATGGCCGCCGCCTCGTAGAGCGCCCCGGGAACCGCCTGCAGCCCGGCCAGGAAGAACAACATGTTGTAGCCGACGTACTGCCAGATGTTGGCGAAGGCGACCACCGGCATCGCCCACACCTCCGAGGAGAGCCAACTGGGGCCGCTGATGCCGACGAAGCCGAGCACGGTGTTGATCACCCCGGTGCTCGGGTCGAAGAACCAGTTCCAGACCACCGCCATCGCCACCGGCGTGGCCAGGTACGGCAGGACGCAGAGCACCCGGACGAAGCCGGCACCAGGCAGCTTCCGGTTCAACAACACGGCCAGAGCCAGGGCCAGCACCGTCTGGATCGGGATGTTGAGCACCACGTAGAAGCCGGTGACCAGCAACGAGTGCCCGACGCCGTCGTAGCGGAAGATGTTGACGTAGTTGGAGAGCCCGGCGAACGACGGCGGGGTCAGCAGATCCCAGTTCAGGAAACTGAGCACGATGACGACGATCACCGGGATCAGCAGGAAGAGCACGACGCCGATCAGGCTGGGCAGCAGGAACCCGAAGGCGGTGCGGATCTCCCGGCCGGACGGCTTGTGCTGCTGTTCGGTGCCGCTGTCGGGCCGGCCCTGACCGGTGGCGGCCGTGATCGTGGCCGCGCTCATCGGTCGGATCGATTCGGACTCATGTCGATCTCCTCGCACATCGATGTGTAGGTAGACGTTGGTTCCGCAGAGGATATGCCCACCGGGTTGGCGGAGGTTCTCGACCTCACGATGAGTCCTCGGATCTCTCCATCAGGGCCACCACCGTCTGCAACGTGTCGGCCTCGGCCGCGGTCTTGTCCTCCCGGTAGCGCAGCACCCGCGCGAACCGCAGCGCCACACCGCCGGGGTAGCGGGTCGAACGCTGCAGGCCGTCGATGGCGATCTCGACCACGACCTCGGGGCGCAGGTAGACGGTGCCCTGGGTCCGGCGGACCTCCAGTTCGAGGAACCGCTCGGTCTGCCAGGCCAGCATCTGATCGGTGAGGCCCTTGAACGTCTTGCCCAGCATGATCAGTTCACCGGAGCCGGCGTCGCGGGCGGCGAGGTGCAGGTTGGACAGCCGGCCCTGCCGCCGGCCATGACCCCACTCGGCGGCGGTCACCACCAGATCGAACGTGTGCCGGGGCTTGAGCTTGATCCAGCCGCTGTCCCGACGACCGGCCGCATACGGCGCCTGCGGGTTCTTGACCACGACCCCTTCGAATCCGAGCCCGACCGCACGCTCGAACGCCTCGTTCGCCTGCAGCGGTGACTCGACCACGAGTCGCGGCACGATCAGCTCGGACGGCAGCGCCGCGGCCAGCGCCTCCATCCGCACCGTCAGCGGCTGATCGAGCAGGTCGTGGTCGTCGATCCGCAGCAGGTCGAAGAAATAGGCCTGCAGCGCCAACCGCTCAGGCTTCTCTGCGACGGCTCCGCCCGGGGTCGAGCCGGGCTGATCGCCACCCGCTTCGGTCGAGCCGGTCCCCCCGGTCCCCCCGTCCTCGGTCGAGCCGGTCCCCCCGTCCCCCGTCTCCCGCCCCGTCCCCGGTCGCTCCCCCGTCCCCGGTCGCCCCGTCCTCGATCGCGTCGTCCCCGGCCTTCCCGGACCCGGCCCTGCTGGTCTTCGGCGCATGGGTGGCCGCTCGGGAGGCGATCACCTGAAACGACTCGGGTCGCCCGTCCGGACGCAGCGCCAGAGCTTCGCCGTCCAGCACCAGGGTGTCGAACGGCAGCGCCCGGACCACTGCCGCCACCTCGGGCAGCCGTTCGGTGATCTCGTCCAGGCTGCGGGTGAAGATCCGGACCTCGGCGCCGCGCTTGTGGACCTGGACCCGGATCCCGTCCAGCTTGCTGTCCACCACCGCCGGTAACCCCGTCTTGGCCAGAGCCGCCCCGGCATCCGGTGCACTGGCGGCCAGCATCGGCTGGACCGGGATGCCCACCTGCAGCCGGACCTGCTCCAGCCCGGCCAGGCCATCGCGCTGCAGCAGCACCGCTGCATCGGCGGTGGATCCCAGCAGCATCGACGCTCGCCGCACCGTTGCCAGCGGCACCGCGAAGGCGGCCGCCAGACCGTCCTGCACGGCAGCCTCGAGAGCTCCCTGGCGAAGTTCGCCGAACACCAGCCCTCGCAGGAGTTGCTGTTCCGACTCCGTCGCCCGGGCGAACAACTCACCGACCGCCGCAGTTCGGGCCGACGCCGACCCCGGACCGGCCAGCACAGCCATCGCGGCGAAGGCGGCGTCGACCTCCAGCACCTCGAGCGCGGGCTCTTCGGCCGGCTCCGGCGGATCGGCCAGACTGCGCCAGCCGACCCCGGTCCGACGTTGCCGCAAGGACCCGGAGAGGTAGCTGATCACGATCTCGAGCTGTTCGGCCGGCTCGCCCGGGTCGACGGCCTCGGTCAGCAGAGCCACGAGCACCTCGCGCTTGGCGATCCGCGAACGGGTGGCCGACAGCGCCTGCCAGGTCTGCGCCAACCGGATGAACAGCATGGGTTCATCCTGCCCGGCGGTTCCGACACTCTCCGGCCGTGCCCGGGGTTTCAGCACCCTCGTCGCTCGCTCGACCCACCCACACAGCCCACACGCTCCACCCGCCTGCGCCGCCCAGCACTCCGCTGCGGCCCAACACTGCACGCCGCTCCAGGACTTTACTGCGGTCCAGCACTGCACTGCGGTCCAGTACTCCGTTGTCCTCACTCACGAGGTCGACGTCCCGACGAGAGCGGACCGGTCCCGCTCGCTGCGGGCCAGGTCAGCCGTGGACCCCGGCCGCTCCAGCACCACCCCCATCCCCGTCGGCGCCATCCCCGTCGACACCATCCCCGGCGGCGCCATCCCCGGCGGCACCATCCCCGGCGGTTCGGCCCCGAGGTGTGCCAGCTCGATGGGCGTGCTTCGGTAACGGCGGGCCAGCCGATCGTTGAGGATCGGTTTCTGTTCTCGATCGACCCAATCGGGCGGAATCCAGTGCGGCAACCCGTCGATCATCCGACACGACCAGCCGTGATCATGAAACCGCCGATGGTGATATCGGCACAACAACGTCAGGTTGTCGATATCGGTCCGACCGCCGTCGGCCCATTCGACGATGTGGTGCCGGTCGCACCACTGCGGTGGATGGTCACATCCCGGGAACGTGCACGCCTGGTCCCGGGCGATCAGCGCCAACGTCTGGTTCTTGTTCGCGATCCGCTTCGCTCGACCCCAGTCCAGAACCTGACCACTGCCGCTGATCCCGACCCGGATGGTGTCGGCTTCGTCGGCCCAGTCGGCGAGCGACCCGACCGGCACCAGAGCGCCGTCACTGGTCGCTCCGTATCCGCGGCCGGCGGCGAGATCGGCCTCGGCCACCGTGATCAGCACCGTGGCCGGCACCCCACCCGTGGTCGGCAGGGCGTCGGACGTCAGCAGCCGGCGCACCGCCTCGTCGAGGGCGTCGTGCAGTCGGGTCGGGTAGTCCCGGTCGTCGGCGCCGACCACGGCACCCTCGGCCGGACACCCTTCCCGTCTGCTGGCCAACGGGGTCAGCACGGCATTCAACGCCGAACCGACCCGACCGACGAGGACGCCGCGAAGGGTGTACAACCCGTCCCGGCGCCGGGTCAGGGACAGCTCTCGTAGCGCCTGCTGCTCGCGGTCGTCGGCCAGCACACCGTCGGGGTGGACACACTCGACGATCTTGTCGGCACACCGTTGCAACTCGACCTGGTCGAAGACCCTCGCCTGACCGGTCAGAGTCGCCTCGACCTCCGCCGTGAGCTCCGGGGTCACCGTGTCGCCGGCCCGATCGAGCCGGCCGAGTCGGTCCAGGCAACCCAGGATCACCTGCACCTGCGCCGCTGACACCTCACCCTCCGTCTGGGCCGCCGCCAGTACCGGAGCCTGGATGTCCACCGGCGCGCCGCAGATCGACAGCCGCCGGGTCAGAGCCTGTGCGGCGAGCACCCGCCGCCGCGCCTCCCCGGCCGGAATCCGCAACAACTGCGCCAGCAGGCGAGGGGTGGAGCGGACCGACCGGGACTCCGCCACGTGATTGGTCTCCAGCGCTGAGACGATCCGGTGATCGACCAAGGACAGCCGGTTCCGGAACCGCTCGAACGAGCGCGCGAACTCGGTCAGTTCGAGATCGGGCAGACCGGTCAGATCGGTGTCGGCCAGCTCGAGTAACGCGTCCAGCCGGGCATCCAGTGCCGCCAGTGCGGTACCGGCGCTTTCCTCTGGGCGGATGCTCATGGATTCAGACTAACAGAACACGTGTTCGATTGACAGACCTACGAGCCACCCGCCCCGACGAACGCCGAGGCTGTCGACGCCGTCGGCCGCAGCACCTCGAACCCACTCTGCCTCGAAGAATCCGCATCTCGCCACAGTCGCGGGCTCACCCGGCCCGCCAACCTCCAGCCCGTCCACCGAGACACTCCTCCGAGATATCCGTCGGCTCGACGGCGGCATCGACCTCCCTGCCTGCCGTTGCTGATGACCAGGGTGCATTCGGGCACGTCGAGCTCGACGGGCCGTCCCGACTGTCCGCACGCCGCGCCTCCCGGGACCGGGCTTTCTCCAGCGGGCAGCGAACGCCGCCCAGGGCCACCTCGAACCGGTCGAAGAAGGGGGCGCAAACATGCTGGAGGTGGAGCAGGATCACGGCATCGGTGACCACCGGGACACTCTCGGCGGCGACCGCCTCCCGGGCCGGACGTAGGCCCGCATCATCGCCGCGAACAAATCCGACACCCCGGTTACCGGTCCCCACCTCGCGCCGGAATCCCGAGCAGGACCCCCCAGCGAGACGTCGAACCAGGGATTGCCCAGGTCGGCTTGCACCGCGGCCGCGGGCGTCGCCTCCCGGCCGACGGTGCGCCGTTGACCATGATGCCCGGAGTGCCCGTGATTCAGCCTGACCGGGGACGCTCGTCGCCGTCGGCGCAACGGCTCGCTACGGTGGACACGACATTCCGCCGGACCAGGAAGGCCCAACGATGAGCACGCAGCCCAGGAAGAATGCCAGCAGCGACGAGATCGAGGCCGACCTCGCAGCGACCCGCGACCATCTGGCCGCCTCCGTCGAGGCGTTGGCCGACAAGGCCGACGTGAAGGGACACGTCAGGTCGGAGGCCGAGCAGAAGCTGGACGAAGCCGCGATGGCGGCCGAACGGTTGGCCGACGAGGCGAAGATCAAGGCCGCCGAGGCCCGGGACCTGGCCTCGGCGAAAGCGAGTCAGGCTCGTGCCGGCCTGGACCGGCTGTCTCCACTGGCCACGGCCGCACTCACCGTGCTGCCGGTCGCCCTGTTGATCGTGATCGCCGCCCGGCGCGCTCGCCGCGCCTGACGTCGGGCCTCCGCGGGCTCTCCCCCGCACGATCGTCGGGCCACGAAGAGCTCAGCTGGCCCGATCAGGCGACCCGAGCCGTGCTCCCGAATCGACGGCCTGGCGCCGGGCCGCCTCGAACTCGGCGTCAGCACGTTCACGCTCGGCGGCGAGGTCATCGACCCGGTCGGCCAGGGTCCGGGTGCACCGGATCACCTCGACCGCCATCCCCAAGGACTCACCGAGGACGATCTGCAGCGGCGGGATCGCATGGTTCCAGTTCTCGCTGGACGTCCCGACGTCGTAGGTAGCGCCGCTGCTGCTGATCAGCACCGCCGGACGGCCGACCAGCGGGCCCACGCCGTCAGCGGCGGTGGTGACGCCGGGGACGTGGACGCAGTCCAGCCAGGTCTTCAGCGTCGACGGCATCGTGTAGTTGTAGGTCGGGACCCCGATCACCACCGCGTCCGCGGCCAGCAGATCGTCCAGCACCGCCTGTTGGATCTGCTCGGCCGCCGGCGGGATCCGGGCGCCGGCCAACCGCAACGACTCCGCCCAGTGCTGCTCCGGATCGGCGAGGTGCGGCAGCTGGTTGCGGTGCAGGTCCCGATGGACGACGGAGTTGTCGGCCGACGCACCCGCCCAGGCTTCGGCGAAGGCCGCGGTCAGGGCCCGGGAACGCGACCGGACGAGGTCGGCGGACGAATCCAGGTGCAGCAGCGTCGGCATGAGCGCAGGTTATCCGAGCGCTCTGACCCCTGGGTCGAGATGCCGTCCTCCGAGACGCCCCGGAAGCCCGACCCTCACAACGCCGGCCGCCCTGACACGACAAAGCCGGACGCCCGGCCCGATCGGGCCCGACGTCCGGCTCTGCGGTCACCCGGCTCTTGCCGAGTGAGAGGGTCTTGTAGGTCGAGCAGAGAGCGAGAAGGTTCAGGCCTTGTCGGCCGTACCCTCGCTGCTCTCGTCCACCGCAGGCTCAGCAGCCTCGGCGGCCGCCTCATCGGTGCCGGCGGCCTCCGCGCTGGGCTCTTCGGCGCTGGGCTCCTCAGCGGCGACGTCGGTCACCACATCTTCGGGCGCAGACTCCGGCGTGGTCTCGGCCGTCGGCTCTTCGCCAGCCGGAGCCGCCGGGGCCGCCGCCTTCTTGGCGGGTGCCTTCTTGGCCGGCGCCACCTTGCCGTTGGCCTGCTTGGAGTCGGCCACCGACTCGGTCACCAGTTCGATCTGCGCCATCGGGGCGTTGTCGCCCTTACGCGGACCGACCTTGGTGATCCGGAGGTAGCCGCCGTCGCGCTCGGTGAAGGTCGGCGCGATCTCGGTGAAGAGCACGTGCACGACGCTCTTGTCCCGGATCGTCGACATCACCGTGCGGCGGGCGTGCAGATCGCCGCGCTTGGCCTTGGTGATCAGCTTCTCCGCCAGCGGGCGCAGCCGCTTGGCCTTGGCCTCGGTCGTGGTGATCTTGCCGTGCTCGAACAGCTGGCTGGCCAGGTTGGCCAGGATGATCCGCTCGTGCGACGGGCTGCCACCCAGACGCGGGCCCTTGGTTGGCGTGGGCATTTCAGTTCTCCATCAGTTGTGCTGCCGGTAAGCGATCTTTTCTCCGAGCCCCCCCACCCGTGAAGGCGAGGGACCCGGGGCCGAGGGGGTCACCCCTCGGCGAGTTCTCAGTACTGCTCGGTCTCGGCGAAGTCCACGTCTTCGTCCTCGGCGTCGTCGTAGCGGCCGATGGCGGTCAGCGGATCGAAGCCCGGAGCGCTGTCCTTGAGCGACAGCCCCATCTCGTGCAGCTTCAGCTTGACCTCGTCGATCGACTTGGAGCCGAAGTTGCGGATGTCGAGCAGATCCTGCTCGCTGCGGCTGACCAGTTCGCTGACCGTGTGGATGCCCTCGCGCTTGAGGCAGTTGTAGGAACGGACCGTCAGGTTCAGATCCTCGACCGGAAGGGCCAGGTCGGCGGCCAGTTGCTCGTCGATCGGCGACGGGCCGATCTCGATGCCCTCGGCCTCCACGTTGAGCTCCCGAGCCAGGCCGAACAGCTCGACCAGGGTCCGGCCGGCCGAAGCGACGGCGTCCCGCGGACGCATCGAGTGCTTGGTCTCGACGTCCAGGATCAACCGGTCGAAGTCGGTGCGCTGCTCGACGCGGGTGGCCTCGACCTTGTAGGTGACCTTGAGCACCGGGGAGTAGATCGAGTCGACCGGGATCCGGCCGATCTCGGCGTCCGGCGCCTTGTTCTGGACCGAGGAGACGTAGCCACGGCCACGCTCGACCACCAACTCCATCTCCACCCGGCCGTTCTCGTTCAGGGTGGCGATATGCAACTCGGGGTTGTGCACCTCGACCCCGGCGGGCGGGGCGATGTCGGCCGCGGTGACCGCGCCCGGACCGGCCTTACGCAGGTACATCACGACCGGCTCGTCCTCTTCGGAGGAGACGACCAGACCCTTGAGGTTGAGGATCACCTCGGTGACGTCCTCGACCACGCCCTCGATGGTCGAGAACTCGTGCAGGTTGCCGTCGATCTTGATGCTGGTGATGGCCGCCCCCGGGATGGAGGACAGCAGCGTCCGCCGGAGCGAGTTGCCCAGCGTGTAGCCGAAGCCGGGCTCCAGCGGCTCGATGGTGAACCGGGAGCGGTACTCGTCGACGACCTCTTCGCCCAGAGTCGGGCGCTGTGCGATCAGCATTGCGTTTCTTCCTTCCCACACCGACCGCTATTTGACGGTGTGAATGCCGAACCGGGGATCTGCCCCGGGACGGGGACTACTTCGAGTAGTACTCGACGATGAGCTGTTCCTGGACGTCGATGGCGATCTGCTCGCGCGTCGGCAACTGGTGGATCAGCACCCGCATCTGCTCGGGCAGGGCGTCCATCCACCCGGGGACGTCACGCTCGCCATGGGTCTCCTTGGCCACCACCAGCGGCAGCACGTTCCGGGACTTCTCCTTGACGTCGATGACGTCGTGCGGGCTGACCCGGTAGGAGGGGATGTTGACCTTCTGGCCGTTCACGGTGAAGTGCTCGTGCACGACCAACTGACGGGCCTGGCGACGGGTCCGGGCGAAGCCGGCGCGGTAGACCACGTTGTCCAGCCGGGTCTCCAGGATCTGCAGCAGCAGGTCGCCGGTCTTGCCCTGGACCCGGTTGGCCTCTTCGTAGTAGCGACGGAGCTGCTTCTCCAGCACGCCGTAGGAGTAGCGCGCCTTCTGCTTCTCGCGCAGCTGGAGCGAGTACTCCGAGTCCTTGGTGCGGCCGCGGCCGTGCACGCCGGGCGGGTAGGGGCGCCGCTCGAACGCCTTGTCGTTGCCGACCAGGTCCGTCCCGAGCCGGCGCGACTTCTTGGTCATGGGACCGGTGTAGCGAGCCATTGTCTATTCCTTCTCGATCGTTTCGATCAGTCGTCTCGGGGCCGGCGTCAGACGCGACGGCGCTTGGGCGGACGGCAGCCGTTGTGCGGTACCGGGGTCACGTCGGCGATCGCGCCGACCTCGAGCCCGACGGCACCGAGGGAACGGATCGCGGTCTCCCGGCCGGAGCCGGGACCCTTGACGAAGACGTCGACGCGCTTCATGCCGTGCTCCATCGCCCGTCGCCCAGCCGCCTCGGCGGCCATCTGTGCGGCGTACGGGGTCGACTTACGCGAGCCCTTGAAGCCGACCGTCCCGGCCGAGGCCCAGGCGATGACCGCCCCGGACGGATCGGTGATCGAGATGACGGTGTTGTTGAACGTGCTCTTGATGTGGGCCTGGCCCGCCACCACGTTCTTCTTCTCCTTGCGACGCACCTTCTTGGCGGCCGCACCACGTCCTGCTTGTGCCATGTCTGTTCTTCTTTCCTGGAATCTCGTTCAGCAGCTGATCAGCGAGTAAGGGGTGCCGAGCCGGGCTCAGCGCGCCTTCTTCTTGCCGGCGACGGGCTTGCGAGCGCCCTTGCGGCCGCGCGCGTTGGTCCGGGTCCGCTGACCACGGACCGGCAGACCGCTACGGTGGCGGCGGCCTTGGTACGAGCCGATCTCGACCTTGCGACGGATGTCGGCCGCGACCTCGCGGCGCAGGTCGCCTTCGGTCTGGTAGTTGGCCTCGATCCAGTCACGCAGAGTGACCAGCTGGTCGTCGGTGAGCTGATGAACGCGGACGTCACCGCTGATCTGGGTGGCTTCCAGGGTCTCCAGGGCGCGGGTACGTCCGACGCCGAAGATGTAGGTGAGAGCGACCTCGAGGCGCTTGTCGCGCGGGAGGTCGACACCGATGAGTCGTGCCATGGTGAGAGGTTCCCTTTCGTGGACGAGCCGGTCCGCGGACCGGTTCGCGAAGGTGTCTGGCGTGACGCGTCCCCGATCTCACCCGGGGCCCCGGCCTTCGTCCGAGGGTGGTGGCCGGCTCCTGAGAAATCAGAACGCCGGCCGTGCTGTCACGCTTTTCGTGGGTGGTGCGTCTTCAGTTGTGCGAATCCTGGACGGTGTCGATCAGCCCTGGCGCTGCTTGTGGCGCGGGTTGGTCTTGCAGATCACCATCACGCGACCGTTGCGGCGGATCACCTTGCAGTTGTCGCAGATTCTCTTGACGCTCGGCTGGACCTTCATCGAGCAACCTTTTCGAGCTCACGCCGGACGGCGCGCGCCGTTCGACTTGGTGGGGTAACGCTTACTTGTGCCGGTAGACGATCCGGCCGCGGGTCAGGTCGTAGGCGGAAAGCTCGACGACGACACGGTCAGCCGGCAGGATCCGGATGTAGTGCTGTCGCATCTTGCCGCTGATGGTGGCCAACACCTTGTGACCGTTGGCCAGCTCCACGCGGAACATCGCGTTCGGCAGTGCCTCGACCACGGTGCCCTCCAGCTCCAGGGCGCCTTCCTTCTTTGCCATCAACCTGTTTTCGCCTCGATCGGATCGACATCAGAACACACAAACAGACCACCCGGAGGTGGCCGAGGATCAACATTACGCCAGATCCGGTATCGACCCAAATCAGCGCCGGCTCAGCCGACGACGGCCTCTCGATCGCCGACCTGGACCCGGTCACCGGTACCGAGCTGGCGTCCCCGACGCGTCTCGACCACACCGTTCACCCGGACGTCACCCCCGGCCAAGCAGCTGTTTGGCCTCGCCACCGGTGTCGAGCAGTCCGGCCAGTTTGAGGAACTGGCCGAGCCGGATCCCGGCGCCCGGTTCACTCAGTTCGACGGTCTCACTCATGGCTATTCATCCTGCTCATCATCTTCTGCTCACGGCCGACGCCCCGGACCCGTGCGGTTCAGAAAGCGGGCGCTTCGCGGGTCAACCGCTCGCGATAGAGGTCGACCGACTCGCGCAGGGCCTTGACGATGTAGGTCGGCACCTCCATCCCCTTCTGGTTGGCCCACAGCAGCCGGGCTTCGACCCGGCCGATCTCCCGGGCGTAACCCTCGATGTCCTCGTCCAGGCCGAGGCCCAACACGACCCCGCCCATGTCGGCCTTGTAGTGGTCGATGGCGTTGGTGCCGACCAGGTTGTAGGACTTCTCCCGCAGCACCCGGGCCAGGTAGAGCTGCCACGGCTTCAACTCGCCGCGCTGGATCATCGAGGTCGCCGACATCTGGTAGAAGGCGAAATGTCCTGGCTCCTGCTGCTTGATCGGGGTGATGATCGTCTCGGAGATCGCCGTCTCGCCGAGCTGTTTCATGCCGTCGTTGATCACGTTGTAGGCCAGCACGGCCTGCCGCTCGGTGCTCGCCCCGGTCAGGAAGTAGAGCAGCTTGGCGATGTCCTGGATGGGTTTGAGGTTGGCCAGCGCACCCAGGATCTTGATCTTCATCGAGACCTCGAGATGCGGCACCGCGGCGGTCATCCCGATGTCCTGCTGCAGGCGGTCCAGGATCAGCCCGTGCTGGATCTCCTGCGGCTGCCAGACGTCGGCGTAGAACATCCGGTTCGTCTCGTCCACGTCCGGCAGCAGGACCAGCAGCTCCAGCACGTTACGGTCGACCTCGAGCTCGACCCGGGCCAGGTAGTCCACGATCGAGCCGAACCGCGACTTGACCAGGTCGGGACGGTGCACCGTCCGGTCGACGGAGTCCAGCGAGATCGGCGGGTACAGGTCCCCGAGCCGGCGGACGTGGTCCGCGATCTTCTGCGGTGTGATCGCTTGCTTCGGCACCAGGGAATCCTATCGACGCGATCGGACATCGGCGATGCCCTTGGGTGTGTGATCGACCACAGCTTAGGTTAGGCAAGCCTTGCTCACTCTGCCGCCGGCACTACCGGAGCGGTCACCTCTCAACTGCTATTCGAGACCGCGAAGAGTGGAGATTGCTCACGCGTGATCTGACGGAAACGGTGCAAGCCCTCGGGCCGGGCTGTCGGAAACAGAGCCTGGTGCCGTCTGGACCAGCCCGCCAGCGCGGCTGGTTGTCACGGACACCGGTCTTCACCTGCTGACACGAGGCAAGGTTTGGGTAAGATGTGAGGGCAGCAACTCGGGTCGTCCGACTCCCACGCGGATTACCCACCCAGAGGGTTGTTGCCTCAGAGGGCGACATGGCTCAGCCACAGATTGCCCTCGGCGACGAGCGTCCCGGCGGTGATCCCCCGGCCGGGCGCTCGTTTGCTTGTCTCGGGTGTGTCCGGTGTTTTTGTTTCGGGTGTCTCGGGTGTCTCGGCACAGCCTGCTCGGAGCCGATCAGCTGCGGGCAGCGGGAATCAGAGCAGGACGACCAACAGGATCGCGATCAGCAGTACCGCCGCAGCGACCACTCCGACCGTGATGGCCGCAGCTCGGTTCGCGCTGTTCGCCGGCGTGACCTCCCCCGGCCGGCCACCACCCTGGACGACCATGGCCGGCTGCTCGTAGGTCGCCGCCGGGGGTAGCCCGTCGACCACCGGGACCAGTTCGCCCAGCGTGCCGGCGGCGAACAGCCGGTCGAGTCGTGCCTCGTACTGTTCGGCGTCCAGCGCTCCGTCGGCGAATGCGGAGTTCAGCCGACGGGAGAGTTGCTCGCGTTCCTCCTCGGAGACCGGTTCGTTCGGACGGGACCGGTATTTCGACGAGATCGGCAGCTCGGACACGGATCGAGCCTAGCCATCGATCCGTAAGCTCGCGAGCATGAGGATCGCCTCGCTGCTGCCGTCGGCCACCGAGATCGTCTACGCCCTCGGCCTGGAGGACGACCTGGTCGCCGTCACCTTCGAGTGCGACGAGCCGGCCCGGGCCCGAGGTGACAAGCACGTGGTGGTGGGCGGCCTGGACACCTCCCGGATGACGCCGGCCGCCATCGACAGCTACGTCCGGGATCGGCTGGCCCGCGGTGCGGACCTCTACACCCTGCACGCCGACGCGCTGGACGCGCTGGCGCCGGAGCTGATTCTGACCCAGGATCTGTGCCGGGTGTGCGCCGTGCCGACCGGTCACGTCCGCGAGGCCCTGGAACATCTGGGCACCCGGGCCGATGTGCTCGCCCTCGACCCGTACACCCTCGATCAGGTGTTCGACACCATCGTCGACGTCGGCGAGGCGACCGGGACCATCGACCGGGCCCGCCGCCTGGTGCACGGGCTGCGGGCCAGGCTGGAGGCCGTCCGGCAGTCGGTCAAGGGCAGGGCCCGGCCGCGGACGGCCATCGTCGAGTGGGTCGATCCGCCGTTCGGCTGCGGCCACTGGATGCCGGACATGATCGAGATCGCCGGCGGGACCCCGGTGGCCGCGCATCCGGGCGGCCGGTCCGCGCCGACCGACTGGGCCGCGATCCGGAGTGAACGCCCGGAGCTGGTCGTGGTCGCCCCGTGCGGTTTCGGGCTGGCCGGCGCGGTCGAGCAGGCGGCGGTGGTGGCCGCAGAACTGCCCGGATGCGAGATCTGGGCCCTGGACGGGGACGCGGTCGTCGTCCGGCCCGGCCCCCGGCTGGTCGACGGGGTGGAGCAGTTGGCCCGGATCCTGCACCCGCAGCTGGGCCGGCCCGATCCGCGGGTGGCCCAGAAGATCAGGAGCCGGTCGGCAGCCCCGGAGCGGCAGCCGAGCCCGCAGTCGAGTCCGGGCGCGGATCAGACACCGACCCAGGGCGCGACCCGGGCCTGAGTCCGGTGTGCTCGGCGGCGAAGGCGAGCAGGTCGGCCGCCTCGGCCGCCGCCTTGTCGGCGGGCTTGCCGGCGCCGTGCCCGGTCGAGGTCTCGATCCGGGTCAGGATCGGGGCGTCACCGGCCTGGGCGTACTGCAGGGCGGCAGTGAACTTGTGACTGTGCAGCGGGACGACCCGGTCGTCGTGGTCGCCGGTCAGCACCAGGGTGGCCGGGTAACGCGTGGTGCCGGGCTCCGCGACGTTGTGCAGCGGTGAATAGGCCAAGGCCGTCTCGAAGCCGTCGGGGGTGTCGGGATCGCCGTAGTCGGAGATCCAGGCCCGGCCGATGGTGAACTTGTGGAAGCGCAACAGGTCGAGGACGCCGACGCCCGGCACCGCGGCCGCGGCCAGCCCGGGATGTTGGGTCATGGTCGCGCCGACCAGCAGACCGCCGTTGCTGCGACCGTGCAGGGCGAGCTGGGCGTTCGTGGTCACCCCGGTCCGGACCAGATCCTCCCCGATCGCGGCGAAGTCGTCGAACACGTTCTGCTTACGGTCCAACCGGCCCGCGTCGTACCAGGCGGAGCCGAACTCGCCACCGCCGCGCAGATTGGCCAGCACCAGCACGCCGCCGGCGGCCAGCCAGGCCGGCCACAGGTCGCGGTAGTCGGCCAGCACCGGGATCTTGAACCCGCCGTAGCCGTAGAGCAACGTCGGACGCGGGTGGTCGAGACCGAGATCGGCACGACTGATCAGGAAGTACGGCACCGCGGTCCGGTCCGCGCTGGTCGCCTGCCGACGCTCGGTCCGGACGATCGGTGGGCCGAAGGCCGGTTCGCCAGGTCGGGCGGTGCCCACCAGTTCGGGCAGCGCCCGGAGCCGGACCGGAGCCGACGCCGGATCCGGGTCCGGAGCCGTCGCCTGGTCCGCTCCCAGGACACCCGCGTAGGCCACGGTCGGGCTGACCACCGAGGACATGCCGACGAAGAACTCCGACTCGCCCGGCTCGGCGTTCAACGCCACCAACGCACCACCGTCGACCTCGATCCGGCCGTGGTCGGAGCCGTCCAGACCGACCGCGCGCAGCACCGGGCTCGCGTCGTCCAGGCCGGCGGCGAGCAGCAGGTCACCGGCAGCCACCGCCGCGGCCAGGGTCGCCCCGGATTCGGCCAGCACCTCGACCAGCTCCGGCACACCGGTCCGCTCGAAGGCGGCCAGATCGATTCCGACGATCCGGCCGCGTTCGGCGTCCAGATCGGTCAGGAAGTAGAGCTGGTCGCCCGCGGAACGGATGAACTCGTACTCCGCGTCGGGCTCGTCCAGTAGTCGGATCGGTTCACCGATCCGCAGTTCGCCCCCGGCGTCCCGGTCGATCCGGTAGACCCAGACCCGGTTGACGTTCTCGGTGCCCCGGACGATCGGTACCACCACGAAGCGCATGTCGGCGCTGACCTCGGCCGAGAACATCAGCTGCTCGTCCTCGGGGAACTCCAGGAGCACCTCGTCGGCCTGCTGCGGGTCACCGATCCGGTGCCGGCGCAGTTTCGCCCCGCCCAGCGCAGCGGTCTGGGTGCCGGCGGCCCTTCCCTCGTGGTCGAAGTCGCAGTAGAGGTAGGAGTGGTCGGGCAACCACTCGGGCACCGAGAACTTCGTCTGGATCTCCGCGTCGACGACCGGTTGACCGGTCGCCAGATCCAGCAGCCGGAAGTCGAGCCAGTCGCTGCCGCCCTCGCTCGCCGCGTAGGCCAACAGCGTCCCGTCGTCGCTGACCGTGTAGCTCAGCACCGAGGTGCTGCCGTCGGCCGACATCGTGTTCGGGTCGATGATCACCCGCCCGCCGGTCAGCAGTTCGTCCAGGCTGTCGGCGACGAAGACCACGTTCTGGTTCTGCTGACCGTCGTTCCGGCTGACGAAGTAGCGGCCGCCGTGCTTGCTCGGCGTCCCGGCCCGCGGCCGGTGCCGGATCGCCGTCATCGTCTCGGTGAACCAGTCCCGCGAGGCCAGCGCGGCCAGCCGGTCGCGACTGAGCGCGTTCTGCCGCTCCACCCAGTC
Organism: uncultured Actinomycetota bacterium; assembly: GCA_963740925.1. Classification (GTDB taxonomy): domain Bacteria; phylum Actinomycetota; class Actinomycetes; order Propionibacteriales; family Propionibacteriaceae; genus Microlunatus. Next base: position 289,563 of record CAVUFZ010000006.1, on the reverse strand, counting down.
GACGGTCTCGCTCGAGTCGGGGTCCTCCAACCAGCGGTAGGGATCGGCGACCGGACGTCCGTGCAGCGTCTCGATCAGGTCGTCACGTCGGGTCTGCGGGTAGTCGATGGCCACTGCTGAACCCTACGAGCCGCTCTCAGCCCAGCAGCGCTGCGGTCTCCCGGTGCAACGGCGAGGTGACCGCGCCGTCGAGCAGCGGGTCGCCGGTGTCGACCATCCAGGCCCGGAGTGCGGCCAGCAGCCGGTCACGCGCCTCGCGGACCCCGTCGCGGTCCGGATCGGCTGCGAGATCCGTCGTCTCGCCGGGATCGGTCTGCAGGTCGTAGAGCTCGATCGGCGGGTGGTCGTCGGTCCAGCCGTGGTCGGTCGGCCGAGGCGTACAGCGCCGGACGCTGCCCTGGCTCGGGTCCATGAAGGCCGGCGCAGAGCTGAAGTTGGCGATCAGCTTCCACCGTTCGTCCCGGACGCTGCGGCGTGGGTCGTAGTAGTCGTGATAGGTCATCTCGCCGAAGACGCGGTCCCGGCCGGGCCCGGTCCGATCGATCGGACCGCGCAGGCTCACCCCTTGCCGCGCCGGCCCGGCCGGGTCGAGGCCGAGGACGTCGAGCAGGGTCGGGACGACATCGACGTTGGAGGCCAGGTCGCCCACCCGCCGGCCACCACTCCAGCCGCCCGTCGGCCAGCGGACGATGAACGCCACCGCCAACCCCGGCTCGTAGAGCGAACACTTGGCCCGCGGCAACGCCAACCCGTGGTCGGTGGTGAACACGGTGATCGTGTTCTCGACCGCCCCGCTCTCCGCCAGGGCGGCGAGCAGTCTGCCCACGCCGGCGTCCATGGCCCGGATCGCCCCCTGTAGTTCGGCGATCTCGGCCCGGCCGTTCTCGTCGTCGACCAGCCAGGGCGGCAGCTGCACGCCGAGGCTGTTGTCGGGCTGCACCTCCTCACCGAGGAATCCCGTCACGCCGTCCGCGTCGCGATCACCCGGCAGCCGGTGCGGCTCGGTGAACCCGATCTGCAGATAGAACGGCCGGGGCGCCCCGGCCAACCGCCCGATCGCCTCGGTCCCACGCTCGGCGACGACGTCGACCAGCCCGCCGGTGCGGACCCTGTCGAACCCCAGCCGCTCGGCGATCGCCTCGTCGGCCAGCACCGCGGACTCGTGGTGCATGCCGATCAGTTCGCTGGCGTAGCCGGCCTCGGCCAGCATCCCGCCCAGATGCCGCTCCCGCTCGCCCAGATCCCAGCCGAAGTGTCCGTGCGTCAGTCCCATCACCCCGTTGGTGTGTGGATACCGCCCGGTGAACAGCGCCGCTCTTGAAGGACTGCACTGTGGCGCCGTCGCCGACATCCGTTCCAGCAGCACACCCTCGGCGGCCAGTCCGTCGAGGTTCGGACTGCTCACGGTCTGTGCACCGTAACAGCCGAGGTGCCGGCCCAGATCGTGACAGTGCAGCAGCAGGACGTTCGGCGGATCGGTCGCACTCACCCGTTCATCGCATCACACCCCGCGCGGACCAGGCTGATCCGGCCAGCAGCCGACGTTCCATCGCCTCGGGCAGGCCCGGAGTCGGCAGCCGCGCCGGTGGGACGGGCGGCCGGTCGAGGGTGCCGAGCCAGGCCCGGACGTCGGCCGGCAGCCGGAGCGGTAGGTGGGTCCACGGATCGGCCCCGGCCGGCGCCCAAACCGCCCGGATCCTCCCGGTCACCGGCGAACGCGAAGGTCGAAGCCCACCACCCCAGTGCCCGCGTCCATTCGTCGTTCCGTCCCACCACGCAGCGTCAGCCCGCACGAAGTGCGGTGCCGACCACCCAGGATGCGGTGCGCCGAGAGAGGGAGCCCGGGGCGATGACCTCGATCCGGGAGCATGGACGGGCCTGGCAGTCGACCGAGCCTGCGAGGGAGGCCGGTTGCGAACGCATCGAGGTCTTCGCCACGGGTGACGCCCCGCCCGAACTCATGCAACCGACCACGCCCGAACTCACGCCACGACCACGCCTCAGCAGAATCGCCCGGCGAGACTCACTCCCCCAACGGCCCGAACGGAGCCCCGACCTCCGACAACATCGCCTCGCCGCCGTCCTCCGCGGTCAACACCCAGAGACCGGTGCCGGTGACGGCGACGGTGTGCTCCCAGTGCGACGCCCACGATCCGTCGTCGGTGACCACCGTCCAGCCGTCCTCCAGCACGGTGTTCGCCGGCGAACCGGCCGTCACCATCGGCTCGATCGCCAACACCATGCCCTCGACGATCCGCGGACCCCGACCGGCCCGGCCCTGGTTGGGGACGTCCGGCGCCTGGTGCATCTCTCGTCCGATGCCGTGACCGACGTACTCGGCGACGATCCCGTAGTCGACGCCCTCGCCGCGGACGGAACCCTCGACCGCGGCCGAGATGTCGCCGATGTGGCCCCCGATCCGGACGGCGGCGATCCCGGCCCAGAGCGCTTCGCGGGTGACTCGGCTCAGCTCCGCGGCCGCTGGAGTCACCGCGCCGACCCCGACCGTCCGGGCCGCGTCGCCGTGCCAGCCGTCGACGATCGCGCCGCAGTCGATGGACAGCAGATCCCCGGCTGCCAGCACCCGGTCACCGGGCACGCCGTGCACCACCTCGGAGTTCACCGACAGACAGGTGACCCCGGTGAAGCCGCCCGCTCCGTCGACCGCGCCGTACTCCAGGAAGGACGGCTCGGCCCCGGCGGAGGCGATCACCTGCGCGGCGACCGCGTCCAACTCGCTGGTGGTGATGCCGGCCTGGGCCTCACGGGAAACGGCGGCCAGGGCCCGGGCCACGACCAGCCCGGCCCGCCGCATCCGGCGCACCTCGTCGGGCCTTTTGACCTCGATCCGGCGCCGTGGCGAGAACACCGCTCAGCGACCCATCTGACGAACCGCTCAGAGACGTTCGGCCGGCTTGCCGGCAGCCCGGCCGTCAGCACCCTGATCAGGCGGTGTGTGCTCTTCGAGCCCGGCAAGGATCCGCGCCTCGACCTCGGCGATGTCGCCGAGCCCGTCGACCTCGACCAACAGTCCACGGCCGGAGTACACCTCGAGCAAGGGCGAGGTCTGCTCGGCGTAGACCTGCTGCCGTTTCCGGATCGCGTCCTCGCTGTCGTCTTCACGGCCCTCGATCTCGGCCCGCTTGGCCAACCGGGCGACCACCTCGTCCTCTTCCGCGGTGAGCGAGATGACGGCATCGAGGGCGGTTCCGCCTTCGGCCAGCAGCGAGTCGAGGGCGTCCACCTGGACCAGCGTCCGGGGATAGCCGTCCAGCAGGAAGCCGTTCTCGGCGTCCGGCTCGCTCAGTCGCTGGGCCACCATCTCGTTGGTGATGTCGTCGCCGATGTAACCGCCGTCGGCCATGATCTGGCGGACCTGCTTGGCCAACTCGGTCTCGGACGTCTTCATCGCCCGGAACATGTCGCCGGTGGAGATGGCCGGGATCGAGTAGCGCTTCGAGATCGCGCCGGCCTGCGTCCCCTTGCCCGCCCCGGGCGGGCCCATGATGAGCAGTCGCATCAGCGCAGGAACCCTTCGTAGTTGCGTTGCTGGAGCTGGCTCTCGATCTGCTTCACCGTGTCCAGACCGACGCCGACGATGATCAGCAGCGAGGTACCGCCGAAGGGGAAGTTCTGGTTCGCGCCCAGCAGGGCCAGCGCGATCATCGGCAACAAGGCGATGAGTCCCAGATACAGCGAACCGGGGAACGTCAGCCGGCTGAGGACGAAGCCCAGGTAGTCCTCGGTGGGCTTGCCGGCCCGGATGCCGGGGATGAAGCCGCCGTACTTCTTCATGTTGTCGGCCACCTCGTTCGGGTTGAACGTGATGGAGACGTAGAAGTAGGCGAAGAAGATGATCAGCAGGAAGAAGACGGCCATGTAGATCGGGTGGTCGCCACGGACCAGGTGACCGGAGATCCACGCGGCGCCGGGCCCGTCCGGCTTGAACTGGGCGTAGAGCACCGGCAGGTACATCAGCGAGCTGGCGAAGATGACCGGGATGACGCCGGCCTGGTTCACCTTCAGCGGGATGTAGGTGGTGGTGCCACCGAACAGCTTCCGACCGACCATCCGCTTGGCGTACTGCACCGGGATCCGGCGCTGGGACTGCTCGATGAAGATGACCCCGGCCATCACCAGCAGCCCGACGGCGATGGTGAGCAGGAAGACGACCCAGCCCGAGGATCCCGGACGCTGCTGCTTGATGCTCCAGATCGCCTGCGGCACGGTGGCGCAGATCTGGGTGAAGATCATCACCGACATGCCGTTGCCGATGCCGCGCTCGGTGATCAGCTCGCCCAACCACATGATGACCCCGGTGCCGGCGGTCATGGTCAGGATCATCACGATCGTCGGGAAGACGGCCGTGCTGTAGGTGATGTTCGGGCAGTTCTGGAACAGCTGGCCGCTGGAGGCGTAGGTGACGAACGCGGTCGCGTTGAGCACGGCCAGCACCAGGGTCAGGTACCGGGTGTACTGGGTGATCTTGGTCTGGCCGGACTGGCCTTCCTTCTTCAGGGCCTCCAGCCGCGGGATCACCACCGTGAGCAACTGCAGGATGATGCTGGCCGTGATGTAGGGCATGATGCCGAGCGCGAAGATCGCCAGGTGCAGCAGTGCCCCACCGGAGAACAGGTTGATCAGCGAGTACAGACCGGCCCGGTCACCGGACGCGGCCGCGGTGGCGCAGGCGTTCAGGGTGCCGATGTTGACGTTCGGCACCGGCACCGAGGCGCCGAACCGGAACACGGCCATGATCCCGAGGGTGAAGAGGATCTTCTTGCGCAGGTCAGGTGTCCTGAACGCGTTGACGAAGGCGGAGAGCAACCGAACCCTTCTCTCTGATCTGCAGTGACCGGCCAGCAGTCCCCCGCAGGGAACCGCCCGACCTTATCAATTTCTGGGGCGGAACAAGAGTCCTGACCGAAGCCGGGAGGAGACCATGGGTCGCCGGGGATGGAGATTACCCGGATACCCCACAGTGCGGACAGACATCGTCCGGACACAGACAAGGGCGGCCCGACAAGTCGAGTCGCCCCTGTGTTGTGTCTGCGCAGATCAGATCTCCGTCGCCGTCCCGCCGGCTGCGGTGATCTTCTCCTTGGCGCTGGCCGAGAAGGCGTGCACGCTGACCTGGACGGCCACGTTCAGCTCCCCCGAACCGAGGATCTTGACCGGATGACCCGGACGCACGGCGCCGAGGTCGGCCAGCGACTCGGCACTGACCTCTCCACCCTGGGGGTAGAGCGCGGCCAGCTTGTCCAGGTTCACGACCTGGAACTCGACCCGGAACGGGTTCTTGAAGCCGCGCAGCTTCGGCACCCGCATGTGCAGGGGCATCTGGCCACCCTCGAAGTTCTGTCCGATGGTGTTGCGTGCCTTCGAGCCCTTGGTCCCACGGCCCGCGGTCTTGCCCTTGGAGCCCTCACCGCGGCCGACCCGGGTCTTGGCCGTCTTGGCCCCCGGGGCCGGGCGCAGGTGGTGAACCCGCAGGCCGGTCGTCTTCGCTGCTGTCGTCTTCGTGTCGTCTGCCATGTCAGTCGACCTCCTCGACGCTGACCAGATGGGTCACCGTCGCGATCATGCCCCGGATCTCGGGACGGTCTTCGTGTGCTGCGCTGTCACCGATCCGCTTCAGGCCGAGGCTGCGCAGGGTGTTGCGCTGGTTGGCCTTGCCGCCGATCCCGGACCGCTTCTGGGTCACTTTGAGCCGGCTCATCAGTGCGCTCCTGCCGCTCGGGCCCGCAGCAGCGCAGCGGGGGTGACGTCCTCGACCGACTTGCCGCGCCGACGAGCCACCTGCTCCGGCTCTTCCAAGCCCTGCAGGGCCGCCACCGTGGCGTGCACCACGTTGATGGCGTTGGCCGAGCCGAGGGACTTGGCGAGCACGTCGTGCACGCCGGCGCACTCGAGCACCGCCCGGCAGGCGCCGCCGGCGATCACACCGGTACCCGGGGAGGCCGGACGCAGCATGACCACGCCGGCCGCCTTCTCACCCTGGACCGGGTGCGGGATGGTGTTCTGCACCCGAGGCACCCGGAAGAAGGCCTTCTTGGCCTCTTCGACGCCCTTGGCGATCGCGGCCGGCACCTCTTTGGCCTTGCCGTAGCCGATGCCGACGTTGCCGTCACCGTCACCCACCACGACCAGCGCGGTGAAGCTGAACCGGCGGCCACCCTTGACCACCTTGGCGACCCGGTTGATCGCTACGACCTTCTCGATGTAATTGCTGCGGTCCTGCGCCTGGCCACGACGATCGTCCCGGCCGCGACGCTCGCCACCGCCGCCGCTGGTGCGGCGTTGTGATCCACTCATCGCTGTTCTCTCTCCTGAAGGATGTTCGTCGGACTCAGAAGCCCAGGCCGCCGTCGCGGGCGCCGTCAGCCAGCGCCGCAACCCGTCCGTGGTACTGGTTTCCGGCGCGGTCGAAAACCACGTTCTCGACCCCGGCGGATTTGGCCCGCTCGGCGACCAGTTGACCGACCTGCTTGGCCTTGTCGGACTTGTCGCCGCTCGCGGTGCGCAGCGCGGACTCCATCGAGGACGCCGAGGCCAGGGTGCGGCCGACGGTGTCGTCGATCACCTGGGCGCTGATGTGCCGGGCGGACCGGAAGACGACCAGCCGGGGACGCTCGGGCAGCCCGGAGACGCGCTTGCGCCCCCGGATCTGGCGGCGCAGCCGGGACGCGGTCTTGGTGGCCAGATGCTTGCCAGCCGACAACGACTGTGTGTTGGTTGAACGGGGCATGCCTTACTTACCAGCCTTTCCGACCTTGCGACGGACGTGCTCGCCCGCGTACCGAACGCCCTTGCCCTTGTAGGGCTCGGGCTTGCGCAGCTTGCGGATGCCGGCCGCGACCTCGCCGACCTGCTGCTTGTCGATGCCGACGACCGTCAGCCTCGTGTTGGATTCCACGGTGAAGGTGATCCCCTCGGGGGCCTTGACCTTGACCGGGTGGCTGAAGCCGAGGGCGAACTCGAGTTCGGTCGGGCCCTTGCTCAGCACCCGGTAGCCGACGCCGACGATCTCCAGCTTCTTCTCATAGCCCGCGGACACGCCGAGGACCATGTTGGCCACCAGCGTCCGGCTCAGGCCGTGCAGGGACTTGCTCGTCCGCTCGTCGTCCGGGCGGCGCAACTCGATCTGACCCTCGTCGTTACGGACGACGGTGATCGGCTCGGCGATCCGCTGCTCCAGCGTGCCCTTCGGGCCCTTGACCGACACCTGCTGGCCGTCCACGCTCACCTCGACGCCGGAAGGCACCGCAATCGGCAGTCTGCCAATTCGTGACATCTCTCGATCTCCTCTATCTGCTCGTCGCTTCGCTGATCGCCCGGGTCACCAGACGTAGGCGAGGACTTCGCCACCGACGCTCTTGTAGTGAGCGTCCTTGTCGGTCAGCAGGCCTTGGGAGGTCGAGATGATGGCGATCCCCAGACCACCGAGCACCTTGGGCAGCCCGGTGGACTTGGCGTAGACCCGCAGGCCGGGCTTGGAGATCCGTCGCACGCCGGCGACGGACCGCTCCCGGTTCTGCCCGTACTTCAGCGTGATGGTCAGCGTCTTGCCGACCTCACCCTCGGCGGGTTCGTTCACCTCGAAGGAGGCGATGTAGCCCTCCTGGACAAGGATCTTGGCGATCCCCACCTTGATCTTGCTGTGCGGCATCACCGCCTCGTCGTGGTAGGCCTGATTGGCGTTCCGCAACCGAGTCAGCATGTCGGCGATCGGATCAGTCATGGTCATGACGTCTGCACTTCTTCCTCGACGTGGTTTCCGCAGGCGAACCCTGCGGACCTTTCATCGTTTTGACTTTGAGTGGTTCGAGCTGAGGGTGGCTCCGAGTCCTTAGACGGGCTCAGGGCACGAGAGACAGCGAGGCGGCGTTCGTCGTCGGTGCTCTGCGCGGTGACGTGGATGGGTCTGGCCGTCGAAGGAGCCTGCGACTGAGACTGGTTGTCTCCGCGCAGAGCACCGCCGACGAAGGACGCCGTCCCAGCCCCCGCAGTAAGCACCGAAGACGTCACCAGGAGGACTTCGTGATGCCCGGGAGCTCGCCGCGGTGCGCCATTTCGCGCAGGCAGATCCGGCACAGCCCGAACTTCTTGTAGACGGCCTGCGGCCGGCCGCAGCGCTGGCAGCGGGTGTAGCCGCGGACGGCGAACTTCGGCTTGCGAGCCTGCTTCACCCTGAGGGCGGTTTTGGCCATGATGTTCTCCTGATCCCTCAGTTGGTCTGGAACGGGAAGCCGAGGTGGCGCAACAGCGCCCGGCCTTCGTCGTCGGTGGTCGCGGTCGTCACGAAGGTGATGTCCATCCCGCGGGACCGGTCGATCCGGTCCTGGTCGATCTCGTGGAACATCACCTGCTCGCTCAGCCCGAAGGTGTAGTTGCCGCGCCCGTCGAACTGCTTCGGGCTCAGCCCGCGGAAGTCACGGATACGGGGCAGGGCCAGGCTCAGCAGCCGGTCGGCGAACTCCCACATCCGGTCGCCGCGCAGCGTCACGTGGGCGCCGATCGGCATCCCCTCGCGCAGCTTGAACTGGGCGATGGACTTGCGGGCCTTGGTCACCTGCGGCTTCTGGCCGGTGATGGTGGCCAGGTCGCGGGTCGCGCCGTCGATCAGCTTGGAGTCGCGCGCCGCCTCGCCGACGCCCATGTTGACCGTGACCTTGACCAGGCCGGGGATCAGCATCGGGTTGGCGTAGGAGAACTCCGACTGCAGGGCAGCCTTGATCTCGTCGCGGTAGCGCTGCTTGAGTCGCGGCGTCACCTTCGCGCTGATCGCGGGCTCGGCGACGGGATCGGACACAACGGTGTCGGTCATCAGATTTCCTCCCCGGTCTTGCTGGCCTTCCGCACCGAGCGGAACGCCTTGTACTCAGAACCGTCCGGACGGCGTTTGGTCACCTCGACACGCTCGTAGGCGATCCGGGTGACGACCTCCTTGCCGGAGCTGTCCTTGACCACCAACTGCACGTTCGAGACGTGGATCGGGGCCTCGGACGTGACGATCCCGCCCTTGACGTTCTGGCCGCCCTGGGGCTGGTTCGAGGTGTCCCGCAGGTGCCGCTTGACGATGTTGACACCGGCCACGGTGACCTTCTGCCGCTCGGGGTAGACCGCGAGGATCTCCCCGATCAGGCCGCGGTCCTTGCCGGCGATGACCTTGACCCGGTCACCCTTGACCACGGGCAGCTTCAGCTTGGCCTTCGTGGTGGCTGCGTTGTACTTGTTGGCTGTCATGTCTCAGATCACCTCCGGGGCGAGCGAGATGATGCGCATGAAGCGCTTCTCCCGCAGTTCACGACCGACCGGACCGAAGATCCGGGTGCCGCGCGGTTCGCCGTCGGCCCGCAGGATCACGGCGGCGTTCTCGTCGAACTTGATGTAGGAACCGTCGACGCGGCGGCGTTCCTTGACGGTCCGGACGATGACGGCCTTGACCACCTCGCCCTTCTTCACGTTGCCGCCGGGGATGGCGTCCTTGACGGTGGCCACGATGACGTCGCCGATGCCGGCGTAACGGCGTCCGGAGCCACCGAGCACCCGGATGCACAAGATTTCCTTGGCTCCGGTGTTGTCGGCGACCTTGAGCCGCGACTCCTGCTGGATCATGTGTCTTCTCTCCTGGTTGTCTCGCCGGTTCCCCTGCTGGGGCCTGGCGGAACTTCTGCCTACATTCCCTCGTGCCCGTCGACCAGCTCAGGGCTCGAGGGTCAGATCACTTGGCCTTCTCGACGATCTGGACCAGACGCCAGCGCTTGGTGGCGCTCAGCGGACGGGTCTCCATCACGACCACACGGTCGCCGATGCCGGCCGAGTTCTCCTCGTCGTGCACCTTCAGCTTCGAGGTCTGGCGCAGCACCTTGCCGTACAGCTTGTGCTTGACCCGGTCCTCGACGGCCACGACCACGGTCTTGTCCATCTTGTCGCTGACCACCAGGCCCTCACGGACCTTACGGCGGTTGCGGTCACCGGAGATCTGGCCGGCCTCGGCCACGGCCTGGTCCCGGTCCACGACCTCGTCGGTGGTGGCGGTGTTGTCGGTGTTCTCGCTGTTCACTGTCTCAGTCATCTCAGGCCTTCGTCGTCTCTACGGTCTCGGCGTCGTCGAGTTCGGGATCGTCGACGATGCCGAGGTTGCGCTCCTGGATCACGGTGTAGATCCGCGCGATGTCCTTGCGGACGGCGCGCAGCCGACCGTGGTTCTCCAGCTGGCCGGTGGCGGCCTGGAAGCGCAGCGTGAACAGCTCTTCCTTCAGCTCGGTCACCTTGGAGTTCAACTCGGTCCGGTTCAGGCCACGGAGCTCAGCCGCGTTCTGGGTCGGCATCAGTTGTCACCACCTTCGCGGGTCATGACCCGGCACTTCATCGGGAGCTTGTGGATGGCCAGCCGGAGTGCTTCCTTGGCCACGTCCTGATCGACACCGCCCAACTCGAACATCACCCGGCCGGGCTTGACGTTGGCGATCCACCACTCGGGTGAACCCTTACCGGAACCCATCCGGGTCTCGGCCGGCTTCTTGGTCAACGGACGGTCGGGGTAGACGCTGATCCACACCTTGCCGCCACGCTTGATGTGGCGGGTCATGGCGATACGAGCGCTCTCGATCTGCCGGTTGGTGACGTAGGCGGCCTCCAGAGCCTGGATGCCGTACTCACCGAAAGCCAGTTCGGTGCCGCCCTTGGCCATCCCCCGACGGGTCGGGTGATGCTGCTTGCGGTACTTGACTCTGCGCGGAACCAACATGTCAGGCCCCCGTTCCTGTGCTGGCGGCGCCCACGGGCTGACCGCTCTCCTGTGCGGGTGCGCCGGCCTCGGACGGAGCCGACGGGGTGGAAGGCGCGTCGCCCTCGGTGCGGCGACGACCGCCACGCTCCGGACGATCGCCCCGGGCGGGACGGTCCGAACGCGGGCCGCGGGTCGGACGCGAACGACCGCCGGCGGCGTTGCGGGCCGCCTTCTGCGCTGCTCGCTCGGCCCGGCTGCCGGACACGTCGCCCTTGTAGATCCAGACCTTGACCCCGATCCGGCCGAAGGAGGTCCGGGCCTCGAAGAAGCCGTAGTCGATGTCGGCGCGCAGCGTGTGCAGCGGCACCTGGCCCTCGCGGTAGAACTCCGACCGGCTCATCTCGGCGCCGCCCAGACGACCGGAGCACTGGATCCGGATGCCCTTGGCGCCGGACCGCATCGCGGTCTGCTGCGCCTTGCGCATCGCCCGACGGAACTGGACCCGGGAGGCCAACTGCTCGGCCACACCCTGGGCGACCAGCTGCGCGTCGGTCTCCGGGCTCTTCACCTCGAGGATGTTGAGCTGGACCTGCTTGCCGCTGAGCTTCTCCAGCTCGCCCCGGACCCGCTCCGCCTCGGCGCCGTTACGGCCGATCACGATGCCGGGTCGGGCGGTGTAGATGTCGACGCGGACCCGGTCACGGGTGCGCTCGATCTCGACACTGGAGATGCCGGCGCGCTCGAGGTTCTTGACCAGCAGGCGACGGATCTTGACGTCCTCGCCGACGTAGGAGCCGTAGAGCTTGTCGGCGTACCAACGGCTCTTGTGGTCCGTGCTGATCCCCAGGCGATAGCCGTACGGGTTGATCTTCTGGCCCATAGCTCAGGCCTCCTTGGGTTCGACGACGACGGTGATGTGGCTGGACCGCTTGAGGATGCGGCTGGCGCTGCCCTTGGCCCGGGCGCGGATCCGCCGCATGGTCATCCCCTCGTCCACGAAAGCGGCCGAGACGTAGAGGTCGTCGCGCTTGAGGTTGTCGGTGTTCTCGGCGTTCGCGACCGCACTGGCCAGCACCTTGTACACCGGCTCACTGGCGGCCTGCGGCGCGAACCGCAGCGTGGTCAGGGCATCGTCGACGCCCATTCCGCGGACCAGGTCGACGACGCGCCTGACCTTGGTCGGGCTCATCCGCACCTGGCGGGCGATCGCGTAGGAGCCGGGGCGCTCGCCGAGCAGCGCGGCGCGGCGAGTGGGCCGGGCCTTGTCTGAGTTGCTCATTGTCTGTGTCCTCTCACCGCGTCAGCGGCGACGTGCTTTCCGGTCGTCCTTGATGTGGCCACGGAAGGTCCGCGTGGGTGCGAACTCGCCGAGCTTGTGACCCACCATCGAGTCGGTGATGAACACCGGCACGTGCTTGCGACCGTCGTGCACGCCGATGGTGTGACCGATCATGTCGGGCACGATCATCGAACGGCGCGACCAGGTCTTGATCACGTTCTTGGTTCCCTTGTCGTTCTGCACCTCGACCTTTTTGGCCAGGTGGTCGTCGACGAAGGGACCCTTCTTCAGGCTGCGTGGCATCTTCTGCTATCTCCTGCTCAGCGCTTCTTGCCGGACCGGCGACGGCGGACGATCATCCGCGAGCTCGCCTTGTTCTTGTCCCGGGTGCGACCCTCGGGCTTGCCCCACGGGCTCACCGGGTGACGACCACCGGAGGTCTTGCCCTCACCGCCACCGTGCGGGTGGTCGATCGGGTTCATGGCCACACCGCGGACGGTCGGGCGCTTGCCCTTCCAGCGGTTACGGCCGGCCTTGCCCCAGTTGATGTTCGCCTGCTCGGCGTTACCGACCGCGCCGACCGTGGCGCGACAGCGGACGTCGACCATCCGCATCTCGCCGGACGGCATCCGCAGCGTGGCGTTGCGACCCTCGCGGGCGACCAACTGGATGCTGGCACCGGCCGAACGGGCCATCTTGGCCCCGCCGCCGGGACGCAGCTCGACGGCGTGCACCGTGGTGCCGACCGGGATGTTGCGCAGCGGCAGGTTGTTGCCGGTCTTGATGTCGGCACCCTCACCCGCTTCGACCATCGCGCCCTGTCGCAGACCGACCGGGGCGATGATGTAGCGCTTCTCGCCGTCGGCGAAGTGCAGCAGTGCGATCCGAGCCGTGCGGTTCGGGTCGTACTCGATGTGCGCGACCTTGGCCGGCACGCCGTCCTTGTCGTAACGCTTGAAATCGATCAGCCGGTAGGCCTGCTTGTGGCCGCCACCGATGTGCCGGGTGGTGATCCGGCCGGTGTTGTTGCGGCCGCCGGACTTGTTGTTCGGCACCAGCAGCGACTTCTCCGGGGTGGAGCGGGTCAGCTCGACGAAGTCGGCGACACTGCCGCCGCGACGTCCGGCCGAAGTCGGCTTGTACTTACGGATAGCCATGGGTGAGTCCCTATCTCAGTCTCGTGCGCCGGCTCAGGCGAAGATGTCGATGCTCTGGCCGTCGGCCACGGTCACGATCGCGCGCTTGGTGTCCGGACGCTTACCGAAGCCCTGACGGGTGCGGCGCTTCTTGCCGGTGCGGTTGATCGTGTTGACGCCGGTGACCTTGACCTTGAACACGGTTTCCACCGCGATCTTGATCTCGGTCTTGTTCGCCCGCGGCGAGACCAGGAACGTGTACTTGTTCTCGTCCAGCAGGCTGTAGCTCTTCTCGCTGACCACGGGGGACAACAAGATGTCGCGGTGATCGCGGATCTTCAGCGGGGTGCTCACTTCGACTCTCCCTCAACTTCCTCGGCCTCTGCTCCGGCTTCGTCGCCGGCACCGTGGACGGCGTTGGTGAAGCCGGCGGCCTCGGCGGTGGCTGCACTGTCGAACCACACCTCGGCCACCGTGCGGCCGTACCACGGGGACGTGGACTCGTGGAACTTCATCGAGTCCTCGTTGCCCTTGATGTCGAAGCCGGCCGGCGGGTTCTCACCGCGGTAGCCGCCGTCGGCGCTGAGCACCGAATCGGCCGCCTCGGCGGTGTCGATCGTCTCGGTGACCGGAGCCGGCGCCTCGGTGCCGACCTCGGCCTCGGTGGCGACGGCCTTGACCGACTTCCCCTTGGTCGGACCGGCGACGAAGGTCTCCAGCGCCCGTGAGGTGAAGACGATGTCGTCGGCGCAGAGGACGTCGTAGGCGTTCAGCTGGTCGGCGGTCAGCGTGTGCACGGTCGCGGCGTTGCGCAGGCTCAGCCAGGCCACGTCCTCGTCCCGGCCGATGACCACCAGCAGCTTGACCGAGGTGCTGACCGCGGCCAGCGCAGCCAGCGCCGCCTTGGTCGACGGCTGCTCGCTGCTGATCAGCTCGCTGATCACGTGCACCCGGCCGTCGCGGGCCCGGTCGGACAACGCACCGCGGAGCGCGGCGGCGATCATCTTCTTGGGCGTCCGCTGGCTGTAGCCGTGCGGCTGCGGGCCGTTGACCACGCCACCACCGGTGTAGTGCGGGGCGCGGATCGAACCCTGGCGGGCCCGACCGGTTCCCTTCTGCCGGTAGGGCTTGCGGCCACCGCCGCGGACGTCGCCGCGGGTCTTGGTGGCGTGCGTGCCCTGCCGGGCGGCCGCCAGCTGGGCGGTCACCACCTGGTGGATCAGCGGGATGTTCACGGTCGTGTCGAACAGTTCACCGGGAAGCTGGGCCGAGCCCGACTTCGCACCGGTGCCGTCCAGGACGTCGACGGTCTTGGTTTCCGGCATCAGGCATCCTCTCCGGGAACGGGCTTCTTCGAAGCGCTGCGAAGCACGACCAGGCCACCCTTGTTGCCCGGGATCGCGCCCTTGATCAGGATCAGACCGCGCTCGGTGTCCACCGAGTGCACGGTCAGGTTCTGCACCGTCTTGCGCTCGACGCCCATCCGACCGGCCATCCGGAGGCCCTTGAAGACCCGGCCCGGGGTGGCGCAGCCGCCGATGGAGCCCGGCGAGCGGTGCTTGCGGTGCACACCGTGGGTGGCGCGCAGGCCGTGGAAGCCGTGCCGCTTCATCACGCCGGCCGTCCCCTTGCCCTTGCTGACCCCGGTGACGTCGAGGATCTCGGCGGCGTCGAAGACGTCGGCGCCGAGCTCCTGGCCCAGGGTGTACTCACTGGCGTCGGTGGTGCGGATCTCGACCAGGTGCTTGCGCGGGGTGACCCCGGCCTTGGTGAACTGGCCCTTGGCCGGTTCGGTCAACTTCTTGGGCTTGATCGCGCCGAAGCCGAGCTGGACGGCGGAGTAGCCGTCGCCGGCCGGGGTGCGGACCTGGGTGACCACGCACGGGCCGGCCTGGACGACGGTGACCGGAACGATCCGGTTGTTCTCGTCCCAGAGCTGGGTCATCCCGAGCTTGGTGCCGAGCAGGCCCTTGATCTTGCGGTCGGCTGCGGTGTTCGCTTTGGTGGGCATAACTCGTTCCCTCAGAGCTTGATCTCGATGTCGACACCCGCCGGCAGGTCGAGCCGCATCAGCGAGTCGACGGTCTTCGGCGTGGGGTCGATGATGTCGATCAGCCGCTTGTGCGTGCGCATCTCGAAGTGCTCGCGGCTGTCCTTGTACTTGTGCGGAGAACGGATCACGCAGAACACGTTCTTCTCGGTCGGCAACGGCACCGGGCCGGCAACTCGCGCACCCGTCCGGGTCACCGTGTCGACGATCTTGCGCGCCGAGCTGTCGATGACCTCATGGTCGTAGGCCTTGAGCCTGATGCGGATCTTTTGTCCCGCCACAGTTCGTCCTTCTCTTCCGTCCGACAACGCTCTTCTGGTGTTCTACTGCTCTGCTCTTCGTCTCTTGCTGTCCTGCTCCGACCCCCGAGGTCGGGTGTGTCGCCTGCTCCCAGCACGCACAGGCACCAGGCGAACCTCAGTCCGCCCTGCGCCCTGCCAGTGGGAGCCCCGGATCCCGATCAGGACCCGGGCTCGAGGGTGTCTCGCGGTCCGGTGGCCGTTCGTGCCGCCAGAACGCCTCACTTTCAGACGTACGACGTCAAGCACAAACACAGCTCACCCCGGCGACCCCGTCGGAGCAACCCGTCAATACTGTCAGAGAGGGCAAGGGAAGCCAAATCCCGGTGCGCTGCGCCTCGGCCCGCCCCGACTCAGCGGGGCCGAAAGGTGATGATCACCCTCCGGTTGAGCCGACGATGAGCCTCGGAGTCGTTCGGCACCTCAGGGTCGGCCTCCCCCTTGCCGACGACGGCCACCGTATCCGCCGCGTCCAGGTGCGGCTCCAGCCGACGGGCCACGGCTGCGGCCCGTTGCCGGCTGAGGGTCAGTCCGTGGGCGGCCGAGCCGAGATCGTCGGTGTAACCGGTGACGGTCAGCGCGCCGGGGCCCAGCCGCTTCAACTGCGCCGCGACCTCGGTCAGGCGGGAGCCGGCCTTGGCCTGGATCGTCGACTCGTCCTTGCCGAACAGGACGGTGGCGTCGAGCCGGACCTCGGTCTCGGCCGGGGTCGAAACGACCTTCGCGACCCCGCCCTGATCACTGATCGGCAGGTGTATGTCGTCGACCGGGAATCGGTCACCGGGCTGCACCACGATCGGAGCGCCCGGGTCGGGACCGTCCACCGGGGTCGGGTCGGCGGTGGGCACCGGGGTCAGATCGGAGGTGGGGACGGCCGACGGGTCGGCCCAGGCGGTCAACAGTGAGGTGGACGCTGGGAAGGACATCGCCAGCAGGCCCACCAGCAGGACCATCGCTGCGAGGGGAACCAGGAGTCGTCGCCGGTGGGGCCGCGGTCTCCTCTCGGGCGGCTCAGACGATCGGGACATCGCTGAAGCTTCCGAAGAACGGGACGGTGACGGTGACGGCGTCGGTCGGCGGCGCCGCGAAGGCCGCGGTGGCCATCACGGTCACCCCGGGCGTAAGAAAGATTCGGCCGGAGCACAGGCAGTCGCCGTCGGCGTCGCTCCCGGTCGAGTACACCCTGGCGTTCGTCCCGTCGATGAGCTTGACGCCGGAGATATCGGTGGTGGTGAAGTTGCTGTCAGAGTCGGTCATGTCATTACTGCTGTCCCAGTCGCCGATCGCGCGGGAGTCGAGCGAGATCGCGAAACTGAGTTGGACGACCGGGCCCTGGCGCTTCAGTTCGTAGACGCGAATGGTGGCCGGGCTGGCGTGGTTCGCGTAGGGGGCGTCCTCGCTGTAGACCGTGGTCGTGAGCTTGATCGTCCGGGTCGCCGCCACGGTGCCCAGATCGTCGCCGACCGCGCTCGGCTGATCGCTCGGCTGATCGCTTGGTTGGCCGCTCGGCTGGTCGCTCGGTCGGGCGGCGGGATCGCTGCTGGCGGAGCCGGGGGCCTCGGTCGCCGACGGCGCCGACGAGGACGCCGGATCGATGGGCTGGACCAGCCCGGTGCAGCCGCTGAGCGCCAGCAAGGCGGCGCCGACGCCGACGGACAAACCGATTGCCCTGATTCTTCGATGTCTCATGCGACGACGGTAGGAAGTTTCCGGGGCCGGCGACCCCGTTCCGGCCACGATCTGTGGACAACTCCGACGATTCGCGCTCGGAGCCCGCAGACCGCTGCCTGACACAATGACCGGACCGCGGCGGCCGGGCACGGCCGCATCCGGACCACGGAGGTGATGATGGGCGGGCCCGAGCCAGCCGGCGCCGAAGGTTCCCCGGTGACCAGCAGCGTTACGGCCGGCCCAGGGCCCTTGAGTCCAGGCGGCACGAAGACGGAATGGCCGACCGGAATCGTCCTGGCCGTGCTGCTCGTCCTGCTCGGGGCGGCCGTCGGGGTGGGGTTACGTCCCGATCCGGCCCCGGCGACCACGGCGGGACGGTTCGCCGCGGCCGACGGGTTTCGCGGTTTCACCACCTTCACGGCCGGCAGTGAGCACGCGGCCGCGATGGTGGAGAACGCCCGGTCGACCGGGCCGCAGACCGACTCGTCCGTTCCGCAGGGGCTCTGGGCGAGCATCGACCGGCGGCCGGCGACGGCCGGTACGACGGCGCACTGGTGGCGTGAGGGAGTGGTGGTCACCGGCTTCAGCCGGCCGGCGCAGCGCTACCGGCTGCGTTCGATCGGCGGCGACGGCGTCCGGCTGGCCGGGCAGGAGTGGGGCACGGACGGGATCGCACTCTCCCCCGCGTTGCTCGAACTGCCCGCCGACGTCTCGGCGGGTCGGCAGTGGGGCAGCCACGGCCGTGCTCTGGCCGGCCCCACCGGCGACCTGCTCGGCTACACCAACACCTCCACCGCGGGCCGCCCGCAGGCCGCCGCCGAGGCCGACGACGGTTGCCTGGAGGTGCACTCGGCGACCACGCTCTCACCGCTGACCCCGGCCGGCGAGCCGTCGGCCGATCCGACGTCGGGCCCGACCGGGAGCACCGGAACCGGAGACACCACAACCGGAGGCGCCACAGCCGGAGACGCCACAGCCGGATCCACCTGGACGGAGACGAACCTCTGGTGTCCGGGCCGGGGCGTGGTGGCCTCCGACGGGAATTTCCGGGGCACCGGCTTCGACTTCGGCACCCTGTCGCCGAGCCCGACGCCGGACCTGAGCGACGCGGCGCTGACCGAGGCCGGGCCACTGACCGGTGATCCGTCGTCCTGGCGGAGTGGACCGCTACGGCTGGAGGGCGGCGACGACACCTTCGGCAGCCGGGACGGCCGGATCGACACCGCTGCGCGACTGATCGCCCGGGACGGTACCGGCGCGTTACATGTGGTGAACGGCGGCGGACAGGACGTGAACACCCTGACCCCGCTGGCCACCCACCGGCTCTGGGCGCACGGCTGGCTGCACCCCGGCGGCTCGGTCACCGGCGTGGCCGACGTCGGACGACTGGTGTTGGTGACGACCTCGGAGCGCCGGTTGCGCTGCTACGACTACGCCGGGCGACTGCACTGGAGCGCCGAACTGCCCGACCTCAGTGTCACCTCACCAGTGGCGCCGACCAGAGGGGTACTGGTGGTCACCACGGTGCGCGGCGACGTGCTCGGCTACGACACCCGCACCGGCGCGCTGCGATGGCGCCAGCACCTGTCGATTTCCGTCGACGCGCCGACCGCGGTCGGGAACACCGTGGTCGTGGTCGGCGGCACCGACGGGTCGTTGACCGCGTTCGACGCGGACGGCAGCAGGCTCTGGCAGCAGGAGGCGGGCACCGTCTCCCCCGCCACCGTCATCGTCCGGGACGCGGCCGTCTCGATCACCTACGGCCAACTGCAGGCTCGCGACCTGCGGACCGGAGCACTCCGCTGGACGCGGACCGGGCTCGGCGCGACGGACGCCTTGCGCGTGTTGGCCGGCTCGCCGGCCATCCTCGACGCCGGTGGCGTCCGCAGTTTCTCGGTCGCGGACGGAACCCTGCGTTGGAACCACCGGGTCGCCGGCGTCACCGACGCTGTCTCCCTCGACGACACCGGCGATAGGGCCGGCTCCCTGGTGCTCGGCGAAGACGCCGTGGTGGCGCTGAGCAGCACCGGTCGCGAGACCGCACGTTGGGCGTTGGCCACCCCACTCGGTGACTCCGGTCGACTGTTCCTCGGCTCGGGTCAGGTCTGGGCGCTCGGCGCACCGGAGCAGACGCTGGCCGGGACGTGGATCGGTCCCCGAGCGCCCGGGCCGTCGTGAACGGCCAGGTCGAGAACGGCCAGGTCGAGAACGGCCGGCTCGCGAGCGCCGGGCACGGTCCCGGCACACCGCGGCGAGGGATCGGTCAACGGCTGCGGTCGGCGGGCCACGGCCTGGTCGACTACGTCGTGCTCGAACCGATCCGTTCCGGCCGGATGAGGGATCTCGGCTGGCCGGTCGGGCTCCGGGCCCTGGTGTGGATCGCCCTGGTCTGCGCCGGTCTCCTGGTCGCCCTGACCGGGCTGAGCGGCGTGCTGCGCCGCCGAACCGAGCTGCTCTTCGAGCCACCGGATCTGAGCCTGCCCCGGATCGTCGTCCCGGTACTGATCGTCACGGTGACGCTGGCCCTGGTCCTGCTCTACCTGGCCGCGCTGCACGTCCGGGCCCTGGTGCGGGTGCCCTTGGTGATCATCGTCTGCTCGATCCTGCTGCGGCCCGCCGCCCTGGTCGGGTTCAGCGTCTCCTCGGCGCCGCTGTGGCTGATCGCCGCGGCCCTGGTCGGCTGGGCGATCGCCCGCCGGCGAGCCGGCTTCGCCCGGGTCGAAGCCGTGGTGGCCACGATCCTGCTCGCGGCCGGCGTCGGCTACGCGGTGCTGATGATCGACGACGTCTACGGCGGCTATCTGCCGCAGGCCGGGTTCGTGGCCTTCTCGGCGATGACGACGAGTGTCTGGATCCTGGCCGGGCCGTTCGCGGCGCTGGCCGGGGCGACGGTGACCCAGCTACTGGCTGCCGTCGTGACCGGCGGCTGCGCGGCCGCCGGAAACCTGCTCGGGCGGGCTGCGCGGAAGGAACGGTGGCTGGTGGCGGGGCTGGCCCTGCTGGCCGTGGTCCGGATCGGCCAGATCGGGTACGCCCTGCCCCGGGACGACGAGTACCGCCCGTTGAGCCTGCTGCTCGGGGCACTGCCGCTGCTGGTGCCGTTCGGCGTGCTGGCCGGCTGGCGGTGGCGCCAGCGAAGGCCGGTTCCGTCACCTGCGGAGGATCCGGACGATTCTCCCGACGGGTCCGTACCGGACACGGAGGGGGGAACCGGGCAGCGAGACCGAGCAGGAGAAGGCTGCGCCGGGACTCGCGGACTGGTCGCGCTGGGGCCTGCTCGGCTCCGGGTTGATCATCGGCGTCGCCGTCTGGCCGTTGCTGCTGGCCGAACTGGCCCGCTCGGTCGGCCTGGACGTCGTCGCCGACCGGCTGCTCTCCATCGACATCCAGACCCAGTACCTGCTCAGTACACCGGTCGCCATCGTGATCCTGGCGGTCGTCGCCGCCCGGGACGCGCGGCGGTCGGGCCGACCGTCGGTGCTGTTGATCATGATCGCCGTGTTGCTGGCCATCCGGGAGTTGTACACGCTCCTCGGCGTGCTCGGCACGACGCCCGGCGCGTTCGTGGCGGCCACCACCGGGGCCGTGGTGCTCCTGGTCGTTCAGGCGGTCCGGCGCACCCTCGGCGTCGACCGGGCCGTGGCGCTGGCTTCGGTGTTCGCGCTGTCCGGCCTGTACGCCTACCGCAACGCCATCACCGAACCGCTCACCGCCGCCCTCGCCCTGACCGGCGGAACGGTGGGGCTGATGGTCGGCGTGGTCTGGCGGATGCTGACCGAGAACACCTTCGGCTACGGCGATTCCGTCCGGTTCCCGCGTCCGTCACGGGTGTTGTTGATCATGGCCAACCTGCTGCTCGGCGCCTCCGGTGTCGCGCTGCTTTCGTTGCAGGGCGGGATTTCCGACACCTCGCTGTTGTTGTTCGAGCAACTGGGCGACTCTCAACTGGGCTTCACCCTGATCGTCACGGTGCTGCTGGTCCAACTGCTGGCCGCAATGGCACCCCCTCAGCCCAGCCAGCCGTTCTCGGTGGCCAGTCGGACCGCCTCCGCCCGGGACGCGGCGCCGAGCTTGCCCATCGCCGAGGACAGGTGATTGCGTACCGTTCCCTCCGACAGGAACACCACCCCGGCGATCCGCGCCGTCGACGAACCGGACGCGGCGGCGGCCAGCACCTCGGTCTCACGATCGGTCAGCGGCGAGGTGCCGATGCTGAGACTGGCCGCGGCCAGCGTCGGGTCGACCACCCGCAAACCGCTGTGCACGCGGCGAATCCCCTCGATCAACTGATCGGCCGGGGCGTCCTTGACCATGAAACCGACCGCACCCGACTCCATCGCCCGGCGCAGGTAGCCGGGCCGGCCGAAAGTGGTCAGCACGATCACCCGGGTGGCCGGCAGCTCGGCCAGGATCGTGCCGGTGGCGGTGATGCCGTCGTCGACGTCGCCGGAGCCCGACAACTGGACGTCCATCAGCACCACGTCCGGACGCAGCCGTCGACTCAACTCGACCGCCTCGGCCGCCGTCCCGGCCTGGCCGACGACCTGCAGATCCTTCTCCAGACCCAACAGGGCAGCGAAGGCCTGCCTGATCAGGGCCTGGTCGTCGACCAGCAGGATGCTGATCACGATCGGCCCGCCGTCGGCAGTTCCTGGTGTTCGGCCCCGGTCTCGGCCGTCACGGCATCGGTCCGCTCCCGGACGGAATCCCTGCGCTCACGAGGCTCAAGCGCCGAGGGTCCCGGTCCGACGGGCCCGAGTTCGGCCCGCAGACACAGACCGACGCCCGTCCCGGCCGGGTGCCCGGATTCCGGCGACGTCTCCGAGGAGATGATCAACCGGCCACCACACCCCTCGATCCGCTCCCGCAGCCCGGACAACCCGCTGCCCCTGGCCAGACCGCCTGCCCTCACCGCGGCCGGATCCACATGGCCGAGGCCCCCTCCGTTGTCACTGATCGCGACCCAGCCCGGTCCGGCCGTGATCACGCACCGGGTCGCCTCACTGTGCCGGACCACGTTGGTCACGGCCTCACGGACGACGTAGCCGAGGGATTCGCTCATCGACTCGGCCATCGGTTCGACCGCGCTCGGGGTGATCGCCTCGATCCCCGCCGCGGCCAGCACCGATCGGGCCCCGGCGATCTCGGTGGTCAGCCGCACCCGGCGCATGCCGGACGCCGTCGACCGGACGTCGGCCAGCGCCTCCCGGACGATCGTCTCGACCTCGGTGATCTGCGCCTTCGCACCGGCCGGATCCACCTCGATCAACCGCACCGCCAGGCCCGACTTGATCGAGGCGGCAGTCAGGCTGTGGCCGAGGATGTCGTGCAGGTCGCGGGCGATCCGCTCCCGTTCGGCCACCACCGCCAGCTGGGAGGCCCGCACCTCGAGCCGGCGCAGTTTCTGGGCGACCCGGCCCTGCTCGATCCCGGCACCGACCGCGACCCCGACCCCCAGGGCGATGGCCCCGATCAGCGCCGGTGAGGGGTTGGCCGTGACGGCCGCCAGCAACACCAGCGCCAGCCCCCAGAGGAGGATCGCCAGCCGGCTCGTCCGCCAGGGGATCAGGGTGGCCAGCAGGATGGCGAAGAACACCCCGAAACTGGTGAACCCGAGCCCGAGGAAGGTGGCCGTGGCCACCGAGACCGCCCCGAACAGGCCGACGTAGGCCCACCGGACCCGCAGTCGTGCGTCGGAGACGAAGGCGGCGCCGACGTAGAGCACGGACAACAGGGCGACCACCGCCTCGCCACCGACCAGGCCGAGCACCGAGGTGGCCGCCTCGACCACCGCGATGATCCCGTAGATCATGAAGACCAGTCCGCCGATGTACATCGCCAGGTGGTTCTGGACGGCTCGGCGCACCGACCAGCGCGGAGCTGGGTCGGCGGCGCGGAACGCCCCGGGTGCGGCGTCCGGATCCTCGAACTCGGCGAACGGTTCGAGCCGGAGCAGGGCTGGCATCCGCATCGGCATCCGCATCGGCATCCGCATCGCCCTCCCGTCCGGATCCGCCCTGGTTCGGGCCTGTCCTCGATCATCCTCGCGGTAGCGGCTCTTGTCCGTCGGCGGATGTCAGGTGAGTCCCGTGACGATTGTCATCCCGCCTGGTCACCCGGATCCGAGGCTAGGGTGTGCCGGTGATGCAACCGGGGGTGGCGGCCGGACACCCGGCGACCGCCGCGGCCGGCGTGGACATCCTCCGGGCCGGTGGGAACGCC
Source organism: uncultured Actinomycetota bacterium (assembly GCA_963740925.1). Lineage (GTDB taxonomy): Bacteria > Actinomycetota > Actinomycetes > Propionibacteriales > Propionibacteriaceae > Microlunatus. Next base: position 266,171 of record CAVUFZ010000006.1, on the reverse strand, counting down.
GCGGACGCCGCCGTGGCAGCCCTGTTGGTCAGTTGCGCGGCCGAGTCGATCTTCAACGGCCTCGGCGGCGGCGGGTTCGCCACCTACTACGACAGCCGCGACCGTTCGGTCACCTGTGTGGACTTCTTCGTCGCCGTCCCCGGCCTGGGCGGACGCCGCCTCGGCCCGGGCCTCCCGATCGAGGTCAGGTTCGTCGGTCAGCCGGTGCCCTACGAGATCGGGCCGCCGTCGGTCGCCGTGCCCGGCAACACCGCCGGCGCCCGTCATCTCTGGTCGCGCTGGGGACGGCTGGACTGGCCGCAGCTGGTGGAACCGGCCCGCCGGGCCGCGCTCGGGACGCCGTTCCAGGCCGCGCACGCGACACTGCTGCCCTCCATCGTGCAGGCGATGTGCGTCGGCGAGGGCGCGGTGATGTTCTGCGGTGAAGACGGCGCCCCGTTGACCGAGGGCGAGCCGCTCGTCCACCCCGACTACCACCGGGCCTTCGAGCTGATCGCGACCGACCCGATGAGCCTCTACACCGGCGAACTGGCCGAGTTGATGGTCGATTCGCTGGCCGACGGCGGCGCCCTCGACCACACCGACCTGGCCGCTTACCGGGTGCAGGAACGACCGGCGAGCCGGGTCTCGCTGGCCGCCGGCAGCGGGCACGCCCGCGGCGACGATCTGGACGACGTGCTGGCCACGCTGCAGCGGGCGAACACCGCTGTGCAGGGCGACCCGTTGACCGATCCGGACGCCGCCCTCGCCCTGGTCGAGGCCCTGCGCGGCCCCCAGCGCCGGGCCGAGACCACCAACATGGTCACGGTCGACGCCGAGGGCAACGTGTGCGCGCTGACCAGCAGTCTCGGGCTCGGTTCGGGGGTCTGGCTGCCCGGGTACGGGCTGCACCTGAACTCGATGCTGGGCGAGGGCGAGCTGATCCGGCCGAACCAGAGCCCGGGCACCCGGATGGGCTCGATGATGTCGCCGCTGATCGTGCTGGACGGGGACGGTGAGCCGGTGCTGGCCGCGGGCTCGGCCGGCGGCAGCCGGATCAGGCCGGCGCTGGTGCAGGCGACCCTGCGGATGCTGGCCGGGGCCGATCCGCAGACCGCGATCGATGCACCCCGGCTGAACGCGCTACCCGGGACGGTCCGGCTCGAGCCCGGCTTCACGCCGCAGGTGCTGGACGCGTTGGCCGCCGGTGGCGACCAGGTGCTGGTGGCCGAACGCCGGGACCCCTACTTCGGCGGGGTCTCGGCGATCAGCGCGCTCGGCGCCGGGGCCGATCCGCGCCGCAGTGGCGCCGTCGCCCTGCTCGACTGAGACCGGGCCCGTCCCGGGTCGACGAAGAGCGACGGGCCGCGGTCAGCGGCGCAGATCGGCCAGCACCCGCTCCAGCTGGTCGACGCCGTGGTCGAGCTGGGCCTCGGTGATCACGATCGGCGGGGCGAACCGCAGGGTCGAGCCGTGGGTGTCCTTGGCCAGGACGCCGTAGTCGGCGAGCCGATGGCAGACCTCGCGGCCGGTGCCCAGCGCCGGATCGATGTCGATGCCGGCCCACAGACCGCGACTGCGAACGGTGAGGATTCCCTGTCCACACAGGGAATCGAGCCGGCGACGCAGCTGCTCACCGAGCCGGACGGCCCGGCGCTGGAACTCACCGGTCTGCAACAGCGCGACCACGGCCCGGCCCACCGCGCAGGCCAGCGCGTTGCCGCCGAAGGTGCTGCCGTGCTGGCCCGGCCGCAGTACGCCGAGCACGTCGGCGTTGCCGACCACGGCCGAGACCGGGACGATGCCGCCGCCGAGAGCCTTGCCCAGCAGGTACAGGTCGGCCTCGACCCCCTCGTGCTCGCAGGCCAGCGTCCGACCGGTCCGTCCGAGCCCGGACTGGATCTCGTCGGCGATCAGCAGGACGTCGTTCTCGGTGCAGAGCCGGCGGACGCCGGGCAGCCAGCCGGCGGGCGGGATCAGCACCCCGGCCTCGCCCTGGATCGGCTCGGCCAGCACGGCCACCGTGTTCGGGGTGATCGCCGCCGCCACCGCCTCCAGGTCGCCGTAGGGAACGGTGACGAAACCCGGGGTGTAGGGGCCGTAACCCGCCCGGGCGTCCGGGTCGTCGGAGAAGCTGACGATGGTGGTCGTCCGGCCGTGGAAGTTGCCGGCCATCACGATGATCTCGGCCCGGCCGTCCGGCACGCCCTTGACCTCGTACCCCCACTTGCGGGCCACCTTGATCCCGGACTCGACCGCCTCGGCGCCGGTGTTCATCGGCAGCACCATCTCCTTGCCGATCAGGGCGGCCAGCTCGGTGGCGAACGGGCCGAGCTGGTCGTGGTGGAAGGCGCGGCTGGTCAGCGTGACCCGGTCCAGCTGCTCCCGGGCGGCGGCGACCAGAGCGGGGTGGCCGTGACCGAAGTTGGTCGCGGAGTAGCCGGCCAGGAAATCGAGATAGGAACGACCGTCCAGATCGGTGACGGTCGCGCCGGCTGCGGTCGCCACCACCACGTCCAACGGGTGGTAGTTGTGCGCGACGTGCTGCTCGGTCTGGGCCAGCAGCGCATCCGTCGCGGTCTGCTCGAGTTGGGTGGTCATGATCAGCTCCTGCTCTCGGTGGTGGAAGGGCTCGACGGATGGCCGGCAGCCCTACCGTCGGGACGGTGCGGGACGCAATTCCTGGGTGCAGCACTTGACGCTGCCACCGGCCAGGTGCAGCTCGCCCAGCTCGACCCCGACCGGGTTGAACCCACGGCCGGCGAGCTCGGCGATCAACTGCTGCGCACCGGCGGGGACGAACACGTTCAGCCCGTCGCTGACGCAGTTCAGGCCGAACGCCAGCGCATCGGCCTCGCCGACGATCAGCGCGTCCGGATACAGCCTGGCCAGCTCGGCCCGGGCCTCCGGGCCGAACGCCGGCGGGTAGTAGGCGATCAGCCCGGCCTCGTCGTCGAGCACGGTCAGCGCGACGTCGAGATGGTAGAAACGCGGGTCGATCAGTCGCAGGCTGACCACCTCGGCGCCACTCAGTTGCGCCAGTTCGCGATGAGCCGCCTGCGTCGTCCGGAAGCCGTACCCGGCCAGCACCCGAGTGCGCCCTGGACGTCCGTTCGGAGCTGGACGCCCCTTCGGACCGGGACGTCCGTTCGGAGCGGGGACCCCGAGCACGGCGAAATCGCCCTCGGCCTCGTTCACGCTGCCGGCGGCCTGCTGTTCGATCACCCCGTGACCGGCGCCGTGAGAGCGGTACCAGGCTGCGTGCCAGCCGGCCTCGGCCTGTCGCTCGGGCCGCGCGAAACTCGCCTCCAGCACCCGGCCGTCGACCACCGTCGCGCCGTTGGCGGCGAAGACCATGTCGGGCAATCCGGGGACCGGCTCCAACAACTCGACCCGGTGGCCGTGCCGGCGGTAGGTCTCCACCAGCGCGCTCCACTGCTCCAGCGCCCGCTGCGGGGTGACCGGGACATCCGGATCCATCCACGGGTTGATCGCGTAGCAGACGTCGAAGTAGCGCGGCGGGCACATCAGGAACTGCCGCGGTCTCGACTGCCGGACGAGGCCGGTTGCCGGACGCTCGAGAACGCTGGTCATGCCGACAAGCCTAGAAGCGCACCCGGACAATGAACGAGGCATAAACCACGAACTTCAGGGCATGATGTTGCGCGTGGACGACATCGACCGCAAACTCATTGCGCTTCTGACCGAGGACGGCCGGATGAGCCTGGCCGGGCTCGGCGAGAAGGTCGGACTCTCGGTCGCCGCGACCAAGCGCCGGGTCGACCGGCTGCGCCGGGACCAGGTGATCCGTGGCTTCACGGCCCGCGTCGACCAGGCCGCACTGGGCTGGAGCATCGAGGCCTTCGTCGAGCTGTACTGCGAGGGCCGGATCCCACCGGAGAAGATGCGCGAGCTGATCGCACCGATCCCCGAGGTGGTGGACGCCTTCACGGTCACCGGCGACGCCGACGGCATCCTGATCGTCCGCTGCGCCGACGCCAGTCACCTGGAACGCGTCCTCGGCGTGATCCGAAACCATCCGGGCGTCAGTCGGACCCGCAGCGCGATCGTGCTGTCCCGCCTCTGACCGGCGAGACCGGCGGTCCGGGTCTTCTCTCGTCAATTATTCCGAGATCGGATTCATCATCCGGAATCAAGCTTCGTGCCCGGGTGATCACTCAGTTCGGACTCAGCCGCTCCGGGTTCTGGCTCTGGCCCGTCGTGTTCTCGATAAGCGTTAGCAACTCGTAATCAATGCCGAGTAGCGCGGTCGCAGCAGGCCCGGGCAGGATTCGATCTGTTCCAGTTGAGCGGGAAGAAGCACCGATGCTGCCGTCCCCGGGCCGTGGTTGCCGACACCCTTCGTGAGAGGGTCTCCGATGCGCCTGTCCCACCGCAGCTCCGCGGTCTCGATCCCTGCCCTGGCAGCAAACTCTGTTCCCCCGACCGAAGTCCTGGGGGAGATTTCCGACACGGTCGTCATGCCTCTGGTGCGAGCACACCATCGCCTCAGGTATGCCCTGATGGTGACTTGTGGCTGTGGACTGACGCTGGGAAGCTTCGGTTTCACGCAGTCCCGCGGTCTCAGCGAGTTCGTCCGGCGTTTCACCGACCCGACATCGGGCTGGTAATCACCTCGGCGTCCGTAGGTCTTTATCGATAAAGCCGGCGCAGAATTTCTCGGCCGGTCACTTCACCGTTCGTCAGAATATCCGGTTCGCCGGTGTCACCGGCGGCGGCCGGAGCTGGTGTGCGCCCGTCGGCGCCCGTCGGCGTCGGGCGGCGTCAGGCGCGTCGACAGCGCTCCACGGTCCGCACTAGGCTGATCCCGCCGACGGGGAGGGAATCCGGTGCGAGTCCGGAACTGCCCCGCAGCGGTCAGTGGGAACGACCGACGTCATCCGCACTGGGCCCGACCTCCGAGGTCGACCCGGGAAGCGACGTCCAGTAGGTCCGGGATCGGACTCCTCGTCCGCAACCCACCGCCCACGAGTCCGAAAACCTGCCGTCGGTGCGTGGGTCGCCGACCTGCGCGTCCGGGGTCACGAGGGTGCCCGACTCCGGGCCGACCCTCACAGTGCGGACGCGTTCCGCGAGGAGACCACTGACGCATGCCTCGACCACCTCTGCCGTCCCCGCCGCCCACTCCGGACCGGTCGACGCCGGCTCGGCCGTTCCCGACCCGCTCCCGCCGGCTGATCGCACTGGCGGCGGCCGGACTGCTGATCGCCTTCGCCGCCGGCTGCGGCACCGACCAGTCCGTCACCTCCGGCGACCAGCCCGGGGTGAGCCTGCCCAGCGCCACGACCGGCAGCTCGGCCACCAGCCCGGCCGGGGTGAACGCCGCCGGTTGCATCACCGATTTCGACCCGGACACCGACTACTACCCGGTCAAGCAGACGATCCGCTACGCCACGAACTTCACCCTCAGCTACCACAGGTCGTATCAGGTGCTGACCGTGAAGCAGCCCACCGTCGGCGGCACGCCGGTCAGTTACGTCCTGGTCAAGTGCGGTGCACCGAAGCCCGAGCTGAGCGGATCGCTGACCGACGCCGAACAGGTCACCACCCCGGTCGCCAGCCTGTTCTCGGCCTCCACCACGCACCTGCCCGCCCTGGTCGAGCTGGACCGGCTCGGGGTACTGACCGGGGTCGCGTCCAAGGCCTACATCAGCGAGCCGCAGGTGGTCACGGCGACCGAGAACTCGTCGGTGACCGAGTTCGCGCCGGCCGGGACGACCGCCGCCGAGAAGGTCGTCGCCGCCCAGCCCGACGTGCTGGTCACCGGCGGCACCGACGACCCGGCCTACGCCACCATCGAGAAGGCCGGCGTTCCCGTGCTGGCCGACGCCGACTTCCTCGAGGCCGATCCGCTCGGCCGGGCGGAGTGGATCAAGTACTTCGCCGCCCTGACCGGCACCGAGGCGAAGGCGGCCACCGTCTTCGACCAGATCGCCACCGACTACAACGCGGTGGTGGCCAAGGCCGCGGCGGCCGACAGCACGGATCTGCTGGTCTCCCAGCCCTATCAGGGCGTCTGGTCGATGCCGGCCGGCGGCAGCTACGCCGGAAAACTGCTCAGCAACGCCGGCGGCACCTGGCCGTGGCGCTCCAACACCTCCACCGGGACGGTCAGCGCCAGCATGGAGACGGTGCTGAACCGCTCCGGCTCGGCCGAACTCTGGATCAACACCAGCAACTGGACGACCAAGGCCGAGGCGCTGAAGGAAGAGTCGCGCTTCGCCGACTTCACCGCGTTCAGCAGCGGCCAGGTCTGGTCGCCCAGCCTGCAGGTCAACGCGGCCGGCGGCAACAACTACTTCGAGCTCGGCGGACAGCGTCCGGATCTGGTCGAGGCCGATCTGATCGCCATCATCCATCCCGAGCTGGAGCCGGACCACACCTTCACCTTCTACCAGCAGTTGAAGTAGCCCCGGCGTGGCCAGGGCGACGTCACCGGGGGCAGAGACCGGGGCAGAGACCGGGGCAGACACCGGGGCAGGGACGGCAGCAGAGGTTCCGGCCCCGGACCGGGGGAAGGCCGAGCGGCCGATCGACAGCCCGTCCCGGCCTCGGTCTGGTGCTGCTCGCCGTCGCCGCCCTGGTCTCTCTCGCCCTGGCGATCTCGCTCGGCTCGGTGGTCATCCCGGTGCCCGCGATCCTGCGCTACCTGCTGCACGGCCAGGCCGGAGACCCGGGCTGGACGGTGCTGCTGGCCCAGATCCGGGTGCCCCGGGTGGCCACCGCCGGGCTGGTCGGGGCCGGGTTGGCCGCGGCCGGACTGCTGATGCAGACCCTGTTCGCCAACCCGCTGGCCGATCCCTACATCCTCGGCGTGTCCTCCGGCGCCTCACTGGGCGTCGCGGTGGTGACCCTCGGGGCCGGCGGCCTGATCGGCGGGGTCGGCGGCATCGGTTCGGGAGCGTTCGTCGACCTGGCCGGCAGCGGCCGTTACGGCGTGGTCGGTGCGGCGGCGCTCGGCTCGGCGGTGGTGCTGCTGCTCGTGGTCGGGATCGGTCACCGGGTGCGGTCGGTGGTGACCCTGCTGATCATCGGGGTGATGGTCTCGGCCACGGTCGGCGCGCTGACCTCACTGCTGCTGGCCTTCGCCGATCCGGCCCGGCTGCAGCGCTACGTGCTCTGGGGTCTCGGCTCCTACGACGGCGTCACCCGCGACGATCTGGTCGTGCTGGCGCCGGCGGTCGTCGTGGGGGTGGCGCTGACCGCGCTGCTGGCGCGTCCGCTGAACGCGTTGCTGCTGGGTGAGCGTTACGCCGCCTCGATGGGCGTCCGGGTGCGGGTGGTCCGGGTGGTGGCGGTGCTGGCCACCGCGCTGATCGCCGGCACCGTCACCGCCTACTGCGGCCCGATCGCCTTTCTCGGACTGGCCGTCCCGCACCTGGCCCGGCTGGTGATCGGCACCTCCGACCACCGGGTCCTGCTGCCCGCCTCCGTCCTGATGGGGGTGAGCGTCTCGTCGTTGTGTTCGGTGCTGGCCGAGTTGCCCGGCCAGGACGCCGTGCTGCCGATCAACGTGGTCACGGCCCTGGTCGGGGCGCCGGTCGTGGTCGGGGTGCTGCTGGGTTCGCGCCGACTGGCCGCCGGGAGTGTCTGATGTCGCTCACCCTGACCGAGGTTGCCGTCGGCTACTCCTCCCGGCGGTCTTCTTCTCGGCGGTCTTCGTCCCGGCGGTCTTCGTCTCGGGGTCCCTCCACTCCACCGGGCGGAAACGGGTCCGGGTCCGATCGGCTGGTGCTGACCGGGGTGGACGCCGTCGCCCCGGCCGGGATGGTCACCGCGGTGATCGGCCCGAACGGGGCGGGCAAGTCCACCCTGTTGCGCTCGCTGCTCGGCCTGCAGCCTCTGCTGGCCGGTTCGGTCACCCTGGCCGGACGGGATCTGCTCGCCCTGTCGCCGCGGGATCGGGCCCGGGCGAGTGCGGTGGTGCTGACCGACCGGGTCGAGGTCGGCCTGCTGACCGGACGCCAGGTGGCCGAACTGGGCCGCTACCCCGCCCACGGCCTGCTGGCCGGCCGGCTCGGTCAGGCCGAACGCACGCTGGTCGAGACAACCCTGGAGCGTCTCGGCGCCACCGACCTGGCCGGCGCCCGCTTCGCCGAGCTCTCCGACGGCCAGCGGCAGCGGATCCTGCTGGCCCGGGCCCTGGTCAGTGAGCCCGAACTGCTGGTGCTGGACGAGCCGAGCGCCTATCTCGACGTCGGCGCCCGGGTGGATCTGATGGCGCTGCTGGCCGAGGTGGCGGTGGAGCGGGGCATCGTCGTCCTGGTCTCCACCCACGAGGTCGAGTTGGCCCTGCGGCTGGCCGAGCGGGTGTTCCTGGTGCACGCCGGCCGGCTCCGCGCCGGTACGCCGGCGGAACTGATCGGCGACGGCGCGGTCGGCGCGACCTTCGACACCGAACGGTCCCGGTTCGACCCGGCCAGCGGGAGTTTCGTGCTGCGTCCGTGAGCGACCGACGCCGTGATGCCCACTAAACTGGAGCGGGTGACCACCACGGACTCAGACCACCGGCCAGACCACCCCCGAGATCACGGCTCCGAGCGCCACCTATCGGCTACAGATCACCGCCGACTTCACCCTCGACCGGGCCGCCGCTCTGGCCGACTATCTGGCCGACCTGGGTGTGGGAGCGATCTACCTCTCCCCCATCCTCACCTCCACCACCGGCTCCGACCACGGCTACGACGCGACCGACATCCGCGCCGTCGACCCGCCGCGAGGGGGCGAGGCCGGCCTGAGCGCCGTGCTGGCTGCCGCCCGGGAGCACGGGCTGGCCGTGGTGACCGACATCGTGCCCAACCACCTGGGCATCTCCAAGCCGTGGGAGAACCCGTTCTGGTGGGACGTGCTGCGGCTGGGGCAGAGTTCCGACTACGCCGACTGGTTCGACATCGACTGGAGCCGGCCCCGGATCGTGGTGCCGATCCTCGGCTCGGACGACGACGTCAGCGAGCTGGAGATCGTCGGGGACGAACTGCACTACTACGAGCACCGCTTCCCGATCGCCCCGGGGACCGGCGAGGGCAGCCCGCAGGAGGTGCACGACCGGCAGCACTACGAGTTGATGTACTACGGCCGCGGCAACACCGAGCTGAACTACCGTCGGTTCTTCGCCGTCGAGACCCTGGCCGGGCTGCGGATCGAGGACGAGACGGTGTTCCGGGCCACCCACGACCGGATCGCCCGCTGGGTGGCCGAGGGTGTCAGCGGGCTGCGGGTCGACCACCCCGACGGCCTGCTCGACCCGGGGCAGTACCAGCAGCGGTTGGCCGAGTTGGCCCCCGGCACCTGGATCACGGTGGAGAAGATCCTGGAGCCGGGCGAGAAGCTGCTGGACTGGCCGGTGGCCGGCACCACCGGCTACGACGCGATGCGGGAGTACAACGGCGTCTTCGTCGACGGCTCCGCCGAGGCCACCCTGACCGCGCTCTACCGGATGAGCACCGGCGATGAGAAGCAGCTCGCCGACCACATCCGGGACGGCAAGACGATGGTGATCGCCGATCTGCTGCCGGCCGAGGTGCGCCGGATCGCCGCCCTGGCCCCGGACGTCGAGGGGGCGGCCGAGGTGGTCGGCGCAGCCGCCGTCGCCTTCGAGGTCTACCGCTCCTACCTGCCGGAAGGGGTCGGACATCTGGACCGCGCCCTGGAGCAGGTGCTGACCACCCGGCCCGAGCTCGGCGACGCGGTCAAGGCCCTCTACCCCCGGCTGGTCGACCCGAGCGACGAGCTGGCACTGCGCTTCCAGCAGCTGAGCGGGGCCACCATGGCCAAAGGGGTCGAGGACACCGCCTTCTACCGCTACACCCGGTTCGTGGCCCTGAACGAGGTCGGCGGCGACCCGAGTCTGTTCGGGGTCGGACCACAGGAGTTCCACGCCGCCCAGCAGGCCCGGCAGAACGACTGGCCGCAGGCCATGACCTCGCTGTCGACCCACGACACCAAGCGCGGTGAGGACGTCCGGGCCCGGCTCGCGGTGCTCAGCGAGCTGCCGGAGGCCTGGAGCGAGTTCGTGACCGAGCTGAACGCCGAGGTGGAGATCGGCGAGCCCACGTTCGCCTACCTGCTCTGGCAGACCTTTGCCGGGGTCGGACTGATCGAGCGGGAGCGGATGCACGCCTACGCCGAGAAGGCGATGCGCGAGGCGTCGGTGGCCACCACCTGGTTGCAGAACGACGAGGCCTTCGAGGCGGGTGTGCACGCCGCGATCGACCGGGTCTACGACGAGCCGGCGCTGAGGGCACGGGTGCAGGGCTTCACCGAGCAGCTGCAACACCCCGGCTGGGTGAACAGCCTGGGCCAGAAGCTGGTCCAGCTGACCGCGCCGGGTGTCCCCGACGTCTACCAGGGCACCGAGATGTGGGAGGACTCGCTGGTCGACCCCGACAACCGGCGTCCGGTCGATTTCCAGGCCCGGCGCAACCAGTTGCAGCAGCTGCTCGACCCGAGCACGGGGGCGCCCCCGGTCGGAGCCGACGGGCTGGCCAAGCTGTTCGTCGTCCGGCACGCGCTGCGGGCCCGGCACGAACGGCCGGAGCTGTTCGGCGGCTACACCCCGATCAGCGCCGACGGCGAGGCGGCGGAGCATCTGCTGGCCTTCGACCGGGGCGGGGCGATCACTGCGGTGACCCGGCTGTCGGCCCGGCTGGCCGGCCGTGGCGGCTGGGGTGACACCACGATCACGCTGCCGGAAGGCGAGTGGACGAACGTGCTGACCGGGGCCCGTTACGACGGGACCTTCCAGGCCGGGGAGCTGTTCCTCACCTACCCGGTGGCGCTGCTGCTGAAGAACTGAGGCCGATCAGGTCGCGGGGCCGGGCTCCGGCTCCGCGGCCTCGACCCGGAGCCGGCGCAGGGCCGGGCGCAGGAACGCCGTCAGCATCAGCAGCAGCATGCCGGCCCCGCAGACGGCGCAGCTCACGCCGAGGCCGACGGCGTGGGAGAGCAGGCCGTAGCCGACCAGGGCGATCGGCAGCAGGCCGTTGTCGGACAGGCTGATCAGGCTGAACACCCGGCCCAGATAGTGCTCGTCGACGACGGTCTGGACGATGCCGGACAGCAGCGGTGAGGCCAGTCCGGAGGTCAGACCGACCGCGACCATCGCCGCGCCGACGCCGAACCTGGGGGCGAAGCCGACGACGCTGAGCGAGACGCCCTGCAGCATCAACATCGCCAGCGCGAAACGGACCGGAAGGTTCGGCCTGAACCGCAGCGTGATCGCGGTGCCCACCGCCGCCCCGAAGCCGATCGCGCCGAGCAACAGGCCGAGCGTGAGCGGACCCCATCCCTCCTGGTTCGAACGCAGGGCGACCCCGACGCCGATCACGGGGATGACGAAGAAGTTCAGTCCGACCAGGGCCAGCACCAGCCCGCCGGCATTACTCTCCCGGCGCAGATAGCCGAGCACGTCCTGGATCGAGCGGAGCACCGGCTGGGCCGGCGCCGCGCCCCGGGGGTAGCGGATCCGGACCGAACTGAGCAGGACGGCGGCGACGGTGAAGACGAGCACCAGGCCGATCAGGGCGCCGCGCAGGCCGAAGGCGGCCAGCACGATCCCCACCAGCGGTGGACCACCGAGCAACGCCATTCGCTGCACCAGTTGGCGCAGGCTGGCTGCCGCCAGCAGACCGGTCGACGGGACCAACTGCCGCGGCATGGTGCCGACGGTCGGGATGTGCAGAGCGTCGGCCGCACCGAACAGGGCCGCGACCACCACCACGACGGCCAGGCGGTGACCCGGATAGGCCCAGAGTCCGATCAAGCCACCCACCAACACCAGCACCCGGGCCGAGCTGGCCCCGATCAGCAGCGGCCGGGACGGTAGCCGGTCGGCCACGGCGCCACCGACGAGCGCGAGGACCGCACGAGGAATGGTCCCGGCGGCGACGACGAGGGTCGCGGCCAGCGGCCGACCGGTCTGCGCGGCCGTGAAGGCCAGTGCGGTCAGCCAGGCCTGATCCCCGACGTCGGCGGTGGCGACGCCTCCCAGGTAGGTGAGAAAGTTTCGATCACGTACCGGGGAGGTGGGGGGACGCCCGCACGTCACCGCCTCGGTCGTCGCCACCTCAGCAACGGTAGAGGAAAGTGAAGAAGATGCAAGAGTTGGTGAGCCTGAGGGAAGAGTTTGACTCGATTTCGGTCAGGTGGACCAGATCCGACAGCCGCTCGGGCTGAACCCCACCGATTCCGACAGGGACACCGCCGCCGGATGACCGCAGGGAAGCCACCCCTCGACGATCAGGCCGGCGTCGAGCGCGTCGTTCACTGCGATCCGGCTCACCGTCGCCCCCAGCCCACGCCGACGGTGTGAGCGGGCGGTCAGCACCTGCAACCGACCGAGCAGGCCGCCGGCCTCGGCGTAGCCGGCCCCGGCCACCGGACGCTGCCCGTCGGCCTCGTCCAGCAGCACGAACCGCGCCGGCAGGTCGGCCAGCTCGATCCCGATCCGGTCATCCGGTGGACAGCGTCCGGCCAGGATCGAGGCGGCGGAGCTTTCGTCACTGATCAGCGGTGAGCCGGACACCGGCTGGTAGTCGTCGAGATAGGCCAGTGTCTCCGGCTCCCCGATCCGGACGCCGGTGAGACCGGCGCGGGTCAGCAGGTCCGGCCAGCGGGTCGGATCGGTGAGTTCGGCGCCGGAGAGCTCCCGGGCCGCCGAGAGCAGCGACCCCGGACCGACCAGCACCGCCCGACCGAACAACCGGATCAGACCGAACTCGCCGCCGGCGCGTTCGACCTCGACCCGGACGGTGTCCTCCTCGACCGAGCCGGGAGCTTGCGGATCGGCTGCCTCGAGGGCGTCGTCGGGCAGACCCAGGCGTCGACACCAGGCCAACCGGATGATCGCCCGGGTCGCGGCGTCCAACCCGGTGGCGTCCGGGGTCATGGCTGCTTCCTGCTCAACACGACTTCCTCATCCCCACTTCATCCCGACCTCATCCCGACCGCATCACCGGGCCTGCACGGCGAGGTCGATGCCGTGGCCCGGGCCCGAAACGCCGAGAGTCCCGGACCATCAGGTCCGGGACTCTCGGTCGTCGCCCTAGCTCAGGGCAACTGGTGCTTCAGCGATCCTCACTTGAGGATCTTGGTGACCCGACCGGCGCCGACGGTGCGGCCACCCTCACGGATCGCGAACTTCAGCTCTTCCTCCATGGCGATCGGCTGGATGAGCTGCACCGACATGTCGGTGTTGTCACCCGGCATCACCATGTCGGTGCCCTCCGGCAGGTTCACCACACCGGTCACGTCGGTGGTGCGGAAGTAGAACTGCGGGCGGTAGTTGTTGAAGAACGGCGTGTGACGGCCACCCTCCTCCTTGCTCAGGATGTAGACCCGGGCCTCGAAGTCGGTGTGCGGGGTGGTGGTGCCGGGCTTGATCACGACCATGCCGCGCTCGACGTCCTCGCGCTTGGTGCCACGCAGCAGCAGTCCGACGTTCTCGCCGGCCCGACCCTCGTCGAGCAGCTTGCGGAACATCTCCACACCGGTGACGGTGGTGGTCTGCTTGGTGTCGCGGATGCCGATGATGTCGACGGTCTCGTTGACCTTGACCACACCGCGCTCGATCCGGCCGGTGATGACCGTGCCACGACCGGTGATGGTGAAGACGTCCTCGACCGGCATCAGGAACGGCTTGTCGATCTCGCGCTCCGGCTGCGGAATGTACTCGTCCACCGCATCCATCAGCTCCAGGACCGACTTGCCCCACTTCTCGTCGCCGTTCAGCGCCGGGAAGGCGGCGACCCGGACGATCGGGGCGTTGTCGCCGTCGAAGTCCTGGTTGCTGAGCAGCTCACGGACCTCGAGCTCGACGAGCTCCAGGATCTCTTCGTCGTCGACCATGTCGCACTTGTTCAGCGCCACCACGATCGCGGGCACGCCGACCTGGCGGGCCAGCAGCACGTGCTCGTGGGTCTGCGGCATCGGACCGTCGGTGGCGGCGACGACGAGGATCGCCCCGTCCATCTGGGCCGCACCGGTGATCATGTTCTTCACGTAGTCGGCGTGACCCGGGCAGTCGACGTGCGCGTAGTGGCGCGCGTCGGTCTGGTACTCGATGTGCGCGATGGAGATGGTGATACCGCGCTGGCGCTCTTCCGGCGCCTTGTCGATCTGGTCGAAGGCCTCGGTGGCAGGGTTCGCCACCGGGTCCTTGTCGTGGAGCACCTTCGAGATCGCCGCGGTGAGCGTGGTCTTGCCGTGGTCGATGTGCCCGATGGTGCCGATGTTGACGTGCGGCTTGTTCCGCTCGAACTTGGCCTTAGCCACTGAGGCTCCTTCTGGGATTTCGTCCGCCACGCTGTCGTGCGGGGCGTTCTGTGGTGGTTACTGCTCCGGTACAGCTCTTCTGTACTGATCTTGTGCACTCATCGTGCTGTCTGGGCGTGCTCGCGCCTGTCCAGACCGGTCCTGCTCGCGGGTACGGACGCAAACGGACCGACCCAAGTTTTCCCTCTCGTCCCGCGGGCCGTCAATTCGGTGCCCGCGGGAGTCGAGGTCAGCTCATTCGCCCCGGGCCTTCTGGACGATCTCGTCCGAGACGCTCTTCGGCGTCTCGGCGTAGGAGTCGAACTCCATCGAGTAGTTGGCCTGGCCCGAGGTCTTCGAGCGCAGGTCACCGACGTAGCCGAACATCTCCGACAGCGGAACCAGCGCCTTGACCAGCTTGTTGCCGTGCTGGTCGTCCATCGACTGGATCTGACCGCGACGGGCGTTCAGGTCGCCGATCACCGTGCCCAGGTAGTCCTCCGGGGTGGTCACCTCGACGGCCATCATCGGCTCCAGCAGAGCCGGGTCGGCGCGTCGGGCGGCCTCCTTGAAGACCATCGAGCCGGCGATCTTGAAGGCCAGTTCGGAGGAGTCGACGTCGTGGTAGGCACCGTCGGTCAGGGTCACCTTGATGTCCTCGACCGGGTAGCCCGCCAGCACGCCGAACTGCATCGCGTCCTGGATGCCGTCGTCGACGGCCGGGATGTACTCACGCGGGATCCGGCCGCCGGTGATGGCGTTGACGAACTCGTAGCCCGAGCCCGGCTCCTGCGGTTCCAGCGCGATGATCACCCGGGCGTACTGACCCGAGCCACCCGACTGCTTCTTGTGGGTGTACTCGACCTTCTCCACCGGGCGACGCAACGTCTCGCGGTAGGCCACCTGCGGCTTGCCGATGTTGGCCTCGACCTTGAACTCGCGCTTCATCCGGTCGATCAGGATCTCCAGGTGCAGCTCGCCCATGCCGGCGATGATCGTCTGACCGGTCTCCTCGTCGGTGTGGACGCGGAAGGTCGGATCCTCCTCGGCCAGCCGCTGGATGGCGATCGACAGCTTCTCCTGGTCGGACTTGGTCTTCGGCTCGATCGCCTGCTCGATCACCGGCGCCGGGAAGTCCATCGACTCCAGCACGACCGGGTTGCTCGGATCGGCCAGCGTCTCGCCGGTGGTGGTGTCCTTCAGACCCATCACGGCGATGATCTGGCCGGCCCCGACGCTGGCGATCTCCTCACGCTTGTTGGCGTGCATCCGGTAGATCTTGCCGATCCGCTCCTTGCGCTGCTTGGTGGTGTTCTGCACCATCGTGCCCGCCTCGAGGCGGCCGGAGTAGACCCGGACGTAGGTCAGCTTGCCCAGGTGCGGGTCGGCCGCGATCTTGTAGGCCAGCGCCGAGAACGGCTCGTCGCTGTCCGGGTGCCGCTCGATCGTCACGGACTCGTCGCCGGGCTTGAAGCCGACGATGGCCGGCACGTCGGTCGGTGCGGGGAGGTAGTCGTTGACCGCGTCGAGCAACGGCTGGACGCCCTTGTTCTTGAACGCCGAACCACACAGGACCGCGGTGATCTCGCTGGACAGCACCGCGCGCCGGATGGCGTGCCGGAGCGGCTCCGCGTCGACGTCCTCGCCCTCGAGGTAGAGCTCCATCAGCTCGTCGTCGTGCTCGGCGACGATCTCGACCATCTCGGCCCGGGCCAGCTGGGCCCGCTCGAGCATGTCGGCCGGGATCTCCTCGACCTCGTAGTCCTCACCGATGGCGGTCTCGCCGCGCCAGGTGAGGGCGCGCATCTTGACCAGGTCGACGACCCCGAGGAACCCGCCCTCGGCACCGATCGGCAGCTGCAGCACGGCGGGAATGGCGTTCAGCCGGTTCTTGATCGTCTCGACACAGAAGTCGAAGCTGGCACCGGTACGGTCCAGCTTGTTGACGAAGCAGATCCGCGGCACGTTGTAGCGGTCGGCCTGGCGCCACACGGTCTGGCTCTGCGGCTCGACCCCGGCCACCCCGTCGAAGACCGCGACGGCCCCGTCGAGCACGCGCAGGCTGCGCTCCACCTCGACGGTGAAGTCGACGTGCCCGGGGGTGTCGATGATGTTGATGGTGTGGTCTTTCCACTGGCAGGTGGTGGCCGCGGAGGTGATGGTGATCCCGCGCTCCTGCTCCTGCTCCATCCAGTCCATCGTGGCCGCGCCGTCGTGGACCTCACCGATCTTGTAGTTGATCCCGGTGTAGAACAGGATCCGCTCGGTGGTGGTGGTCTTGCCGGCGTCGATGTGCGCCATGATGCCGATGTTGCGAACTTTGGAGAGATCGATCTTGAGTTCGACAGCCATTGCTGAGCTTCAGTCCTTAGGTGAGGAAAGTGACCGGACCGGTCGCGATCCTGGTGGTGACCAGATCGGGACCGGGCCGGCGGGGTGTGGCCGGGATTACCAGCGGTAGTGGGCGAACGCCTTGTTGGCTTCGGCCATCTTGTGGGTGTCCTCGCGTCGCTTGACCGCGGCACCCAGACCGTTCGAGGCGTCCAGCAGCTCGTTCATCAGCCGCTCCGCCATCGTCTTCTCGCGCCGGTTGCGGGAGAAGGCGACCAACCAGCGCAGGGCCAGCGTGGTCGCCCGGCCGGGCTTGACGTCGATCGGCACCTGGTAGGTGGCACCGCCGACCCGGCGGCTCTTGACCTCCAGGGACGGACGGACGTTGTCCAGCGCGCGTTTCAGCGTCTGCACCGGATCGACACCGGTCTTGGCCCGGGTGCCTTCCAGTGCGGTGTAGACGATGTTCTGCGCGACCGTCTTCTTGCCGTCCAGCAAGATCTTGCTGACCAGCTGGCTGACCAGAGGCGAACCGTAGACCGGATCGACCAGGACGGGACGCTTCGGAGCCGGACCCTTGCGAGGCATTACTTCTCCTTCTTCGCGCCGTAACGGCTGCGAGCCTGCTTGCGGTTCTTCACGCCCTGCGTGTCGAGCGAACCACGGATGATCTTGTAACGGACACCGGGCAGATCCTTCACCCGGCCGCCGCGGACGAGCACCATCGAGTGCTCCTGCAGGTTGTGGCCGACACCCGGGATGTAGGCGGTCACCTCGATGCCGGAGGACAGCCGGACGCGGGCCACCTTGCGCAGGGCCGAGTTCGGCTTCTTCGGCGTGGTGGTGTAGACGCGCGTGCAGACACCGCGGCGCTGGGGCGAACCCTTGAGCGCAGGGGTCTTGCTCTTGCTGACCTTGTCGGCCCGGCCCTTACGGACCAGTTGCTGAATCGTGGGCACCGCTTGGTATCTCTCTCTGTCGGTTCACAACCTGTTGTGACGTGCTGATCTGATCGGACGTTCTGATCTGGCTGACGTGCTGATGGTGCTTCGGGCCTGTCGACCTCGACCGAGTCGGGGTTGTCCGCAACTCTCGGAGCCGACCGCGCCCGTGGTGGTCGAGGCACACCTCGACGAGCCTGGGAGCCGCCCCACACGAACTCCACCACCCACAACCCGCCGGAACCGTGCGGTTCGGCGCGCCGGTGGGATTTCCGGGGCACGCATGCGTGTCGGGCAAGCCCGAACACAAGGACCTAGGCTATCCGCTCCCGCCAAGTGGGTCAAAGCGGCAGAGGCGACGCTCAGCGGGCGGCGTTCAACTCGGCGAAGGTGTCATCGTCCAGCTCGAGTCCGGCGGCCTTGGTGTTCTCCTCCAGGTGCCCGATCGACCCGGTGCCGGGGATCGGCAGGATCGCCGGGGAGCGCCGCAGCAGCCAGGCCAGCGCGACCTGACCGTCGGTGGCGCCGAGCCGCTCGGCCGCCTTGCTCACCGGACCGCCGGGGGCGGCCAGATCACCGGAGGCGATCGGTGCCCACGGGATGAACCCGATGCCGTTGGCCTCGCAGTAGTCGAGGACGTCCTCGGACTTGCGGTCGGTGAGATTGAACTGGTTCTGCACGGTCGCGACCCGGAAGTGCTTCGCCGCCTGCTCGATCTCGGCAACGCTCACCTCGGACAAGCCCAGCGCCGTCACCTTGCCCTCGGACTGCAGTGCGGCCAGCACGGCGAACTGCTCGTCGGCGTCCACCTTGGGATCGATCCGGTGCAGCTGAAGCAGATCGAGCGTGTCGACCTTGAGCCGACGCAGGCTCTTCTCGGCCTGCTGGCGGAGATATTCCGGCCGACCGAGGGGAATCCACTCGTCCGGGCCGGTTCGGGTGTTACCGACCTTGGTGGCGATCTTCACCTTGCCGTAGGGGTGGATGGCCTCGGCGATGATCTCTTCGCTGACGTCGGGGCCGTAGGCGTCGGCGGTGTCGATGAAGTCGATCCCCAGCTCGACGGCCCGACGGACGACATCGCGCGCCACCCCGCGATCCTCGGGCTCGCCCCAGATGCCCTGGCCGGTGATCCGCATCGCGCCGAAGCCGAGGCGGTTGACCGGTCCCAGATCGGTGATGTCGAAGGTGCCGCTCGCGGCGGCGTCGATGGTCTCATTGCTCTGCGTCGAAGTAGTCATCAGCAGTGTTAACCGATCCCGGTCCGTCGGCATTCCCGGAATCGTCCGTTGTGGTTGGCTGGTCCCGGTGAGCGCATGGCTCGGGCTGCTGGCCGCACTGTCCTACGGGGTCTCGGACTTCCTCGGCGGCGTGGCGTCTCGGCGGGCCCACTTCCTCTGGGTCGGACTCGGCGTCCAGCTGATCGGGGCGGTGCTGAGCTTCGCCCTGGCCCCGATGATCGGCACTGCTCTGTCGCCGGCATCGCTGGCCCCCTCGCTCGGCTGGGGTGCGCTCAGCGGGGTCGGATCCGCGGTCGGCCTGGTGTTGCTCTACCGCGGCTACGGGCGGGGGTCGATGGCGGTGGTCGGGCCGCTGTCGGCGGTCGGTGCGGCCGTGCTGCCGAGCGTGGCCGGGGTGCTGCTCGGTGATCGGCTGTCGCTGCTCGCCCTGGTCGGGGTGGTGGTGGCGCTGCCCGCGATCTGGCTGGTCTCCCGGCAATCCGACGGGGCTGGCCGCGACGGGGCCGGCCAGAGCCGTGGACAGAGCCGTGGACAGAGCCATGGACAGAGCCGTGGACGGAGCCGTGGACGGAGCCGTGCTGGACGGAGGGTGCGAACCGGCGTGCTGGACGGGATCGTCTCCGGGCTCGGCTTCGGCGTCTTGTTCACCGCACTCGGACAGGCCGATCCACGCTCAGGGCTGTGGCCGGTCGCCACCGGTCAGTTGTCCTCGACCGTCCTGGTGGCGGTGATCGTCGCGGTCGGGGCGTTCGGCCGGCCCTCGCGGCCCGGGCTGGACCGACGCGCCCTCGTGCAGGTGCTCGGCACCGCGGTGCTCTCGATCGGAGCCAATGTGGCCTTCCTGGCCGCGACCCGGCACGGATCGATCACCGTGTCGGCCGTACTGACCGCGCTCTACCCGGCCTTCACGGTGCTGCTCGCCGTCGCCGTACTGCGGGAACGTCCCGAGCGTGGCCAGCTGGTCGGGCTGGCTCTGGCTGCCGCGGCGGTCACGCTCATCGTGCTGGGCTGAGGTCGAGGCGGCAGACCGGGCGGGGACGGAGTCGGTGACTTTCTGTCCGAGGGCTTCAGTAGCGTCGTCGCCGTGATGAGACGCACCGTTCTGGACAGCTCCGCCGGCGCTTCGTGGACCCTGCAAGCGGCCGGGCCGGATGAGGCCACACCGGCCGGCACCGAACCGATCCGGGCGGACGTGCCGGGCGAGGTGCACCTGGATCTGCTCCGCGCGGGCCTGATCCCGGAGCCGTTCGACGGCGCCAACGAGACCGACCTGGCCTGGATCGGCCGCACCGACTGGACCTATCGGGCCGACTTCGACTGGGCCCCGGCCGAGGACACCGACGCCTCGGGAAGTTGGCAGCACGACCTGGTTTTCGACGGGCTGGACACGGTCGCGCTGATCCGGCTGAACGACGCCGAGGTCGGTGTCACCGCCAACCAGCACCGGTCTTTCCGCTTCGAGGTCACCGAGCTGCTGCAGCCCGGTCGCAACCAGCTGGAGATCGCCTTCACCGCGCCGGTGACCGCCGCCGAGCAGCGGGCGGCCGACCTGGGCGAGCGACCCTGTGCTTATCCGCACCCCTACAACGCGCTGCGCAAGATGGCCAGCAGCTACGGCTGGGACTGGGGCCCCGATCTGGCCGGGGCCGGGGTCTGGAAGCAGGTCCGGATCGAGTCCTGGCGAGACGTCCGGGTCGCTGCGGTGCGACCGCTGGCCGGTCTGGACGGCGCGGACGGCACCCTCGAGGTGCAGGTCGAGCTGGAATGGGCTCCGAACGGCGGGGAACCGGTCGAGCTGAGCGTCGAGATCGAGGGGACCACCCCGACCGACGGGAACGGACGACCGACAGAGCCGGCAACAGCACAGGTCACGGTCGAGCCCGGCCACGGTGACGCCACCCTCCGGCTGCGGCTGCCGGACGTCCACCCCTGGTGGCCTCGCGGCTACGGCGAGCAGCCGCTCTACGACGTCCGGGTGCGACTGGGCGCCGAGAACGCCTGGCAGGGCCGGGTCGGCTTCCGCGACGTCACGCTCAGCCTCGCCCCGGATGAGCACGGCAGTGAGTTCTCCCTCGCCGTCAACGGACGTCCGGTCTTCGTCAAGGGCGCCAACTGGATCCCTGACGACGCCTTCCTGACCAGGGTCGACGCCGGCCGTTATCGCCGTTCGTTGACCGACGCCACCGAGGCCGGGATGAACCTGGTCCGGGTCTGGGGCGGCGGGATCGTCGAGAGCGAGGCCTTCTACGACGCCTGCGACGAACTCGGGCTGCTGGTCTGGCAGGACTTCCTGCTGGCCTGCGCCGCCTACAGCGAGGACGAACCGCAGTACAGCGAGTTCGAGGCCGAGGCCCGCGAACAGGTGACCCGGCTCAGCGCCCACCCCAGCCTGGCACTGTGGAACGGCGGCAACGAGAACCTGTGGGGCTACCAGGACTGGGGCTGGCAGCAACCGCTGGCCGGTCGCAGCTGGGGCGACGGTTACTACCACGAGTTGTTCCCGGCGATCGTCGCCGAGCTCGACCCCCGGACGCCCTACATCCCCGGCAGCCCGTTCTCCTCGCTCCGCCGCACGGCCGCCGAGAGCGGCGAGAGCGGCGAGAACGGCGAGAAGAGTGAGAAGGCGGGAGGACGAGCTGCACCCGAACGACCCGCGACACGGGTGCACCCACCTGTGGGAGGTCTGGAACCGCGACGACTACGACCACTACCGCGACTCCGTGCCCCGGTTCGTGGCCGAGTTCGGTTTCCAGGGCCCGCCGGCCTGGTCGACGCTGACCTCGGTGGTGCACGACGAACCGATGGACCCGTTCGGGCCGCAGATGCTGATCCACCAGAAGGCCGCCGACGGCAATCTGAAGCTCGAACGCGGGCTCGGGACGCACCTGCCGCACTGGAACAGCGACGCCGACACCGCTCAGGTGGCGATGGACGACTGGCACTGGCTGACCCAGCTCAACCAGGCTCGCGCCGTCCGGTTCGGGATCGAGCACTTCCGCAGCCATTTCCCGCTCAACCGCGGCTCGATCGTCTGGCAGTTGAACGACAACTGGCCGGTCATCTCCTGGGCCGCGGTCGACGGCCACCAGATCCGCAAACCGCTCTGGTACGCGCTCCGCGAGGTCTACCGCGACCGGTTCGTCACCCTGCAGCCACGCGGTGACGAGCAGGCCCCGGCGCTGGTGTTGCACAACGACACCGACCAGCCCTGGTCGGGCGAGGTGAGCCTCAGCCGGTGTGAGGCCGGCGGCACGGCGCTGGCCTCCGGCGCCGTCTCGTTCGAGCTGGCGCCACGTTCGGCCCGGACCGTTCAACTCGGGTCTGAGCTGATCGTGCCTGACGACCCGGCCGCGGAGTACCTCCTGGCCGACGCCGGAGAGCAGAACCGGGCCTGGTGGTACTTCGTGGCAGATCCGCAGCTTCGGCTGGCCCGGCCGGAGGAGGCGCTACAGATCGAGGTGGAACCGACGGCGACCGGCTACGCCGTGCACGCCGCCGCTTCGGCCCTGGTGAAGGACCTGTCCCTGTTCCCGGACCGGCTCGACCCCGGGGCGAGCGTCGACAGCGCACTGATCACCCTGGCCGCGGGCGAGAGCCACACCTTCGTGGTGCAGACCGGATGTGAACTCGATCCGGCGGCGCTGGCCGGCCCGCCGGTGCTGCGCAGCGTGAACGACCTGTGCTGACAGGCCGGGCTGTGCTGAGAGGCCGGGCCTCCGCCGGTCGCCGTCCGGGCCCGTTCTCCGGCATCTGCGGTCCGGCTCGAGTGACCCGGCCGACGATCGACCGCAAGAGGTTGGCAAGCTGTCGACCATGAAGATGACGACTCTCGGCAAGTCCGGACTGAACGTCTCCCGGATCGCTTTCGGCACCTGGCAGCTCAGCGGCGAGTGGGGCTCGACCGACACCGAGGCGGCCGCGAACGCGATCCGGCACGCTCACGAGCTGGGGGTGAACTTCTTCGACACCGCCCAGGCCTACGGCTTCGGCGCCTCGGAGGAACTGCTGGGCCGGGCGCTGGCCGACCAGCTGAAGAGCGACCGGGAATCGATCGTGCTGGCCACCAAGGGCGGCATCGACCCGCGCCGGGACGACCGCAAGCGCGACAGCGGCCGCGAGATGCTGCGCTCCGGCGTCGAGGACAGCCTGAAGGCCCTCGGCGTCGACTACATCGACCTCTACCAGATCCACTGGCCCGACCCCGAGACCCCGTTCGGGGACACCGCCGGCTATCTGCAGGAGTTGGTCGACGAGGGCAAGATCCGCCACGTCGGGGTGTCGAACTACGACGCCGAGCAGTTGGCCGCCTTCGAGACCGTCCGGCCGGCCGAGACCCTGCAGCCGCCCTACCACCTGTTCCGCCGGGCGATCGAGGACAGCGTGCTGCCCTACTGCATCGAGCACAACGTGGGCACCCTGGTCTACAGCCCGCTCGGCAGTGGTCTGCTGACCGGCGCGATGGACGAGAACACCACCTTCGAAGACGACGACTGGCGCGGCCAGGCCAGCGCCTACACCGGGGAGAAGTTCAAGCAGAACCTGGCCGCGGTGGAGAAGCTGAAGGCGTTCGCGGCCGAGCGGGACCTGCACGTCAGCCAGTTGGCCGTCGCCTGGGCGCTGGCCAAGCCGGGCGTCGACGTGGCCATCGTCGGCGCCCGCAGCGCCAAGCACATCGAGACCTCCCTGGCCGCCGCCGACGTCGAGCTGAGCGAATCCGACGTGGCCGAGATCGAACGGATCGCGGGTGAGGGCGTTCAGGTCGAGGGGGCTGCACCCGAGGGTGTGGTCTGAGCCCGGGGTCTGCTGATCTCGCCCGGGTCCGGTCAGGGCGAACTCACAGCCGGCTGACAGCCCTCCTCGGGGTCGGCCCACGTAGCGTCTCAGACTCCACCCGAGTGAAGAGAGCATCGTGAGCGCAACCGAGCAGGACTACCGGGGTCGTCCACTGGCCCGCCCCGACGAGGAGTTGACCGACCAGGGCCTCGGCTTCGATCTGGTCACCGTGCTGAACCGCAGAAACCTGCTGCGGCTCGCCGGTCTGGGTGCGGCCGCCGTCGGCCTCTCCGCCTGCACCCAGGACGGCGGGGCCGGTTCGGTGCCTTCGGCCGGTGCCACCGGAACAGCTCCGACCAGTGCCGGCGCGAGCACCTCGCCGGGCGAGATCCCGGACGAGACGGCCGGTCCCTACCCCGGCGACGGCACCAACGGGCCGGACGTCCTGGAGCAGAGCGGCATCGTACGCAGCGACCTGCGCTCCAGCTTCGGCGACGCCAGCGGCGTCGCCGAAGGCGTGCCGATGACGCTACGGCTGACGATCACCGATCTGGCCGACGCCGGTCAGGCCTTCGCCGGGGTCGCGGTCTACGTCTGGCACTGCACCCGCGAGGGCGGCTACTCGCTCTACTCCGACGGCGTCACCGCCGAGAACTTCCTGCGCGGCGTGCAGATCGCCGACGCCGAGGGCGTGGTCGAGTTCACCAGCATCTTCCCGGCCTGCTACGCCGGCCGCTGGCCGCACATCCACTTCGAGATCTATCCCGACCAGGCCGACATCGCCGACGCGTCCAAGGCGATCGCGACCTCGCAGGTCGCGCTGCCCAAGGACGTCTGCGACCGGGTCTACACCCAGACCGGCTACCAGGCGTCGGTCTCCAACCTGGCCCAGGTCTCGCTGACCAGCGACATGGTCTTCGGCGACGACGGCGCCCGGAGCCAACTCGCATCGGTGACCGGCGACGTCAGTCAGGGCTATGCCGTCTCGCTCCGCGTCCCGGTCGATACCCGCACCACGCCGAGCGGCGGCGGCATGCCGGGTCGTGGCGGCCCCGGTGGTAGCGGCGGGCCGAGCGGGAAAATGGCGCCCGGCGGCGGCGGTGGCACCGGTGGTCCGCCCCGCGGCTGACCAGCTGTCGTCGTGACCCCCTGATGCCGGGTGAGGTCCTTTCGACAGTTCGCCGAACAGGGCTTACGCGGTGGGCTCTCCCGCGGGGCCCGGCGCGGCCGCCGTCCGCTTGCGGGCCAACTCGGCGGTCTCGTCGCTCAGGTAGTCAGCGGCCTCGGCGAGCAGCCGGGGCAACAGTTCCGGCTCGGTGGTGATCGCGCGGAACTCGAGTGCGATGGTGACCTCGTGGTCGGGGCGCTCGATCACCGTCACGGTGTCGCCGCTGCGGATCCGGCCCGGCGTGACCACCTTCAGATACGCCCCGGGCCGGGCGTCGGCGGTGAACGTCTTCAGCCAGGCCCGCTCGTCCACCCAGCCGCGGAAGGTCGAGCACGGGATCCGCGGCACCGTCACCTCCAGCACCACCTCGTCTCCGATCCGCCACCGCTCACCCAGCCGGGCCTCGTTGACGTCCAGCTCGGTGGTGGTCAGGTTCTCCCCGAAAAACCCGTTGGGCAGCTCACGTCCGAGCCGTTCGGCCCAGCGATCCAGATCCTCGCGGGCGAAGGCGTAGACGGCCTGTTCGTCGCCACCGTGGTGCTTGACGTCACCGATGAAGTCACCGACCAGGCCGCTGCCGAGACCGCCCTGCTTCGGTCCTGGGGCACGGACCTCGACCGCCTCGTCCTGTGGCTGCTTGCCGATCCCGGTGTCCTTGGACTCCTTGTACGGGTTGGGCTCGGGATGACCGACGTTCACCGACAGGACGCGACTGGGCACGAGCCCGAGTCTAGGCCCGGGCGTAGGCCTCGATCTCGGAGGCTTTCACCGCCGCCCAGATCCGGGCGCCCAGGACCAGGTCGAGCTCGATCACCGCCTCGGCCGTCAACTCGGCCACGATCGTGACCGAGCTGTCGGAGATCTCGCCGACCTCGACCCGGACCGACTCACCGACCGGCTCCAGCCCGACCACCCGGCCGGCCCAGACGTTGCGTGGGCTGCCCCCCGGCGGCTGCGGGTAGAGCGCCACCGAGGACGGCCGGAACGCCACGAAGACCAGACCCTCGGCGGCCGCGCCGGTGGTGATCTCTCCCCCGCCGTCGAGAGCGACCCGGCGGCCGGTCGCCGCCCCGGCCAACAGGTTCAGACCGACCAGCCGCGCCACGTAGTCGGTCTGCGGCCGGCGCGCGACCTCGAGCGGCGTGCCCTGCTGCACCACCCGGCCGGCCTCGACCACCACCAGCCGGTCGGCCAGCACCGCGGCGTCGACCGGGTCGTGGGTGACCACCACCGCCGCCCCGCCGAAGTCGCCCAGGTGTCGGCGCAGCTCGCCGCGGACCCGCAACCGGGTGCGGGCGTCCAGCGCGGCCAGCGGCTCGTCCAGCAGCAGCAGTCGCGGTTCGACGGCCAGGGCCCGGGCCAACGCCACCCGCTGGGCCTGGCCGCCGGAGATCCGGGACGGCTTGGACCGGGCCAACTCGGCCACCCCGACCCGCTCCAGCCAGGCCCGGGCGCGCTCCCTGGCCTCGGCCTTGGCCGTTCCCGCCGAGCGCAGCCCGAAGGCGACGTTGTCGGTGACGTTGAGGTGCGGGAAGAGCAGATAGTCCTGGAAGACCACGCCGATCGGCCGCCGGTAGGCCGGGACGTCGACCCGCCGACCGGGGGCCCGGCCCGGATCGCCCGGCCCGCCGGACGAAGCAGTGTCGGCCAGCACGGAGCCGTCGAGGCTGATCCGGCCGCGGTCCATCGGCATCAGGCCGGCCAGCACCCGCAGCAGGGTCGACTTGCCGGCCCCGTTCGGCCCGACCAGCGCCACCACCTCGCCGTTCGCGACCCGTAACCCGACGTCCAGGACGAAGCCGCCGCGGCGCACCAGCACGGATGCGACCAGTCCCTGGTCCGTCCCCTCAGCGCTCACCTCCGTCGCCACGTCTCTCACCAGGCCCGGACCCACCGGTCGCGCAGCGCGGCGAGCACCGCGACCGAGACCACCAGCAGCAGCACCGACAACAACAACGCCGACCCGGGGTCGGTCTCCAGGGCGAGATAGACCGCCAGCGGCATGGTCTGGGTGGTGCCGGGGAAGTTACCGGCGAAGGTGATGGTGGCCCCGAACTCGCCGAGCGCCCGAGCCCAGGCCAGCACGGCGCCGGAGGCGATGCCGGGACCGATCAGCGGCAACGTCACCCGGAAGAACACCCGCAACGGCTTCGCCCCCAGGGTGGCGGCGGCGTCCTCGTAGCGGCGGTCGGCTCCGCGCAGCGCACCCTCCACCGACAACACCAGGTACGGCAACGCGACGAAGGTCTCGGCCAGCACCACGGCGTACGGGGTGAACGGGAACGCGAACCCGGTCAGCTCGTACAACGGCCGGCCGAGGATGCCGGAACGGCCGAGGACGGTGAACAGCGCCACCCCGCCGACCACCGGCGGCAGCACCAGCGGCACCGTGACCAGGGCGCGCAGCAGCGACGCGCCGGGCGTTCCCGGGCGGGCCAGCAACCAGGCCAGCGGCACCCCGAGCAGCAGCGAGAGGACCATCGCGGCGGTGGCGGAGATCAGTGAGAGCCGCAGCGCCTGCAGCGCGTCCGGGCTGGTCAGCACCTGCGGCGCCTGCCGCCACGGCGCCCGGACCAACAACCCCAGCAGCGGCAGGATCAGGAAGGCCATCGCCACGAACGCCGGCACCGCCAGCAGCACCGAGGACGAGCCGGCGGCACCGCCACCGGCCGCGTCTCGACGAGGTCGTGGTCTCACTCAGGGCTTGCCGAAGCCGGCCCTGCCGAGCACGGCCTGACCGTCGGCGGAGAGCACGTACTGCTCGAAGGCGGCCGCGCCGGCCGCGTTCGGCGCGCCCTTCAGGGTGCAGATCGGGTAGCTGTTGACGACCTGCGAGGACTGGGCGAAATCGATCCCCTGCACCTTCCCGCTCGCCCGGGCGATGTCGGTCTTGTAGACCAGGGCTGCGTCCACCTCGTCCTGGCTCACCTTCTGCAGCGTGGCCGACACGTCGGTCTCGTAACTGTCGGGTCTGGGGGTGATCCCGGCCAGCTGGAACACCTTGACCGCGGCCGCACCGCACGGCACCGACTGGGCGCACAGGGCGATCTTCTTGTCCGCGTCGGCGAAGTCGCTCAGCCCGGTGATCTGGCCCGGGTTGCCCTTCGGGACGGCGATCTCGAGGGTGTTGGTGACGAAGGTCTGCGGCTGGTCGGCGTTGTCGCCCGCCTGCGTGACGGTGCCCATCGTGGTCGAACTCGCTGCCGCGAACACGTCGGCGGGCGCACCGTTGGTGACCTGGGTGGCCAGCGTCGCACTGGAGCCGAAGGAGAATTTCACGCTGGTGCCGGGGTGGGCGGCCTCGAAGTCTTGGCCGATCTGACCGAACGCGTCGGTCAACGAGGCCGCAGCCAGCACCGTGATGGAGCCACTGATCCTGGGCGACGCCGACGACCCGGCGCCGGTGGCCCCACCACTCGAGTTGTCCTGCTGACCACAGCCGGCCAGCACCAGCGCCGACACCGCGGCCAGCACACCGACCGCGTGGAGCCGGCTCACCGCAGGACGACGACGGAACGGACGATTCGGGTTCATCGGACCTCCGGCACTTCGATCACGACGTTGGTGGACTTCACCGAGGCGACCGCGAGCACGCCGGGCGCGAGACCGAGGTCGGTGGCCGCCTCGGCCGACATCAGTGACACCACCCGGAACGGGCCGCACTGCAGGTCGACCTGAGCCATCACCTCGTCCCTGAGCACCCGGGTGACCAGACCGGTGAGCCGGTTCCGCGCACTCTCCCGGACCGGCGAACCGATGGTCGGGGCACTGGCGATCTCCTGGGCCAGCTGAGCCAGCTGGGCCCCGTCCACCACCGCCGGCCCCGTCTCCACGACAGCGGTGAGGCGGCCGGCGTCGATCCAGCGGCGGACGGTGTCGTCGCTGACCCCGAGAAGGTTGGCGGCCTCAGAGATCCGGTAATGCGGCATGAACAGATCCTAACCTCCGCATTTGCGGACGCAGTGGTCGTTCAAGCCGGGAACGCTGCCGGACCACCCGGATCTTGCCCCGCGACCGGGACGGCCAGGAAGCATCGGTGGGATATCTTGACGTCAAGATACTTCTGGGAGGACGACCTTGACCGACGCACCGCGCGGGGCCGAGACGGTGGCCGCGGATCCGCCGAGCCCGGCTGCGGTCCTGCGCAGCCTGATGTTGCCGATCATGGCCCCCACGCTGGTCTACGCGATCGGGACGGCCGCCATCATCCCGGTGATCCCGCTGGTCGGGCTGCGGCTCGGCCTGTCGGTCCCCCAGGTCGCCCTGCTCAGCACCCTGACCGGAGTGGTCACGATGCTGGGCCCGATCCCCACCGGTCAGTTGATGAGCCGGATCGGCGAGCGGCTCGGCCTGATCCTGGGTGGCGCGCTGGCCGTGGTCGCCCTGGTCGGCTGCCTGTGGTCGGCCTCCCAGCCCGAACGCGCCACGCCCGGTGGCGCGACCGCGGTCTTCGTGCTCAGCCTGGTCGTCCTGGCCGCGGGTGACCTGACCTGGGATCTCGGCCGGCAGACCTATCTGGCCGACCACGTCCCGCACTACGCCCGGGCCCGGGTGATGACGACCTTCGGCGGCGGATTGCGGGTCGGCCGGGTGGTCGGACCGGCGATCGGTGCCCTGGTGCTCAGCCTGAGCAACATCGAGACGGTGTTCGTGGTGCACCTGATCGCCTGCGGGATCTCGATCGTCTCGGTGATCGTCTTCGTCACCCCGCCCGCCCAGCGCGGACAGGTCGAGGCCGCCGAGCTGAAGGCCCCCACCCCGGCCGAACGGCGGACCATCCTCAGACCGTTCGTGCTGATCGGGACCTCGATCACCGTGCTGGTGGCGGTACGGACCAACCGCGACCTGCTGATCCCGCTGCTCGGTCAGCACTTCGGCTACAGCCCGCAGGTGATCTCGGTGGTGTTCGCGATCTCGGCCGTGGTCGAGATCGCCCTGGTCGTCCCGGCCGGAACGCTGATGCAACGACGCGGCCGGCTGGCGGTGCTGTTGCCCTGCCTGTTCGGGACCGGACTGGCCTTCCTGCTGTCACCGTTGGCCGGGACGATCGCCGGCTTCCTGGCCGTCGGCGTGGTGCTGGCAGCCGGGAACGGGCTCGGCGCGGGGATCAACAAGACCCTGAGCGCCGATCTGACCCCGAGCCACCACCGGGCCTCCTGGATGGGCTGGTGGAACGCGATGGTCGGGGCCGGCGCGTTGATCGGACCGGGACTGGTCGCGGTCTGCACCACCGCCGGATCGGTGGTCACCGGCGGGGTCGCCACCGGCGTCCTGGCCCTCGCGGGCGGTCTGTGGGCCCGTCACTGGGGACGTCGCTATCTCCCCCGCCCCTGATCCGCTCCCCCGACGTCCACTTCGCACCTCTACGTCCACTTCGCACCCGTTGCTGCAGGTGCGAAGTGGACGTAGGGGTGCGAAGTGGACGTAGGGGTGCGAAGTGGGACGTACGGGTGCGAAGTGGACGTAGGGGTGCGAAGTGGTGCGAGGCCGGGCCGGTGAGTGCCCGGAGCTGGCACTCGAGCCTGTACGCGGGCAGCTCGTCCCACGACGACCGCGGGCGGGTGGCCTACCCTGCGTTCGCTCCTCGACCGGGCCGATCCCGGGTGACGGATTCACCGGGCAGTTCGCGCTGACCGCCGTCGACGTCTACCGCTGACGTCGCCTGCCCGGAACGCGAAAAGGGCGGCCCGGCCGAAGCCGAACCGCCCTTCCCTCAGACCTCTACCGGGTCAGCGGTAGTCGCCCATGTCGAACTCCTCCAACGGCACGGCCGCACCGGAGCCCTGGCCGAAGTCGTAGTCGAACGGGTCGTAACCGACCATCGAGTACGCCTGGGCCTTGGCCTCCGCAGTGGCCTCCACCTTGATGTTGCGGTAACGCTCCAGACCGGTACCGGCCGGGATCAGCTTGCCGAGGATGACGTTCTCCTTCAGCCCGACCAGGCTGTCGGACTTGCCGTGGATCGCGGCGTCGGTGAGCACCTTGGTGGTCTCCTGGAAGGAGGCCGCCGACAGCCACGACTCGGTCGCGAGCGAGGCCTTGGTGATGCCCATCAGCACCGGACGACCGGAGGCGGGGGTGCCGCCCTCGGCCACGACCTGACGGTTGGCCGCCTCGTAGGAGAGACGGTCCACCAGGTCACCGGCCAGCAGATCGGAGTCACCGGACTCGATCACCGTCACCCGGCGCAGCATCTGCCGGATGATGATCTCGATGTGCTTGTCGTGGATCGGCGCACCCTGGGTCCGGTAGACCGACTGCACCTCGTCCACCAGGTGCTCCTGGACCTTGCGCACGCCGAGGATCCGCAGCACGTCGGCCGGGTCGGGCGTACCGGCGGTGAGCTGCTGGCCCACCGTGACCCGATCGCCGTCCTCGACCAACATCCGGGCCCGCCGGCTGACGAGATACTCGATCTTCTCGCCGCCGTCGTCCGGCACCACCAGGATCTTCTTCGAACGATCCGAATCCTCGACCTCGATCCGGCCCGCCGCCTCGGAGATCGGCGCCTTGCCCTTGGGCTGCCGGGCCTCGAACAACTCGACCACACGCGGCAGACCCTGGGTGATGTCGTCACCGGCCACACCACCGGTGTGGAAGGTCCGCATCGTCAGCTGGGTGCCGGGCTCACCGATCGACTGCGCCGCGATGATGCCGACGGCCTCGCCGACGTCGACCAGCTTGCCGCTGGCCAGCGAACGGCCGTAGCACATCGAGCAGGTACCGGTCACCGCCTCACAGGTGAGGACACTGCGCACCTTGACCGTGTTGACGCCGTTGGCGACCAGCAGGTTGATGTTCACGTCGCCCAGGTCGACCCCGGCCGGAACCAGGATCTCGCCCTTGTCGTCGAGCACATCAGTGGCCAGGTTGCGGGAGTAGACCGCGCTCTCGACATGCTCGTCGGCGACGAGCTTGCCGTTCTCCTCCCGCGCGATGATCTTGGTCAGACCACGCTCGGTGCCGCAGTCCTCCTCACGGATGATCACGTCCTGGCTGACGTCGACCAGACGCCGGGTCAGGTAACCCGAGTCGGCCGTCCGCAACGCGGTGTCGGCCTGGCCCTTCCGACCGCCGTGGGTGGAGATGAAGTACTCACCCACGGTGAGGCCTTCACGGAAGTTCGACTTGATCGGCCGGGCGATGATCTCGCCCTTCGGGTTCACCACCAGGCCACGCATGGCGGCGATCTGGCGCATCTGCACCATGTTCCCGCGGGCACCGGAGTGGACCATCATGTAGATCGGGTTGGTCTTGGAGAAGTTGGCCTCCATCGCCGCACCGAGCCGCGCCGTCGCGTCGGTCCAGATCTCGATCAGTTCCTGGCGCCGTTCGTCCTCGGTGATGAGGCCGCGCTCGTACTGGGTGTCGATCTTGGCTCGCCCGGGCCTCGTAGCCCGACAGGATCTCGGCCTTGTCCGCCGGGGTGGTGACGTCGCCGATGGAGACGGTGACCCCGGACCGGGTGGCCCAGTGGAAACCGAGATCCTTCAACGCGTCCAGGGCGAAGGCGACCTCGACCTTGGGGTAGCGCTCGGCCAGATCGTTGACGATCTGCCCCAACTGCTTCTTGCCCACCTCGTAGTCGGCGAACGGGTAGTCCGCCGGCAGCGCCTCGTTGAACAGCGCCCGACCGAGCGTCGTCTCCATGATGATCGAACCGCTGGCCGACAGCTCCTGCCCGGCCGGCGGGACGATGCCCTTCAGCCGCAGCTTGATCTTGGCCTGCGGGCTGAGCTCGTGCCGGTCGTAGGCCATCAGGGCCTCGGCGATCGACCCGAACGCCCGGCCCTCGCCGGCTGCGCCCTCACGGTGCATCGTCAGGTAGTAGTGACCGATGATCATGTCCTGGGTGGGCATGGTCACCGGACGACCGTCGGCCGGCTTCAGGATGTTGTTGGTGCTCAACATCAGGATCCGGGCCTCGGCCTGGGCCTCCGCACTCAGCGGCAGGTGGACGGCCATCTGGTCACCGTCGAAGTCCGCGTTGAACGCGGTGCAGACGAGCGGGTGGATCTGGATGGCCTTGCCCTCGATCAGCTGCGGCTCGAAGGCCTGGATGCCGAGGCGGTGCAGGGTCGGGGCCCGGTTCAGCAGCACCGGGTGCTCGCTGATGACCTCTTCCAGCACGTCCCAGACGACCGGGCGCTGACGCTCGACCATCCGCTTGGCGCTCTTGATGTTCTGGGCGTGGTTGAGGTCGTCCAGCCGCTTCATCACGAACGGCTTGAACAGCTCCAGGGCCATCGCCTTGGGCAGCCCGCACTGGTGCAGCTTGAGCTGCGGGCCGACCACGATCACCGAACGACCGGAGTAGTCGACGCGCTTGCCGAGCAGGTTCTGACGGAACCGGCCCTGCTTGCCCTTCAGCATGTCCGAGATCGACTTCAGCGGCCGGTTGCCCGGGCCGGTGACCGGACGTCCACGACGGCCGTTGTCGAACAGGCTGTCCACGGCCTCCTGCAGCATCCGCTTCTCGTTGTTCACGATGATCTCGGGCGCGCCGAGGTCGAGCAGCCGCTTCAGCCGGTTGTTCCGGTTGATCACCCGGCGGTAGAGGTCGTTCAGGTCGGAGGTGGCGAACCGGCCACCGTCGAGCTGCACCATCGGGCGCAGGTCCGGCGGGATGACCGGGACGCAGTCCAGCACCATGCCCTCGGGGCTGTTGCCGGTGGCCAGGAAGGCCGAGACCACCTTGAGCCGCTTCAGTGCCCGGGTCTTGCGCTGGCCCTTGCCGTTCTGGATGGTGTCGCGCAGCGACACCGACTCGGCGGCCAGGTCGAAGGTCTGCAGCCGCTTCTGGATCGCGTTGGCGCCCATCGAGCCCTCGAAGTACTTCCCGAACCGGGTCTTCATCTCCCGGTAGAGGATCTCGTCGCCCTCGAGGTCCTGAACGGCGAGGTTCTTGAACCGGTTCCAGACCGCGTCCAGCCGGTCCAGCTCACGCTGGGCCCGGTCGCGCAGCTGCTTGGCCTCGCGCTCGGCCCCCTCACGGGTCTTCCGCTTCACGTCGGCCTTGGCACCCTCGGCCTCCAGGGCCGCGGTGTCGGTCTCCAGCTTCTTCATCCGGGTCTCGATGTCGGAGTCCCGGCGACCCTCGATCTGCTTGCGCTCGACGTCGACCTTGGCCTCGAGCGAGGACAGGTCGCGATGACGGGCCTCGTCGTCGACCGCGGTGATCATGTAGGCGGCGAAGTAGATGACCTTCTCCAGGTCCTTCGGCGCGATGTCCAGCAGGTAGCCCAGACGCGACGGGACGCCCTTGAAGTACCAGATGTGGGTGACCGGGGCGGCCAGCTCGATGTGGCCCATCCGCTCACGACGGACCTTGGACCGGGTCACCTCGACGCCGCAGCGCTCGCAGATGATGCCCTTGAACCGGACCCGCTTGTACTTGCCGCAGTAGCACTCCCAGTCCCGGGTGGGACCGAAGATCTTCTCGCAGAACAGACCGTCGCGCTCGGGCTTGAGCGTGCGGTAGTTGATCGTCTCGGGCTTCTTGACCTCGCCGAAGGACCAGTCCCGGATCTCGTCGGCGGTGGCCAGACTGATCCGGATGGTGTCGAAGAAGTTCACATCGAGCACGGTGTCTCTTTCCTCTTATCTATCGTGAAGCGCTTGCTTGCTCTTGACCGGATCCGGGCCCCGGCCCGGTCGAGGGTGGTCGAACCACAACCCCTCGACCGGCCCGGAACCTGTCGGATCCAGACCTTCGACTCAGACCTCTTCGACCCCGAGGGACTCACCCGGGCGACGCGACAGGTCGATCCCGAACTCGTCCGAGGCGCGGTAGTTGTCGTCGTCGGAATCCCGCAACTCGACCTCGGCGCCGTCGGAGTTCAGCACCTCCACGTTCAGGCAGAGGCTCTTCATCTCCTTCACCAGCACCTTGAACGACTCCGGGATGCCCGGCTCGGGGATGTTCTCGCCCTTGACGATCGCCTCGTAGACCTTCACCCGGCCGGGGATGTCGTCGGACTTGATCGTCAGCAACTCCTGCAGCGCCCAGGCGGCGCCGTAGGCCTCCAGGGCCCAGACCTCCATCTCGCCGAACCGCTGGCCACCGAACTGCGCCTTACCACCCAGCGGCTGCTGGGTGATCATCGAGTACGGACCGGTCGAACGGGCGTGGATCTTGTCGTCGACCAGGTGGTGCAGCTTCAGCATGTAGATGTAGCCGACACCCACCGGATCGGGGAAGGGCTCCCCGGAGCGGCCGTCGAACATCCGCGCCTTGCCGTCGCCGTCGACCAACTGCTCGCCGTCGCGGGTGGGCAGACCGTTGGTCAGCAGACCGGTGATCTCCTCCTCGGTGGCGCCGTCGAAGACCGGCGTGGCCAGCCGCTTGTTGCCGTCCACGTGGCCGAGGTCGATGCCGCGCAACCGCTCGGCCCACTCGCCCTCGACACCCTCGAGATCCCAGCCGGTCTTGGCCACCCACCCGAGGTGGGTCTCCAGCACCTGGCCGACGTTCATCCGGCTCGGCACGCCGAGCGGGTTGAGCACGATGTCGACCGGGGTGCCGTCCTCCATGAACGGCATGTCCTCGACCGGCAGGATCTTGGAGATGACGCCCTTGTTGCCGTGCCGGCCGGCGAGCTTGTCGCCGTCCTGGATCTTGCGCTTCTGGGCGACGTAGACGCGGACCAACTGGTTCACGCCCGGGCTGAGCTCGTCGTCGGACTCACGGTCGAAGACGCGGACGCCGATGACCGTGCCGGACTCGCCGTGCGGCACCTTCAGCGAGGTGTCGCGCACCTCGCGCGCCTTCTCACCGAAGATCGCCCGCAGCAGCCGCTCCTCCGGGGTCAGCTCGGTCTCGCCCTTCGGGGTGACCTTGCCGACCAGGATGTCGCCGGTGCTGACCTCGGCACCGATCCGGATGATGCCCCGCTCGTCCAGGTCGGCCAGCATCTCCTCGCTGACGTTGGGGATGTCGCGGGTGATCTCCTCGGCACCCAGCTTGGTGTCCCGGGCGTCGACCTCGTGCTCCTCGATGTGGATCGAGGTCAGCAGGTCGTCCTGGACCACGCGCTGGCTGAGGATGATCGCGTCCTCGTAGTTGTGACCCTCCCACGGCATGAAGGCGACCAGCAGGTTGCGGCCGAGCGCCATCTCGCCCTGGTCGGTGCAGGGACCGTCGGCCAGCGGCGTGCCGACCTCGACCCGCTGCCCCGCGGCGACCAGCGGACGCTGGTTGATGCAGGTGCCCTGGTTGGAGCGACGGAACTTCGACAGCCGGTAGGTGCTGTAGGTGCCCTCGTCCTCGGCGATCTCGACCAGGTCGGCGCTGACCGACTGGACCACACCGGGCTTCTTGGCCACCGTCACGTCACCGGCGTCGACCGCACCGCGGTACTCCATCCCGGTGCCCACGAACGGCGACTCCGAGCGGATCAGCGGGACGGCCTGACGCTGCATGTTCGAACCCATCAGGGCCCGGGAGGCGTCGTCGTGCTCGAGGAACGGGATCATCGCGGTGGCCACGGAGACCATCTGGCGCGGTGAGACGTCCATGTAGTCGACGTCGCCGCTGGGCACCTCGTCGGTCTCGCCGTGGCGCTTGCGCACCAGCACCCGCTCGTCGATGAACTTCTTGTCCCCGTCCAGCCGGGCGTTGGCCTGGGCGATGACGAAGCGGTCCTCCTCATCGGCGGTCAGGTAGTCGATCTGGTCGGTGACCTGCCCGTTCTCGGCCTTGCGGTACGGCGTCTCGATGAAGCCGAACGCGTTCACCCGGGCGAAGCTGGCCAGCGAGCCGATCAGGCCGATGTTCGGGCCTTCCGGGGTCTCGATCGGGCACATCCGGCCGTAGTGGCTGGTGTGCACGTCGCGGACCTCCATGCCGGCGCGGTCACGGGAGAGACCACCCGGGCCGAGCGCGGACAGGCGCCGCTTGTGGGTCAGGCCCGAGATCGGGTTGGTCTGGTCCATGAACTGGCTGAGCTGGCTGGTCCCGAAGAACTCGCGCAGCGCGGCCACCACCGGACGGACGTTGATCAGGGTCTGCGGCGTGATCGCCTCGACGTCCTGGGTCGTCATCCGGTCCCGGACCACGCGCTCCATCCGGCCCAGGCCGGTGCGCAGCTGGTTCTGGATCAGCTCGCCCACCGTCCGCAGCCGGCGGTTGCCGAAGTGGTCGATGTCGTCCTCTTCGACCACGAGTTCACCGCGCGGGCTCTCCAACGTGGCCTTGCCCTCGTGCAGGGCGACGATGAAGCGGATCGCGGCGACGATGTCCTCGGTGGTCAGCACCTGCTGGTCGAACGGCTCTTCCAGCCCCAGCTTCTTGTTGATCTTGTAGCGACCGACCTTGGCCAGGTCGTAGCGCTTGGGGTTGAAGTAGTAGTTCTCCAGCAGTGCCTGGGCGGCCTCGCGGGTCGGCGGCTCACCCGGACGCAGCTTGCGGTAGATGTCGAGCAGCGCCTCGTCCTGGGTGGCCGTGTGGTCCTTCTCCAGGGTGAGCCGGATCGACTCGTACTCCCCGAACTCCTCCAGGATCTGGGCCTCGGTCCAGCCGAGCGCCTTGAGCAGCACGGTGACGTTCTGCTTGCGCTTGCGGTCCAGCCGGACGCCGACCATGTCGCGCTTGTCGATCTCGAACTCCAGCCAGGCACCCCGGGACGGGATCATCTTGCAGGTGAAGATGTCCTTGTCGGAGGTCTTGTCCGGGGTCTGCTCGAAGTAGACGCCCGGGCTGCGGACCAGCTGGGAGACGACGACCCGCTCGGTGCCGTTGATGACGAAGGTGCCCTTGTCGGTCATCAGCGGGAAGTCACCCATGAACACGGTCTGGCTCTTGATCTCGCCGGTCTCGTTGTTCATGAACTCGGCGGTGACGAACAACGACGCGGCGTAGGTGACGTCGCGCTCCTTGCACTCGTCCACGGAGTTCTTCGGCGGCTCGAAACGGTGATCCCGGAACGAGAGCGACATCGTCTGGGAGAAGTCCTCGATCGGAGAGATCTCCTCGAAGATCTCCTCCAGGCCGGACTTGGTGTTGACGTCGGTGCGG
The DNA here is from genome assembly GCA_963740925.1 of uncultured Actinomycetota bacterium. Classification (GTDB taxonomy): domain Bacteria; phylum Actinomycetota; class Actinomycetes; order Propionibacteriales; family Propionibacteriaceae; genus Microlunatus. The sequence continues at coordinate 228,452 of CAVUFZ010000006.1, read as the reverse complement.
CCCTGGGCGAGGGCCTCGTCGGTGCGGTTGCGCCAGACGTCGTTCCCGATCAGCCAGTCGAAGGAGTCGATCTGCAGATCGAGCAGATCAGGAACCTCCAGCGGCTCGTCGATCTTCGCGAACGAGATACGACCTGTAGTAGAGATGACGGGATTCTTTGCGGCAGTGCGCGAGGCGGCCAAGAGTTGGTCCTTCCGATGGCTCGCGGGCGGTTCGAATGACTGGTGCGTGAGCTGGTCGTGGATGGCTGGATGTTCAGTTGTGACCCTGCTGATGCTGCTCGTCGGGACGCCCTCGATCTGACGATCCGACCTCCGCGCACGCCGAACCACCCGTGTCAAACGAAACGGGTCGACGAATTGCGAGGAGCAAACCTCGATGTTAGTGCGCTGCGCACGAAAAGTAAAGCCTCAGGGCAGCGGACGCCGCTACCGACCGAGAGAGCCTCGGGGCTGATGAGGAGCATACCGCTTGCAGAGGTGACTGCAAGCACTTCCGCACAGGTGTTTTCACCCGGTCCGGCGGCCCGTGCGGAGACACCCGTCTCCCCTGGTCAGACGGGGACCGAGCCGGACTGAACCCGGCTGGGATCAGGCCTGCGAACGCAGCAGTGCCCCGACCCGTGCGGGTCGGGGCACTGCGCTGGTGCGTCAGGACAAGCGTGTCAGCGAGCGTCAGCTCACTTGACGGTGACCGAGGCGCCGGCGGCCTCGAGGGCCTCCTTCGCCTTGGCCGCCACGTCCTTGGCGACCTTCTCCAGGATCGGCTTCGGAGCGGACTCCACCAGATCCTTGGCCTCCTTCAGGCCGAGGCTGGTCAGCGTCCGCACCTCCTTGATGACCTGGATCTTCTTGTCGCCGATGGAGTCGAGGATGACGTCGACCTCGTCGCTCTCCTCCTCGGCAGCGGCACCGTCGCCGCCACCGGCGGCCGGCGCGGCGGCCACGGCCACCGGAGCGGCGGCGGTCACGCCGAAGGTGTCCTCGAACTGCTTCACGAACTCGCTGAGCTCGATCAGCGTCATCTCCTTGAAGGAATCAAGGAGCTCGTCAGTGCTGAGCTTTGCCATGGTGGCGTCCTTCCCTAGTTGGCTTCGGCAGCGGCTGCGGCTGCGTCGTCGGTGTTCTCATCCGCAGCGGGTGCTGCCTCAGGTTCTGCTGATCCCTCTTCTGGTGCGTCCGCGCTGGTCTCGGCGGCCGGCTCTGCTGCTGCAGCACCCGCACCACCGATCAACTCGGGGTTCTCCGCGGCCGCGGCCTGCAGAGCGCCCATCACCCGGGCGGCCTGCGACAACGGAGCGGCGAACAGCGAAGCGGCGCCCTGCAGGGCGTTCTTCATGCCGCCGGCGAGCTTGGCCAGCAGGACATCGCGGGACTCGAGGTCGGCGAGCTTGCCGATCTCCGTCGAGTCGAGGATGTTGCCGTCGAGCACACCGGCCTTGATCACCAGAAGCGGGTTGGCCCTGGCGAAGTCACGCAGGCTCTTCGCGACGACGACCGGGTCGCCGTCGATGAAAGCGATCGCCGTCGGGCCGACCAGGTGCTGGTCGATCCCGTCGATACCGGCCTGCTTGGCCGCGATCTTGGTCAGCGTGTTCTTCGACACGGCGTAGGTCGCATCGTCACCGAGAGAACGGCGCAGATTCTTCAGCGCCGCTACGGTGAGTCCGCGGTACTCGGTCAGCACGGCGCCGTTGGAGTCGTTGAACCTGTTCGTCAACTCCGCGACTGCGGCTGCCTTGTCAGGCCTCGCCATGAGTCTCCTTCCACTTCTTCAGGTCGTGCCGAGCCCGCTCGAGATCGGATCGGTCCGAGGACGACACGGCGTACCCGGGCATGAAAAAAGCCCCGGCGCGAAGGCGTCCGGGGCGAGGAGATCGAAGCGGCACGAACGTGCGTACTTCCACAGCTCACTACTGGATCACCTGCGCAGGCACCCCGTGACGGAGTCTTCGGATCGAGTCGATCAACCAGCGGTCTTCGGCGTCTACCACTGTACGTCGCTCGTGAAGCAGGAGCCAAATCCTGGGCGGTCGGGCCGGCGTCTCCCCCAGGTCTGCACACGTTGGCGGGTTAGTCAAGACGCACGAATCGACCGAAGCGAAAACAATCCTGAGAAACAGCGAAATTTGGTTCTCAAGATCTCGGCCAGATAACGTTCGCCGACGCATCGAGGAGGCTGCGGGCCAATCGAGAGCGCGGGACGGCCCCGACCGGGGCTGGCGCACACTGACGAGGGGAATTCGGAAATGCGATCTGACGAGCAAAGTACGAGCACAATCAGACGATCGAAGTCGGTCGTCGCACGGCGAGGGGACGGGGTTGCTCCGCGCAGTCACGTCGCCCCCCGACGGAGCCTGACTCCGGTTCGGGCACCGCACGACTTCAGCGCCCAGGGCGTGGCCAAGGCCGCCGCCGGGCTCACCACCGGCGTGGCCGTCACGGCTGCCGGACTGACCGTAGGTTCGGCAGTTCTGCAGACTCCGGCCACCGCCGCCGCAGCAATCAGCTGCAAGGCTCCCAGCACCAGCACGAACAGCACCATCCCGACCGTGACCTCGGGCTCGAAGGGCACCGCCGGCCAGATCGCGGCCGCCTGCCTGCGGGCATCCGGTCACTCGACGGGTGTCGGTGGGACCAAGGCCTTCCAGAAGTCCAAGGGCCTGAGCCAGACCGGCAAGGTCGACAGGGCCACCTGGGCGGCGCTGCTGTCGCGCGGCTCGACGCCGCAACTGCGCAGCGGTAGCAAGGGTTCGACGGTGACCAGGCTGCAGGGCGGGCTCAAAGCGCTGGGCTACACCACGCCGGTCAACGGCAGCTTCGGCGCCACCACCAAGAAGGCCGTCCAGGCCCTGCAGAAGAAGGAAGGCTGGAGCCGCACCGGGATCGCCGGCGGCGGCACCTGGTACGTCGTCCAGCACGGCGGGCACTGGAAGGCTCCGGCCAAGAAGGCCTCCAGCTCCAGCGCCTCCAGCAGTTCGAAGGGTGCCAAGGCGCTGGCCTACGCCAAGAAGCAGCTCGGCGATCCGTACCGCTACGGCGCGGCCGGACCCGGCTCGTTCGACTGCTCCGGTCTGACCATGGCGGCCTGGAAGGCGGCCGGGGTCCGGCTGCCGCACCAGACCAACGCCCAGTACCGGGCGGCGAAGAAGATCAGCAAGTCCCAGCTCAAGCCGGGCGATCTGGTCTTCTTCTACTCCGGTCGCAGCCACGTGGCCATCTACGCCGGCGGCGGCAAGGTCATCCACGCCCCGCACAGCGGCTCGCGGGTCAGCTACATCGCCATGAAGTACATGCCCTTCAACGGCGCCGTCCGCCCCGCCTGACGTCGGCGCTCGGCATCTCGGCCCGAGGCCCCTTCACCCGTCCGGGTGAAGGGGCCTCGTCCGTGTGTGCCGGCCGGGCTCGTCACCTCGGTATCGTCCGGGCATGCCGATTCGCCCCGCCCGAGAAGCCGACCTCGGCCTGCTGCTGGAGTTGATCATGGAGCTGGCCCGCTACGAGCGGGCCGCCGACCAGGTCCACCTCGACCATGATCAACTCGCGGCAGCGTTGTTCGCCGAGCACCCCGCCGTCTTCGCCGTGATCGCCGAGACCGGGGCCGGTGAGCCGGTCGGCTTCGCCCTCTACTTCCTCAACTTCTCAACCTGGGAAGGGGTTCACGGGATCTATCTCGAGGATCTCTACGTCCGTCCTGAGGCTCGCGGCCAGGGGTTCGGTTCGGCTCTGATGCAACACCTGGCCCGGCTGGCGGTCGACCGCGGCTACGCCCGGTTCGAGTGGTGGGTGCTGAACTGGAACACCCCGGCGATCGAGGTCTACACCGCCCTCGGCGCCCGGCCGATGAGCGAGTGGACGCCCTACCGACTGACCGGCCCGGCGCTGCTGGCGCTGGCCGATCGAACCGCCCCCGTCGGTGACGCCGAGTCGGATGCGTGACGGACAAGGCAGACCGGAGCGGTCACCGGCCGGTTGAGGTGCCGCTGTCCGGAGGGAACATGACCGCGGTGTCGCGCCGCGGGGAGAGCGTGCTCCCCGCCCCGAGGACAGCTCCGGATGCGGCGACGCAGGCCATCGGCTGAGTGCGGTGATCGACCGGGACACCGCCTCGCCCGGCCCGCGGCGCTGGGATCTGGCCTATCTCGGCTACGGCCTGGTGCCGCTGACCCGGCCCGATTCTGGATCGCCTCTGGCAGCCTTCACACCGGCCGAGCGGCGGCACCGGCTCGATCTACTGATCATGAGCTACGGATCGTTCGGCATCGGTTCGTTGAGCCGGGGGGATCTGATCGCCGCGGCCGTCCATCGAGTCGAGGCGCTGGCCGATTTCACCGCCCGCCGGGCCGACCCGGCTCGCAACTCCCTCGCGCATCACGTCGCCGGCTACCGCGCCGACCTCGACTGGTTGCGTCGCTACGGTCCGGAGTTGGCCTGAACCTCGGCCCTGACCGGTCGGGAGCCGGCACCGAGCCCGAACCAGGAGGTCGCCGCCCCGACCAGCATCAGCGCTGCACCGATCACCATCGCCACCCCGAAACCGTGGCTGAACCCGGCCTGATAGCCCTCCTGCTGCCCCGACAGCCCGGCCGCGGCCGGGATCACGGCGACGGCCAGCAGACCGGCCGAGCGTGCCACCGCGTTGTTGATCCCCGACGCCGCCCCGGCCTGGGCCGCCGGAGCCGCGGCCAGCACCGTGGCGGTCAGCGGAGCGACCGTGGCGGACAGCCCGAGCCCGAGCAGGACGACGGCCGGCAGCACGTCACTCAGGTAGGAGGCGTCCGGCCCGATCCGCCGGGCCAACAGGAACCCGGCGGCGGCCAACACGGTGCCGAGACTCATCAGTACCCGTGGCCCGACCCGGTCGGTCAGGGCACCGAACCGGGACGCCAGTAACAGCATCAGCAGGGTCACCGGCAGCACGGACAGACCGGCGTGCAGCGGCGTCCAACCGGAAGTCAGCTGCAACTGCAGCACCAGCAACAGGAAGAAGACGGCCAACGCGGCGTAGACGAAGAGGGTGACCAGGTTGGTGGCGGCGAAGACCCGGTCGGCGAACAGTTCCAGGCGCATCAGCGGCCGCGCCGTCCGGCGCTCGATCAGCACGAACGCCACCCCGGCCAACAGACCGGCCACGGCGATGCCGGTCACCGCCGGCGTCCAGCCCACGTTGCCGGCTGCCGTCAGTGCGTAGGTCAGACCACCGAGCAGGAGGGCGACACAGACCGTCCCGGGCAGATCGACCCGGCGCCCACCGACCCGCTTGGACGTGAGGTTGAGCGTCGGGTTGGACGTCAGGTCGGACGTGGAGTTGCTGGTCGGCTCGGTCCGGTCGGTCGCGACGGGGAACCGGCGCAGGGCCGTCCAGACCACGAATGCGGCCAGTGGCACGTTGATGCCGAACACCAGCCGCCAGTTGATGCCGGTCAGCCAGCCGCCCAGCAGCGGGCCCGCGGCGTTGGCCACGGTGCCGAGGCCGGCCCACACCCCCACCGCCCGGGACCGGTCGGCCGCGGCGAAGCTGGCCGAGATCAGGGCCAGGCTGCCCGGGGTGAGCAGCGCAGCCCCGACGCCCTGCAGCGCCCGGGCGCCGATCAGCCACTGCACGTTCGGGCTGAGGGCGCAGCCGATCGAGGCGAGGGTGAACCAGACCGTGCCGAGGACGTAGATCCGTCGCCGGCCGTAGAGGTCGCCGAGCACGCCGCCGAGCAGGATCAGCGAGGCCAACGTCAGGACGTAGCCGTTCACCACCCACTGCAAAGCGATGAAGCCGGCCCCGAACCGGGTGCCGATCCGGGCCAGCGCCACGTTGACCACGGTGCTGTCCAGCATCGCCATCCCGGAGCCGACGATCGTCCCGGCCAGCAGCCAGCGTCCGGCCGGGGTACCCAGCCGTAGCGGGGCCTCCTGGTCGGAGGCCGGGGTCGATGGCGGCACCGGCTCATCCTGCCCTCCGACGGCGGCGGCCCGCACCGCCGGGGTGCGGCCGGACCTCGGCGGAGCAGGGCCTCAGCCACTGCATAGGAGTGTTATATAGTGCTTTTATGCAGATGGCCGAGACGATCGAGTCGTTGGACGCGGTGACCCGCTTCGTGGTCCGGCACACCGCGACGTTGTCGGGGATGAGCGTCGCCGCGCTCAGCACGTTGTCCTCACTGGACGAACTCGGTCCGACGAGGATCACCGAACTGGCCGCTCGCGAGGGCGTCAGCCAACCGGCGATGACGACCATGATCAACCGGCTGGAGCGACTCGGCCTGGCCACCCGCCGGGTCGACCCGGACGACGGCCGGAGCGCGCTGATCGACATCACCGAGGCCGGCGTCGAGATGCGACGCCGTCGGCACGCGGCCCGGACCGCCTTCCTGGCCGAGCTGGTCGACCGGCTCGACCCGGCCGAGGCCGAGTTGCTGGAACGAGCCGGCCCGGCCCTCAGCCGGCTGGCCGACCGGGAGGCTCTGCCCGCCGCGCTGAGCGCAGCCGACCGCGCCGGGCTCACCCGCGACAACCCGACCGTCGACAACTCGCCGCACCCCACGCACACCTCATCAACACAGATCGGAAACCGCACGTCGTGAGCACTCTCAACACCTCCACCGGACATCCCACCGAGCCCGACGTCGGAGCCAGCGGACAACCCGGCGACCACCCGACCTCGGGCAAACGCAGCTTCTTCGACCAGCCGAAATCGGTCTGGGCGGTCGCCTTCGCCTGCGTCGTCTCCTTCATGGGGATCGGGCTGGTCGACCCGATCCTGCCCACCATGGCCAGCCAACTCGACGCCACCCCGGCGCAGATCTCGCTGCTGTTCACCAGCTATCTGCTGGTCACCGCGGTGGCCATGCTGGGCACCGGCTGGGTGTCCAGCCGGATCGGGGCCAAGAAGACCCTGATCACCGGACTGATCATCATCGTCGTCTTCGCCGCCCTGGCCGGATCCTCCAGCGGGGTCAGCGGCATCATCGGGTTCCGGGCCGGTTGGGGGCTGGGTAACGCACTCTTCATCGCCACCTCGCTGGCCGTCATCGTCGGCGCGGCGAGCGGTGGCTTCGAGGGCGCGATCGTGCTCTACGAGGCCGCCCTCGGCCTCGGCATCGCCCTCGGCCCGCTGATCGGCGGCGTGCTGGGCGGGATCAGCTGGCGCGGTCCGTTCTTCGGCGTCGCGGTGCTGATGGCCATCGCCCTGGTGCTGGTGACGACCATGCTGTCCCCCACCCCGAAGCCGGCCGAACGGACGGCACTGTCGGCGCCGTTACGGGCCCTGCGCTACCGCGGCCTGCTGACCGTCTCGCTGACCGCACTGCTCTACAACTGGGGCTTCTTCACCATCCTGGGCTACGCGCCCTACCCGATGAAGATCGGCGTGCACGCGCTCGGCTTCGTCTTCTTCGGCTGGGGACTGCTGGTCGCCCTGTTCGCCGTCTTCGTCGCCCCTCGCGCCCAGCGGCTGATCGGCACCGCCCGGTCGCTCTATCTGACGTTGTTCCTGATGTCCCTCGACGTGGCCGCGATCGCGATCTGGGTCGACAAGCCGTGGGTGGTGATCCTGTGCGTCATCATCAGCGGAGCCTTCATCGGGATGAACAACACGCTGGTCACCTCGACGGTGATGCTGGTCGCGCCGGTGGCCCGACCGACCGCCTCCGCGGCCTACAGCTTCGTCCGCTTCATCGGCGGCGGTCTCGCCCCGTTCGTGGCCGGCACGCTGGCGGCCAGGTACGGCGACCACCTGCCGTTCGCGATCGGAGCCGGTGCGGTGTTCGCGGGCATGATCGTCGCGATGACCGCCCACACGCTGATCACCTCGGCCTCCGCCGGTTCGGACACCGAGACCGAGGTCGAACTCGAAGACGACGGCATGGAGCAGGAACTGGAGGCCGCCGAAGGCAACGTCGTGCACGGTCGGCTGACCCGCCCCGACGGCTCGCCGGTCCCCGAGATGGCCGTCGCCCTGACCACGACGGACGGCGCCGACGTCGTCCGCTCCTGGACCGACGCGGACGGGGCGTTCCACCTGGCCGGCGCCGAGGACGGCAGCTACCTGCTGGTGGCCGGAACGGACGCGTCACCGGTGAGCGAACCGGTGACCCTGGCCGGGGAACCACAGGAGTTCAGCCTCGCCGTCGGATCCTGACGGCACCCGTCTCGGGACAGCGAAACGGGCCGCCTCCCGAAGGAGGCGGCCCGTTTCTTTGGTGCTGGGGTCGTGCTGGGGTCGTACGGGGTCCTGCTGGGATCAGGCGTCGGCCTCGATCTTGACCTTGGCCGGATCGACCTGCAGACCGGGGCCCATCGTGGTCGACAGGGTGATCTTGCGCAGGTAGCGGCCCTTCGAGCTGCTGGGCTTCAGCCGGCTGATCTCGTCCATCGCCGCGAAGTAGTTCTGCTGCAGCTGCTCGGGGCTGAAGGACGCCTTGCCGATGATGAAGTGCAGGTTGGCGTGCCGGTCGACCCGGAACTCGATCTTGCCGCCCTTGATGTCGGTGACCGCCTTGGCCACGTCCATGGTGACGGTGCCGGTCTTCGGGTTCGGCATCAGACCGCGGGGGCCGAGCACCCGGCCCAGCCGGCCGATCTTGCCCATCATGTCCGGGGTGGCGACGACGGCGTCGAAGTCGAGGTAACCGCCCTGGATCTTCTCCACCATCTCGTCCGAGCCCACCTCGTCGGCGCCGGCGTCCAGCGCCTGCTGCGCCCGGTCACCGGTGGCGAAGACGAGCACCTTCGCCGTCTTGCCGGTGCCGTTGGGCAGGTTCACGGTGCCGCGGACCATCTGGTCGGCCTTCCGCGGGTCGACGCCCAGCCGGACGGCCACGTCGACGGTCTCGTCGAACTTGGCCGACGCGCCGGACTTGGCCAGGCCGACCGCCTCGGCCGGGGTGTAGAGCTTGTCGGCGTCGCGGTTGGCGGCGGCGGCGGTGTAGGTCTTGCTGCGCTTCATGTCTGGTTCCTCTCCTCTGCTCGGAGCGTTCTGCTCAGAGCGACCAGGTGTGGTGAGGGCCGCGCCGGCCCTGCCACGTGTGCGGGGTGTTGCCGGATCGTGGTCATCGCCCCCGGATCAGGATCCGGGAGCTCGGAACACGAGTGGTGCGACCGTCAGGCCCGGAGTGCGTACGACTCAGGGCCGGGACGGCTCAGCGATCGACGCTGACGCCCATCGAACGGGCGGTGCCCTCGACGATCTTCATCGCGCCTTCGACGTCGTTGGCGTTCAGGTCGGGCAGCTTGGTGGTGGCGATCTCGCGGACCTGATCGGCGGTGATCTTGCCGACCTTCTCGGTCAGCGGGTTGCCGGCGCCCTTGCTGATGCCGGCCGCCTTCTTGATCAGCTCCGCAGCCGGCGGCGTCTTGGTGATGAAGGTGAACGACCGGTCCTCGAAGATCGTGATCTCGACCGGGATCACCTGCCCACGCTGGGATTCCGTGGCCGCGTTGTAGGCCTTGCAGAACTCCATGATGTTGACGCCGTGCGGACCGAGAGCGGTACCGACGGGCGGCGCGGGCGTGGCTGCGCCGGCGTTCAGGGCGACCTTGACCAGGGCCGCGACCTTCTTCTTGGATGGCATGTTGACTGGGTCCTTCTGGTTCGGATGGTGTGGTGCTCGTGCCCCTCGACAGGCTCAGGGCGCGAACGCTCGGCCCGCTAGACCTTCTGGATCTGCGGGAAGGTGAGGTCGACCGGTGTCTCCCGGCCGAGGATCTCGACCAGCGCCTTCAGCCGTTGGCTGTTGACGTTGATCTCGGTGATGGTGGCGTGGACGCCCGCGAACGGACCGTCGACCACCATCACCGAGTCGCCCACGATGAAGTCGGCGACCTCGATCTTCTTCTTCTTCTTGCTCGGGCCGCCCTCGCGGGTGGCCGCGACCGCGGCCACGACGGCCGGGGCGAGCATCTTCTCGACCTCGTCCAGGCTGAGCGGCACCGGCTGATTGGAATGGCCGACGAAGCCGGTCACCGACGGGGTGTGACGCACCGTCGACCAGGACTCGTCGGTCAGGTCCATCCGGACCAGGACGTAGCCGGGCAGCACGGTCCGGCGGATCTGCTTGCGCTGGCCGTTGCGGATCTCGGTGACCTCTTCGGTCGGCACCACGATCTCGTAGATGAAGTCCTCCATGTTCAGCGAGGACACCCGGTTCTCCAGGTTCTGCTGGACGCGGTTCTCCATCCCGGAGTAGGTGTGGACGACGTACCAGTCGCCGAACTTGCCACGCAGTTCGGTCCGGAAGGCCTCCAGCGCCTCCTCTTCGGCCTTGTCGGACTCCTCGTCCTCGTCGTCCTCGGCCTCTTCGGGCTCGGCGTCGAAGTCGAGGTTGATCCCGGACTCGTCCTCTTCCTGGGCCACGCCGGGGCTGGCCTCGAAGTCCAGGTTGATCCCACCGTCGTCGCTGCTGTCGGCCGAGCTGTAGGAGTCGGCACCGAAGTCGATCTCGTACTCCCGCTCGGGTTCCTGCGACCGACTCCTGGGCCGACTCCTGCGGAGTCTCCACCTGATCGGTCACCTGGTCGGTCGCCAGCGCCTCGTCACCGGTCGGTGAGTCTGCGGCTGGGTTCTCTGACACGTCGAAATCTCCATCACGTCGATTGCTGCTTGCGGTTCGGTCGTCTTGGGAGGTAGGTACCTCGCTCACCCCAGCACCTTGAGGACCAGAGCGGTGAAGCCGGCGTCGAGCAGGCCGACGAAGGCGATGATGAACAGGACGAACACCAGCACCACGACGAAGTAGTTACCCAGCTGCGAACCGGTCGGGTAGACGACCTTGCGCAACTCGCCGACGGCCTCGCGGACGAAGCCCACCGGAGTGGTCCGCTTCGGCTTCTCGACCTCGCGCTTCTGCTTGGGGGTGGCCCGGTTCTTCTGTCGGTCCTTGCCGTCCTGCTTGGCCACGGCGGACGAGCCGGAACCGGTCCCGCCGGCCGCGGAGGTGGACCGGGACTTCGGCGAAGCGCCGACACTGACCAGTTCGCCGTCCGGATCCTCCTCATCGGAGTCTGCCGAACCGTCCGGGTCGGATCCGGAACCGCTGTCACCAGAGGCGTTGTCATCCGAGGTGTCGTCAGTGGCGGCGCGGTCGTCAGAGGCGAATGTCCTCGGCGTCGACCAACTCGGCCGGCTCGTCGGCCGGGTCCACGTCGGCGCCGTCGTGATCGGCGGGGTCGTCGCCCTGGAGCATCTGCTCGAGTTCTTCCAGCGTCGGCTCGCGGGAACCCTCGGCGGCGACGTGCTCCTCGGCCTGTCCGACGGCCTCAGGATCGACCGCGGACCCCGACCCGGCTTCGGGCTGCGACGCTTCGGGTGACTCGTCGGGGGTCGCTGCGGAGGCCGACTCGTCCGGCGTCTCCGCCTCGTCCCTGTCGTCTGCCACGCCTCGACCCTTCGTCGTTGACCGTCCTGCACGAACCCGCCCGGCACCGGTCGGTGCCGCGGGACCCGCAGGGCAAGAGGGACTTGAACCCACAACCTTCGGTTTTGGAGACCGATGCTCTGCCAATTGAGCTATTGCCCTTCGGTGATCCGCCCCGGTTCGTCGACCCGCACGCGGGCGCAACAAATCAGTGGTGGATCCACCAAGAGGTCGAGTGTAGTCAACGCCTCGACCCGAGTCGAACCGGAACTCCGGAGCGGCCCCCGGCTCAGGAGCCGGACGGGTCCGGATCGACGTCCTCGCCGGCCAGACCTTCGGAGTTCACCGGGTGCTGGACCGGATCACCGGCAGCCAGCGCCGCCTCCAGTTCGTCCAGCCGTTGCTCGCAGCCGGCCAGCAGGACGCAGGTGGCGAGCCCGTCGATGGCCTGGGAGACCTGCTGGATCGGCGGGAAGGTGGGCGCGATCCGGATGTTGCGATCGCGTGGGTCCTCGCCGTAGGGGAAGGCGGCGCCGGCCGGGGTCATGGCGATCCCGGCCTCACCGCACAGCTCGACCACCCGGGTCGCGGTCCGGTCCAGCACGTCCAGGCTGATGAAGTAGCCACCCTGCGGATCGGTCCAGCCGGCGACGCCGAAGTCGCCCAGCCGGCTCTGCAGGATCTCGGCCACGGTGGCGAACTTGGCGCTGATCAGCTCCCGGTGCTTGCGCATGTGGGAGCGGACGCCCTCGGCGTCGGAGAAGAACAACACGTGCCGCAACTGATTGAGCTTGTCCGGCCCGATGGTCCGCTTGCCCAGGTGCGCCTGGTACCAGGCCAGGTTGGCCGGCGAGGCGGCGAAGAAAGCCACCCCGGCCCCGGCGAACGTGATCTTGGAGGTCGAGGCGTAGCAGAAGACCCGGTCCGGGTGACCGGCCTCGGCGGCCAGGCTCAACACGTCGAAGGGGACGACCTCGGCCTCGGTCAGATGGTGCAGGGCGTAGGCGTTGTCCCACAGGATGCGGAAGTCGGGCGCGGCCGTCGGCATCGAGACCAGGCCGCGGACGACCTCCTCGCTGTAGACCGAACCGGTCGGGTTGGCGTACGTCGGGACGCACCAGATGCCCTTGACGCTCGGATCCTCGGCGACCAGGGCACTGATCGTGTCCAGATCCGGGCCGTCGGGACCGATCGGCACCGGCACCAACTCCATCCCCAGGTCGAGGCTGAGCGCGAAGTGCCGGTCGTAGCCCGGGGTCGGGCAGAGGATCTTGACCGGCTGCTCCCCCCACGGCTTCTCGGCGCCCACCGGTCCGTGCAGGACGGCGAAGGCCAGGCTGTCGTGCATCAGGGCCAGGCTGGAGTTGTCGGCCGCGATCAGCGTGTCGGCGTCGAGGTTGAGCAACTCCGCGAAGATCCGGCGCAACTCGGGCAGGCCGGTCAGTCCGCCGTAGTTGCGCAGGTCGGTGCCGGCCGCGTCCCGGTAGTTCCCCGCGCCCGGTAGTTCGAGCAGGGCGTTGGACAGGTCCAGCTGCTCCGCGCTCGGCTTGCCCCGGGTCAGGTCGAGCTTCAGACCGCGGGACTTCAGCTCTGCGTAGGCGCCCAGCTGCTCGTCGTGCAGGGTGCGGATCTGGTCCAGGGAGAGATCGGAGAACACGACTTCCACCCTAGTGCCGCTGAGACGGGCGGGCCTGCGCCCGGCCGGGTGACCGCTCCCGCCGAGCTGAGAATCGACCGTGACGGCTGACAGGGTGGGCACCCGGTCCTACCATCCATTCATGACATCGACGTCGACCTCGGAATCCGGCACCCAGGCCGCTGACCAGCACGCCAGCCAGAACGCGAACAAGAACGCCAACATCGCCCAGTGGGTCGCCGACCACGCCGTGGACCTGGCCGACCACCCGTCGATCAAGCAGGGCGAGACGGTGCTGACCTTCGCCGCCCTGAACGACGCCTCGGCGCGGATGGCCACCCTGTTGAAGAACCACGGTGTGGGTAACGGTGACCGGGTCGCGGTGATCATCCCCAACGTCGTCTACTTCCCGATCGCCTACTACGCGATCCTGCGGCTCGGCGCGGTCGTGGTGCCGTTGAACCCGCTGCTCAAGGCCGGCGAGGTGCGTCACGCCTTCACCGACTCCGGTGCGAAGGTCTCGGTGACGTTCGCCCCGTTCGCCGAGGCGTCGACGGCGGCCGGTGAGCAGACCGGCACCGACGTCATCGTGGTCACCCCGGGTGAGTTCGAGGCCGAGCTGAAAGAGCTGGAGCCGAGCCCGGAGGTGGTCGACCAGCAGCCGGACGACACCGCGGTCATCCTCTACACCTCGGGCACCACCGGTCAGCCCAAGGGCGCCGAACTGACCCACCACAACCTGAGCAGCAACGTGCAGACCAACATCGAGACACTGATGGCCAGCGGCCCCGGTGACGTGCTGTTCGGCGGCCTGCCGCTGTTCCACGTCTTCGGTCAGACCTGTGGGCTCAACAGTGCCGTCTACGGCGGCGCCTGCCTGTCGCTGTTGCCGAAGTTCGACGCCGAAGCTGCGTTGGCCATGGTCGAGGCCGACCGGATCTGCATCTTCCTCGGCGTCCCGACGATGTACGTCGGCCTGCTGAACGTGAAGGAGCCGGATCGCTTCGACGTCAGCAGCCTGAAACTGTGCGCCTCCGGCGGGGCGTCGCTGCCGGTCGAGGTGCTGCGCGGGGTGGAGAAGATCTACCACGTGAAGGTCCTGGAGGGCTACGGACTGAGCGAGACCTCGCCGGTCGCCTCGTTCAACCGGCCGGACCGGCCGACCAAGCCCGGCACCATCGGACTGCCGATCCGGGGTTGTGAGATGAAGGTCGTCAACCTCGACGACAACGAGGTGCCCAACGGCGAGATCGGCGAGATCGCCATCCGCGGCGAGAACATCATGAAGGGTTACTGGCAGAACCCGAGCGCCACCGCGGACGCGATCCGCAACGGCTGGTTCCACTCCGGCGATCTGGCCACCCGCGACGACGACGGCTTCTTCACCATCGTCGACCGCAAGAAGGACATGATCATCCGCAACGGCTTCAACGTCTACCCGCGTGAGGTCGAAGAGGTGATCTACACCCACCCGGACGTGGTCGAGGTGGCCGTGGTCGGCTTCCCGCACGCCGAGCACGGCGAGGAGATCGCCGCGCTGGTGACGATCCGGCCGGGCGGGAAGGTCAGCGAGGAGGAGTTGCGCGACTGGGTCAAGGAGCAGATCGCGGCCTACAAGTACCCGCGGGTGATCCGCTTCGGCGACCTGCCGAAAGGCCCTACCGGCAAGATCCTGAAGCGCGAGATCCACTTCGGCGACTGAGTCGGCTCGGCGGCTTCGGGTCGGACGACGTCCGGATCAGGAGGTGTGCGGGCGGCGGACCCGGAAGGCCCAGAGGACGAGCGGGATCTGCAACGGCAGTCGCACCAGCATCCCGGCCAGATAGCCCGGTTTGTCGGCCCGGTCCTGCCACGCGTCCACAGCCATCTGGACGTTCGCCGGGAAGACGCCGATGAAGAGTGCTGCCGCAGCCAAGCCGCCGAGGCGGCGGGTCGCCGGCAGCGCGATCAGCGTCGCCGTCGCGGCCTCGGCCACGCCCGAACCGATCACCCAGTCCCGCGGCTTCCCCGGTAGGACGGCCGGGATGCTCGAATCGAAGAACTCCGGCTTGCGGAAGTGCCCGATCGCGGCGAAGCCGAGCAGCCCCGCCAATCCGAGCGCGCTGCGCGGTTGCTGATCCCCTGGTGCTCACCCGATCACGGTAACCCCGTGCGACTTCGCACGTGTTCGTCCACTTCGCACGCGCAGCAACGCGTGCGAGGTGGACGAACCCGTGCGAGGTGGACGAACCCGTGCGAGGTGGACGAACCCGTGCGAGGTGGACGAACCGGTGCAAGGTGCGGGTCAGACGGCGGGCTGGCGGTCGGCGTCGTCGACCCGGATCCGGGCCACCAGGGCGCTGTGCGGGGCCAGGGTGAAATCGCCGCCCTGCACCTCCACCCCGCCGACGGTCAGCACGACCTCTTCGATGTGCGGCACCTGCAGGTCGTTCGGCTCCGGACCGAAGTTCACCGCGATGATCATCTCGCCGCGCTCGACCACCAGCCAGTCGGTCTCGTCGTCGGCGTTGGCCAGCGCCCGGTCGAAGCGGGGGTCGGACAGGTCGGGGTAGCTGCGCCGGATCTCCAGCAGCCGAGCGTTGAAGGCCAGCAACTGCCCGTGCTCACCCTGCCCCGCCTCCGACCAGTCCAGCTTCGAGCGCCGGAACGTCTCCGGGTCCTGCGGGTCGGGCACCAGGGCGGGATCCCAGTCCATCGCCTTGAACTCCTCCAGCCGGCCCTCGGCGACGGCCTTGGCCAGTTCCGGCTCCGGATGGGAGGTGAAGAACTGCCACGGCGTCGAGGCGCCCCACTCCTCGCCCATGAAGATCATCGGCGTGAACGGGCAGAGCAGGGTGACCAGGGCGGCCAGCTGCAACTGCTGGTGGTCGAGCTTGCCCGACAGCCGCTCGCCGTCGGCCCGGTTGCCGATCTGATCGTGGTTGTCGGAACAGACCACCAGCTTCCAGGTCGGCGTCCGCAGCGTGTCGATCTTCATCCCGTGGCCACGGCCGCGGAAGGACGACCTGGTGCCGTCGTGGAAGAAGCCGCTCTCGAACACCTTGCCCAGCGCCGCCACCGACTCGAAGTCGGCGTAGTAGCCGGACGTGTCGCCGGTCAGGCTGACGTAGAGGGCGTGGTGGAAGTCATCGCTCCACTGCGCGGCCAGTCCGTAGCCGCCGCTCTCGCGGGAGTTGATCAGCCGCGGGTCGTTCAGGTCGGACTCGGCGATCAGGGTCAGCGGGCGACCGAGGAAGGTGCTCAACGCGTCCACCTCGATCGCCAGCTCCTCCAGGATGTGGATGGCCCGGGTGTCGACCAGCGCGTGCACGGCGTCCAGCCGCAGACCGTCGACGTGGTAGTCCCGCAACCACATCTTGGCGTTGTCGACGATGTAGCGGCGGACCTCGTCGGAGTCCTCGCCGTCGAGGTTGATCGAGTCGCCCCAGCTGTTCTGGCCACCGGAGGAGAAGTACGGCCCGAACTTCGGCAGGTAGTTCCCGCTCGGCCCGAGGTGGTTGTAGACGACGTCCTGGATCACGCCGAGCCCGCGCTGGTGGCAGGCGTCGACGAAGTCCTGGTAGGCCGCCGGGCCGCCGTACTGCTCGTGCACCGCGTACCACAGGACGCCGTCGTAACCCCAGCCGTGCGGCCCGTTGTAGGCGTTCACCGGCAGCAGTTCGACGAAGTCGATGCCGAGGGCGGCCAGATGGTCCAGCCGATCGATCGCCGCGGTCAGCGTGCCCTCGGTGGTGAAGGTGCCGACGTGCATCTCATAGATCACCCCGCCGGGCAGCTGCCGGCCGGTCCAGAGCCGGTCCTGCCAGCGGTGCGCGTCGGCGTCGAAGGTGCGCGACAGCTCGTGCACGCCGTTCGGCTGATGCCGAGAACGCGGATCCGGCAGCGGGGTGTCCTCGTCGTCGAGGACGAAGCCGTAGTCGAACGCGCCGGTGCGCAGATCCTCGGGCAGCGCGTCGGCCGGGTGCCACCAGCCTTCGTCGTTCTTGGTCATGGCCAACGTGTGGTCGGCGGCGACCAGGCTCACCTTTTCGGCCTGCGGGGCCCATACCTGCAGTTGCTCGTGCGGCTTCAAAACGTCTCTCCCAGTGTCAGCAATTCGGCGTCGTGGTCACGGCGTCAGAATTCACAGCCGACCAACACCGGTTCGGGCTCCAATTCGACGTGATGAGCGTAATGGACGCCGGCCCGGACGCAACGCGCCAAGGCCAGCAGGTCGGCCGCCCGCGCGTTGCCCCGGTTGGTCAGCGCCAGCACGTGCTTGCCCGACAGTGTCGCCGGCGGCACCCCGTAGCCCCGGCCGAAGCCGGAGTGCTCGATCAGCCAGGCCGCGCTGGTCTTCACGGTGCCGTCGGGTTGGTCGAACCGGGGTGCTTCCGGCGGCAGCCGGTCGGCCTGCTCGCGGCTCAGTACGGGGTTGGTGAAGAACGAGCCCGCACTCCAGGTGTCCGGATCGGCGTCGTCGAGGACCATGCCCTTGCCCCGGCGCAACGCCAGCACGGCCTCGCGGACGGCCGCGGCCTCGACCCGGGCGCCGATCGGCACGTCCAGCGCGCGGGCCAGTTCGGCGTAGCGGACCGGGGCGGACAGCGTCCCCAGCCGCAGCTGGAAGGTGACCGACAGCACCACCCAGCGGCCCGGCTGTTGCTTGAACATCGACTGCCGGTAGCCGAAACCGCAGTCGGCGGCAGCGAACCGGGCGTAGCTGCCGGTCTGTCGGTCGAACGTCCGGACGTGGGCGAGGGTGTGGCTGACCTCGCTGCCGTAGGCGCCGACGTTCTGGATCGGGGTGGCCCCGGTGCGGCCGGGGATGCCGGACATCGCCTCCAGACCGGACCAGCCGTGGTCGACCGCGACACCGACCAGGTCGTCCCACGGCTCACCGGCGGCCACGGTCACCATCGCGCCGGAGCAGTCGTCCACCTCGGCGTCCAGACCTCGGTGCGCCACCTGGAGCACGGTGCCGTCGAACCCGTCGTCGCCGACCAGCAAATTCGACCCGCCGCCCAGGATCAGCACCGGTTCGCCGGCCGCGTCGGCCTCCCGGACCGCCTCGACCAGGGCGGCCTCGGTCTCCAGGGTGTGGAAGCGTTTCGCCGGGCCGCCGACCCGGAGCGTGGTGTGGTCGGCCAGCCTCATCGTGGTGTGGAGATCTTGGTCAACTCGACCTCGGCGACCGCCATCCCGAGCACCTTCTCGCCGCCCTCCCCCTGCTGCGGGGCGACGGCCTCGATCTTCAGAGTGGCGATGCCGTCGGCGATCGCGCTCACCGTCGCGCCGAACACGAGCTCGGCGCCGCGACCGTCGTCGGGGACCACGACCGGTTTGGTGAACCGGACGGAATAGGACCGGACCGCGGCCGGATCGCCGGTCCAGTCGGTGACCACCCGCAGCGCCGAGGCCATGGTCAGCATGCCGTGCCCGATCACCCCGGGCAGCCCGACCTGGGCGGCGAAGAACTCCGAGTGGTGGATCGGGTTGAAGTCGCCCGAGGCACCGGCGTAGCGGACCAGATCGGTCCGGCTCAGCTGCACCCTCAGCTCGGGCAGCCGCAGGCCGACCTCGACGTCGAGGGTCTGGGTGCTCACTGCTGCTCTCCTTCGGCCGGACGGCTGTGGAACAGGGTGGACACCGCCGTGCAGACGGCCTCGTCACCGGAGGTGATCTCGGCCGAGGTGGTCAGGATGTCCATCGAGCCACGGGTGCGTACCTGTTCCAGCCGCAGGGTCGCGCTCAACCGGTCACCGACCCGGACCGGACGGTGGTAGGTGAACCGCTGGTCGCCGTGCACGATCCGACGCAGGGCGAGCCCCAGCTCGTCGTCGTCGAACATCGCCCGCCAGGCCTCGGAGGAGACCACGGCCACGAAGGTCGGCGGGGCGATCGCCTCGGGGCCGGCGTAGGCCGGGTTGTCGTCGCCGATAGCTGCGGCGAACTCGACGATCTTGGCCTCGCTGACCAGATAAGGAGGGGTCGGAGGGTAGCTGCGGCCGACGTGTTTCTCGGAGATGGCCATGGGGCTCAACTTACGCCGGTGGCGGCGAGAGCCTGCAGGTAGCGCTCCAGCACCAGTGGGGCGAGCCGGGTCTCCAGCGGCGGGGTGATGATCACCTCGCGTCGGCGCGCCGCGGCCAGCATCGGGTCCAGCAGCAGACCGGGAGCGGTGAACAGCGACAGCACGGCCACCGGGCCGGCCAGCGACTCCAGCACCTCCATCCCGCGGGGCGGCCGGGTGCCGAACGTGGCCCGGACCCGCACCCCGCGACGACGCCCGAGCCGGGCCGCGAGGTCACGGATCGCCTCGTTCGCGGCTTCGTCGGAGGAGCCGACGGCGTAGAGGATCAGCTCGCCCGCCGGGTCGACGCAGGCCTCGTCAGCCGCGGCCGTCAGCACGTCCAGCACGTCCGGCCCGGTGCCGAGGACGGGGGCGACGCGCAGCCGCAGACCGGAGCGGTCGATCGCCTGCCGGGCGGCCTGCGGGACGTCGACGGTGGCGTGGAAGGCACTGGTGAACAACAGCGGCACCGCGATCGCCTCGTCCACGCCCTGCTCTCGTAGGCCGGCGGCGACGCTGACCAGATCCGGCTCACTCAGATCGAGAAAAGCGGGTTCGGCCTCGAGCTCGAGGCCGCGGTCGGCGGCGAGCGCGGCGGTGGCGGCCATCAGTCGCTGCAGCGAGGCGACCGTGTCAGGATGCCGGCTGCCGTGGGCCAGGCCGACCAGGGCGGGGATGCTCACCGCAGGCCCGTCGCAGGTGAGGGACAGGGGCGTTGCCGGGCGGCGGCGGGCGGGGGAAACACAACGGAGCCGCCCGCAGATGCGGACGGCTCCGGCGCAAGAACGAGACGTTCGACTCAACGGGTTTCGCGGTGCGCGGTGTGGCAGTGACAGCGCGGGCAGAACTTCTTCAGCTCCAGCCGGTCCGGGTCGTTGCGCCGGTTCTTCTTGGTGATGTAGTTGCGCTCCTTGCACTCGGTGCAGGCGAGCGTGATCTTCGGCCGGACGTCGGATGCCTTGGCCATGATGTCCTCACTTCCGCCTGCTGCCAGGCGATGCGTCGTGCGTGTGATCGTGCGTGCGGTGGTGCTGCGTCAAACGGGTGATACTGCCTCGAACGGTTGCTGCGGGATCCGGGTAGCGGGAGCGGGGATCGAACCCGCGACCTCACGATTATGAGTCGTGCGCTCTCACCATCTGAGCTACCCCGCCCGGAATCGTCAGGCTACCGGCGAGTGAACTCACCCGTGGCCGGACTTCCGAGCCCCCATGCGGAATCGAACCGCAGACCTTCTCCTTACCATGGAGACGCTCTGCCGACTGAGCTATAGGGGCAGGTCTGTCGCGCGTGGATCCGAGACGAACTCGCGGGCCCCGCGCCGACGCATAAACATACACAATCCTGCCGGTGGAGCGCGAATCGTCTCGCTGGGAGCGAACGGTGCTTCTACGATGTCGCGGACACGCCGGAGCCGGGGACGCCGGCGGGAGCGACGACCGAGGTGAGGGGACGGATGGCCGAGATCAGCCGACGAACGGTGCTGCAGGGCGGTCTCGCCGGGCTGACCGGACTGACCGGGCTCGGGCTCGGCCTCGCCGGGTGCTCGAAGAAGGCCCCGCCGGCCGCCGCCGGTTCGGCACCACCCGCTGCCCCCAGCCCGACCCCCAGCCCGACCCCCAGCGCTGCACCGGTCGACACCAGACCACGCTGGCCACTGACCGGCAAGCTGTTGACCGACCCCGACCAGGCCCGGCATGCGGCGGTGGCGGTGAAGGTGCCGGACAACCAGCAGGAACATCCCCAGCGCGGGATCCAGTCCGCCGACATCGTCTTCGTCGAGCTCGAGGGCTACCGCGACGGCAACGGTTACAGCTCGACCCGGCTGGTCCCGGTCTTCCACTCCGTGCTGCCGGACGCCGTCGAGCCGGTCCGCTCGATCCGGCCGGTGGACGTCCCGCTGCTGAGCCCGATGGACGCGATCGTCGGCAACACCGGCGGCCAGGGCTGGGTGCTGGACTACGTCAAGCACTACCGGGCCCACCTGGAGGGGATGCTCTCCTACCTGGCGACCCAGGGCACCGGTTCCTACGGCACCGACCAGTCCCGGGTCTACCGGATCAACGGCCAGGCCTACTACGACCGGGCCACGGTCTGCCATCCGCGGGTGCTGGCCGAACAGACCAGCCGGTTCCGGTCCGGACCGGGGCAGAACTACTTCCCGTGGGCCGCCAGCGCCGCCGCGGTCAGCACCGTCGGCGGGAAGGCCGCGGACAGCCTGAAGATCCCCTACAAGGGCGACGGCTACTTCATGAGCTATCGCTACGACCCGAAGACCAAGCGGTATCTGCGCAGCATGCCCTGGGGACCGCACACCGCCGCCGACGGGACCCGGATCGCACCCGACAACGTGCTGGTGGTCAAGGCCCGCCAGCATTTCGACAAGATCTACCGCGGCAAGGGCGGCGACGAGCCGATCCAGGACATCGTCCAGGCCTCCGGCACCTTCCTCTACTTCCATCAGGGCCGTTACGTGACCGGCAGCTGGCACAAGGCGGCGGTGGAGAAGCCGTTCACCTTCACTTTGACCAGCGGGAAACCGTTCGCGATGGCGCCCGGTCAGACGTACGTCGAACTGCCCGACCGGGACGCGAAGCTGCGGATCGGGGCCTGACCGGTCCTTCCGGCCGGCCACCACGGGCGCATTCTCACGGCGGCTGCACCGATAAGGTCCCGGTGTGTCGAAACCCCACGTCCTGATCTCCGGGGCCAGCATCGCCGGCCCGGCGCTGGCCTACTGGCTCGATCGGTACGGCTGGCTCAGCACCGTCGTCGAGCGGTCGCCGGCTCTGCGAACGGGCGGGCAGAACATCGACGTCCGGGGCACCGGCCGCGAGGTCGTCCGGCGGATGGGGATCGAGGACGACATCCGGGCGGCCACCACCGGCGAACGGGGCACTCGCTTCCTCGCCCTCGACGGCTCGGTGCTGGCCGAGTTCCCGGCGCAGACCGGCTCCGGGGACGGGCCGACGGCCGAGCTGGAGATCCTGCGGGGCGACCTGGCCCGGCTGCTGGTCGACCGGACCGACGTCTCGGCCGGACGGGGCGGCAACACCGAGTTCGTCTGGGGCGACCGGATCACCGCACTGAGGGAGGACGCCGACCAGGTGACGGTGACGTTCGAGCACGGGGCCGAACGCCGCTTCGACCTCGTGGTCGCCGCGGACGGGATCGGCTCCAGCACCCGGCGGCTGATGTTCGGCGACGAAGCCGAGATCCGCGATCTGGGGATGCAGACCAGCTGGTTCACCATCGCCCGGCAGCCGTCCGATCAGGACTGGTGGCGCTGGTACGGGGCACCCGGCGGCCGCACGGTCGGGTTGCGACCCGACCCGGTGGGCACCATCCGGGCCACCTTGTCGCTGATCACGCCGAAGGGCCGGCTGAGCCCGACCGCGACCACCGGCGACGACCGTTCCACGGCCGAGCACCGGGCCGAGTTGCACCGCCGGTTCGGTGATCTGGGCTGGGAGACACCGCGGGTCCTCCGCGCCCTGGACGAGGCCGACGACCTCTACGTCAGCCAGGTCGCGCAGGTCCGGGCCCCGCGCTGGACGACCGGCCGGCTGGCGATGATCGGTGACGCCGCCGCCTGCCCGTCCCCGGTCAGCGGGATGGGCACCGGGGTCTCACTGGTCGGGGCCTACGTGCTGGCCGGCGAACTGGCCGCCCACGTCGACCACCGCGACGGCTTCGCCGGCTACGAACGGATCGTCCGGCCCTTCGTCGAGCGGGCCCAGCAGCTGCCGCCCGGCACCCCACAGATCGCCAATCCACGCTCCCGGCTCGGACTGGCCGCCTTCGGGCTGGGCCTGCGGCTGGCCGCGGGCCCAGTGGGCTCGGCCGTCGGTGCACTGGCGAGGCCGGCCGGGAGAAGTCGGACGCGGGAGTTCGACCTGCCCGACTACCGGCATCTGGAGGTCGCCCGGGCCTGAGCGGATGTCGCGCCGACGAGTCGTCCTGGGATGCTGATCGCCAGCACCCAGTTCCAGGAGATCCCGATGACTGCTCTTGCCGCACCCGCCCGCACCGACAACCTGTGGCTGCACTTCTCGGCGATGGGCAGCCCGACGCCCGCGCCGGTGATCGTCTCCGGCGACGGCTGCCACATCGTCGACGACCAGGGCCGGCGCTACCTCGACGCGCTGTCGGGTCTGTTCGTCGTCCAGGCCGGCTACGGCCGGGACGAGATCGTCTCGGCGATCGCCGCGCAGGCCAAGAAGCTGTCGTTCTTCCCGCTCTGGAGCTACGCCACCCCGCCGGCGATCGAGCTGGCCGACCGACTGGCCGCGCTGGCCCCGGGCGATCTGGACAAGGTCTTCTTCACCACCGGCGGCAGCGAGGCGGTGGAGACCGCCTGGAAGCTGGCCAAGCAGTACTTCAAGCTGACCGGGAAGCCGGCCAAGACCAAGGTGATCAGCCGGGCCACCGCCTACCACGGCACCACCGCCGGCGCGTTGTCGATCACCGGCGTGCCCCGGTTCAAGACCGCGTTCGAGCCACTCGTGCCCGGGTCGGTCCGGGTGCCCAACACCGACTTCTACCGCGCACCGGACCACCTGGCCGAGGACGAGAAGTCCTTCGGGCTCTGGGCGGCGAACCGGATCGAGGAGGCGATCGTCGCCGAGGGCCCGGACACCGTGGCCGCCGTCTTCGTCGAACCGGTACAGAACGCCGGGGGGTCGATCCCGCCGCCGGCCGGCTACTTCGACCGGGTACGGGAGATCTGCGACCACTACGGCGTGCTGCTCGTCTCCGATGAGGTGATCTGCGCCTACGGCCGGCTCGGCACCATGTTCGGCGCCGAGGCCATGGGCTATCAGCCCGACATCATCACCACCGCCAAGGGCCTGACCTCGGGTTACGTGCCGCTCGGGGCGGCGATCGTCTCCAACCGGATCTACGAACCGTTCTCGGCCCCCGGCGTCAGCTTCCCCCACGGCTACACCTTCGGTGGCCATCCGAGCGCCTGCGCGGCGGCGCTGGCCAACCTCGACCTGTTCGAGCGCGAAGACCTGCTGGGCAACGTCAGCCGCAACGCCGAGCCGTTCCGGCGGACCCTGGACCGGCTGCGTGATCTGCCGATCGTCGGCGACGTCCGCGGCCACGGCTATTTCTGGTCGGTCGAGCTGGTCAAGGAGCAGGCCGGCAAGGTGGCGTTCAGCGCCGAGGACTGCGCCCGGGTGCTGCGCGGGCAGATCGCCCCCGGCCTGTGGGAGGCCGGGGTCTACTGCCGGGTGGACGACCGGGGCCAGGCCGTCGTCCAGTTCGCTCCCCCACTGATCTGCGGGCAGACCGAGTTCGACCAGATCGAGGCGGCGATGCGGTCGGTGCTGGGCGACGCCTGGGCGGCACTCTGAGGTGACTGAGGTCAGCCTTTCCTACCCTCAGGAAGGTCAGCCTTTCCTTGCTGGACAGGGAAACCGGCCGGTGGCACAGTTCCCGGCATGACGATCATGGCTGAACTTCCTCAGGTCCACGGTTGCTCCGTCGACAGCTGCGGCTTCAACGCCGACTCCGGCTGTCATGCGGGCGCCATCACCATCGGCGGAGACCACGCCCACTGCGGCACCTACGTCGACATCAAGCCGCGCAGCGTCTCCGCCGGCACCGCCCGGGTCGGCGCCTGCCACCGGATCGACTGCGCCCACAACGAACAACTCGCCTGCGCCGCCGCCTCGGTGAAAGTGGGGGCCGGCGACGACGTCGCCGACTGTCTCACCTTCACCGCCCGCTGATCCGGGCTCGATCCGGCATTTAATCCGGCACTGATCCGGCCCTGAACGCGACGGGCCGGGTCCGGGATCGACCGGTCCGGACCTGTCGTAGCGTGGCGGGGTGTCAGAGACGAGCCCATCGGCGGACGTGATCATCGTCGGCAGCGGTCTGATGGGAACGGCGGTCGCGCGCGGACTGCGTGACGCCGATCCCACGCTGGACCTGCTGATGATCGAGGGTGGCCCCCGGATCGGGTCGGTCGGCGGACAGCACCTGCACGACGTCACCGAGCCCGAGATCTGGGCCCAGTACAACCGCCGGGTCGCCTCCGGCATCCAGGGGTACTACACCGGCACCACGCCCACCCCGCCGATCGGCCCCAGCATGGTCGGGATCACGCCCGGCATGTACCACCTGAGCTCCTACGGTCAGCACGCCGACGCGATGTCCTCGGCCGCGCTCTCCTGGAACGTCGGCGGCATGGGCGTGCACTGGACGGCGGGGACGCCGCTGCCGTGGGGCGTCGAGATCAACCCCTGCGTCCCGGAACAGGAATGGCGAGACGATTTGGCCCGGGCCGGGCAGCTGTTGCGGACCAACCCCGATCCCTACGGGGTCTCACCGGCCGGTGGCGCGGTGCTGGACGTGCTGGGTGAGTTGTTCGGGCCCGACAGCGCCGAGGGCCGGACGCCCCGGCCGATGCCGATGGCCCTCAATCCCGACGGTGCCGGCGATCTGCGCCGCACCGGCCCGAACACCATCTTCTCGCCGTTGGCCGATCCGAAACGGGACGCACACTTCACCCTGCTCGCCGGCTCGCTGGCCGTGGCCGTGCAGCACGAGGGTGGCCGGGCGGTCGGCGTCCGGGTGCGCGACGTGGCCACCGGCACCGAACAGGTGGTGTCCGGCGGCGCTGTCGTGGTCTGTGGCGACACCCTGCGGACCCCGCAGCTGCTGTTCGCCTCCGACATCCGTCCGGCCGCCCTCGGGCGCTACCTCAACGAGCACGTCACGCTGGCCGGTCGGGTGATCGCCGACCCGGACCGGTTGGGCTTCACTCTGGCCGATCTGACCTCACCGAAGGACGAGGAATGGACCGCTGACGCCCTCTGGCTGCCGCACTGCGCGCCCGAGTCGCTGGACGATGCGCGGCCGTTCCAGTTCCAGCTGATGAACACGGTGGCCGTCGACGACGACCACCGACCGATCGCCTACAGCGTCGGGCTGGGCACCTACGTCGCGACCGACGTCCGGGCCGAGAACCGGATCGAGTTCGCCGCCGACGAGACCGACTCGGCGGGCCTGCCGCGGATGCGGATCCACTTCGACTACACCGACGCGGACGAGGCACGGGTGCGTGACGGCCAGGCTGCGCAACGGCGCCTGGCCGAGCGGCTCGGCGACTTCGACCCGGCCACCGAGTCGGAACGGATGTCGGCGGGATCGTCGCTGCACTTCACCGGCAGCGTCCGGATGGGCCGCACGGACGACGGCACCTCGGTCTGCGACCCGAACTGCCGGGTCTGGGGATTCGACAACCTCTACGTCGCCGGCAACGGCGTGCTGCCGACGTCCCTGGTCTGCAACTCCACCCTGACCGGTATGACCACCGCCGTCCGCACCGCGCGAGCTGTGCTGGCCGGCTGACCGGAACCACCGGAGCGGAGGAGTCGGACCAACCAATGCTTGATCTGATCATCACCGGCGGCACCCTGTACGGAACGCAGAGCAGCCCGGGAATCCCCGCCGGGGAAGGGATCCGGGCCGACCTCGCGGTGGTCGGCGACCGGATCGTCGAGATCGGCGACCTGGCCGGAACCGAAGCGGCGAGGACGATCGATGCGTCCGGTCTGGCCGTCTGCCCCGGTTTCGTCAACGTGCTCAGCCACTCCTACTTCACGATGCTGCACGACCCGCGCTCGCTCGGTGAACTCACCCAGGGCGTGACCACCCAGGTGTTCGGCGAGGGCGACACGATGGGGCCGCTGCGCCCCGAGCAGCAGCGGGAGATCGAGCGGGACGAGGCCGAGCTGGGCCTCGAGGTGAGCTGGAGCCGGCTCTCGGAGTTCCTGTCCGTGTTGGAAAGCCGCGGCGTCAGCCAGAACGTCGCCTCCTTCGTCGGCAACGGCACGCTGCGACCGTACGTGCTGGGTTACGACGACCGGCCGGCCACCGCGGCCGAACTGGAGCAGATGACGGCGCTGGTCGAGGAGGAGATGGCCGACGGCGCCCTCGGCCTGTCCACGGCGTTGATCTATCCGCCCGAGACCTACGCCGACACCGACGAGCTGATCGCCCTCTGCGCACCGGTGGCGCGGCACGGCGGCAGCTACATCTCGCATCTGCGCGACGAGGGACCGGGCCTGGTCGACGCCGTCGAGGAACTGGTCCGGATCGGTGACCAGGCCGGTGTCCCGGCGGAGATCTATCACCTGAAGGCGTCCGGCCGGTCGAACTGGCCACTGATGCCGGGCGTCCTGGACCGGATCGAGCAGCTGCGCGCCGGCGGACGACCGGTGACCGCCGACGTCTACCCCTACGTCGCCAGTTCCACCGGACTGACCAGCATCGTCCCGCAGCAGTTCCACCAGGGCGGCGCCGAGGCCCTCTACGCCCGGCTCGACGACCCGGCCGAGCGGCGCCGGATCTCGGCGACGATGAAGCGGGGCGAGAACTGGGCCCGGGAACACCGCGCCGAGGACGTGCTGCTGCTGGAGTTCCGGACCGAGGCGTTGCGGCCGTTGCAGACGCAGACGTTGGCCCGGGTCGCCCGCGACCGCGGCGACCACCCGGTCGACACCGCGCTCGACCTGATCCGGGCCGACCGCTCCCGGGTCGGGGTCGCCTTCTTCTCGATGTCGGAGGAGAACCTGGTCGACCAGCTCCGCCGGCCCTGGGT
Source organism: uncultured Actinomycetota bacterium (assembly GCA_963740925.1). Lineage (GTDB taxonomy): Bacteria > Actinomycetota > Actinomycetes > Propionibacteriales > Propionibacteriaceae > Microlunatus. The sequence goes on along the minus strand of CAVUFZ010000006.1, from coordinate 200,803 downwards.
CAGCGTCTGCTCCGACGCCTCGTCGCGGGCTCCCGAGGGGGTCTCGCTGCGCTCCCCCACCCACCCGCGGGCCTACGGCTCGTTCGCCCGGGTGCTGGGCCGCTACGTCCGCGAGCAGCGGGTGCTCACCCTGGCCGAAGCGGTGGACAAGATGACCCGGCTACCGGCGGAGAACTTCGGTCTCAGCGGCCGGGGCGTACTGGCTCCGGACCACGCCGCCGACCTGGTCGTCTTCGATCCGCAGACGGTCAGCGACGTGGCAACCTTCGACGATCCGCACCGGCTCTCGGTCGGGGTCCGGGACGTGGTGGTCAACGGGCGGATCGCCCTCCGTGACGGGGCGTTCACCGGTGAGCCGGCCGGTCGGGCGCTGCGCCGCGGTCGGCGCTGATCCGGCTTCGTCACCGAGCGGACCTCTCCACGTAGGGTGCGGAGGTGTTCTCGATGCTCGGCGCCGCACTCGCGCTCGGCGTCGCCGGCCTCGATCCGACGCCGGCCCTGATCGCGGTGGCGCTGATCCTCACCGGGGCGGGCCGGCGGTCCATCAGCCTGCTGGCGTGGACGGTGATGGTCGGCGGTCCGCTGCTGGGCTCGGTGTTGGCGCTGACCGTCGGCTCGCGGGTGGACGACGTCGACTGGCTGGCGATCCTGCCGCGCGGACAGGTCGCAGCGATCGCCGGGCTGGCCATCGGCGTCATCCTGGTCGTCGTCGGCGTGGTCCGGATCGTCCGGCCGGCCAAGGAGCACGATCGCGACCAGCACGAGTCCGGGCCCAGGGCAGCGCTGCTCGCCGGTGCGGCCTACGTCGCCTACCTGGTGATCGATCCGACCTTCGTCGCGGTCACCGTACTGGCCGGCCAGACCGAACCGGCGTGGCTGGCGGTGGCGATGGAGTGCTGCTGGGTGCTGATCGCCCAACTGCCCCTGCTGGGACTGCTGTTCGCCATCCACCGGGTCGGCCGGGAGAGCGCGGCCGAGCACTTCCGGCGCTGGTGGGACAAGATCAAACCGGTCGTCCGCTGGGTGGTGACGGTGGCGCTACTGGTGGTGGGTGCGGCGATGGTCACCGATGCCGTGTGGTGGTTCGGCACCGGGCACTTCGCCTTCGTGGACGCCAACCGGCGCACCTGAGCGGTCAGCCGGACAGGGCCACCGGACGATCGGAGTCGTCGAAGACCTCGTCGGCCAGCTGCCACCACATCGTCTCGAGCTCGAAGTATCGCCCTTCCGGGTCCGGCTCGGCCTGCCAGGGCTTGTCGATGATGTAGTGCACGTTCTTCACCGCGTCGGCCTGCCAGAGCTGAGGGTGCTGGGTGGGGAGCGTCTTCAACGCGTTGTAGACGTAGGAGACGTCGACCCACCGGCCGGCGTAGTGCTCGTTCAGGAAATCCTGCTCGGCAAAGGGATACCGGGCCAGGTCGTCCACCGCCGCCAGCTCGGCACCCAGCTGCCGGTAGACGCCGAGATCGGGCCGCAGCACCAGGAAACCGCCGTTGAGATAGCGGTCCAGCCCGGCCGGTGCGAGCTCGGCGGCTGTGGTGGAGCCGCCGTCACCGTAGCTGTAGTGGCAGTTCGCCGGCGTCCAGTCGGCGGGGTAGCTGGCGATCCGGTTCGGGTTGCAGCGACAGGCGTGACAGGCCGCGATCTGGTCATCGGCCAACTCGAGCTCGAACAGTTCGTCCATGGTGGCGACCACCAGCATGTCGGCGTCGAGGAAGACGATCCGCTCGAATTCGGTCAGCTGCCAGGCCGCCAGTTTCGTCCACACCTCGGCGAACCGGGCGTTGGCGTAGTGCCCGGTCAAGCCGCCGTCGGGCTGGACCGGATCCACCGGCCGGACCAGGCAGCCCTCCTCGGCCAACAACCGGCGGGCGTCGGCGTCGATCGCCTCGGTCACCATCACGGCCAGCGGGTAGGGACTGCCGGTGCGGGCCAGCGAGGCCCGTAGCACCCGGACGCCGGGCAGGTAGTTCGGCTGGGTGAGCAGGGTGACGTAGGCCCTCACCGGCCGACCCCTGCCGGAGCCACGACCTCGGAGGAGACCTCGGAGGAGAACAGGCCCTCGGTGAAGGCGTTGTCGAAGCGGTGCCGCGGATCCAGGGCCTCCCGGACCTCGGCGAACGCCGACCACTGCGGGTAGAGCGCCGGCCAGTCGTAGAGCGACTCGTCGAAGTACTTGCCCCAGTGCGGACGCCCGCCTTCGGCAGCCAGCACCTGCTCCACCGCGCGCAGGAAGCTGACGCCCTCCTCCGACAGCGAGCCGTCCTCGGCGTAGTAGACGACGAACCCGAAGAAACAGGTCTCCTGGCCGTGCGCCGGGCTGAGCCAGGACTCCGAGGCACCGGTGCAGCGCAGGATGATCGGGTAGTGCAGCCGCGGCTGGGTCTCGGCGTGCCACTCCTTGATCCGCTTGATCATGCCCCCGGCCACCGCCAGCGGGATCCCGATCTCGACGTTGATCTGCGGGGTGGCGATGCCGCGGCAGAACACCTGGTACACGTCCCCGGTGACGTCGGAGAAGTCCTTGAACCGGGTCACCGTCCGGAACGGCTTGCCGTTCTCGTCCACGATCTTGGTGTCGTCGCGCATGTGCTGCAGGGTCTGCTCGATCGTCTCGTTCAGCACGTCGTTGGTGGCCACACCCTCGACCAGCTGGCGGCCGTTCTCGAGGTAGCGCTGTTCCTCCTCGGCACCGGCCGCGCGGGCGGTCCAGACGTGGACCTGGTTCTCGTCGGGGAACCACCACGCCTTGGTCAGCGGGTAGTCCCGGTTCCAGACCTCCAGGTCGTCGGCCAGGGTGTCGGCGGGGACGGCGTTCTTGAGGCAGGTGTAGACCGCCGAGGCCTCGGTGCGCAGCGTGACGGCGGTGATCACCCCGAGCAGACCGAGGCCCAGCTGCACCGCGCCGAACCACGGGTGCTCGGGACCGAACTCGGCCACCGAACCGTCGGCCAGCACCAGCCTGATCCGCACCGCGACGTCGGCGATGCTGCTCTGCTGCAGACCCTGGCCGTGGGTGCCGGTCGAGAGCGCGCCGGCCAGCGTCTGGTGCGCGATCACCCCGGGCGAGCTGGGCAGCATCAGGCCCCGTTCACTCAGGATGGAATAGACCTCGGCCAGCGGGGTGGCACCGGCGAACGTGGCGGTGTCGTCGTCGACGGCGAGCAGGCCGGTGAGCATCGACAGATCGAGCAGGGTGTCCTCGGTGCCGCTCAGCGCCAGCATCCTCCCCGGTGACATCCGGCTGCCGATCACCCGGACGCGGCCCTCGCCGGCGGCGAGCAGGGTGCGCAGTTCGTTCTCGTCGGCCGGGGTCCGGATCGAGCCGGACGTCGCCAGGACGGCGTTGCGCGCCCAGTTGCTGAGCCGGGTGTCACTGGTCGGATCGCCGGTCTCCCGACGGGGATAGTGGTCACCGGCGGGTACCGGGGTGGGGACGACCTGAGGGACGATCTGGGAAAGGGCCATCGACAGCTCCTTGATCTCGAGACCGGCGGAGCCTGCATCAGTGCGAGGCGGACCGTCCGGCGGACATCGATGCTTACTGTGTCCGGTACAACACCGATGCGCCTAATTCCGGTTTCCCGCGCGAGGTGTGGCGCTCGTCACACGGTGGTCGGCTTCGGTGTGCTCGGATCGAACCCGTCAGGTGCGCCCGTCCGGTCCGACCCGGCGACCCGGCCGGTGGACGGCCGGAACAGATCACTGCGCACCTGGTAGGCGTCCGCACGGTAGACCAGCCGGCCCAGCAGCACCGGCTGCTGGTCGTCGTCGTAGATCACCTCTTCGGCGACCAGCACCGGCGAGCCGGCGGGCAGCCGGAGCAGTTCGGTGAGCTCGGCGGGCACCAGAGCGGCGCTGACGACGTAGGACGAACGCAGCAACTCGATCCCGGCCTGCTGCTCCAACCAGGAGAGCAGCGAACGGCCGGTCAGGTCGGCCTGCAGCAGTCCGGGCACCCGGTCGGCCACCAGCACGCTCCGGTCGTGACAGACGGGCTGGTCGTCGATCGAACGCAGCCGGACCAGCTCGATCACCGCTGCGTCGTCGTCGATCGCCAACCGCCCGGCCTCCGTCGGTCCGGGACTCCGGGAGGTGATGGAGAGCACCCGGGCACCGGGTCGCTGACCGCGGGCCCGGGTCATCTCGGTGAAACTCTGCAGGGTGCTCGGCGGTTCGCCCACCGCGGCCGGGGGAACGAACCAGCCGCGTTTGGACGAGGCCTCCAGCAGCCCCTGGCGGGCCAACTCCTGCAGCGCCCGGCGCAGGGTGGTGCGGCTGACTCCCAGTTCGCCGGCCAGCTGGCGTTCGCCGGGCAGCCGGGTGCCGGGTGGGTAGCGGCCGGCGTGCACCCGGGTGACGATGGTCGAGCACAGCCGTCGGTCGAGTGCGCTCGACACCTCCGTCACCGACATGGCCCAGACCCTAGCCCGGAGGACGACCTGGGAAGCTGAGGGCATGAACAGCGGCGGAGACGAGCACCGGTGAGAGCGGCGACGCTGGTCGGCCGGGGCGTCGTCGAGGTCGGGGACTTCGAGCCGCCGACGGCCGGGCCCGATGAGGTGCTGGTCGCCATGTCCCACGCCTCGATCTGCGGCTCCGACGTCCACACGGTCTTCGACGGCCACCACCAGCCGGAGCTGCTCGGTCGGCCCGGGTACCCCGGGCACGAGGGCGTCGGCATTGTGGTCGAGGACGCCCGTGGCGACGTCGGCGTCGGCACCCAGGTGCTGACGGTGCCGGTCGGAACCCGCGGATTCTGCTTCGCCGAGTTCCAGTCCGTCCCGGTCGGACAGCTCGTCGGGCTGCCCGACGGCGATCCGCGGCCGCTGCTGATGGCCCAGCAACTGGGGACGACGGTCTTCGCGCTGAAGAAGTTCCTGCCCGGGGTCTCAGTCGAAAGATCCCTGCTGGGAGGAGAAAACAGCGGCACGGCTCCGATCGTGCCGACGAGCCTGCCGGCGAGCTTGCCGACGACGGTGGCGGTGATCGGAGCGGGATCGGCCGGACTGTTCTTCACCCAGCTCCTCAAGGCCCTCGGGGTGGAGACCGTACTGGTCTCGGATCTGAACGCCGACCGGGTCGCCCGGGCCCGTCGGCTCGGCGCCGACGTCGCCGTGCACGAGCCGGCCGAGTCGCTGTTGGCGGCGGTGCACGATCTCACCGCGGGCGCCGGTGCGGAGCTGGTGATCGAGGCGGCCGGGTACGAGCGCACCCGCGAGCTGGCGCTGGCCGCGGTCAGGGTGCAGGGCCGGGCGGGCATGTTCGGCCACCCCGAGGCCCGCGGACTGGCTCCCTTCCCGGTGCACGAGGCGTTCCGGAAGTCGGTCAGCGTCGACTGGGTCAGCGGCACCCAGAGCGAGCCGGGTCTGGCCTCCTTCCGCACCGCCGTCCGGCTGATCGACCACGGCCGGCTGGACGTCTCCCACTGCCTGGAGATCGGCTATCCGCTGGAGGAGACGCCGACCGCGATGACGGTGGCCCGCGAGCACGGCCACGGCGCGGCGAAGATCACCCTGGAGATGCCGGATCAGCCAGGCGTCAGCCGGTAGACCGCACCGGCCTCGTCGTCGGTGATGTAGAGCGACTTGTCCGGGCCGGGTGCGACCCCGACCACGCGTCCCCAGCGGCTGCCGTCCGCGTTCTGGAAGCCACCGACCAAGGTGGTGCCGGCGCCGAGTTCTCCCTTGCTCCACGAGAAGAACGACACGTTCGGCGACTGCGGCGGGGTCCGGTTCCAGGAGCCGTGGGAGGCGATCACGGCCCCGGTCCCGAACGGCGCGGGCAGGGTGGTGAAGACCATCCCCAACGGCGCCGAATGGGCGGGCAGGCCCTGCTCGATCCGTGGCAGCGTCGAGCAGTCGAGCTTGCTCTGATCGGCGTTGGTCTGGATGTCGGGCACGAACGGCCGGTCGGTGAAGCTCGGCGTTCCCTCCGGGTCGGACTCCCCGGTCGGGTCGGGATAGCAGTAGGGCCAGCCCAGGTCGCGGCCGGCGCTCAGCTTGGCCACCGGCTCCAGCGGATGGTCCCGGACGTAGGAGGCGATCACTTTGCCGTAGTCGTCGGAGCCGTCACCGTCGACGTCACGGTGATACGGAACGGGCATCTGGTCCCGGTTGTTGACCGCCGTCCAGACCGCGCCGTCCGGATCGACGGCCAGACCGGTGCCGTTGCGGACGCCGCGGGCGAACACCGACAAGGTCCTGGTGTCCGGCGCCCAGCGCAGGACGGTGGCGCGTTGTGGATCGGCGTCGCGGTCCTCGGGAGTGACGTTGCCGGTACTGCCGACCGAGACGTAGACCGAGCCGTCGGCCCCGACCACCACGCTCTTCAGGGCATGGGCGTAGCGGCCGCGGAGTTCTGAGGTGCTGGCGTCCGGCAGATCCGGGATGATCACGGTCGAGTCGCTGACCGCGCCGTCGGCGTAGCGATAGGTCCTGACCTGGTCGGATTCGGCGACGTAGAGCGTGTTCTGGACGAAGGTCATCCCGTGCGGTTGGGTCAACCCGTCGACCAGGGTGTGCTGCTCCGGGACGCCGTCGCCCTGCGGGGTCAGCACCACGATGTCACCGGATTCGGGGCGGGAGACGAGCAGCTTGCCGTCGGGGGTCCAGACCGCCAGCCGGGCGCCCTCCACCCGGGCCCAGACCGACATCGTCCAGCCGGCCGGGATGGCCACCGTCCGCGGCTGGTCGAACGGGGCGTCGGCGTTGGCGTCGGGGACCTGCAGGCTCGCCGCTCCGACCTCGCCGGTGGCGGTGGGCAACCCGGTCGGGACGAGCGACGCAGAGCCTGCCGTCGAACCCGTCGGCGAAGTCGCTGTGGATCCGGCGGCGGCCGGCGAAGCGGCCCCCGGATCCGTTGCTGCGGTGGTCGAGCAGGCGGCGCAGACGCTCAGGCCGACCGCACCGAGCAGGACGGCAATCCGTGATCTCAGCACCATGGGCCGAGGATAGAAAGCGGGCCCAAGCGGCCGCGGACCGTGCGGTTCGCGCCCGTCCACCACTCAACCGCCGGTGGACGCCCTGATCACCAGTTCGGGCGCGACCAGAACGGTGCGGCCGACACCGCCGTCTCGACGGCCGGCTCCCGACACCACGTCGAGGCTGGCCCGGCCGACCGCGGCGAAGTCCTGCCGGACGGTGGTCAGTGGCGGGCTGAGGAAGGCCGACTCCGGTGCGTCGTCGAAGCCGGCCAGCAGGACGTCGGTGCCGACCGCCCGGCCGTGTTCGGTCAGCGCCCGGGCGACCCCGAGGGCCATCTGGTCGTTCGCGGCGAAGACGGCGTGACAGTCCCCCATCCGGGCCAGGAACTGGCCGGCCCGGTAGCCCGAGGCCGGCGACCAGTCCCCGGTGAGCACCGGCGGGGGTTCGTGCCCGGCGTCGGTCAGCGCCCGTCGCCAACCCCGCTCCCGGGCCCGGCTGTCGTTCCACTCCGACGGGCCGGCCACGTGCCACACGTTCGGCGCTCCGACCGTCAACAGGTGCTCGGTGACCAGCACCGCGCCGGCGTACTGATCCACCGTCACCGTCGAGCGCGTCCCTCCCCGTGAATCGGCCGGCGAGGCTGCGCGCGGGCCCGGATCCGCCACCGCCGCGTCGTCGCGCTCGTCTCGCACGTCGTGCTGGTCGTCGGCCGGACCGTCCACCACCACCACCGGGAGGTCGTCGTCCACCAGCCGGTCCAGGGCGGTCGCGGCGTTCCGGGTCGGCAACACCAACAGCAGCCCGTCGACCCCACGGCCGAGCAGCCGGGCGACGGCGGAGCCGACCGCGGCCTCGCCGGTGTCGGTCAGGTAATCGATCAGCAGCGTCAGGTCGCGGGCCGCAGCAGCCGCCCCGAGGGCGGTCACGGTCGCGGTCGGGCCGTAGAGCGTGGTGTTCGGGGCGACCACCCCGAGCGTGCCGGTCCGGCCGGTGGCCAACGACCGGGCCGACATGTTGCGGCGGTAGTTGAGCTCGGCGATGGCGGAGCTGACCTTGGCCCGGGTCGCGGCCGAGACGTTCGGATGGTCGTTGATCACCCGTGAGACGGTCTGGTGCGACACCCCGGCCCGGCGGGCGACGTCGGCCAGACCCGGGGCACGTGGAGCCATACGGCAGAGACTAACGCCCAGCCGATGGTGTGAGCGATCTCAAACGTTCCCGTCCTCGGTGCCCCACTTGACCTGTCGGCAGGCATCCGGCACGCTGTTATCGCTCACAGTTACCTGCGGAAGGACCTTCGATGACGATCGCCGCTGACATCGCCGAGGTGGTGGCCGGGCTGCGGGAAGAGGTCGCCCTGCTGCACGCCGAACTGCCCCGCTGGGAGCTGGTGGTCTGGACGGCCGGCAACGTCTCGGCCCGGGTGCCCGGACGCGACCTGCTGGTGATCAAACCCTCCGGGGTCGGCTACGACGAGCTCAGCGCCGACGCGATGGTGGTCACCGATCTGCAGGGCGACCTCGTCGACGGCGAGCGGGCCCCTTCCTCGGACACCGCGGCGCACGCCTACGTCTACGCCCACCGCCCGGACGTCGGCGGGGTCGTCCACACCCATTCCACCTACGCCACCGCCTGGGCGGCCAGGGGTGAGGCCATCCCCTGCGTGCTGACCATGATGGGCGACGAATTCGGCGGCGAGATCCCGGTCGGTCCGTTCGCCCTGATCGGCGACGACTCCATCGGCCGCGGGATCGTCGAGACGCTGGCCGAGCACCGGTCGCCGGCCGTGCTGATGCAGAACCACGGCGTCTTCACCGTCGGCAAGGACGCCCGCTCGGCGGTCAAGGCCGCGGTGATGTGCGAGGAGGTGGCCCGCACCGTGCACATCAGCCGGCAGCTCGGATCACCGCTGCCGATCGCGCAGGCCGACATCGACTCGCTCTACCAGCGCTACCAGAACGTCTACGGCCAACAGAGCTGACGGCCCGCTCCACCACGATCACCTTTCCGACTCCGCGATACCCCGACCCCAGAAGGAATTCACCGATGCCGACCTGTTGGTTCCTCACCGGAAGCCAAGGCCTCTACGGCCCCGAGACGCTGGCTCAGGTCGAGCAGCAGTCCCGGGCCCTGGTCGAGACCATGAACGATGCGGGCACGCTGCCGGTGCAGGTCGAGTGGCAGCCGGTGCTGACCGATTCGAGCGCCATCGCCCAACTGATCCGCGCCGCCAACGCCGATCCGGACTGCGCCGGTCTGATCGCCTGGATGCACACCTTCAGCCCGGCCAAGATGTGGATCACCGGCCTGGACGCACTGAAGACGCCGCTGCTGCACCTGCACACCCAGGCCAACGTGTCACTGCCCTGGTCCGAGATCGACATGGACTTCATGAACCTGAACCAGGCCGCGCACGGCGACCGTGAGTTCGGCTACATCCAGACCCGGCTGAACGTGCCGCGGACGACGATCGCGGGCCACGTCTCCGATCCGGCCACCCAGGCCCGGATCGCCGGTTGGCAGCGCGCCGCCCTCGGTGTGCACGCCGTCCGCAACCTCAAGCTGGCCCGGTTCGGGGACAACATGCGCAACGTCGCGGTCACCGAGGGCGACAAGGTGGAGGCCGAACTGCGATTCGGCGTCTCGGTCAACACCTGGGGCGTCAACGATCTGGTCGAGCGGGTCGACGCCGTCTCCGAGACCGAGGTGGACGCGCTGATCGAGGCCTACGACCACGACTACGAGATCGTCCCCGAACTGGCCGTCGGCGGCGAGCGGCACGACTCGCTGCGTTACGCAGCACGGATCGAGGGCGGTCTGCGTTCGTTCCTGACCGAAGGTGGGTTCGGTGCCTTCACCACCAACTTCGAGGATCTCGGCGGGTTGCGGCAGCTGCCGGGGCTGGCCGTCCAGCGGCTGATGGCCGAAGGCTACGGCTTCGGCGGCGAGGGTGACTGGAAGACGTCGGTGATGCTGCACACCGTCAAGGCGATGGGGGCCGGCGCGCCGGGCGGCACCTCGTTCATGGAGGACTACACCTACCACTTCGGGCCGGGCAGCCAGAAGATCCTCGGCGCCCACATGCTCGAGGTCTGCCCGAGCATCGCCGATCGGACGAACGGGGCCAAGCCGCGGGTCGAGATCCATCCGCTGGGAATCGGCGATCGCGAGGATCCGGTCCGGCTGGTCTTCGACGCCGCCCCCGGCCCGGCCACCGTGCTGGGGATCTGCGATCTCGGCGACCGGTTCCGGCTGGTGCTGAACGAGGTCGACGTGGTCGGCCCGGACGAACCGCTGCCGAACCTGCCGGTGGCCCGTGCGGTCTGGGAGCCGAAACCCGATCTGGCGACCTCGGCCGAGACCTGGATCACCGCCGGCGGCCCGCACCACACCGTGCTGTCCACCGCGGTCGACAGCGACCAGCTGGTCGAGTTCGCGAACCTGCTCGGCGTCGAGTTGTTGATCATCGACGCCGAGACCACCCGGCGGAACTTCGCCGACCGGATCCGTTGGAACCAGGCCTACTACCGTTTGGCGCAAGGGTTCTGAGGACCGCTGGCTCGAGAGACAGGACGGCGTGATGAGCGACGACGCGATCAACACCGAGGGCACCGCACTCGGGATCGAGCTCGGCTCGACCCGGATCAAGGCGGTGCTGATCGGCCCGGACCACCAACCGTTGGCCAGCGGCTCGCACAGCTGGGAGAACCAGTTCGTCGACCGCCTCTGGACCTACTCGCTGGAGTCGGTGACCGAGGGCCTGCAGGCCTGTTTCGCGTCACTGGCCGAGCAGGTCGAGAAGCGTTACGACACCACGTTGACCACGGTCGGCGCGATCGGCATCTCGGCGATGATGCACGGCTATCTGGCCTTCGACGCCGAGGACGAACTGCTGGTCCCGTTCCGGACCTGGCGTAACACCAACACCGCGCAGGCGGCGGACGCCCTGACCGAGGCGCTCGGGGCGAACATCCCGCACCGGTGGAGCGCGGCCCACCTCTACCAGGCGGTGCTGAACGGCGAGGACCACGTCGGTCGGCTGGCCCGGATCACCACCCTGGCCGGCTACGTGCACGGTCTGCTCAGCGACACCCGGGTGCTGGGCGTCGGCGACGCCAGCGGCATGTTCCCGATCGACGTCGGCGCCGGCGACTACGACGCCGAGCTGCTGCAGACCTTCGACCGGTTGGTCGCCGACGCCGGCGCCGAGCTGACCCTGCGTCCGCTGCTGCCCGACATCGCCACCGCCGGTGCGGACGCCGGCCGGCTCACCGCAGCCGGCGCGGCCCTGCTCGACCCGAGCGGGGCCCTGCAGCCGGGGGCCCTGATGTGTCCGCCCGAGGGCGACGCCGGCACCGGGATGGTGGCCACCAACTCCGTCGCCCCGCGGACCGGCAACGTCAGCGCCGGCACCAGCTTCTTCGCCATGGTCGTCCTGGAGCAGCCGCTGGCCCGGGCCCACCGCGAGCTGGACGTGGTCACCACCCCGGCCGGCGACGCGGTCGCGATGGTGCACTGCAACAACGGGGCCAGCGAGCTGAACGCCTGGGCCGGGCTGTTCGCCGAGTTCGCGACCGCCCTCGGGGTCAGCACCGACCAGGGGCAGGTGTTCCAGACGCTGTTCACCGCGGCGCTGGACGGCGCGTCGGACTGCGCCGGGCTGATGGCCTTCAACTATCTCGCCGGCGAACCGATCACCGGACTGGACGAGGGCCGGCCGCTGTTCGTCCGTTCCCCGGAGAGCTCGCTGGATCTGGGCACCTTCATCCGCACCCAGCTGTTCGCCTCGCTGGCCACGATGAAGATCGGGATGGACGTGCTGCAGCACGACGAGCAGGTCGCTGTGGACACGATGTACGCCCACGGTGGTCTCTTCACCACCAAGGGGGTGGCGCAGGGCTTCCTCGCCGCCGCCCTGGACACACCGGTCTCGGTGGGTGACCTGGCCGCCGAAGGCGGCGCCTGGGGAATCGCCGTGCTGGCCGCCTACCGCGCGGCGCGGACCGGACCGGATCCGGCTGCTTCGCTTTCCCTGCAGGATTATCTGACCGACCGGGTCTTCGCCGACGCGAAGTTGGACGTCCTCGACCCCGAGCCGGACGACGTCGCCGGCTTCGCCGCCTTCATCGAGCGCTACCGGGCGGCACTGCCCGTCCAACAGGCCGCGGTCGAGCACATCTGAGCGATCAGAGGGCCTGCATCAACCGTCTGCCGGCACTGTCCATGTGCCGGCTCATCGCCTCCGCACCGGCCTGCGGATCGCGGGATCGCAGCGCAGCCAGCACGTCGGCGTGTTCGGCGCAGGTCGTGGCCGCGTGCCCGGAGTCGTTGAGCGCGCGTTCGACCCACACCCGTAGCAACGAACGGACGCTCAGCAGCAGATCGCTCAGCAAGGTGTTGTGGGCGGCCTCGGCGACCAGCTGGTGGAAGGCCATGTCGGCCGCGACGAACTCGGCGTAGCTGTCGCGATGAGATTCCATCGCCGCCAACGCCTCGGCCAGACCGGCCAACTCCTCTTCGGTGATCCGGGCGGCCGCGGCCCGCGCGACCTGGACCTCCAGACCGTGCCGGACGCCGACCAGTTCGCGGGTCTTGGGCTCGCCCAGCAACATTCCCCAGGACAGGGTCTGCGGCAGCAGCTCGGAGATGGCCCCGCGCAGATAGGTGCCTGAACCCGGCCGGACGGAGACGACCCCGAGGATCTCCAGTGCGGCCAGCGCCTCCCGGATCGCGGACCGGCCGACCCCCATCGAGGTGGCCAGCCGACGCTCGGGGGGCAGCCGGGTGCCCGGCTCGATCTCACCGCTGGTGAAGTAGTCGAGCAGCCGCCGGGTGACCTCGGAGACCGCCGTCTGGTGGACCACGGCGCCACCGAGGGCTGCACTCAGCTCGGCGTCCTGCCCCGCTCTGGCCTCGGCGTCCCGGCCGGCGACGGGTCCGGCGCCCGGTTCCACGCTCACCGGGCCACTCTAAGCAGCCGGCGGCACCCGTTCGGCCGCGGTCGCCAAATTGGTCAACCGGTTGGTAGATTGGCGTCCAGATCACCACCCTGGACGGATGAGGAGCTCGATGACGATCGGCCTGAGCACCTACGGCCTGTTCTGGCAGTGGCACCACACGGCGGCCCGCCCGCTGAGCCCGGCCGATCTGATCGACAAGACCGCCGACCTCGGCCTCGGGCTGCTGCAGATCTGTGACTACCCGCCGATCGAGCGCTGCGACGACGGCGAACTCAGGGCCCTGGCCCGGCAGGCCGAACGCCGCGACGTGCGGATCGAGCTGGGCACCCGCGGGGTCCGGCCGGCCCACCTGCGTCGCTACCTCGCTCTGGCCGGCGCCCTCGGCGCGACCCTGCTGCGCAGCATGATCAACGCTCCGAGCGGTCAGCCGGACGATCCCGACGCGCACCACCCCTCGGCCGACGAGGCCGTCGCTCTGCTCCGGCAGACGGCGACCGATTTCGAGCGGGCCGGGGTGGACCTGGCCCTGGAGACCTACGAACAGGTTCCGGTCGCCACCCTGGTCGAGGTGGTGACCCGGGTCGGCTCGGACCGGGTCGGGATCTGTCTCGACCCCGGCAACAGCGTGGCCGCGCTGGAGCTGCCGAGCACGACCGTCGCCGCCTGCGCCGGTCTGGTGCTCAACCTGCACGTCAAGGATTTCGCCTTCACCCGCCGGGACGGCTGGATCGGCTTCACCTACGCCGGCGCCCGGCTCGGCGAGGGGCTGCTCGACTACGACGCCATGGTCGAGGTCGTCCGACCCGAGGAGCGCGGCATCAACCAGATCATCGAGCACTGGCTGCCCTGGCAGGGCTCCAGCGCCGACACCATCGCCGTCGAGGACGAATGGGTCCGCCACAGCATCGCCTACCTGAGGAGCAAGCAGTCATGACCAGCACCAGCAGCAACACCGACACCGTGAACGCCGACGCCACCGAGAAGGGCGACGCCGGCCCGCTGACCATCGCCGTGGTCGGCGCCGGCGGCAAGATGGGGATGCGGGTGTCGAACAACCTGCAGCGCAGCCAACACACGGTCTTCTACTGCGAGAACTCCCCCGCCGGCCGGCAGCGCACCACCGAGGCCGGCCGGGAGGTCAGTGCGACCGCCGACGTCGTCGGTGCGGCCGACGTCGTCATCCTGGCGGTGCCCGATGTCGCGCTGGCGCCGGTGTCGGCCGAGATCGTGCCGCAGCTCAGGCCCGGCGCCATCGTCCTGACCCTCGATCCGGCTGCGGCCTACGCGAACCTGCTGACCACCCGCGATGACGTCGTCTTCGCGGTGGCCCACCCCTGCCACCCGTCGATCTTCCTGCAGCGCAGGACGAAAGAGGAGCTCGACGACACCTTCGGCGGCATCGCCGCCCCGCAGGACGTGGTGGCCGCCATCGAGACCGACGACGACGCGGTCCGCGCCGCCGCCGAGTCGGTGATCGCCCAGATGTACGCCCCGGTGCTCAACGTGCACTGGGTCAGCGTCAAGCAGTTGGCCTATCTGGAGCCGACGCTGGTCGAGGTGGTCGCCTGCATGATCGGCGACCTGCTGAACGAGGCGCTGCGCGAGACCGTCGAGAAGGTGGGCGTCCCCGAACCCGCCGCCCGGGCCATGCTCTACGGGCACACGCAGGTCGCGCTGGCCAACGGGCTGCGGGGCGACAACCCGTTCTCCGACGCCTGCCTGATCGCGATGGACTACGGCCGGGAAAAGATCATCAAGGAGGACTGGAAGTCGATCTTCGACGACGCCGAGCTCGATCACGTGCTGACCTCCATGCTGCACCTCGATTCGATCGAGCGCTGAGCGACGATGGGCGAACGGACGGGTGAACGAACGGCTGAACAGACGGGTGAACGAACGGCTGAGCGGATGGCTGGACGTCTGCAGGGCAAGACCATCCTGGTCACCGGCGCCGGCTCCGGGATCGGGGCCCAGGTGGCCCGCCGGTTCAGCGCCGAGGGCGCCCGGGTGATCTACACCGACCGCGATCCGGGGTCAGCTGAATCGGCGGCAGCCGACCAGCCGTCGTCCATGGCGCTGGCCATCGACATCGCCGACGAGGACAGCGTGGCCGCCGGGTTCGCCGCCGCCGAAGCGGCCGGGTTCAGCCCGGACGTGGTGGTGGCCAACGCCGGCGTCCAGCTGTTCGGTCAGGACGCCCCGATCGCCGATCTCGATCTCGCGGTCTGGCAGCAGACCATCGGCATCAACCTGACCGGCACCTTCCTGACCCTCAAGCACGCCGTCCGGGCCATGCTCGGACGCGGCGGCGCGATCATCTGCACCGGGTCGCCGACCGGACTGAACGGCGAGGGTCGCGACTTCACCGCCTACAGCAGCTCGAAGGCAGGCATCCACGGACTGGTCCGGACGGTGGCCGCCGCCTACGCCGCGCAGGGCATCCGGGTCAACACCGTGGTGCCCGGCTACACCGAGACCCCTCTGGTGACGGCGATCTCGGGCAACGCGGCGGACCGGGCGGCGATCACCTCCCGGATCCCGCTGGGCCGGCCGGGCCGAGCCGAGGACGTCGAGGGGGTGATGGTCTTCCTGGCCAGCGACGAGGCGAGCTACGCCACCGGGTCGCTGTTCCGGGTGGACGGCGGGATGACCACCCTCTAGCTCTCAGAGGCTCAGCAGGCGATCCAATCCCGGATCGCGTCGGCGATGGCTGCGGGTTGGTCTTCGGGCAGGAAGTGCAACCCGGGGCCGACGTCGACCACCGCCAGGCCCGGGCAGTCCCGCCGCGCGGCCGCGACCTGCTCGGCCTGCAGAACCGATCCCGGCCGGGCGTGCAGCAACAACCGCGGGGTGTCCGTCGACTGCAGCCAGGCGTAGTTCTCGCGCAGCACCGCGGTCGGCTCCGGCGGATCGCCGGCTACCGGGATCTGGGTCGTCCAGACCCAGATCGGATGCCGCGAGCTCGGTGTCGGGTACGGCTCGGCGTAGGCGGCGCGCTCGTCCTGGCTCAGCTCGTGGTTCATCCCGCCGGTCAGGATCGCCTCGATCAGCAGATTGTCCTGTTCGACCATCCTGCGCCCCTGCTCCGTCCGCAGTTGCCGGAACAGCTCTCGGCCACCCTCGTCGAAGTCCTGCCAGGACGGGTACGGCTGCAGATGCCCCTCCATGAAGACCACCCGCTCGACCCGTCCCGGGTGGGTGCGGGCGCACTCCAGTCCGAGGCCGACCCCCCAGTCGTGCAGGACCAGGGTGATCGTCTCGCCGCCGGTGTCCAGCGCGTCGAGCGCGGCGTCGAGACAGCTTCGCTGATCGGCCCAGAGGTAGGCGATGTCGGGCTTGCCCGAGCGGCCCATCCCGATCAGATCGATCCCCACGCAGCGGAAGCCCGGTGCCAGCCGACCGGCGACGTGCCGCCAGAGGAAGGTCGAGGTGGGGTTGCCGTGCAGGAACACCAGCACCGCCGCGGACCCGGCCGTAGGCACTCCCGTGTCCAGCACGTGCATGCTCGTCTCGCCGACGGCCACGTCGTGCCCGACCACACCGGGGCACTCGGCCCAGAACTCCACCATGCCGATCAGTATGGGCACCACCCCGGGAGCGGGTCACGCTCAGAGGTCGGACTCAGGGGCCGAGCTCAGAGGTCGAGCTCAGAGGTCGAGCTCAGAGGTCGAGCTCGAGCACCTCCCAGGGCGCCAACTCGACCTCACGCTCGATCCGGAGGTTGCCGTCAGCTCCGGCGATCCGGACGCTGCGGCCCCGGCCCGAGAGGTCGGCGAGGCTGAGCCGGACGGCGCCGTCCGGGCGGCGGACGGCCAGCGCGGCCAGTCGTGGGCTGCAGTGGGTGGCCAGCACCGGCCAGCCCCGACGGCCGGCGAACCGGTCGAGCACCCGGCCGACGGGTCTGAGACCGTCCGTCCCGCTGACGCCGCGCGGACCGGCGGTCTCGAAGTAGCAGACGCCGGCGATCCCGGCCACACTGAGAGCGGCGAGGCTGCCGAGCGTCCAGGCTGCGGCCAGATCCGTGTCCAGCAACGGATCCACCGCTCGCAGCGCCTCCACCTCCGGTCCGGGCGACCCACTGGTGGCGACGGCGTTGAACCGCCGGGCCATGGTGATCGGCCCGACCCGTACCGGACGTCCGGCCGCCAGCCGGAGCGCGTTCTGTGCGACCGGCCCGTGCATGCTCAGCGAGTCGAGGATGTGATCGAGTTCCCGCGCGTGCATCTGCGGGGTGAGGCTGTAGGTCAGGGCGGGCAGATCGGACGGCAGACCCTCGATCCCGCGGTTCAGTTCGGTGAAGTGGGCCCGGCTGCCCCCGACCAGGTCGATCGGGTCGTCGGGTCTGTTCCGCACACCCACTGTTCCGCACCCCACTGTCCCGCACCGCACTGTCCCGCGCCCCACTGTCCCGCAACGCCCGCCACAGCTCCGGGGTGGTGAGGTGGCTGATCGGGTCGAACACGCCGACCCGGATCGTCTCTTCGGGCAGCCACCGGACAGCGGCTGCGACCTGCTCGGCCGTGCCGGTGACCAGCCGGACGTCCAGCCCGCAGCCCAACGCAGCCGCCTGCTCGGCCGCGACCTCGAGCAGTCGCGGCCACCGTCCGAGGTCGCCGGTCAGCTCGACCAGCAATGCCTCGAACCCCGACGCCGGCGGCAGCTCGTCGATCGTGGCGGGCGGCGGGTACAGGGCGGCCGCCAGACTGAGCGGTGGGATCGCCCCGGCCACCGTCGCGCCGAGCTGCACCCGGTCCGGCTGTACTGGGCGGCCGACCGTCCGGCCGGTCGTCCCGACGCTTCCTCGGACCAAGAGCACGAGCGACTGCCGAACCACCTCGCCCGGCTGCCGCGCGACCGGGAAGGGGCGGTCCAGCGGCGTGCTGTAGGTCTTGAACGACGCGTCGGTCCAGTTGCGCTGGTCCTCGGTCTCGAAGACGTCACCACTCAACGCCAGTTCCGCCTCGACCTCGGCCGTCCGCCAGCGGAACCCGGCGACGTCGACGAACGGCTGATGCGGGCTGATCTCGACCGGCCAGCGACCGGCTGCCCACCTCCCGTCCGAGTGCCTGATCTCGACGGCTCGGCCGGCCTCGGTCGGCGGGTGCAGGACCACCAGCCCGACCCGGTTCGTCCAGCCCGCCGTCCTCGCGCTCGCCTCGAGCTCCACCCGCAACCGGACCGCCTCGGCGATCAGCCGTAGCCGTGCCGTGAAGGCGTTGACCCCGTCGTCGAAGACCAACTCGAGCTCCGACCCGGTCCCCGAACGGCGGCGGCCGACGACCGCCACCGGGAGGGTGTTCCAGTCCCGATCCCGCACCACAGCACGGATGCCGCGGAGGAGCAGCCGGCCGGAGTAGCTGATCTCGGCGAACTCGTCGCCTCGCCGCTCCAGTCGCCACTCCCCGATCTGCACCGGTTCGGTCTCGACGTCGTGGAGCGACACCGTCAGCCCTGGGCGAGCATCTTCTGCATGGTGGTGATCTCCTGGCTCTGGCTCTGCACGACACTGAGCGCCAGCTGCACCGCGTCCGGGTCGGCGCCCTGGTCGAGTTCGGTCTCGGCCATCGCCACCGCACCCTGGTGGTGCTTGATCATGCCGGTCAGGTAGAGCCTGCGGGCCTCGGCGCCGGTCGCGTCGTCGAGCTGCTTCAGCTGCGCACTCGTCATCATGCCGTCGTCGGGCCCCATCGCCATCGGCGCCGCGGTCGGCTGGCCCCAGGCGGTCAACCAGCCGCTCATCGTGGTGATCTCGGGTGCCTGGGCGGCCTTGATCTGCCGGGCCAGCGTCAGCGTCGCGGCCGGTACGCCGCTGGTGTTGAGCAGCAGATCGCTCATCTGCACCGCCTGTCGGTGGTGCGGGATCATCATCTGGGCGAACCGCACGTCGGCCGCGTTGAAGGTCGCCGCCGCGGGGGTACCGGACGAGGCGGCTGACGTGGTCGACGATGACGGGGACGCTGCCGGGGCGCTCGGATCACTCGTGCCGCAGCCGGCCCCGACCAGGGCCAACAACACGACACCGCCGACCAGGCCGGTTCGCGTCCGGAGGCTCGGCCGACGGAGCCGATGGGTCAGGCCGGGCATCAGGTCTCCGTTCGTCGGTTGGATACCCCCCAAGGGTATCAACCCAACTACTTCACCGCTCCGGACAGCAGGCCGTTGATGAAGTAGCGCTGCAGGATCAGGTACAGGATCACGATCGGCAGCGCGACCAGGACGGCGGCCGCGGCCAGCAGCGGGAAGTTGGTCAGATGCCTGCCCTGGAAGAAGGTCAGGGCCAGCGGAGCCGTCCGCAGGTTCTCCGAACTGATCATCACCAGCGACCAGAGGAAGTCGTTCCAGGTCCACATGAAGACCAGCATGACCATGGTCAGGATGGCCGGCCGGGCCAACGGGGCCACCACCCGCCACAGCACCGCCCGGTTGGGCGCACCGTCCAACCGGGCCGCCTCGATCAGCGAGTCCGGCAACCCGACGAAGAAGTTGCGCAGCCAGAAGATGCCGAACGACAGACTCTGGGCCACCTGCGGCAGGATCACGGCCAGATAGGTGTCGGTGATGCCGATACTGCGGAAGGTGAAGTAGCTCGCGATGACGTAGGCCTCCTGCGGAACGGTGAGCCCGACGATGCACAGGTAGAACAACACCGTCCGGCCGACGAAACGCATCTTGGCGAAGGCGAACGCGGCCGGGATCGCCAGCACCGTGGAGGCGACCACGACCGAGCCGGCGACGATCGCGCTGGAGGTCAGGTAGTTGCTGAACCCGGACGTCGTCCAGGCCTCGGCGATGTTGCCCGGCGCCAGCCGGCTGGGCAGGCTGAGGGAGGCGCCACCCTCGTCCTGCGGGGTGAGTGCGGTCAACACCACACCGAGCAGCGGCAACAGGGCCGACAGACCGAAGACCGCCAGGATGACGTAGGTGAGGATGCGCTCCCCCAGCCGCACCCTCATCGGTCGTCCTCGGGTCGGTTGAGCCGGTTGATCAGCACGGTGACGATCAGCAGCAGCACCATCAGCACGACGCCGATCGCGGTGGACTGGCCGATCTGGCCCTGGTTGAAGGCCAGGTTGTAGATCTGGAAGGCCGGCACCGCGGTGGCGTTGCCCGGCCCGCCCCGGGTGGTGACGTAGACCAGGTCGAAGGTCCGCAGAGCGGCGATCACCGTCAGGGTCAGCGCGACCACGATCTGCGGCCGCAGCGCCGGCAGGGTGATGGCGAAGAACTCGGCCACCGGACCGGCACCGTCCATCCGGGCCGCCTCGTAGAGATCGGGTTCGACCTGAGCCGTCCCGGCCAGGAACAACACCATGCACAGGCCGATCTCGACCCAGGTGCCGATCAGCCCGACCGCGATCAGCGCGGTGTTGAAGTCGCCCAGCCAGGCCGTCTGCACCGGCGCCGAGGTGAACAGGCTCAACAGCTTGTCCAGCACACCACCGGGGGCGTAGATGGCGACCCAGATGATGCCGAGCACCACCGAGGAGATCACCTGCGGCAGGAACAGCACGGTGCGGAAGAAGCCGACCCCGGGCAGCTTCGCCCCGCGCTGCAACAACGCGGCCAGGATCAGCCCGAGCACGATCGGGATGACGGCGAAGAAGATGATCAGGACCAGGGCGTGCCCGAAGCTCTGCCGCAGCAGTGGATCGGTGAACACCCGGACGTAGTTGGACACCCCGGCCAGGGTGGCCGGCGACAGCCCGTCCCAGTTGTAGATGGAGATCCGGATGGTGTCGGCCAGCGGATAGAGCAGGAAGGCCGCGATGACGAGCAGGGCCGGGCCGACGTAGAGGTAGGCGGCCCAGCTGCCTTCACCCGGCTTGCCCCGCCCGCGCTTACCCCGACCGCGCCCGCCCCGACCGCGCCTGGACCGACCGGAGGCGAGGGTTGCCATCGGCGCCGCTCAGCCCTGGCGGAAGGAGGAGTAGTCGGTCTGCAGCGCCTTGGTGAACGCGGCCGAGTCCTCGCGGCCGGCGAGCAACTGCTGCAGCTGAGCGGTGATCGTGTCGTAGAACGTCGGCGTCGCCCAGTCCAGGTAGGGCACCAGGCCGTTGCCGTCGTTCATCTTCTTCCAGGTCGAGAACACGTCGGTGGCGACCGCGGTCTTCGGGGTGAACGAGCTGGGCGGCACCGCCGGCAGCTGGTCGGCCTCGGCCATCATGCTCATCGCATCCGGACCGGTGATGAAGTCGATGTAGGCCGCGGCGGCGTCCTTCGACTTCGAGTGGCTGGGGATCGCCCAGCCCATCCCGACGCCACCGAGGCTGACCGGGGATCCGCTCGAACCCGGCAGCACCGCGAACGCGACGTCCTTGCCCAGCGCCTTGGTGAACGCCTGCTGGTACCAGGTGCCGCCGACCAGGAACACCCCGGTGCCCTTGCCGAACCGGTCGGCCGCGATGTCGCTGCTGTTCCCGCTGAAGCCCGGATCGAGATAGCCCTGCTTGGCCCAGCCGGCGATGGTGGTCGCGGCGTCCGGGATCGGCGCCATCGTCCAGGAGCCGGCCTGGCCGAAGACCAGCTTGGCCAGCTCCGGCTGCGGGGCCATCGTCCCCAACGTGTTGCCCAGCAGGTGGATGGCCGGGTACTTGTCGGCGTTGCCGAACTCGATGCCGACCTCGCCGGCCGCCTTGATCTTGGGCAGCATCGCGACCAGCTCGGCCTGCGTGGTCGGCGCGTCCAGCCCGAGCTTGGCCAGCTTCGCGGTGTTCATGTAGACCCCGACCACCTCGCCGGTGGCCGAGACGCCGTACAGGTTGCCGGTGCCCAGCGTCTTGCCGTCGGAGCTGACCGAGTTGAGTGCGATCTGGCTGGCGGGGAAGAAGTCGGTCCACTTGTAGACGGCGTCGTAACGGGCCAGCGGCTCGAGCAGCCCGGCCTTGACGAAGGCCGCGTTGTCGGAATAACCCTGGTTGGCCTGGACGACGTCCGGCGGGTTGTTACCCGAGATGGCCAGCTTCAGCGTCGTCTTGTGGTCGTCGAAGCTCTTGCTGACCCGGGTGATCGTGATGTTGGGGTACTTGGCCATGAAGGCCTTGTTCAGCGCGTCGTAGACGCTGGACGGCCCCGAACCGGCCTCGCCGTCCCAGGCGGTCAGGGTGAGGTTGCCCATGCTCGCCACGTCGGTCGAGACCGGCGCGTCGGTGTCGGTGGGCTGGCTGCTGCTGGTGGAGCCGCCGGGCGCGCAGCCGGCGACCGCGAGAGCGGCGGCAGAGACTGCGCCGAAGGTGAACGTCCGTCGTGTGACCATCGTGGTCTCCCTCGCAGATAGGCGTGCAGATCAGCCGCCGGGCCAGCGTTCTGAGGTGAACGTACCAGACACCCGTGAACCAGATGGACCAGTTATAGTCGGCCCGTGACGGGGGCGGCGGAACTCGAGGTCCACCCCGGCCCGGAGCAGGCCGCGAGTTCGTTGGCCGACGAGGTGGTCAGCGGTGTCAGGGCCGCTCGCAGCGGGGGCCGGCGCTATCTGCTCGGCTGCCCGGGCGGTCGCAGCGCCGCCGGTTTCTACACCGCGCTGGCCGACCGGATCGCCGCGGAACGAGTCCCGATCGATCACCTGGTGATCGTGATGATGGACGAGTACGTGACCGTCACCGACGGAGTTCCGCACCCGGTGGCCGCCGATCTGGCGCACTCGTGCCGGCGGTTCGGCCGGATCGAGATCCTCGAGGCCCTCAACGCCGGCACCGACGCCCCGATCCCCGCCGAGCAGTTGTGGGTGCCCGATCCGCAACAGCCCGGGCGCTACGACGCCGAGATCGCCGGGGCCGGCGGCATCGACCACTTCCTGCTGGCCAGCGGCAGCGGGGACGGCCACGTCGCGTTCAACCCACCGGGCAGTCCGCGGGACAGCCGGACCCGGGTGATCGAGCTGGCCGAGCAGACCCGGCGGGACAACCTGCGGACGTTCCCGACCTTCGGCGGCCTGGCCGACGTCCCCCGCCACGGGGTCAGTGTCGGTATCGGCACCATCATCGAGCAGTCCGCCGCCGCCACCCTGATCGTGCACGGCCCGGAGAAGACGGCCGCGCTGGCCCGGGTGCTGGCCGTCGCCGACTACGACCCGTCCTGGCCGGCCAGTGTGGTGCACGCCTGCCGGCAGTCCCGAATCCTCACCGACGCCGACACGCTCGCCCGGGCCGGACGTCCCGCAGCCGGGACGGCCCGGGCCTGACCGGTCAGCCCGGACCCATCCCACTCCGACCCGTCCATCCCGACCCACCCATCCATCCCGATCCACCTATCCAGACCGACACAGGAGAACACCCATGGCAGCGATCAAGATCGCCTATCTCGGCGGCGGCTCGTCCCGTGCGGCCGGGACGATGGCCTCACTGATCGACCACGGCGACGAGTTCGCCGGCTCGGAGGTCTCGCTGATCGACGTCGACGCCGAGCACCTGGAACTGGTCCGGGTGATCGCGCAACGGATGGCCGACCACGCCGGTCTCGACCTGACCATCACCGCGACCACCGACCAGCGGGACGGGCTGCGCGACGTCGACGCCGTGCTGAGCAGCTTCCGGCCCGGCAACTTCGCCGCCCGGGCGCTGGACGAACGGATCCCGATCAAGCACGGGCTGGTCGGCCAGGAGACCCAGGGCGCCGGCGGCTTCATGATGGCGTTGCGCTCCGTCGCTGCCATCCAGGGGATTCTCGCCGACCTGGACGAGGTCGCGCCGGATTCGGTGGTCTTCAACTACACCAACCCGGTGAACCTGGTCTCCCAGGCCGTCACCGGTCACAGCGACCGGCCGTTCTACTCGTTCTGTGAAGGCCCGTTGATCTTCCCCGCCACCCCGGCGGTCGAGGTCGGCCTCGACCCGGAGCTGGTGCAGGCCACCATGGTCGGGGTCAACCACAACTGCTGGTCGGTCGAGGCGAGCTACGACGGCCGCGACTTCATCGAGGTGCTGGCCGAGGCCTACGAGCAGGTCCGGGACACACCGACGAAGGACCTCCGGGCCCGCCGCACGGTGGAGATCGCGCTGGCGCTCGGCTCGATCCCGGCCGACTACTACCCGTTCTACTACTTCGCCACCGACATCGTCCGGGAACAACAGCGAGCCCCCCGGACGCGGGCCGAGCAGCTGATGGCGGAACTACCCGACTACTGGGCGCACTACCGCGAGCAGGCCGAACGGGAGGCGCCGCTGTTGGATCCGAACAAATCCCGCGGCGGCATCCACGAACTCGAGCTGGCCATCGACGCGATGAGCGCCTACTACAACGACACCGGCGCCCGGCTGCCGGTCAACCTGCCCAACACCGGTCCGGGGCGGCCGGAGCGAGCCCTGGCCGAGTTCGACGACGACGTGGTGGTGGAGGTCTTCGCCACCGTCGACCGGCGCGGCTTCCACCCCGAGGAGACGGCCCCGTTGCCGCACGCCGTCCGGGGCATCACCCAGCAGCTGGCGGAGTATCAGTATCTGGCCGGCCAGGCGGCCTGGGACGGCGACCGGGCAGCGGCCATCCGTGCCCTGGTGGCGAATCCGCTGGTCCGCGACCTGCCGGTCGCCACCGCGGTCTACGACGAACTGGCCGCCGCACACCGGGAGTTCCTGCCGGAGCGGCTCTTCCGGTGAGCGTGCGGTGAACGTCCGGTGAGCTGGTTCCTGGCCGTCGACGGCGGCAACACCAAGACCGACGCGCTGGTGCTCGACGAGACCGGCCGGGTGCACGGTGTCGGCCGCTCCGGCACCAGCGACATGTACGCCGCGGCCGGCGAGGCTGCGGCGCAGTCGCAGCTGCAGTTGGCCATCGCCGGAGCCGTCCAGGCCGCCGGCATCACCGTCGACCAGCTCGGCGGGGCCGCGCTGCGATTGGCCGGGATGGACTGGCCCGAGGACGAGACGACCTGGCGGCACTGGTCGGATCATGAGCTGGGGACCGAGATCCCGGTCTCCCTGGCCAACGACGGCACCGCCGGGTTGCGCTCGATCGCCGACGACGGGATCGGCGTCGCCCTCACCGTCGGCACCGCGTTCGCCGTCGGGGCTCGCGGACTCCACGGGCAGACCTGGAGCCTGGACAACTGGTCCCAGGATCAGCTCGGCGCGATCGGGCTCGGCCGGGACGCCTACCGGGCGGTCGTCCGGGCCGAACTCGGGCTGGGCCCGGCCACCATCCTCACCGCCCGGCTGCTGAGCCAGACCGAGGAGCCGGACGTCGAGGCGCTCGTGCACTCCGTGACCAGGCGAAACAGCACCTACACCAATGAATCCTTCGCGCTGTTGGCCCCGACGGTCACCGCCGCCGCCGGCGACGGCGACGAGGTGGCCACCGCGATCACCGAGGGCCAGGCCGCGGTGTTGACCGGCTACCTCGGCCTTGCGGCTCGCCAGGTCGGTCTGCGCGGCGCGTTCACCGTGCTGTTGGACGGCTCCGTCATCCGCCGGCCAGGCTCCATCCTCGCCGCCGCGCTGGCCCGTGAGGTTGCGGTCGCGCTCCCCGCGACGCGGCTGGTCACCTCGGAGCTGTCACCGGTGGCCGGCGTGGCCCTGGACGTCCTGGTCGAGGCCGGCATCACCCTGAGCGACGAGATCCGCCGGCGGCTGTCCGGGCATTTCACCCGAACCCGAACCTGATCGGCCTGACCCGTCGGACCTCTCGGCGCCAGGCCGGGACGAGATGTCATCATGGCCCTCGTGGCTGCCTCGATCCCGTCCCGACGCCGCCACCCGGGTGATCGTCGGACGCCCTGGCGGAGCCGGCTCCGCCGTGACCGGGTGCTGATCGCGATGACCGTCCCCGGTCTGCTCGCCCTGTTGTGCTTCCACTATCTGCCGCTGCTCGGCAACATCATCGCCTTCGAGGACTACCAACCGTTCCTCGGCATCATCGACAGCCAGTGGACCGGGTTGGAGAAGTTCGCGGTCATCGTCAACGGCGATCCCGATTTCCTTCGTGCCGTCAGGAACACCCTGATCCTGACGCTGGTCCAGGTCGTGTTCGTCTTCCCCGTCCCGATCGCCCTGGCCCTGATGATCAACAGCCTGCTCTCGGAACGGCTGCGCCGGATCGTGCAGAACGTGCTCTACCTGCCGCACTTCCTGTCCTGGGTCGTGGTGGTCGCCATCTTCCAGCAGCTGCTCGGCGGCGACGGGCTGCTGAACTCCTTCCTGCGCAGTCACGGCGCGACGACGCTCGACCTGATCGGCGACCCGAACCTGTTCTTCGGCCTGCTCACCTCCCAGGTGATCTGGAAGGACTCGGGCTGGGCGACGATCCTGTTCCTGGCTGCGCTGACCCAGATCGACCCGGCGCTCTACGAGTCCTCGGCCATCGACGGGGCGAGCCGGTGGCGTCAACTGCTGCACGTCAGCCTGCCCGGGCTGCGCGGGGTGATCATCCTGCTGTTGATCCTGCGGCTCGGCGATTCGCTGAACGTCGGCTTCGAGCAGATCATCCTGCAGCAGAAGGCGGTCGGCACCCAGGCCAGTGAGGTGATCGACACCTACGTGTTCAACAACGGCGTGCTGGGCAGTGACTGGGGCAGCGCCGCGGCGGTCGGCCTGGTCAAGGGCCTGATCGCCACCGGACTGGTGATCGGGGCGAACAAGGTCGCCCACATCTTCGGCGAGGACGGGGTGTACCGGGCATGACCGTCACCGGAGAGACCCGCCAGCTCGAGCCGGCCGTGCCGCCGCCGTCCGGGCGGACGCCTTCGAGGTCACGGCGGCGCGGACGACGCCGGGGCTCGCTGCTGAACCGGCCCGGGACGGGTGAGAGCCTGCTGAAGGCCGTCGTCCTCGGCGTGGCCTGCCTGGCCGTGCTGATCCCGTTCCTGGGCATCGTCTCGACCAGTCTGTCCAGCTCGGACGTCCTCGATCAGGCCGGCGGCTTCGTCCTCTGGCCCGGCGGCGCGAACCTCGGCGCCTTCCGGGCGGTGCTCTCCGGCGGCGTGGTCAGCGCGGCCCTGCTGATCAGCATCGGGGTGACCGTGGTCGGGACCGCGGTGAGCCTGCTGGTGACGGCGATGCTGGCCTACGGCCTCAGTCGGCCGGGCAGTTTCGGCTCCAGGCCGGCGTTGCTGCTGGTGCTGTTCAGCCTGCTCTTCTCCCCCGGCCTGATCCCGATGTACCTCACCGTGCGGGGTTTCGGTCTGATCGACACCTTCGCCTCGTTGATCGTGCCCAGCCTGGTCGCCGGCTTCAACGTCATCGTGTTGCGATCGTTCTTCGTGGCCATCCCCGCCGAGCTACTGGACAGTGCCCGGATCGACGGCGCCGGTGACTGGCAGATCTTCTGGCGGATCGTCGCCCCGTTGTCGAAAGCCGTACTGGCGGTGATCGGCCTCTTCTACGCCGTCGGCTACTGGAACGCCTTCTTCAATGCGCTGCTCTACCTGAACGACCAGAGCCGGTGGCCGCTGCCGTTGGTGCTGCGCACCTACGTGCTGAACAACACCCAGTTGGCGAGCAACAATCTCGGTGTCGGCTCGACCGAGACCCTGCCGGCCCAACCCGCCCTGCAGATGGCGATGCTACTGATCGCGGTGGTGCCGATCCTGGTGGTCTATCCGTTCCTGCAACGCCACTTCACCAAGGGCGTGGTGACCGGGGCGGTGAAGGGCTGATGCGACGCCGGGAGCTGCTCGCCCTCGGCGGTGGTCTGGCCGCCGCCGGCGCCCTCTCCTCCTGCGGGAAGCCCTTGACCGAACAGGATTTCGGCCCGCGGGCGGCGGCTCCGGAGCGCCGGGCGGTGACCGGTCTGGGCGACCCGGCGATCGCCGGCACCGAGGACGGCACCATCCCGCCGAGCTATCTGGCCTACCCCGAGGATCCGGTCCGCACGGTGTCCGGCGTCCCGGGCGACGGCCGGCCGGTGACGATGCTGACCCAGACCTTCAGCCCGATCCCGCCGGCCGTGGACAACAACCCGTTCTGGTCGGCCCTGAACGAGAAGCTGGGCTCGGCGCTGCAGATCCAGATCGTCAGCCAGAGCGACTACAGCGTGAAGTTCGCCACCACGGTGGCCGGCGGGGCCCTGCCCGACCTGTTCTTCCTCGACCCGGACTTCCCGCGGACCCCGCAACTGATGGCGGCCCGGGCCGCCGACCTGACCGACCATCTGGCCGGCGACGCGATCCTGCAGTATCCGAATCTGGCCAACCTGCCCACCGACTGCTGGGAGGCCGGCCGGTTCAACGGCCGGCTCTACGGGTTGCCGTCGCCGCGCGGGGCGTTCTCCAGCGGGGTGCTGTTGCGCCGGGACGATCTGCTGGCGAAACAGGGCATCCGCGGCGAGTTCGGCAGCTTCGACGATTTCCTCGGGTCTGCCGCCAGGTGACCGACCCCCGGGCCGGGGTCTGGGCCAACACCGACGTGCCGATGCAGTATCTGCGCAACATGTTGTCGATCCCGAACTTCTGGAGCTATGACGGGACGAGGATGCAGAGCTGGTGGACCGCTCCCGAACAGGAGCAGGCTCTGGCCGCCGGCCGGCAGTTGGTCAGCGAGGGCCTGATCAACCCGGACGCCTTCTCCGCGCCGCAGAAGAAGACCTGGTTCGGCACCGGCAAGGCCTACTTCACCACGGACGCGTTCTCCGGCTGGGGCTCCTACTACAGCAGCCACACCCGCGGCGACGGCTTCCGGATCGGCGGCGCCACCATCCCCGCCTTCGACGGGAACGGCTCCGGCCGGATGTGGCTGAGCTTCCCCTCCTACGGCACGTCGGGGATCTCCGTCGACGCGAGGACGCGGATCCCCACCCTGCTGAGGATCGCCGACTACCTGGCCGCACCGTTCGGCAGCATCGAGTACCTGCAGGCCCACTACGGGACGGCCGGCACGGACTACACGATGAAGAACCGCAACCCGGTCGCCACCTCGAGCGGCAGTGCGGGCAGCCAGCTCGGCACCGACTACATCGTCGATGCGCCCGAGGTGAACTACATCCCCGGCCAACCCGAGGCCGTCCGCGACGTCGACACCCTGCTCCGCACCCTGGTGCCGCAGGCGCTGACCGATGACGCGGTCTACCTGTTCTCCCCGACCGCGGCCGAGCGTTTCCCGCGGTCACAGACGATGTTCAGCCAGCCTGGAGAACGACATCCTGCAAGGGCGTCGACCGGTCAGCGACTGGGGCCCGGAGGCGAGCGCGTGGTGGCAGCGCTACGGCCTCCGGATGAGTGACGAGCTGACCGCGGCCTACCACGAAGCCGGTCGCGGCTAGGCGTTTCCTGCTTCGCGCTTTCCCTGCCGGCAGGGCACTTTCCCGGCCTCACTACGATCGCCGGGTGACCTCCTCGAACCCCGATCTCGGATCCGGACGCCCCAGTCGCATCGTCGTGGTCGGCGGCGGCTTCGCCGGCTATTTCGCTGCTCGCAAGCTGGGCCGGACGTTGGGTACGGACGAAGCGCAGATCACCTTGATCTGCGACACCGACGCCCTGGTCTACCAGCCGCTGCTGCCCAACGTCGCCGTCGGATCGCTCAACCCGAGATCGGTGATGGTGCCGTTGAGCTCGTTGCGACGGGTTCACCTGGTCCGGGGCTCGGCCACCGCGGTGGATCTGGATGCTCACCAGGTCGAGGTCGAGGAGGCCTCCGGCCGGACCCGCCAGATCGGCTACGACCGGTTGGTGCTGGCCCCCGGCTCGGTCACCAAGCTGTTCGACATCCCGGGCCTGGCCGAGAACGCGCTCGGCTTCAAGACCGTCGCCCAGGCGCTGCACCTGCGGGACCTGCTGCTGCGCCGGATGGAGCGGGCCGCGGACGAACCCGACGTCGAGGCCCGGCGCCGGCTGCTCACCTTCGTCATCGTGGGTGCCGGGTACGCGGGCACCGAACTCGCCGCCCAGCAGATCGAACTCGCCCGCTCGATGGTGGCGAAGTTCAGCGAGTTGAGCGTCGACGATCTGCACTGGCTGCTGCTGGACGCGGCACCCAAGGTGATGCCCGAACTGGGCGACGATCTGGGCCAGGCCGCACTCAAGGTGCTGAAACGCCGGGGCGTCGACGTCCGGTTGGAGACCAGTATCAAGCAGATGGACGAGCACTCGGTCACCCTGACCGACGACGACGTGCTGCCCGGAGCGGTGGTGATCTGGTGTGCCGGGGTGGCGCCGAACCCGTTGATGGGGACCCTCGGCCTGCCCACCACCAAGGGCCGGCTGCAGGTGGACGCCGATCTGCGGGTCCCCGGCCACCCCGAGGTGTACGCCCTCGGCGACGCCGCCTCGGTGCCGGATCTGACCAAGTCGACCGACTCGGACGGTGACCGGCCGACCTGCCCGCCCACGGCGCAGCACGCGATGCGTCAGGGCCCGGTCGTGGCCGGGAACGTGATCGCCGACGTCCGGTCCCAGGCCCGGTCGGACTACCGGCACCACG
Source organism: uncultured Actinomycetota bacterium (assembly GCA_963740925.1). Classification (GTDB taxonomy): domain Bacteria; phylum Actinomycetota; class Actinomycetes; order Propionibacteriales; family Propionibacteriaceae; genus Microlunatus. The sequence goes on along the minus strand of CAVUFZ010000006.1, from coordinate 170,572 downwards.
ACCTGGGTCTGGTGGTGGATCTCGGCGGCTCGACCGCGGCGGCCCGGCCGCTCGGGGTGCCGTTGACCGGACTGCCGGCCAAATTCGTCACCTGCGGGTACCACGTGTTCGCGATCCCGACCATGCGCCGCCGGGTCCGGGTGCTGGTGGACTGGGCGCTGGCCGGCCGGACCTCCGACGACGTCTCGCTCGGCCTGACCGCGGCCCCACCGCCGCTGGCCAGCACCGAGCACGACCGACGGGCCGTCGCCGCCGAGAAGTGATCCCGCTCGGAGCTCAGGCGGGCGGCGCGTACAGCTGCAGGCTGTTGCCCTCGGAGTCGGCGAACGGGGCCAACCGTCCCCACGGGTGCTCGCTGACGCCGCCGGCGAACTCGACCCCGGCGTCCTGCAGTCTGGCCATCTCGGCCTCGAGACCGCCGTCCGGCTGGAAGGTGATCACCGCGCCACCCGGCGTGCCGGGGCCGGCGGTCTCCTCCCGGGCGTTCAGCCCGATCATCAGGCCGTTGGCGTCGAACTCGCTCCACTGCTCCTGCTGGTCCTTCAGCTCCAGGCCGAGAACGTCGCGGTAGAAGGCCACCGCCCGCTCCATCTCCGAGACCGGAACCCACACACTCGCCACACCGCTTGCCATCATCTGCTCCTTTTTCTGATCGAACTGCTGACCTGAACTGCTTCCGGCCACGCCCGGCACAAGTATGCAGCCGGGTCTTCCGGGTCCGGGGCCAGGTCCGGTGGGCCGGCGTTTCCGTACCGGTGCATCCGTCCGGGCTCCCGGGCTGAACCTCCTACCACCGCCCGCACAAAGGAGTCAGTAATGCCCTCACCAGGACCGATACTCAAGCCGATCAGCCGCCGGAGCCTGCTGGGCGGAGGTCTCGGCGCCGGTGCGGTGATCGGCCTGAGCGGCTGCGCCGGGCTCACCTCGAAGTCGGGCAGCTCCGGCTCGAACTCCGGTACGAACTCCGGCTCCGGCGCTCAGACCACGCTTGACCTTCGTCAACTGGTCCGGCGACGCCGAGAAGAAGGCGTTCGACGCCTTGATCGCGGCCTTCGAGCAGGCCAACCCGGACATCACCATCAAGACCGAGACGGTGCCCTACGCCAACATCCAGACCAACCTGGACACCCGGTTCCAGTCGAACAACCCACCCGACCTGTTCCGGGTCTCCTACATCGACATCGGGCAGTACACCAGCCAGGACGTACTGCTCGATGTCTCCGACACCTTCGACCAGAGCGCGATCGACGCCTTCGTCCCCGGCCTGTGGCAGGGCGTGGTCTACGACGGCAAGCCCTACGGTGTGCCGCACCAGATCGACACCACCGCCCTCGTCTACCGCAAGGACGCCTTCAAGGCCGCCGGCATCACCGACGTACCGACCAGCCTGGACGACGCCTGGAGCTGGGACGAGTTCGCCTCGGCGGCGGCCAAGCTCGCCGACACGGTGAAGGGCAAGCAGAGTCCGTTCGTCTACGACTGGCAGAAGGCCGGCGCCTACCGCTGGCTGTCCTGGCTGTTCCAGGCCGGCGGCAATCTGCTCAGCCCGGATCTCGGCGCCGCCGCGGTCGACTCCGACGCGGGCCGGAAAGCGGTCTCGTTCACCAGCAGCTTCTTCACCAAGGGCTGGGTGGCCAAGAACACCTCGGTGAAGAGCGCGACCTACCCCGACGACGCGTTCATCGCCGGCACGGCCGCGATGGCCTTCGTCGGCGACTTCCTGATCCCCGGCATCGACACCGGGGTCGGCAAGAAGTTCGAGTACGCAGCGATGCCGATGCCGCGGGACCAGCTGGCGGCCAGCGACCTGGGCGGCAACGCGTTGGTCGCGGCCAAGGGCGGCAAGAACACCGAGGCGGCGGCAAAATTCCTGAAATTCGCGGTCGAGCAGCAGCAGATGAAGACCTACTGCGAGGCCACCGGCGAGCTGCCGACGCTGACCGCCCTGACCAACTCCACGCTGGACTTCGCCACCCGGCCCGACCTGATGACGACCTTCGTCCAGCAGGCGACCACGCTCACCCCCGAACAGGTCAAGCAGGTCACCGTGCCCGCCTTCGGCAAGATCAACGACATCCTGGCCGATCAGCTGGAGCAGGCCTTCCTCGGCGGGCGGTCGGCCGCGGCCACCACCTCGGCGTTGTCCACCGCGGTCGCCGGCGCCCTGAAGTGAGTCACGAGTGAGCACCGGGGTGAGTACCGGGGCGGTTATCACCGCGCCACCGCGTCAACGACGGGCCCGCTGGGACCGTTCCGGTCCTGCGTTCGCCGCCCCGTCGCTGCTGTTGGCCATCGTCTTCCTGGTCCTGCCGATGGTGTTGGCGCTGGTGTACAGCTTCGCCGAGATCGCTCCGCTCAGCGGTGACGTCAGCTGGCGGGGCCTGACCAACTACGCCACCATGCTGACCGATCCGACGTTCTACCGTTCGCTCGGCAACACCGCCCTGTTCACCGTGCTGACGGTCCCGTTGAGCCTGGCCATCGGGCTGGCGCTGGCCGTGCTGATGAACTCGGTGTTGCCCGGCCGCCGGGTGGTGCGGACGATCGTCTATCTGCCGCTGGTCATCTCCGGGGTCTCGGTCGGCCTGATCGGCACATTCCTGTTCAACGAGACCATCGGCGTACTGGACTCGGTGCTGAACTCGATCGGCCTGCCGTCGGTGCCCTGGCAGTCCAACGGGCCGGCCGCGTTCATCTCGTTGATCCTGCTCACGCTGTGGATCCGGGTCGGTTTCACCATGATCATCTATCTGGCCGGGCTGCAGGCCGTCCCGGCCGAGCTGCACGAGTCGGCCCAGGTCGAGGGGGCGAACCGCTGGCAACGGTTCCGCTGGATCACCCTGCCGTTGCTGGGACCGTCCACTTTCTTTCTGGTCATCATGTCGGTGATCTACTCCTTTCAGGTCTTCGACACCGTCTACGTGCTGACCAACGGCGGGCCGGGCGAGGCCACCGAGGTGCTCGGCACGTACGCCTACAAGACGGCCTTCGGCGCAGCCCGCGACCAGGGCTACGGCGCGGCCATCGGAGTGGTGATCTTCTTGCTGACGTTGGCGTTCACGATCATCCAGTGGCGCACCAGCCGGACCCGGGACGAGGTGGCCTGATGAGTGCGGTAGCCGAACGCGTCCCCGCCCCGGCCGAGGTCAGCGCCGAACTGACCCAACGGCGACCGGAGCGGCGCCGGTCCCGAACCAACCGGGCCGAGCTGGGCGTGCGGATCGTGCTGGCGGTGGTCGTCGCGGTGGTGATGGCCTTCCCGCTGTGGGTGATGCTGGTGACCGCGTTCTCGGGTCAGTCGGTGTTCACCCAGCAGTTGCGGCTGTTCCCGACCCAGTTGACGATCAGCAACTTCCGGCGGGTCTTCGCGGCCTGGCCGGTCGGCCAGTGGTTCGTCAACTCGATCACCGTCAGCGTGATCACCACCGTGGTCAGCGTGCTGGTCAGCGTGGCCGCCGGTTACGCCTTCGCCAAGCTGCGATTCCCCGGTCGGTCGGCGCTGTTCTTCCTGCTGCTGTCGACGATGATGATCCCGACCCAGGCCATCCTGGTCTCGCAGTTCTCGATCGTGAACCATCTCGGGCTGGTCGGCACCTTCTGGGCCGTGATCATCCCGGGTGCCGCGGCCACCTTCGGCATCTTCTTGGCCCGGCAGTTCATCCTCGCCGTGCCGACCGAACTGATCGAGGCCGCCCGGCTCGACGGGGCGGGCGCCGTCCGCACCTTCATCCACGTGGTGTTGCCGCTGTGCAAGCCACTACTGGCCGTGCTGACGCTGCTCAGCCTGATGTACCAGTGGAACGACTTCCTCTGGCCGTTGATCGTGCTGCGTGACCCGGCGCTCTACACGCTGCCGATCGGGCTGCAGTTCCTGCAGGGTCAGTACACCACCGACTACGGCGCCCTGATGGCGATGGCGTTGATCGCCGTGGCACCGCTGGTGATCCTCTTCCTGGCCTTCCAGCGGTTCTTCGTCCAGGGCCTGGCCACCACCGGTCTGCGCTGAGGCTCGGTCCTCAGCGGCGGTCCTCAGCGACCGTCCTCAGCGGCCGGGCTCGGTGACCGGAACGGGTTCGATCGACCAGTTGGAGATCAGATAGCGGACGCCGGCCGTGGCCAGCACCTGGTTGCCGACCTCGGCGGGGTCGAACCGGGTCCCACCGCACCAGGCGCCGAGCAGCGGCGGTTCCCCCACCGCGGCACGGATCCGTTCCACCGGGCCGCTCACCTCGGCCGCCACGTTGTCGGCGTTCACCTCGGTGATGAACAGGTGGCTGTCGGTGTGGAACCCGATGGTGTGCCGGCACGCCAGCTCGGCCAGATCGACGTCGCTCAGCCCGGCCTCACCGGGTTCGGTGCCGGTGAAGATCGGGAAGAAGTGCGCCCGCAGCCCCAGCCGGTCACACAGCTCGGCGCCCCACATCGCGGTGTCACGGTAGCCGTCGTAGAAACCGACGAACACGCTGAGTTCACCCGGGGCGCCCGGGCCGTCCGGCGTCCAGGACGGACCGACCCGGGCCAGGGACACCAACCGGTGTTCGGCGACAGCGCGGTTCTCGGGGCGCAGTTCGTGGAAGTTCAGGGCCAGGATGCCGCTCGGCGCCCGGTGCCGGCCCTCGATCACCGCCAGGCCGAGCCGGCACTGCTCGGCGTAGGCCTGTGCCGTGAACGGCGCGATCGTCTCGCCCGACGGATGGTCGCCGAGGCCGAAGAGATCGTCGTCCGGACCGGACAACAACACCGGGACGGCCACCCCGGCCATGCTCTGGTCCAGGATCAGCTCGGTCAGCGGATCGGGAAGGTTGGCATCGTCGGGCACGGTTGAATCCAATCACTGGGTGGCGGCGAAGGAACGGGGCGAACCGTCTTCTCGTCCAGCCGCAGAACAGGATGCGCATGCAGGATCAGCTGCCCGATGCCGAGCAGACCTACCGGGAGACCCTCGGCGGGCTGGGCACCATCGTCGACTTCGACCTCTCCGGCCTGGACCGGCTCGGCGTGCCGGTCACCAGTTGTTCGCTGGCCGTGGACGGGCGCCTCGTCCACCACGGCAACGGCTACGGGGCCACCGAGCGCGACGCCATCCTGAGCGGTCTCGGTGAACTGGCCGAGGGCGTGGTCCCCGAACTGGCGCTCCGCCGGGCGGAATACGAGGTGGCCACCAGGTCCGAACTGGTCCGCCGGCTCGGCGACGACGGGGTGATCGATCCGCGCCGGCTGTGCCTGCCCGCCGGTTGCGACTACGACGACGACCAGCGCCTGACCTGGGTGGCTCTGCGCCGGCTGCGCGACGAGGCGAGCGTGCTGGTGCCGATGGAGTTCCTGGCCAGCGAACCGGACGAACTGCCCACCGGCGGGCCGGCGGCGCGATCCCTGATCGTCCCGATCACCAACGGACTCGGTGCCGGCTTCGATCCGCAACGAGCCATCGGGCACGGCATCGGCGAGATCGTCCAGCGGCACACCAACGGGCTGCGGTTCCGGGCCCTGGACTCGCGCTCACCGGTGCTCGACCCTGCCGGCCTGCCCGCCAGCGTCACCGCCCTGCTCGCCCGGTTCGCCGAGGCCGACATCGCGGTCTCGATCAAGCACGCCGGCACGGCGTACGGCATGTTCTCCTGCTATGCCGTGGGTCTGGACACCGAACTCGACGACCCGATCCGGCTGACCGCCTGCGGCGAGGCCGCCGATCCGTCGCCGGAGCGGGCCATGATCAAGGCGGTGCTGGAGTACGCGAACTCCCGTGCCCGGAAAGCCTTCTGCTTCGGGGCGAACCCGGCCATCGCCACCACCGCCCCGGCGGCGTACTGGCAGCAGTTGCCGCAGGCCGACGGCGAAACCCGAGCGGTGGAGGCGATGCAGAGCTGGGCCGACCGACCCGCCGAGGAGTTGCGACGCCTGACCGAGCCCGACCTCGGCCGCCAGGTGTCGCCGGCCGAGGTGGCGCCGCCGGTGGTCCGCCCCGACGCCGACCCGCTGGGCTGGCAACTCGGTCAGCTGAACGGCCACGACGTGCTCAGCGGCGTCCACCGGGTCGGTGAGGTCTGGGCGGCCAAGACCGTGATCACCGAACTCGAGGTCGAGACCCTGTCCTACGGCCGGATCGGCGAGACCAACGCCCGCGCCTGCATCGAGGCCGACCTGGGCCTGGTGCTGGTCGGTCCGACCGGTACCGAACGGCATCCCGATCGGATCTCGCTCACCCCGGAGGCCGAGGAACGGCTCGGTGGGCCGGCCTGGTTCTCCCCCGCCCGGGCCGCCGAGATCGTCGGTCCGCTGTATCCGCTCTACCGCGAGCCGCCCCGGCACGCGGTGTCCGTCGGCTCGGTCAGCAGTCCTGCCGTTCGCCGGACGGCCGGGGCGAACCGATGAGCGCCCGGGTACTGATCCTCGGCGGCGGCGGGTTCCTCGGCTTCCACGCGGTCGGTGAGGCGCTCGCCGCGGGCCACCAGGTGAGTGTGTTCAGCCGTTCGGGCAAGGCACCGGTGCCCGGGGTGGAGGTGATCACCGGCGACCGACAGGGCGATCTGGACGGCTTGCGCGGACGCCAATGGGACGCCGTCTTCGACACGTTCAACGATCCGGCCGACGGCGCGCCGGCCATCGCTGCCACCGCGCGGCTGCTGTCGGGCTCGGTCGGCAGCTACGGCTACGTCTCCGGGATGAGTGTCTACGCCCCGTCCGGGCCGGCCGTCCCGGACGAGACGGCGCCGGTCCGGGCCCGCGGGGTCGAGCCCGACACCGACCGACTGCAGGCCCGTTCGCTGGCCAAGCTGGCCGGCGAGGCCGCCGTCGGCGAGCATTTCGACGGCGTGGCCCTGTTCCCCCGGGTCGGGATCATGGTCGGCCCGCGGTCGGACCGCTTCTCCTGGTGGCCGGCCCGGTTCGCCGCCGCTCTGGCCGGCGAGGACGGCTTCTCCCGCCGCGTGGTCGTACCCGGTGACCCACAGCGGTCCGTCCAGTACTCCGACGCCCGGGACATCGCCCGCTGGTCGATCGAGATGCTGATCAGCGAACGGGGCGGGACGTTCAACACCGTCGGCCCGGGTCGGCCCGACACCCTGCTGGACGTGCTGCACGGCTGCCTGCGGGCCGCGGGTGGCAACGCGGCCGAGATCGACCTGGTGACAGCCGCCGACGAGGACGCGCTGCGGGCGCAGCTCGCCTCGGTGGACGAGGAGGAACGTCCGCTCTGGTACCCCGAGGAGCAGATCCCGCAGCGGGCCATCGACTCCAGCGCCGCCGTGGCCGCCGGCCTGACCTTCCGCAGCGCGGAGCAGACCGCGGCCGACATCCTCGCCTGGATGAGTGACAGCGGGTCCCGGCCGCTGCTGGAGCGGTTCGCCGGCCAGGAGCGGCTGATCCTGGAGCGGCTCGACGGCTGAACCGGGCGGGCCGGGGCAGGCGGCGAAACTGGGCAAAACTGCTGGTCGTGGCCTGCCTCCACTGAGCTGTCCGACGGGTAACCCCCAGCATGACTTCCAACCCGACCGAACAGTTCGCCGCCGCTCTGAACCAGTTCGAGGACGATCGCGATCTCGACGCCTTCGTCAAGATCTTCGCTGACCAGGCCGAACTGCACCGGCCCGAGACGGGTCAGGAGGTCGACGGCGACAGCGGCGCCCGCCAGTTCTGGCAGGAGTACCGGGCCATGTTCGGCGACATCCACTCCGACTTCAGCCGGATCACCGACGCCGGGGTCGGCGTCCTGGAGTGGACCAGCACCGGCACGCTGAGCAACGGCAGCCCGATCGAGTACGCCGGCGTCAGCATCCTGGACTTCGCCGAGGACGGGTCGGTCACCCGCTTCACCACCTACTTCGACACCCAGGCCTTCAGCCATCACGACTGAACCCGCCGCGCCCGAAACCCCCGCGACCGAAGCCCTCAGCCCGGCCGCGGACGGTCACCGGGCCGCCGCCGCCACCCGGCACTGGCTGCCGCGCCGGGTGCTGATCACCCGGTCCGCCGCCGAGTACCCGCACGCCGCCAGGATCATCGAGCGCTGCGAGCAGGCCGGGGTCGGCGACATCCAGGTGCTGAACGGTGACCGGCTGACCGGACTGCGCCAGGCCAGCGAACGGGAGACCTACGCCTACGCCAAGACGACGCTGGCCGTGGTGGTCGCCCCGCCGAGCGCGCGGAAGGCCCAGCCCATCCCGCCGAGCGCGGACTGGCGGATCGACCTGGCCCGCGGCTGCCCGGCCCACTGCCAGTACTGCTATCTGGCCGGATCGCTGAGCGGGCCGCCGGTCACCCGGGTGTTCGCCAACCTGGAGGAGATCCTGGGTGAGATCGACCACCGGGTCGGCCACGGCACGGTGACCAGTGCGAACGCGGATCGCCGGCACGAGGGCACCACCTTCGAACTGTCCTGCTACACCGATCCGCTCGGCATCGAACCGGTGACCGGGTCGCTGGCCACAGCGATCGCCCAGGCCGGATCCGGCCGCTGGGGCACGGACGTGCAGTTACGGTTCACCACCAAGTACGACGACGTCTCCGAGTTGGTGGGGATCGACCACGGCGGCCGGACCCGGGCCCGGTTCTCGGTCAACGCCGCACCGGTGTCCGGCCGGTTCGACGGCGGCACCGCCTCCGTCCCGGCCCGGCTGGGGGCCCTCCGCAGGCTGGCCCTGGCGGGTTATCCGGTCGGGCTGACCATCGCGCCGGTGATGCCGGTCGACGGTTGGCGTGAGGCCTACGGCGAGCTGTTGGACCGGGTCGAGGCCGCCGTGGCCGGGGTGCCCGAGCTGGATCTGACGGCGGAGGCGATCACCCACCGTTTCACCCCGGGCAGCCGGGATGTCCTACAGGGTTGGTATCCGAACTCCAAGCTGGAGATGGACGAAGACCGCCGGACGCAGAAGCGGTCGAAGTTCGGCGGTGTGAAGTACGTCTACCCGAAGGCGACGATGGCCGAACTGAGGACCTGGTTCCATGATCAGCTCTCCGCCCGGTTCCCCGGCGTCCCCCTGCTCTACTGGACCTGACGGCAGCCGTCACCGGACGCCCGGGTCGTAGGCTTCGGCCATGGCGCCCCCGAGGATGCGCGGCCGTTACTGGCATCTGGCCACACTGGTGGTGGCCGCCGTCGCGTTGATCCTCCAGTTGGTCCTGGTCCTGTCCGGGCAGAACATCATCGACGACGCACCCGTGGGACCGCGGCGACCGGAAGCGCTGCGCCGGCTCGTCTCCTACTTCACCATCCAGGCCAACTTCCTCGTGGCGGTCTCCGCCTGGGCGATCCTGACCCGACGTACGACCGGCCGGCTGTTCCGGGTTCTCCGGCTCACGTCGTTGGTCGGCATCAGTGTCACGGGGGTGGTGGCGGCGATTGCCCTGCCGCCGTCGGCGACCTACACCCTGGCCAACCTGGTCTGCGACCGGATGCTGCACATCGTCGTTCCCGTTCTGGCTTTCGTCGGCTGGATCGTCTTCGGCCCTCGCGGAGCGATCACCCGCGGCGATCTGCTGCCTGCCTTGGCCTGGCCGGTCCTGTGGCTGGTAGTGACGTTGACCCTGGCCCCGGTCGTGCGGTGGTATCCCTACCCGTTCCTCGACGTCGGCCGCCTGGGTGCCGCGGCGGTCGCCGTCAACTGCGCGTTCGTGGCGGGGTTGTTCCTCGTGTTGTCCGCAGTCGCCTTTTGGGCCGACCGGCGACTGCCCGGACCGACGGTGTCCGCCGGGGCTATCGACGATCCACGGGGCCCGGCGGGATAACCCGGGGCCGCCGCGCGTCCATCAGGGTCATCGCAGACCAATGATCAAGATCGCCGCACCGAGCGCGCGGCACGACATTTCCCCCCGGAACGTCAAGGCGGCTCAGATGCGGCGACCAAGAACAATCATAAACCCTGGGTGAAGCGACGTCGAGAAGGGACGTCGTCGGCGAGCCCTCCTCGACACCGGCCACGCGGGCGCCGGCCGAACCAGTCAAGACTCAGGTGAACGCGGTCCTACACCCGGTTCCTGACTGCCAGCCACGCACTGTGATGCAGATCACGCTCTCTCCGGTCGCTTCCGGGCCCTTCCGGTTTGCGTCAGCGTCGAGAAAATGTTCAGATTTGCGTCAGCAACACCGACCGCCTCACTGGCTCGGAGATCACCTCGGTCAACGTCGACCCCGTCGATCTCCTGTCGCGTGAGGAGGTCGACACCCCCCCTCCCCCAACCCACACTCTCCCCCCGTCCCACCTCTCCGGGTACTGATGTCCCCTCCACCGTTCCGGCCTCGTGTCGGCGGCGGACGGCCGCCCGGTGCCCCCACAGATCTGTCCCCCCAACGAGGACAGGAACGCCCCCTCCCGTCGTCACCCCCCGAGGCGGGGGGAGGGGGCCACTACTCCACCCGTGTGATTCCCCCCCAGCTCACCCGTCCTGTCCTCCCACAAGGACAGCAAGCTCCCTCCCGCCGGTCTCCCCCCAGCCGGCGGGAGGGAGTTCTTCTTCCACGTCGCCCGCGTCGGCCCGCGCGGGATCTCGGCGCCCAGCGCGTCCTGTCCTGGGCCGGGCTGAGCACTCCCCGCCCGACCGGCTCAGCTGGTCCGGTGTGGGTCGGCCGCCATCCGCTTCAGGGCCGCGCGGTGCGCCGGATTGGCGGTCAGCGCGGCCGGCAGCGGCCGAACGGATTGACGCAGCATCCGTGCGGTCAGGCTGGCGCCGAGGTCGGTGGTGGGCAGTCCCGGTAGTCGATACAGCCGTCGGGCCCAGGGTGGCAGCATGGCCGCGGCCAGCGAGACCAATCCGGCCCAGACCGGTCGGGCCGGGGTCGTGTACACCAGCCAGCGCGGCATCGGCGGGGCGAAACCCCACAGCACGTTGCGCCGGGCCACCCGGGTGACCCGCAACGACCCTCGGATACCGGCGTAGTAGTCGGCGATGTCGGCACGATCGGCCGGCACGCTGGCCGGATCGAGACCGACCAGCTCGGCACTGGCCCGCATCTCGGTGATGTAGCGGTCGGCGTCACCGTGGCGCAGCCGTCCACCCATCCGGGTGAAGGTGGACAGGAACGACTCGACCTCGGTGACGTGAACCCAGCGGAGCAACTCGGGGTCGTCGATCCGGTAGCTGAGCCCCGTCTCCGGCTCGACGCCCGGGGGAAGACTGGCGTGCAGCCTGCGCAACCGGGCGCCGGCTCCGGTGGCCTCGGCGGTGGTGCCGAACGCGACCGTGGCGACCCATTCGCTGGTCCGGTTGAAACGGCCCCAGGGGTCGTCCCGGAAGAAGGAGTTGTCGTCGAAGCCGGCCATCACCAGCGGGTGGAGAGCCTGTAGCAGCAGAGCACGGAACCCACCGATCAGCATCGACGGATCAGCATGGATCCGCCAGGTCACCGAGTCCGGGCCGAAGAGACCCGGATCAGCAGCAGTCGTCTCCCTCACGCCAGGGTTGTTCGCCAACGCGGCCGCCGCCGGATGCCTTACGGCACAGATCGCACGTCAAGACCCATTCCGAGGTCGGGGCTTTTGGGCACCGAGCTCGCGGCTGAGCCACGGTGGTGGATAGCCCTACGTGAAAAAATATTGATCAATCAACCAGAACGCCAGCGAGGTGCTAATTTTTGAGGCAGGGTTGGAGTGGCGGTTCGGGGGAACCGCGCCTGGTCGGCGCTGACCAGATGGGTTTCGGCCCTACAAACGAAGCTTGCATCGGGGGATCAAGTTGCGTGTTCTAGTCACAGGTGGGGCCGGGTTCCTCGGCTCGCACCTCTGCGAAGCTCTGCTCCGGGAGGGCCACAGCGTCGTCTGCGTCGACAACATGTCGACGGGGCGCTGGTCGAATCTCGAGAGCTGCACCGTCATGGCAGGGTTCACCTTCGTCGAGGCAGACGTCACGGAGGATATTCCGTGGACCGAACCGGTCGACGCGGTGGCTCATCTGGCCAGTCCCGCCTCACCACCGGACTATCACCGGATGCCCCTGCAGACCCTGGCGGTCGGTAGCCGGGGCACCGAGCAAGCTCTGCAGCTGGCGCAGCGCTGGAACGCACGTTTTCTGCTGGCGTCGACGAGCGAGGTCTACGGCGACCCGTCGGTGCACCCGCAGCGCGAGGACTACTTCGGTAACGTCAACTCCATCGGTCCCCGGAGCGTCTACGACGAGGCCAAACGGTACGCCGAGGCTGTCACCATGGCCTACCGGCGCACGCACGGGGTCGACACCGGCATCGTTCGGATCTTCAACACCTACGGGCCCCGGATGCGCGCCGAGGACGGCCGAGTGGTCACGAGCTTCATCGCCCAGGCCCTGAACGACGATTCGATCAGCATCTACGGCGCGGGTCAGCAGACCCGCAGCTTCTGCTACGTCGACGATCTGGTCCGTGGGCTGATCGGGATGCTGGAATCGACGGAGGCCGGACCGGTCAATCTCGGAAACCCCCGGGAGAGCACCGTGCTGGAGCTGGCTGAGCTCGTCATCGAGATGGTCGGGTCGAAGTCGGAGCTGGACTTCTATCCGTTGCCCCAGGACGATCCGACCCGCCGGTGCCCGGACATCGGCCGAGCCGCCGCCGCTCTCGGCTGGACGCCCTCCGTCCAACTCGAGGACGGGCTGGCCTGGACCATCAAGTGGTTCCGCGACCACTCCGAAGAAGTTCGTGCAGCCTCCTCCGTTCTGGTCGGGGCTCAGTTCGGCGGCCGTGGCGACGACGCCACCACCGAGCTCGCTTCCGCCTGACCCTTTCCTCTTGTCCCGAGCCGGTGACGCATGCCCGGTTCGGCCCGTCAGCCTTTTCTCCAGGAGATCGCTATCCGAATTTCTGTCATCGGCACCGGTTACCTCGGTGCTGTCCACGCCGCCTGCATGGCCCGGTTCGGGCACGACGTCGTCGGGATCGACACCGATCCCGCCAAGATCAGCCTGCTCCGGGACGGACGCGCCCCGTTCTTCGAACCGGGTTTGCCGGGCCTGCTGCTGGAAGGCGTCCGGGACGGTCGACTGCGTTTCTCCACCGACTTCGCCGCTGCGGCCGGAGCCGAGGTTCATTTCCTGTGTGTCGGAACGCCTCAGTCATCAGGATCGGATGCCGCCGACACCAGGTACCTCGATGCCGCGGTCGACGCCCTTGCCCCCTTGCTCACCGAGGCCTGCCTGGTGGTCGGCAAGTCCACCGTTCCGGTCGGCACTGCGGCCCGACTGACCGACCGCATCCGTGCGGCCGCGCCCGCCGGTGATGCCGTCCAGCTGGTGTGGAACCCGGAGTTCCTGCGGGAAGGCTTCGCCGTTCAGGACACCCTGCACCCGGACCGGATCGTCGTCGGCTCCACCGGCCAGGACGCCGATGCGCTGCTACGCCGGTGTTACCAGCCGATCCTCGATACCGGAACGCCTTATCTGGCAACGGATCTGGTGACCGCCGAGCTGGTCAAGGTCGCCGCGAATTCCTTCCTGGCCACGAAGATCTCCTTCATCAACGCCATGGCCGAGGTCTGCGAGGCGGCGGGGGCCGATGTCGTCCAGCTGGCCGACGCCATCGGACGCGACGACCGGATCGGTAGCCGGTTCCTACGCAGCGGAGTCGGCTTCGGCGGCGGCTGCCTGGGCAAGGACATCCGGGCCTTCCGTGCCCGGGCCCAAGAACTCGGTGTGGGATCTGCCGTCACTTTCCTGCGTGAGGTGGACGAGATCAACACCCGCCGCCGCGAACGCGCGGTGACCATGGCGACCGAGATGGTCGGCGGTGAGCTGCCGGGACGCCGGATCGCCGTTCTGGGCGCCGCCTTCAAACCCGACAGTGACGATGTCCGGGACTCGGCCGCACTGTGGGTCGCGGTCCGGCTGGCCGAGCGAGGTGCACTCGTCCGGGTCCACGACCCCGAGGCGACCGACAACGCCAGGATCGCGGCCCCTCACCTGGACTACGCCGACACACCGGAAAAGGCGCTCGAGGGGGCCGACCTGGTCATCCATCTGACCGAGTGGAGCAATTACCGCGAGCTGGATCCTGCCGCAGTCCGTGACCTGGTCCATGCTCCGCGGCTGCTGGACGGCCGCAACGCCCTCGACCTCGATCGCTGGCAGTTGGCCGGCTGGACCGTGGCCGCACTGGGCCGCTCGCTCACCGCGGCCTGAGCCCGATTCCCGCCCCCTACATGAACGAACCCGCTTGATTCGACACCACAGAAAGAAGAAGCAATGAAGATCCTGGTCACCGGCGGCGCCGGTTTCATCGGCTCGCACGTCACGGAAACCCTGCTGGAGCAGGGCCACGACGTCCGGGTCTACGACAAACTCGTCGAGCAGGTGCACGGCTCCAACGGGCCGCAGTACGTCCCGGCCGAGGCCGAGTTCGTCCGCGGCGACATGACGGACCGGGACAAGCTGGGCCAGGCCCTGGACGGGGTCGAACAGATCGTCCACCTGGCCGCCGAAGTGGGTGTCGGTCAGTCGATGTACGAGATCAGCCGCTACGTCGACGCGAACACCTCTGGCACCGGCGTGCTGCTCGACCTGCTGGTGAACGGCAAGCATCAGGTCAACAAGATCGTGGTGGCCTCGTCGATGTCCATCTACGGCGAAGGCTCCTACACCTGCCCCGAACACGGCCAGGTGGCGCCTCGGCTTCGCCACGAGCAGCAGTTGCGCGAGCACCGCTGGGAGCCGGGCTGCCCGATCTGCGGCAAGGAATTGAGCCCGGTGGCGACGGCGGAGACCAAACCGCTGTTCCCGACCTCGGTCTACGCCATCTCCAAGATGGACCAGGAACTGCTGTGCCTCTCGGTCGGCGCAGCGTACGGGATCGGCGTCACCGCCGTCCGCTACTTCAACGCCTACGGTCCTCGCCAGGCCCTGTCCAACCCCTACACCGGGGTGGCCGCCATCTTCAGTGGCCGGCTGCTCAACGGACAACGGCCGGTGGTGATGGAGGACGGCCAGCAGAAGCGGGACTTCATCCACGTCCGTGACGTGGCCCGGGCCACGGTGGCCGCGCTCAGTGCTCCGAAGGCCGACGGCCAGGCCGTCAACATCGGCATCGGTGACCCCATCTCCATCTCTGAGGTGGCCACGCTGCTGGCCAAGGCGCTGGATCGCGAGGACATCGAGCCCGAGATCACCGGCAACTACCGGGCCGGGGACATCCGGCACTGCTGGGCCGATCCGACCATGGCCCGGGAGCTGCTCGACTTCACCCCCGAGTACAGCTTCCGCGATCGGGGCATCCAGGAACTGGTCGAATGGGTGGGCACGCAGACGTCCGTCGACCGGGTGGACTCCGCCCGGGCCGAACTCGCGCGACGCGGGCTCACCGTCTGATGAGTCTGTTGCACGATCCGTGGCACCTGGTCCTGATGATCCTGTTCGGTCTCGTCCAGGTTCTCTACCTCTTTTCACTGCTGGTCACTCTGTGGTTCCACACCAGGCCGGCCGACACCGTCGAGGTGTCGGCCGAGCCGCCGGAGCCTGGCACCCCGCTGCCGAAGATCATCTTGTTCTATCCCGTCCTGCGGGAGCTCGAAGAGACCATGCGGACCACCTTTCTCGGCATGGAGAAGGCCAAGTATCCAGCTGAACTGCTGCGGGTGATCTCGATCCCGAACGCCGACGACGAGCAGAGCATCAGCTCACTGCGCCGCCTGCAGCAGGAGTTCGAATGGCTCGAGGTGATGGAGGTCCCGCCGACGACCGACCCGAGCTGGGGGGCGGTCTGGTCCTCGTGGGACATGAACCCCAAGGCCTACTGGTGGCACGTCGGCAAGCGGGCGGGCGACAGTGCGCTGCCGCCGAAGAAGACCCGGCAACTCATCTGGGCGATGTACCAGACCGCGCCGGGCAACCAGGACACGCTGCTGTCCTACATCGACGCCGACTCGGTCATCCCGGAAAGCTACTGGTACGGCGCAGCCAAAGCCGCTGCGCAGTACGACGTGGTGCAGTTCACCAACATCACGGGCAACCTGCTGGCAACCTGGCCGACCTCGTTCTACGGCATGGACCACATCTCGTGGGACTCGACGTTGTACAAGCGGATGACGGCCCACGGCAAGCATCCCTTCTACGTCCTGGGCAAGGGCCTGTTCTTCCGTTACCGCGACCTGTTGGAGACCGGCGGCTTCCATCCCTGGCTGACCATCGAGGATCCGGAAGTGGGGATGCGGTTGTGGACCAACGGGGCCCGCCTCGGAGTGGTCGAGGATCCACTGGTCGAGGAGGTGCCGGCCACCTGGTCCCAGGGGGTCACGCAGCGCAAACGGTGGGTGGCGGGTTTCTTCCAGTCCCTCGGCGCTCCGCTGGTCCACATGGGGATGCGGCCGGCGGCGAGGATGCGGGCGCGGCTCAACTTCGTGCCCTGCCTCTCTCTACTGATCAACCCGGTCGGCTTCGTGGTCGGGCTGTACGTGTTCGTGCGGGCAGCTGTGTCGCCAGAGCGTTTCGTACCGGTGAGCCTGGAGATCGTGTCGCTGGCCACCTTCACCCTGGCGGTCGCGGTACTGCTCTTCGGCTGGACCCGCTCCTGGACGGCTACCCGGACGGTGCTGCCCTCGCGCAAGAGCCGCTGGCGCTACGTGCTGCGGGTGAATCCCCTCTTCCTGCTGGTGTACTGGCTCTGGTGGACGCTGCCCCTGGCCCGCGGTTTCGGCATGTTCCTCACCGACCGCGGTCTGGTCTGGGAGCGGACCGAGAAGATCGACGCCAACAACCAGCTGATCCGCGGGGCGAACGATCCGGCGGCGGCCAGCCTGAACACCGAGACGGCCGTTCACCCCAAGCATCAGGCCGCCTCCGGCGATCGCCGCTGAACCCTCGGCCGCTGGCGTCAACGCGCGACGAAATGATCCAGACTCGGGCCGGTGCTCAGCACCGGCCCGGTCAGGTTCTCGACAAAGTAGCGGCTGTGCAGGGCGCGTTTGTCCAGATTCCCGCGGGGTACGAGCTGCCAGCCACCGAGCACGACGTTCCCGCTGTAGTGCGAGAGATGGTCGGTGCTGTTCAGCGTGTTCATCGGGTAGATCACATTGTCGAGGATCTGCACCGACGTGTCGGTCTTGCCCTCCAGCTCGGTGCCGCGGGAGATGCCCGGGCTTGAGGTGCGAAGGTTTCCGACGGCCACGTTGTGCGTCATCAGCACCTGGCGGGTCTCGAAGGCCAAGACCCCACGGCCACCGCAGCTGGTGACCACGTTGCCGGCCACCAGGATGGGCTTCGCGTACCCGTAGCTCGTGCTGATCTTGTCCAGGGAGATGCCGTTGCCGTCGGTCACGAAGTCGAATCCGCCGGCCCGGAACGGAACCAGACACACCACGTCATAGACGTAGTTGCCGACGATCCGGTAGCCGAAACCGTCGGCGAACCGAGCCCCCTGGGTCAGGTCACGTGAGGCGTACACACTGATCCCTGAGGTGTTCATCGGGCTGAAACGCGAGGTGGCGTGGATGGTGTTGAAGCTGATGTCGATCAGGTCGTGTGAGCCGTCGACGTCGAAGCAGTTGATGCCGCCGCCCGGGAAGTCGTGCACGTGGTTGGCCCAGATCGCGATCGAGTACGAGTTGGCGTGCACCGAGATGCCGGAGCCGTTGGTATTCGGATTGTGCTGGTCGCCACGCACCTCGAAGCCGTAGAGCCCGACATGGTGGGAATCGACGATGCTCAGAAAGTTGTCGGTCGGCGGCGGGACGTTGATCACCGCCCGGGTCGAGGCCGATTCGGTCATGATCCCGAGCCACCGGTCGGCCGAGCCGTGGAAGCCGCGGATATCGGTATGACCGTAGCTGCCGTCACCGACGACGATCAGGTCCCCGGGAACGGCTCGAGCGATCGCGGTGCTGATCTGGCGGAACGGCTGCTCCCGGGTGCCGGCCTGGGCGTCGCTGCCGGATCCGCTGACGTAGAGCTGACGGGCCCCGCAGCGGACCAGAGAGAGGAACTGCGACCGCAGCTCGGCGTCGGTCGGCCGACGGTCGCTGGGCACCCAACGTCCGTCCTCGAGCCGGTAGGCCGTGGGCTGCACGAAAGGTGGCTTCGCAGGTCTGGTCATGATCGAGCGGGCGGAACGGCCCCAGTTCAGATCAGGAAGGAGTGGTCCGCTGACCCCGAGGGCGGTGGCAGCAGTGGACGCGAGTAGCGCCCGGCGAGAGAGCGTCGATCCGGGGGTCCGGAACATGTCATCATTTCCCGTCACCCCCGTGTCGTTGTCCGATTCATCCCCCGATGACGCAGCGCCGTTGCTGCTGGACGAGTCTCTCACCTCTGGCCCCACACCGGGTAGTAACGACTCGGACACATTGCTCTACTCCCCGGCACCGACACCCGGCTTCGACCGGGTACCAAATGGCGAATGACGAGTGACTCGACCGTGCGAGCGGACCGCGAGCCAGCCCGGCCGGTGCCTGACCGGCAGACCAGCCGACGCGGCCTCGGGGCCGGGCCCGTCTCGTCGGCCCGACGGTGGTGCGGTGGCAGGTGTTGGATTCGAACCAACGTAGGCGAAGCCGACGGTTTTACAGACCGTTCCCATTGGCCACTCGGGCAACCTGCCGTGCAGTGCTCGTTGCCAAGCACGACGGGACACACTAGCAAGCCGCGCCGCCTCGTCCCAAACCCGTTCCGACCCCCTCGGGCCGCTGGGCCCGCGACGGGCAGAATGGGCAACGTCCGGCGGACCGGACAGCACCATGCACTGCACGAGAAGACCCCAGATGATCAGGGAGGACCGATGGCTTCCGACAGCTCGTTCGACGTCGTCAGCAAGATCGACCACCAGGAGGTCGACAACGCGCTCAACCAGGCCGCGAAAGAGATCCGGCAGCGCTTCGACTTCAAGAACACCGAAGCCAAGATCGAGTGGTCGGGCGAGGCGGTCGAGATGGAGGCCGTCTCCGAGGACCGGGTCAACGCCATCCTCGACGTGTTCCAGTCCAAGCTGGTCAAACGCGGCGTCAGCCTGAAGGCACTCGAGCCCGGCGACCCGCGGGTGTCGGGCAAGCTGGTCAAGATCACCGCCACCCTGACCGAGGGCATCAGCAGCGAGAACGCCAAGAAGGTCTCCAAGCTCATCCGCGACGAGGGACCCAAGGGCGTCAAGGCCCAGATCCAGGGCGAAGAACTCCGCGTCAGCAGCAAGAACCGGGACGATCTGCAGGCCGTCCAGAAGATGATCAAGGACGCCGACTACGACTTCGCCGTTCAGTTCGTGAACTACCGCTGAGCGACTCGTTCCCGTTTCGACCGAACACCGTGGAGTAGGCCGGCGAGCCGACCTGTCCCCGTCCGGGGTCCGACTCCGGTCGGAGTGTCGTCGCCGCACCGGCGACCCCGGGCTGATCCGCCGGACACCCCTCCTCGGCCAGGCTCGGATGCATGATCATCTCCGCTCGCGGGCTCACCATCACCTACGGCCGCGGCCCGACCGCCATCCATGCTCTGGCCGGCATCGACCTGGACCTCGTGGCCGACTCCATCGCCATCATGGGCCCGTCGGGCTCGGGCAAGACCTCGTTGCTGCACTGCCTGGCCGGGATCGTCCGACCTGACAGCGGCAGCGTCGACTTCCGCGGCACCGACATCGCCCGGCTGCCCGACCGGCGCCGGACGACGCTGCGCCGTAAGGACTTCGGCTTCGTCTTCCAGTCCGGTCAGCTGCTCGCCGAGCTGCCGGCCAACGAGAACGTCGCGCTGCCGCTGATGCTGGACGGCCTGAGTGTCCGTGAGGCGGTGTTGCGGGCGAACCGCTGGCTCGGCTGGCTCGGTCTGGCCGGGATGGAAACCCGGCGCCCGGGCGAGCTGTCCGGCGGCCAGGCCCAGCGGGTGGCCATCGCCCGAGCCCTGGTCGGTGAGCCGAGCGTGGTCTTCGCCGACGAGCCGACCGGCGCCCTCGATCAACGGACCGGGGCCGAGGTGATGGCCCTGCTGGTCGATTCGGCCCGTCGCTCCGGCGCCGCCCTGGTGGTGGTGACCCACGATCCGGACGTCGCCCGCAGTTGCGCCCGGACGGTCACCATGCAGGACGGTCGGATCGTCGGCGACCACTACCGCGCCACCCCCGCCCAGCTCGGCGCCACCCCCACCCAGCTCGGCGCCACCCCCACCGAGCTCGGCGCCGGCGCACCGCTGCCCAGCACCGGAGGCTTGCGATGATCGCGGTCCGGCTGTGGTGGCGGATGCTTCGTCACCAGGAGTCCCAGCGGCTGACCGTGGCCCTCGCCCTGACCGCCTTCGCCACCACCACCGGCGTCCTGCTGATCGTGCTCGGTGGCCTGCACGCCTTCCTGCGCCGGGACGGCAACGACATCTATCCGTTGCTGGCCGAGACCGCCACGGTCATCCTGGTGGTGCCGACGATTACCCTCGGCGCGGCCGCGGCGCGGCTGGCCATCGCCCGCCGGGACGAACGACTGGCCGCGCTCCGGCTGGCCGGCGCCACCAGTACGCAGGTCGGGGCGATCGCCGTGATCGACGCGGTCTCCCAGGCTTTCGTCGGCGCGGTGCTGGGCGTTCTGTTCTACCTCGTGGCGCTGCCCGGAGTCGCGCTGCTGCACTTCCAGGGACGACCGTTCGCCTGGTCCGAACTCTGGGTCGGCCTGCCCACACTCACGCTCACGGTTGCCGGCGTGGTCGTCCTGGCCGCACTGTCGGCCACCCTCAGCCTGTTCACATTGGCCATCAGCCCGCTCGGCGTCGCCCGGCGGACCACCCCGCGCCGGCTGAGCTGGCTGCGACTGGTGATCGCGGTCGCCGTCCTCGCCTGCTGGTCGCCGGTCTTCCGAAGTCTGAGCAGCCCGGCCGAGCTGACCGGCGTCCTGGTCGTCTTCGGCGTCTGCTTCGGCGTGCTCAACCTGCTCGGACCGCTGGTGCTGGGTCTGGTCGGCCGGATCGCCGCCGCCCGCGCCTCGACACCGGTGCTGCTGCTGGCCGCCCGCAGGTTGCTCGACAACCCGCGCAGCGCCTGGCGCACGGTGGCCGGGGTCACCCTGGCCACCTTCGTCAGCGGCGTCCTCAGCGTGGCGCCGGCGATGTCGGGCAGCGGCAGCGGCGATCAGGAGCCGGCTTTGCTCGGCGTCGACATCATGACCGGATCGGTGCTGACGCTGGTGATCGCGGGTCTGTTGGCCGCCGTCTCCAGCGGCGTGACGAGCGCGTCCCGGCTGCTTGACCAGCGGGAGCAGTACGCCCTGCTGCATCTGGCCGGCACCGAGGTGGGCCTGCTGCGCCGGGCCCGGCTGATCGAGACCGCCCTGCCGCTGCTGGCCTCGGTCGGGATCGCGGCTGCCGTGTCGTTACTGATGGTGGCCCCGGTCGGGCTCGCCCTGATCGGCGACGACCCTCGAGGCCTGGCCCTCTTCGTCGGCGGCGTGGTGAGCGCAATCGCCCTGGTACTGGCCGCCGTCGGGTTGAGCCAGCCTCTGGTCGCCCGGGTGGCCGCCGGCCGGACCCAGGCCCGGGACGAGGCCGTACTGGTCCGCGGCCGAGTCTGATCGGTTGGACCGCGCTTGGCCGCGTGCAGCAGAGTTGGGGCTGTGAGGACCGAACGACGACGTGCTGCGGTGGTGGTGAACCCGTCCAAATTCGACGGGATCGACGAGCTGGCCGACTTCCGGGCCCTGGTCGAGACCGCCCTGTCGGGGGCCAATTACGGCGACACCCTCTGGCTGGAGACCACGGTGGACGATCCCGGCCGGGCGATGACCCGAGAGGCCCGGGAGAACGGCGTCGACCTGGTGATCGCCGCCGGTGGGGACGGGACGGTCCGGGTGGTGGCCGCCGGGCTGGCCG
This sequence comes from uncultured Actinomycetota bacterium, assembly GCA_963740925.1. Classification (GTDB taxonomy): domain Bacteria; phylum Actinomycetota; class Actinomycetes; order Propionibacteriales; family Propionibacteriaceae; genus Microlunatus. Next base: position 148,858 of record CAVUFZ010000006.1, on the reverse strand, counting down.
GTAGTGACATCGCCTTCGGCCTGCTGCCGATGGGCACGGCCAACCTGCTCGCCCGCAACCTCGAGTTGCCGACCAAACTCGAGGACGCCGTCGAGATCGCCGTGGCCGACGTCGAACGCACCATCGATCTGGTCCGGATCACCGCAGACGACCGCGAACCCGACCATTTCGTGGTGATGGCCGGGATGGGTGCCGATGCGGTGATCATGGAGGAGGCGAACCCGAAGCTGAAGAAGGTGATGGGCTCGGCCGCCTACTTCTTCTCCGCGGCCGAGAACGCCAACCTGCCGCCGTTCCACGTCACGGTCCAGATCGACGACCAGGAACCGTTCGAGCGGGACGCCATCCTGCTGCTGGTCGGCAACGTGGGCTATCTGCAGGCCAACATCCCGCTGCTACCGAACGCGGAGCCGGACGACGGCCGGCTCGACCTGCTGATCGCCACCCCACGCACCACCCCGGCCCGGCTCAAGCTGGTCGCCGACGTCCTGTTCCGCCGGCACGCCGACAACGACGACTTCGACCTGCTCACCGGTAAGAAGATCACCGTCCAGGTGAAGGACGGCGAGATGTTCGAGTTGGACGGCGATTCCGCCGGTCGGGCGTCCACCATCGTGACCGAGATCGTCCCCGGCGCGCTCCGGATCCGGGTCAGCGATCCAGATCCGGACGGGAAGGACAGTTCGACCGACTACCAGAAGTGAACCCGGGCGTCCCGGACGACCGACGCCACGGACCGTCCAGCAGGACGCCGACCTCGGTCACGAAGCCGAGCGTAAAGAGGCCGGGGCGTCACGAGGCGGGGCGTGCGTCGTAGCGTGTTGTTCGTGGTCGAATCCGCTGGACTGAATCTGCTGCCTGTGCCCACCAGCGTCACCCCCGTGCCCAGTGACTTCCGGGTGCCGCCGGACCTGGCCTTGTCCGGACCGCCCGAGTGGACCGCGGCCGTCCGCCGGCTGCTCGGCCCGGGGACCGGTCTCGACCTGCCCGACGACAGCGACGGGGCGCTGCGGATCACCACCGACGAGGCGCTGGCCGCAGAGGCCTACCGCCTGCAGGTCGGCCCCGACGGGATCGAGATCACCGCGGCCGACCTGGCCGGCGTCAACTGGGCCACCCAGACCCTGCGCCAACTACTGCCGGCCGGGGTGCTGCGCCGGGCACCTACCGGAGAGCCTCTCAGCGCCCCGGGCGTGCTGATCGAGGACGCTCCGCGGTTCGGCTGGCGGGGTGTGATGCTCGACGTCGGCCGGCACTTCATGGCCTACGCCCAGCTGGTCGATTTCGTCGACCTGCTGGCGATGCACAAGTACAACGTGCTGCACCTGCACCTGACCGAGGACCAGGGCTGGCGGTTCGAGTCGAAGACCCACCCCGAGCTGAACACGGTGGCCAGCACCCGCTCCGAGACCCGGAACCTTGACTGGGCCGAAGGTGACGGCACCCCGCACGGCGGTCTCTACACCCAGGACCAACTTCGCTCGCTGGTCCGTTACGCCGAGCAGCGCGGGATCACCGTCGTCCCCGAGATCGAGTTCCCAGGCCACGTCTCGGCCGTGCTCGCCGCCTATCCCGAGTTGGGCAACGACCCGGACCGGAGCTACGCCACCGCAACCACCTGGGGCGTCTTCGACGAGGTGCTGAACATGTCGGATGCGGCGATCGGCTTCGCCTTCGACATCTTCGAGGAGGTGCTGGACGTCTTCCCCAGTCACTACATCCACGTCGGCGGTGACGAGTGCCCACGGACCGAGTGGCACGACAACGTCCCGGCCAAACAGTTGGCTGTCGACCGGGACCTCGACGACGTCGATCAACTGCAGAACTGGTTCACCGAGCAGTTGCGGGTCTGGCTGGCCGGACGCGGCCGTCAACTCATCGGCTGGGACGAGATCAACATCGGTGGGGTGATGCAGGGCGCAACCCTGATGGCCTGGCGCGACCAGCAGTTCGGCGTCGAGGGGGCGGTGGCCGGCCAGGACGTGATCATGGCCCCCAGCGCCCACACCTACTTCGACTACTACCCCTCCGAGGCCGACGAGGAGTTCTACAGCATCGGTGGTCTGATCACCACCGAGCAGGCCTACGGCTTCAACCCGCTGGCCGGCGTCCCGGAGGCGGCCCGTGGCCGCGTCATCGGCACCCAGTGCCAGCTCTGGCGCGAGTACATCCCCACCACCGAACGGGTCCAGTACATGCTGTTCCCCCGCGCCTGCGCGCACGCCGAGGTCGCCTGGTCCGACCCGGCGGGACGCAGCTGGGCGGAGTTCTCGCCCCGCCTCGAAGCTCATCTGATGCGACTGGACGCACTCGGGGTGAACTACCGGCCGGAGTCCGGACCGCGACCCTGGCAACAGGGCGGCACCGGCCGTTACGCGCGCCCCCTCAGCCACCGGTCCTAGATCCCCGTCCCGATTCCCTGTCAAGAAGGAAGGCCACGACATGACCGAGGATCCGCTGGTGCGGAGGATGCGCGGTTTCGGCACCACCATCTTCGCCGAGATGTCGGCCCTGGCGGGCCGGACCGGCGCACTCAACCTCGGCCAGGGCTTCCCCGACACCGACGGCCCGGCCGAGGTCCTGCAGGCGGCGCAGCAGGCCATCGCCGACGGCCACAACCAGTACCCGCCCGGCCGCGGCATTCCCGCGCTACGGCAGGCGATCGCTGCCCACCAACAGCGTTGTTACGGTCTGCAGTACGACCCCGACACCGAGGTGCTCGTCACCGCCGGGGCCACCGAGGCGATCACCGCCACCATCCTGGCGTTGTGCGAACCGGGCGATGAGGTGATCGCACTGGAGCCGACCTACGACTCCTACGCCGCCTCGATCGCGCTGGCCCAGGCGGTCCTGCGGCCGGTGACGCTGCGCGCACCCGACTTCGCTCTCGATCTGGAGGCGCTCGAGGCCACCATCGGCCCCCGCACCCGACTGCTGCTGATCAACACCCCGCACAACCCGACCGGACGGGTGCTCGACCGCGACGAACTGGCCGGGATCGCCGCCCTGGCAGAGAAGCACGACCTGATCGTGGTCACCGACGAGGTCTATGAGCACCTGGTCTTCGACGGCGAGCACCTGCCGTTGGCCGGCTTCCCCGGGATGCGTGAGCGGACCATCACGATCTCTTCGGCCGGGAAGACGTTCGCGGTCACCGGGTGGAAGATCGGCTGGGCCTGCGCCGCGCCGGAGCTGATCACCGCCATCACCACCACCAAACAGTTCCTGACCTACGTCAACGGCGCCCCGTTCCAGTGGGCGGTGGCCACCGGCCTCGAGCTGCCGGCCACCGTGACCGAGGCCATCCGGGACCGGCTGCGGACCGGACGCGACCAGCTCGCGGCCGGCCTGACCGCGGCCGGGCTGGCCCCGTTTCCCTGCCAGGGAACGTATTTCCTCACCGTCGACGCCGCCGATCTCGGCTACCACGACGGCCTCGACTTCTGCCGCCGGCTGCCGGAGCTGTGCGGCGTGGTCGCGGTGCCGAGCCAGGTCTTCTATCTCGATCCCGGGCCGGCCCGCAGCTACGTCCGGTTCGCGTTCTGTAAACGCCCCGAGGTGCTCGCCGAGGCCGTCGGCCGGCTTGCCACGCTCACAGCGGCGTGACACGCGCCCGACATATCTCCGGAACGCGTCGGTGATGTCGGCTCCGTAGGTTCGACGTCCGGACGGGGTCTCCAACTCACCTGCCGCCGGCTCCCCGCCCACGCCGGCCGGCACCTGAACGAGGAGCCACCATGAGCGGAAGCGCCGCCCGCCGGGCCGCGGTCAAGGCCGTCAGCGACTACGCCATCCCGGAGAAGGATTTCAGCCAGCCGATCGGCGAGCTGTTCGGGATCAACGTCTTCGGCCCGACCGAGATGAAGGCCCGGCTGCCCAAGAACGTCTACAAGTCCGTCATCGGCACCATCGACAAGGGCGCTCCGCTCGATCCGAGCGTGGCCGACGCCGTTGCTTCCGCGATGCGCGACTGGGCGATCGAGAACGGCGCCTCCCACTACGCCCACGTGTTCTATCCGCTGACCGGGCTGACCGCGGAGAAGCACGACTCGTTCCTGGAGCCGACCGCCGACAACTCCTCGATGGCCGAATTCAGCGGAAAGACCCTGCTGCAAGGCGAACCAGACGGCTCCAGCTTCCCCAGCGGCGGCATCCGCAGCACCTTCGAGGCCCGCGGCTACACCGGCTGGGACGTCACCAGCCCGGCCTACATCCTGGAGAACCCGAACGGCAACACCCTCTGCATCCCGACCATCTTCATCTCCTGGACCGGCGAGGCGCTGGACAAGAAGACCCCGCTGCTGCGGTCCCAGCAGGCGATGAGCGTTCAGGCCGCCCGGATCCTGAAGCTGTTCGGTCACACCGACATCGACACCGTGGTCTCCTACGCGGGCGCCGAGCAGGAGTACTTCCTGATCGACGAGCACTTCTACTTCAACCGGCCCGACCTGATGAGCACCGGCCGCACCCTGTTCGGCGCGGCTCCGGCGAAGGGCCAGGAGTTCGACGACCACTACTTCGGTCACATCCCCGAGCGGGTGCTGGCCTTCATGATCGAGGTCGACCGGGAGCTGTTCAAGCAGGGCATCCTGGCCAAGACCCGGCACAACGAGGTGGCCCCCGGCCAGTTCGAGATCGCGCCGCTGTTCGAGAAGTCGAACCTCGCCCACGATCACCAGCAGCTGATGATGACCACCCTGCAGAAGGTGGCCCAGCGCTACAACATGGCCTGCCTGCTGCACGAGAAGCCGTTCAACGGGGTCAACGGATCCGGCAAGCACGTCAACTTCTCGATCGGCAACTCCAACCAGGGCAACCTGCTCAACCCGGGTGACACCCCGCACGACAACGCCCAGTTCCTGGTCTTCTGCGCCGCGATCATCCGCTCGGTGCACCTGTGGGGCGGCATGCTGCGCGCCTCGGTGGCCTCGGCCAGCAACGACTTCCGGCTCGGCGCGAACGAGGCCCCGCCGGCGATCATCTCGATCTTCCTGGGCGCGCAGCTGATGGACGTCTTCGACCAGATCGCCAAGGGCGGGGCGACCGGCTCCAAGGAGTCCGGCGTGCTGCACGTCGGCGTCGACACCCTGCCGCCGATGAAGGCCGATCCGGGTGACCGGAACCGGACCAGCCCCTACGCCTTCACCGGTAACCGGTTCGAGTTCCGGGCCCCGGGCTCGAGTCAGTCGATCTCGGATCCGATGGTCGCGGTGAACACCAGCCTGGCCGAGGCGATGGACTACATCGCCTCCGACCTGGAATCGGCCGTGGCCGACGGCACCGACTTCAACGACGCCGTCCAGGCCCTGCTGGCCAAGATCATCACCGACCACGGCGCGGCCGTCTTCAACGGCAACGGCTACAGCGAGGAGTGGACCCAGGAGGCGGAGAGCCGCGGTCTGCTCAACCTGCGGACCACGGTCGACGCGATGGCCCAGCTGTCCGAGCCGGCGATCGTCGACGTCTTCGCCAAGTACAACGTGCTCAGCAACCGCGAACTCGAGGCCCGCCAGGAGGTCTACCTCGAGCAGTATGTGCTCAGCGTCCAGGTCGAGGCCAAGGAGACCGCCGAGATCACCCGGACCACCATCCTGCCCGCCGCCCAGCGTTACCTCGGCGAGCTCGCCGGCGTCGCGGCCAGCATGAAGGCGATCGAGCTGGCCTTCGACACCGAGACGATGACCACCATCTCGGGCCTGATCAGCGAGCTGACCGCAGGGGTCAAGGAGCTCGAGCACGCGCTCGCCCACGAGTCGGACGGCTCGACCATGGATCACGCCGTCTACACCCGGGACACGCTGATCCCGATCATGTGGAAGACGCGGTCGGCCGTCGACCAGCTCGAAGGCCTGGTGGCCGACGACCTGTGGCCGCTGCCGACCTACCAGGAGATGCTGAACATCCTCTGAGCCGCACGGTCCTCACCCGGATCGCCGACTCGGTCGGAGCCCGGACCGCCCTCGTGGCGGTCCGGGCTTCGTCGTTCCGCCCGGAAACTCGAACCGAGACGTGCTCAGGCGGATTCCTTGCGCTTCTCCACCAGCAACTCCTTGGTCCGGACCAGTCGCAGGGCCGTCACCAGCACCACCCCGCCGATCACGTTGAACAGCAGCGTCCGCCAGAACCAGCCGAGCCAGTCGAGATAGCTGATGTCGGCGCCGGCGTCGATGGCGCCGAAGATGAACAGCGAGTCGAGGATCGAGTGGAACAGCTGCAGCCCGGCGAGCAGGAAACCTCCGGCCATCGCGGCGATGATCTTGGCCACGTCGGATCCGGTGCCCTGCTGCATCCGCGTCATCAGGGTGATCACGGCGCCGCCGAGCACGGCCAACGCGCTCGACTGCACCCCGAACGGCAGATCCAGGAAGTGATCGGCGGTCTGGATGATCTCGTCGTGCCAGTCCGGGAAGGCCCAGACGACCAGGCCCATGATCACCCAGCCGCCGGCCAGGTTCGCCACCAGCGTACCGAGCCAGAGCTTGGCCAACTGGCCCAGACTCCCCTTCCGCGCCGCGACGGCAGCGATCGGCAGCAGGAAGTTCTCGGTGAACAGTTCGCTGTGGGCCAGCAACAGGGCGACGAAGCCGATCCCGAAGGCGATCCCGGCCAGCAGATGGTCGCCGGTCGCATCCAGCACGGCCAGGTAGGCCAGCACCCCGACCCCGACCTCGATCCCACCGACGAAACCGGTGACCAACGTGCTCCGCCAGGTTCGGCTCAGCCGTTCGCAGCCCTCGGTGACGATCGCGTCGAAGGATTCCTCGAGTTCCTCCTCGATCGGCTCGTCGTTGGTGCCCAACCGGTGGCCGTCCTCGGTCCGTCGGTGCTGCTCGTCCTGATACCCGTCGTCCCCCGCGTCCGCCACCGGCGAAGAATACCGGCGGGTAGCCTCGATCGGTGCACGGGGACGGCGACGGTTGGACGACCTGCGACCTCGGCCACCGGCACTGGGGCCGGTTCGGCGCGGCCGGTCTGCTGCTCCGGGCCTCGGCCCGACCGGAAGCCGAGACCGTCGCGCAGTTGCGGTCGGACCGCAGTCACCACGGCGGCACCTGGGGCCTGCCCGGCGGCGCCCGGGACAGCCACGAGACGGCCTGGCAGGCCGCCGTCCGCGAGGCGGGTGAAGAGGTCGGTCTGGCCGGCGCCGAGCTGCGGCCGGAGGCGATCCTGGTCGATGACCACGGCGGCTGGAGCTACCGGACGCTGATCGCGAGCCCGGCCGATCCGCTCACGCCGAGACCGCGTCCGTCGGTAAATAACGCCGAGAGCGACGCGGTGGAGTGGGTCGCCCCGGACGATCTCGACGCCCGGCCGCTGCACCCGGGATTCGCCCGCACCTGGCCTCGGTTACGCGGGCTCGGGGCGGCACCGGTGCTGTTGCTGGATGCGGCGAACGTGGTTGGCTCCCGTCCGGACGGGTGGTGGCGGGACCGCGCCGGCGCCAACCGCCGGCTCTGCGACCGGTTGGCTGCCTTCAGCGCGTCCGGCCCGGGTCTGCCCGACCGAATCCTGGCCGAGCTACAGCACCGGACGCCGGCCGAGGCCGTCGCCTGGTTCCCGCGGTTGGTGATGGTGACCGAGGGCGCCGCCCGCGGGGTGCAGAGCACGGCTGCGGTCGAGGTGGTCGCCGCCGACGGTTCCGGCGACGACACCCTGGTCGCTCAGGCCGAGCGGTGGAGCCGGCCGAACGATCCGCAGCCACGACGCCCGGTGATCCTGGTCAGCGCCGACCGCGGCCTGGCGGCCCGGGTACGACACCTCGGTGTCGACGTCCTCGGCCCACGGGCTGTGCTCGACCTGCTCGAACCCTGAGCCGTACGGCTCCGACGCGCTCCGGCTCGAAGCCTCAGGCCGGGTCCCGGTTCGCCGTCCGCCACAGGATCAGGCCGAGCAGCGCGACCGTGCAGAGGTGCACGCCGGTGCACCACAGGCAGAGCGCGTTCACCCGGAACAACTCGACGAAGATCAGCCACAGCACCATCAGGGTGCCGGCCACCGCGCCGACGATCCGGACCAGGTCGAGCCGGCGCCGGGCCCAGGCCATCGGTGTGACCAGCAAGGTCATCACCACGAAGTAGGCGAGGCCGAGCGGAGCCACCGGGATGCCGAAGATCGAGGACCACTCACTCGTCGTCACCTTGGTGCAGTTGATCGTCTGCCCCTCCGGGCAGGCCAGGGTGGAGGCGGAGGTGAAGTGCTCGACCGTCAGGTAGATCGACAGCGCCAACCCGATCACGGCGACCACGAAAGAGACGCTGATCCGGCTCTGGCGCGGCCCGGACCCGGACTGCTCGGACTCGACCCGCCCGGAGTCGTCCGGTTCGACGCCTGATGCGGTCCGGGCGGAGTCGGTCGCCGGCCCGGCCTTGGCCTTGGGGCTCATGACAGGTTGGACTTGGCGGCCTGCACCCCGGCCGCGTTGCAGACGTTCGCGGGCTGGTTGTTCGTGGTGGCGCAGATGGCCGCGGTGATCACGTTGGCCGTGCCGTCGACGCCCTTGGCGATGTTGGAGTCCGGATCCGACAGCGCGGCCGCGATCTCGGCCCGGGACTTACCCTGCAGCACCTGCGGGCTGTAGGAGGCGCCGCTGATCGTGTACTTACCGCCGATGTCGATGAACGGGATCGAGCCACCGCTGTTGTAGGTCGTGACGAGCTGCTGCTCATCGGCGGTCAGGGTGTCCAGGGCCACCCCCTGGTCGGACTGGGTCTCGACCCCGCTGAAGGCGAGGGTCGAGCTGGTGTAGCTGGAGTTGTGGAAGCTCAACGTCTGGGTGCTGGGGTAGACGTCCTCGGCCGAGGAAGCAGCGACACCGAGATCGGAGAAGGTGCCGAAGCGGGACAGGGCGACCACCATGCCCCAGCGCTCACTGGCGCAGTACGGGCAGTACTCGGCGCCGACGTAGAGGACCTTGGGCTTGCCGTCCTCGGTCACGGCCTCGCCGTTGGTGGCCTTGGGGAAGGAGGTGACCGAACCCACGCCGACCTCGTTCAGGGTGCTCTCCGGCACCGAGGTGACCTGGGAGATGACCCCCGGGTCGGCCGCACCCGTGGCCACCACCTGATCCGGCTTGCCGATGCCGAGCACCTTGACCCCGACCAGGGCGGCCACCGCGACGACCACCACGGCCAGCGGGACGATCACCATGATCATCCGTTTCCGGCGGCGTTCGGCTGCGGCCTGCGATGCCGCCAGTCGTGCCCGGGCGTTGCCGGCGGAACCCTGCGGCTTCGGCTGCTTGTGCTTCGACATGGCACCCATTGTGGCCGACGGGCCGAAACGGCCCCAAACTTCGGCCCCGACGCCTGCGGTCCGTGCTGCTGCCGGCCCTGGCCGGAGCTTGGGCGTCCGGCGCTCGGACGCGGATTCCGGGCTTGCTGAGGCCGTCCTAACATGTATCGGGTAGTGCTCCGCCAGCGACAGCCGGGGCGAGGGACACCAGCACCGGGCCCGGTCCGCTCCGAACCCATCATGCCGACATGACCCGGCCCGACCTCGGGGCCCAGCGCAGACTATCGATCACAGGGAAGAAGGCAGTACGCCGTGCAGAAGGTCCAGACGCTCGATCGCGTGGTCATCCGGTTCGCCGGCGACTCCGGGGACGGCATGCAGCTGACCGGCGACCGGTTCACCGCCGACTCGGCCACGTTCGGCAACGACATCTCGACGCTGCCGAATTTCCCGGCCGAGATCCGCGCCCCTGCCGGCACCCTGCCGGGGGTTTCCAGCTTCCAGTTGCACTTCGCCAACTACGACATCATGACCCCGGGTGACCGGCCCGACGTCCTGGTCGCGATGAACCCGGCCGCACTCAAGGCGAACCTGTCCGATCTGCCCAAGGGCGGGGTGATCATCGCCGACTCCGCCGACTTCACCAAGCGCAACCTGACCAAGGTCGGCTACGAGGCGGATCCGCTGAGCGATGACTCACTGGCCGACTACCAACTGCACGCCCTCGACCTGACCGGGATGACGGTGGCCGCGGTCAAGGAGTTCGGACTGAGCCGCAAGGACGCCTCCCGGGCCAAGAACATGTTCGCCCTGGGCCTGCTCTCCTGGCTCTACCATCGCCCCACCGATGGCACCCTGAACTTCCTGGCGACCAAGTTCGCCGGCAAGCCCGCCATCCGCGACGCCAACCTGACCGCCTTCAAGACCGGCTACGCCTTCGGTGAGACCACCGAGGTGTTCGCCGTCACCTACGAGGTCGCCCCGGCGCCGATGCCGGCCGGTCGCTACCGCCAGATCTCCGGCAACACGGCCTTGGCCCTCGGTCTGGTCACCGCCGCCCGCAAGGCCGATCTGCCGTTGTTCCTCGGTGCCTACCCGATCACGCCGGCCTCGGAGGTGCTGCACGAGCTGAGCAAGCACAAGCGGTTCGGCGTCACCACCTTCCAGGCCGAGGACGAGATCGCCGGCGTCGGCTCCGCCCTGGGCGCCAGCTTCGCCGGTCACCTGGGCGTCACCACCTCCTCCGGGCCGGGCATCGCACTCAAGGCCGAGACCATCGGCCTCGGGGTGATGACCGAGCTGCCGCTGATCGTCTGTGACATCCAGCGCGCCGGGCCGAGCACCGGGATGCCGACCAAGACCGAGCAGTCGGATCTGTTGCAGGTGATGTTCGGTCGCAACGGCGAGGCACCGGTGCCGGTGCTGGCCGCGCAGTCGCCGTCGGACTGCTTCGACACCGCGATCGAGGCCGTCCGGTTCGCGGTGAAGTACCGGACGCCGGTGATCCTGCTCTCCGACGGCTATCTGGCCAACGGGGCCGAGCCGTGGGCGGTGCCCGAGTTGGACAGCATCGACCCGATCGACCCGGGCTTCACCACCGAACCGAACGCCACCGGCGCCGACGGCTCGCCCGCGTTCCTCCCTTACCGCCGCGATCCCGAGACGCTGGCCCGGCCGTGGGCCGTGCCGGGGACGCCGGGGCTGGAGCACCGGATCGGCGGCATCGAGAAGGACGCCGAGACCGGCAACGTCTCTTACGACCCGGCCAACCACGAGACGATGGTGCGCACCCGGGCCGCCAAGGTGGCCGGGATCGTCCGGGACATCCCCGACCTGCGGGTCGACGATCCCGGCGTCGAGGACGGCGACGGCGCCCGGGTGCTGGTGCTGGGCTGGGGGTCGACCTACGGGCCGATCACCGCGGCCGTCCGCCGGGTCCGCGCCGGGGGCCGTAAGGTCGCCCAGACCCATCTGCGCCACCTGAACCCGTTCCCGGCGAACCTGGGCGAGATCCTGCGCAGTTACGAGCGGGTGATCCTGCCGGAGATGAACCTGGGCCAGTTGGCGCTGCTGTTGCGCGGGGAGTTCCTGGTCGACGTGCAGAGCTACTCCCGGGTCCGCGGGCTGCCGATCTCGTTGAGCGAGCTGGCTCTGGACCTGATCGAGGAGATCGACACCCTCGACGGCGCCGCCCGTGAAGAAGACGTGAACGAACTCGAAGGAGCATCGCTGTGACCGCGCTGGACACCGAATCCCGCACCGGGTCGAACGACGAGGCACCGAACGGTCTGCGCAAGGGCCTGGCCGGGGTGCCACTGTCACTGACCCCGTTGAACCGCAAGGACTTCACCAGCGACCAGGAGGTCCGCTGGTGCCCGGGCTGCGGTGACTACGCCGTGCTGGCCGCCTTCCAGGGTTTCATGCCCGAGATCGGCATCAAACGCGAGAACACGGTGATCGTCTCCGGTATCGGCTGCAGCTCACGTTTCCCTTACTACGTGGACTCCTACGGCATGCACTCGATCCACGGCCGGGCCCCGGCGATCGCCACCGGTGTGGCCACCGCCCGTCCGGACGTCGGCGTCTGGGTGGTGACCGGTGACGGCGACGCCCTCTCCATCGGTGGCAACCACCTGATCCACGCCCTGCGGCGGAACGTCAACTTCACGATCCTGTTGTTCAACAACCGGATCTACGGCCTGACCAAGGGTCAGTACTCCCCCACCTCCGAGCTCGGCAAGGTCACCAAGTCGACCCCGATGGGGTCGCTGGACAACCCGTTCAACCCGGTCTCGCTGGCGCTGGGGGCCGAGGCGACGTTCGTGGCCCGGACCATCGATTCGGATCGAAAGCATCTGAGCGAGGTGTTGCGGGCGGCGGCCGAACACCGGGGCGCCTCGTTCGTCGAGATCTACCAGAACTGCCCGATCTTCAACGACGGCGCGTTCGACGCGATCAAGGACTCCGACTCGAAGGCGGACGCGATCATCCCGTTGCGGCACGGCGAGCCGATCGTCTTCGGCACCGACAACCGGCTGGGTGTGGTCCGGGATCCGAAGAGCGGCGACTTCTCCGTGGTCGAGGTGGCCGAGGTCGGCGTGGAGGCCCTGGTCGTCCACGACGCCCATCGCAACGACCCGTCGTACGCGTTCGGTCTGTCCCGGCTGACCGACGCCGGCGTGCTGCAGCGCTCGCCGATCGGCATCTTCCGTGACGTCGCGGGGCCGGTCTATGACGATCTGGCCCGTGAGCAGGTCGAGTTGGCGATGAACGGTGCACCGCACGACGACGACGCACTGCAGGGTCTGATCGCCGGCAAGGACACCTGGACCGTCAGCTGAGTACGTCCGGCCCGGCCGGCGACCCCGGCCCAGCCGGAGACGAGCAGCTTGGCGACCCTCCTGACGAGCACCGCGGCGGGCGCGGCGTCGCCTACGGCCTGGCCGCCTACGGCATCTGGGGCCTGGTGCCGCTGTTCTGGCGGCTGGTCGACTCGGCCGGTGCGCTGGAGATCCTGGCCTCCCGGATCGTCTGGTCGCTGGTGTTCGCCGCGATCCTGGCGGTACTGGTTCTGCCCAGGGGCTGGTGGGGCGCGATCGCCAGCCGGCGGAACCTGATCCTGCTGGCTGCGGCCGCCGCCCTGGTCTCGGTGAACTGGGGCGTCTACATCTGGGCCACCAACCACGACCACGTCACCGAGACCGCGCTCGGCTACTACATCAACCCGATCATCTCGATCCTGCTCGGCGTCCTGGTGCTGCGGGAGAAGCTGGCGCGTTGGCAGTGGCTGGCGGTCGGGATCGCCCTGGTCGCGGTCGTGGTGGTCACCGTCGACTTCGGCCACCTGCCCTGGATCTCGCTGACGCTGGCCCTCAGCTTCGGCGGCTACGGGTTGCTGAAGAACCGGGTCAATGGCGGCGCCGTCCAGACCCTCACCATCGAGTCCGGCTTCCTTTTCCTGCCTGCGTTGGCTTATCTGGTGTTCCTGCAGGTCCAGGGCCGGCTGACCTTCGGCCACCAGGGGTGGCTGCACTCGCTGCTCCTGGTCGCCGCCGGGCTGGTGACCCTGATCCCGTTGTTGTTGTTCAGTGCGGCCGCCACCCGGTTGCCGTTGAGCGTCGTCGGGCTGCTGCAGTACATCACCCCGACGTGTCAGTTCCTGCTCGGCGTCCTCTACTTCCACGAGCCGCTCTCGACCGGCCGCTGGGTCGGCTTCGGCATTGTCTGGGTGGCCCTGATCATCCTCACCGTGGGCTCACTGCAGACCGCCCGCCGACGGCGCCGCGCACTGGCGCCCGAGCTGGTCTGAGTGGCTGAGCTGGTCTGAGTGGCCGAGCCGATCTGAGTTGTCGACCGCGATGCCCGGGCTCTTGCCAGCCGGTCCGGATCCGTTCAGGATCTGACCATGGCCGGCGCCGACGAGACCCAGATCCGGGCAGCGGCTCTGGCCTGGCTGAACGACGCCACCCTCGGCGGGACCGTCCCGATCACCCGCGACCGGCTGGCCAACGAGTTCCGGGTCGACGACACCCGATTCCCCCTGGTCGATCGTGGCCGGGGTATCCGGAAGCCGCAGGGCTGGCGTGCCGCCCTGTCGATACTGACCGCGCACGGGCGGCCCTACGACGACGAGGAAGGCCCGGACGGACTGCACCGTTACAAGTTGCGGCGCGATCAGCGCGGCAGCGCCGAGAACGAAGGACTCCGTTCGGCGATGCGCGACGGCTCGCCGCTGATCTGGTTCTATGCGGTCCGCCCCGGCCTGTTCAACGCGATCTTCCCGATCTGGCTGACCGCCGAGGAAGCAGCTGACGATCAGTTCGTGATGGCCCTGACCGAGGAGCAGCGCGAGATCGAACCACAGGGGCCGGTCGAGGCCACGCTGCGTCGCTACCTGATCGCGGAGACGAGACGACGGCTGCATCAGCCCTTGTTCGCCAGCCAGGTGTTCGTGGCCTACGAAACCCGCTGTGCCGTCTGCAGGATCGGACACCGAGAGTTGCTCGACGCCGCCCACATCATCCCCGACAGCGCACCGGGCGGAGATCCGGTGGTGAGCAACGGTCTTGCCTTGTGCAAGATTCACCACGCTGCCTACGACCGGAACATCCTGGGCATCCGGCCCGACCTGGTGGTGGAGATCCACCACCGGCTGCTCGACGAGATCGACGGCCCGATGCTGCGGCACGGCCTGCAGGAACACCACCGGACGACACTGCTCCAGATTCCCCGCCGGCGCGCGGACCGACCCGATCCCGGCCGGCTGATGGAGCGGTATGCAGAGTTCCGCGCGGCCTGAGCCTGGTGCTCCCTGCTCAGCCGAGCTCAGCCGAGCTCAGCCAGGTAGGCGGCCAGCGCTTCCGCACCGTCGACCGGCTCGAAGCCGGTGGCGACGATCTTGGTCAGGTCGAGGGCGCTGTGCTGCGGCCGGGGGGCAAGGTCCTTGCCGGCGCCGTAGACCTCGGCGCTGACCGGGGTGACCGCCTCGGGATCCCTGCCCCGGGAGGCGAAGACGGCCCGGGCGAGATCGGCCCAGCTCTGCACCTTGCCGTCGCTGGAGAAGTTGTAGACCCCCGGCTCGGGCCTGACCGCGAGCAGATGGACGATGGCGCGGGCGATGTCGTCGGCGAAGGTGAGCCGGCCGAACTGGTCGTCGACCACGCTGGGCTCGATCCCCCGGTCGGCCAGCGAGGCCATGGTCCTGACGAAGTTCGCGCCGTCGCCGATCACCCAACTGGTGCGGAGGATGTAGTGGGCCGCGAGGGTCGAGACCACCGCGTCGCCGGCGGCCTTGGTCTGGCCGTAGACCCCGAGCGGTGAGACCGGCTCAGTCTCGTCGTGGATCTCCGCCGTGCCGTCGAAGACGTAGTCCGAGGAGAGGTGGACCAGCGCCAATCGCTGCTCGGCGGCGATCCGCACCAGCTCGGCCACCCCGCCGACATTGGCCTGCCAGCAGGCGATCCGGCCTTCGGGGCTCTCGGCCGCGTCGACCTTGGTGTAGGCGGCCGCGTTGACGATCACGTCGTAGTCGCGCCAGGCCACCGCGGCCAGGGTCTCCGGCCGGGCCAGGTCGATCACCGAGCGGTCGGCCGCGACCGCGTCCGGCAGCAACCGGGTCAGCGCTCGGCCGACCTGACCGCCGGCGCCGATGATCAACGTCCTCTTCGCCGGCATCGGCGTCACGTCGGCCAGCCGCGGATGGTCCTTGTCTGCTTGGGAAAGCTCGGACTCGGCCAGCGGGATCGGCCACCGGACGGCCAACGTCTCGTCGGCCAGATTCACGAAGGAGTAGCTGGATTTCGCGGCCAGACTCCAGTGCTCGTTGACCAGATAGGAATAGACCGTGGCCGGTTCGAGGGTCTGGAAGGCGTTGGCCACCCCGCGCGGGACGAAGATCGACGCGTCCGGGCCGAGCTCGGTGGTGAACAGGGCCCCGAAGCTCGGCCCCTCGCGCAGATCCACCCAGGCCCCGAAGACTCGCCCGGCCGAGACCGAGACGTACTTGTCCCACGGCTCGGCGTGGAAACCCCTGGTCGCACCGACGGAGGCGTTGAAGGAGACGTTGTTCTGCACCGGGCCGAAGTCCGGCAGGCCGAGCGCGGTCATCTTGGCCCGCTGCCAGCTCTCCTTGAACCAGCCGCGGTTGTCCCCGTGCACGGGCAGGTCGAACAGCAGCAGGCCCGGGATCGTGGTCTCCCGAAGATTCAGATCAGCCATGATGGTGAACCCGTCCGCTACTGGCCGGCCGCGGCGTACTTGGCCTCGGTGGCCGCCTTCTGCGGTCGCCACCAGGCCTCGTTCTCGCGATACCAGTCGATCGTCGCGGCCAGGCCGGCCTCGAAGTCGCCCATCGACGGACGCCAGCCGAGTTCGGTGCGCAGCTTGGTCGAGTCGATGGCGTAGCGCAGGTCGTGGCCGGCTCGGTCGTTGACGTGGTCGTAGCCGTCGGCGGGCTGCCCGAGCAGGGTCAGGATCGTCTCGATCACCTGCTGGTTGTTCCGTTCACCGTCGGCGCCGATCAGGTAGGTCTCACCGATCGTGCCGGCCTCGATCACCCGCAGCACCGCAGAGCTGTGGTCGTCGGCGTGGATCCAGTCACGCACGTTCTGACCGGCGCCGTAGAGCTTGGGCCGGTCGCCGTCCAGGACGTTGGTGATCTGGCGCGGGATGAACTTCTCCACGTGCTGGAAAGGCCCGTAGTTGTTGGAGCAGTTGCTGATCGTCGCCTCGACCCCGAACGAGCGCACCCAGGCCCGGACCAGCAGATCCGAACCGGCCTTGGTCGAGGAGTACGGGCTGGACGGGTTGTAGGGCGTGGCCTCGGTGAAGCGGTTCGGGTCGTCCAGCTCCAGGTCGCCGTAGACCTCGTCGGTGGAGATGTGGTGGAACCGCACCCCGTGCCGCCGGACGGCCTCCAGCAGGGTGAAGGTGCCGATCAGGTTGGTGGTCAGGAACGGGCTCGGATCCGACAGCGAGTTGTCGTTGTGGGATTCGGCCGCGTAGTGCACCACCACGTCGACGCCGCCCACCAGCTGGTGCACCAGCTCGGCGTCACAGATGTCGCCCTCGACGAAGCGGAGCCGGCCGCCCTCCAGCCCGGCCAGCGACTCCCGGTGCCCGGCGTAGGTCAGCTTGTCCAGCACGGTGAGCCGGTGGTCGGTGTGCGCCAGCACGTAGTGGACGAAGTTGGAACCGATGAAACCGGCGCCGCCGGTGACGAGGAGGTGAGCCACGGCCGATGAGTTTAGCCAGCATCAGCCGGCTCCGGGGTGCGTTCGGCGCATCCCTGGGCCAGACTGGTACACCGTGCGAGGCATCATCCTGGCCGGTGGATCCGGCACCCGACTGCATCCGGTGACCCTCGGGGTCAGCAAACAGCTCGTCCCGGTCTACGACAAGCCGATGATCTACTACCCGCTCTCGACGCTGATCTTCGCCGGCATCTCCGACGTGCTGGTGATCACCACCCCGCATGACGCCGAACCCTTCAGCCGGCTGCTGGGCGACGGATCCCAGTTCGGCATCTCGATCAGCTACGCCACCCAGCCGGAGCCGAACGGCCTGGCCCAGGCCTTCGTGATCGGCGCCGACTTCATCGGTGCGGAGAAGGTCGCGCTGGTGTTGGGCGACAACATCTTCTACGGCCCCGGCCTCGGCTCGCAGCTGCAACGGTTCGCCGACGTGGACGGCGGCGCCGTCTTCGCCTACTGGGTGGCCGATCCGCAGGCCTACGGGGTGGTCGAGTTCGACGCCGACGGCAAGGCCGTCTCGCTGGAGGAGAAGCCGGCCCGGCCGCGTTCGAACTACGCCGTGCCCGGGCTCTACTTCTACGACAACGACGTGGTCGGGATCGCCGCCGAGCTCGAACCGTCGCCGCGCGGGGAGTACGAGATCACCGACGTCAACCGGCGCTACCTCGAGGCGGGCAAGTTGCAGGTCGGCGTGTTGCCGCGTGGCACCGCCTGGCTGGACACCGGCACGTTCGACTCGCTGAACGACGCCAACAACTTCGTCCGGACGCTGGAATCGCGCCAGGGCCTCAAGGTCGGCGCGCCGGAAGAGGCCGCCTGGCGGCGCGGATTCCTCGACGACGACCAGCTCCGCGAACGGGCCGAACGGTTCGCCAAGTCCGGCTACGGCGAATATCTCGCACTGTTGTTGGAACGCGGTCGCTGACCGCTGCGTCGGAGTCGGTGACCTCACGCCAGCGGGCGGGGATCCGGGGGCGGTAGAGCACCATCGCAACGGTTCGTCGAGTCGATTTCGAGATCCTGTCGGCACGAACGGCAAGCCGTTAGGGTGTCTCGCACCGAACCTGTCCCACCAGTTCGATTCGATGGAGCACTGACACCATGAGCGGAAACTACCCTCCCAACAACCCCGGCCCCCAGGGTCCCGAGTCGCAGGGCTCGGCCAACGGTCAGGGCCAGGAATACGGCGAGAACCCCCAGTACGGCCAGTACGGCTACCCCGGCTCGCAAGGCTCGGCCAACCAGTCCCAGGGTTCCTGGGGCCAGGATCAGGGCGGATACAGCCAGCAGCCCGGCTACGGCCAGGACCAGGGGCAGGGCCAGCAGCCCGGCTACGGCCAAGACCAGGGCTACGCACCGCAGCAGGGCTACGGCCAGCAGGGCTACGGTCAGCAGCCCGGAGCGGCCGGCTACGGCGGCTACAGCGGCGGAATTCCGGGGCAGGGCGGAATGCCCGGTCAGCCTCCTGCGAAGAAGCGGACCGGCCTGTTCATCGGGCTCGGCGCCGGCCTGCTGGTGCTGATCCTGATCGTGGTTCTCGCGGTCAACCTGATCGGCGGGGACAAGAACGAGACCGCGGGCGGGACGGGCGGCGGTACGGGTGGCGGCACGGGCGGCTCCGGCTCCAGCGCCCCGGCGTCTGCCGACACCCCGTCGAACGCCGTCAAGGGCTATCTGCAGGCGCTGGCTGCCGGCGACTCGACCAAGGCGCTTTCCTATGCCTCCAACACCCCGTCGGACAAGACCTTCCTGACCGATGCGGTGCTGCAGGCCTCGAACAAGCTGGCGCCGATCACGGCGATCAACGTGCCCGACGTCAGCGGCAGCAGCTACGCCTCGGTCCAGGCCTCATACAAGATCGGCGAGCAGGCGATCAACGCCCAGTTCTCGGTCGAGAAGTCGGGCTCGGACTGGAAGATGGACGACGGCTGGTCCGATGTCAGCACCTATTCCGGCGGGTCGACCTTCCCGCTGATCCTCAACGGGGTCGCGGTCAAGACCGACAAGTTCTACCTGTTCCCCGGTCAGTACACCGCCACCTCGGGTAACACCTACGTCAGCTACCCGAGCAACAAGCCGCTGCTGGTCAAGAGCCCCAGCGACTACGCCTCGACCTCCGACCTCGACCCGACCCTGACCACCGCCGGCAAGGCTGCGTTCACCACCACGGTCAAGGCCGCCGTCGCCAAGTGTGCTGCCTCGACCTCCCTCAGCCCCGGCTGCGGTACCGGTGGGATCAGCAACAGCAGCGGCTACAAGATCACCGACATCAAGCACAGCGTCAGTGGCGGCACCGGGCCCTTGGACCGGATGTCGGTACGGCTCGATTACGACGACCCCTTCACCGCGGAGGCCTATCCCGGGGTCAAGCTCGACACCACCGCGAAATGCGACGGCACCGCGTGCTCGAGCTTCTACCCGCAGACCGTCGGCCAAGCCTCGGTGGACTTCAGCAAGAAGCCGCTCAGCGTCACCTGGAGCTGATCGCCGACCCGGCGGGCTCGACCGAGCCCGCTGGGTAGCATCACCGGGGTGAGTGAAACCCCGAGCGCAACGCCCGCCATCGACTTCAGCGCCTTCGACCACGGCGTCCGTGTTCAGGACGACCTGTACCGCCACGTCAACGGCGGCTGGTTGTCGAGCGCCGAGATCCCCGATGACCGGCCGCTGGCCGGGTCGTTCGTCCACCTGCGGGACGAGTCCGAGGCCGCCGTCCGCGACATCATCGTCGGGCTCGGCGAGACCGACGAGGACGGGCCGGAAGACGGGCTGAACGGCGAGACGAAGAAGATCGCCGACCTTTACGCCAGCTTCATGGACACCGACCGGATCGAGGCGGCCGGCGCCGATCCGTTGGCGCCACCGCTGCGCCGGATCGATGCGGTCGGCTCCACCGACGAACTGATCACCCTGCTCGGCGGCTTCGCCCGCCGGGCCATCGGCGGCCTGTTCGACTTCGAGGCCGAGTCCGACCCGGGCGATCCGAGCCGGTACGTGATGTTCGTGGGCCAGTCCGGAATCGGGCTGCCCGACGAGGCCTACTACCGCGAAGAGCAGCACGCGCAGATCCGGTCGGAATACCTCGCCCACATCGAACGGTCCTTCGATCTGGCCGGGGTCAGCGAGCCGGGCGCGCAGGCCCAGCGGGTGTTCGACCTGGAGACCGAGATCGCCGCCCGGCATTGGGACAAGGTCCGTTGCCGCGACATGCGGGCGATGTACAACCTGACCACCCTGGACGACTTCGTCGAGGCCAACCCCGGCCTGCACCTGCGGATGTTCCTGGCCGCCGCCGAGATCGACCCCGGTGTCTTCGACGAGATGGTCATCACCCAGCCGTCCTTCTTCACCGACGTCGCAGCCCTGATCACCGAGGACCGGCTGGAGGACTGGCGTGCCTGGTTGCGCTGGCGGCTGGTGCACTCCCTCTCCAGCTTCCTCTCCGCCGACTTCGTCAACGAGCGCTTTCGTTTCTACGGCACGGTTCTCTCCGGCATCCCGCAGCTCAAGGAGCGTTGGAAGCGAGGAGTGGAGTTGGTCGAGGGGGCGCTCGGTGAGGCGGTCGGCAAGATCTACGTGGAGCGGCACTTCTCACCGGTGGCCAAGCAACGGATGGACGAGTTGGTGGCCAACCTGATCGAGGCCTACCGCCGCTCCATCACCGACCTGGACTGGATGACCGAGGAGACCAAGGCCAAGGCCCTGGACAAGCTCGGCAAGTTCACCCCCAAGATCGGCTTCCCCGACGTCTGGCGCGACTACTCCGGGCTGGTGATCGAACCGGACGACCTGTTGGGCAACGTGATGCGCTCGAACAGCTTCGAGCTCGACCGGGACGTGGCCAAGATCGGGGCGCCGATCGACCGGGACGAGTGGCTGATGACCCCGCAGACCGTCAACGCCTACTACCACCCGTTGCGCAACGAGGTCGTGTTCCCGGCGGCCATCCTGCAGCCGCCGTTCTTCAACGAGACCGCCGACGACGCCGTCAACTACGGCGGGATCGGCTCGGTGATCGGTCACGAGATCGGGCACGGCTTCGACGACCAGGGCTCGACCTGCGACGGCGACGGCCGGCTGCTCAACTGGTGGACCGATCAGGACCGAGCCGCCTTCGAGCAACGCACCGGCAAGCTGATCGCTCAGTACAACGCGCTGGAGCCGGCCGAGGCCCCCGGCAGCCACGTCAACGGCGAGCTGACGATCGGGGAGAACATCGGCGACCTCGGCGGTCTCTCGATCGCCTTCGAGGCCTTCCGGATCGCCACCGAAGGGCACGAGCCGGAGCCGATCGACGACCTCAGCGCAGCACAGCGGCTGTTCTTCGCCTGGGGCGCGATCTGGCAGACCAAGATCAGGAAGGAGGCCGTGCTGCAGCGGCTGGCCACCGATCCGCACTCCCCCGGCGAGTTCCGCTGCAACCAGATCGTCCGCAACGTCGACGAGTTCTACGACGCCTTCGAACTCACCGAGACCGACGCGTTGTGGCTGGAGCCGCAGGACCGGGTCCAGATCTGGTAGTTCGCGGACCGTTCACCGCCCGTCCGCAGAACTGTCAGAGCGGTGTGGTGTGATCCGGGCATGGGGAAACCACGCCTGTCGTCCGGTTCGAGCCGACTCCGCCGATTCGGCCTCACGGCCGTCTCGCTCGGGCTGGTCGCGGGCGGACTGGTGGCCGCCGGGCCGGTCGCGTCGGCGCTCGATCGGTCGCAGCCCCTTCCTCAGGCCACCCGGGCTCAGACCAGCCAGGCTCGAGCCAGCCGTACTCAGCTGACCCAGCGGCTGCAGGCCGGCCGGAGCGACGGACCGGGTAGCTGCCCGCCCCTGGCCGCGGCCTACCACTACAGCGACGCCCTGGACAAGGTCAGCCGCGACGGCGCGACCGTCGGCGGGCTCAGCAACGTCGCCTACGACGCCCGACTCGGCTCCTTCGTGTCCTCGGTGGACAACCACGAGAGCGACCCGTCGCGGCTGTGGTTCTACCGCGACATCGACCAACCGAGGATCTGGCGCGACCCGCTCGTGCTGAAGAAGCCGGACGGGACGCCCTACACCGGGATGACCGCCGACAACGAGGGCCTGGCCGTGCTGCCGGACGGGCGCTTCCTGGTCAGCTCCGAGACCGAGCCGTCGATCCGGATCTTCGGCCGGGACGGCGTCCAGCAGTCCGAGCTGAACGTGCCGTCCCGGTTCCGGGTCAGCCCGGCGGGGCAGGCGAGCGCGAACGCGACCCTGGAGGGCCTGACCATCACCCCGGACGGCAAGACCGTGGTGGCCTCGATGGAGGGCACGCTCAGCGGCGACACCTCGGCCGACGGATCGGCGGCGAGCTATCGGCGTTTCCTGGTCTACAC
Organism: uncultured Actinomycetota bacterium; assembly: GCA_963740925.1. Classification (GTDB taxonomy): domain Bacteria; phylum Actinomycetota; class Actinomycetes; order Propionibacteriales; family Propionibacteriaceae; genus Microlunatus. The sequence goes on along the minus strand of CAVUFZ010000006.1, from coordinate 126,522 downwards.
CCAGCAGCACGGCACCTTCCGGCTGACCAAGCAGCTCGGTTACCGCACCGACGACGGGTTGCGGGTCCCCGAGATCCAGGCCTACACCAACGAGAAGCTGCTGGTGATGGAGGCGTCCTACGACCCGGCCGCGGGCAACGTGATCAAGCTCTACGCCGTCACCGACGGTGCCCAGGCGCCGGACGTCTCGTCGGTCGCGAACCTGTCGGCGAACCCCGGGGCGATCACCGAGAAGAAGCTGATCGCCGACGTGACCGCCTGCCCGACCCTGGGTGCGACGGCCAAGCAGCCGCAGACCAACCCGTTGTTGGACAACTACGAGGGGATGATCACCAAGCCGATCGCCGGTCACGTCTACCAGATCGCGCTGATCAGCGACGACAACTTCAACGCCACCGAGGTGAGCCGCACGCTCGATCTGGTGGCGCTGCTGCCCTGACCGAGGCGCTGCGCTACTGCCCTGACCGAGGCGCTGCCGCCCTGACCGAGGCGCTGCGCCTGACCGAGGCGCTGCTGGCCTGACCGATCGGAGTGTCCGCATCGCCGCGCCGCGGCCAGGTGCCAGCATGGGCGACGTGGTTCAGGACGACGTGGGCGCCGGTGCGCCGGATCGACAGGGCGAGCGGCAGGACGGACGTCCGAGCAGTCGGCGACCGGCCGGCCGCCAGGACGATGCGGCTCCCACCCGCTGGCGTGGGGACCAGGGTGTCTCGGCGAACGGCGGCACGATGAGTCTGCGGTTGGACGGCGTGGAGTACCGACTGGAGTTGTCGGCCGAGCAGGCCCGGCAGTTGCGGGCCGAACTGCGGCCCTGGATCACCCGGGCCCGGCCGGTCGGCCGTCCCGGCGGCGCGGCCGTCCCGGCCCCTTCCCGGCGTCCGGCTCCGACTCGGATCGACCGGCTGCAGCTGGCGAAGATCCGCCAGTGGGCCCAGCAGAACGACCTCCCGGTGAGCCCCCGCGGACGGGTCTCCGAAGCCGTCCGGCAGGCCTTCGGCGACGCCCACGGCTGAGCTCGGTGACCGCCCGGGTCGGCAAAAGTCTCGACCAGGTCACAGTTTGTTCTGGTTCAGATCAAAAGTGTCACAGTTTGATTCCTGATCCGGCGTTTCGCTCGCGGCCGGAGGTGCGTTGGCTCTAACTTGTCGCTCAGCGTCACGTCCTCGACGCCGAAAGGATCACCCCCGATGTCGCCCGTCCCAGCTCCGGCCACCCCCTCCCCCAGCACCCCTTCCGCCGCCACCCCTTCGACCCCCGCGCACGGCAACAAGCCGCTGGGGGCCCCAGTGTCGTCCGGGCGCCGGTTCCGAGCTTTCCGGCGACCTGCGATCCTGCTGGCCGCAGTCCTCACCACGACCTCCCTCGGGGTGGCTTTCGGCCCGTCCCTCGAGGACTTCAGCGGTGCCTCGACGGCGACGGCCGGCACCCACTACGGCCGGCAGAGCAGCGTCGACGGCGGCAACTGGGCCGGAATCCTGATCCCGAGCGGCAGCTTCAGTTCCGTCCGTTCGAGTTGGACCGAACCGAGCGTCGACTGCCGCCACCGCAGCGAGATCATGGCGCCGTGGGTGGGCATCGACGGCCAGAACAACCATGCGGTCGAGCAGACCGGGGTCGAGACCAGCTGCGAGTCCGGGCGGGCCCGCTACCGCGCCTGGTACGAGGTCTATCCGGCACCGGCCGTCTACTACCGCAACACCGTCCGGGCCGGGGACAAGATGACCGCCTCCGTCACCCGGAGCGGCAGCCGCTTCACGATGACGCTGACCAACCGCACCCGCGGCTGGACCCGAAGCACCACCCGCACCCACCACACCGACCATTCCAGCGCCGAGGTCGTGGTCGAGTCCCCGAACAACTCGTTCCCGAGCCACCGGACGGTCCGGTTCGGCACCACCACCGTCAACGGGCATCCGGTGACCCACTACTCCCTGCTGCGGATGCACACGTCGAGCAAGCACAACGGGCGTAACTACACCTCGTCGGTGCACGGCAACACCCACTTCTCGGTCAGCTACAGCCGCAGCTGAGCCCCGCTGCGCTGACGACGTTCCCGCCGCAGTCCCGGCCCGGCTGCCCCTCCCGCCACGGGTGACACCCCGGATGGCGCGGGGTGGATCAGGACGTCCGGCTGACCACGCTGTCGCAGAGGTCGACCAGGGCCGCCTTGGCCGGACCGTCGGGCAGCGGCGCCAGCAGCTGCCGGGCGGCTTCGGCCCGGGCCAGGACGTCGGCCCGTGCCCGGTCGAGGGCCGGGTTGACCCGCAGCAGCCCCAGCGCCTCGGCCAGTTGCGCGTCGTCGTGCAGATCGGAGCCGAGCAGATCCCGCAGCCGGGCGTCGGCCGGGTCGTCCGAGCCGTGGACCAGCAGCGTCGGCAGCGTCGGCACCCCCTCACGCAGATCGGTGCCCGGGGTCTTGCCGGTGTCGTCGCTGGTGATGTCGATGATGTCGTCGCTCAGCTGGAAGACGACGCCGATCTGCTCGCCGAACTCGGCCAGGATCGTCTGCACCTCCACACTCGCACCGCCGAGCTTGGCCCCGAACAGGGCCGAGGTGGCGATCAGGGCACCGGTCTTGTCGGCCACCACCTGCAGATAGTGCTCCAGCGGGTCCTCGTCGGCGCCCGGCCCGACCGTCTCGGCGATCTGGCCCTGGACCAGCCGGGAGAACGTCCGGGCCTGCAGCGAGACGTATTCGGGCCCCAGCTCGGCGACGATGTCGGAGGCCCGGGCGAAGAGGAAGTCGCCGACCAGGATGGCCACCGAGTTGCCCCACCGGGCGTTGGCGCTGGGCGAGCCGCGCCGGATCCGGGCGTCGTCCATCACGTCGTCGTGGAACAGGCTGGCGACGTGGGTGAGTTCGACCACCAGGGCCCCGCGGACGACGTCGTCGTCCACCAGCGGGGCCGCCGCCGAAGATCCTGCGCTGGACCCTGTCGCCGAGGTTTCGCCGAACGCGGCCCCGAGCAGGACCAGCAGCGGTCGGAACCGCTTGCCGCCGGCGGCGATGCTCTGCCGGGCGGCTTCGGTGACCAGCTCGGTCCGAGCCTCCGCAGCGCGCAGCAACTCGGTCTCGATCACCGCCAACTGGGCGCGCACCGAGGCGGGAAGGACTGCTTGCGTCAGCTCGGGCACGCCATTCCCCTCCGGTCAGCTCGGTCCAGCGCTGTCACTGGTTCGGGGAAAATCTTCCCACAACCGAACACGTCTCAGACCCCGTCTGTTTCGGGGTAGGACCGGCCGGCGGATTCAGCGCAGGAACTCCCCGGCCCGCTGCGCCAGCGCCAGCACCGGTCCGGGGACGATGCCCAGCGCCACCGTCGCGACCACACCGACGCCGATCGCGGTCAACGTCGTCCAGCCCGGACGGACGACCGTCGCCGGCCGGGAGACCACCTCGCCGGCCGGGCCGACGGTCTCCGGGTCGCCGAAGAACATCACGATGATCACCCGCAGATAGAAGAACGCGGCGACCAGGCTCAGCACCACCGCGACCACGACGAGCCAGTAGTCCCGGGCCGCCCAGGCCGCAGCGAAGACCGACCACTTGCCGATGAAGCCGCTGGTCAGCGGGATCCCGGCGAAGCTCAGCATGAACAGGCTGAACACCGTGGCGGTCAGCGGCGAGCGTCGGCCGAGACCGCTCCAGCTGGAGAGCAGGGTCGCCTCGCCGCCGGGGTCGCGGACCATGGTGACGACGGCGAACGCGCCGAGCGTGGCCGCGCCGTAGGCCACCAGGTAGAAACCGACCGCGGACACGCTGGAGAGGGACTCGGAGGGTTTGCCCGACTCGATCTGCGAGGCCGCGGTCACCGCGGTCAGGATGAAGCCGGCGTGGGCGATGGAGGAGTAGGCCAGCATCCGCTTCACGTCGGTCTGGGTGATGCCCAGCACCGCACCGACGAACATGGTGGCGATGGTGACCACGATCAGCAGCGGCTGCCAGTCCCAGCGCAGTCCGCCGAAGGCGACGTAGAGCACCCGCAGCAGGGCTCCGACCGCGGCGATCTTGGTGCAGGAGGCCATGAAGGCGGTGACGCCGGTCGGGGCGCCGGCGTACACGTCCGGGGTCCAGGAGTGGAACGGCACCGCGCCGAACTTGAACAACAACCCGATGGCGATCAGGGCCAGGCCGGCGACCAGGAGGCCGTCGTTCTGGGTGGAGCTGTTCAGCGAGGTAGCGATCTCGGCCAGCCCGAACGAGCCGGAGTAGCCGTAGATCAAGGCGATGCCGTAGAGGAAGAAGGCCGAGCTCATCGCCCCGAGCAGGAAGTACTTCATCGACGATTCCTGGCTCAGCAGCCGTCGGCGCCGGGCCAGGCCACAGAGCAGGTACAGCGGGAGGGACAGGATCTCCAGCGCCACGAACATGGTCAGCAGGTCGTTCGAGGCCGGGAACAGCATCATCCCGGACAGGGCGAACATCGCCAGCGGGAAGACCTCGGTGTGCTCGATCCGGGCGGTGATCGCGGCCTGTTCCTCGGCCGTCCCCGGCACGGTGGACGCCTGCGGGGTGAAGGCCAGCGAGCCGTTCTCCAGCCTCCGGTCGGCGAAGATCAGGAACGAGATCGCCCCGAAGACCAACAGCACCACCCAGAAGAAGTAGGTCGGCCCGTCCACGGTGACCGCGCCGACCGCGACCGTTCCGCGGCGCCCGGCGTGCCAGTTCAGTGCGGTGTAGACCAGCGCCACGGCGATCCCACCGAAGGTGAGCACCATCTGCAGCGCGAACCGCAGCGCCCGCGGCACGGCCGCCTCGATCAGGATGCCGAGGCAGGCGGCGGCGAAGATGATGATGAACGGCGCCAGCATGCCGTACTCGATGTCGGGTGCGGCGATCATCGACGACCACCCTCCTTAGCGACGGCCGGTTGCGGATCGCTCACCCCGACGTGGTTCATGGTGGCGCCGACACTGGGTTCGATCAGGTTCAGGATCGGCTTGGGGAACACCCCGAGGACGATGATCAGCACCACCAGCGGGGCCAGCGCGAGCCGTTCCCGGCCCCCGATGTCGCTCTTCACGTGGGCGGCGACGCCTTCGCTGACCGGACCGGTGGCGGTGCGCTGGTACATGATCAGCACGTAGAGAGCGGCCAGCACGATGGCCACCGTGGCGATCGAGGCGTAGGCCGGATGCCGGGAGAAGGTGCCGGCCAGCACCATGAACTCGCTGACGAAGCTGGAGAGCCCGGGCAGCGCCATCGTCGACAACCCGGCGAACAACAACAGCCCGGTCAGCAGTGGCGCCACCTTCTGCACGCCGCCGAAGTCGGCCACCAGCCGGGAGTTGCGCCGCTTGATCATGAACCCCGCGGCCAGGAACAGCGCCGCGGTGGAGAGCCCGTGGTTCAGCATGTAGAAGGTCGAGCCGGTCATCGACTGGCTGGTGAAGGCGAAGATGCCCAGCACGATGAAGCCGAAGTGGCTGATCGAGGTCCAGCCGATCAGCCGGTGCAGGTCCTTGCTGCCGATGGCCATGATCGCGCCGTACAGGATCGAGATGGTGGCCAGGACCAGCACCACCGGGGTGGCCCAGCGGCTCGCCTCGGGGAACAGGTAGAGGCAGAACCGGATCATCCCGAAGGTGCCGATCTTGTCCAGCACGCCGGCCAGCAGCACCGCCCCGCCGGGGGTGGACTGTTCGGCCGCGTCCGGCATCCAGCTGTGGAAGGGCACCAGCGGCGCCTTGATGGCGAAGGCGATCATGAAACCGACGAACAGCCAACGTCCGGTGACGGTGCCGATCTGCAGTTGCATCAGGTCGCTGAGCAGGTAGCTCGGGGTGCCGGCCCGGGCGGAGATGACGTAGAGGCCGATCACCGAGGCCAGCATGATGAAGCCGCCGAACAGCCCGAACAGCAAGAACTTGCCGGCCGCGTAGCTGCGCCGGGAGCCGCCGAAGGCCCCGATCAGGAAGTACATCGGGATCAGGATCACTTCGAAGAACAGGTAGAACAAGAAGACGTCGATCGAGGTGAAGGCGAACAGCCCGAAGCTCTCGATACACAGCACCAGGCCCATGAACGCGGCCGGCCCCCACTTGCCGCCCTTCACCCCCGGCTCGGGCAGCCCGGTCTCACCCGGCTTGGGCGACTCGGCCTCGGTCCAGCTGGCGATCATCACGATCGGGGCCAGCACCGCGGTCAGCAGCACCAGGGTCAACCCGATGCCGTCCAGGCCGAGGGCGTAGTGCGCGCCCAGCGGTTTGATCCAGTCGATGTCCTCGACGAACTGCATCCCGCCGCCGGGGGCGTACTGGACGGCGATCACGATCGCCAGCACCAGGGTCAACAGACTGAAGACCAGAGCCATCGCCTTGCCCGGCGTGCCCTTGACCACGATGGTCAGGACGGCGCCGAGCAACGGCAGCAGGCCGAGAACGGTGAGCCACGGGAACACTTCTCAACTCCTCCCGCTCAGCCGAGCCGGCCGAGGACGAGCACGACGCCGACGACGGCGGCGCCGGCCAGCATGGTCAGCGCGTAGGAACGGACGAACCCGGTCTGCCACCGCCGCAGGGTCTCCGACAGCCAGGAGAACATCGTCGAGACATTGCTCACCGTGCCGTCCACGCCGCCGGAGTCGACCACGGACAGGGTCTGGGTCAGTTGCTGGCCCGGACGCATGAAGATCGCCTCGTTGAAGGCGTCGCCATAAAGGTCGCGGCGACCGGCCAGGGTGAACGGCGACCGGCTGGCCGGGGCGACCTCCGGGATCTCCTTGCGCGGGGAGAAGAAGACGAACGCGAGCGCGATCCCGATCAGCACCGTGACCATGGTGACCACCCCGATCACGGTGACGTGGATCAGCGCCGGCGTGCCCTCGGACTCACCGTCGACCGCCGGGTTCAGCCAGCCGCCGATCCAGTTGTTCAGGGCGAACCCGCCGATCACCGAACCGATGCCCAGCAGGATCAGCGGAATCGTCATCACCAGCGGCGACTCGTGCGGATGCGACGCCCTGGCGTCCCGCCAGCGCTTCTCGCCGGCGAAGGTCATCAGCATCAGCCGGGTCATGTAGAACGCGGTCACCGCGGCGCCGCCGATGGCACAGACACCGGCGACGTGGTTGTGCTCGAAGGCCGCCTCGATGATGTGGTCCTTGGAGTAGAAGCCGGCGAAGAACGGGAAGCCGATGATGGCCAGATAGCCGGCGGCGAAGGTGACGAAGGTGACCGGCAACGCCCTGGCCAGGGCCCCGTAGTGGCGCATCTCGACGTCGTCGTCCATCGCGTGCATGATCGAGCCGGCGCCGAGGAACATGTTGGCCTTGAAGAAGCCGTGGGTGATCAGGTGGAAGATCGCGAACGCGTAGCCCGCCGGGCCGATCCCGGCGGCGAGCATCATGTAGCCGATCTGGCTCATGGTCGAGCCGGCCAGCACCTTCTTGATGTCGTCCTTGGCGCAGCCGATCCAGGCCCCGAACAGCAGGGTGACCGTCCCGACGACCACCACGACCAGGCCGGCGACCGCACTCTCGGCGTAGATCGCGTGACTGCGGACGACCAGGTAGACCCCGGCGGTGACCATGGTGGCGGCGTGGATCAGGGCCGAGACCGGGGTCGGGCCCTCCATCGCGTCCAGCAGCCAGGACTGCAGCGGCACCTGGGCCGACTTGCCGCAGGCGCCGAGCAACAACAGCAGGCCGAGGACGGTGGCCACGGCCGGCGTCATCTGCGGCGACCCGGCGTTGACGTCGGTGAAGGCCGACGAGCCGAAGGTGGCCAGCATCAGCATCACCGCGATCGACATGCCGATGTCGCCGACCCGGTTGACCACGAACGCCTTCTTGGCCGCGGTGGCCGCGGTCGGCTTGTGCTGCCAGAAGCCGATCAGCAGATAGGAGGCCAACCCGACGCCCTCCCAGCCGACGAACAGGACCAGGTAGTTGTCGGCCAGCACCAGCAGCAGCATCGCCGCCACGAACAGGTTCAGGTAGGCGAAGAAGCGCCGCCGCCGCTCGTCGTGGGCCATGTAGCCGATGGAGTAGATGTGGATCAGGCTGCCGACGCCGGTGATCAACAGCACGAACAGGATCGAGAGCTGGTCGACCTGCAGGCCGACGGCGATGTTCCAGCCGCCGGTCGGGATCCAGCTCCACAGCGACAGTGACACCGAGCGCTGGTCGGCGTCGCGGCCGAGCAGGGAGGTGAACAGCACCAGGGCCAGCGCGAACGAGGCGATCGGGGCCAGGGTGGCCAGGAAGTGTCCCCAGGCGTCGGTGATCCTGCCGGCCAGCAGCAGCAGGGCCGCGACCACCGCCGGGAAGGCGATCAGCAGCCAGGCGTAGGAGAACGCACCGGTCGCGGCCACCATCGGCACTTGGAGCGGGACCTGGAGCGGCACCTGTAGCGGCCTGGAGCGGGACGGCAGCGAGATCCAAGGGGTTCACGGGTAGGTGTGTCCTCTCAGAACTTCAGCAGGTTGGCGTCGTCGACCGAGGCCGAGCGGCGGGTGCGGAAGATGCTGACGATGATGGCCAACCCGACCACCACCTCGGCCGCGGCGACCACCATCACGAAGAAGGCCGCGACCTGGCCGTCCAGCTTGCCGTACTGCCGGGCGAAGGTGACCAGGGCCAGATTGGCCGCGTTCAGCATCAGCTCGACGCACATGAAGGCCACGATGGCGTTGCGGCGGACCAGGAAGCCGACCGCGCCGATCGTGAACAGGATCGCCGACAGGACGAGGTAGTTGTTCGGGTTCATCGATCAGCCCTGGCCTCTCGGTACGGTCTTGCCCGGCGGGACGCTGTCGTCGGTCGGGGCGATCTCGGCCACGGTGGCCTTCGTCGGCTCGGACAGCGATTCCCCCTCGAGGATCTCGCCGCGCGCCCGCAGCGTAGCGGACACCGACCGCTCGGCCACCGAACCGTCGGGCAGCAGGGCCGGGGTGTCGACGGCGTTGTGCCGGGCGAAGACGCCGGGGGTGGGCAGCGGGCCGGGGTGCTCGCCGTTGCGGGCGTAGCGCTGCATCCGCTCCAGCACCAGATCGCCCTGGCCCTTCTTCTTGGTCAGCCGCTCCCGGTGGGCGAGCACCATCGCGCCGACGGCGGCGGTGATCAGCAGCGCCGAGGTCGCCTCGAAGGCGAACACGTAGCGGTTGAAGATCAGCGCCGCCAGACCCTGGACGTTGCCGCCGTACTGGGCGTTGGCGCCGCTCAACCCGACCGGGTCGCCGACGATCGCGTTCCCGATCGCGAAGATCAACAGCGCGATGAAGGCGACACCGGCGACCACCGCGGCCACCCGCTGGCCCTTGATCGTCTCGACCAGGGAGTCCGAGGCGTCGACGCCGACCAGCATCACCACGAACAGGAACAGCATCAGGATGGCGCCGGTGTAGACGATGATCTGGACCACGAACAGGAACGGTGCGTCCAGCGCGGCGTACTGCACGGCCAGGCAGATCATCACCGCGGCCAGGCAGAGCGCGGAGTGCACCGGCTTGCGGCTGAGCACCATGCCCAGCGCCCCGAGCACCATCACCGGGACCAGCAGCCAGAACGAGAAGTCTTCACCGGTCACCATCGGCACCAGGCCAGGCAGGACCAACAGGGCCTGGCTCACCGGCTCACTCCCATCGTCGAGTCCGCGGGCACGTCGCCGCCGTCCACCTTCGAGGACGGCGGACGCTGCTGCTCGGCGGCCTTCTTCTTCTGTTTCCAGCCGGCCAGCCCGAGGTTCGGGTTGCCGGTGCCCTCGGGCAGATCGACCGGGCGGGTCTCGGGCAGGCCGAGGAAGTAGGCCCGCTCGTTCTCGCCCAACTCGCGGGCGTGCGGCGGCGCGGTCATCCCGGGCAGTAACGGGGCGAGCAGGTCGTCCTTCTCATAGATCAGTTTCTGCCGGGTGTCGTCGGCCAGTTCGAACTCGTTCGTCATGGTCAGCGCCCGGGTCGGGCAGGCCTCGATGCACAGCCCGCAGAGGATGCAGCGCAGGTAGTTGATCTGGTAGACCCGGCCGTAGCGCTCGCCGGGGCCGTAGCGCTCGGCGTCGGTGTTGGCGTCGCCCTCGACGTAGATCGCGTCGGCCGGGCAGGCCCAGGCGCACAGCTCGCAGCCGACGCACTTCTCCAGCCCGTCCGGCCAGCGGTTCAACTGGTGCCGGCCGTGGAAGCGCGGCGCGGTCACCTTCGGGGCCAGCGGGTACTCCTGGGTGAAGGTCTTGCGGAACATGGTCTTGAACGTGACGCCGAAGCCGGCGATCGGATCGAGCAGCCCCATCAGGCGTCCTCTCCTGCAGTGTGGTCCACGGTCTCGTCCCCCGCGCCGGCGTGGGCCGCCGCGCGCGAGGGTGTCACCCCACCCGGTGCGTCCCCGGGATCCAGCGGCTGGCCGATCACCACGCCGGCCAGTTCGGGCAGTTGTTGGCCGTTCATCGGCGGCACCGGATAGCCGCCGGCGAACGCGTCGAACTCGGCCTCGGCGTCCGCTTCGACCTCTTCTTCCTCCTTGCCGCCGAAGAAGGCCACGATCAGCAGCACGACGAAGATCACCGCGGCCACGATCCAGAAGGCGCGAGAGGAGAACCAGCCGTCCCGGCGGCCGACGTTGAACGCGGCCACGGCCAGGATCCAGACCAGCGAGATCGGGATCAGCCACTTCCAGCCGAGCTTCATGAACTGGTCGTAGCGCATCCGGGGCAGGGTGCCGCGCAGCCAGACGAACAGGAACAGACAGATCAGCACCTTGACGATGAACCAGAGGAAGCCCCAGTAGCCGTGGTCCAGGCCGAGCAGGTTGAACGGCAGCGGGGCGCGGTAGCCGCCCAGGAACAAGGTGGTGGCCAGCGCCGAGACGGTGATCATGTTCATGTACTCGGCCATGAAGAACATCGCGAACCGCATCGAGGAGTACTCGGTGTGGAAACCACCGACCAGTTCACCCTCGGCCTCGGCCAGGTCGAACGGGGCCCGGTTGGTCTCCCCCACCATCGAGATCAGGTAGATGGCGAAGCTCGGGATGAGCACGATGCAGTACCAGCTGGGCAGCGGCACCTGGGCGCCGAAGATCGACGCGTACTGCACCTGCGCCTGCTGCTCGACGATCTCGGAGGTCGACATCGAGTGGGCGTAGAGGAAGACCGCGACCAGGCTGAGCCCCATCGCGACCTCGTAGCTGATCACCTGGGCACTCGAGCGCAGCCCGCCGAGCAACGCGTACGTCGAGCCCGAGGACCAGCCGGCCAACACGATCCCGTAGACCCCGACCGAGGCCACGGCCACGATGAACAGCACCGAGACCGGCAGATCGGTGACCTGCAACTGGGTGGTCCGGTCGGTGAACGGCAACGGCACGGTGCCGGCCATCGGGATCACCGCGAAGGCGGTGATGGCGGGGATGGCGGTGATGAACGGGGCCAGGGTGAAGACCACCTTGTCGGCCGCGGTCGGCATGATGTCCTCTTTGAACATCAGCTTCATGCCGTCGGCCAGGCTCTGCAGCAGCCCGAACGGGCCGTTCATGGTCGGGCCCTTGCGGTGCTGCATCTTGCCCACCACCCGGCGTTCGTACCAGATGGTGAACAGCGTCATCACGAGCAGCACGGCGAAGGCGAAGACGGCCTTGATGAACACCAGCCACCACGGGTCGTTGCCGAACAGGCTCAGATCCTGTGGCACGGGCACCAAGAGCGACACTGCACCGGTCATCGTCATTCCCCTCGCCTGATCTGCACCACTGCACCCGCACCGACGCCCAGATTCTCGGTCACCGACCGTCCCGGCGCGTTACCGGGCAGCCAGACCACACCGTCGACCAGGTCGTCGCTCACCTCGACCGGGAAGGTCAAGGAGCCGTGCTCACTGGAGACGACGACGTGCGCACTCACCCCGGCCCGCTCGGCCGTGGCCGGGCTGAGCCGGGCCACCGGGGTCCGGGCGGTGGCCAGCAGGTCGAGATCGCCGACCACGGCGCGGGAGGCGTCCAGCCCCATCCGCCAGGTGGCGAGCCGCACCGTCGTCGCACCGGCACCGGCACCGGCGCCGGCACCGGCACTGGGCTGGTCGGCGTGGCGGTGGAAGAGGTGGTGCCGGCCGTCACCCGGACTGGCGGGGCGGACCGGCGGGGCCTCCACCGACGGCGCCTCGACCCGGGTGCCGTCCCAGCCGGCGAACTCGGCCAGCTCGGCACGGGCACCGGCCGCGGTCCGGAAGCCCAGCGGTGAGCCGAGCCCGTCGGCCAGGCTGAGGAGCACCCGCAGGTCGCTGAGCGCGTTCGGCCGACTGATCACCACACCGAAGTCGCGGGCCCGGCCCTCGAAGTTCCAGAAGCTGCCCTCGCGCTCCTCGATCAGGCTGACCGGGAAGACGACGTCGGCCCGCTCGGTCACCTCCGAGGCCCGGGTCTCGAGGCTGACCAGGAAACCGACGTTCTCCAGCCCGGCCCGGACGGCGTCCGGGTCGGCGAAGTCGGCGGGCTCGACCCCGGCCACGATCAGTGCCTCCAGCGGCGAACTCCCCGACAGCATCTGCTCGGCGTCCCGGCCGACCAGCCGGGGCAGGTTGGTCTCGTCCCAGACGGTGCCGACGTCGATCCGCGCCTGCGGGTTGGTCACCGGCCGGCCGCCGGGCAACAGGTTGGGCAGACAGCCCGCCTCGACCGCACCACGGTCACCGGCCCGGCGCGGCACCCAGGCCAGCCGGCAGCCGGTGTGCTCGGCCACCCGCAGCACCGCGGTCAGGGTTCCCGGCAGTTGCGCGGCCCGTTCACCGACGATGATCACCGAGTCGGCGTCCAGTGCGGCGAACGTCTCGTCCGGCAGCGCGCTGACGGTCGCCGCCTCGTCACCCGGTGTGGTCGGGATCAGCCGGGCGCCCATCTTGGCCGCACCGTTGCTGAGGTAGGGGGCGAGCGTCCAGGAGGCGAGGCCCTGCTTGCGGTAGGCCTTGCGCAGCCGCAGGAAGACCGCGCCGGCCTCCTCCTCGGGCTCGAAGGCCACCATCAGGACGGCGCTGGCCCGCTCGAGTTCGGCGTAGCTGGCGCCCCGCAGGCCGGTCGGGTGCTCGCTGAACGGGGTCGAACCGGCGACCGCGTAGCCCAGGAACGCCGCCTCCTCCGCGCTGGCCGGCCGGGACCGGAAATCGATGTTGTTGGTCCGCAGCGCGAGCCGGGTGAACTTGGCGTAGGCGTAGGCGTCCTCGATCGGCAGCCGGCCGCCGGTCAGCACGCCGACCGAGGAGCCGGCCGCGGCCAGCCCGTCGACCGCCGCGTCGATCGCCTCCGGCCAGGACGCCGGCCGCAGGACGCTGGCGCCGCTCTCGTCGGTGTCGCGGACCAGCGGGGTGGTCAGCCGGTCCGCACCACGGCCGTAACGGAAGGCGAACCGGTCCTTGTCGGTGATCCACTCCTCGTTGACCTCCGGGTCGTCCCCGCTCATCCGGCGCATCACGGTGCCGCGCCGGTGGTCGACCCGGATCGCCGAGCCGCAGGCGTCGTGCTCGGCCACACTCGGGGTCGAGACCAGGTCGAACGGACGGGAGCGGAACCGGTAGGCCGAACTGGTCAGCGCGCCGACCGGGCAGATCTGGATGGTGTTGCCGGAGAAGTAGCTCTGGAACGGCTCACGCTCGTAGATGCCCACCTGCTGCAGCGCACCGCGCTCGATCAGGGCGATGAAGGGGTCACCGGCGACCTGCTCGCTGAACCGGGTGCAGCGGGCGCACAGGACGCAGCGCTCGCGGTCCAGCAGCACCTCCGAGCTGATCTTGATCGGCTTGGGGTAGGTCCGCTTCACCCCGTCGAAACGGGTGTCGCCGCTGCCCCGGGTCATGGCCTGGTTCTGCAGCGGGCACTCGCCACCCTTGTCGCAGATCGGGCAGTCCAGCGGGTGGTTGATCAGCAGGAACTCCATCTGACCGCGCTGGGCCTTGTCCGCGACCGGCGAGCTGTGCTGGGTGCGGACCTGCATCCCGGGCATCACCTCGAGGGTGCAGGAGGCCTGCGGCTTGGGCATGCCACGACCGTTGCCCATGTCCGGCACCTCGACCAGGCACTGGCGGCAGGCGCCGACCGGGTCGAGCAGCGGGTGGTCGCAGAACCGGGGGATCTCGACGCCGATCAGTTCGGCCGCCCGGATCACCAGCGTCCCCTTGGGCACGGAGACCTCGACGTCGTCGATGGTCATCGTGACCAGGTCCTCGCGCTTCTCCAGCGCGGCCTCGTCCTTCTGCTCGGTCTTGGCGGTGTCGTTCTTGGCGGTGTCGTTCTTGGCGGTGACGGTCATCGCAGGTCCTCCGTGCCGATCCGGTGCCTCTGTCGGGACGCCTCGCTGGTCGTGCTCACGCCATCGCTCCGACCGGGTCACCGACGTGGCCGGAGGCGTACAGGGTCGACTCGCGGTAGGGGAACAGCTCCCAGGCGGGGGTGTGCATACCCTGCTCGAACTCGTCCCGGAAGAACTTGATCGCCGAGCTGATCGGGGAGGTCGCGCCGTCTCCGAGGGCGCAGAACGAGCGGCCGAGGATGTTCTCGCACAGGTCGAGCAGCTTGTCGATGTCGCCCTCCTCGCCCTGCCCGGCCTCCAGCCGCTTCAGGATCTGCACCAGCCACCAGGTGCCCTCGCGGCACGGGGTGCACTTGCCGCACGACTCGTGCTTGTAGAACTCCGTCCAGCGCAGCACCGCCCGGATCACCGAGGTGGTCTCGTCGAAACACTGCAACGCCTTGGTGCCGAGCATCGACTTGGCCCCGGCGACGCCCTCGTAGTCCAGGGCGACGTCGAGATGCTCGGGGGTGAGGATCGGGGTGGACGAACCGCCCGGCGTCCAGAACTTGAGCTGGTGGCCCTCGCGGATGCCGCCGGCCAAGTCGAGCAACGTGCGCAGGGTGACCCCGAGCGGCGCCTCGAACTGGCCGGGCCGGGCGACGTGCCCGGAGAGGGAGTAGATCGTCATCCCCTTGGACTTCTCGGTACCCATCGAGGAGAACCATTCCGCACCGCCGCGCAGGATGGCCGGAACTGACGCGATGGATTCGACGTTGTTGATGACAGTGGGGCTGGCGTAGAGGCCGGCCACGGCAGGGAATGGGGGCCTGAGCCGTGGCTGGCCCCGCCGGCCCTCCAGCGAGTCGAGCAGCGCGGTCTCCTCGCCGCAGATGTAGGCCCCGGCCCCGGCGTGGACGACGATCTCCAGGTCGTAACCCGTGCCCAGCACGTTCGTCCCGGCGTACCCGGCGGCGTAGGCCTCGGCGACCGCCTGCTGCACCCGCCGGACCACGTGCAGCACCTCGCCGCGGACGTAGATGAACGCGGTGTGGCAGTTGATGGCGTAGGCGGAGATGATCACGCCCTCGACCAGCGTGTGCGGGCTGGCCATCATCAACGGGATGTCCTTGCAGGTGCCCGGCTCGGACTCGTCGGCGTTGACCACCAGGTACTTCGGCTTCGGGTTGTCCTGGGGGATGAAGCTCCACTTCATCCCGGTCGGGAAGCCGGCACCGCCGCGCCCGCGCAGGCCGGAGTCCTTGACCAGACCGACCACGTCGGCCGGATCCATCTCCAACGCCGTGCGCAGGCCGTCGTAGCCGCCGCGGGCCTCGTAGTTCTCGATCTTCCAGGCCTGCTGGTCGCCCCAGTTGGCGGTCAGCACCGGGGTCAGTGTGTCGACCATCACTTCTCGCCCTTCTCTTCTCAGCTCCGCGTTTCGAGTCGGCCGTCTCCTCTCGGCGTCGGCCAGCTTCTTGTCCGGTCGCGCCTCGACGTTCTCGGCCGGCTTGTCCTCGGTTTCGTCGGCCTCGTCGGACTCGTCGGATCGTCGACGGGCTCGGCGGCGCGGCGGGGTCTGGAGGTTCCGGCCCGCGGTGCGTCGTCGTCCTCGCCCTCGGCGGCCCGGAGTGCGGACTCCTCGGCCTCGCCCTGCGCCCCGGCGGCCTGACTCTCCGACCCCGGCGCCGACGGCTGATCGCTCTCGGCCTCTTCGATCGGGCGTTCCTCGCCCGGCATCGCCGGCGCCGACCAACCACGTTCGGCGGCGATGTCCAGACCCAGCCGGGAGGTGACCGCAGAGGTCGGGCCCTCGTCCGCACGTCCGTCGGGGAAGCCCGCCAGCACCCGCTCGCCCTGCTTCCACGGGCAGATCCGGGCACCCCTGGTCGCGTTGACCTCGTCGCCGGCCCTGAGCCGGTCGACCACCTCGACCGCCGCCGCCGGGGTCATCTGGTCGAAGAACTCCCAGTTGACCATCATCACCGGCGCCAGATCGCAGGCCGCGTTGCACTCGATGTGCTCGAGGGTGATCAGCCCGTCCTCGGTGGTCTCGTCGTTGCCGACCTCGAGATGATCCTGCAGAGCCGCGAACAACTCGTCGCCACCCATGATCGCGCACAACGACGTGGTGCAGACCCCGACGTGGTACTCCCCGACCGGGCGCCGCTTGTACATCGTGTAGAAGGTGGCGACCCCGCTCACGTCCGCCGCGGTGATGTCCAGCAACTCCGCACAGATCTCGATCCCGGCCGCCGTCACCCGCCCCTCGACGCTCTGCACCAGGTGCAGCATCGGCAGCAGCGCCGACCGCGGTTGCGGATACCGCGCCATGATCTCCCGCAGTTCCGCGACCACCCCGTCGTCGATCGCCGTCGCCCTCACCTCGACGTCGATCGGCTCCGGCCGGTGCCCGTTCGGATCCTCGTGGTTCACCCCCGCCGGCAACCCGACTCCGTTGGTGTGCCCGTTGGCCGCGGTGTGCCCGTTCGTCGTCGCCGTCACCAGCCCCACCCGTTTCTCGGCTTCAGCGAACCGAAGTCGCGCTGATCGCGGACGCCCGCGCCGCGTCGGACCGCCTCGCGCTGGATGGGGCGGACCACGACCGTGGACTGAACCGCGCCGACCGCAGAGCGCGGGGGTGTGGGCGGCCCGTCAGGGTGTGGTCGGGCGTTCCGAGCGGAGCGAAGCGGAGTGAGGTGGGCGGGACGGGCCGCCCCCACCCCTGCGCGGACCGACCCACAGCCGGAGACAAGACAAACATCAGCGGTCCACCCCACCCATCACCGGATCGAGACTGGCCACCGCGACGATCACGTCCGAGATCATCCCGCCTTCGCTGAGCGCCGGCATGGCTTGGAGGTTGACGAAGCTGGGGTCGCGGAAGTGGGCCCGGAACGGCTTCGTCCCGCCGTCGGAGACCACGTGGGCACCCAACTCGCCGCGCGGGCTCTCGACCGGGACGTAGGCCTGCCCGGCCGGCACCCGGAAGCCCTCGGTGACCAGTTTGAAGTGGTGGATCAACGATTCCATCGACTCGCCCATGATGTGCTTCAGGTGCTCGTTCGAGTTGCCCATCCCGTCGCTGCCGATGCTCATCTGCGACGGCCAGGCGATCTTCGGGTCGTCGATCATCACCGGCTCACCCTCGGAGGCGGCCAGCCGCTCGACGCACTGCTCGACGATCCGCAGGCTCTGCCACATCTCGTCCACCCGGATCCGGAAGCGGGCGTAGGAGTCGGCCTCGGTCCGGGTCGGGACGTCGAAGTCGTAGGTCTCGTAGCCCAGATAGGGCTGTTTCTTGCGCAGATCCCAGTCGTACCCGGTGGCCCGCAGCGGCGGACCGGTGATCCCGAGGGCCAGGCAGCCGGCCAGGTCGAGATGGCCGACGTCGCCGAGCCGGCCCTTGAAGATCGGGTTCTCGTTGCAGAAGGCCGCGTACTCGCCGAGATGGTCCTTCATCCAGGAGACCAGGTCGCGGACGGCGTCCAGGCCGTTGGGCGGCAGATCCTGGGCGACGCCACCGGGCCGGATGTAGGCGTGGTTCATCCGCAGCCCGGTGATCAGCTCGAACACGTCGAGCACCTTCTCGCGTTCGCGGAAGCCGATCGTCATCACCGTGAGGGCGCCGAGTTCCATCCCGCCGGTGGCGATGCAGACCAGGTGGGAGGAGATCCGGTTCAACTCCAGCATCATCACCCGGATGGTCTTGGCCCGCTCGGTGATCTGGTCCTCGATGTCGAGCAGTCGCTCGACGCCCATGCTGTAGGAGGCCTCCGAGGACATCGGGGCGAGGTAGTCCATCCGGGTGCAGAAGGTGACGCCCTGGGTCCAGGTGCGGAACTCCATGTTCTTCTCGATGCCGGTGTGCAGATAGCCGATGCCGCAGCGGGCCTCGGTGATCGACTCACCCTCCATCTCCAGGATCAGCCGCAGCACGCCGTGGGTGGACGGGTGCTGCGGACCCATGTTGACCACGATCCGCTCGTCGCCACGTTCGGCCTGACCGGCGACAAGGCTGTCCCAGTCCTGGCCGGTGACGGTGTAGACGGTGCCCTCGGCCGCGTCGGCGGCGGCGCCGTAGGGGTCCTCGGCGAACGGGCCCTGCCCGCCGGCGCCCGCCTGCTGCGGTGCGCCCTGAGCGGTCGGTCCTTCGTGGGTGGTGGTCATGAGTAACTCCTCCGCTGATCCGGCGGTGCGACGGTGGCGCCCTTGTATTCGACCGGGATGCCGCCCAACGGGTAGTCCTTGCGCTGCGGATGGCCGGGCCAGTCGTCCGGCATCAGGATCCGGGTCAACGCGGGATGACCGTCGAAGACGATCCCGAACATGTCGTAGGTCTCGCGTTCGTGCCAGTCGGCCGTCGGGTAGGTGGCGACCACCGACGGGATGTGCGGATCGGCGTCCGGGGCTGAGACCTCGAGCCGGATCCGGCGGTTGTGGGTCATCGACTGCAGGTGGTAGACGGCGTGCAGCTCGGCGCCGAGGTCGGCCGGGTAGTGCACCCCGGAGACGCTGGAGCAGAACTCGAAGCGCAGGTAGGGGTCGTCCCGCAGTGTCCGGGCCAGGGTGGCCAGGTGGGCGCGGGCGATGTGGAAGGTGATCTCGCCGCGGAAGACGACCACCTTGGTGATCACCTCGCTCGCGTTGGGCACCAGCTGACCGATCCGGTCGGCGATCTGGTCGTACCAGCCGCCGTAGGGACGTTCGCTGGCGGCCGGGAACTCGATGATCCGGTTCAGCCCGCCGTAACCGGAGGTGTCGCCCGAGCCGCGGACGCCGAACATGCCCTTACGGGTGGTCAGCACCTCCGACCGTGCGCCCTCCCCGTACTCGACCTCCCCGTAGTCGACCTCACCGGCCTCGATCAGCGAGGTCTGCGCCTCGGTCTGCTCGCTGCCGATCTCCGGCTCGCCCGGGACGAGCGGGCCGGACTCACGATCGGTGGCGTCGTTGTAGTCCTCGGTCTCACCGGTCTTGCTGCTCGGGTTGGCGACGGCGGACCTCGGCGTTCTCCTCGGCCGGCGTCCTGTCCTGCGACACCGGCTCGGGCTCCTCGTTCCCGGACGCCTTGTCCTGCGGATCGGGGCTCACCGCAGCAGACCCTTCTGTTCGATCGAGGCCGGCGCGGTCAGCGCCTTCTCCTCGGCCTCGGCCTCGGCGGCGACCATGTTCAGGCCGACCGGGCGGTGCTGGACCTTGTCGCGCAGCTTGAACATCGCGTCGATCAGCATCTCCGGCCGCGGCGGGCAGCCCGGCAGGTAGATGTCGACGGGGACGACGTGGTCGACCCCCTGGACGATCGCGTAGTTGTTGAACATGCCGCCCGAGCTGGCGCAGACACCCATCGCCAGCACCCACTTCGGGTTGGGCATCTGGTCGTAGATCTGGCGCAGCACCGGGGCCATCTTCTGGCTGACCCGGCCGGCCACGATCATCAGATCGGCCTGGCGCGGGCTGGCCCGGAACACCTCCTGGCCCCAGCGACCGGAGTCGTAACGCGGCGCACCGTAGGTCATCATCTCGATCGCGCAGCAGGCCAACCCGAAGGTGGCCGGCCAGAACGAGGCGCTGCGCATGTAGCCGAACAACCCCTCCAGGGTGGTCAGCAGCACCCCGGTGGGCAGCTTGTCCTCGACACCACCTGGCATCAGACGTTCCCTCTCGACTCGGTTCGGCAGATCGCGCGTGGGCCGGGCGTCAGTCCCATTCCAGTCCCCCGCGGCGCAGTACGTAGAAGTAGGCGATGAACACGGTGACCACGAACAGCACCATCTCGACGAAGGCGAAGGTGCCCATCAGGTCGAACGAGACCGCCCACGGGTAGAGGAAGACGATCTCGATGTCGAAGACGATGAACAGCATCGCGGTGATGTAGTACTTCACCGGGAACCGGCCGCCACCGACGGGCTGCGGGGTGGGCTCGATGCCGCACTCGTAGGAGTCGAGTTTGGCCCGGTTGTAGCGCTTCGGTCCGACCGAGACACTGGTGATGATCGTCACCGCGACGAAGGCGGCCGAGATCACCAGCAGGGTGATGAGTGGCGCGTACGGGTTCACCGCTGAGCTCCTCGATGCTCGGCCCGACCGGCAGGATCGACCCGAGGCACGGACGACGATCGTTGTCTTCCTGCCGCAAGGTGGTGTGCTCGTGAAAATCTTCACGAACTCAGCCAAGCCACACTCTACGACGACCGGGCGAATCCGGACACCTGGGTGCGAACCGAGCGTGTCCCGGCTGAATCCCGTTACTGGCAAGGGATCCCGCGCGGTGGCCGAGGCCATTTACGCAACGATGAGCAAGCGTTATTCGCGGTCGCCCGGCGCCTGGCGGAACGCCGGGTTCGGGCCCGGATGGAACAATCCTTGTTCGTGACCGCGCTGCCGACCGAGACCGACGTCCTCGTCGTCGGCGCCGGGCCGGCCGGCTCGGCGGCGGCGGCGTGGACGGCCCGGAGCGGGCGCGAGGTGGTGCTGGCCGACGCGGCCGCCTTCCCCCGGGACAAGACCTGCGGGGACGGGCTCACCCCACGGGCGATGGCCGAACTGGACCGGCTCGGGCTCGGCGGCTGGACCCGCGGCCACACCACCAACCGTGGGCTCCGTGCGCACGGTTTCGGCCGGACGCTGGAACTGCCCTGGCCGGGCGGCTCGCTACCGGCCGAGGGGTCGGCGGTGCCCCGGACCGAACTGGACGACCGGATCCGCGCCGTCGCGCTCGAGGCCGGCGCGACCGGACTCGACCGGGCCCGCGCCGTCGACGTGCTGCGATCGCAGCGTGGCGTCGAGCGGGTCGGCTTCACCGTGCCGGACGGCCGCGGCGGAAGCCGGCGGCACGAGGTGCGCTGCCGGCAGTTGGTGGTGGCCGACGGCGTCCGCTCCCCGCTGGGCAAACTGCTCGGCCGTCGGTGGCATCGCGAGTCGGTCTACGGCGTGGCCGCCCGGAGCTACCTCGACACCGCCCGGGAGGACGACTGGATCTCCTCCCACCTCGAACTGCGCGGTGAGCAGGGCGAACTGCTCTCCGGCTACGGCTGGATCTTCCCGCTCGGCGGCGGCCGGGTGAATCTGGGCGTCGGCACACTGGCCACGGCCAAGCGACCGGCCGGGATCGCACTGCGTCCGCTGATGGAGTTCTACGCCCGGCAGCGACGCGAGGAGTGGCGGCTCAGCGACCGGTTGGAGGCGCCGACGTCGGCCCTGCTGCCGATGGGGGGTGCGGTCAGCGGCGTGGCCGGGCCGAACTGGGCCCTGATCGGCGACGCCGCGGCCTGCGTCAACCCCCTGAACGGCGAAGGCATCGACTACGGCCTGGAGACCGGCCGGCTGATCGCCGGCCTGCTCGACCAGACCACCGGGACGCCGCGCGCCGCCGGCCTGGAGGACGCGTGGCCGGCCCTGTTGACCGAGCACTACGCCCACGCGTTCTCGATCGCCCGCCGGCTGGCCGCGCTGATCACCGTCCCCGGACTGCTGGCCCGGCTCGGCCCGATCGGGATGTCGTCCGGGGCGTTGATGAGCGTGGCCCTACGGGTGATGGGGAATCTGATCACCGACGAGGACCACGACACCGTGGCCCGGCTCTGGCGCACCGCCGGCCGGCTCTCCAGCCGGGCCGACCGGCGTCCCCCGTTCTGCTGAGGTCGACCGAACGGGGGTGAGCCGCCGGGTCAGCCGCGCCGGCGGACGTGGCCGAGGCTGCGGGTGAACCGGGCCGCCGGCCGGCTCCTCCGGGCCCGGTCCGCTCCGTTCGCGCCGGCCTTGGCGCTCGAGTTGGCCGAGGCCGCGGCCGGGCCGGGAATGCCGGTCACCGTGGCCCCGGTCAGGTCGATGATCACGTGTGTGGTCTGGCTGGTGTAGATCCGGACGGCGAAGTAGTCCTCGATCACCCCCAGCAACACGAACGTCGCGTTCGCCACGGTCTGGCCCTTGGTGAAGTTGACGCTCGACGTGCTCGGCTTCGGGCCGGGCGGGCAGAGGGTGACGTGGCCGCCGCCGACCGCGCCCGTGACGGTGGCGTTCAGGAAGGCGGCCTCGAGGGTGACGTCCGCAGTGGCGTCACCGACGGCCAGGTCGAGGTAGGCGCCGATCTTCAACCGACCGCTGGAGTCGAAAGCGCCCGAGGACGAGGCCAGGATGCCGGTCCGGGCGGAGGCGTTGCGGGTGTCGAGCAGCCGAACCGGGGTGATCGCGCTGGCGACCGGCAGGGCGGCCAGGTCGGCGCCGGTGGCCAGGGTGCTGGTGAAGGCCGCACCCGATTCGTCGGCCAGCCCGATCAGCGGGCCGGCCGAGGTGCTCGCGATGGCGCCGACCGGCAGGGTGGCGTCGAGATCGTCGCCGGTCACCGGGGTCAGCGTCAGCGCCGGACCGGTGAGATTGGTCAGCTTCAGCGCGGGCACGGTGGTGCTGCCGGTGACCGCCAACGTGGTGGCGGCATTGCTGGCCGTGAACGCCTGGCCGATCTTGATCGGATCGCCGGTGGCCGCTTCGGCCTGGGTGGCGGACGTCGCGGTGGCCGCGACGGCGCCGGCGGCCGCGGCGGCGGCGATCGCGCCGGCCCGGATCAGGCCACGACGGGCCAGGACGGCCTCATCGGCGGACGGGCGAATGGCTTCGTTGCGTTCAGAACTGGTCTGGTCGGACACGGCTGATCCCCTCGGTCGGTCTCCCGCTCCGGGAGAGTCGGGGCTCAGTCTCGGGGTCGCCACCCGCTGCTGGCGAGACCGTCTCGACACCGATATCCATTCGTTATCGGGGTCGACCGCCGGCCTCGTCTACCGGCCCTCTACCTGCGCCATCAGCCTGCGGTACTCGATCGCCTCCACCGCGGCCGTCATCACCGCCACGCCGGCGGCCCGGGGCGCCGGCGGGACGACGACGCTGCCGTCGGTCCGGACGAGGTTGATGCTCTGGTAACCGGTGAAGCGATTGAGCTTGACGTCGACCGGGGTGCGCTCAGCCGCCGGGGCAGTCCGAACCGGTCGACCCGAGGTCCACCCGCGGCCGGCCACTGATCGGACCACCGGAACTACCGGTCCGGGTGGCGTTGATCTCGGCCATGATCGACAGCGCGATCTCGGCCGGGGCGTCGGCCCCGATGTCGAGCCCGGCCGGACCGTGGATCTGGTCGATCTGCTCCGGCGCGACCCGGTGGGCCATCAGCCACTCCCGGCGCCGGCGCTGGGTGGTGCGCGAACCCATCCCGCCGACGTAGGCCAACCGGGCCGCCAGGCCGCAGGACAACGCGGCCCCGGCGATCTCCACATCGTGGCTGAGCACGACCAGCGCGTCGGTCCGGGCCAGCTCGGTGGCGTCTGCCGCCCGCTCGACGATGGTGCAGTCCCAGTGCAGCACCCGGGCCATCTGCCCGAGCGCCGCGGCCACCTCGCCGCCGCCGACCACCCGGACCTGCGGGCGCGGGCGCTCGTCGTCGTCGGGGTCGGCCCTGCGCAGATCGCGCTGGTCGATCTGGGTCATCTGCACTCCGTAGCCGTCACTGTCGCCGGGGACCGACCGCACCGCGGCCGTCGGTGGCCGTGCTGTCCAGTCCGAGAAAGGACGGTTCGATCGCTGTGCGTACGGGGGGCAACAGCCCGGCGCCGGTGTCGGGACGCACGTCGAACCGTCCGACGTCGGCGCGACCTCTGCGTGACGCCGACGAAATCGACCCTACGCCCGGGGACAGCAAAAGGGCACGCTGTCACGAAATCGTTATGGCTCGCGCGTGCACCGAATTCGCAGGTGAGAGGGGCAACCAGCACCCGCTGGCCCCGGCAGAGAAGGTCAGCCCAGTGCGTCCCGCATCGGAACGAATTTCGCCGCCGCCTCGGCCAGCTCGGCCTCGGGCTCGGAGCCGGCGACGATGCCGCAGCCGGCGAACAACCGGATCCGGTTCGGCTCGAGCGGGTCGAGCTGGCCGCACCGCAGGGCGATCGCCCACTCCCCGTCACCCTGGGCGTCGACCCAGCCGACCGGACCGGCGTAGCGCTGTCGGTCCATCCGCTCCAACTCGGCGATGGTCGTCCGGGCCAGTTCGGTCGGTGTCCCGCAGACTGCAGCGCTCGGGTGCAGCGCGGCCACCAGCGACAACACGCCCGCACCCCGGTCAGCGACCCCGGTCACGTCCGTGGCCAGGTGCAGCACGTTCGGCAACTCGAGCACGTAGGGGGAATCCGGGACGTTCATCCCCGAGCAGAACGGGGCCAGCGCCCGGGCCACGGAAGCGACTGCGTACTCGTGCTCGTTCAGGTCTTTGCCGGAGCGGGACAGCGCGGCGGCCAGGGCCAGGTCGTGACCGGCCTCCGGCCCGCGGCGGATGGTGCCGGCCAGCACCCGGGAGGTGGCCAGCCCGTTCTCGCGGCGGACCAGCAACTCCGGGCTCGCGCCGACCAAGCCGTCGACGTGATAGGTCCAGCAGCGCCGGTACTCCCCGGCCAGCCGGTCGACCAACCAGCGGGGATCGATCGGGCCGGTGGCCTCGGCGATCAGGTCGGTGGCCAGCACCACCTTGTGCAGCCGCTCCTCGGGCCGATCCGGTTCCGGATCGGCGGAGCGGACGATCCGGCGGACGGCGGCGGCCACCGCCGACTCCCACTCGGGACCGGTCAGGGCGCCGTCGGCGTAGGAGATCCCGCGTGGGGCGGTGACCGGTGACCGATCGGCGCCGACGTCCCGGGCCGCGTCCTGGACCGCGCCGTGGGCCGCATCTGGTTGCGCGTCGGGCCCGTCGCCCATCGGGCCGATCGGGGTGATGTCCGTCCGCCACGCCGTCCCGTCCCTGCGGCCGATCACCGTCCGCGGCACGATCAGGCACGACTGGGCCGACGTGTTGTCGGGATCGAAGACGAAGCTGCCGAACGCGACCGGTCCGGCGCCGAACGGCACCGGTGCGAGGCCCGAGTCGGTCAGCGATCCGGTGGCGGGTTCGATCGTCATGGTTCTGCACAACTCGTGCCACCACTGCTCGGCGTCGGCCGGACCGACCGGCTTGTGGCGGGCGACCTCACCGAGACCGATCATGCCGTCGCCGTTGCGGATCCAGGCCAGTGCCCGCGGTTCGGCCATCAGATCGACCAACGGGCCGGGATCGGGTATCGGGACCGTCCGGACGAACAGGCCGGGCCCGTCGTGCCCAGCCGAGACGCCGTCACTCACCTGATCAATGTAGTCCGCCGAAACCACCGCGGCGGCCGACTGCATCAGCAGCGGCCGCCGCGGCGGGTGTCACCCCCCGGAGGAGTGACGTCCTCGTCTCCGACACCGACCGGGCGCCCTTTCCCCGAATCAGGCACAGGTCCGGCGTCGAGCGGCGCGACCCCTTCCCCCGAATGAGATCGAGACCGCTGGACAACGAGGTTCCAGGGGTTATTCGGGGCCGTCCGAGCCGCGGATGGGTGAAAGGTAACTCCTTGATAACAAAAGTGGTGCCTTCTTGACATCACCCACCGGCGAGACCGGCTCGGCCGATCACCCGGGGCCCCGCCCGAGGATGTCGCCGCCGGTGGAGGTCAGCGCCGAGCGGTCGCCCGCTTCTGCTTCTCCTCGGCCAGCAGTTTGCGCTGCTCCTCGCCCTTGATCCGCATGTCCTCCAGATCCAGCCCGAGCAGGACGAAGGCGACGATGGCCGCGATCACGATCGAGATCACCGGCGACAGGTTCAGCAGCAGCGGTGCGGTGATCAGCAGACACATGTCGAAGCCGCGGAAGATGTTGGTCATCAGCCCGGGCGGCACCGCACCGGCGTTGGTCGAGATGGCGGGTTTGGAGAAGTCGGGCCCCTTGGCCATCGTCCAACGGACCGCACCGAGGAAGCCGGCGGCCCCGGTGGCCAGGGCGACGAACAACGCCTCGAACGCGTCCCGGTGCTGTGACACCGCGCCGAAGCCGACGAAGGCCGGGGTGCTGGCGATCGCCCACACCAGGGCGACCAACGCCGGGACGGTGACCGAGGCCCGCTTGATGGCCAGTGTGGTGAACGGCATGCAGCGGGCCAGCCCGGGCGTCCGGGTGAACACCCGCAGGCCGCCGAACAACGGGATCATCGCCCCGAACAGGCCGAGCCCGGCGAACACCGGGGCGATCACCCCCATCCCGAGCGCGTCCGCGGCGTAGGGCACGACCAACACGATCGCGACCCCGATCAGCGGCTGCGGCGCCCGCCGCAACCGGGCCAGTTCGCGCCAGACGATCGTCGAGATGCCGACGGCGCGACCGGGTTCGGAACGGACGTGGCCGACCTCCAGGGCTCGCCGCTCGACCACGATGTCGCGGACCAGTCCGAGGTCGAGGGCGAAGAAGGCGCCGGAGATCCCGCTGACCAGCGAACCGCCGCTGGTCAGGGTGCTCCGCCGGATCCGACCGAGGCGGAGCCCGCCGACCACCGAGCCGATGATCAGGATCAGCACCGCGGCACCGAGCAGCCCGAGACCGAGCCGGAACCCGAAACCGGTGGGCAGGTCCAGGCTGAACCAGCCGGCCGCGACCCCGATCACCGTGAGCAGGGCGAGCACGCCGATCAGCGAGAAGAGCCAGGTCGCCAGCTTGGTCAGCAGTTTGCGCTCGGCACCCTGCTGGGCCGCGGCGAAGGCGATCGAGGCCGAGGCGGCGAAACCGGTGGCCAGG
The DNA here is from genome assembly GCA_963740925.1 of uncultured Actinomycetota bacterium. GTDB lineage: Bacteria > Actinomycetota > Actinomycetes > Propionibacteriales > Propionibacteriaceae > Microlunatus. Next base: position 99,699 of record CAVUFZ010000006.1, on the reverse strand, counting down.
GCCCAGAGCAGGATCTGGGTCCAGGTCGATCCGGTCAGGGCCGAGATCAGACCGCCGAGGACGAAGCCGACCAGCAGGGCGCCGGCGATGATGCCGCTCAGCCGGCCGCGCAGCATCGCCGATCGCCGGATCGGCGCGTCCAGCATCCAGAAGCCTTCGGCGGCCGAGGCGAGCACCGGGCCGAACAACCGCGCCACGGTCAGGGCACCCGCGGTGACCAGGGCGAACGTGGCCCACGGCAGCACCGTCCGGCCGGACAGGCAGGCTGCGCTGGAGCAGGCCGCGACGGTCTGCTGCGCCTGCAGGACGACGTTGACGATCATCGCGCCGACCACGACGATCCCGAACAGCAGGACGTAGCCGTTGAAGATGGCCTCGGACAGCTTCTTGGTCGCCCGGCCCGAACGCCAGTCCTTGACCAGCGACTTCAGCTCGCGCGGTGTGGCCGGCCGCAGTTCGACGTCGCTGAACTCGCCGAAGGAGGCGGTCATCGACGAGACCCCTGACGCGGCCGGTTCCCCTTGCCACCGGACTTGTTGTTCCCGGGCTTCTTGCCCCCGGATTTCGGACCGCCGGACGTGTTCTGCTGGCCGTTCTGCTGGCCCGCCCCGGCGTTCTCGACGCCCTGCCCGGCGGCCGCGGTCGGCACCTCGGGCTCCATCAGCGACTGGGTCTGGGTTCGGTCGCCGACCGCCAGATCCAGCGCACCCCCGTCCCGGGCGCCGCCCAGCGTCACCACCCGGGTCGCCACCGTCTGCACCAGGCGCGGCTCGTGACTGGCGAAGATGATGGCCAGACCGTTCTCCCGTTCGGCCCGCAGCCGCTCGGCCAGCCAGGTCACCCCCTCGACGTCGAGGCGCTGCTCGGGCTCGTCCAGGATCAGCAGCTTCCGCGGCCGGACGAAGGCGGTGGCCAGCGCGAGCCGGCGGCGCTGACCCGAGGACAGCGTGCCGGGCAGCTGGCTCGACTGCGGCACCAACTGGACCTCCTCCAGCACCTCGTCCACGATCGGGTCCGGGTTCTCGATGCCGTGGGCCCGAGCCAGCAGGTCGAGATGCTCGACCACACTCAGGTCGGGGAAGAAGTCGAGGTCGTCGATCACCGTGGCCATGTCGCGTCGGATCGCCGCCGAGGTCTCCGACATCTTCGTCCCGCAGACCTCGATCGTCCCCTCGTCCGGCTTGTCGGCGCCGACCAGGCAGCGCAACAAGGTGGACTTGCCGGCACCGTTGCGTCCGGTCAGGGCGATCGCCTCGCCCTCGCGGACCTGCAGGTTGAAGCGGTCGAGGATGACCACCGGCCCGAACGCGCGTTTCAGTCCGGTCACCTTGACGACGGTGTTACTCCCCTTAGCCATGCGCCCGATTGTGCCTGGTGTCGCCGCAGACCCCGACATCTACGGCGACACCGAGGGTGCGGACCCGGCGCCCGGCGGGTGCGGACAGAACCCGCCCGGCCCGTTTCCAAGGGTCCGCTCAAGATCGGCACAAGAAAACTTCACGGCTGAGCAATCCGATCCCCCGGCTGGGTCGAACTATGACCGACGACACATCTGGGTGTGGGCCTGCCGGCCCCGCAGTACATGCGGGTTCGGTGTGGGGCAAGTGAGTTGAAGTGATACGTGGGAAGTGAAGTCCGAGGGGACGGATCGGATCCACGGAGCCGTGGACACGTGGCCGACCAGCCCGTCCGACGGTGCCGTGAACCGCCCGGACCCGAGGTCACAACAAGATGTCGATCGGTCCGGAACCGGGTTCGGTCGAGATCATGTGAGAATCTGGGTCCATGGATGGCCTGTCTCCGTCCGGCGACGACGAGTTGACGGTCGCCAGAATCGGTAACAGCACGTCCGGCCCCCCAGGGTCCTCACGACGTTCTTCGAAGTCGATCGGTGGTCAGGGAACGACCGCAGGCCCGGGTCTCAACACCTCGGGCACGAACGAGCATCTGGGTGAGTTGCTGGCCGCCTCCGCACGGGGAGATCAGCAGGCGTTCGCTGAGTTGTACGACCAGACCAGCGGACGGGTACACGGAGTGGTTCTCCGGGTGCTGCGCTCACCGGATCACGCTGCGGAAGTCACCCAGGAGGTGTTCGTCGAGGTGTGGCGCCAAGCCGCCCGGTACAACCCGGGTAAGGGTTCGGTCTACGCCTGGATCACCACCATGGCCCATCGTCGAGCGGTCGACCGGGTTCGCTCGGTCAGCAGTGAGACCGCCCGCGACGTCCGCTACGCCGAAGAGAACGTGGAACGCGAGATCGACGAGGTCTGGGCCGGCGTCGATCAACGGCTCGATGTGGAACGCGTCCGACGCGCTCTGCTCAAGCTGACCAAGCTGCAACGGGAGGCGCTGACCTTGGCCTACTTCGGTGGCTACAGCCAGAGCCAGGTGGCCAAACAGCTGAACGTTCCGTTGGGCACAGTGAAGACCCGGATCAGGGACGGCCTGATCGGGCTCAGAGATGTATTGGGGGTGGAAGCATGAACGAAGTCGACAACGGCGCACGCGGGGACGTCCATGGTGCGGTCGGCAGTTATGTCGTGCACGCCCTGGACGAACCGGAGCTGCGAGAGTTCGAGGCACACCTCGACGGCTGCGCACAGTGCACGCGTGAGATCGCCGAGTTCGGTGAGGCGTTGGCCGAGTTGAGCCTGGCCATGGAGACCGCTCCGCCGCCCGCCCTGCGCGGGTCGGTCCTGGACGCGATCGCCGGGGTCAGCCAGTTGCCGGCCGAGTCCACCGACGTGACGCCGATCGAGTTCTCGGCGCCGACAACGGCATCGACGACGGCACCGACACCGCAGGCCGAACCGGAACCGCAGGCGCAGCCGGACAGCGATGTACCTCGGCGGGCCGCTGTCGTCTCGCTGGACGAGGTTCGTCAGCGCCGGCGCTCCCGTGCTCTGATCGCGGTGGCTGCGGCCGTCGCACTGATCGCGGTCGCCGCCGGCGGCTGGGCGGTCAGCCTGAACCAGCGACTGCAGAACCAGCAGGCCACGCAGGCTGTCGCCTCGCAGCAGTCGCAGCGAGAGGCGGAGCTGTTGCGGGCACCGGACGCGAAGATCTACGCCAGCACGCTCGCCGACGGCAGCCAGGTCTCCTATGTCGTCTCCAAGCAGCAGAACTCCGCTGTGCTGCTCGCCGGGCAGGTGGGCAGCCCGGGAGCCGGCAAGGTCTACCAGATCTGGGCGGTGAACGGTTTCGGAAGCTCGGACATCAGCTACAACCGCGCCGGCACCTTCGGAGCGGGTGGTCAGCAGCGGGTGTTCCTGAGCGGCGACGTCGACTCGGCGAACGCACTCGGCGTCAGCGTCGAACCGGCCGGCAGCACGCCGAGCCAGCCGACCACGACGCCGACCGGCGTGGCCGAGATCTGAGGCCCGGCCTCGGTCGACCAGAACGCAGCAGGCACCGGGAAGCCTGCCACCGGGACAGAACTGTCAGTCCCTCGTGGCAGGCTTCTTGCGTGTCCAGAGATCACCCGGTGAGCGCGTCCCGTCCCGACCGACCGGTCGAGGACCGGACCGACCACCGGGCCACCCTGGCCAAGCGCCGGGCCGACGTGGCGCAGATGTTCGACGGGGTCGCGCAGCGCTACGACCTGACCAACGACGTGCTCTCACTCGGTCAGGACCGACGCTGGCGACGGGACACGCTGGCCGCGGTCGATCCCCGCCCCGGGCAACTGATCCTCGACCTGGCGGCCGGCACCGGTACGTCCAGCGCACCGTTCGCCGCCGCCGGCGCCCACGTCTTCCCGACCGATCTGTCCCTGGGCATGCTCAGCGTCGGCAAGCGGCGCCGACCCGACTTCCACTTCGTCGCCGGCGACGCCCTGGCCCTGCCCTACGCCGACGGCAGCTTCGATGCGGTCTCGATCTCCTTCGGGCTGCGCAACGTCGAACAGGTCGCCCGCGCTCTGAGTGAACTCCGCCGGGTGACCCGCCGCGGTGGCCGGCTGGTGATCTGTGAGTTCTCCTCGCCGACCTCGCCGGCCTTCCGCTCGCTCTACCGCAACTACCTGCTGGCCGCGCTGCCGCGGATGGCCCGGCTGCTGAGCCCGAGCCCGTCGGCCTACGTCTATCTGGCCGAGTCGATCCTGGCCTGGCCGGACCAGCAGACCCTGGCCGGGCTGATCGGCGACGCCGGCTGGACGGGCGTCGAGTGGCGCAATCTGACCGGCGGGATCGTCGCCCTGCACCGGGGCCGGGCGGCGTGAGCGTCCGGGCCGACCCGTCCGGCCGGGCGAGCCGGACCTCGGAGCGGATCTGGCTCAGCGATTACGCCGCCCGGAGTTGCCCGGTCAAGACCCACAACGCGTTCGATCCCGGCGCCCCGGAACGGGTCTGGCAGCCCGATCAGGCCCTGCAGGAACTGTTCAACGGCGGTGACGGGTACGCGGCCGGGGTGATCGGGACACTGGTCGCGGCCTCCGGTCTCGAGGTGGTCGACCTGCGGCCCCTCGCCGAGGCGTCCTACCCGGAACAGGAGGAGGCCGCCGCCCGGGCCGTGGCGGCCGGCGTCGACCTCGTCCTCGGGGCCCGACTGCCGGCCGCGGCAGGGCGGTACGGGGCCGTCGACCTGCTGATCCGGGGCGCGGACCGGGCCGACGGCCGTCCCGGGTATCACGCCGGCGAGATCAAGTGGCACAAGCTGCACGAGCGCCGGACGCTGACGCCGGTGGTGCGACCCAACACCGCCCTGCTGCTCACCGACTACGCCCGCCCCCGGCCCGATCAGGCCCGGCGTCACTGGGGTTACGGCTTCCGGACCCACACCCGCGCCGCCGACCTGTTGCAGGTCGCGCACTACCAGCGGATGCTGCAAGCCGCCGGTTGGGACGCCCCGGGACGGTCGCTGGCGGCGCTGATCGGCACCGACGACTGGTCCCCGACGCCGCTGATCACCTGGATCGATCTGGACGAACCGCTGCTGCGGACCTATTCGCGCAGCGCCGATCCCGGCTGGCTGCCGCGGAGCGCCCTGCAGCGCTACGACCACGAGTTCGGCTTCCGTCTCGACGTGGCGCAGGTGGCCCGACAGCAGACCGAGCCGGAGCCGCCGGCGCCGTTGGTCCGGCCGATCAAGGTCAGGGAGTGCGAGCGCTGCGAGTGGTGGGACCACTGCCGCAGCAAGCTCGACCCCGACGACGTCAGCCTGCGGATCGGCATCGGCGCCCTCGACGTCCGGGAGGTGACGACCTTGCGGGCCCACGGCATCAGCACCGTGCACCAACTGGCGCGGGCCGACCTGGCCGGGTTGGCCGAGTGGTATCTGCCGGAGGTCTCGCACCGGACGTCGGGGTTGGACCGGCTGCTGGCGGCCGTCCGGCGGGCCCGGATGCTGGCCGCCGGGACGGACTTCGAGCGACTCGACGAGGGTCCGATCGACCTGCCACCGTTCGCCGTCGAGATCGACTTCGACATCGAGACCTCGGCCGACGGGCGGGTCTACCTCTGGGGTTTCCTGGTCGGTGGCCCGGCCGGGTCGAGCGGCACCTACCAGGCGTTCGCCCGGTTCGAGGATCTGGACGACCCGGGCGAGCTCGCCCTGGCCCGGGAGGCGTTGGGCTGGCTGCAGCGGACGGTGCTGGGTGCACCGGGGCCGGTCGGCATCTTCCACTACAGCGACTTCGAGCTGAACCATCTGCACCGGCTGCGCGAGGCCGAACCCGACCCGGTCTTCGCCTGGATCGACGACCTGGCCCGGGGCTCGCTGCCCGACCAGGCCGAACGCGGCGGATTCGTCGACCTGCTCGGGGTGGTCAAGGAGAACTTCTTCGGTGCCCGCGGCCTCGGGTTGAAGGTGGTGGCGACCGCCGGGGCCGGGTTCGCCTGGCGGGACGACGATCCCGGTGGTCTCAACTCCCAGCGATGGTTCGCCGACGCCGTGCACGCGCAGACGCAGGCCGAGCGGCAGGCCGCCCGGGAGCGGGTGTTGGCCTACAACGAGGACGACGTGATCGCCACCGCCCGGGTCCGCGACTGGTTGCGGGTCCAGACCTGAGCCGCGTCCAGACCTGAGCCGCGTTCAGACCTGAGCCGCAGCCAGACCTGAGCCCATCCCCAGACCTGAGCCGGGCTCACGCCCGGTCGCCGACCTCGGTTCCGGCGGCGCGCAGGGCCGCGTCCAGTTCGCGCCGGCCGGTGCGGTCGACGAGCACCTCGAGCACCTCGAGCCCGCTGGATGGCGCGGCCAGGGCGGCGCTCAGAGCGTCGCGGTCCTCGACCCGGCGGTGCCGGACCCCCACGCCGGCGCAGAGCGCGCCGAGTTCGGCGTGCTGCGGGGTGCCGAACAGTCGCTCGAAGTCGGCCGCCCGCTCCGGCGCCCCCTGTTCGAGGGTGGCGAAGATGCTGCCGCCGTCGTCGTTGGCCACCACGATCCGCAGGTCCGGGCGCGGTTCCGCGGGCCCGACCAGCAGTCCGGTCAGATCGTGCAGGAAGGTGAGATCGCCGAGCAACGCGTACGTCGGCCGGCCGGTGGCCAGCCCGACGCCGATCGCGGTCGAGACGGTGCCGTCGATGCCGGCCAGGCCCCGGTTGGCGTAGACCGTCGGAGCCTGGGCCGACGGGCCGGCCAGGTCCAGATCGCGCACCGGGTTCGACGATCCGGCCACCAGCACGTCCGCGCCGGTCAGCGAGCGCCACAGCAGGTCGGCCACCGCAGGGCCGGTGAGACCGCCCGCGGACGCTGCCCGGATCAGCTGGTCGATCCGCGGCCGGAGGGTCCGGTCGGCGGCCTGCCACCGGGTCAGCCAGCCGGAGTCGTCCGGCTCGAGGTCGACCGCGCCGGCGATCAGCGACGCGTTCGTGCCCGGATCGATCCAGTCGGCGTCCTCGCTCACCACCACCAGGTCGACCCCGGCCCGGCCGATCAGGCGTTGCACCGGCCGGCTCAGGGTGGGCCGGCCGATCATCACCACCCGTCGGACCTCCTCGGCCAGCGCCGAGCCGAGCAGCAGCCGGTAGCCGCTGATCGCCTCGGCCGCGCCCCGGGCGTTGCTGGAAGGCTCGGCCAGCAACGGCAGCCGGGCGGTGCGCGCGAGCGTCATCGCCGCCGCTCCGACCTCGGGCCGGGCGTCCCCGGCCACGATCACCGTCCGCGGACCGGCCGGCAGCAGCGTCGGCGGGCCGGCCACCCGCGTCGGCTCCACCCGCTGGACGGCCGGCAGCGCGGCCTCGGGTTCGTCGGTTTGCGGCACCAGCGGCTCGCCCAGAGCCAGATCGAGATGAACCGGGCCGGGTCCGGCCGACCGCAGTCCGAGGGCCGCCGCGACCAGCCGGGTCACCTGGTGCCGCCAGACCCGGGGGTCGGCGTCGTCGGAATCGACCAGCGCCTCGGCCCGGACCCGGCCGAACAGCCCTCGCTGCACGGTGGTCTGGTTCGCCCCGGTCTCCTGCTTGGCGCTCGGCTCGGTCGGCGGTGAGCAACAACAACGCGACGCCGGCGTGCCAGGCCTCCAGCGCGGCCGGGTGCAGGTTGGCCGCCGCCGTGCCCGAGGTGGTGACCACCGGGACGCACCGGCCGGACGCCTTGGCCAGGCCGAGGGCGAGGAAACCGGCCCCGCGTTCGTCCAGCCGCACGTGCAGCCGCAGCCGTCCGGCCCGTTCGGCAGCCGCGGCCGCGTAGGCCAGCGGCGCGCTCCGGGATCCCGGGCACAGCACCAACTCGGTCACGCCCTGCCCGATCAGCTGGTCGATCACCACCCGGGCGCACGCCGTCGCGCTCATCGTGCCCCCGATTCGTCGGCAGCCCGGCCCGCCGACAGCGCCCGGCAGCGCTGCAGCCGCTCTGTCCAGGCCCGGGCCACCGGGTCCGGCGCGGCCAGGCCCGCCAGCCGGCCGGGATCGACGTCCAGCCCGGCCACCGGCAACTGGCCGTCGACGGCGAGCAGCGGGGCCGGGCTCAGATCGTCGTTCAGCAAGGCGACCGTGTTCAGCCCGCAGTCGTAGGGCAGCTCGGGCAGCGCCGCGGCCAGCGCGACGCCGGCCCGGATCCCGATACTGGTCTCCAGGGCACTGGACACGACGACCGGCAACCCGATCTGTTCGGCGATCCGCAGACAGGCCCGGACGCCACCCAGTGGCTGCACCTTCAGCACCGCGACGTCGGCCGCCGCCAGCTCGACCACCCGGAACGGGTCCTCGGCCCGCCGGATCGACTCGTCCGCCGCGATCGGCACCTCGACCCGGGCCCGGGCCAGCCGACGGCGGACCTCGGCCAGCTCCTCGACCCCGGCGCACGGCTGCTCGGCGTACTCCAGACCGGTGACGCCGTGCGGGGAGGTCGCACGCGCCAGCGCGGTCAGCGCCTCGACCGCGGTCTCCACGTCCCAGCCGCCGTTGGCGTCCACCCGGATCCGGCCGGCGGAACCGAGCGCGTCCCGGACGGCGGCCACCCGCTCCCGGTCCTCGCGCAGGCTCTGACCCGGCTCGGCCACCTTGATCTTCGCCGTCCGGCAGCCGGACCCGGCCGCGATCGCGTACGCCGCCTGCGGGCTCACCGCCGGGACGGTCACGTTGACCCCGATCCGGTGCCGCACCGGATCGGGCCAGCCCAGCTCGGCGGCCTCGTCCGCGGCCTGCAACCAGCGGACGGCGTCGGCGTCGCCGTAGTCCTCGAACGGGCTCCACTCGGCCCAACCGCAGCGGCCCCGCCAGACCATCCCGTGCCGCTCGGTGATGCCGCGGAACCGGGTCTTCATGGCGATGGCGTAGCTGAACACCTGCGCCGCCGACATGATCGCCAGCGTAGTGATTTGAGCGCGGGCAGTGCAGGCGGGAGACTGCAGGGGTGGGGTTGCGGGTGATCAGGCTCGAGGGGCCGGAGCCCGAGCGGACGGTGCTGGACCGGTTGCGAGAGGCGATGGCCGGCGGTGAACCGATCGCCCCGCTGCCACCCGACCGAGTCGAGGCCGACCGGGTGCTGGACGCGCTGGCGCCCGACCGGCCCGTCGCCGAAGCCGACGCCGCGGTGGTGGTGGCCACCTCCGGATCCACCGGCCGCCCCAAGGGTGTGGTGCTCTCCCGCTCTGCGGTCAGCGCCTCCGCCCGGGCCACCCACGAACGACTGGGCGGGCCCGGGGACTGGCTGCTGGCCCTGCCGGTGCACTACGTGGCGGGGTTGATGGTGCTGGCCCGGTCCGTGGTCGCGGGCACCCGGCTGGTCCCGGTCGGCGCCGACCTGTCCGGGCTGTCAGGGCTGTCCGGGCTGTCCGGGTCGAGGGGAGACGGTGGGAGCAGACGGCGCTACCTCTCGGTCGTCCCGACCCAACTCGTCCGGGCGTTGGCCGACCCCGAACTGACCCGCCAGCTCACCCGGCTGGACGCCGTCCTGCTCGGCGGGGCGCCGGCCGCACCGGCCCTGCTCGACCGGGCCCGTGCCGCCGGGGTGCCGGTGGTCACCACCTACGGGATGAGCGAGACCTGCGGCGGCTGCGTCTACGACGGCGTCCCGCTGCCCGGGGTCGAGGTCGGGCTGGAGGTCGGGCCGGCCGCGGAGAGGCGGATCACGCTGAGCGGCGCGTGCGTGTTCAGCGGCTACCGACTGGCGCCGGGACTGAGCGCCGAGGCGCTGACCACCGACGGGTCGGGCCGGCGCACCCTGCGCACCCAGGACCGCGGCACCTGGACCGACGGTCGCCTGCAGGTCCTCGGCCGGGTCGACGACGTGGTCATCTCCGGCGGCCTGAACGTCGATCTCGCCGCGGTCGAGCGAGCGGCCCGGACCGCCCCCGGGCTGGACGGGGCCGAGATCGGCGTGATCGCGGTGCCCGACGACGAGTGGGGCGTCCGGGTGGTGGCCGTCACCGATGCGGTGGCGCTGAGCGAGGCGGGGCTGCGCGCCCACCTGGCCACGACCCTGCCGGAGCACGCCCTCCCCCGCGCGCTGGTCACCCTGACCGCCCTGCCCAGGACGACCAGCGGCAAACTCGACCGGCAACGCCTGATCAGTGACCTGAGCAGCCAGGAGATGAGTTCGTGAGCAGCAGCAGCGACACCGCCGACCCGGGCGTCCCGACCCTGGCCCAGTGGCTGGCCGGTGCCCGGCCACGGATCTGGCCGATCGCCGTCGCCCCGGTGGTGGTCGGCACCGGCGTGGCGATCCAGGCCGGCGGGTTCCGGCCGCTGCTGGCCGTGTTGGCGCTGGTCGTCTCGCTCGCCCTGGACATCGGGGTCAACTACGCCAACGACTACTCCGACGGGATCCGCGGCACCGACCGCGACCGGGTCGGTCCGATGCGCCTGGTCGGCTCCGGGGTGGCCCGGCCGGAACTGGTCAGGCGGGCCGCCTTCGGCAGCTTCGGGGTGGCTGCGCTGGCCGGGCTGGTGATCGTCGTCCTCTCCGGCCTGTGGTGGCTGCTCGCCGTCGGGGCGGTCTCGGTGCTGGCCGCCTGGTACTACACCGGCGGCAGGCGGCCCTACGGCTACCGCGGGCTGGGTGAGGTGTTCGTCTTCGTGTTCTTCGGCCTGGTCGCCGTCGGCGGGACGACACTGATCCAGCTGGGCAGCCTGACCGCGGTGACCGTGCTGGGTGCGGTCCAGGTCGGGTTCCTGGCCACCGCCGCGCTGGTCGCCAACAACCTCCGCGACATCCCCGGCGACCTCGAATCCGGCAAGCGGACGCTGGCCACCCGGCTCGGCGACCTGGGCACCCGCTACTTCTACGTCGGGCTGGAAGCGGCCGCCGCCGTGCTGGTGGTGGTGATCGCCGCCGCGTCGACCTGGTGGGCGCTGCTCGGTCTGCTCGGCCCGCTGGCGGTCGTCCGGGCGGTCCGGATCGTGCTGCGCCGGGCCCACGGCCGGGAGCTGATCCCGGTGCTGAAGGACACCAGCGCCTCGATGCTGGTCGGCGCGATCGCGCTGGCGGTCGGCCTCGGCCTCGGCCACTGACGCCCCAGCCGCTGAGCCCCAGCCGCTGAGCCCCAGCCGCTGACCGCCCCGGCTCAGCGGGCCAGGGCCGCCCGGAGCCGGTCGGCGTCGACCCGCCAGTAGTCGTGTTGCCGGCCGTCCACGAAGGTGACGGGCACCTCGTCGGTGTAGCGGCGCCGCAGCTCGGGATCGGCGTCGATGTCGCGCTGGGCGAACCGCTCCCCCCGCTCGGCGCAGACCGCGGCCACCGTGGCCAGCGCCTCGGCACACAGGTGGCAGTTCGCCCGGGTCAACACCACCACCCTCGGCTCCGGCTCAGAAGAGGTCATGGCCCGAGTCTGGCACGGTGACCGGCCCCGACGGCGGGCCGACCGGACCGGCACTGCCGCACTAAGCTCACCCTCGTGACCTCACCCGCCGACGAAGCCGTTCCGGCCCGGGTGAAACGTGCGCGCCGCCGCCACCGGAAGCGGTCGGTCCCCCGGCCGGAGTCGGTTCGCCGGGTCGAGCACGAGGCACCGCAGACCTCCACCGGCCATCCTGAACCCCGGATCGGGCCCGAGCCCGGGGCCGCCGCCTTCTTCGACGTCGACAACACCGTCGTCCAGGGTGCGTCGTTGTTCCACCTGGCCAAGGGCCTCTACCGGCGCGACTTCTTCTCCCGCGGGCTGATCCTGCGCGGGCTGTGGTTGCAGTTCTATTTCCGCTTCGTCGGGCGGGAGAACCCCGAGCACATCAAGCTGGCCCGCGAGGCGTCGCTGTCCTTCATCGCCGGACACACCGTGGCCGAGGTCCGCGAGATCGGCGAGGAGGTCTATGAGGAGGCGATCGCGCCGCGGATCTGGCCGGGCACCCGGGCCATCGCCCAACTGCACCTCGACGTCGGCCAACCGGTCTGGCTGGTCACCGCGGCCCCGGTCGAGATGGCCGAGATCATCGCCGCCCGGCTCGGGCTCACCGGCGCGCTCGGCACCACCGCGGAGCACGACGAGGACGGCGTCTACACCGGCCATCTGCGCGGCGACCTGTTGCACGGGCCGGCCAAGGCGGACGCCGTCCGCGCGCTGGCCCACGAACACGGCCTCGACCTCGCGAAGTGCTTCGCCTACTCCGACTCGGCCAACGACCTGCCGATGCTGTCGCTGGTCGGCAACCCGTGCGCGATCAACCCTGACCGCAAGCTCGCCGCCCACGCCCAGGAGCAGGGCTGGCAGATCCGGGACTACCGCACCCACCGCCGGGCCGTCCGGCTCAGTCTGGTCGGCACCGGACTGGCCGGCGCGGCCGCCGGCGCCGTGGCCACCGGCTTCGCGGTGACCCGCGCCCTTCGTCGGCACTGATCCCGCCGGCCCCGATCCCGCCGGCACCGATCCCGAGGGCCGATCCCGCCGGCACCGATTCGCCCGGCACAAATCCGTCGGCACAGATCTCGCTCGCACGATCTCGCCGGAGACAGGCTTCCGGTGGGCCGGCCCGGGCTCAGCGGAAGGCGTGCGGTCGCTGCATCAGCAGCGCGTACAGGCTGTGCTGGATGGTCTCGCGCACCTGGTCGGTGACGTTGAAGACGACCATCGGGTCGTCCGCGGCCCCGGTGGGCAGTTCGTCGGTGGCGATCGCCTCACCGAAGGAGATGATCCACTTCGACGGCAGCGGGACCGCGCCCAGCGGGCCGAGCCACGGGAAGGTGGGGGTCACCGGCAGATAGGGGAAGCCGAGAGCGCGGGCCAGTGACGGGGCCGAGGCGATCAGCGGGTAGATCTCTTCCGAGCCGACCACCGAGACCGGGACGATCGGGACCTGGGCCCGGATCGCGGCCGAGACGAACCCACCGCGGCCGAACCGCTGCAGTTTGTAGCGGTCCCGGTAGGGCTTGCCGAGGCCCTTGAATCCCTCGGGGAAGACCGAGACCAGCTGGCCGGCGGCCAGCAGGCGTTCGGCGTCCTCCTGGCAGGCCAGCGTGGTGCCGATCCGCCGGGCCAGATCGTGGGAGAACGGGGTGGCGAAGATCAGGTCGGCGCCGAGCATCCGGACGTGCCGGGCGATGGCGTCGTGAACCACCGCGTGCAGCACCATCGCGTCCAGCGGCAGGGTGCCCGCGTGGTTCGAGACGAGCAAAGCCGGCCCCGCGGCCGGGACGTTCTCGATGCCGCGGACCTCGACCCGGAACCAGCGCTCGACCAGCGGCCGCAGCGCCGGCAGGAAGACCCGCTCGGTGAACTCGGGGTCGAAGCCGAACTCGTCCACGGCGTAGTCGCCGGACAACCGGCTACGGGCGAACGCCGCGACCTCGTCCACGCCGGCTTCCCAGTCGACGCCGACCGCCTCGGCCAACGCGATCAGCCCACGCAGCGGGTCGGACGCGAACCGGCGGGCCGGACCGAACACCAGCCGGGCGAGCGCCCCCAGCCCGGACGCCGGGCCGTCGGACCCGGTCGAACCCGTTGCGCCCGGATCGCCGGCCGGGTCCTCGGGTCCGGAGGGCCGCGGCGACCGGAACGGGAAGATCTGGGCCTCAGCCATGGGCTCGCTCCTTCAGTGCGGCGGCCAGTCTGTCGACGCTCCGTCCGACCCGCTCGGGGCCGAGCAGCCCCGGACGGGCCACAGCGGCGAACTCTTCCAACGCCGCCCGCGACGTGAAGCGCAGCGGCCGACCGACGGCGTTCAGGTAGCGGCTGGTGTCCATCCCCCGACCGTAGGTGAGGGCCTCGATCTGGTCGACCGACAGATCGGTCAGCCGCAGTTGACGCAGGGCGACGGCAAGCGGACCGGCCGCCGACTGAGGGACGCCGATCACCGGCCGACCCAACAACCGCAGCGCCTGGCCGAGAACGACGACGTCCGCCGCCGCGACGTTGTAGGTCCCGGGCAGATCGTCCGTGCTGGCCGCAACCAGCGCGTCCACCGCATCGGCCGGGTGGAGGAACTGCAGCCGGGCGTCGAAGCCCATCACCTTCGGCACCACCGGCAGGCTCAGATAACGGGTGATCTGGGAGTCGACACCGGCACCCATCAGGCTGGCCAGTCGGAGCGTGGTCACGCAGATGTCCGGTCGGCGGCGAGCCAGCCCGCGGACGTAGCCCTCGATCTCGACCGAGTCCTTCCCGAACCCGGTCCGGGGTTGCACCCGCGGTGACATGTCCTCGGTGAACCGGGCGGGGTCTCGTGGGGACGAGCCGTAGACGCCGGCCGAGGACTGCGCCACCACCCGGCGTACCGTCTCCGAGCGCTGACAGGCGGCCAGCAACTGCATGGTGCCGATGACGTTGATCTCTTTCATCGACGACCGCCCGCCGGCCACGGCGGGGTTGGAGACCATCGCCATGTGGACGACCGTCTCGACCCGACGTCGCTCGATCACCTTGCCGATGACCGGGTTGCGGATGTCGGCCCGGACGAAGGACACCGCGCCGAGGTCGTGCGGTGGCGGGATCACGTCGACCCCGATCACCTCGACCTCGCCGGTCGCGGCCAGCGTCCGGGCGAACCGGGCGCCGAGATCCCGCGACACCCCGGTCACCAGTACCGGCTGAGTCATCGGGCTCGCAGACCTACGACGCCTGCGGTACTACTTGCCGGCGCGACGACGCTGGATGCGCGTCCGCTTCAACAACTTGCGATGCTTCTTCTTCGCCATCCGCTTGCGGCGCTTCTTGATGACCGAACCCACTGTGTGAACCCCTAGCTACGTACTTCTCGATGACGACGGCGACCGTCGCGGTCACCGCGACGCCCAGCCGAAAGACTGACCTGGTGATGTTACCCGCCGGTGCGTGGCCGCGGCCAATCCCGCGACCAGGCGGGGCGACCAGGCGGGGCGACCAACGGCGCAGGCGCGCTCCGCCGCGTCCGGTCGCTCTAGCCGGTTTCGTAGAAGGACCCGCGCAGGTAGTCGTGGACGGCCTGCTCGGGAACGCGGAAGCTGCGGCCGAACCGGACGGCTTCGAGCTCGCCGGCGTGGATCATCCGGTAGACACTCATCTTGGAGACGCGCATCAGAGCTGCCACTTCGGCCACGGTCAAGAAAGTGACTCCGGACAGTGACCCCGGAAGTGGGGTGACATCACCGGAATCGGCCTGATCAGACATCGGCGCACCGTTCCGGCGCCCGTCTGGAACTCGGCTTCCCCACCGAGCTTGCGCGCGCCTGGTGTGAGAATAGTGGCAACAGTGGCGTCAGGGAAAGACTCAGTTCCGACACGGTCCGATGTGCTTGACAACGAGTCACCGCATCTACACACGCCTGAAGACCCCCGGCGTGACCTCAGACGCCGGGATCGAGCCCGAGTTCGGGGAAGACGGCGCGCCTGGTGGCCAGCACCGCCTGGTCCAGCCGGCTGGCCGGATCGAAGCCGGTCGCCATCGAGACCACCTCGACCTCGACGCCGTCGCCCATCGTCTCGGGCGCGCCCGGCCCCAGTTGCTCCCGCCATGCCTGCGGAGTCGGGGTCCCGACGTCGATCGGCCGGCCGGCGACGATGGCCAGCAGGTGGGCCCAGGTGCGCGGCACCACGTCGAGCACGGCGTAGCCACCGCCGCCGGTGACGATCCACCGGCCGCCACAGACCTCGTCGGCCAGCGCGGCGATCCGCAGGTAGGACGCGCGCTGGCCGTCCACGCTGAGATTCAGATCGGCCAGCGGGTCGTTGCGGTGGGAATCACAGCCGTGCTGGCTGATCAGGACGGTCGGCGCGAAGGCCCGCAGCACCTCCGGCACCACCGCGTCGAAAGCCCGCAGCCAGCCGGCGTCACCGGTACCCGGCGGCAGGGCCAGGTTGACCGCACTGCCCGGTGCGTTCGGCCCGCCGATGTCCTCGGGATAGCCCGTTCCCGGGAACAGGTAGCGAGGGGTCTCGTGCACGCTGACGGTCAGCACCCGCGGGTCGTCGTAGAACATCTGCTCCACCCCGTCGCCGTGGTGGACGTCGACGTCGAGATAGGCCACCCGCTCGCAACCGGCGTCCAGCAGCCAGCGGATCGCGGCGGCGACGTCGTTGTAGATGCAGAAACCGCTGGCCCGGTCCGGCATCGCGTGGTGCAGACCGCCGCTGATGTTGACCGCCCGGTCGACCTCGCCGGTCCAGACGCTCCGGGCGGCCTCGACGCTGGCCGTGACCACCCGGGAGGTGACCTCGTGCATGCCCGGGAAGATCGGGTTGTCGGAGGTGCCGAGGCCGTGCTGCGGGTCGGTCACCGCCAGTCGGACCGCCTCGATGTAGGCGTCGGTGTGGACGCTGCGGACCAACTCCAGGTCTGCCGCCGGTGGCGCGACGACCTCGTAGGCGTCCAGGACGCCGAAGGTCTCGGCCAGCTCCACCGCGTGCCGCACCCGTCCCGGCGCCATCGGGTGATCGGCCCCGAAGTTGTAGCGGGTCAGCTCATCGGAGTAGAACAGCCGCGGCTTCGGCCCGCTCAAGCCGACCCCTGCTGCCGGGCCGCCGCGGCCAGATCCCGGCTGCGGTCGCGGGCGGCCTCGATCGCCCCCAGGAACGCGGCCCGCACCTTGTGGTCCTCCAGCACCCGGATCGCCGCGGCCGTGGTGCCACCGGGTGAGGTCACCTGCTCCCGCAGCACGGTCGGGTGCTCGGCGGTCTCGCGCAGCAGCTTGGCCGAGCCGTACATGGTCTGGGTGACCAACTCGGTCGCGGTGTCCCGCGGCAGGCCGAGGTGGACGCCGGCCTCGA
This sequence comes from uncultured Actinomycetota bacterium, assembly GCA_963740925.1. Classification (GTDB taxonomy): domain Bacteria; phylum Actinomycetota; class Actinomycetes; order Propionibacteriales; family Propionibacteriaceae; genus Microlunatus. Next base: position 83,147 of record CAVUFZ010000006.1, on the reverse strand, counting down.
CCATCGCCTCGACCACGAAGAACAGATACGCCGGGCCGGTGCCGGAGATCGCGGTGACCGCGTCCAGATAGCGCTCCGGCAGGCTGACCACCCGGCCGGTGGCGGCCAGGATCGCCGACACCCGCTCGACGTGGTCCGGGCCGGCGTTCGTCCCGGGGGCCACCGCCGACATCCCCTCGGCCACCTGGGCCGGCGTGTTCGGCATCACCCGGACGACCGGGGTGCCGGCCGGCAGACGGGCCTCGATCACGTCGGTCGCCACCCCCGCGGCCAGCGAGGCGACCAGGGCCCCGGGACGCAGGTGCGGGCCGATCTCGTCCAGCAGCCCGGTCATGTCCTGGGGCTTGACCACGACGATCACCGTGTCCGCCTCGGCCACCGCGGCCACGTTCTCGGCGGTGTTGATGCCGTAGCGCTCCCGCAGCTCGCTCTGCCGCTCCGGCCGGCGGTCGGTGGCCACGATCCGGGACGGATCCCAGCCGGCCCGGATCAGCCCGGCCAGCACGGTCTCCCCCATCACGCCGGCCCCGAGCAACGCCAGCTCGGTCATCGTGACCTCACCGGCAGACCAGTTCGGCGATCTGCACCGCGTTCAGCGCCGCGCCCTTGCGCAGGTTGTCGTTCGAGACGAACATGATCAGCCCCTTGCCCTCCGGTGCCGACCGGTCGGCCCGGATCCGGCCGACGTAGGACGGATCGCGACCGGCCGCGTCCAGCGGCGTCGGGACGTCCAGCAACTCCACCCCGGGAGCCTTGGCCAGCAGCTCGGTGGCCCGGTCCGGGCTGAGGTCGTCCTCGAACTCGGCGTGGATGACCAGCGAGTGGCCGGTGTAGACCGGCACCCGGACGCAGGTGCCGGCGACCAGCAACTCCGGCCGGTGCAGGATCTTGCGCGACTCGTTGCGCAGCTTCTGCTCCTCGTCGGTCTCGCCCCAGCCGTCGTCGACGATCGAGCCGGCCAGCGGCAGCACGTTGTAGGCGATCGTCTTGGCGTACTGCTGCGGCGCCGGGAACTCGACCGCGCGGCCGTCGAAGGCCAACCGGGCCGCGTCCACCCCGGCGGCCTCGGCCTGCCGGTGCAGTTCGGCCACGCCGGCCCCGCCGGAGCCGGAGACCGCCTGGTAGGTGGAGATCTGCAGCCGGGTCAGGCCGGCCGCCGCGTTCAGCACGCTCAGCACCGGCATCGCGGCCATCGTGGTGCAGTTGGGGTTGGCGATGATCCCCTTCGGCGGGTCGACGGCATCCTCGGGGTTGACCTCGGCCACCACCAGCGGCACCTCGGGATCCATCCGCCAGGCCGAGGAGTTGTCGATCACCACGGCGCCGGCGGCCGCGACCACCGGCGCGGCCTGCTTGGAGGCCTGCTTGCCGTTGGAGAACAGAGCGACGTCGAGCCCGGAGAAGTCCGCGGCCGCGGTGTCCTCGACGGTGATCTCACGGTCCCGCCAGGCCAGGATCTGACCGGCGGAACGGGCCGAGGCGAAGAACCGGAGTTCGGACACGGGGAAGTCGCGTTCGGCCAGCAACGTGCGCATCACGCCGCCGACCTGACCGGTCGCCCCGAACACACCTACACGCATGGACTCCACCCTAAGGGCATGATGAGCCCCGTGTTCTCGTTGCCGACTCTGCCGCGAGCCGGAGTGGGCCGGGGGCGGGCCGGCGCCGAGGTGCTGATCGTGCTGGCGATCTCGCTCGGCCAGTCCGCGATCTATTCCGTGCTCAGCATCATCAACCGGCTGACCCAGCCCGCACCGCTGTCCTCGCAGACGTCCAGCCTGAACGCCTCCGTCACCCCGGACCGGCCGTGGCTCGACCTGACCTACCAACTCGCCGGGATCGCCTTCGCCCTGGTGCCGGTGGTGTTGGCGCTCTATCTGATCTCGCTGGACTTCCGGGCCGGGACGGACGGACGCAGTCGTCCGTGGCGGGCGATCGGCTTCGATCTGCGCCGACCGGTCCGCGATCTCGTCCTCGGGCTGGTGGTCGCGGCCTGCATCGGCATTCCCGGTCTCGGGCTCTACCTCGGTGCGCGCGCGCTCGGGCTGAACACGACGGTGCAGGCCTCCGGCCTGGGCGAGCACTGGTGGGCGATCCCGGTGCTGCTGCTCTCCGCGGCCCAGAACGCCGTGCTGGAGGAGACGATCATGCTCGGCTTCCTCTACCGACGGTTCACCGCGCTGGGCTGGCGGCTGTTCCTGGTGGTCGGCGTCAGCGCCCTGATCCGCGGTAGTTACCACCTCTACCAGGGTTTCGGCGGCTTCGCCGGCAACCTCATCATGGGCGCGATCTTCGGGCTGATCTATCTGCGCACCCGCCGGGTGATGCCGCTGGTCGTCGCCCACACCACCCTCGACATCGTCGCGTTCGTCGGCTACGCCCTGGTGGCACCGCACGTCTCCTGGCTCTGAGCGACGATGTCCGGCCTGGCGCTGATCCTGGTACTCGGCGGCGCCCTTCTGCACGCCACCTGGAATCTGGCCGCCAACCGCACGGCCGCCTCGGGCGTCGTGTTCGTCTGGCTGGCCGCCGTTGTCTCTGCCGTGGCGCTGGCCGTACCGGCCGTGCTGCTGATCATTCGCGAGCACCCGGGGCCGGGTCACCTCCTGCTCGGCGGTCTGGTCAGCGGCGGCATCCACACCGTCTACTTCCTCCTGCTGCAGTGGGGATACCGGCTCGGTGACGTCTCCATCGTCTATCCGCTGGCCCGGGGCACCGGCCCGCTGCTCTCGGTGCTCGGTGCGGTCTGGCTTCTCGGCGAACGTCCCGATCCGATCGGGCTGATCGGTGCCGTGGTGCTGGTCGGCGGGGTGTTGATCATCAGCCTGGCCGGTGGGCGCGGTGGGAGCGTCACCCCGGCGGCCGTCGGCGCCGGATTGTCCACCGGGGTGGCGATCGCCGGCTACACCCTCTGGGATTCCCACGCTGTGCTGGCTGCCGCTCCGTCCGGCGGCGGCCTCGGGTTGGATCCGGTGGTGCAGCTGTGGGCCTCGTTCACCACCCAGGCCGTGGTGTTGACGATCGTCGCGCTGGTCACGCAGGTCACCGTGCATCACCGTGACAGCGAGCGCAGAACCCCGCTCAGGAAGAGAATCCGGGCCCGCTGGTCGTCGTCCGGCTCCGGTGGCCTGAGCGTAGGGCCGGTCCTGATCGTGGGGATCGGCTCACCGTCGGCCTATCTGTTGATCCTGGAGGCCTTCCGGCTCGCCCCGGTGGCGCTGGTCGCGCCCGGCCGTGAGGTCAGCGTGGTGCTGGTCAGCCTGGCCGGCTGGTTGTGGTTGCACGAACCGCACCCGCGACCGCGGCTGGCCGGGGCCGGTGTGGTGGTCGCCGGCATCGTCCTGCTCGCCCTCGGCTGAGCCGGGGTGGACCATCAGCCGAGGTTGCCCATCAGCCGGGGTGGTCCGTCAGCCTGGCCCGCAGGGTCAGGACCGGCCGACCATGCTGCGGGCGAAGAAGGCCAGGTTGGCCGGCCGTTCGGCCAGTCGCCGGACCAGGTAGCCGTACCAGTCGTTGCCGTAGGGCAGATACACCCGGAACCGGTGCCCGGCGGTGGCCAGTCGCTGTTGCTCGGTCGGTCGGATCCCGTACAGCATCTGGAACTCATAGCTGTCGGGCTGCCGCCCGGCACGGGCGATCAACTCCTCGGCGATGGCGATCAGCCGCGGGTCGTGACTGGCCACCATCGGGTAACCGGGGTGCTCGATCAGCGTCCGCAGACAACGGACGTAGGACCTGTCGACCTCGTGCCGGTCAGTGAAGGCGACCTCGTCGGGTTCGGCGTAGGCGCCCTTGCACAACCGGACCCGTGAGCCGGCGACGGCGAGTTCGCGGCAGTCGGTCTCGGTCCGGCGCAGGTAGGCCTGCAGTACGGCCCCGGTGGTCGGGAAGTCCTTGCGGAGTTCGATCAGGGCGGCCAGGGTCGGATCGGTGGTGGTGTGGTCCTCGGCGTCCAGCGTCACCGTGGCGCCGCAGGCGTGGGCGGCGGTGCAGATGGTGCGAGCGTTGTCCAAGGCGGTCTGCGCCCCGCCGGAGCCGAGGAACTGTCCGAGCGCGGAGAGTTTCAGCGACACGTCCGCGCCCGCGCTCAGCCCGGCCTCGCTCAGTGCGCCGAGCAGATCGAGATAGGCCACGGCCACCCGGTCGGCCTGCTCGGCGTCGGTGGTGTCCTCGCCGAGGTGGTCGATCGTGACCGACAGGCCGGAAGCGTTCAGCCGCCGGGTCGCCGCCACCGCGTCGGCCGTGGTGTCGCCGGCGACGAACCGCTCGACCACGCCCTGGGTCACCGGCGCCCGGGTCAGGGTGTCCTTCAGCCGGGCGCTCCGGGAGGCTCCGAGCAGAACCGATCGCAACATCGACACCTTCTCCTTTCCTGACCTGTCAGGGATTCCTGCCTCAGCCGGTGGTGACCGATTCGGTCGAGCCGTGCGAATCGACCGCGAAATCGGTCCCGACCGGAACGCTCAGATGTGTGCGGGTGAAGGACAACGCGTCACCCAGTTGCTGCTCACGCCCGGACCGGCTGTTGTTCTTGCGCGAGTTGACCTCCAGCACGACGTGGCCCTCGAATCCGGCGCGGGCCAGGTGCTGCAGGACCTCGGCGGCCTGCTGATCCCCCTTGCCGGGATTGAGGTGCTCGTCCTTGATCGACCCGGTGCCGTCGGTCAGGTGCAGATGCCGCAGCCGCTCGCCCCAACTCTGCGCCAACTGCAGCGACTGCTGGCCGGCGGTGGAGGCGTGGGACAGATCGAGGGTCAGGTGGTCGTAGTCGCGTTCGGTCGGATCCCAGCCCGGCAGATACGCCTTGAGCTCACCGCCCGGCGTCCGCCAGGGGTACATGTTCTCTACGCAGAAGAGGATTCCGGTCTCTTCGGTCAGCCGCCGGACACCGGCGATGAAGCCCCGCGCGTACTCCCGCTGCCAGCGGAACGGCGGGTGCACGACGACCACGTCGGCGTCCAGCCGGCGGGCGGCCTCGGCGGATCGACGCAGCTTCTCCCAGTGGTCGGTCCCCCACACCCGCTGGGTGACCAGCAGGCACGGCGAGTGCACCGACAGCACCGGCACCTGGTGGTAGTCGCGCAGCTTCTCCACCGCGTCGATGTTGGCCGCGACCGGATCGATGCCGACCATCAACTCGATCCCGTCGTATCCCAGCCGGCGGGCCAGTTCGAACCCGCTGGAGGTCGTCTCGGGATAGACCGATGAGGTGGACAGGCCGATCTTCGACTGCGGTGCCCTCAACTGCTCAGCCGTCCGCTCAGCACCCTGGACATCGCCCTGCGCGGGTGAGACGGGCTCAGACGTCGGTGTATCGGCCATCTGCTCAGGTTAGCCCTTAGGGTTCAGCACATGCCCGAGGTGATGTTGCCCTTCCCGCGCGCCTTCGCCGAGTTCGCCAACCCCGACGACGACAGCGAGGTGTTCCGCTGCGATCTGACCTGGCTGACGTCTCGCTGGCAGTGCATCTTCGGTGCCGGCTGTGCCGGCATCTACGCCGACCGGCCGGACGACGGTTGCTGCACCCTCGGGGCGCACTTCGCCGACGCCGACGACGAGTCGCGGGTGGCCAAGGCGGTCAAGCAGCTGTCGTCGGATCAGTGGCAGTACCGCAAAGAGGGCCGCAAGCAGGGCTGGGTCGAGTTGGAGTCGGCCGAGACGGTGAGCCCCGGTGAGGAGCCGGCGCGCAAGACCCGGGTGGTCGACGGGGCCTGCATCTTCCTCAACCGGCCCGGTTTCGCCGGCGGTGCCGGTTGCGCGCTGCACACGCTGGCCCTGCACCAGGGCAGGGAGTTCCTGGAGACCAAACCCGACGTCTGCTGGCAGTTGCCGATCCGGCGGCAGTTCCGCGAGGTGACCCGCACCGACGAGACCACCTACACCGAGGTCTCGATCGGTGAGTACTCCCGCGACGGCTGGGGGCCGGGCGGGCACGACCTGGACTGGTACTGCACCGCCAACACCGAAGCCCATCACGGCGTCCGGGGTGTCTACCAGGAGAACCGGGCCGAACTGACCGCGCTGATGGGAGCGGCGGGCTACGCGATCCTGGCCGACCTCTGCGCCGAGTTCGAGAGCCGCTCCGGACGGCTGCTCCGGCACGCCGCCGACCCCGGCTGACCACCCACCGCCGCGTCCGGTCCGGAGCCGGTCCGGGCCTGATCCGGAGCCGGTCCGGGCCTGATCCGGGCCTGATCCGGAGCGATCCGGGGCTGATCCGGTCCATTTCGTACCGGAACCGACCGACCCCCGCCGCGCGGCAGGTTTGGGTTCAGGCACGATGGAATCCATGCAGCTCGATCACCTCTCCTACGCGGCCGGCCCGGACGGACTGACCGCGACCTCGGAGCGGCTGAGTGCAAAACTCGGTGCGCCCTTCCTGGACGGCGGCTTCCATCCACGCTTCGGCACCCGGAACCGCATCCTGCCGCTGACCAGCGGACATTACGTGGAAGTGGTGGAGGTGTTGGACCATCCCGCCGCAGACAAAGCGCCGTTCGGCCAGGCCGTCCGGCAACGCTCCGGCCGGGGCGGCGGCTGGCTGGGCTGGGTGGTCTCGGTCGAGGATCTGACCCCGGTGGAGACCCGGTTGGACCGTCCCGGACAGCCGGGCAGCCGGCAGCTGCCCAACGGCGAACGGCTGGAGTGGAAACAGATCGGGATCTTCGATCTGCTCTCGGATCCGCAGCTGCCCTTCTTCGTCGAGTGGATCAGCGACGCCACCCATCACCCGTCCCGGCCGGGCTCGTCGATCCAGCTGCTCGGACTGGAGATCGCGGGCTATCACGAACGGGTCGACGACTGGCTCGGCGGCAAGGCCGACGAGGTGCTGAGCGACGTCCGGATCGACTGGGTGGAGGGCTCCGACGAGCCGGGCCTGGTCGCCGCGCACTTCGACACCCCCGGCGGCACGGTCCGGATCTGATCGTGACCGTAGCGATCCGGCCGCACGTCGCGGCGCTGCCCGCCTACCAGCCCGGGAAGCCGGCCCCGGTGGGACCGGACGGCAGTTCCTACAAACTCTCCAGCAACGAGAACCCCTACCCTCCATTGCCCGGGGTGCTGGACGCGGTGACCGCGGCCTGTGCGCAGATGAACCGTTACCCCGACATGGCCAACACGGCGGCGACCGCCGCGCTGGCGAGCAAGTTCGACCTGGCCCCGGACCAGCTCGCGTTGGGCACCGGCTCGGTCGCCGTCCTCTACCACCTGCTGACCGCGGTGGCCGGCCCGGGCGATGAGGTGATCTACGCCTGGCGCAGCTTCGAGGCCTACCCGATCGCCGTCCAACAGACCGGGGCGAGCAGCGTCCGGGTGCCGTTGGGCCCGGGCGCCGTGCACGATCTGGACGCCATCCGGGACGCGATCACCGAGCGCACCCGAGCGATCCTGATCTGCACCCCGAACAACCCCACCGGCCCGACCGTCGGCCACACCGCGCTGGCCGCCTTCGTCGACCAGGTGCCCGACCACGTGCTGATCGTGGTGGACGAGGCCTACGTCGAGTTCGCCGACGACCCGGAGGCGGCCCGCGGACTCGAGTTCCTGGACGGCCACCCGAACGTCGTGGTGCTGCGGACCCTCTCCAAGGCCTACGGTCTGGCCGGCTTCCGGGTCGGCTTCTGCGTGGGGTCGCCCGAGCTGATCCGTGCCGTCCGGGCGGTGTCGTTGCCGTTCGGGGTCTCACTGCCGGCCCAGGCGGCCGTGCTGGCCTGCCTGGAGCACGAACCGGCGCTGCTGGAACGGGTCCGGAGCGTGGTCGCGGAGCGAGCACGGCTGGTCGGCGGACTGCGCGAGCTCGGCTTCGATGTGCCCGAGGCGCAGGGAAACTTCTGTTGGTTGCCGGCTGGGTCGCGGACGACCGACTGGGCCGAGACGTTCGCCCGGGCCGGCCTGATGGTGCGGCCGTTCGCCGACGGCGGGGACTTCGACGGGCTGCGGATCAGTGTCGGCGAACCGGAAGCGATCACGGCCGTGCTGCGGGTGGCGGAACGATTGCGGGCAGGCTGAGCAGCTTCCGGGCGGGCTGAACGAGAATTGTCGGTGGCCTCTCCTAGGTTGGTGTCATGGCCAAGACGAGCACCGCGAAACCCCGTCCCTCGTTCGCCTGCACCGAGTGCGGATGGACCTCCGCCCGCTGGGTCGGGCGGTGCGGTGAGTGCCAGACCTGGGGCAGCCTGAGCGAGGTCGGTGCGCCGAAGCTGAGCGAGATCCGCAGTTCGACGCCGACGGCCAAGGCGGTGCCGATCAGCGAGGTCAGCGCCCAGGGCGCGGCCCGGGTGCCGACCGGGGTCGGGGAACTCGACCGGGTGCTGGGCGACGGGTTGGTGCCGGGGGCGGTGCTCCTGCTGGCCGGCGAGCCCGGCGTCGGCAAGTCCACCTTGTTGCTGGAGGTGGCGGCCCGGTGGGCCAAGGCCGGCCGGACCACTCTCTACGTCACCGGTGAGGAGTCCGCGGCCCAGGTGCGGCTGCGGGCCGACCGTACCGACGCCGTCGCCGCCAACCTCTACCTCGCCGCCGAGACCGATCTGGGCACGGTGCTCGGCCACATCGAGGAGGTCGCGCCGTCGTTGATGGTGCTGGACTCGGTGCAGACCATCGGTGCGGCCGAGGCCGACGGCGCACCGGGCGGGGTGAGCCAGGTCCGGGAGGTGACGGCGGCCCTGGTCCGGGTGGCCAAGCGACGTGGCATGGCCGTGGTGATCGTCGGGCACGTGACCAAGGAGGGGTCGATCGCCGGGCCGCGGATGCTGGAACATCTGGTCGACGTGGTGCTGGCCTTCGAAGGTGACCGGCATTCGGGTTTCCGGATGGTCCGGGCCACCAAGAACCGGTTCGGCCCGGCCGACGAGGTCGGCTGCTTCGAGATGGCCGAGCAGGGCATCGTCGAGGTGCCGGACCCGTCCGGGTTGTTCACCTCGCACCGGGAGAGACCCGAGCCCGGGACGGCGATCACGGTCACGATGGAGGGCCGTCGGCCGCTGCTGGCCGAAGTGCAGGCGTTGGTCGCGAAGTCGGCGCTGCAGTTGCCGCGCCGGACGATGCACGGTGTGGACAGCGGCCGGATGGCGATGGTGCTGGCGGTCCTCGAGCGGCGGGCCCGGCACACCCTCTACGACCGCGACGTCTACATCTCCACCGTGGGCGGAGCCCGGGTGGTCGACCCGGGGGCGGATCTGGCGGCGGCGATCGCGGTCGCCTCGGCCACCACCAACACCCGGCTGTCACCCGGCCTGATCGCGATCGGCGAGGTCGGGTTGGCCGGTGAGCTACGCCGGGTGCCCGGCACCGACCGTCGGCTCGCGGAGGCGGCCCGGCTCGGTTTCACCGACGCGATCATCCCCGCCCAGCCCGGTCCCCGGGCACAGCCGGGTCACTCGTCCCGGCCCGGTGGTGCGGGCCGGCCCGGCGCGGCCGACGGGAGCGCGGCCGGGACGGAGCGGCGACCGGGGATCCGGGTGCACACCCCCGGCACCCTGGCCGAGGCTCTGGCCGGGCTGGAGATCACCTCCGGCCGCAACGGTCTGCGGGCGGTGGAGTGACTACTTGACCAGGAAGCGGAACTGGACGGGCTTGCTGCCGGTGAACTGCGCCGTCGCCCAGTAGGTGCCGGCCCGCGGGATGGCCGACTTCGTGTCGCAGCCCTTGGCCGAACGACGACCGTTCCAGGTGATCTTCCACTGCAGCGACTTCTCCGGGGCGATCTCGGCCAGCTGCGGGGTGACCAGGGTGGTGCAGTCGTCGGTCGACCAGATCCGGTCGGAGCCGGAGTAGATCTTCAGCTCGAAGTCGGTCGGCTTCTTGGTCACCACGCAGGTGCTGTCCGATCCGTTGATCAGCGACATGGTGAAGGTCAGCGACTTCTTGGCCTGGACCGAGCGGTGCGGAGCGGTCAGGGTCGGCCGCAGTTGGGCCGGATCGCAGACGGTCAGGGTCTTCTGGTTGGTCGACGCCGCGTCCTTCTCAGCCGCCGATGCCGAGCTGCTGGCCGACGCCGAGCTGCTGGCCGACGCCGACGAACTGGCCGACGAGCTGGCCGACGCTGAGCTGCTGGCCGAGGGGCGGGCTGAGCCACTCGCCGTGCCGGAAGCCTTGGCCGATGCGCTCCTCGATGCGCTGGCCGACGCGCCCCTCGATGCGCTGGCCGATGCCGACGAGCTGGCCGAGTTACTGGCCGACGGACTGGTTGACGGACTGGTCGACGGGCTGGTCGACGGGCTCGGTCGGCGTCGGGGTGCCGGGCGGGGCGGCCGGCGCGGGCTGCTGCCCGGCGTTCCGGTTGATCAGCACGACCAACAACACGATCACCACCAGCAGGGCGATGCCGACGATGACCGCGCGGCGGACCCAGTACGTCTCCGACGGCTCCGGTCCGACCGGATGAATCACGCTGCTCATAGCGGGAGACTAGAAGCGCCCCTCGCCGCGGGGTCGGTGCCACGCCGGTCGACTCGCAGGCTTGTTCGATTGGGAAAGAACCGCCCTTCGCTCCAAAGCCCGTTCGATCGACGGCCGGGCTTGGCCTTAGCGTCGTCCTGTGACCGAGACGAGCGCGGAACCGGCGGAGGCGGACGAGGCCGACCGGTCGGCAATCGTCAGCACGATCCTGCAGTGGTACGACGCCAACGCGCGCGACCTGCCCTGGCGCCGTCCGGACGCCTCGGCCTGGTCGATCATGGTCAGCGAGTTCATGCTGCAGCAGACCCCCGTCGTCCGGGTGCTGGGCCCCTGGCACCGGTGGGTCGAGCGCTGGCCGGACCCGACGGCCCTGGCCCAGTCACCGTCCGGTGAGGCGGTCCGCGCCTGGGGACGGCTGGGCTACCCCCGTCGCGCCCTGCGGCTGCACGCCGCGGCGACGGCGATCCGGGACCGGCACGACGGTCTGGTGCCCACCGACCACGACGAACTGCTGGCCCTGCCCGGGGTCGGCGCCTACACCGCCGCAGCGATCGCCAGTTTCGCCTTCGGGCAGCGGCAGGTGGTGGTGGACACCAACGTCCGGCGGGTGCTGACCAGGGTGGCCCGAGGCCGGGCCTACCCGGACCGGAGCCCGACCCGGGCCGAACTGGCGCTGGCGGAGCGGTTCGTCCCCCGAGAAGCCGGCCGGGCCGCCCGCTGGGCGGTGGCCTCGATGGAGCTCGGCGCCGTCGTCTGCACCGCCCGGACGCCGCACTGCGAACAGTGCCCGGTGGCGCCGCGATGTCGTTGGCTGTCGGCCGGTAGCCCGGCGTGGGACGGTCCGCCCCGGAAAGGACAGGCCTGGAGCGGCACCGACCGTCAGTGCCGGGGTGCTCTGTTGGCCGTCCTCAGGGACAGTGATGTGGCGGTCGCGGGAGCCGAACTGCGGGCGGTCTGGCCGGATCAGGCTCAGACCGGACGAGCTCTCGTCTCCCTCGAGGCGGACGGGTTGATCGAGGCACTGGCCGAGGATCGCTGGGTGCTGCCCGGTGGCCCGCCGGCCGATCTCGGTCGAGGTCGGACCGAGGATCGCTAGACCGATCAGGCGACCGGCTCGAGCACCCGCTCGTCGAGCACCTCACGCTCGGCCGCCTTCTCCCGGCGGCGACGGGCGAAAGTGCCGTCGATCCCGAACCGGCCGCTGCCGGTGAAGGCGAACATCAGCCCGATCACCCCGAGCAGCAGGACCAGCTCGACGCCGTTGCCGCCGCCGGTGATGAAGAAGCCGTGGGTCATGTGCACCAGGACGAACGCACCGGCCATGTCGGCGGCGAACAGCACGCCGACGAAGCGGGTCAGCAGACCGAGCACCATCAGGGCCCCGCCGCCGATCTCCAGCGCGATCAGCAGCCAGGCCGAGGTCTGGGCGTAGGGGGCGCCGAGCTGGGTCAGCATCTGGGTCGTCCCGGGGACGCCCATCGTGTTGAACTTCTGCCAGCCGTGCATGATGAAGGTGCCGCCCACGACCAGCCGGGCGAGCAACAGGCCGAAATCGAGTACCGCCGAGCGCGGTCGAGGGGTGGTCATGGGCAGGATGGTTCCACACCTGCGTCCCGAGCCCGGGCCACCACACCGCAGCGCCTGACCCGCTTTTCCGGTCGGGGCCCCTTGGTCGCGTCCATCTCGGGCGCCCGCCCCGAACCACCCCCGGTCAGTCCGGAGAGGGCTGAGCCGTCCGTCGGCGCTCGGTGGTGAACCGGGCCGCCCCGACGCTGGCCGCCACCACGCAGGCGACCGCCAGCCACTGGCTCGACGACAGGGTCTCGCCCAACACCACCCAGGCGGCCAGCGCCGCCGCCGCCGGCTCCAGGCTCATCAGGATGGCGAACGTGCCCGGACGGATCCGCCGCAGCGCGGTCAACTCCAGGCTGTACGGGATCACCGAGGACAGCACCCCGACGGCCAGGCCGAGCAGCAGCACCCGGGGTGAGGCCAGTCGCGAGCCCGCGTCCAGTACGGCGGGCACGGACAATCCGATGGTGCCGACCAGACTGGCCAGCGCCAGGCCGGAGATCCCGGGCCAGCGACGTCCGGTCTCGGCGCTGAGCAGGATGTAGCAAGCCCAGCAGGCCGCGGCCAGCAGGGCCAGGGCCACCCCCGCCGCGGTCAGGCCGTGCGGGTTGAAGCCGAGCAGCGCCACCCCGGCCGCGGCCAACAGCACCCAGGCCAGATCGAGCGGCCGCCGGGACGAGACCACCGCCACCGTGAGCGGTCCGAGGAACTCCAGCGTGACCGCGACACCGAGCGGGATCCGCGCGAACGACTGGTAGATGGAGAAGTTCATCAACGCCAGGGCCAGCCCGAACCCGACGACGACCCACCAGTCCCGGCCGCTGTGTCCCCGGACTCGGGGCCGGACCACGATCAGGAAGACCAACGCCGAGGTCGTGAGCCGCAACCAGACCAAGGTCGTCGGCGGGATCAGGGTGAACAGCCCCTTGGCGATGGCCGCGCCGACCTGGACGCTCACGATGCCGCCACAGACCAGGCCCGGCGCCGGGATCCGGGCCAGCCGGGCGCGTGCGGTCGCGAACTGGGCGGACGCGGACACCCGCCCGACGGTACGCGAAAGGGCCCCACCCGTCAGGATGGGGCCCTTTCGTCTCTCGCCTGCGTCCGGCGCTCGCCGGCGCCTCTCGTGCTTCCGGGTGCCGCCGACCGCCCTCAGGCGGCCGGCGCCTGCCGACTCAGCTCTCGCTGGGCCGCTGTCCCTCACCCTCGCCGGACTCCCCGGAGCCTTCGGAGAGACCGTCGACGATCCCCTCGAACTCGACCGGCGGCGTGTCCGGAGCCTCGGACCGCGGCGTGCCGACGAAGGTGAACGGCTGCTCCGAACCCTCCGGGGCCACGTCGACGACCACGATCTCGCCCGGGTGTATCTCGGAGAACAGGATCTTCTCCGCCAGCGAGTCCTCGACGTCGCGCTGCAGCGCCCGACGCAGCGGCCGGGCCCCCATCACCGGGTCGAAGCCACGCTTGGCCACCAGGCTCTTGGCGGCCTGGGTGAGCTCGATCCCCATGTCCTTGTCCTTCAACCGGGTCTCGATCTCGGCCACCATCAGGTCGACGATGCGCTCGATGTCGGCCTGGGTCAGCTGCCGGAAGACCACGATCTCGTCCACCCGGTTGAGGAACTCGGGCCGGAAGTGCTGCTTGAGCTCGTCGGCCACCTTCGCCTTCATCCGCTCGTAGCCGCCCTCGGAGTCGCCGGCCTGGCTGAAGCCGAGGCTGACGCTGCGGGCGATGTCCTTCGTCCCGAGGTTCGTGGTCATCACGATCACGGTGTTCTTGAAGTCCACCACCCGGCCCTGGGCGTCGGTCAGCCGACCTTCGTCCAGGATCTGCAGCAACGAGTTGAAGATGTCGGGGTGGGCCTTCTCGACCTCGTCGAAGAGCACCACGCTGAACGGCTTGCGCCGCACCTTCTCGGTCAGCTGGCCGCCCTCTTCGTAGCCGACGTAGCCGGGAGGCGAACCGAACAGCCGGGAGGCGGTGTGCTTCTCGGAGTACTCGCTCATGTCCAGCTGGATCAGGGCGTCCTCGTCGCCGAACAGGAACTCGGTCAGCGCCTTGGTCAGCTCGGTCTTACCGACACCGGACGGGCCGGCGAAGATGAACGAGCCGCTGGGCCGCTTCGGGTCCTTCAGCCCGGCCCGGGTCCGCCGGATCGAGCGGGACAGCGCCCGGACGGCGTCGTGCTGGCCGATGTAGCGCTTGCCCAGCTCCTCCTCCATCCGCAACAGCCGCGAGGACTCCTCCTCGGTCAGCTTGAGCACCGGGATGCCGGTGGCGGTGGAGAGCACCTCGGCGATGATCTCCTCGTCCACCTCGGCGACCGCGTCCAGGTCACCGGACTTCCACTGCGCCTCCCGTTCGGCCCGACGGGCGAGCAACTTCTTCTCGTCGTCGCGCAGACCGGCGGCCCGCTCGAAGTCCTGGGCGTCGATGGCGGCTTCCTTCTCCAGCCGGACGGCCGCCACCTTCTCGTCGAACTCGCGCAGGTCCGGCGGCGCCGTCATCCGGCGGATCCGCAACCGGGCGCCCGCCTCGTCGATCAGGTCGATCGCCTTGTCGGGCAGGAACCGGTCGGAGATGTAACGGTCGGCCATCGTCGCGGCGCCGACCAGGGCGGCGTCGGTGATGGTGATCCGGTGGTGCGCCTCGTAACGGTCCCGCAGCCCGCGCAGGATGTCGATGGTCAGCGCGATCGACGGCTCGGCCACCTGGATCGGCTGGAACCGTCGCTCGAGGGCGGCGTCCTTCTCGACGTACTTGCGGTACTCGTCCAGCGTGGTGGCGCCGATGGTCTGCAACTCGCCGCGGGCCAGCATCGGCTTCAGGATGCTGGCGGCGTCGATGGCGCCCTCGGCGGCACCCGCACCCACCAGGGTGTGGATCTCGTCGATGAACAAGACCACGTCGCCGCGGGTCTTGATCTCCTTCAGCACCTTGCGCAGCCGCTCCTCGAAGTCACCGCGGTAGCGGCTGCCGGCCACCAGCGCGCCGAGGTCGAGGGTGTAGATCTGCTTGTCCCGCAGGGTCTCCGGCACGTCGCCACGGACGATCGCCTGGGCCAGACCTTCGACCACGGCCGTCTTGCCGACGCCGGGATCCCCGATCAGCACCGGGTTGTTCTTGGTTCTTCGGGAGAGAACGGTCATCACCCGTTCGATCTCGGTCTCGCGACCGATCACCGGGTCGAGCTTGTTCTCCCGGGCGCTCTGGGTCAGGTTCCGGCCGAACTGGTCCAACACCATCGAGCTGGAGGGCGCGTTGCCCTGCTCGGGGGCTCCGGACGTCGCCTGCTCCTTGCCCTGGAAGCCGCTGAGCAGCTGCAGGACCTGGTTGCGGACCCGGTTCAGGTCGGCGCCGAGCTTGACCAGCACCTGCGCCGCCACCCCTTCGCCCTCCCGGATCAGGCCGAGCAGGATGTGCTCGGTGCCGATGTAGGAGTGGTTGATCTGGAGGGCCTCGCGCAGGCTGAGCTCGAGCACCTTCTTGGCCCGCGGGGTGAACGGGATGTGGCCGCTCGGGCTCTGCTGACCGTGGCCGATGATCTCTTCGACCTTCTCCCGGACGGCCTCGAGCGAGATGCCGAGCGACTCCAGGGCCTTCGCGGCGACGCCTTCGCCCTCGTGGATCAGGCCGAGCAGGATGTGCTCCGTGCCGATGTAGTTGTGGTTGAGCATGCGGGCCTCTTCTTGGGCCAGCACGACGACTCGCCGGGCTCGATCGGTGAAGCGCTCGAACATGTTGGATCTCCCTCGCATCGCGTTGTCGGTCGGCCATCCACCCGGGACGGCCGCAACAGGCTCAACTCTAGTCGGCCTCCCCGACATTCCCGGCTGAGATCGCCATCCCGACCAGGCGGTCGACCGCGACGCCCGAGGACGACCGGGCGGTCGAGTCCGACCCGTCCCGTTCCAGCCCCGTTCCAGCCCCGTACCGACGCCCTCCGCGACGGACCGGCGCGCCGCCCGTGCAGCGATCACCGGCCCCACGAATCGCCCGGGCTCGCGCCGGAATCAACCCCGGCGGGCCCAAGGCACCGAACACCCTGCTTTCCGCTGGCCGCGGACCGAACTCGTCTCGACCCGACCGAAATGCACGGCCGGTCCGACCCCGTCCGAAACCGGAGCGGAACAATTCGGATCATTCTGTTCGGCGACGCATTTATCAAACCGTGATGGCGGGTACCGAACATGTGTTCGGCACCCGCCATCGGCATCACTGGGTCGCTGTGATCAATCGATCACGGCCGTTCTGGTCAGTTGTGCGCCTTCGCGTAGGCCTCTCGGACCTCGACCGGAACCCGGCCGCGAGACGACACGGTCATGCCCTGATCCTGTGCCCAGGAACGGATCTCGGCCGATCCGGGCCCGGAGGCCGAGCTGGTCTTGACCACGCCGGGGCTACGTCGGCGACGGCCTCCGGTCTTGCGGGCGTTCGCCAGCCAGGGGGCCAATGCGTCCCGCAGCTTTCCGGCGTTGTCGTCGGAGAGATCGATCTCGTAATCCGAGCCGTCCAAGCCGAAGCTCACGGTCTGATCGGCTTCACCGCCGTCGAAATCGTCTTCCAGGATGATCTGTACGCGCTGAGCCATCAGCGTCCTCCTATTGTGGTGCCCGTGTTGGTGGTGTCTCGTTCAAGTCGGACAGCACACTACCGGAGAATTACTCGATAGTCGTATTCGTCAAGAGCTTTCTCTACCGGGCGGTCTTTGCCAATTCGATCTCAGCCCGTGACGATTGCGGAAATGCAGGATCGGCTTCGGCCCACTGAGCCTGTTCGCCCAGGGCTGAAAGCGGCTCCCCACAGGCTCAGCCGCGGGCGCAGTCCACTTCGAGGTTGTCCCAGCCGGGTCCGGCCGAGGTGAATTCGGCGGTCGCGGCGATACCGTGCCGAGGCAGGCGGTGGACGTCGGCCAGCGCCGGCCGGTCCGCCCCGTCCTCGAGGCCGGTCGTTCCTGGCGCCGGCAGCTCGGCCAGCGCCCGCTCCTCGGCGGCGGTCGTCAACCGTGCCACCTCGGCCGTCAGGGCCGACCTCTCCTCGATCACACCGGCCAGCTCGATCCGCAACCGGTGGGCCGTCTGCTGTGCCCGGTCACCTTCCCGCCGGGCCGCCTCGACCTCGGTTCGCGCCGCCCGCTGCAGGTCGTGGCGGATCCGCCCGACCGCGGCGACGTGCTGTCGCTCGAGCCGCTCCTGGGCCGAGGCACGCAGGGCCGTCATCCGGGCCGATCGCTCGGCGTAGTCCTGGCGCTCATCCCTCAGCCGACCACGGGCGACCAGCAGCACCCCCAACCCGGCGAGCAGAGCGACCAGCACTCCGCCGCGGGCCACCCAGACCGGACCGAACGCTGCCGCGACCGACAGGGCCGCAGCGGCCCCGAGGCCCAGCTGCAGGAACCGCCGGGACGCCGGGGTCCGATGTCCTCGCCGAGCTGCTCCACCAGACCGAGACGTGATCACGAGCGTGAGCCTAACCCCTTCCGGCATGCCGGGACCACCGCGGCGAGGGACGTCCAGAACGTGTCCTCACGAGCGCGGAATCAGCTCCTCGTCGTCCTCGTCGCGGGGCACCTCGCAGGCGCGTTCGAGCCGCAGCCCGGTGATCGCCAGCGCGATCCCGGCCACCATCGCGGCGGCGGAATGGATCACCCGCTGCCGCGGCAGTTCGGCCTCCCACCGACCCACGAACGCGAGGCCGTAGACCAGGAATCCGGCCGCAACCAGGGCTCCGGCCAGCGCGGAGGCCTTGCCCAGTGCGAGCAGGGTGACGGCGCGCTGCGGGTCCATCCGCTCCCGGCGGACCTGGATGGTCAACCTGGTCGAGCGAGCCAGTACCCCGACCAGGACGGCCGCGACGGCCAACGCGATCGCGGTCAGCCAGGGCACCACCGGCGCGGAGACACCGAGCGTCTCAGCCGTGGTGACGACCAGCCAGCCGGCCAGCCCACCGAACAGGGCCGCCACCAGCAGGGCCCGGGTCGAGGTGCGACGCAGCCGTCCCTGCTGATCCGGTGGCCTCGGCCCGCCGGGCCCCGGCCGATCCCCGGGGCCGGTGCTCAGTCCGTCTCCAGGTCGAGGTCGTCGCGCAGGGTCAGACCGGTGAGATCGACCTGCTTGATCAGTTCACTGATCTTGCCCCGGCCGGGCAGTTCGGCGTCCGGATCGATCTCGATCCACGGCGCCAGGACGAAGGCCCGCTCGTGCGCCAACGGGTGCGGGAGCAGCAGGTCGGGCTGATCGGATTCGGTGGTGCCGACCACGACCAGATCCACGTCCAGCGTGCGCGGCGCATTCCGCTCGCCGCGTTCCCGACCGAACGCGTCCTCGACGGCCTCGGCCCGCTCCAGCAGCGTCCGCGGCTCGAGCGTCGTCTCGGCCAGGATGACCAGGTTCAGGAAGTCCGGGCTGTCGTCCGGGGCGCCCACCGCTGCGGACTCGTAGACCGAGGACACCTCGACCACGATCACGTCCGGGGTGTCGCGGATCGCGTCCACGGCACCCTGGAGGTTGCCGACGCGCTCACCCAGATTCGAGCCGACCGAGTAGACCACCTTGCGTAGTGGCTTCATCCCGCTCAGGGTGTCGGCGTCGATGGCGTAGGGGTTGGGGCTGGTCACACACGGCTCCTCGTCAGGGTCACGGACACGTCGGCGGTCTCGACCGGCATCGGTGCATCGGGCTTGTGCACCGTGACGTCGACCGCCCGGATCTTCGGGTCGCTCAGGCAGGAGGTCGCGATGCGCGCGGCCAGTGCCTCGATCAGATTCAGGGGCTCGCCCTCGATATCGGCTCGGACGACCGAGGCCAGGGCGGCGTAGTCAACGGTATCGCGAACATCGTCGCTGAGAGATGCGGCGTCGAGATCGAGCCGGCAGACGACGTCGGCGACGAAACGCTGGCCGTGGTCCCGCTCGCTGTCGTAGACGCCGTGGTGGCCGAAGCCCACGATCCCGGTGATCGAGATCCGGTCCGATCCGTCGCCGGCCAAGGCACCCCTCCTCTGCTCGATTCCGTTGCTCGATTCCGCTGCTTCATCGGGTGGGCGTGACACGCGACCGGAACAACTCAAACAGCCTAGTAGGCGCCAGCGTCGATCAGGAATTCGCGGCCCGCCGGCCCGGGCGGGAAGGGACCAGCCGCTCGACCACGGCGATGGCGTCGCGGTGGGCCCGGACGCTGTGGGTGCGGACCGCCCAGACACCTCGCTGCGCCAGCAGTGTCGTCAACGCCACCGAGGCGTCGTCACGTTGGTCGGCCGGCCGGTCGGCAGCAGAGGCTTCCCGGTCGGGGCCGGCGAGCAGGGTGCCGAGGAATCGCTTACGGGAGACCCCGATCAGCAGCGGCAGCTCACCGAACACCTCAGGGCGCTCCAGCAGGGCCTGCAGCAGGGTCCAGTTGTGCTCGGCCGTTTTGGCGAAGCCGAACCCGGGATCGAGGATCAGCCGCTCCGGGGCAATCCCCGCGGCCACGGCTGCCTCGACCCGACGGCCGAGTTCGCCGGTCACCTCGGCCACGACGTCGGCGTACTGGGCCCGGGCCTGCATCCGGGCAGCGTGACCGCGCCAGTGCATGGCCACGTACGGCACTGCCGACTCGGCGACCGCCGCCAGCATCGCCGGATCGGCCAGTCCACCGGAGACGTCGTTGACCAGACCGGCGCCGGCGCTCACCGCCTGGCATGCCACCTCGGCCCGCATGGTGTCGACGCTGACCACGGCCCCCGCCGAGGCCAGCGCCTCGACCACCGGTCCCACCCGGCGCCACTCCTCCGCCGGGCTGGGACGCTCGGCCCCGGGCCGGGTCGACTCACCGCCGACGTCGAGGAGATCGGCGCCCTGACTGATCAGATCCAGCCCGTGGGCGATCGCCGCGTCCGGATCGAGCCAGCGGCCGCCGTCGGAGAAGCTGTCCGGGGTGACGTTGACCACCGCCATCACCAGCGTCCGCCCCGGCCGGGGCAGCCCGGGAAGAGCGGCGGCCTCGCTCAGACCGCAGCCAGGATCGCGGCGACCTTGGCCAGCGAGCCCTCGAGGTCGTCCTCGTCCAGGATCGGGAACTTGACCCGCTCCAGGATCGCCTTGTCGGTGACCTTGGCCCAGTCGTAGGTCAAGGTCACCTCGGTGGTGTCGGACCCGGTGGAGTCGAGTTCCCAGATGTACTCCCAACCGGCCGGCCCGGACTCGACCGGTCCCGGCTGCCAGGCGATCAGCTTGTTGGGAACGAAGCCGATCACCTCGTTGAGCATCTGGTAGTCCCCGCGCCGCTCGTTGTTCATGTTCATCACGAACGTCGCGCCGTTGGCCGTGATCTTCTCGCCGCGATCCAGCCCACGGATCATCCCCGAGCTGTCGATCTCGACGTGCCGGGCCGGGTCGGCCAGCACCGCGAAGATGTCTTTGGCCGGGGCGTCGATCGTCCGGCTGGCGCTGATCCTTTTGTCCTCGGTGTTCATGGCCACTCCCTTGCTCTCGGCTTGCTCTGCTCGGCTTCTGCTCGGCTTCTGCGTCCGCCTACGGCCGACGACGCTCGATCGCCGGCCGGCTCCACGCTAGCCCGGTCCTCTCCGGGCGCACCCGGGCGGGCGGGCCCAGCCGGTCACTCCCGGGGGTGCCGGCCGAGGCGGGGCCGGGCGCCACGACCCGGCCGACCCAGCAACCACCCACCGAGGGCGCCGAGGAGGACCAGCAACCCGACCGGCGCCGCCAGCGCGCGGAGGAAGTCCGGCGCGAAACCTCGCTCGACTGCGTCGGCGCCGACCCCGTCGGGAGGGTTGGCGACGTTCGGGTCCGAGGCCGTGGCCACCACCGCCGCCACGCTCGCGCCCACGGTCTCGATCTGCTCGCTGCTTCGGGTGAGGTCGATGAAGCGGCGGGTTCCGTCGCAGTCGGCCCAGACGGCCGTGGCCGACCCGTCCGGGCGCAGCAGGCCCAGTTCACTCACCCGGCAGGTCTGTTCGACACCGTGGGCTCGCAACCATCCTGCCGTGCGCCACTCGGCGACGACGGGTCTGACGGACAGCGCTGTCCAGCCGATCAGCACCAGGACGACCAGCACCATCACCGTCCTGACCACTCCTCGCGGCGCGACCCGGGACGTGGTCCTCGCCAGGCCGGTCCGATCGACCACGTCAGCCGACCAGTTCCCGGCGACGCAGCAGTCCCGTGCCGTCCCACAGCACGAAGGACACCATCGCCGCCAGCAGCATCGTCAGCACCAGCACGCTGGCCCCGGCCACCGGACCGTGCTGCAGCACGATCGCCCACGGCCGGACCTCCTGGTCGGCGTTCTTACCCCAGAAGATCGTCGCCACCGCCAGCGCAGCGGGAAGGATCCATCCCAGATCTGCGCCGAGGACGACGGCTCCGCCGAGACCCAGCGCGAGGAACAGGACCGCGCTGCGGATCAACCGCAGGTCATCGACCTGGCCCACCGAGCCGGGCAGAATCGGACCCAGGGCCACGATCGTCGCGAGGACGGCGACGGTCAGCAGCCCGAGAGCGAACAGGGTGATCGCCCGGGCCGACCGCAGTCGCGCGACGGGCAGGCCCGATTCCGTCCGCGGCATCGTTGTCGTCGCCGTCATGGCCAGCACCAGGGCCAGCGGCAAGCCACTGAACGGATCGGTTTCCATCGTGATCTCGGCCGGGATCAGGGGGACGACGAAACCTCGACCCACCAGCACGAGACCGAGAACGGTGGCGCAGCCGAACACCCACCCGTCCCGCGAGCGCACCCGCGAACCGACGGTCCGGCGGAGAACGAGCGCCCGGGTCGACACCACCGACCGGCTGAGGAAGACCGGCGATGCCGAGGATCGTGGCGCGGAGAGGCTCACGGCTGGCCGGCACCGATAGCGGGAGCGCAATCGGCGACCTCGGCGAGCAGCCGGGACACCGCGGCCCCCTGCTCGGGAGCCGGTAGCGCGAGCAGCTCCGCGACCTTGTCCTGCGGGAAACTACCGGGGTCGACGTGACCGGTGCGGTTCTGCAGCCAGCCCCCGAGCACGGCCCGGCCGATGAGCACGCTGTCGGCCGGTGCGCGGTCAGCGACGGCGTCAGGGCAGTTCATCCCAGCTGCATAACCACTGTCGATCGCTGCGATCAAGGTGGATTCGCTCTGCAACGCCGGCGCGGTGACCGGCACCGCGATGATTCCCGGCCGTTGTATCACCGCACCCCGGGACACGAAGTCGAGTTCGGGCAAGCTGGTGATCTGGTAACGGCCGAAGGCGGCGTCGGTGGTGGCCACTGCACTTTCGATCATCGCCCGTCGAGCGGTCAGCTCCTGGGGAATGCAGATCGCGCGCCCGGCCGAGGAGCAACTGACCGGCCCGGGCCGGTAGCGCAACTGTTGGCCCTGGAACTGGAAGCAGACGATCACCGCCACGACGGCGACGACAGCTGCCGCGGCGCTGACGAACCGAGCGCCCGAGCCGAACCCCCGGAAAGCCCAACACCCCAGCGACACCGCCGCGAACAGGACCAACTTGGGCCACAGGAACGCCGGGTTGAGCTGGAGGTCGATGAAGTCGGCCGACCCGGTGCCGACATCGGATATCCGGCGAAAACCGAGAGTGCCGAACACCGTGTTGAGCATCAGCAGGGCCAGGAACACGGTGGGTGCGGCAATCTTGCTCCGGCTGACTCCACCGACCAGCGCGCCGAGCGCCGTGAAGGCCGGGACGGACACGATCTGCACGATCAACGGCAGCACCTGCAGCCCACCGACGGCCGAGGACAGCAAGGCCGTCGAGATCATGACGAGCAGAACGCAGAGATGGAGCAGGACGCCGATCGCGGCGACGAGCAGCCAACGGCTCCGCCAGACCAGCCCGGGCCGGGGCAGCGAGGCGGCGAAAACGTGGTAGCGGCTCTGTTCGCCGGCCGCCAGCCAACAGGCGAGGCCGCAATAGACCGGGCAGACAAGAAAGAGGTAGGCACCGGCCGCATCCGCGGCCTGCATGACATCGAGGCGCCAGCTGTCGAACCCTGCGAGGTAACCGATGACCGCGCCGATGACGCCCGCGGTGATCGTGAGCAGCCCCACGAGGCGGGTGTCGGCCCCCGGTCGCAGACCGCGAGCGCGAGCTTCCCAGGCCCGGCTCGAAGCGGAGCCTTCGCCGGCTGGAGCCGGCTGGGTGACGGTGGTGCTCACGAGGTCGCAGACTCCTCGGACGCTGTCACGGATTGTCCGGTCAAGCGCAGAAAGGCGGCCTCCATCGGCGACAGATCGGACCCGGCCTGAGGGCCCGGCAACTCCCCGCCCGCTCCCGCAGCCGGCTTCAGCAGCTGCACAGTCGGCCCCTGATACAGGATCTGCCCGTCGGCCACCGCGATCAGTTCACAGTCCAACAGGGCTGCGTCCTCCAGGATGTGCGTACTACAGATGACCGGAATCGTCGCGCCGAGTTCGCGGATCAGCCGTCGCAGCTCCACCCGGTGACCCGGATCCAGACCACTGGCCGGCTCGTCCAGCAGGAGCAGCGCCGGCCCGTGCACGATGGCCTGGGCGATCCCGGCCCGGCGCACCATCCCACCGGACAGGGTGCCCAGCGGCCGGTCGGCGACCTCGCTGAGACCGACCGCCTCGAGGGCCGAGGCCACCGCCGCACCGATCCCGGCGGACCGCATCCCCCGTAGCCAGGCCAGGTAGCCGACGAAGTCGTTCAGCCGCATCTGCCGGGGATAATCGAAGTCCTGGGGCAGGTAGCCGATCCGGCGGAGCACATCGGAACGGGACTTGCGCGTCACCGCTCGGCCGTCGATGGACAGGCTGCCTCGGCTCGGGAGCAGCGCGCCCATCAGGAGTTTGAACAGGGTCGTCTTACCCGCGCCGTTGCGACCGACCAGGAAGGTGACACCGGCATCGATCCGGACCGAGACGTCGACCAGCACCGGTTGGCGGCCGTAGCTGAAACTCACGTCAGCCAACTCGACGTGGGCGCTTGACCCTGCGTTCATCGGTTGAAGGTTAGCGGCCCGGGAATCAGTTGTCGGGGTAATCACCGCACGCTTTCAGGAAACTTATGGAGGACCAGCCAGGGGCCGGTCCGGCGGCCGGGTTCAGTACTTAGAGCCGCGCAGGAGATAGGCCGAAGAGCACGAATCCGGGGCGAACTTGACGTTGAAGCAGGCCTGCATCTTCCCGCGGGCGCTGTCCGCGGCCGGATCCGCCCCGTACCAGGTCTCGTAATACTTCCAGCTCGTCGTGTTGTTCGAGACCGAGTTGGTCGATCCGTCCGCATGCCAACCTGAGGTGCATGAGGCCCCACCGCCACTGTCGCTCCACGACGAGACGTAGCAGTAGCTGCCGTTCCAGTACCAGGAGTGTTTGGTGTAGGTCCCGGCATCGTAGGTGCTCCTCGTCTTGCCGGCCGACCAGTCCTGAACCCGTGATCCGCGGCCCTCGTCCTCGCGGTAGCCCTGCCATGACCCGTAGACATAACCCGCCGGCTTCCAGCCGGCGTAGTTGACCGACAG
Organism: uncultured Actinomycetota bacterium; assembly: GCA_963740925.1. Taxonomy (GTDB): domain Bacteria; phylum Actinomycetota; class Actinomycetes; order Propionibacteriales; family Propionibacteriaceae; genus Microlunatus. The sequence continues at coordinate 58,699 of CAVUFZ010000006.1, read as the reverse complement.
CGGTGAACCACTGGAGGCCCACGGCCCCCCGGGCAGAGCGGCCGCGGGCAGCGCTCCAGCACTCAGGAAACCGGCCATGGAACCCAGACCGGCGACAGCCACCCCAGCCACTTGCACCCATCGCTTCGCCATCAGAACTCTCCTTCGAATCCCATGTCGGATGTGGCCCACGCCACATTCTTAGCGAAATAATCCAGCGCCGGTTTCACTTTGTCAAGCACCCTCTTTCCCGGCCGTCGATCGTGGCTGCACAAGGCAGACCGGCTCATCGTTGTGGCCAGCAGATCAGCCCCGGCACAGCCGTCCAGATCCTGCGAAGACATCCGGCTGAGTACCTCGCCGTTCACTCGGGCAGGTCGAGAATGCGCCGGGACGTCACACCCAACCGGCGCAGTTCCTCCGGGCTGAGTGTCGAGAAGTTGTCCCCGCACCGACGAGGCGTGGCGCTGCGCGGCTCTCTCGCGATCAGTTCGGGCGGTCTTCGTCCGGGCGGTGTGGTGGGAGAGGCGACTGCGGGCCCACTGCATCCTTGCCGCGTCGTCCAGACCCCAGCTGTGGACGGTACGTCCGGAGTGAGTGCTCCGCACCTCGATCCAACGGGCCCGGCGGCCGGCAGGAGAGGGATCAGCGGCGGCCGGTGCCCATCAGGCTGAGCACCTCGGCCCGGGTGGCCGGGTTCCGCATCCCGCCGCGGACGGCACTGGTGATCGTCCGCGAGCCGGCCTTGCGGACCCCGCGCATGGTCATGCACAGGTGCTCGCACTCCAGCACCACGATCACGCCGCGCGGCTGCAGGATCCGGACGATCGCGTCGGCGATCTGGGTGGTCAACCGCTCCTGGACCTGCGGTCGCTTGGCGTAGACGTCGACCAACCGGGCCAGTTTGCTCAGCCCGGTGATCCGCCCGTCCGCACTCGGGATGTAGCCGACGTGGGCCACCCCGGTGAACGGCACCAGGTGGTGCTCACAGCAACTCCAGACCTCGATGTCCTTGACCAGCACCAACTCGTCGTGGCCCAGGTCGAAGGTGGTCGAGAGCACATCGTCAGGGCTTTCATCGAGCCCGCCGAAGATCTCCGCATAGGCCCGGGCCACCCGCTCGGGCGTGTGCACCAGACCGTCCCGCTCCGGATCCTCGCCGATCCCGATCAGCAGTTCGCGGACGGCCGCCACCACCCGGTCATGGTCGAATCGGCCGGGGTAGGCCACGGTGTCCCGGGCGCCGTCCCCGATCGGGTCGATCAGGACTGACCGCCACCCTGCTGCGGCGGCCAGGGCGCACCCTGCCCACCAGGCTGGTCGTAACCGGGGCGGTCGTGCCCGCCGGGCTGGTCATAACCACCCGGCTGGCCGTATCCACCGGGCTGGCCGTAACCACCCGGCTGGCCGTAACCGCCGGGCTGGTCGTAACCACCGGGCTGGCCGTAGCCGGGCCCGGGGTTTGCCCCACCCTGCGGGTAGCCCGGCTGCGGGATGTCCTGGCCCGGCTGCTGGCCCGGGTAGCCCGGGCCGCCGCCCGGCAGTTGAGCCGGTGCCGGCGGCTGACCGGGAGGCAGCGGAGCGCCGCCCGGAGGCAACGGCTGGCCCTGCCCGCCCTGGCCCTGCCCGCCCTGGCCCTGCCCGCCCTGGCCGTTGCCGTTCTGACCCTGGCCGTACGGACTGTGGCCGTTGAGGTGCCCGTTGGCGTGGTTGCCGTTGGAGCCGTTCTGGCCGTTGTTCAACGGCGGCGGCGGCGTGACCGGCGGCAGCTCGGAGGGCTTGCGGCTCTCCGAACCGGTCCAGGCCGGCCGCTTCGGCCGCAGCCGCAACGGCTTGAACACCTCGGCCACCGCGGCCCGGTCCAGCGTCTCCCGCTCGAACAGGGCCCGGACCAGATCGTCCAGCACGTCGCGGTTCTCGGTCAGGACGTCGAAGGCCTCCTGGTGGGCGGTGCCGATCAGCACCGAGACCTGCTCGTCGACCAACGCTGCGACCTCTTCGGAGTAGTCGCGGCCGTGGCCGATGTCGCGGCCGACGAAGGGCTCGGAGTTGTCCGAGCCGAGCTTGATCGCGCCCAGCTTCTCGGTCATCCCGTACTGGGTGACCATCGCCCGGGCCAGCCCGGTGGCCTTCTCGATGTCGTTGCTGGCCCCGGTGGTCGGGTCGTGGAAGACGAGTTCCTCCGCCGCCCGGCCGCCCATCATGTAGGCCAGCTGGTCGAGCAACTCACCCCGGGTCGAGGAGTACTTGTCCTGCTCGGGCAGCACCATCGTGTAGCCCAGGGCGCGCCCGCGCGGCAGGATCGTCACCTTCTGCACCGGGTCGGTGCCCGGCATCGCGGCGGCGACCAGCGCGTGGCCGCCCTCGTGATAGGCCGTGATCAACCGCTCGCGGTCGTTCATCAGCCGGCTGCGCTTCTGCGGCCCGGCCACCACCCGGTCGATCGCCTCGTCCAGGAACGCGTCGGTGATCACCTGTGCGTTGCTGCGGGCGGTCAGCAGCGCCGCCTCGTTCAGCACGTTGGCCAGATCGGCACCGGTGAAGCCCGGGGTCCGGCGGGCGACGGCCTGCAGATCGACGGCGCGATCCATCGGCTTGCCCTGGGCGTGCACCTGCAGGATGGCCAGCCGGCCCTTGAGATCCGGACCTTCGACGGCGATCTGCCGGTCGAAACGGCCCGGCCGCAGCAGCGCGGGGTCCAGCACGTCCGGCCGGTTGGTGGCCGCGATCAGGATCACGCCACCGCGGACGTCGAAGCCGTCCATCTCGACCAGCAACTGGTTCAGGGTCTGTTCGCGCTCGTCGTGACCGCCGCCCATCCCGGCGCCGCGGTGCCGGCCGACGGCGTCGATCTCGTCGATGAAGACGATCGCCGGGGCGTTCTCCTTGGCCTGCTCGAACAGGTCGCGAACCCGGGAGGCACCGACACCGACGAACATCTCGACGAAGTCCGAGCCGGAGATCGAGTAGAACGGGACGCCCGCCTCGCCGGCCACCGCACGGGCCAGCAGGGTCTTACCGGTACCGGGCGGGCCGTAGAGCAGGACCCCCTTGGGGATCTTCGCTCCGACGGCCTGAAACTTCGCCGGCTCGGCCAGGAACTCCTTGATCTCCTCGAGTTCCTCGATCGCCTCCTCCACGCCGGCGACATCGCCGAAGGTGGTCTTCGGGGTGTCCTTGTTGGCGATCTTGGCCTTCGATTTGCCGAACTGCATCACCCTGCCCCCGCCGCCCTGGACGGAGTTGATCAGGAAGAAGAAGACGACACCGAGGATCAGGAACGGGATCAACGTGCTGAACAGCTGTCCGAAGAAGCTCGGGGTGACCTTCTCACCGACCCAGTTGTCGAGCGTCCCGGCGGCGACCCGCTGGTTGAGCCGGGTGATGATCTCGTCGCTCTGGTTGCCCACCCAGTCGGCTTCGATCTTGGTGCCGTTGGCCTGTTCCACCTGGATCAGCTGGTCGCCGTCCTTGAGGGTGACCTTGGTCAGGTTGTCGTCGCCGTTGATCACCGAGACGACCTGCGAGGTCGGCACCTGGGAGTAGCCGTCCGCGCCCGCCACGAACTGGGCGATGACGGCGATGGCGATCACCGCGAGGACGATCCAGACCAACGGTCCGCGGAGCAAACGCTTGAAGTTCATGACCTACCTACGGGCGTCGGCCCAGGTTGCTGATGAGACACGTGCTGATGAGGTTGTAGAAGAGTCAGACACCGAGCGGAGACCGCAGCGACGGCCCGATGAGCCTACCCGGAGGCCAGGCTAGCGGCTGAATCCAAGACGGGGGACGGACCGGCAGGCGCGGTCAGACTGCCCGGGCCGGGCCGATCGGCCTTCCTCGACGGTCAGCTGTAGACGTGCGGAGCCAGGGTTCCGACGGCGGTCAGGTTGCGATAGCGGCCGTCGTAGTCCAACCCGTAACCGACCACGAACTCGTTCGGGATGTCGAAGCCGACGTACTTCACCGCGACGGTGTTCTTCTGGGCCTCGGGCTTACGGAACATCGTCATGATCTCGAGACTGGCCGGGTTCCGCGAGCGGAGATTGCTGATCAGGTAGGACAGCGTCAGGCCGGTGTCGATGATGTCCTCGACCACCAGGACGTGCCGATCGCCGATGTCGGTGTTGAGATCCTTCAGGATCCGGACCACACCGGAGGACTGGGTGCCCGAGCCGTAGGAGGAGATGGCCATCCAGTCCATCGTGCAGTGGATGCTCATCGCCCGGGACAGGTCGGCCATCACCATCACCGCACCGTTGAGGACGCCGACCAGCAGCAGATCCTTGCCGCGGTAATCCTGATCGATCTCGGCGGCCACCTCGCGCAGCCGGTCCGCGACCTGATCCGGACTGAAGAGAACCTGGGTCAGGTCGTCGCCGACGTGCTGATCATCCACGCCGATCACCCTACGGCCTGGGCGAGGCGCCCGACCAGGCAGGCGAGCTCCCCACCGCGGGCTCGTTTCAACCGGGTGGTTCGCTGACCAACCGACCGCCGACCCGCCGGACCCGCAGACCGGGGACGTCGATCCAGCGCTGGCCGTGCCAGTCGTTGACCAGCGCCTCGACGGCCCAGATGTGGTGGGCGTAGAGCCGGGTGGCTCCGGAGTCGAGCAGCCAGCTTCGGATCACCCGGTTCCGGACCGCCCTCGGGGCCCGGGCCAGGGCCGCACACTCGGGGCCTTCGACCGCCCAGTCCGGTCCGCCGGTCTCGGCGGCGAGTCGGCCGGCCAGCTGATCGAGGACGCTGGCGTCGTCCCGGATCAGCTCGGCCGTGCGCGCCAACGCCTCCGCCACCCCACCGCCGAGTTCCTGCTCCATCAGCGGCAACACCCGCTCCCGGATCCGGACCCGGGTGAAGCTCGGATCGGAGTTCTGCGGATCCGTCCACGGCTCGAGTCCTGCCTCGCGGCAGGCCTCCGCGGTAGTCGCCCGGCGGAGACCGAGCAGGGGCCGCAGCTGGCCCCGGTATGGATAGCTGTCGCGCTCGCCTGGTGACCACCGGGGGCTGTCCCAGACGCCCATCCCGGCCAGCGACCGCGCTCCGGAACCGCGGAGCAGGCCCAGCAACACGGTCTCGGCCTGATCGTCCAGGGTGTGACCGAGCAGCAGGATGGCCTTACGCTGCCGCGCCTCGTCGTCCAGGACGGCGTAACGCGAGACCCGGGCCGCGCCTTCCGGGCCGAGCCGGGCCGGTCCGGGCTCGGCCACCCGGACGACCCGATCGTCGTAACCGAGAGCGGCCAATTGGTCGAGGGCCCGCTCCGCCTGCTCGGCCGACCCCGGTTGCAACCGGTGGTCGACGACGATCGCGGCAACCGGGCGGTGGGTCAGTGCCGCGACCTTGCGGGTGGCCGCGGCCAGCGCCAGCGAATCGGCTCCGCCCGAGCACGCCACCATCAGCGTGGCGTCCGCCGGGATGCGGTCGTCGATGGCCTCGCGAACCGCGCGCAGCACCAGCAGACCGGCCGGGCCGAGCGTCCGTCGGGCCACCGGGCTACTCGGTCAGGAGCCGGTGACCCGCCGGACCCAGCTCGACGGGTCGGCGATCTCGGCCATGGTGGGCAAGGTCTCCGGTGAGGTCCAGACCCGGTTGAAGCCGTCCATCCCGACGGCGTCGATCACGCCCCGACAGAAGCGGGCGCCGTCGCGGTACTGCCGCATCTTGGCGTCCAGTCCGAGCAGCCGCCGGACGATCTTGTCGAAGCCGCGGCCGCCACGGCGGACGTCGAACTTGGCCCGGATGCCGGCCACGCTGGGGACGATCTCGGGGCCGACGCTGTCCATCACCACATCCGCGTGCCCCTCCAGCAGCGACATCACGGCGGTGATGTGCTGGACGGTCTCGCGCTGCTTCGGGGTCTGCACCAGATCGACGACCGAGATCTCCTGGTCGCCCCGCAACGCCTTGCCGATCGTGCCTGCGGCCTGCCGGATCATCTGGGCCAGTGCGCCGGGGTCGACCTCGGTGGCGTCGACCACCGCGGCGATCTGGGCGTTCATGTGGTCCCGCAGCCAGGGCACCGCGGTGAACTGGACCCGGTGGGTCTCCTCGTGCAGACAGACCCAGAGCCGGAAGTCGGTCGGGTCGAGATCGAGTTCCCGCTCGACCATCACGACGTTCGGTGCCACCAACAGCAACCGACCGCCCGGCTCGCCCGGGGCGCCGGGATAGAACGGGTCGAACTGGCCCAGGATCTTGGGCGCCAGGTAACTGAGCAGAGCGCCGACCTCGGCCCCGCTGACCCGGGCGCCGACGGGGGCGAAGAGCGAGCCGCTGCGGCCCTTCTCGTCGGCTTGGCCGTTCAGCTTCTCGGCCAGTTTGTCGGTCAGCGGGGTGAGCAGGTGGGCGAACGCGTCCAGGTTCGCCTGGATCCACCCCGGCCGGTCGACCACCAGCACCGGCGCCGTCGCACCGGGGGTCAGCAGCCCGGTGACCTCCTGGACGTAGGTCTCGGCCCGACCCGCCGCCACCCGCAGCTCGGCCACCGCTTCCTGGGCACCCTTCCGCGAGACCGCCGGGCCCGGCTTGACCAACTTCGTGGCCGTGTTCAGGGCAACCGTCCAGTCGATCATCGGTGCACTCACTGCGTGGGCCCCATCCCCCGGAACGAATCCATGCGTTGAACTGTATCGCCCGGAGCGGCTCCGCCCACGGCCTTCGGCGACGGGCCGGGGCCGGCGAGAGACCAGCAGGGGAAGACGTCTCCGCCCGTGACGGCGCCGGGCGGTCGGCGTAGGGCGGTCGGAGTGTGAAGTCATCGCAACGACGTCGATCCGAACCAAACTCCGTGGGCGGAACCGGCCCGTCCCGAGCCTTTTCGGGTAGGTAAGTTTCCGACGCCTGGCCCGCGGTCCCAGGGTCAAAAAGCAACCGATAACGAATCGATAACGGACACTGGACACGTTCCCCGACCGTCCGGAACGACCTGAAGAGCGGGAAGGCGGCTCAGACCTTCCCGGCCGGCAACCTGAGTGTGAACGCCACCTACGCCACCACCCTGCCCACCGAGAAGTGGACGCCGAGCGCCACCAAGCAGGTCGACGTCACCCTGTCGGCGATGGACAACGCCTCGCCCAAGACCAGGGTCTATCTCTCCCGGGTGACCTGCACGATCACCCCTTCCGACGACACCGGGCCGATCGCCGGGCCGTCCAACCTGACCGACACCGCCAACATCAATCCGGGCTATCTGGTGAGCTTTCCCTACACCTACGAACAGGTGTTCACCGTGCCGACGGTCGACGAGGGTGCCACCAGCCTGACGTTCTCGTTCAAGTACGAACTGCTCACCGCCGTTTCCGACGGCACGAAGGACTACACCAAGCAGACCGCGGTCGCTACGATCCAGGTTCCGCTCGCCTGAAGGAAGAACCGATGCCCGATACCCCGTCCGTCGACGCCTCCGACCTGCAGGCCGACCTGGTGGTGGTCGGTGCCGGCATCGTCGGCGTCGCGACCGCACTCGAAGCGCTGCGGCGACGGCCGGGCGAGCGGGTGGTGCTGGTCGAGAAGGAACAGCGGGTCGGGCTGCACCAGACCGGGCACAACAGCGGCGTCATCCATTCCGGCATCTACTACGCACCGGGCAGCCTGAAGGCCGAGTTCTGCCGTCAGGGGCTGGCCGAGACCAAGGCCTTCGCCACCGAACACGCCATCCCCTACGACGAGTGCGGCAAGTTGCTGGTCGCCACCGACGACCTCGAACTGAGCCGGATGCGAGCTCTGGGCGAGCGGGCCGGCCGAAACGGGTTGAGCGTCACCGAGCTCGACCGGGCCGGGCTGGCCGAACTGGAACCGGAGGTCTCCGGCCTCGGCGCGCTGCTGGTGAAGGAGACCGCGATCATCGACTACCGCCGGGTGAGCGACGCGATGGTCACCGACTTCGTCCGGGCCGGCGGTCAGATCGTCTACGGGCTCACGATCACCTCGGTCGACGAACGCGACGACGCCGTCCTGCTGTCCGGCCCGGGCCGGAGCGTCCGGGCGGGCCGGGTCGTCTTCTGCGCCGGTCTGCAGGCCGACCGGATGGCCCGGCTGGCCGGGTTGGACACCGACGTGGCGATCGTGCCGTTCCGCGGTGAGTACTACACGGTGGTCCCGGCCAAACGGCAGCTGGTCTCCCACCTGATCTATCCGGTACCGGATCCGACCCTGCCCTTTCTGGGCGTGCACCTCAGCCCGACCATCGGCGGCGAGCTGACCGTCGGCCCGAACGCCGTCCTCGGGCTGGCCCGGGAGGGGTATCGCAACGGCTCGGTGAACCTGGCCGACGTCCGTGAGCTGGCGACCTTCCCCGGCATCTGGAAGGTCGCCCGGCACTACCTGCGGACGGGCGCTCGGGAGATGTACAACTCGGCGGTCAAGATCGGCTATCTGCGCGAGGTCCAGAAGTACTGCCCGGCGCTGCGTTCGGCCGACCTGAAACCGCGGGAGGCGGGGATCCGGGCCCAGGCCGTGCTGCGGGACGGGACGCTGCTGCACGACTTCCGGATCGAGCAGACGCCCAGGACCGTGCACGTGATGAACGCGCCGTCGCCGGCGGCCACCTCGGCGATGCCGATCGCCCGCCATCTGGTCGGGCTGCTGGCGGAGTCGACGGCCTGACCTGTCCCGGCTGATCGGCAGGGGGGCGGCGCAGGGCGGGGACTCAACCGCTGCAGCCGCAACCCGAGATCGCGCCGACCACCCGCTCCAGGTAGAGCTCGGCCAGGTAGTCGTTGCTGGCGTCGTTGACCACCACGTCGAAGGCCAGGGTGGTGCCCTCCGGGGTCCGGACGTAGCCGGCCAACGCGTGCACCTGGCTCAGAGTGCCGGTCTTGGCCCGGGCCAGCCCGCGGGCCGCGGTGGTACCGGTGGTGGTGAACTTCGCGCTCAGACTGCCCGCGGCGCCGGCGATCGGCATCCCGGTCAGCACCGGCCGCAACTCCGGGTGGTCGTCGGCGGCGGCCAGGGCCACCAGCTCGACCAGCGTCTGCGGTGGGACGCGGGTGGCCCGGCTCAGGCCGCTGCCGTCGTCGGTGCTGATTGCCTTGTCGGCCAGACCGAGCTCGGACAGTTGTGACTGCACCGCCTTGACCCCGCCGGTGAACGAGGCCGGTTGCCCGGCCGCGATCGCCGCCTGCCGCAGCACCACCTCGGCCGCGTCGTTGTCGCTGAGCATCAGCAGTCGTTCGACGATCAGGTTCAGCGGCAACGAGGACAGGCTGGCCAGCGTGGTGGCCGTCGAACCCGCGGTGGCCGAGGACACGGACGTGACGGTGATGCCCTTCTTCTTCAGCTGTGCGGCGAACGCCTCGGCCGCCACCCGCGGTGCGTTCGCGACCCGCGGCCCGGTCTCGTAGGGGCTGTCCCGGCCCTCGTTCACCCAGAGCGAGCTGACCGGGCTCACCTGATCGCGGTACTTCTCCGGCCATTGCGGGCTCCAGGACGGCCCGGTGAACAGCGAGGTGTCGTAGCCGAGGGTGACGCTGGTGCGTCCCTGGGCCTTGAGTTTCGTGGCCGTGGCGGCGGCCAGTTGTTGCAGCGACGGCCGAACCGGGTAGCTGCTGGTGACCGTGGTCGCCGACAGGTACGGATCACCGCCGCCGACCAGGACGATCCGGCCGGTCGCGCCGCTGACCACCCTGGTGGTGAACCGGTGGTCGGGCCCGAGCAGGCTGAGCGCGGCGGTCGCGGTCAGCAGCTTGTTGGTGGAGGCCGGGGTGAAACCCGTGCCGGCGTTGCGGCTGTAGAGCAGTGAACCCGCACCGGCCGCACCGTCCGCCCTCGACCGGTCCGACGGCGATCCCGATCTCGGCCGTGAAACCGGAACCGGAGACGTTGTTGATCCGGGTGGCGAGCGCGGTCCTGGAGACTTCGGCCTCGGTGGTCACGGGGGCCAGCACCGGGCTCATGGTCGCCGGTGTCGCGGCCGGTGTCGCAACCGGTGTCGCAGCCGGTGTCGGGGCGGTGGCCGACGCGGTCGAGGTGGCGGTGGGCGTGAACGTGCCGGCCGATCCGGTCGGCCCGGGGGTCTGCAATCCGGCCGCCTGCAACGCCCGGTTCACCCCGTGGCCCAGCACCCCGGTCAGCACGCCGACGGCGAGCAGGCTGGCCAGCACGATGATGCCGAGGCCGAGACCGACCCGGCGAAATGACCTCATCGTCTCGCTCCTCCCGTCTCCTACCCCGGTCGCCCGGTTGATCCTCATCGAGCCCGCACCGAACCTGATCCGATAAGGTCGGCGTGGCGATTCCAGCCATCATAGAGAGGACCCACCGTGGCACTTCCCAACGTCGGCGCACCGTCGGAGCCGAACAAACCGATCAGCGGGCTGACCTTCGACGTCACGGTCGAGATCCCCAAGGGCCAGAAGAACAAGTACGAGGTCGATCACGAGACCGGCCGGATCCGGCTGGACCGGACGCTGTTCACCTCGACCTCCTACCCGGCCGACTACGGCTTCATCGAGGGCACCCTCGGCCAGGACGGCGATCCGCTGGACGCACTGGTGCTGGTCTCCGAACCGACCTTCCCGGGTTGCCTGATCAAGTGCCGCGCCGTCGCCATGTTCCGGATGACCGACGAGGCGGGCGGCGACGACAAGGTGCTCTGTGTCCCGGCCGGCGACACCCGTCGCGACCACGTCTCCGACGTCAGCGACGTCCGGCCCTATCTGCTGCTCGAGATCGAGCACTTCTTCACCGTCTACAAGGATCTGGAGCCCGGCAAGTCGGTCGAGGGGGCGTCCTGGACCGGGGTCGAGGACGCCGAGGCCGAGGTCCGGGCCAGTTTCGTCCGCGCCCAGGAGCTCGAACACTGAGGTATCTGCTCACCGGGGTCTCCCGGGGTATCGGGGCCGAGGTCGCCCGCCGGCTCAGGCTGCTCGGGCACCAGGTCTACGGCGTCGTCCGCGCCGAGGATCCCGACGTCCTCGCCGGGCTGACCGGCCACGGCGTGGCCGACCTGGCCCGACCGGACCGGATCGCCGGGCAGCTGGGTGACCTGGTGGCGAGCCTGCCCGAGCTGGACGGGCTGGTGCACAGTGCCGGGATCGCCCGTCCCGGCGGGCTGGCTGAGACCACGACCGCCGACCTGGCCGATCAGTTCGCCCTGAACGTGACCGCGGTCGCGGCCTTGGACCAGGTGTTCCTGCCCGCGCTGCGGGCCACCGGCGGCACCCTGGTCTACGTCAACTCAGGCTCCGGCCTGGCCGGGCGGCCCGCCTTCGGCAGCTATGCGGCCAGCAAGTTCGCTCTGCGCGGCTACGCCGACTCGCTCCGGCTGGAGGAGCCCGACGTCCGGGTGAGCAGCATCTACCCAGGACGGGTGGCCACCGACATGCAGGCCGAACTGCAGGCGGCCGACGGGGCCGACTACGACCCGGCCGCCTTCCTGCAGGTGGGCACGGTGGGCCAGCTGATCGTCGACATGCTGACGCTGCCCTCCGAGGGCGTCATCACCGACCTGACGATCAGCCTGCGGTGAGCTACCTCGTCCTGCTGGCCCCGTCGGCGAACCGGGTCTACACCGACCGCGCCGTCGACCTCTCGGTGGCCGAGCTGATGATCCTCGGCCAGGGGGTGATCGATTCGGTGGAGCCGGTCGAGCTGGCCGGGGTCTGGTATCTGGCCGTCGAATCCGGGCAACCCGAGCACGACGTGGCCGCGGTCCTGGGCCGGGCCTCGGCCTGCTGGGCGGTCTTCGCCCGGGAGGGGGACGTGCTGCGCCCGGTCCGGCGTCCCGTGCACGACCGGCTGGACGACGACCTGGTCACCATCCCGAAGTACCCGGGCAAGACCAACGAGCAGTTCACCCGGCTGATGATCAACGTCGCTACGGCCTCCGCGCCCCGGCTGAACGGCACGAGTGCACAGGCCGGCGGGCACGCCCCGTCGCTGCTGGACCCGATGTGCGGGCGCGGCACCACTCTGAGTCTCGGCCTGACCCTCGGCTTCGACGTGGCCGGGGTCGACACCGACCTGAAGGCGATCGAGGCCTACGCGGCCTTTCTGAAGACCTATCTGCGGCGCAAACGGCTCAAGCACAGTTGTGAGCTGACCCCGGTGAAACGGGAGGGACGCAGCATCGGACGCCGGCTGGACGCCACCGTCGGCACCGCCGACTCGGACCGCCGTTCCACCCTCACCGTCTTCTCCGGCGACACCCGCGACTCGGCCGCCCTCTTCGGCAAACGCCGCTTCGACCTGGTGGTCACCGATGCCCCGTACGGGATCGTGCACACCGGCCGCGGCCCCGGCCCGAGCTCCGGTCGCCAGCCGGGCGGGAACAAGCGCTCGACCGCCACCCTGCTGGAGGAGGCGATCGGCGGCTGGGCCGGCCAGCTCAAACACGGTGGTGCGCTGGCGTTGAGCTGGAACACCCTCGGGTTGGCCCGGGAAGAGCTCGACGGCGTGGCTCAGGCGGCCGGCCTGCGGCCGCTCGCCTCCGGGCCGTACCTCCAACTCGCGCACCGGGTCGACGCCTCGATCCGGCGTGACCTGTTCGTCGCCGTCCGCGACTGAGAACGACGCCGACCACAACCGGACCCGCACTCACCGATCGGCTCAAGCGAAATCGAGCGCCGAGAACGACTCAGAGGTGTTCGGCGAGCCAGGCCAACCGGGCGCCGAGCTGGTAGTCGTCGCCGCCCTCGTGCGCGTTGTGGGTGTAGACGGCGATGTGCTTGTCGGGTTGGTCGCCGACAGCCGCGCCGACGGTCGAGCCGTAGGCGTGGTAGGCCGCGAAGACGGTGCTCGGCGGGCAGACCGGGTCCATCAGGGCGACCGAGAACAACGCCGGCGCCATCGCTCGCTTGGCCAGGTTCACCCCGTCCATGTAGGAGAGGGTGCGGGTCGCCGCCGAGACCTGATCACGCCAGCCGGCCAGGAAGGTGGTGATCTCGGCGTAGGGCTGCCGGTCGGTCAGCGCGACCGCACGGGCGAAGTGGCACAGAAAGGGCACGTCCGGCGCGCAGCCGACCAGCTCGATGCCGGCCAGCGGGGCCAGCCCGGCCGCGGCGATCGACAGCCCGCCGCCCTGGCTGGCGCCGGTGACCGCAATCCGGCCCGCGTCCACCAGCGGGCTCGCACCGGCCGCCCGGAGCGCTCGGACGGCGTCGGCGTAGACCCGGCGGTAGTAATAGGTGTGCGGATCGGTGATGCCGGCCGTCATGAATCCCGGGCTGTGATGCGTTCCCGCCTCGGGGGCGTCGTCCGGTGTCGGGTCGGGCCCACCGCCGCTCCAGCCCTGACCGCGGGTGTCCATGATCAGGTGGGCGTAGCCGGCGGCCGCGTAGATCGTGTTGGCGTACGGCATCCCGCGGCCACCGGAGTAGCCGAGGTACTGCACCACGCACGGCAACCCAGCAGAGGGGCCGGTCGTGGAAAGGGTCGCGGACGTTCCGGCCGGCACGTGCAGCCAGGCCCGGACGCGGGTGCCGCCGAAGCCGGTGAACCGGACGTCGTAGCTGTCGATCAACGCCAGCCGGTTGTCGACCGGCTCGAAGACCGGGTCGAGATCACGGGCGTCGGTCTCGGCCAGGGTCTCGGACCAGAAGTCGTCGAAGTCGTCGGGTTCGGCCACCTCCGGCCGGTACTGCTGCAGGGCTTCCAGGTCGAGATCCATCAGTGCCATAGCTGCTGAGCCTAGGCACGTGGCCGATCAGCGCGGGAGGGCGTCCTCGATCGCCGCCAACAGATCGGAGCGCCGGGCCGACTTCATCACCTCACCGACCGCCCCTGCCGCCCTGGCCGCGGCGATCTCTGCCTCGGACTCGAAGTTGGTGAGTACCAGCACCGCCGGCGGATCGGGACGGGTGCCGAGCTCGCGGATGACGCTCAGTCCGTCCCGGTCGGGCATCGAGAGATCGAGCAGTACGACCTCCGGCGAGGACCGCTCGACCGCGTCGAGCAGCCCGGCCCCGTCATCGGCCTCGGCCACCAGCTCGACCCGCTCGTCGTCGAGCATGCCGCGCAGCAGCATGCGCACCAGGGGATCGTCGTCGGCCACCACCACCCGCACCATGGCGCCCAGATTACGACGTGCCGAAATGCCGCAATCCGTCGCGAAACCGACACCGCTCCTTCCTCAGACGAGTTCCGGCGACGAAGAAAACGCTGAGTGTGGGCCAAATCACCTTCAGGGTCCGTCTTGGGCGATCCAGGACGACGCTCGACCCATCCAGCGGCCGGGTCACTCCGAACCCCTTATGAAGAAGGCGTTTCGGGGCATCACGCAGTGCAGTTCGTCCAGGCCTGGCCAGAGATCGAAGACCATCGGGGTCATGAGCTCGAGGCTGCAGATGACCGGATGCGCCGCTAAGGTGGAAGCTCAGTCCGCGGGGGAACTGAAATCCATTGTCTGCGTTGTGCCGGTTCGGGCTGACCGGCTCATCGTCTTTGCTCGACCATGCTCAGAAACACCACTCCCCCGCGCCATATTCGGCGATCGTGTACGCACGCTCGTCAGGGTAAATCCGGGGGGATTTCAGCATGCCGAGACTGGATCGAGCGTTTCCGCTCGCCGGTGAGCCAGAACTGGTACGTGACGAGGTCGATGACGCGTCCGTCCAGACCCCGGTTCGAGCCCCTCGGCCCAGCACCGTCGACCGGAACACCTTCGGGTCATGGAGCCGACGATATGTGGCGGCGACCGTGGTGTCGGATGTGTTGGTCGGAATGGTCGCCGTCGCTCTCGGCACCCAGGTGCCCTACGCCCTCAATCTGAGTTTCGCTCTGAACCTCGTTCTGATGGGGATCGGTGGCGTGCTCTGGCCGGTCGCCGTCGCCGCGGCCCACGGCTACGACCGGCGCAACGTCGGGGTCGGTGGCGACGACATGCGTGCCGTTCTGCGGGCGCTGGTGATCGTGGTGGTGCTCGGCGCCTTCCCGAGCGGCCTGTTCGACCTGCATCCCCTGCTGCGGCTGATCGTGCTGGCCGCCCCCGTCGCGATGCTGGCCAGCCTGGGCGTTCGCTACGTCTCCCGCAAACGACTGCACCGGGTGCAACAGGGTGGCAGCAACTCCCGCAAGGTCGTCGTGGTCGGCAGCGCCTGGGCCACCGGCGATCTGTGTGCCGTGCTGGCCCAGGAGCCGCACCTCGGCATGCAGGTGGTCGGGGTCTGCGTTCCGCGGGCCGAGATGGACGACGCCGCGACCATGAACCTGCCGGTGCTGGGCGATCTGGATCACGTGGTCGCCGCGATCGACGAGTTCGACGCCGACGCGGTCGCCGTCACCGGTGGCGATGCGACCCGACAGAGCTACCTGCGAGAGCTGTCCTGGGCGCTCGAGGGCGCGGACGTCGAGCTGCTCGTGCACCCCGGCCTGGTCGAGGTGGCCGGACCGCGGATGCACATCCGGCCCTACGTCGGGCTGCCGTTGCTGCACGTCGAACAGCCGCATTTCTCCGGCTGGCGGCGGGTCTGCAAGCGACTGTCCGACGTCATCCTGACCGGGCTCGGGTTGATCGTCATCGCGCCGCTGTTGCTGGTGATCGCGCTGGCGATCAAGCTCGAGGACGGCGGGCCCGTTCTTTTCCGGCAGACCCGGGTGGGCCTGGACGGGCGCACCTTCACCATGATCAAGTTCCGCTCGATGTGCGTCGACGCCGAGCAGCGGCTGGCCGCACTGGTCGAACGCAACGAGGGTGCCGGGCCGCTGTTCAAGCTGACCACGGACCCCCGGATCACCCGGATCGGACGGATGCTGCGGAAGTTCAGCCTGGACGAGTTGCCTCAGCTGTTCAACGTGCTCGGCGGTTCGATGTCCTTGGTCGGGCCGCGGCCGCCGCTGCAGTCCGAGGTGGACGCCTACGGTGCCGACGCCCGCCGGCGGTTGCTGGTCACCCCCGGCCTGACCGGGCTGTGGCAGGTCAGCGGACGTTCCCTGCTGAGCTGGGAAGAGACCGTCCGGCTGGATCTGCGGTATGTGGAGAACTGGTCGCTGACCTTCGATCTGCACATCCTGTGGAAGACGGTGTTCGCCGTCCTGGCCAAGCGCGGAGCGTACTGAGACGGAACGCCCTCGTCGGCCGACGCCATCGCTGGTCAGTTCCACACGGCGACAGCACTGCCGGAACGGCATTCGTCGGGGACACCGCTCCACGTCTCCCACGATCCTGTGCCCCCGTCATGACTCACCTCATCTCCGAGGTGCACAACGCCCACCTCAGGAATGTCGACGCTGCGGCCGTCGCTACCGATCGTGCTTCCGTGGGGGAACACCAATGGCGTGGCCACGCCCTGCGTGCTGATGGCGAGACAGCCGCTCGCGGTGCGAGTCATCGTGCCGCTCACAATGGCGAGTTTGAAGGCGTTCGGCTCCTTGGCCGAGGCCATCATCACCGACCCGCCGGCCCGCTGAATGACGAGATCATCAGCGCTGGAGCATCCGGCCAGCGCAGACAACGCCACGGCACCCGCCAGGAAACCCGCCACTGCGCTCCTCACCCGAGCAGTTTGGCACCAAAGAGGCGCCCGCGAACAGAAACTGCCGTGATGATGCGGGGCCGACGCCCGGGCCCGGGTCGAGGACGGTGTTCTGGTCCTGTGCGGACGATGGCACCCTCCGGGTCTATCACCGCCATGGGCGGATGCGGACGCATTCGGCCAGGCCTGGCGCAGATCCAGGCCAGGTGTTCAGTACGCGGGGTTCCGCAGGGCGATCTGGTTGCCGTCGGGGTCGTCGACGATCGGACAGCGGATCCCGCCGCCCTAGACCTGCAGCAGCAGTCCCGTCCGCTACCCCGAACGGAATGGTTCGAGGTCTGCCATGCTCATGTGTGCGAGCGGTAGCCGGGCTCAGAGTCGGAAGTGATGTGCCGTCGGTGCTCCCGGCCGGTGTCGAAGAAGCTGTCGAGATAGGTCTCAGGATCCAGGTCGCTGCTCCGGAACAGCGAGTACACCTCTGCTCCGTCGTGATCGGGTGCTCCGAAGAGCGCAAAAGCCTGGGCCAGGCCCAGGTACTCATCAGGGCTGTCTTCCAGCGTGGTGGCGTACTTTTCGGCGTCGGCCTCTGCCCTCTCGATCGCCTCGTCCAGGGTGGCTGCTCGCCACAGGGTGATCCGCTCCTCATACCGGTGGCTCCGGCCGGGCTTCTCGGGTGGCGGCCAACCAGATCGAAACAAGCAGCGGACAGCAAACCAGCCCGATGCCGTGGGTTCAGGGGTCATGGATGAAGTCGTACCTGACCGCATACTGATCAGCAAGGGTCCGACCTCAGCTGCGAGAAGAGACCGATGACGTGTGAGAACAGCCAGCCACCGGTCGTCTTCCTTCAGTTTGCTCGGACCGGCTGATCCGGGGTCTAACTGACCGCGAGATGGATGAGTGGGGCGGAGCTGACCGGGAGGGTGCGTGTCTGTCCGGTCTGGGTGTCGTAGGTACGCAGACGGCCGTCGGTGAGGGTGAGTAGCCAGCTGCTGTTGGCAGTCCAGCTGGTCTGACTGCTGGGGTTGAACTGGGTTGTGCTGCCCGGCAGTACGTGGGCTCGGCCATCTGCGAGGTCGATCACGGTCCTGCTGAAGGTGCTTCCATAGCCGTCGAGGACGGCGCGTCGGCCGCCGGGGCTGACCAGGTTGCCACCGTCACCGGTGACGACGTCGTCATTCAGGGCTTTCAGCGCGTTCTGGGCCGGTATGACGCTGCGGTGGCCGTTGGCGCGGTCGATCAGGTTCAGCGTGCACTGCGCGTGGGTGTCGCAGGTCCAGGTCAGCAGGTGCTGGACTCCGGTGGCGATGAGGTTCCCCGTGGCGATCTGGCTGACCGCATCCGGAGTGTGGAGGTAGATGTGCCCGGCCATGTTTTCCAGCAGGTAGCCGTTCTGGTCGCTACTGAGGCTTCCTGCGCTGGCTGGCAGATGGATCGTGGCGTCGGCGACGGTGGAGCCGTCGAGACGGTGCAGGGTGATGGCTTGCGGGCCGATGGTGTCGTTGGTCTGCGACGGTAACTGCCACACAGTGCTGCCGGGTCCTGGCAGGGGCAAGGCGCTACCGGTGGCGAGGCCGGCCGGGAACGGGCGGATCAACTGGTTGTCACGGATCAGCACTCCGTCGCCGGCCGCGTTGTGCACCCGCAAAGCCACCTTCCCGCGGCACGTTCAGGTGCCGGGTGCTTCCGCGGTCCGCGTCCAGCGGCCCACTCGCTGCGCAGGATGGGCGGTGCACTGATCAGACGGTCGGATGTCCGTTTCCTGTCGCGTCAAGGAGATCGGCGATGATCTCTGCGAAAGTGTCGAGCTGCTTTGGGGTATAGCGGCTGAGGGTTGCGTCGAGTGCTGCTGCGACGGGTGCGAAGAATGTCGCGGCATCGGCATGGATCTGCGGTGTCGAGTGCAGCCCGACGATGCGGCGGTCGGGGTGGTCGTGGGTGCGGACGACGTGCCCGGCGGCCTCCAACCGGTTGAGCAGCGTGGAGGTGGCGCCGGCGCTGAGGCCGATCCGCTCGGCCAGCCGCGCCGGGGTGAGGACCTGCCCGCGCGCCTCGGCCTGAAGGATCTCGACGACCGCTGCCGCGTCGGACGTGTGCATCGACCGGCTGCGTGCGAACTCCCGGCCCCGTTCCGAGTCGGCGGCCGCGAACGCACGGAGCCCGTCGATCACGCCGGACCTCTGCTGTCGATCAGAGACCCCCACGCCTACCTCCTCATCAGCTGTTCGTCATTGGTAGAGTACTTTCACGATGTAACTAGTCTACAGCGAAACCTTCAGGAGGCAGCGTGGTCCAACCAACTCGTGTGACCAAGTCCCGCGCCGAGTCCGTCAGCGGGTCGGTCACCGGGTCGGTCACCTCTCGCGACGGGACCCGGATCGGTTACCTCCAACAGGGCAACGGTCCTGGCGTCATCCTCGTGCAAGGGGCGATGGCCGACGTCCACGCCTACCGCG
Organism: uncultured Actinomycetota bacterium; assembly: GCA_963740925.1. Taxonomy (GTDB): domain Bacteria; phylum Actinomycetota; class Actinomycetes; order Propionibacteriales; family Propionibacteriaceae; genus Microlunatus. The sequence goes on along the minus strand of CAVUFZ010000006.1, from coordinate 39,849 downwards.
ATCTGGCCGCGGCCCTCTCGCCGTCGTTCACCGTGATCTCGGCCGAACGACGCGGGAGAGGCCTCAGCCCACACCCCTACGACCGCGGCCACGACATCGCCCGCGACGTCGACGATCTCGACGCGCTCATGACCGCGACAGGCGCAAGGAATGTGTTCGGGCTCAGCTCCGGCGCCGTCATCACCCTCGAGGCGACCCGGACCCTTGAGCGGGTCGAGCGCGCCGTCGTCTACGAGCCGCCGTTCTACGCTGGCGGGATCGACCTGGTCGGCATCGCCGAGCTGCACGCCGACATCGAGCGGGGCGACCTCGCGTCGGCGCTGCTCGACTCGCTGCTCACCGCCGGCACCGCCCCCGCGCTCGTCCGCCGCGCACCCAGGCGCCTCGCCCGCGTGCTCGCCGGGGTCGTCCTCGCCGCCGACGACCGGCGACGTGGACCGGGTGCCACGCTCCGCGAGCTCCTGCCCGGGGTCCGCTACGACTTCCACGACGTCGCGGCCGTCGACGGAGACATCGAGCTGTTTGCCTCGATCACGCGACCCATCCTGCTGCTGAGCGGCACGAAGAGTCCGGCCTTCCTCCGCCAGGCCGTTCAGGACCTACACCGGCTCCTGCCGCAGTCGCAGCACGACGAGCTCCACGGGCTCGGCCACGACGGCCCCTGGAACAACGGCCACCCCCTCGCCGTCGCCGAGGCCGTCCACGACTTCCTCCAGGAGAGCTCCTGATGCACCTCGACCACCTCAACCTCTGCGCCTCCGACGTCGCCGCCCTCACCCAGACCCTGGAACGACACTTCGGCTACCGCGTCGTGCAGGCTGGCCACGTCCCCGAGGGCCCGGGTGTCGCGAACCCGGGTAGCGCCTTCGCCTTCCTGCAGGGTGAGGACGGATCCTCCATCGTCGTGACACAGATCGACGCCCAGCCCGATGGCCGTTCGTCCTACCCGTTGCAGTTTCACTTCGGTCTCATGCAGGAGTCGGCGGACGCGGTGCACGCCAAGCATGCCGAGCTCACGGCCGCCGGGTACACACCCGGCGCGATCAGTGCAGGGTTCGAGGTGTTCGGAGCCGTCTGGACCGCGTTCTACTGCCCCATCGGAGATGGCCTGGAAGTCGAGGTCAACCATCGGACCCGCTCCACAACTCTTGACGGCGACTGAACAACCATCGACGGCTGTCCGCTGACGAAGGTATGAACCCGGGCCGTAGGCGTCGACCAGCCACTCCGCCAAGGGACCCGGCTGAGACCGGGAGGGAGGGCAACGTTCAACGCACGGTACAAAGCTCTCGCCGTAAGGTGCGCGCTCAGCCCTGTTCTCGTAGCACCCGCCGACACGAGTCCGGCGACGGGACGGGCCTACGGCACACCTGCGGCTTTCGGAATCCGGTGGTGCGGTGACGCACTGCTGGGGTCTCCCAGAGTCGTCGGTCAACCCCCGCTCACCGGGAATTTTTTGCGGGCGGGCTCGTGAGAACCGGTTGGCGGTCGGGCCATTTCTGCGGGACGCGGACGCTGCCCGTACCGCTCGACGGACGGCTTGCGGTATTCGGGTAGCCGAAGATCTGTGTGCAGTCTGCTGCGTCATCGTGCGATCCCGACGCCTGTCCATGGACTCGTCCAGCACTGGCCGTCGGCGTTGCCTCCTGTGCTGGTGACCGTGCCATCAACATGCAGGCCGAGGGTGTGAGTGGAACCCGCCGCAACCGCAACGAGACGTTTCCAGCTACCGACATCGCACTGGCCGTCCGTGTTGCTCCCGACTGCGACTGCATGGCCGTCCGCCGTGACTGCGACGGAGTGGTAGCTGCCTGCTGACACCCCGACGATCTCCTTCCAGTCATTGACCTGGCAGGCCCCTGCTGTCTGATCCCCGACGGCGAGTACCTGCCCGTGGCCGGTCAGGGCCAGCGTGTGCAGGTAACCAGCGGCGACGGTGGTCACATCGCGCCACCGCCCGACATCACACTGTCCACGGCGGTTGACGCCGACAGCGACAACCGTGCCGTCTGCATGCACCGCCACCGAGTGCCAATCTCCGCAGGAGATCCCGACGATTTCGCGCCACGAGGACACCTCGCACTGGCCCTCCGCGGCCCGGCCGGTCGCCAGGACGGTTCCATCGGTGCGCAGCCCAAGAGTCGTACGCCAGCCTGCGGCCAGGGACGCGATATCTCTCCACGCTGCGGTGTTGCACTGACCGTCACCGTTCCAGCCCGTCGCCATCACGGTGCCGTCCGAGAGCAATCCGACGGTGTGCGACCGCCCCGTGTTGTTCGCAGTATGTACGTTGCCCGCCGCCACGGCGACGACGTTTGTCCACCGGCCCACGCGGCACTCGCTGACCGCATCGTTGCCCACGGCGAGGACCGTCCCATCAACGCGTCGGCCTACCGAGTGACGCATCCCTGCCGCGATCGCGGGGACCTCAAATCGCATGGTGCTCCTTCGCCCGAACCGCAACGTCATCGCTGTTGTCGAAGAGGCCCATCATGGGGAACGCGAAGAAGATTTACAAGACAGTCGACTTGCGGGCTCCGGCTCGCCGGTGGTCTATCGTTCGATCCATGACGATCGCGAAGACGGCAGTCCACTCAGGTTCGTGACGGAGCAGTTGCGACCTCGGTTCCTCCGTCCGGGCGAACTGATCACGGCGGGTCGACGGGTGTGGTTTATCGCCTGAGCGGCGGGTCGTTCTCGCCGCCGATGACGGGTTGTGGGTCCAGCAGCACGGCGGGCCACTGGTGCTGGTGGGCGAGGAAGGCGCTCTGCACGGGCGCTACGTCTCCGACACGGTCCTGGGTGCGGTGTCAGCGCACGGCGCGTGGTGTGCGCCGGAACCACGCACGCAGGACATCGCCGCCACGCCTGATGCGCCGCCTTCGGATGACCGCACGTCGGCGCAGCTTCGTCTCGCTCGTCGCGACCAGGTCACCCGGACCGTGCACGTCGACGCGCCCGTGCAGTCACTGCGCGCATCCAAGGGCGACTTGTACGTCGAGGTCGAGACCGGCGCGAGGACCAGGCGCTCCCTGGGGACCTCGACCAGCTGGGACCTGGAGGTCGACACCTGCTGGCTACGGCTCCGGGCCGACCAGGACGTGCCCGACCAGCTCAGCGTCGAGGCGCACGGCGGCGGGGAGGCACCACCGCCACCCGGCTCATCGAGCTGGCGCTACCGCCACCTTCCCAGCCCGAGCGACCTGATTCGGGGCGAGGAGGCCGCGTTCGGACCGCATGCTCAGACCTCGGACCTCGACTGGTTCATCGGTGCCGACCGCACCCGCACGCCTCATCTTGATCAGTTGCTCGCCGTGGCGTCCGAGACCGGCACTTCTCGCGAGCGGTGGCGGCTAGCGATCGGCTTCGGAGAGGCTGCCGCCGTCGCGGCGACTGATCGCCACCTGTGGGTCGCGGTCCAGCAACCGCCGAACGGCAGCTATCGACCCCCGTCCCCGATTGGCGTGGTCCGCCTCGACGCCGACACCGGGCACCTCGAGACCGTCGTCGACCCCGGCAGCATCGACGTCACCGAGCTTGGCTGGCCAGTGGGGCCACCTCCTGTCGACGCGGAGGACTACACCACCTTCTGGCGCCGTCATCTCAGCAGCCTCGACGCCTTCTGGACCGACGCCAGCGGCCACGTCGGCCCGCTCACCGAGGGACTGTCCGACACTCGGCGTCGGCGTCGTCGGCACCTGGCCAGACACCACCTTGCACATCACCTTCAGCTGGACCCACCGACCCGGGGTCCGGCTACGCCGCATCATCAGCATGTTCGACGACCTCGGTCGACCCCAAGAGCCGACCTACGCCGACATCCACATCATGGAAGACCTCGATACCGGCCGCGTTTCCGCCACCCCGACCTCCGGATCTGACTTCCTCGACTTCTGAAGCAGAAGCCTCTGACCGGCCCAACAGCCCCGTCCAGGATCGGCCCAGTACGCGAACGTGGACGGTGAAACTGCTGCGAGCCGAAATCGCAATGGGTTCTACCGCCATCGGTGGGCGCAGACGGCCTGCGGATCTCCGCGGCTCCTACCGGCCACACCTGCGCGTGGACAACGGCCCGCTTCTTGGTGTGCAGATCACCTCTGACTCGGCCGATGAAGTCGCGCCCGGGCAGACGATCGTGGTCGATCTTCTGCGCCTCTACAAGATCGACTACTCATCACTTCGTCTCGGCACCCGGTTCGCGATACTCGAGGGTGCGCGAGAGGTCGGTACGGGCGCCGTCATCGCGTGAATGAGTACTGCCACTGGACGGACGTCCTACGGGCTCACTGCGGCTGTCAGAATCCGGTGGCCGTCGTTTTCCTGACGGTGCTCAGCCAGAAGCGACCAGCTGGGTGCTGACCGCAAGGGCCCGCCCAGAACGACCCCCGGTCTGTCCCGTCCGGTCCAGGTTGCGCCCGCAAAATGCGCCGCTGACCGATTGGCGGGTGGGCGCGAGGCCGGATGCGGTCACGGTTTGATGTCCGCGGGTCTCGCAACCGAAATCTGGGCCACACTGAGGCGGTGCGGAGTCGTCGTTTCATGGCTGTCCTGGCCGCAGCTGTCATCTACGCCGCGCTGACGGGATGCAGCGTCCCGATCGACGGCTGGGTTGGGGTCGGACGGGCGAACGACGGGACCCTTCGGATCTACCTTCGGACCTGTACGCAGCCGGTCGACGGAGCGACTCTGTTGTGGCCGGATGACCCCAAGGGCAACTCCGACCAAGAGGTCTTCGCCGACTGGACCATCGTCACTCCACACCGAGGGCCGTATCAGGTCGATTGGCCGCTGCTGGGCACGAGTAGTGGCGAGGTCGAAACTACGCAACAAGTTGATGTGCTGCCCGGTCCACCCAAGAACATGAAGCTGTATGCCTGGACAGACGACGCCACAACGTCGGCCGATGGCCCCTACCGCTTCACCTCCGCCGACCTCGATCACCTCAAGCCCGGGCAGATACTGATCGATGACCCCGCCGGCGACGAGACACATCCGAATAAGACCATCAGCTGGTCGGCGTTCAGTGCTCTCGACTGCGCCATGTCTCGCTGAGCGATCAGCCCGACCCTATGTTTCAGCTGTCGGAATCCGGTCGTGTCTTTCACAGCGTCCGTCTGAGCGGCGCTGAGGACCGTCCGCCGGCTGACCTGGCCGTGGTAACGCAGTTACGGTGTGACTGTGTCCGAGACTGAAGGCTTCACCCATCCTCGGCGCCGCGGCGTTTGGCTCAGTCTGGCGCTCAGTGGTGTCGGTGGCCTGTTGTGTTGGGCTGCCTGGATGGGCTGGGACCTGTACTACGACATGGACCCGGTAACGGGTGGTGCGAGCGGGCCGTATCAGCGGTGGCAGGTGGTCGGTTCTGCTCTGTCCCTGTTGGTCTTGGTGGTCATCGTCGGCCTCTCGATGAAGATCCAAGTCGCCTTCGGCGCGTACGCGCTGATCGCGGTGGCTTACACGGTCGGGTTCTGCGTCAGTGCCGTTGTCCAGGGCGATCTCAACCCGGACATGGGCGCTGATTTGTGGCCGCTGGGCGCCGTCTTCCTGCTGGTGGGCGCGGGCACAGGCATCTTCGCTGCGGGTGCACTCGTCTGCTTGCTCCGTGCCGCGATGGCGCGTAGATCTGGCCGCCGCCGCGCTGGCGGTCTGTTGTGATGCTCCTGGCAACCTCGCCAGTCAAGGAGAATTCGAGCCCGAAGTACCCCGGCGCCTGGTCCACCGCAGTCGGGGACACAGCTGTCAGAATCCGGTCGCCTCACTGACGTCAAGCCGTCAGCCCGGTCGGATCGTCGGGATCAACCTGACTGCTGTCAGAAGACCACGGCCATTTTCTGACACGGGTTCCTGACGCTGGCTGTGGATCGCGTCGCTATGTGGCTGGGTTCTGGCAGCGATTCGGTGGCGAGGTTGGCCTGCGCCAGCCCTTCGCCGTGCGGGAACCGTCAAGCGGAGCTCGCACAGGCCCACCCATCGCTGGATTCTCTTGGGCGGGTCTTTCGGCATCGCCGTCAGACGGACGGCCCGCTTCGCCAGAGGGTCCCCTTGCGGGCCCACCGACGACCAAGTCGGTCGTCAGACCACCATGACAAGCGCCGCTCGTGGCGATGACAGTGCGCTAGCGCTACCGCTCGGGACACAAGGCGAGGGCACGCGCGACGCGATCGGTCATGTGCATGCGCTCGGTCAGCCCCAGCATGTCTGCGCGCTCATCAGATGTCAGCGGTTGGTCGTACTCGCTGAGTTGGTCGGCCATCTGCTCGACGGCCAGGCCAAACTCGCCGACATCGACGAACTCGGCAACGAGAGTGGCATCCCTGCTCGACAGCCGGTCGTCCAGCCGGATCAGGAGACCTCGAATCTCTCGCGCGATCTCGTCGAACTCGGCGCGTTGCACTCGGGGATCGTTGCAGACGACCGCCTCTGCCCACACCTGGGATCACTAAGCGCCCCTCGATCCATGATCGTGATGCCGTTGGTGCTGGTGACGGCGGCGTTAACACCACCCCGTCTACGGCGGGTTCCGAAGGACCCGTTCGACCCCGGCAGGATCACGTTCGGCGGCGATAGTCACCGCACCTGTCGAGCGGGTCATCTCGGCCGCATCCCTGCGGTGCGGTAAAGACGGAGAGCATGAGGAGACGCGGCGTTACCGGCGGTGCGGAGCGCCATTGAGGACTGTCCGTCCTCTAGGCAGATGCTCGCGCTGCGTTGCAGGAGCGCTGCTCCGATTCGTTGGCGCCGACGGTTGGGTTCGACGAAGAGCTCGATGACGAACGGGCAGGACAGGTCTGGATCCCAAGGGGATTGGTGAACGACCTGGATCGATCCGACCAGCTCGTCATTGCTCAATGCGACGAGAGATGCGGCGTGCCACAGTTCGCCGTACTCACCGGCGAAGGTGGCGTCGACGTCGGCCAAGGCCTCATCGAGGGTCGCGACGGCGGCGCCGGGTGGGTAGCTGTCGAGGTAGAGCTGGGCGAGTTCTTCGCAGTCCGAGCTAGTGAGTGGCCGGAATTGGACGTCGAACGGGGCGAGCGCGGGCATAGCCGCGATGCTGGAGAGTTGGCCGACGAGGGTGCTGGTGGTCATGGCTGTCCTTCGAAGTGAGTGGTGAGCAACTACGCGCGGTGTCACACCACTGACGAGCCATGACGTATTCCTATCCACCAGCCGCTTACAAGGCGGCCAGCCGTCACGTTCCACAGGCCGTCCGTTCTACGGGCGACCCCCGGGCTGCCGTTGCCGTGCTCGGTTCGCACTCAGCGTGATTCCCACAAGACCCGCCCTAGCAAATGCCCGGTGAGCGGACTTCTCCCGGACACACCTGCAACTGTCAGCATCCGGTGGTTTTCCTGACGGTAGGTTTTTGCGCTCGAGCTGCCTGGTCAACGGTTGTCGGGTCGGTCGCTTCGGTGGAGCCACGGGTTGATGACCCAGTCGGGGTCGGCTGCGGCGATCCAGTCGTTGAACTGGGTGACGATCTGGCGGTGTCTTTTGCCTTCTGTGAAACCGGCTGGCCCGGGTAGGAAGTATTCGCGTAACCGGCCCGTTTTTGGGTCGACGTCCTTCGCCACCACACAGACCGTGACGTTCGGGATCAACCCCGGTACGAAGTCGGAGATCTCCGCCCATTGGACACTGGTCCAGCGAACATGTTTGCGGAGGAGCTCGTGAAAACCCTCGGCATCGGCGATGAGTATGCGACGGGTCAGGTCTGACACTGCGAACGGTGCGGCCAGCAGGATGATCCCGACACCACAGAGCCGGCTGCCAATGCTGCGGCCGCCGTAGCCGGCGGTCTGAACGACCCCGATCAGGATGAACGCTCCGAAAATCACGATCATCGCCCCGAACCAGGAGGAGATGAAGACAAAGCGTTCCCCATGCACGCCGGCCCGCCATTTCACTAAGGCAGTAAAGCACGACAAGGCGACGCTCAGACCGAGCAGTCTTCCCCTCGCTCAGCCGTCCACTGGGATGTTGTCTTCGTCCTGCCAGATGTTCTTCCAGGTGGTGGGTGTTTCGGCTTGGCTGAGGGAGTTGGTGAGCCAGTAGGTCACATCGGGTTTCCAGCCGGCGAGGACGGTCAAACCATCGAGTCAGGGCAGGGCCCGTCCGGCGGTGGACAGGTAGGCCAGCACGCTGAGATGAACGGCGTCGTAGTCGCGGCTGACGGCCAGCCAGTCGGGGATGAACCACGGTTTGTGCCCGCCGGTGACGTCTGGCCAGTACTGGTCCCGGGATCTGGTGACGTCGAGAGGGTGAGTAACACTCCATCTGACGACGTCAGATCGATCGGGCCGGCTCGCCTCCACCGGGAACAGCACGGACGACTTCCCGGATTATCTCGATCGCGTCTCGGAAAGGCGTCAGCTCGTGGCCGCTGTCGTGAATGCGGCGGCGAGTGTGGTGGTGAGTCTGGACAGAACGGTGGCGTCCGAGGCGGCGTGGGCAGGAACTAGTTGTCCGATCGACAGCCCCCAGCATTGCGGCTGGTCCAGGAGTACGGCCAGAGCTGCGCCGAGCTGCTCGATGGTCGGGCCGCTGTTGCGTCCGTTCACGTTCTCAGCCAGCGGCGCATCGATGAAGTCGAGCACGTCGACATCGACATGGACAGCGAACGGGCCGGCCGACAGCAAGCTCAGCGCCTCTAGGGCCGCGTCCGCCGGTGCGGATACCAGCTTGTGCTGGGGCACGACCGAGAGATCGAAATCCCTCACCTGGTCACGTTCCCAGTCGGTGGCCTGGCTCAGGTCCACGCCGAGATAGACCAGGTCCGGGGCGGTCAACAGCGGCACCGCTTTCGCCGCCCCGGCCAACTGTGGAGCGGAGCCTTCCACCTGAAGGGCGTGGGCCATGCCCATCCAGCTCAACGAACCTTCCACGGTGCTGTCCGGAGTGTTGAGATCGAGATGTCGATCGACATAGATCAGCCGTGGCCGCTCACCGATCTCGGCGATCGCAGCACAGAAACCGACGGCAACCAGGCAGCTGCCGCCCAGGACTAGGAGCCGGGATCCCTGCTCCAGCACCGACGAACCGGCCGAAGCCAGCTCGAGCAGCGCCTCGATTTCATCGGCCAGATTCTGCACCCGCGGTGACGCTCGGTCCGGCCGCCAACGTCTCAAAGTGAGGTCACCGACATCACGGACGTCCGCCCCGGCAGCACCCAATTTGTTGATCAGGCCGGAGGCTCGCAGTGCTGCGGGAGCCTCCTCGACCCCGACGCAGTAGGCGCCGGCACTGTTGGGCACCCCGAGCACCGTGACCGTTTTCGAATCGCCACTCATGGCCCCAGCCAACACGATGCACCGCCGGACCGCCATAGGCTCCGAGCTCTGCAGAAAAGACTTGGACCTGCCCCGCAGTTTCGCAGCAGCGCCGGCGGGTGCCGTGATCGTGCCGGGCGCACGCTTTCAGCATCAGTGCCCGTCTGTTGCGGTGCCGTGAAGCGTGCTGGTTTCGGGCTGAGGCATCGTCTTGACACGCCAGGGCCCGCGCCGGCCTCGGGCCAAAGCGGGTCGTTCGGAACGGCGCGTGGGCTGTCCTCCTCGGTCATGGGGACTGTTTACTGCTACGGGCTCGGCGTGTCCGACGCGTCGATTGCCTGGCTCCGATCAGCGGGTGGCGGCGAAAGGAGGGGTCGGAAATCGATCGCTTCTTTGACGTCAAGCCAACAGCCACGCCGCTCCGTCGGAAACCCATGTCAGCCTGACAGCTGGCAAGAAACCACGGTCGAGTTTCAGACACAAGTTCCTGACGCTGGTGCTCAGCAGCCACATGTCCGTCACGGCGAGGGATCCCTGTCGGGCATCCCGAATCGATCTCGCGTGGCTACTGATGCAACCGTTCGATGACCCACCGCATGACGCGGGGAGGAAAGGCCGCCTCGACGACCGCGTCTGCCGTGATCAGCTGGACCACTTCGCTCTCGGGCATGACTGACATGGCATCAGCCCAGCTGATGGGATCTAGGCGCGGCCCGATCTGGACTAGATCCAGGTTGACCCGGCGACCCGGTAAGAACCGGACACCACCGACCATCCTTTGGAAGCGGATCTCGCTGCGCTCGATGACGGCTGCGCCACTTCGCCATCGAGAGGTCAGGCCGGGGCAGGTGCCTTTGACCATCCGCAGGCTGCAGTCGGTCTGGTGGCGATCGCGAGCATCGTTGCGCCGGCGCAGAAGATCGAGCAGTGTGGCGCCGATCGACAGCAGGAACAGAAACCCGAGAGTCGGGACGGCCCATCGAAGGTGGGCCCGGCCAGCGACCAGTGCGACAAGTAGACCGGCCATGCACACGAAGGTGACGAGCACGACGACGAGGCTGGGCGAGAGCAGCCGTGGTCCACCCGCTCTCGAGCCCTGGATTGAAGGCACGGCAGCGATGCTAGACCCGTCTCAGTCTCGCCGAGATCGATCCGGCACGCACGCGGGAGAAGTTCGCGGGCTTCGTTGCTGGTCTCAAGGCGACCCGGGGACCGCATGCTGCGGTCGACCACAGAACGTCTTGGTCTGGTGCCGCCGCGACCCAAGTGGCCCATACGCTCGGTTAACGCTTGGTTTCGGGTGTCGCTGGAGCCGGAAGAGGGCGATCACGACGACGAGCAGCACGGTGTAGGTCACAACGAACCAGAGAACTCCGCTGCGCCAACCCCGTGCGTCTCCCACCGTGAAACCGACGACGATGGCCACCATTGCCGGTGTTCCGAGCACGAGCGATCGGACCATGCCATTCGCCTCTTCGCGGTACGGATCAAAGCCCACGTCCGAATCCTAATTGAGTGAGAGGGCGGGAGCTCCTCGCAAGACCCGCTTGGCGGGGGAAGCGGTGGGGGCACGTCTTACGTTCATACCCAAAGTGTCGGAATCTGGTGGTTTTTCTGACGGACTAGGGCTCCGACCAAGTAGGAACCGGTAGTTTGCGAGACCAGGACTTCGGTGAGACAGGATTAATTTCGGTGACCAACGACCTGAACCCGGCCGAACGGCTGCTACTGCTGGCCGATGAGCTTCGTGGCGCGGCGACGACTGCGCGTACGTTCGCAGCCGATATGTATGACCTTGAGCGTGCGGAACACCTGCTCGGCCTGGCCGGACGGTTGGCCGCGTTGACCAAGATCGCTGACTCCGAAGCCCTCATAGCCGGGTTCACCGACGAGGCGTGGACGCGGACGTCCCCGATGATCGGGGTCTCCGCCCTGGTACGCGATGCGGACGGGCGGGTGCTGCTATGCCGACGCGGTGACGACGCGAGCTGGTGTATGCCGGGCGGGCTGCTCGAGGTCGGAGAATCGCCGGCGGCGGGCGCCCTGCGCGAGCTGTGGGAGGAGGCCGGCGTGACCGGCGAGGTCACCCGCTTACTTGGCGTGTTCGACGGCCCGACCTGGGGGTCGCAAAGCTCGGTCCACCAGGTGATCATGACCTTTGAGGTGACCGCCTCCGGAGACGAAGACCCCTCGCCGGGCGTGGAGATGAGCGCTGCCCAGTTCTTTGCGGGCGAAGCGCTCCCTGAGCCGCTTCACCGCGGCCAAGACCGCCGGATCCCGGTGTTGCTCGAGCTCACCCGGAGCGGCGGCACCCATCACGACCCGTCGTCAACGATCGGGAAAATGTGTCGACGCTGCCGATGTTTCAACGTTTGCGCCAGAACATGCGAAGTGAGTCGACCAGCTGACCACAGCTGCGGGCACCGACAGTTGTCAGGAACCGGTCGTTTCTGACATTACCGACGTGTGAATCCGCGAGACCCAAATTGCGCTAGCAACCTGAACCGGCCGTGCGCCCCTGTACACGCCGCCCTTGCCGGCTGTCAAACTCCTCGAATGCCAAGCGATGCGCAGCTCGTGAAGTGGAAGTGGTCGACGGCGACCAGCCGGTGCGCACCGCGGTTCAGCTGGGCAGTGAAACATCTGGGTTCGGACGACCATGGAACCTGGCTAGGGGCTCCACACGGCACCCCTGTCCACCAGCCTGATGGCCGCGTCGAGCATCAGATGCACGACGGCGTCTGGCTGATACCCCGCCAGCAGTTCTGGATCGCCGCCTTTTGGTTCACCCCAACCATCGACCTGACTATCGACATCTGTCAGCCCGCCACCCAACAAGACACCAGCTACTCCTTCGTCGATCTCGAACTCGACCTGTACCGCAACGCCGAGGGGGAGGCCGGGATTGTCGATCAGGATGAGTTTGCAGCTCTCGCCGCCGCGCAGCTCGTGTCCCAACAAGACCTGAACGCTGCTGCCGCCACCGCCGGCCGGCTGCTACCACTGCTCGAGCAGCGGGCCGAACCCTTCGATCAGACCGGGAAGCGTTGGCTCCAGCAGTTGCGTTAGAGGTTTGGCTACGGGCACCTGCGGCTGACGGATACCGGTGGTTTTGTAACGTACTGCCGAGGTCTACCAGTGTCGTCGGTTACCCCCCGCTCACCGGGCATTTTTGCGGGCGGGGCTTGTGAGAACCGGTTGGCTGTCGGGCCGTTCCTGCCGAGCGCTGTCCCTGCCCTTACCGCTCGACGGACGTCTTGCGGGCGAGCAAGTACGGAGAGGCTGTACCGACTGCCCGACTGCTCTTCACGCTTGCCGAGTGCCGACGAGCGAGCGCGGAACCTGGCCGTGGCAGGTCTCTGGCTCGTGTTGGGCCTTGATCAATAGGGTCTTGCTGGTCGCTGAGCACCCCCACGGCATCAGCCTCGCCTTTCGACTGATCTGGACTGTGATTGCCATGGCGATCAGTGGAGTGTTCGTGCGGCGTGCCCAGACAGCCCGGGAACGCGGCGCAAGTTAGAGGTACGCGATCAGCTCGGCCAGGTGCACCTACGAGGCGCTTGGCAACGTCCCTCACCATGAATCCGTAACAGGGAATCACGGTCGCGACCGCCAGCGCCGGCCGCGGGTACCGCCGCTTTCTGGCGTGCCCGGCTACCGGGACGGGGTCGCGGAGCGCGGGAACGTCGGGGTGTCGGGCGTGTGTGTACTCTTCTCGGTGCCGAGGCCTCGGTCTCGGCCGCGCTACCGCTTCGACAATCTCGAAGCCCAGGCGTGGGACATCTTGAGTCCTGCGTCGCGCGAAGGCTGGCACCGCCTCCGGGCGGCCACCTCGGCACCTGTGCCGGATGACCAGCCGTCGCTCTGGGTCAAGAACAAGTCGAGCCGGCCCGGAGCGAACTGGAGACATGAGCCAGACCGCAAAGGATTGGATGCCTCGCCCCTAGGGTGAAGGCGGCGGGGTCGAGACAACCGTCTTGGCCCGCGGCATCGTCCGCAAGCGTGGGACCGCAGAAAGGCGGCCACGTGAACAGCAAGATCGCGCAGGACCTCGGCAGCGAGAAGAACCCGCAGAAGACCGAGATTAACCGCACCTTCCCCGTGCTCAAGCACCGGCCGGTACTCCTGGCCGACCCTCCCATGACTAAGGCCCTGGCCCCGGTCCGCACGGCGTTCCAGAAGAACTCGGACGTCAACCTGCCCGACGAGGCGGCCGGGGTCATCACCGCAGGCCTCACCGACCCGCCCCGGTTCCGCATGCTCACCGAGACCCACGTCGGGTCCAACGGTCAGAGCACCTCGCTCTTGAACCGGAAGCGGGTCAGCGAGGGCACGATCTACGTGACGCCGCAGCACGACCGCTTCATCGACATGGGTGTGCTTCCCGACATCGCCGGTGCCCGCTGGACCCACACGCTCCACAACCAGCTCGACGTCGTCACGACCGAGATGTCGACCGCCCGGCTCACCACCGCCGACGGGCCGCACGGCGCGTGGGCGATGCTGGAGCTGCAGGTGGAGGACCACGACGAGCTGGCCGCACGGGTCAAGGAGGCGTTCGCTAAGACCGTCCCCGACCTCGCGACCACGGGCAACGACTACACCGACAGCATCCTGCAGTCGGGGGTCAAGGAGCCGCTCCTCCTGGTCGTGATGAGGGTCGCCTACGCGGATGGCTCGCCGGACGAGTACTACCTAGTCAGCGTCGACGGGAACTCGCGGCTGGTCTCGATGTGGAAGGGCCGTACCGGAGGCAACGTGACCGATGCTGCCGCCGCGTGCGTCAAGGCCGTCATCGGGACCTCGATCGGCAAGACGTGGAAGCGCGTCACCCAGCGCGCCACGCGCGACCGTCTCTCCGCACAGATCACCACCGTGAACAAGGGCCTCTCCGAGGCGCAGCTCACGGAGAACACGATCCGCGCCGGGCACACCCTCACCGCTCCCTCGGTGGTGGTCGTGGGTGGTCGGACCACCGACGGCAAGCAGGCGATCAGCGACATGGTCGCAGCCCGCGAGGACCTCATCGCCACGATCCACACCGACGCGACGCCGTGGTCGGACGCGGCTCAGGCCGAGCAGGGGATGGGACGGCTCCTCCGCCGCGCTCTGACCAACGAGCTCATCACCAAGGACGAGTACCGCATCATCGAGGGCCAGTGCACGACCAGCGAGATGCACGACCTGATCGGGCTGCCGCCGCACCGCCTCTGGGCGGTCGCGCTGACCGTGCGGTCGCTGCTCAACCCGTGGTACGCCGAGGACGGCACCGGGGTGTTGTTCCGCGAGGAGTTCAACTACAAGAACCCCCAGCGGACGACCGTCGGCCGCCAGCTCGCCTCGACCGCCCTCTCGGGCTACCGGTCCCTGGCGAACCTGAACTTGGCGCTGAACGCCTACCGCGACGGCGGGCCCCTCAGCAGGGTCGTGTGGGACTACCGGTGGTACCTGGACCAGGGCTCCGACCCGGTGGGAGTCCTCGACGCCATCCTGGAGAAGGCCCTCACCGGAAACTTCAACGAGAAGGTCAACGCCAAGGCCCAGCTCAGCGTGCTTGGTGGGACAGCCGCCATGCTCGACGGCCTCCTCACCCGCGACCGCGGCTCCAAGGACACCGACGACGGCAACCGCACCCCCGGCAAGGTGCCGTTCCGGTCCCGGCCCTACCTCATCCTCGACTCGCTGCTCGAGACCGAAGGCGGCCTCCGAACCCTGCACTCCGTCGCGGTTGGACACGTCACCCACAAGGCCGCTAAGCAGTTTCACTCGATCGACGACCCGGACGGCGCGTTCGCGGACGGTGACCCGATCCTCGACGCCGCCGGCGCACACAAGAACGTCGAGCTCGAGTGGGACCTGATCACCATCTCGGCCCCGCAGCGGGCGGCCGAGGCAATCGCCGCGGCCGGGAACAACGCGGAGAAGAACAAGCCGAAGGACAAGCCCGCCCAGCTGCGCCAGGGGCTTCAGGCCAGCGCCAAGGCGGTCTTGAAGGCGGTTGAGGGCCTGGCCGTGCTGTCGAGCAAGGGCGGGCCGGACGTCTTCGGCTCGTTCGAGGCGGTCGAGGACATCAAGACCCAGCTGCAGACCGCGCGGGACAAGCTGAACATGCTCGGTCCCAAGGAGCCGCTGATCGTCGAGGACGACGATGACGACGAGCTCGCCGAGGACGACGCGTGAGGCCCCACCAGCGCATGGACGAGCTCATCACGCGCGCCGCCATCGCAGTCTGCCCGGCTCTCGACCACGCCCTGCTCGACTCCGCGGGCTCCGTCGACGTCAACGCCCTCTTCAGCACGACGACCACGGTGGCCGACCTGATGCAGGTCCGCCGCGGCCCGGCATCGGCGGTCTACGTCACCTGGGACATCCAAGGCCGCTGCCGCTACGTCGGCAGCGTCCGGCGGGTCGCGGACAGGGCAGCGGTCCGCAGCCGGATCGGGGAGCACCTCCGGCGGCCGGACCGCCGCGGGACGTGGTACGCCGTCACGGTTCTGCCGCTGCTGGTCGACCTCGAGATCGAGGTGGTCCACGAATGCGAGGGCCGGGTCGCCCGCCGACTCAACCCGGTCGACGGGACCGCGCACCCTGTCCCCCGGGTCGATCGGTCGCTCGACCACCTGATCCGCGCCCGCGTCGCGCTCACGGCAACCTAGCGGGATTCAGGCAGCAGCTCGGCGGCGCAGGTCTGGCCGGCCGAGCTGCTGCCGGTAGCGGTCGCCGAAGCCACCGAACCCAGAGCAGACGCCGCGTATGACGGTTCAGCAACCCGCATACGTGTACCCGATCGATAGGCAGTCATTGGAGCGCTGAACCGCACCGGCATGTCCGGAGACTCTGGTGTGTCCTGAGTCCTACGGCGTTCTCATTTCTGGAGTCTTGGTGTCCGACACCAGGAGGAACAGATGGCACGACAGGGCTACTCGGCGGAGTTCCGTCGGAGGGTTCTTGATCGACTCGCCGAGGGCCACAGCGTGGCGAGCGTTGCTCATGATCTCGACCTCAGCGGTCAGACGATCTACAACTGGCGCCGCCAGGACCGCATCGACCGCGGGCTCGAGCTGGACCGCACGACGCACGAGAACGCCGAGCTCGCCGCCGCGAAGAAGCGGATCGCCGAGCTCGAGACCGAGCTCGCGGTCACCCGTCGCGCGATGGAGCTGGTGAAGGAGCAGACCAGCCCAAAAGGAGGTACGCGGCCATCGACGTGATGGCCGCGGAGAACCTCCCCGTCCAGGTCGCCTGCCGGATCCTCGGCGTCTCGGAGTCGGGCTACTACGAGCACCGCAAGCGCACTCCTTCGGAGCGCTCGATCCGACACGCGATGCTGACCGAGCTGATCAGCCAGGTCCACGCCGAGTCCCGTGGGATCTATGGCGGCCGCCGGGTCCACGCCGAGCTCACCCTCGGCCGCGGGGTTCTCGTGGGCCACAACCAGGTGGAGCTGCTGATGCGCCGCGCCGGCCTGCAGGGCCTGACCGGGCGGCGTAAGTGGAAGCGGGTTCGTGGCGACAACATTGTCTCTGACCTCGTCGAGCGGACCTTCGCCCGCAGCGGGCCCGACCAGCTGTGGGTCACCGACATCACCGAGCACCCCACCCGGGAGGGCAAGGTCTACTGCTGCGCCGTCCTCGACACCTACTCACGCCGCGTCGTGGGCTGGTCGATCGACTCCTCACCCACCGGTGCCCTGGTCGCCAACGCGCTCGGGATGGCCATCGACAGCCGACTCTCGAAGCGCGCCGAACCAGGGACGATCATTCACTCCGACCAGGGCGTGCAGTTCGGCTCGTGGGCCTTCACCCGACGCGCCAAGGATTCCGGCCTGCTCGTCGATGGGCAGCATCGGCGACTGTTACGACAACTTCATGATCGAGTCGTTCTGGTCACGCATGCAGCTCGAGCTCCTCGACCGCAAGAAGTGGAACACCCGACTCGAGCTAGCCAACGCGATCTTCGAATACCTCGAGATCTGGCACAACCGCAAGCGCCGACACAGCCAACTCGGACGGCTCACCCCACTAGAGTTCGAGGCCAACCGCATCACGACCGTGGCATGAGACCCCAGGAATCTCGACTACGTCAGACCCAGGGCAGACCAAAGTCTCCGGACACGCCGGTGCGGTTCAGGCAAGCCGTATGAATATTGGGGGCAACGGACTTCGACTATATTCCCGAGCCGGGTTGCGACGCAAGCGGGCTGGGTTGAGCGGCGAGCGCAACCAATTGAAGCACCGGAGTTATCGGCAACATCCACCAGAATCCTGGGCTGCGGACCGTCTAGTCCGATAGTCTCCGTGCATGCGATTGTGGAACTGGCTCACGTCAACCGCCGGCTTACCGGTCCTCATCGCGATCATTGGGATCCTGTCTGCGGTGATCGGCGGTCTGATCGCAGGGTACTTCAAAACGCGGGGAGACACGCGCAACATACAGGCTGCCAAAGATCTAGCCGAGGGTGCAGCTGAGCGTTGGCGGAAGGAACAGGAGTTCGAGCGCGAGAAGCTACTTGCTGACGTTCGTCGCCAGCTCTTCATTAACACGGCCCACGCCATGCAAAGGACCCGCGAAGTCCTGAAGGCTCCGCACGTCAGAAACGGTCCGGCTTGGGAGCTGTGGAAGGAGAGTGTGACCGAACGAACCGATCAGCTGTTCATGCTGGAGACCGAGCTTCGCATCATCGCTCCTGAACTCGTCGCACCAGTGCAGTCGGCAGCACGGATCGCGAGACTCATCCGCGCTGCGCCACCGGAGGTCGACCAAACAGAAATCGACAAGCAGATAGAGGATGTTCGCTCGAAGTCGGATGAGGCAATGGCTCAGATGAGGGTGCTGCTGGGTACCGAAACGACGGCCGGCGGAGTGGTTGTTCCTACGAGAAGTTGACTTCATTGCAGGTAAACTCTTGCCATGTCGTGGCTAGAAGTCGTACCGCAGATCATCACCGCCGGAGCTAGCCTCGGCGGTGTTTTGATCGGTCTCCTCATCAATGGCCAGCGCGAGAGCAAGCGCTTCAAGAAGCAGATGGAGTTTGAGGCGAGGAAGCTGACTTATGATCGCGTGCGCGACGTTTCAGTACGCCTGATTCGAGCGCACGCCGACCAGTCGGAGCAGTATGAGGCCGGCCATTGGCAGATCGAGAACCTCTACGCACCCTTCTCACGGGAGAAGTTGCGCCTAGCAGCAGAAGAGCGTTATGCGGCTGAGGTCGAGCTGAGTCTGCTAGTGCCGGAGTTGGAGCCAGTGATCGACACCGCCCGCAAAGCTGTGTGGCAGATGGACGAGTCAGACGAGCCGGAGCCGGTGTCGACCAACACGTGGCTCGATCTCAGCAGAGCTCACCAGGCAGAACTGCGTAAGCTCGAAGACGAGATTCGCAGAGTCCTTTCGCTCGAAGAGCCAAAGCGACGCAAGTCGAAGCAGGCCGCCACCGAAAAGTAAGCTTCGGTTGCCCCGACGCTCGAATATGGATTCGGTACTACCTGGCGGCATCATCTCAGCAGTGGGCAAAGGTGCAGCTCTGGTCCGACGGCTCGAGCCAGCTCCACCCAGTCAGGTGGCAGCGCACCTTGGCCCGCCAAGGCCCTCAAGGGACGCGTGTGCGTCTACGTACGTAGGGCGGTTTTGCGAGCTCCGCTCGGCGGTGGATCAGCGTGCTCCGCACGACGGTCGGCACGTGCGTGCTCCGCACGACGGTCGGCTTATGGGTCCCAGCGCGGCTGCCTCAGCACCAATGGATGGCCGGGTGAGCGGCGGCCGGGAGAGCGTTTCCTGACCGCACCTCCCGACCTCGCAACCGAGTTCCCCCGAGGGAGCTAGTCGCGGACCGACAGGTCGACCCCCCAAAGGTGTCACTGCCGGCGCCGACCTAAGGGTTACCCTTCAAGACACTGGCCCAGACTTACTTTGTAAGGTCGGTCGTTCGCTGGTCGCCCGATGACCGGGCAGCGGAGTCGGGTCCGCTACCCGGTCGTGGCGACTGACGACTTGGGGCAAAGTCGTCCATCACGGGCCGGCGGTCGGTGAGCCGCTGCAGCTGGGGGATTGGATGCGTAGCGGGGTCGACATTGGCACAGCCGCAAACTGCTCGCCTTGACGCCGGTCTTAGTTGCGCCGCGCGACTGAACGAACTCGTTCCGTAAGACGGTCGGTCAGCGTGCTCCGCATGACGGTCGGCTTGCGTGCTCCGCACGAGGGTGGTGTGCTGCGTGCGCGGCTCGACGTCGAGTCGGGTGCTAGTCACCAGGGATGTTGCTAGGCCGGTACTCTCCAAAAAGCCCGACAATGCGCTGCTGGGTGCTCTGGTGTCCGGAATCGAGGTGTGCGTCCGTGAGGTTTGATGACAGACGTGAAGTTGTCGTAACTGAGCCGTGGAATGCTGAGATGGAAGCGGCTGTGGAGTCTGGGCTCGCCGACCGGGTTATTTTGAACTATGCTTTAGGTTTCGACGAACGCGACCTGCACTTTCTACAATACTTACCGATCCGCGAACTCGTTATACTTGATCCGAGAATCAATGACGTGGGTCCCATCTACACGCTGGCCCCAAAACTCGAAGTACTTAATCTAGCAACGATCGACCCATCGGTTACCGTTGATCTGTCTCTGCTACCCAACCTGCGTGACCTGTCTGCGAGTTGGAGTCAGGTCAAGCAGACGATCGAGACGAGCACCCACTTACACACGCTGTACGTCGAGAGCTACGAGCCCGAGGACCTCACACCTCTTTCCATGCTCGGCAACCTGTCATCTATCACTATGAAGGAACGTCCTAGGCTGCGCGCCCTCGACGGCCTCGGCGATCTGATTCTCATGACCGAGCTTGCCATCTTCTCAGCGACTTGGCTCCAGGATGTCGCTGAGTTGTCGGGACGGGATCTACTAACGCGGTTGGAGCTAGAAGCGTGTCCGAGATTGGTCTCTTTAGACGAAATAGCAGGTTGCTCGAGCCTTGAACTCTTGAACCTTTCCGACCTGCGCGATATCAGCTCCGCCACTGTCTTCGAACGCTTGACTGCGTTGAAGGAACTGGATCTTTGGGGCAGCACGAGGATCATTGATGGAGACCTCACATGCATCGCACGCCTGCCGAAGTTGAGGGAGCTTCGCATGCGGGATCGGCGCCATTACCGGCCGAGTGTTGCTGCGATCAAAAGCGCCATTGCTTCCCGACGATGAGTGCAGGCACAACTCGCAGAAGCGCTGACCTCGGCCCACCACTGCGACACGGGCAAGGGAATCTCTCGGCCTGACGGCAACCAGAGGCATCGCCAAGAAATGACTCTTCGTCGTGAGGCTCTCGTTGGACGGTCGGCTTGCGTGCTCCGCACGACGGTCGGCTTGCGTGCTCCGCACGACGGTCGGCTTGCGTGCTCCGCACGACGGTCGGCTTCCGTGCACCGCACGACGGTCGGGCTCTGGGTCGGCTGCCGAGGCATTGGGTGACCGTCGGCCTGCGTACGAGCTGGGCGTCGGACCCGAGTCTTAGCCGCTGCGGCTGTATCAGACCTTGGTCTTCAGGGTCTTCGGCGCAGCTCTTCGGGTCGGGCGGCATCGCTAGTTTGTTGAACGTGACCACGGGTGTGCCGAGTGCGGAGCCAGTCGACACGTCGTCTCTCAAGGCCTGCGTGGCGTGGACGGCCGTCTTGTGGGCGAGCGTGGTCTTCGTCTGGTACTTCCGGTTCAGCGTCTGGTTCTTCGAGCCGATTGTGCTGGCGCTGAAGTACCTGCTCGTCGGCGTCGCTGTGGTGGTGACCGTGCCCGCGTTGATCCTGGCTAGACGCAGCGCGGTCCTGACCGGCGGCATCGTCTTGTTCGCGCTCTGGTGTGGAACCTTCGTCGGCTGGTGGCAGTTCGCACCCCGCGCCTGGTTCTTCGTCCACCGACCGGTCTTCGAGGTGGCACGAGTCATGGTCAACCCTGGCCCGGACTACTACGGTGCTCCGCTGCCCTTCCCGCTGCGCTTCTTGAGCGAGACGGGAGAAGTCTCGGCCATCACCAAGAGCGAGGGCAGCGAGACCGGAGCCTTCTTCCCACAGCGGATAGGAGTCCCTGACGACGCCGGCGGATACCTGTACAGCAAGACGTCGCCCGTTGGGGCCGACCTGTACGGCTCGCTGTGCACCAACCCTCATGATCTCGGCGGCGGCTGGTGGATGTGCAACCTCTCGGATGACTAGCGCGACTTACGAAGCGGTGAATCTCGGCAAGCACAAGCCTCAAACATGAGGAGCAGCGACTTGCGACCGTCGCCCAGCGGTCGTTCCGCACGAGGAGTCGGACTGTGTGTTCCGCAGGACGGTCGGGTTACGTGAGCCACAGGGTGAGACTGGGTCACGTGCAGATCCGAGGACGAATTTCGCGCTACACCTTCTTCGGAGGGCGGAGCCTAGGAGCGACTTGCCTGCTTCTCGCGCTGGGCGCCTGCCCAAGTTGCTCCTCAGAGGCATGTGCCGGACCGATGGCGTTCCCTCCGTCGGTCTTCGTCCACGCCGAAGAGCTGTTCGCGAACCACCCCAACGCCCGAGTCCGCGTCTGCGCGAGTGGCTGCAGGACGCTCACCACGAAGGACGACGGGGGTGACCTCGGTCAGCAACTCGGAGTCGCTGCGTCGGACGAGCGCACGCCCATCAACCTGGCCGCAACGGTCACGATCTCGAAGCGGCGCCCCGTCACCTCGACCCTCGGGGTACACCTCACCAAGAAGGTGATCAAGGGCCTTTGCGGCAACGTGCAATACGTCACCGACGTGCACGTCGACTCGGATGGAAACCTCGAGCCGGGGCGGTCCTAGCGGTGTCATCGGGCCCTGGGCGATTAGCGCCTCGCTAGAGGGTCGCCTTGTGCGAGCTCCGCTCGACGGTCTCCTTAAGCGCTGTGTCCGGCTTCCATGCGCAGCGCACGGGCGGTGATCAGGTGAATCGCGCCCATGGCTGCAGGTGCAAGCGTCATGAAGACGTTGCGCTGCCGGAGGCCGAGCAGGGCATCGCCTAGCTGCACGATCCCCGCAGCGCTGACGATCTGCGGCGACGGGCCGCGCTGAGTCAGGAGCGAGGTCAGGAGCGGCCCGGTGATGGCGACGGTCTGGATCGCCGAGCTGGCTGCCCAGAACCTCGTCAGCGCGTTCGTTCCTGCGCCGGGCTGCGGCTCGGCGATCGACGGCTTGGCCAAGCCAGCAGCCGCAAACCCGGTCGCAATGAGCGCTCCAGCGCCATTGAGCACCAGAAGGGTTGTCCCACCACGGCCAGAAATATGCATCCGATTCGTCACGGCCGAACGGTAATCGGTTAGACAACCGACGCGATGCCAATCATGTAGACGATGGGCTACGAGCGTTCCGCACGACGGTCGGCTTGCGGGCCGGGTGAAACCGTAGGACATGCGTCGGGTGTCGTTCGCCGTGCTGAGTCTCAGCGGTGTTTCAGTGCGCCAGCTCGGCCAGGCGCTTCGACGCGCGATTGGCGACCGACTTGCGCTTGTCGTGACGTAGTCGGTTGAGCGTGGGCACGAGCCAGTTGGCCAGCGGCGCGTCGCCGGTCGCCCACTCGGTCAGGACATCCATGGTCACGTTCAGGACGATCCAGTCCGTCGAGGTGCTCAGGTTTCGCTGGAGCAGCTCGGTGGCCTGTTGCGCCTGGCGACCGGAGAGGTCGCCGCGAAGGTGTTGCAGCATCTGAGCGACGTGCCACTGCACCGACGGCTGGTCGATCTGCCCGAGGTCCCTGAGCAGACGATCGACGTGTGTCACGAACCATCCCGGCTGCTCGCGGCAGACCTTTTCCAGCGCATCACCTACGCGGAGGCGGACGAGCTCGTCCGGGTCGGCAATGGCCGTAAACAACTCCGAGAGCCGAGCACGGTCGGTCAGCACGATGTTGACCGCCTCCGCAGTACGGCCGAGGGAATTGGGGTGGCCGCCCTTGAGCATGTCGGCGAACAACTCGGGCACGCGACGAGCCTTGCATGGCTACGGGTGGCCGGGGCGCCCCCGAGCCGACGTGCCAGAAGCGGTTCCGCTTGAGGTGCTCCTCACCGTCCCGCAGGACGGTCGGCTCGCGTGCTCCCCACGACGGTCCTCAGGTGAGGCGTGGTCCTGCGTGGCCAGCAAGGCATCTCTAGCCGTTCAGACCACCGATCCACGTGGTGGTCATGGGCATCTTGTACGTTCCTCGACCAGCGGCGGTAGTGACGTCATCGGTCACCGTGCAGCGCAGGACGGCGACCTCGCCGACGACCCGAATATCCACATCGGTAAGTTGTTGGCCGTGCCATTCGGTACGGCCGTTGGTGTTGGCGTCCAAGTAGGTTCGCAACTCGAACGACTCGCCTGTGTGAGAGGTCCACACGAACTGCGGGTGAAGCAGCGACTCAAGTTCGACCCGATCCCCTCGACCCGATCCCCTCGGCCCGCCTTGTCGCGGCTGCCAGCACCTCAGTTTCGGCGTTCATGTCCTGAGTCTCCGCGAGTGCGGCGTTCGCCGGTAGACGGTTGGCTTCCGGCGACGTCGGCGTTCGTAAGACGGACGGCTAGCGGACAGGAGGTAGTAGGACGCTCGGCCCGCTCTCGCGCACCGCCCTCAGGCTGAAAGGTGTTCGTGGGTGCCAGGGCAAGTACGGCGAGAACGACCGCGATGATCGCCAGAACCGGTTCGGCCCCTAGGTCTATAGCACGTCTAACTTGTCGCACGCGATAGGCCAGGCGTTACCGCTGCCGGGTCGTGGGTAGATCATGGGATAGCAAACCGCCGATCGAAGGAGGACACCCATGCGCGCACTCGTGTACCGCGGACCGAAGAACGTGGCGATCGAGGACGTCCCGGACGCCCGGATCGAGCGTCCGACCGACGCCCTGGTCAAGGTCACCGCCACGAACATCTGCGGGAGCGACCTGCACATGTACGAGGGCCGGACCGACGTCGAGCAGGGCAAGGTGCTCGGCCACGAGAACATGGGCCAGGTCATCGAGGTGGGCTCGGCGGTCGACAAGGTCAAGGTCGGCGACTGGGTCGTGCTGCCGTTCAACATCGGCTGCGGCTTCTGCAAGAACTGCGAGTCCGGCTACACCGGCTTCTGCCTCACGGCCAACCCGGGCAGCGCGGGCGCGGCGTACGGCTACGCCGACATGGGCCCGTACAACGGTGGGCAGGCCGAGCTGCTCCGGGTGCCGTGGGCGGACTGGAACGCGCTCGTGCTGCCCGAGGACGCGGAAGAAAAGCAGCTCGACTACGTGATGCTCTCCGACATCCTGCCGACCGGCTGGCACGGCACAGAGCTCGCCGCGGTGCGCCCGGGCGACTCGGTCGTCGTGTACGGCGCCGGCCCGGTCGGTCTGATGGCCGCGCTGTCGGCGCAGGTCAAAGGCGCAGACCAGGTGTTCGTCGTCGACCACCAGCCCGACCGCCTGGCGCTGGCCGCGAAGCTCGGCGCCACCCCGGTCGACGACTCCACGGGCGACGGCGTCGACCAGGTCCTCGAGGCAACCCGCGGCGAGGGCGCCGACAAGGGCGTCGAGGCCGTCGGCTACCAGGCCCACGACGCCTCCGGTGATGAGGAGCCGGGCATCACCATCAACAGCCTCATCGCGGCCGTCCGACCGACCGGCCGGATCGGCGTCGTCGGGGTGTTCGTGCCCGAGGACCCGAACGCCTCAACCGACCTGGCGAAGAAGGGGCAGTTCGCGTTCGACTTCGGCACGTTCTTCTTCAAGGGCCAGGCGATGGGCACCGGTCAGGCGAACGTCAAGCAGTACAACCGCGCCCTGCGGAACCTCATCCACGCCGGGAAGGTCCACCCCGGCCAGATCGTCTCGCAGGAGCTGAGCCTCGACCAGGCTGTCGAGGGATACAAAAACTTCGACGACCGCCTCGACGGCTGGACGAAGGTCGTCCTGCACCCCTGAAGTGCGCCCACCGCCCGACTCGACCAACCGATCCGAAGGCTCGAAGGCCGCGAAAGGACCTCCATGAGCATCCTCCACCCCACCCGCGACGCCAACCAGAAGGCACAGACCGCGTTCGGCGAGGCGGTGAACTCCGGTGACTTCACCGGCTTCGTCGACGTCGTCGCGCAGGACTCGGTCGACCACGACCCGGCGCCGGGCCAGATGCCCGGGCCTCAGGGTTACGCCGACATGTTCGGCGAGCTGCGCACCGCGTTCCCCGACATGAAGGTCGAGGTCGACCACCTCGTGGCCGACGACGACAACGTCGCGTTCGCCTACACGTTCAGCGGGACCCACACGGGTGAGTTCCAGGGGCACGCCCCGACCGGCAAACAGTTCTCGGTGCGCGGGATGCAGATCAGCCGGTTCGTCGCCGGGAAGATGGTCGAGCGCTGGGGCTCGAGCGACCAGCTCGGCATCCTCACCCAGCTCGGCCTCGCCTGACGTCAGGAGAACGGGGAGGCCCTGCCCCGCCGCGATGCCAGGACCTCCCGTTCGTCCGCTCAGCAGTGCTGGCTGTAGGACCCCGTCCCGAGGTCGTCGATGACGGTCGGCTCCAGCCGGGGGACGGCGGTCCACCGCTGGGGCCGACGCCGGCAGATCCGGCTGCAGTACCGGCCGACCACTCAACGTGACTCCGGGAGCTCCTCGTGCTGCCGAACTGGCGCGGAGGACGGCCTTAGGTCCCCAGGTCGCCTGGTCCCAACGGGAGTCGGCTTGCGGTGTGCCCAGTGCCGCGCTGGTGACTGCGGGTCGAGCTCGGTCAGCGGACGAAGCCGGAGCGGCAGGCGGTGTCGTTACTCAGCAACCTGTCGGTGCTGAGATCTCCGGACAAGGCCGTCGACTCCACCTCGTGCGAGCTGGACGGCCGAGCCCTTCGAGATGGCGTCACCCGCTATGTGGCGCACCTCCGAGGTATCACTCGCCGGTCAGCTAGCGCCGGAGGCTCGACTCGTGCATCAGCTACTAGTTCACGTGGCCGGCGGCGACGGGTCCTATCTGGGGACGTTGCACGAGTTCCCACGTCAGGCGCACAGCGCCGACAGCTGTGAGCGCCGTGAGCGCGACCCACGCGGGCGCGGTCGTCGCGATCGGGATGATCAGCAAAGACGCGGCTGAGGCGAGGAGGCGGTCCCGCACGAGCTGGTGGTGATCGCGCCATCGGTAGGCGACATCGGCCGCGTAGAACAGCCCGACCCCGCCGCTGAGGGCGATGGCGGGGAGCAGCGGCAGCGGATCGGCGATCCCGCCGAGCGACTCGCGGGCGCCGAAGGCGAAGAAGCCGATCCCGGCGACGAGGAGCAGGTGCACGTAGCTGTAGGCGTCACGGGCCACCCGTGCGCGTTCGTCCCCCTCTGCCCGTTGCAGGCGCTGCTCGGCGCCAGCGGAGAGACCGAAGTAGGTCCACCACAACGAGGCGGCGATCAGGACCCCGAGGACCGCGGCAACGAGGACGGCCGGTCGCCGGAGGTGCTCAGCGGCGCCGGCACCGAGCCCGACGACGGCCTCCCCGAGCACGATGATGACGACGAGGCCGTGTCGCTCGACGAAGTAGGAGGGCACCACCCGGAAGCCCCTCACCCCGAACGCGAGAGGTCCGCCGAAGTCGACGACGGCTGCGCCGACCCAGAGCAGCTCCCTGTACGGAGACGCGAACGCGGCGGCCACGGCAATCAGCACCGGTCCGGTGAGCAGGCCCGGGGCCAGCCGCAACAACGCCGCACGGAGTCGTTGATTGTCATGGGAGGCCGCCACCGCGAACATCACCAGGTGAAGGACGCGGACGCCGAGCAGGGCCAGCCCGAAGACGAGTGCCCCCGTACTGAACGCGGTCGGCAGCGCGCTCGCTGCCAGCAGCATCATCGCCATGGCGGCGACGATCAAGCAGCGGTACGCGACTCGAGCTGTGGTGAAGGTGTTGGTGAGCCAGGCGTAGCAGACCCAGGCCCACCACACCGCCAGCAAGCCGAGCGCACCATGAGCGAACCCCCGCCACGAGACGTCGGCGCTCACCAGCTCGGTCACCTGCGACATCGCATAGACGAAGACAAGGTCGAAGAACAGCTCCAGGTGGCCCACCGACGCGTCGCCGTCGTCACGGGCGTCGGGCTCGCCATCCGACTCAGAATCCTCTGACACGCCCGACATGATGCTCTCGTATCCCCTGGAAAAGGCTGGTGACGACGTTGATCGTATTCGCGGTCTGGCGGCGGCGCCTCATCCACGGTGGCCTTCTGGGCCTGCGTCGACGAATACCAGACGCCAGCAGACGGCGATTCGTTGGTTCGCAGGCCCAGGCTGCGAAGGCCGCTCAACGATGCCCGGATGTCGGTCGGCTTGCGTGCTCCGCACGACGGTCGGCTTGCGTGCTCCGCACGACGGTCGGCTTGCGTGCTCCGCACGACGGTCGGCTTGCGTGCTCCGCACGACGGTCGGCTTGCGTGCTCCGCACGACGGTCGGCTTGCGTGCTCCGCACGACGGTCGGCTTGCGTGCTCCGCACGACGGTCGGCTTGCGTGCTCCGCACGACGGTCGGCTTGCGTGCTCCGCACGACGGTCGGCTTGCGTGCTCCGCACGACGGTCGGCTTGCGTGCTCCGCACGACGGTCGGCTTGCGTGCTCCGCACGACGGTCGGCTTACGGGCCCACCTGCGGCTGTCAGAATCCGGTGGTTTTGTGACGTTACTGCCGAGGTCTACCAGTGTCGTCGGTTACTAGAACCTGCCCCCCGCTCACCGGGCATTTTGCGGGCGGGGCTTGTGAGAAACCGGTTGGCGGTCGGTCCGTTTCTGCGGGCGGCTGTCGCTGCCCGTACCGCTCGACGGACGGCTTGCGGGACGTCTTCTCTCGGCCACCTGACACTGGACGCGGTCTCGCTCGAGAGTTCTCTGCCTACAGTGCGGTCATGCCGCCAGAGAACCTCAGACGCTCTGTTCGAGCGTTGATCGTGGACGATTCGGATCGCCTCCTGTTGGGCCGACACACGCTGGTCGACCCGCCAGGATCCGCCGTCTGGGCAGCTCCCGGAGGCGGGGTCGAGGGCAGGGAGTCAGACCTCGAGGCTCTTGCGCGCGAGCTGCGTGAGGAGGTCGGCCTGGTCGTGGAGGACAACCCGCCGCTCGTGTGGCGACAGGTGATGCGTAGCCCCGGTCTGTCTGCCGACTACAACGGAGTCGCGAACGAGTACTTCCTCGTGCGCACGAGCGCCTTCAAACCGCGCGGCGCTCTTTCGGACGCTGAGCTGGCTACCGAGAACCTGGAGGAGATGCGCTGGTGGTCAGCCGCCGACCTTGCTAACTACCGCGGTTCAGATTTGTTCTCGCCCCGAGACCTGAAGCAGCTCCTCTCGACGCTCCTACACGACGGCGTTCCCGATGAGCCCACGAACCTCGCGCTGTAGTAACGCCGCGGCTGCGCGCCCAGCGCGACCTTGTGTTTCGCGCGTAGGTCGTCTTGCGGTACCTCGCACGAGGGCCGTTCCGCAGTCCTCCGAAGGGGCGGGTCTCACAGCGGTGTCGGTGGCTTGTGGTCGGGTTGCCTGATGCGGCACACAGCGTCGACGGACGGGACAAGCATCGCCTTCGAGTCTCACGGCACGGGGAGACCAGTCGTGCTCACCGCCGGCGCTTTGTCGACGGCGGCGAGCACCAGACCTTTGGCCGAAGCGTTCGCCGCAGCGGGCTGGCGTGGCGTCTGCTGGGACCGCCGCGGCCGCGGCGCGAGTGGAGACACCGCGCCGTACGCGCCTGAGCGGGAGATCGAGGACCTGCACGCGGTGATCATCGCGGTGGGCGGCGACGCGGTCGTGTTCGGGCATTCGGGCGGAGCCGTACTCACCTTGCTGGCGGCAGGAAGCGGGGTGCCGATGTCGCACCTGTTCGCGTCTGAGCCGGTCTTGCGGTTCGGCGAGGATGAGCCGCCGGCGGACCTCGCTGATCGGTTGCAGGTGCTGGTCGACGACCACCGACCGGAGGAGGCGGTACTGACGTTCCAGCGTGAGAACGTCCGCCTCGGCGAAGCCGAACTCGAGCAGCTCGCGGCCGGTGACGCCTTCGCAGCGATGGTCGATCTGGCCCAGACCGCGGTGTACGACACCACGCTGATCGCGGTCGCTTCGACGCCGTCTCCAGCGGTCATCCACTCCGGCGTTCGACTGACGGTCCTTCGGGGCGAGCCAGCAGCACCGATCTTCGTCGACGGTTGTCCGCGTCTGGCTGCGATGGTGCCCGGCGCCGACTTCGTCATCGTTCCCGAGTCGCACGACCACGCTGTCGATCCCGCAGGAACGGTGCGTGAGGTCCTCAGGCGTGCGTCCTAGCGAGCCGCTGCACCGGATCGCAGCTGTCGATCCGCCTACCTCGTAGGACGGTCGGCCGACGGGCACACCTGCGGCTGTCACAATCCGGCCCTTTCCTTGACGTCAACCCCTCGGCTCGAGGCTGGTGTCGGGAACCCATGCAAACCTGACAGCTGTCAAGAAGCCCCAGAGGTTCCTGACACCAGTTCCTGACATGTGCTGAGCACCGACTGGCGCCTGTACGGCCGGGCGAGGCTAAGAGGATTCAGTGTTGGTGCCTTCGGCACATTGAGCAGCATGGCTGCCTACGTTTGGCTGGTCACCGGTGTTCAGGGGTCGGGTAAGTCAACAGTGGCAAACCTGCTTGCCTAGTCCGAGCGCGGGATCCACGTGCTCGGTGGACAGTTCTACCGGTGGGCTAGGCGCACAGATGGCTTCTACTCGGCAAGTTCACCAGGTAACAGACTGAACATCATGGTGTCGCGGCGAGCGCCCTTGAAGGTCTGGTGAGACCTCAGCAGACCTTCAAGGGAGAACCCGCAGCGGCGGGCCACACTCTGTGACCCGAAGTTGTCTGGCCCACACGTGATCTCGAGCCTCGCCAAATGCAGCGTGTCGAAGGCCCAGCGAGCAATGAGTCTTACCGAACGGCTCGCCACCCCGCGTCCGCGCGCTGGCGGAGCAAGCCAGTAGCCAAGCGAGGCACGTCTGTCCTTTTCGCTGATCCAGTTCAGCGACGCTCCACCGAGCAACAATCTCGAATTGTCACGTTCGACGACGGCGAAGTTGATCTGCTCACCTCGCACTCGACTCTGCTCTTGCTCATGGAGACGCTGGCGCGCCTCGTCGTTGCTGACCGGTTGCCAGTCGGAGTAGGTCAGGAACACGGGATCGCGAAATGCGTTCATCTGCTGAGGGACGTCGGCTTCGTTCCAGCAGCGCAGCACAACCTGCTCGTCGGCCAACGATGGATACGTCAGATCAGCCACCATCCAGACACGGTAGGACCACACAGCCCCTGCCCCAAAGGCGTTTTGCTGCGGTCCGCAGTCGGCTCGACCCGTGCTTGAGCACAAGGGTCGGCTAACTGTGCCTACCACTGGGGGCAGCAACGGACTCGCGTGGTTCCGGCAGCGTCGGGCGTCGCCAGCTGCAACCTGCCAGACAGCCTCGGTCAGGACCTGTGGCCGGGGTCAGCGGCCCGTAAATCTGTCTATCCATTGGGCGTTGGTCTGATCGGCCTGCCGTCGGTGTCCGACGACGAGACGGTGGCCGGCGGGCAGCTGGAGGTCGAGGAAGTCCAGGACCTGGTGTGCTGTGGCAAGGGGGTCGGCCGCTAGTTCCTCATAGGTCACCTCGCAGGGCGCGACGCGCTGCTCTGCGAACCAGCTGCTCCAGTCGGCTTCGAACCGATCAATCGTGTTGACCAGCCTCTCGATCAGTTCCTCGTCGTAGTGCGCGTCTTCGGCGCCAGGCGTGATCTGCTCTCCCGGGTGCCAGAAGTGGGTCTGGAGGGACTTGGCCCATGACACGGCTTGAGCCACAGCGTCGATTCGGCGTAGATGGACGAAACGGAGCCGACCGAAATAGTTGCTGAGCAGTCCTAGCTCGCTGGCCGGCGTTTGGTCTGTCGCGGCGGCGAGGTCGGCCAGCAGTTCGGGCCGCGACTCAGCCATGAGACGCCCACCGAAGACACCGTTCGGGGTCCTGCCTGCGGCCAGCGCCGCCTGGACATACGTCGAATCGATGCGTCCGCCGACGGGCCGCGCAACCCGCCAATCGGCGGCGTAATCGTGCAACCCCCGCCGATTGAAGTAGGACGCCGGGTGACCAGCTATCCCAGACGACTCCAGCAGTCCACACAACAAGGTGCTGCCCGACCGCGGCGTCGCGCAGAGCAACCACGAATCAAACCCAGGACGAGCCACACGGGCAATGTACGTGTCGCGAGCCTCGTGCGAGAACGGCGCTGAAGGCGTGCAGCAGGCCGGCACCGACGGCTGTCAACAACCGGTGGTTTTGTGACGTACTGCCGAGGTCTACCAGTGTCGTCGGTTACCCCGCTCACCGGCATTTTTGCGGGCGGGGCTTGCGAGAACTGGTTGGCGGTCGGGCCGTTTCTGCGGGGCGCTGTCACTGCCGGTAGCGCTCGACGGACGTCTATCGGAACCGGTTCGCCGCCGCCTGGATCTGGCTCAGGCGATGAACATCTGGGGGTTCTGAGCCGGCATCTGCCGCGATGAGCTCGCCGAGAATATCGACGTGACCAGCGTGCTGAGCTGTTTCTCCCACCATCAAGACCAGCATCATCCCAGGACTGGTTGGAGGTTGCGCCCAGTGCGCCACTCGGCCAGGGCTGTCAAGATCGAGTCGTCGGATCGTCTCGTCGGCGTGTGCGGTCGCTTCCCGGTAGGCGCGGCTGGTTCCTTAAGAGCTACGGACGCTTGCCCGAGCCGGATCTGTTCCCGACCGACACCGATCGCTCAGACGCGGAGTTTGACGTCGGTCCCGATGAGACGTCCGACGCCCTTGTCGGGCAATACCTACGGACCTGCGAGCAGCTCGGGCCGTCGTGGGTACCGGCGGGCTCGACGACGTGGTCACAACTCCCTGGGGAGCGGAGGTCAACTTGCGGGCGATCCTGGTCCATATGGTCCAGGAAACCGCGCGGCGCAATGGTCACGCCGACATCATCCGAGAGGCAATCGACGGCACAACAAGCCATTGAACCCCGCGTGCCCAGTCAACTGGCCCGCGCGCCGCATCACCGGGACACCTCGCTGTGTCGGGGTCCGTGCCCGGTAATCGATTCCTATTCGAGGCAGAACTC
Organism: uncultured Actinomycetota bacterium; assembly: GCA_963740925.1. Classification (GTDB taxonomy): domain Bacteria; phylum Actinomycetota; class Actinomycetes; order Propionibacteriales; family Propionibacteriaceae; genus Microlunatus. Next base: position 7,516 of record CAVUFZ010000006.1, on the reverse strand, counting down.
ATTGCCCTCTGGGTCGGCCATCACCGTGAGTTCGTCGTATTCGTGGACGATGCTGGCTCCGAGTGCAATCAGCCTGTCTCGTTCCGCAACCCGGCCGGCGACGGGTCGTAGATCGAAGTGCTGGCGGTTCTTCGCGGTCTGAATTCGGGTACACGGACGAACCACAACATCGGGCCGCCGATTCCGGCTGGCTTCGACCCAAGCACGGTCGACCGTGCTGTCCTCGTCGACGTTGGAGCCGAGGGCTTCCGCCCGAAACGCGGCGATGCGGCAAGGGCTGTTGACAGTCGAAGGTGGACTGACTTAATGAAGGACGTCATGCCGTCGACGGTGATCCTGCCGACGCCCTCAGGTGCGGCCCACGGGTGACGACAGACCCGGCTCGACCGCGCGGGGACCGATGCGGACGTGGGGCCTGTCCCGGTTGACCGATCGTTTGCGGGACACCCGACGCGCCAGATAGCCCTAGACAGAGAAAGAACGCGATTCCCGCTCGACAGTCACACCGACGACACGCCCGCCGATACGGTGTCAGAAACCCGCGTCAGAAACCTCCCGCAGGCCCTGGTAGCGCTGCGGCCGTAACGCTGGCCGGCCAGCTCGTGAGACGGCGCTCGGTGGCCTGCTCGGCCGACGTGCTGCGTCTCAATGTTGGCAGCCCGCGACGACATCCTGCGGGCTTCAGCCTTGGTCACCATGACTTGACGATATTGGTTAACAGCATCGTGCCCGGGCTGGTCCTGACGTACGGATAGAGCGTCTGCCCCGAGGCGACCGCAGCGCAAGGGCCAGGTAAGTCGTGCGGTCAGGGGATAGGCCTGGCCGTAGATTTCCGGAATTGCCGCTTTGATCGCGGCGACCGTGTCGGCAACTTCTTGGAAGCTGTTGTCGATCCTGACCTATCGGTAATCCTGTGCGTTGTCACGCAGGCTCGTGTCGTCAGCTGGATAGCTGGTATCGACCTGACCGCCAGTCCTGACTGGACGGCTTCGCCTGGTTTATCCTGCGCTGGTCACGCACCTGCTGGTTGGCGGACAAGCAGACGACATAGATCGAAACCTGCCGCGGGACTTGAGCGCGGAACTCCTGGAAGCTCGAGTGGGTGTCCCTGTCGAGGAGGCCGCCCGAAATGACGGTCGAATAGCCGAACTCCCAGAAGTTGGTCATCACCGCTACCACGTTCGCCCACAGCAGCCGAAGAAAGGCCGGCCCGAAGTCGAAGGGGTTCACCTGACCGACATCTTCCGCGTCGACCTTCGCTCCCTCAGGTGTTTGCGGAAGGAGAGCCGACATCACTGTGCTCATACCTGCACCTTCTTCGCCAGTGATCAAGATCAGCGACCGTCGCGGTGACTTACGAGAGCTCATCCTCAAAGGCTCGCACAGCCCGGCGCTCTGTTGGTCCCTTCCAGCCCTCGATGCGTGGCCAGACAGTGCTCACCGACCCCTGCTCGGTGGGTCGACCTCAGTTCCGTGGTCCCTGAAGTGGTCTGGTGATCACGGTCGGAAACGTTCACCGTCAGGTTTCGGTCCGGACACCACGAAGACCAGCATGAGGATGGAGGCCGCAGCGAAGACGAACTGGACGGCGATACCGCCGGCCCGGGTAGTCAGGTAGAGAACGACGGCGAAAGATCGGCAACGATGCTCCACACGTTGATGGCGAGGACCGGCGCCAGGAGCAGACACCACCATCCGGACCGGTTCGGTGTCTGGTGCAGCCGCCGCATCGACACGGCAAGGGTCGGCACCACGGTCGCGGCCAGCGACACCGCCTGGAGGGCATCCGCGACCGGTGAGGCCGCCTTCGACAGGTGCAGCCGACTGTTCAGTCAGGACGGGATCGATCAGCAAGGTGATCGACGAGGACGAGTACTGCACTGATCAGACCGTTCACCAGCCACACCACGAGTACTCGGCCCTGCTGGCTCGCCCGGGTGAAGGTGACGTACTTCAGCCAGAACCGTCTCACCGAGCTGCCGGGGGAAGCCGTACAGCGGCTGGTCGAGGCCCGGTATTCCAGTTCCGACGCCTGGGTCGAAGTCACCCCGAAACCGTATCCGTCCGACGGCGCCGGGCTCGCACGGGTTTCCTGGTACAGCCGGACCAGTTCGAGGTGTAGCTCTCGACGTGTGTAAATCCGACCGCAGCGAGGCTGCGATCTGCTCTGGTGACGAGCCTTGCCGAACCGCTGCACCACAGCCCGCAGCTGCAGGTTCGTCTCCAACCGAGCACTGTTTTGGCCGCTGTGCCCGATCTGTCGCGGCCAGGTCGGCCTCAAGAGCCCGGTAGTTGGCACGACGCCGTTGCGTCGGATCTCCTCTGGCACGACGAGCACGCCCGACCGAGACGCCGGGCATCCCTCGCGGACAAACCAGCCGAGATCCGACGCGAATTATCCTGTTCCGACCCGGGTCGAAATGCAGCCGATGCCGCCTCTGCTCCGGCGGTCTGATCTGCGCAGCCATGGCGAATGAGGAAACGCCGAACCTGCTGAAAATGACACCCCAGGCTCCGGGCGATCAAACTCTGCGACTCACCCCGCCGCCAGCCCTGTCGCCGACGCCTGAAAACTGACCCCTAGACGGCGGGTGAAAACGGACCCCGCTGCTGATCATGAGGGGTGTTGACGGTGGAGGACTGGGCTGAGATCCGCAGGTTGCATCGGGCTGAGGAGATGCCGATCAAGGCGATCGTGCGCAAGACGGGGGTGTCGCGCAACGCGGTCCGCCGGGCGCTCGCGGCGGACGGCGCCACCGCGGTATGAGCGGGCGGCGAAGGGGTCGTTGGTCGACGCGGTCGAGCCGCAGATCCGGGCGCTGCTGACGTTGTGGCCGACGATGCCGGCGACGGTGATCGCGGAGCGGGTCGGCTGGACGCACTCGTTGACGATCTTGAAGGACCGGGTCCGCATTCTGCGTCCGCTGTTCGTTCCGCCGGACCCGGCGTCGCGCACGACGTATCTGCCCGGTGAGCTGATGCAGTGCGACTTGTGGTTCCCGCCGGTCGACATCCCGCTCGGCGCCGGTCAGGTCGGTCGGCCGCCGGTGCTGGTGATGGTGTCGGGCTACTCCCGTTGGATCTCGGCGTTGCTGCTGCCGTCACGGCAGGGTCCGGACCTGATCGCGGGGCACTGGTGGCTGCTCTCTACGCTGGGGAAGGTGCCGCGGGCGTTGGTGTGGGACAACGAGTCGGCGGTCGGGTCGTGGCGCTCTGGTCGGCCGAAGCTGACCGAGGAGTTCGACGCGTTCCGCGGCATGCTCGGGGTTCGAGGTGGTGCAGTGCCGCCCGCGTGATCCGGAGGCGAAGGGCCTGGTCGAGCGGGCCAACGGCTATTTGGAGACCAGCTTCTTGCCCGGCCGCACCTTCGACAGTCCGGCCGACTTCAACGACCAGCTCGCAGGCGTGGCTGGTGACGGCGAACCGGCGCCAGCACCGCCGCCTCGGCTGCCGCCCGGCCGACCGGCTCGAAGCCGACTTGGCCGCGATGCTCGCCCTGCCGCCGGTCGTGCCGATGGTGGGGTGGCGGGCGTCGTTGCGGCTGCCGCGCGACCACTACGTCCGGGTGGCGAGCAACGACTACTCCGTCGCCCCGTCCGCGGTCGGACGCCGGGTCGAGGTCACCGCGGACCTGGAGACGGTCACGATCACCTGCGACGGGCGCCAGGTCGGGCAGCATCCGCGCTGCTGGGCGGCGCACCAGACGATCACCGACCCCGCCCACGCCCTCGCTGCGCGACAGCTGCGCCACCAGCACCGGGCAGGGTCGGCCCGGGCAGCGGCCGCGGCGACCCGAGGTCGAGCAGGTCGAGCAGCGCTCCCTCAGCGACTACGACGCCGTGTTCGGCCTCGACGACGCTGCTGGTGCGCTCGAGACCACGGTCGAGGCGGTGGCGTGATGGCCGCCACCAAGACGACCGGTAGCACCCGTGACGTCACCGCGGAGATGGCCTACCTGACCCGGGCGTTGAAGGCGCCCACGCTGCGCGACGCGGTCGAACGCCTCGCGCCCCGGGCCCGGGAGGAGTCCTGGACGCACGAGGAGTTCCTCGTCGCCTGCCTGCAACGCGAGGTCTCCGCCCGGGAGTCCCACGGCGGCGAGGGCCGGATCCGCGCCGCGAGGTTCCCGTCGCGCAAGAGCTTGGAGGAGTTCGACTTCGACCACGCCCGCGGCCTCAAACGCGACCTCGTCGCGCACCTGGGCACCCTCGACTTCGTCACCGCGAAGGACAACGTGCTGCTCCTGGGCCCGCCCGGGACCGGGAAGACCCACCTCGCCACCGGCCTCGCGATCCGCGCCTGCCAAGCCGGGCACCGGGTCCTGTTCGCGACCGCGTCGCAGTGGGTCACCCGCCTCGCCGACGCCCACCACGCCGGCACCCTGCAAGCCGAGCTGACCCGGCTGGGCCGCTACCCGCTCTTGGTGATCGACGAGGTCGGCTACATCCCGTTCGAACCCGAAGCGGCGAACCTGTTCTTCCAGCTCGTCTCCGCCCGCTACGAACGCGCCTCGCTGATCGTCACCAGCAACAAGCCCTTCGGCCGCTGGGGCGAGGTGTTCGGCGACGACGTCGTCGCCGCCGCCATGATCGACCGCCTCGTCCACCACGCCGAAGTCATCGCCCTCAAAGGCGACAGCTACCGCCTCCGCAACCGCGACCTCGGCCGCGTCCCCACCACCGCCAGTCAGGACTGAACCACCCCGCCAGGGGGTCCGTTTTCACCCGTCGCCAGGGGGTCCATTTTCACCCGCCGTTGACATCGGGATCGCCGCTCTGTCTTTGCATCATCGCCGCTCAGACGTGCATCGTCCGAGGGTCGGCGACTACGTGCTCCGCAGAAGGGTCGGCTGCTGCGTGCTCCGGACCACGGCGGCTATCGCGTGCTCCGCACGACGGCCGGCTATCGCGTGCTCCGCACGAGGATCGCTTGGCGCACCGCAGGAAGGACGACTTAGGGCGCGCTGGAGATGCTCCAGTGGGAGACTGCGTCGTATGACACCTAGCCGTCCACGTCTCGATTCCACGCGGGACCCTGAAACGGCCGTGTACTGCAACCAGCGCGCGGCGGAGTAGAGCGCTTGGTCACTGCATCGTCGACGATACGACGGTTCCAGCGGCGTCGGGGGAGGATCGGATGTCATCAGCAATGTTCTGCTTCAGCCGCTTATCGTGCTGAGCGATGAAGGCACTGCAGCGGCTGCGGCGAACCTGCCGTGGCCGGGTGAAGCACAGGGCTATCCGGGCGAGCAACTCGTACTCGGCCTTCGTCAAGCCGCGGCTGCTACAAACCCTGTGTTGAACCGACTAATGACGGGTGCGACTCTCCACGTCTCCCACGAGTCCGGGGACTTCGAAGTCACCACTCAGATGGCGCTTGGTTCGTCGCTCGGCTACTTGAAGACTATCGAAGCCAGCCGCATCGCACGGTGAGGCGGGTCGGGAGGTCGTGCACCGGATCTCTCTCGTGCGCTGGACGGCGTTCTCGAGGCCCTCGAGAGCGGCAGGAGTCGGACCACCGCTATGGGCCTGCGAGGCCTGTCGCTTGCAGACGCCGACGAGGTCGACGTGGGGGTGGGCGTACTGCGAAGGCTGACGCCAGAACAAGTTCGGTCGCTCGAGAGCGAGGTGAACCTGTGGCGGCGGCGAGAGAGCGGCTGTGCCTTGTGCTGGAGAGCGAGGCCACGTGGACTGTTGGAACTGCGCGTCCGTAACGAGCCGGGTCGCCGCACCAGCGGCTATGTCGAGGCTCGCGCTATTCCCGTCCCGATGCTGCGGCCGGGATGCGTGAACGGCGTGGACGGCTCCAAGCGCCGTACGTCGTGTGGAGCCGCAAGTCGCCCTACTTCTTTCTGGGAGGCGATTACGGCGGTGGCGTCAATCCGAATCTGCAGTGGCGGACCTCGGACTTCTACGACGGGGTCGTGACGCCGTCGGTTGCGCAGGAGGCATGCCAGCTACTTCCGTCGCTCTCGCAGGCTCCGGCAGCGGCGCTTCGAGTGGCCGTGGACCCGTTGGTGTCGCCGGTCTGGTGGAGACAGTCACCAGAGGATCGTCTTGTCGACGCCGCAGTCGCGTGGGAGGCCATGTCCGGCTCTCAGACCGCGATCAGCCCTCCCTTCAGCTGGCCTTGAGCATGGCCTGGCTCCGGCTTACGACGACGACGCTGCGCGCGGCGCCTCTTTCGCCGCGCCAAGAAGATCTACGGGCTGCGCTCGAAGCTGGTCACGGCGGCGGCGCGAAGACCCGGGAAGTGGAGGAGGCCGCGGGCGAGCTGACCGATGGCTCCGAGAGGCCGCAATCGCTCGGTCACGAACCACGCACGGCTGCTGGGCGCTACTGACCGGGTTGAAGGCGGCTATCGGAGGACCCGAACAATCTGGTGCAGGGCAGTTCACCCTGACGACGCCGGTCAGCGTGTTCCGCACGAGGGTCGGTCACTGACGTGCTCCGCACCAGGTTCGGATACTGCCGCGCGTCGAGACGATGCTCAGCTACTACGTGGTCCAACCCGACCGTCGGCTTGTGCGTGCTCCGCACGACGGTCGGCTTCGTGCTGGCCGAGGAGGTCGACCTCAAATTACGCAAGGCCACGGCTGCGAGAGCGGTCGCCTTGTTCAGCGTTGGAAGGTGACCGTTCTGAAGCTCTGAACCTTGCCGTCTGACCAGTCCAGTATCGACGTAGTAGGTCATCGCTGTCCTCACTCTGGGCAGACAGAACGAAGGATAAACGGACGGAGCGGGATCGATTCTCCCGATGGAATCGAAAGATAGAGGCTACCCGTCTCGAGGCCACCGAGCGATAGCACCGAGTCTTTGGTGGCACGATGGGGTGATCCACGACCCACTCACGTCTGGATCGACGAGGTTCGGCTAATCGATCCCATCGCACTGAAATCACTTCTTGAAGGCGCAGATCAGCTAAGAATTCTGCGCCTTGACCAGCACCTCCAGTTCGGCCTGATCATCGATCGCCATATCGAGCTGGACCGGCGACAAGCCTTGTTGGTGCCCCTCCGCGTTCCGCCGTGACAGACTTTGTCCGAGTGCACCGCTCACGCCCTCTACTCTCAGTAGTCCAACGCCTGCCTTGAGACGGCCGGCCTGAGCGCACCCAGTGCCTTACCCGAACTCTCCCGCAGATCGACTTCCAGTCACCGAAGGTCGGGCCTCTGCCGCGCGCAAGCCCCTCTTCAGGTTGAGGGTGAAAGCGAGCCTGCGCCCCGCATCCTCGGTGATGGCCAGCACATAAGGCGACAAATGCTGCAAGCGTCTCGGCCGTCGCGAGGACACTTAGGTAGGCCACCAAACGATTCTGCTCCTGCCCACTACAAAGGGCCTCCATGGAGCGCCACCTATTCGCTCACCGGATAGGGGAACCGGGAGCGAACCAGGTACTTCTCATCATTGAGGCGTTGTGCTTCCTCCTCGCGCCAGCGCACATGACGGCTGGTGGTTACTAGTCGCTCGGTCGCCACAGCAGCGGAGTCATGATCGAAGATCGACGAAACACCCGC
>CAVUFZ010000005.1:0-461468 GCA_963740925.1 uncultured Actinomycetota bacterium | reverse complement strand
TGCATGTCCGGACCTTTTCGTCGCTGCCGCAGCTCGGGGGAGGTGTGGTGCGACGTCCGTAACGTAGCGGCAACGCGGCGTGGTCCTGATTGAAACGCTTGCGTCCTAGCGTCTCGGGGAATGAAGCCAGGGCATCTCGGTCGCCCGGCTCTGCCCCGAGGAGATCCCATGTCCCTGAAGACCTCGCCGCCGGCAACACCAGCACCGACCGAACCGCACCCCGTCGATCGGGTGCCTCCGATCGCCCGGTTGATCCCACTGGGCATCCAACACGTGCTGGCGATGTACGCCGGCGCCGTCGCCGTCCCGTTGGTCGTCGGCGGAGCCCTCGTCTCGGCCAACCGGCTGCAGAGCAGCGATCTGCCCTACCTGATCTCGGCTGATCTTCTGGTGGCCGGGATCGCCACCTTGATCCAGTCGATCGGCTTCTGGCGGTTCGGCGTGCGATTGCCGTTGATGCAGGGCTGTACGTTCGCCGCGGTCGGCCCGATGATCGCGATCGGCTCCCAATACGGGGTCGGGGCCATTTACGGCTCCGTCATCGGATGCGGTTTGGTGATGATCATCCTGTCGCCCGTCTTCTCGAGGCTTCTGCATCTCTTCCCACCATTGGTGACCGGCACGGTGATCCTCATCATCGGTCTGTCCCTGATGCCGGTAGCCGCAGGCTGGGTCGGCGGTGGCACCGGATCGGACGACTTCGGAAAGCCGTCCGGTGTCCTGTTCGCCCTGGGAACGCTCGTCTTCATCCTGCTGATCGAACGGTTTGCGCCGCCCGCACTCGGCCGGTTGTCGATCCTGCTCGGACTCGTCGTCGGCACCCTGGTCGGGATCCCGTTCGGGCTGGCCGATTTCAGTGGCGTGAGCGATCAGGCGTGGTTCGGGGTGAGCGTGCCCTTCCACTTCGGGCTGCCGGTCTTCCGCTGGGCCGCCATCGGCTCGATGGCCATTGTGGCGCTGGTCATCATGACCGAGACCACCGGCGACATGATCGCTATCGGAGAGATCGTCGACAAGCCGGTCACCCCGGGCCAGCTCGGTGACGGGCTCCGGGCGGACGGGCTCTCAACAATTCTCGGCGGAATCTTCAACACGTTCCCGTACACCGCCTTCGCCCAGAACGTCGGGCTGGTCTCGCTGAGCGGGGTGCGGTCGCGCTACGTGGCGACGTTCGCCGGTGCGGTGCTGATCGTGCTCGGGCTGATCCCCAAGCTGGGCGGCATCGTCCAGGGCGTGCCGCTGGCCGTGCTCGGCGGGGCCGGGATGGCCCTGTTCGGGATGGTCGCGGCGAGTGGCGTCCGGACGCTGACCAGGGTGAAGTTCAACAACGCCAACATCCTGGTGGTGGCGATCAGCCTGGCCGTCGGTCTGCTGCCCACGGTCAACTCCGACATCTACGCCCAGTTCCCGTCCGCGTTCCAGATCATCTTCAACTCCGGCATCTCCGCCGGCGCGCTGACCGCGATCATCCTCAACCTGGTGTTCAACAGCCGGAAGGTGCAACAGAAGATGGACGCCGATGATCCTGATCTGTCCGCTCACGACGCCGTCCGCGGTGCGGCGCCCACGGCGAGCGTCCACTGACCGTCCGTGCGGTCAGAGTCTGCTCAGCGGGTGACCTCGCTCAGCAGACCGGTCGTCACGTCGAAGACGAACCCGCGGATGTCATCGCGGAACGGCAGGTAGGGGCATTCGGTCAGTTCGGTCAGCGCTCGGGCCACATTGGCCTCGGCGTCCGCGCCGAAGTCGACCCGGGGCCACCCCGGCCGTTCGCCGCAGTCGGTCTCGATCTGGTCCCGGAACTCGGTGTCCTGCAGGGCCGCCATGCCGCACTGGGTGTGCTGGACCAGCAGCACCGAGCGGGTTCCCAGCAGTCGCTGGCTCATCGCCAGTGAACGCAGCGCGTCCTCGGTCACCAAACCCCCGGCGTTGCGCAGGACGTGCGCCTCGCCCTCGGCCAGGCCGAGGAACTTCGTCGGGTGCAGCCGGCTGTCCATGCAGGTGAGGACGGCGACCTGTCGGGTGGGCGCCGACGGCAGATCGGTCGGGAAGGTCTCGGCGTAGGCCACATCGGCGGCGACGAACTGGTCGATGGCTGACTCGGTCACTGGCGTCTCCCTGGGGTGGAACGGGCGTCGTGGCCGGGCGTCTCTGACCGGTCAGGTCAGAATAATCGAGCCGGCCGGCGTTCAGCGGTAGTGCGCGTCCAGGATCGTGCGGTAGCGCTCACTGATCTCGCGATGCGCCACCAGATCGGCCTCGCTCGGCTCCAACTCGGCGGCCAACGGCACCGTCCAGGACGGCATGGTGCCGGTGCTCGCCCAGGCGGCCTGGCGGGCGGCGCCGACCGCGACGCTCTCGAACGGCTGGGTGACCGCGATCGGCCGGCCGAAGACGGCGGTGGCGATCTGCTGGACGGCCGGCGACTGGCTGGCCCCGCCGGTCAGGGTGATCCGGTTCACTTCGCCGGTCTGCTCGGCCAACACCTCCACCCCGAACGCGAGACTCCACAAGATGCCCTCGATGGTGGCCCGGGCCACGTTCTGCGGCTTCATCGTCTTCAACGTCAACCCGACGAGTTCGCCGGTCGCGTCCGGCAGCGGCGGGGTCCGCTCGCCCTCGAGGTAGGGGATGAAGGTCAGACCCTCGCTGCCGGCCGGTGCGGTCAGCGCGAGCCGGCTGAACTCCTCCAGGCTGACCCCGAGCAGCTCGGCGGCGGCCACGATGTTCCGGGCTCCGTTCAGGGTGCAGACCAGTGGCAGGAAAGTCCCGGTCGCGTCGGCGAAGCCGGCGACGGTTCCGGTCGGCTCCCGGGTCTGGGCGTCGGCCCGGGTGAACGCGGTGCCGCTGGTGCCGAGGGAGACGATCGCCTCACCGCGCTGGACGTCCAGTCCGAGGCCCGCGGCCATGTTGTCGCCGGTGCCCGCGGCCAGGTCGATCCCGCCGGGGGTCTGCCCGACGATCTCGTCCGGTGCGGCCACCCGAGGCAGGTTCAGCTCGTGGCCGAGTGCACGGACGACGAGATCCTGGCGGTACTCGTCGGTGCTGGCGTCGAAGTAGCAGGTGCCGGAGGCGTCACCGCGATCGGTGACCGGCGGTCGGGACTTCTCACCCATCCGCCAGGTCAGGTAGTCGTGCGGCAACACCACCCGCGCGGTCCGCTCTGCGTTCTCGGGCTCGGCCCGGCGCAGCCAGCGGACCTTCGCCACCGTCATCGAGGCGACCGGGACGGAGCCGACGGCCTCCGCCCACGCCTCGGGGCCGCCGAGCTCGTCGATCAGGTCCAGCGCGTCCTGGGCTGAGCGGTTGTCGTTCCACAGCAGGGCGTCGCGGACCAGTTCGTCGTTCTCGTCCAGCGTGACCATGCCGTGCTGCTGGCCGCCGACGGCGATCGCTCGGACGTCCTGCAGCAGTCCTGGCGTCTCGCTGGCCTCGGTGTAGGCCTGCCACCACGATTCGGCCGACACCTCGGTGCCCTCGGGATGGGACGCCCGGGCGGATCGGACGATCTCACCCGTGTCGGCGTCACAGACCACGATCTTGCACGACTGCGTCGAAGAATCGACTCCGGCCACCAGCGTCATCGCTGCCCTCTCTGATCTCCATCCGGGCCGCCGCGAGCGATCGGAAGATCACCGGACGGCAGCCGAACGGTCAACCTGTGACCGCGGGGCAAGGGTACGGGAGCACCCGTTTGGCCAACCCTCTGGCCGTGGCTGAGGATGGGTCGGTGGTGACACGGAGTGAGAACGAGCCCGACGAGAGTTCGCGGCGTCCGCCGAGGTCGGGGCGAGATGACGGTGGCGGCCGTCCGGACCGATCCGGGCCCCGGTCGGGCGAGCGTTCCGGCGGACGTCCTTCCGGCGCACGCCGCGATACGTCCGACGGCGGCCGGTCGGGTGCCGGCCGACCCGGCGGGCGAGACAGTGGTCGACCCGGTGGGCGAGACGGTGGCCGGTCCGGTGGGCGAGACGGTGGCCGGTCCGGTGGGCGAGACGGTGGTCCGGGCCAGTCCCGGGGAGGCGGTCGGTTCGATTCCCGGCCCGAGGCCCGGAAATCGTCCGGGGCGGGCCGGAACAGCTTCCGCTCCGGGCCACCGAACGGTGGGGACCGGAACGGCCGACCCGAGCGCTCCGGCTACGGCCGGGACGAGAGGGGGAGCTGGGAGAACCGCGGTCCCCGAGAAAACCGTGGTGGCCGAGATGACCGCGGTCCCCGAGATGACCGTGGTGGCCGAGAAAACCGTGGTGGCCGAAATGACCGCGGTCCCCGAGATGACCGTGGTGGCCGAGATGACCGTGGAGGCCGCGACAGCTGGCCCCGCCGGGATGACCGGGACGGGCGAGGCGACCAGCGCCGGGAGCGGGACGCGAACGGTCCACGCCGAGACGATCGTGGACGCAGTTCGGATCGTCCCCGGACTGATCGTCCCCGGACCGATCGACCCCGGACCGATCGACCCCAGGGTGTTCGTTCCGACCGGGCCCGGACCGATCGTCCGGGTTCGGATCGTCCCCGCGATGACCGTCGGGGAACCGATCGCCGCAGCTCGGACCGGGCTGATGGCGGCCGGGGTGGGTTCAGCCGGACGGGCACCGGCCAGGACAGCCGAGGTGCCGGCCGGGAGACAGGTCGTGGGCCGAGTCGTGGGCCTGACCGTGGCCCAGATCGTGGCCCAGATCGCGGCCGGGCCCGCGACCAGCGCGATACCGGCCGGGAGGACGACCGCTCGCAGCGACGGGGGATCGCCCGCCGCGAGAACGAGCCGTCCATCCCGACCGACGTCGACACCAGGCTGCTGCCGCGCGCGGTACGGGCCGAGTTGCGCGGCCTGCCCAAAGAGCTGGCCGACATCGTCGCGGCCCATCTGGTGATGGCCGGTCAGTTGATCGACACCGACGCCGAGCTGGCCTACGGCCACGCCGAGGCGGCCCGGCGGCGAGCGGCCCGACTGCCGATCATCCGCGAGGCCACCGCCGAGACGGCCTACGCCTCCGGACACTTCGACGTGGCGTTGACCGAATACCGTGCCCTGCGCCGGATGACCGGTGAACACCACTTCCTGCCGGTGATGGCCGATTGTGAGCGTGCACTCGGCCGACCGCAGACCGCGGTCAAGCTGTCCCGCGAGGCGGACGGTCTCGGTCTGGACGGTGCCGACTGGGTGGAGATGCGGATCGTGGAATCCGGCGCCCGCTCCGATCTCGGCCAGACCGCGGAGGCGATCCGGGTGTTGCGGGACGCGCTCAGCCGGATGCCGGATCAGCCGGGCCGGTCCAGGAACGCCGAGCGGCTGCGGCTGCCGACCGCCCGGATGCACTACGCGCTGGGCGAGTTGCTGCTGGGCGAGTTCGACGAGGCGGGGGCGCGCGGGGAGTTCGCCCTGGCCGCCGGACTCGACGTTGAGGGCGAGATCGACGCCCAGGAACGCCTCGACCAGCTCGACGGCGTCGAGATCGACTTCGACGACAGCGACGAGGTCGACAGCGACGAGGTCGACAGCGACGAGGTCGACAGCGACGAGGTCGACAGCGACGACGGCGACGAGGTCGACAGCGACGACGGCGATGAGGTCGACAGCGACGACGGCGATGAGGCCGAGATCGAGGAGATCGACGACAGCGCCGACGAACCGGATGAGCGGTCCGGTGACGAAGCGGTCGCCGAGTCGAGTCAAGAGGCAGCCGACGAGACACCGGATCCCGGGCCGGCCGACCCCGGGGACGAGGCGTGAGCGACGACGCGTCGGCCCTGGTCGATGCCTACGACACCGCCCTGTTCGACCTCGACGGCGTCCTCTACCTCGGCCCCGAACCGGTTCCCGGGGCGGCTGCGGCGATCGGTGCGCTGCGGGAACGCGACGTCCGGCTCGGTTTCGTCACCAACAATGCGGCCCGGCCGCCGGAGGCGGTGGCCGAGCACCTGACCGAGCTGGGGATCCGGGCCGGCCGAGAGGACGTGGTCACCTCGGCCCAGGCCGGCGCCCGACTGCTGGCGGAGCGGTTCGGCCGCGGGGCGAGGGTGCTGGCCGTCGGCGGCCCCGGGGTCTACGCGGCTCTGGCCGAGGCCGGACTGGACGCGGTGGAATCGGCCGACGACGAGCCGGTCGCCGTCCTGCAGGGCTACGGCCCGGACCTGAGCTGGAACCGGCTGATCGAGGCCAGTGTCGCGGTCAACCGGGGCGCGCACTGGGTGGCCACGAACACCGACTCGACCCGGCCCACCGACCGGGGCATCGTGCCCGGCAACGGTGCGGCGGTGGACGCCGTCCGGACCGCCGTCCGGGTCGATCCCGAGGTGGCCGGCAAGCCGTACCCGCCGTTGATCACCGAGACCCTGCGGCGACTGGACGCGGGCCGGGCGATCTTCGTCGGGGATCGGCTGGACACCGACATCGAAGGCGCGGTCACCCTCGGCCTCAACTCACTGATGGTGTTCACCGGTGCGCACGGGGCGCCCGAGTTGCTGGCGGCCGCGCCGTCGGCCCGACCGACCACGATCGGGTGGAATGTGGCCGCGTTGCTGGCCCCGGCCCGCGTGGCCCGGACCCAGGCCGACGAATCCGTCCTGGTGCGTGGCCTGGCCGCCCGGGTCGGACGACGGATCCCTCGTCCTGGACGGTGAACCGACCGACCGGGAGACGGCCCTGGACGCGCTCTGGGCGGCAGCCGCCGTCTGCTGGCGTGAGGCCGACGCACACCGGCCGGTCGACACCTCGGCCGTACTGGGCGTGCTCACTCCGTTGCTGGCCTGACTGCTCACTCCGCCGCGGTCTGACTGCCCGATTCGTCGCTGCGGCCGAGCGGTCACGACGCGGCTCCGGGCCGGAGAAGAGGCGACAGCGGGTGGGGCCGACCGGGCGAGGTCGTGGCTCGGCGAACTGGCTACGCTGCTCCGATGGCCCTCCCCGAACTCGACGATCTCCTCGGAGACCTACTGGCCGGCGAGCCCGATCACGACCAGGTGGTCTTCGAGGCCCGACTGCGACGCTACTGGCCGGATCTGCTGGCCGGCCTGGCCGGCGCCTACCCCGACCGGGCCCCGGAGATGGCCCGGCGGCTGGTCCGGATCGCCGCCGAGAACTTCGTCCAGCGGCCGGCCGAGCTGCGGCTGCTCGATCTGCGTCGGCACGCCGACCCGCAGTGGTTCGCCCACCCCCGAGCGGTGGGTTACGCCTGCTACGCCGACCTGTTCGCCAAGGACCTGGCCGGCGTCGGCCGACGGGTGGACTACCTCAGTGAGCTCGGCGTGAACTACCTGCACCTGATGCCGCTGCTCTGCCCGCGTCCGGGCGACAGTGACGGTGGCTACGCGGTGATGGACTACCGCGCCGTCCGCGACGACCTGGGCACGATGGACGACCTGCGCGAACTGGCCTCCACGCTGCGGCGCCGCGGCATCTCGTTGACCCTCGATCTGGTGCTCAACCACGTCGCCTTCGAACACCGCTGGGCCGAACTGGCCCGCAACGGCAACGACTACTACCGCGATTTCTTCCACCTCTTCGAGGACCGCGAACTGCCCGACGCCTACGAACGGACGCTGCCGGAGGTGTTCCCCGACTTCGCGCCCGGCAACTTCACCTACGACCGCGAGGCGAGGGCCTGGGTCTGGACCACGTTCAACACCTGGCAGTGGGATCTGAACTGGGCCAACCCGGAGGTCTGCTACGAGTTCGCCGACCTGATCTGCTGGCTGGCCAACGTCGGGGTGGAGTGCCTGCGACTCGACGCGATCGCCTTCATCGCGAAACGGATGGGCACGAACTGCCAGAACCAGCCCGAGGTGCACGCGATCACCCAGGTGCTGCGTTCGGTGGCCCGGATCGCCGCGCCTGCTTTGGTCTTCAAGGCCGAGGCGATCGTCAGCCCGTCCGACCTGGTGCCGTACCTGGGGGTGGGCAAGCACACCGGCAAGGTCTCCGACATGGCCTACCAGAACTCACTGATGGTGCAGATCTGGTCGGCCCTGGCCAGCAAGGACACCCGGTTGCTGGTCGCAGCGATGAACCGGTTCCCGGCCAAACCGGACAGCACCGCCTGGGCCACGTATCTTCGCTGTCACGACGACATCGGCTGGGCCATCGACGACGACGACGCGGCCTCGGTCGGGCTGAACGGCTTCGAGCACCGCCGCTTCCTCTCCGATTTCTACGCCGGCGAGTTCGCCGACAGCGACGCCCGCGGGGTGGTGTTCCAGGAGAACCCGGTCACCCTGGACCGGAGGATCAGCGGCAGTGCGGCGTCTCTGATCGGGATCGAGGCCGCGCTGGAGAGCGGGGACGAGGCCCACCTGCGGCTCGCGATCGCCCGCTATCTGCTGGCCTACCGGCTGGTGCTCGGCTTCGGTGGGCTGCCGCTGATCTACATGGGCGACGAACTGGCGCTGCGCAACGACGACGACTTCGGCCGGGACCCGGCGCACGCCGCCGACAACCGCTGGATCCACCGGCCGCGGATGGACTGGGCGGTCGCCGAGCGGCGGCACGTCGAAGGCACGCTCGAGCACCGGATCTGGCACGCGATCCGCGACACCGTGAGCGTCCGGGCCGGGCTGCCCAGCCTGGACGCGGCGGTGGAGAGCGAGATCGCCGACCCGGTCAATCCGGCCGTGCTGGTGGTCGTCCGGCGGCATCCGGTGCAGACGCTGGTCGGTGTCTACAACGTCAGCCCGGAGCAGCAGGCGCTGCCGCGCTGGGTCGTCCCGGTCGGCAACTGGGCCACCGACGCGCTGACGGGCGAGCAGCCGATGGACGATGATGCCTTGAGCCTGGAGCCGTACGAGGTCCGCTGGTTCGTCGACCAGAACTGACGACGGTCACCGTCGATCGGTGCGCAGATCTCGCCGTTCCAGGTCGTCCGGCCACCCTGGGCTGCCTTTCGACTCTCCGGGCCGTTCCCCGGAACGAGGCGAGCGTCGGGCTTTCCCGAACCGCGTTCCGCACCCGTCCACGGTGAGCCCACTCGCTGCCGACACGGCGAGCAGACGAAGACCACTTGGCTACAGTCGTGTCCACGAGGAGACGGGTCCCTCGCGGATCACCAGGAAGGGCACCACCGGTGCGGAAGGGTTGATGAACATGTCCGAGGACGAGCAGGCCAACAGCTATCTGGAGACGATCAGCGCACTGCGGCGATTCACCCAGCAGAAGGCGGGCGAGCTGGCTCACGACCTGTTGGCCCAGGCCGGACTGGACGATCTGGCCACCGAGGCCCAGAACCGGTGGTCCCGACTCAGCGAGGAGTTCTCCGCCGCCGGTAAGGCCAACCGGGAGATGCTGCAGCAGCTGATCCGCGGCGAGGTGGACAAGGCGATGGGACGGCTCCGGTTCGCCCGCTCCGAGGAGGTCAGCGATCTGCGGAGCGAGGTCGACGAGTTGCAGGCCCGGTTGGATCAGCTCGAGGCCGAGCAGAACGGCGGTGCCGGCTGGGCCGAGCCGGAGGGGTATGCCGCCCCGCAACAGGAGCCGCTGGTCGATCCACTGATCGAGGCGGCACTCGCCGAGGACGCGCTGCTCGACGTCGCGGCCCCGCCTGCGACGACCAAGAAGAGCCCGGCGAAGAAGAGCCCGACCAAGAAGAGCCCGGCGAAGAAGGCGCCCGCGACGGCACCCGGACGGGCCACCGGTCAGAAGACCGCGGCGAAGAAACCCGCAGCCGAGAAATCCGTCGCGTCGGCGAGGAAGAGCACCTCGGCGAAGAAGTCGGCAGCCCGGAAGACCGCGCCGAGCTCGAGCACCGCGCCGCGGTCGGCAGCCAGGGCCACGGCGAAGAGAAGCGCTCCCGGAGCGGCGGCCGGCGTGTCGGGACCGACCGGCTCGTGACCGAGCCGACGCCAGGGCCGGGGAGCTCGCCGGCCGAGCGCCCGGTGACCGGGGAGCCCGGGGTGGATGCGGCCCTGGCCGGGCTGGACGGGTTGGACGATCGGCCGGTCGGTGAGCACTACGACCGGCTGAGCCGGGCCCACGAAGCCCTGCACGAGGTGCTGCAGTCGCCGACCGCTGCGGGTGATTCTGCGGTCAACAGCCGCAGCCGTCAACAGCGCAGCCG
The DNA here is from genome assembly GCA_963740925.1 of uncultured Actinomycetota bacterium. Classification (GTDB taxonomy): domain Bacteria; phylum Actinomycetota; class Actinomycetes; order Propionibacteriales; family Propionibacteriaceae; genus Microlunatus. The sequence continues at coordinate 451,419 of CAVUFZ010000005.1, read as the reverse complement.
TCAACAGCGCAGCCGGGGCGCCGACGCCGCGCGACGGACGCCGCTGACGCCGAGCGACCCGCCGCTCGCTGATCAGCCGTCCCAGCGACTGGACCGGGCGTTGGTGGAGCGTGGGTTGGCGCGCTCTCGTGGTCAGGCCGTCGGTTGGATCCGCGACGGTCAGGTGCTGGTCGACGGCCGACCGGGCGGCAAGGCGTCCGAACTGATCAGCGCGGGACAGGAACTGCAGATCACGGCCCCGGACCACTACGTCTCCCGGGCCGCCCACAAGCTGCTCGGCGCCCTGACCGATCTCGGTTCGGCCGTGCGTCCGCTGAGCGGGCTGCGGGTACTGGACGCCGGAGCGTCCACCGGCGGCTTCAGTCAGGTACTGGTGGAGCGCGGTGTGGGCGAGGTGGTGGCGGTCGACGTGGGCCATGACCAGCTCGCGCCACGGCTCAGGAACGAGCCGCGGATCCGGTCCCTGGAGGGGGTCAATCTGCGCGACCTCGATCTCGACCTGTTGGAGGATCGACGCGTCGACCTGGTCGTGGCAGACGTTTCGTTCATCTCGCTGCGGCTGCTGGTCGAGCCGCTGATCAGGGTGCTGGATCCCGCCGGCCAGCTGTTGGTCATGGTCAAGCCGCAGTTCGAGGTCGGCCGCGGCGCACTCGGCAAGGGTGGGGTGGTCCGCGACCCGGAGTTGCACCGCCGGGCCGTGAACGACGTCGTGGCGGCCGCCGGAAGGCTGGGATGGCGACCGGTGGCCGCGGCGCCCAGCCGGTTGCCCGGGCCTGCGGGCAACCGGGAATTCTTCGTCCTCCTGACCCACGAACCGGCCGAGCCGGCGGACGCTGTGGCCCTGCTCGGTCTGTGACCTCCGGGGTCGGGAATCAGCCCGTTCCCGGGCCGGCGATCGCGGCGCCGGAGAACTGTCAGGGCCGCACCCTATGCTTTCGCAGGTGATCGATCCGGCCCGTGAAGAGGCCCAGCACCAGGCGTCCGACGAGCCCCGACGCTGTGTCGCGCTGTTGACCCACACCGGGCGGGAAGAGGCCCGCAAGGCCGCCTGCCGGGTCATCCACGGGCTCACCGAGGCGGGCATCGTCTGCGCGCTTCCCGGCGACGACGCGATCGTGCTGGAGGTCGGCGGTCCGCTGATCGAAAAGCTGCCGCCGCACGACGAGGGAGCGGCCTCGGCGGCGGACTTCGAACTGGTGGTGGTGCTCGGTGGCGACGGCACCATCCTTCGCGGCGCCCAGTGGGTGATCGCCTCCGAAACCCCCTTGCTGGGGGTCAATCTGGGCCACGTCGGCTTCCTGGCCGAGGCCGAGTCGACCGAGCTCGACCAGATCGTGGAGGCGGTCATCAACCGGGGCTACCAGGTCGAGGAGCGACTGACCATCGACGTCTCGATCCGGGAGGGTGAGGAGGTCGTCTGGTCCTCCTTCGCGGTCAACGAGGTGTCGGTGGAGAAGGGCTCCCGCGAGCGGATGCTCGAGGTGATGGCCGAGGTCGACGGCCGGCCGCTGTCACGTTGGTCCTGCGACGGGGTGCTGGTGGCCACCCCGACCGGATCCACCGCCTACGCCTTCTCGGCCGGCGGCCCGGTGATCTGGCCCGAGGTCGAGGCGTTGCTGTTGTTGCCGCTCAGCGCGCACGCCCTGTTCGCCCGGCCGCTGGTGCTGGGGCCCAGTTCACGGGTGCTGCTGGAACTGCTCGACCAGACCCCGAGCGACGGCGTGGTCTGGGCCGACGGCCGCCGTTCGACGGTGTTGCACCGCGGCCAGAAGGTCGAGGTCACCCAGGGCTCGCACCGGCTGCGGCTGGCCCGGTTGTCGGAGGCGCCGTTCAGCGACCGGCTCGTCCGCAAGTTCGGGCTGCGGGTCGAGGGCTGGCGGGGCGAGCCGTGATCGAGGAGTTGCGGATCACCGATCTCGGGGTGATCAACGACGCCACCCTCGATCTGCATCCGGGGCTGACCGTGGTCACCGGCGAGACCGGGGCCGGCAAGACGATGATCGTCAGCGGTATCGGGCTGTTGCTCGGCTCCCGCGGCGACCCGAAGGCGGTCCGGACGGGAGCGGGCCGGGCCACGGTCGAGGCCACATTCCGGGTCGGCCCGGAGGGCAGCGGGCCGGACGATAGGGGCCCGGACGATGGGGGCCGGGAGAGTGCCGGGTCGGACGGCGCCGGGTCGGACGGCGCAGGGTCGGACGGCGCAGGGCTGGCCGAGCGGGTGCACGAGGTCGGTGGGGTGATCGAGGACGGCGATCTGGTCCTGGCCCGGCACGTGACCGCGGCCGGGCGGTCCCGGGCCTACCTCGGCGGCGTCCAGGTTCCGGCCGCGGTCTGTGGTGAGGTCGCGGCGTCCTTGGTCACCGTCCACGGGCAGTCCGAGCAGGCACGGCTCGCTTCGGCCGACCGGCAGCGGGAGATCCTGGACCGGTTCTGCGGGTCCGAGCTCGCGGCCGTGGCCCGGAGCTACGCCGCGGCCTGGCGGGAACGACGTACGGCCGGTGCCCGGCTGCAGGAGTTGCAGACCAGCGCGCGGCAACGGGCCCAGGAGATCGACCTGCTGCGGTTCGGGCTGGGCGAGATCGAGGCCGTCGACCCGCAGCCGGACGAGGACGTCGAGCTGGCCGCCGAGGCCGACCGGTTGCAGTCCAGCGACGATCTGCGGCGCTGTGCCGGGGACGCGTTGGCCGCATTGGCCGGTGCCGAGGACGAGGCGGCCGGGGTGGATGCGCCGTCCGCGCTGACCCAGCTCGCGCTCGCCCGCCGGGCCACCGACCAGCTGGCCGAGCTGGCCGGCGTCCCCGGGTCGGCCGGGCTCACCGGGTCGGCCGGGCTCACCGGGTCGGCCGAGAAGGCGGACACGGAAGGCGGGGCCGAGCCGGGGGAGGGGATCGTCGCCGGGCTGCGGACCCGGACGGCCGAGCTCGGATATCTGCTGACCGAACTGACCGCCGACCTCAGTCGCTACCTCACCGGCCTGGAGGTCGAGCCGGGTCGACTCGAGCAGATCGCGGCTCGCCGTTCCGCCCTGCAGCAGCTCACCCGCAAGTACGGCGCCGACTGCCGCGAGGTGCTGGGCTGGTCGACGCAGGCGGTCCGCCGACTGACCGAACTGGAGACCTCCGACGACACGATCGGCGAGCTGACCGCCCGGATCGGCGAACTGGACGCCGAGCTGGATCGCGCGGCCGCCGAGCTGACCCGGCTCCGGACCGGTTCGGCCACCGGACTGGCCCGGCTGATCGCCGAGGAGCTGACCGCGTTGGCGATGCCGAACGCGCGGATCGAGTTCTCCCTCGCTCCGGCCGAGCCCGGTCCGCACGGCCGGGACGCGGTCGAGTTGCTGTTCAGCGCCAACCCCGGCAGCGAGCCCCGCACCCTGGCCCGGGCGGCCTCGGGCGGCGAGCTGTCCCGGGTCCGGCTGGCGATCGAGGTGGTGCTGGCCGGCGATGCGGCCGGGGGCACGTTCGTCTTCGACGAGGTCGACGCGGGCGTCGGTGGCCGGGTCGCGGTCGAGATCGGGCGGCGACTGGCCCGGCTGGCCGAGCACGCCCAGGTGATCGTGGTCACCCACCTGGCCCAGGTCGCGGCCTTCGGCGACCGGCACTTCGTGGTGGCCAAAGCCGACGACGGCCAGGTCACCACCAGCGGGGTCCGCGAGGTGACCGAGGCTGACCGCTCCGCCGAGCTGGCGCGGATGATGGCCGGGCTGGAGACCACCGATTCGGCTCTGGCCCACGCCGATGAGCTGGTGACCCTGGCCAGCCGACGGCGTCAGGGGTGATGATGCGAGCAGTCCGCACCGATCACCCCCGCTCAGGAGCACCGATGCCCTCCACCACGCCGATCGCCCTGACGCCCTCGTACAGGCCGGCGCGTCGCCGGACCGGAACGGCCGTCTGGCTGACGGTTCTCGCCCTGCTCTGCGTGGTCGCCACCACGGTGATCGGGCCGGTCGGCGGCGTGGCGACCGCCTCGGCCGCAACCACCGGCGCACCGGTCAAGGGCGTCGGCTCGGGCCGCTGCCTGGACGTCCTGCACGTCTCGAAACAGCCCGGCACCGGAGTGGACATCTGGGACTGCAACAACCAGGTCAACCAGACCTGGACCGCCACCAGCGCCGGCGAGCTCAAGGTCTACGACGCCGCCACCTGCCTGGACGTCGCGGGCTCCGACGTCACCGCGCCGGCCCGGCTGCAGATCGCGGCCTGCACCGGTGCGGCCAACCAGAAGTGGAAGCTGAACACCGACGGCACCATCACCGGCGTCCAGTCCGGGCTCTGCCTCGACGTGACCAGCTATCAGACCGCGGCCGGGTCGGAGGTCGGGTTGTGGACCTGCACCGGGGGCCTGAACCAGAAGTGGACGACCAAGCTGACCGGTGCCGACAGCACGCCACCGTCGGTTCCGGCCGATCCGCAGGCCACCGCACTGACCTGCAACTCGGTGCACTTCGGCTGGAACGCCTCGTCCGACAACGTCGGGGTGCGGGCCTACGACGTCTTCCACGACGGCCAGTTGATCAGCACCGTCTCCGGCTCGACCCTGAGTGCCGACCTCAAGGTCGTCGCCGGGGTGCGGTGGGGGCTCTACGTCAACGCCCGCGACGAGGCCGGCAACGTCTCCCAGGCCAGTTCCACGGTCTTCATCACCCCACCGCAGTGCCAGACCGACAGCCAGCCGCCGACCACCCCGGGGACGCCGACGGCGACGGTGTCCGGCACCACGGTGACGCTGACCTGGGGCGCCTCCAGCGACAACGTCGGGGTCCGGACCTACGAGATCTACCGCAGCAGCGCGGGCACGAGTGGCAGCCAGGTCGCCACCAAGGTCGGCACCGTCACCGGCACCGCTTCGGCGCCGCCGGTCGCCGGCTTCGTCGACAGCGGGCTGGCCGCCCGGACCGGCTACAGCTACACCGTGTCGGCCCGGGACGCGCAGGGCAACGCCTCGGCGCGGAGTACGGCGGTGAGCGTCGTCACCGGGGCGGCCTGCGGCGACGCCGTCTGCGGCGTCAGCACCGTCACGACCGACACCGACATCCCCTGGGGTCTGCTGACCCTGCCCGACGGCAGCGTCCTGTACTCACGTCGAGACGCGCACACCATCGTCCGGCTGGATCCGAAGACCGGCACGAAGACCACGGTGGGCACGGTGCCGAACGTGGACGAGACCGACGGCGAGGGCGGCCTGCTCGGGCTCGCCGTGGCGCCGACGTTCAGCAGCGACCGCTGGCTGTACGTGATGCACACCTCGCCGAGCGACAACCGGATCGTCCGGATCAAGCTGAGCGCGACGACCGGTGCGATGAGTCTCGACCTGAGCAGCGAGCAGGTGCTGTTGAGCGGCATCCTGCGCAACAAGTTCCACAACGGCGGCCGGCTGCGGTTCGGGCCGGACGGCAAGCTCTACGCCAGCACCGGTGACGCCCAGAACGGGGACAACGCCCAGAACCTGAACGGGCTGAACGGCAAGGTGCTGCGGCTCGACCCGGACGGCGGCGTGCCGAGCGACAACCCCTTCGGCAACTACGTCTGGAGCTACGGCCACCGCAACCCCCAAGGTCTGGCCTTCGACTCCCGGGGCCGGCTCTGGGAACAGGAGTTCGGCAACGGCGTGATGGACGAGACCAATCTGATCGTCAGGGGCGGCAACTACGGCTGGCCGTCGTGTGAGGGAACGAGCGGCAGCTGCGCCGAGCCCGGGTTATGTCGCGCCCGCGCACACCTACCCGGTGAGCGACGGATCCTGTTCCGGCATCGCGATCGTCCGGGACGTGCTCTACGTCGCCTGCGAACGCGGGCAGCGGATGTATCGCGAGGTGATCTCCGGCAGCAGCCTGACCGACGTCACCGCGCTGTTCGTCGGCACCTACGGCCGGCTGCGCACCGTGGAACCGGCCCCGGACGGCGGCCTCTGGCTGACCACCACCAACCAGGGCGACAAGGACAGCATCGCCGACAACAGCAACGAGAAGATCCTGCACGTCACGCTCGGCAGCTAGGGTCCCCGGCTCGGCCCGGGCACGGGTGTCCGGTCCGGGCCGGTTCTCGAGGCCGGGTTCTCGAGGCCGGTGGGAGGCGGGCCCGCCACGGTTCCGGGTCGGGGGTGGCTCCGCGTGGGAGGATGGGCCCGCCATGAAACTGCCCGTCCTGCGTCGTCGCGGTTCGCCGGCCGCCCTGGGCGGCACGGCGCGGCTCGACCGTCGGACCAAACGGCTGACCAAGCGGCTGAATCCGGGTGACGTCGCGATCATCCACCACAGCGACGTCGACCGGGTGAGCGCCGAGGCGCTGGTCAGGTGCGGGGTCAGCGCAGTGGTCAACGCGGTCCCGTCGGTGTCCGGTCGCTATCCGAACCTGGGCCCGGAGATCCTGCTGGAGGCCGGCATCACCCTGCTCGACGACGCCGGCGAGGACGTGTTCGAAGCCGTCACCGAGGGCAACCGGGTCCACGTCGTCGACAACGAACTGCGGGCCGCCGACGGCAGGGTGCTGGCCACCGGGGTCGAACTCACCCCGGAGCGGCTCGAGGAGCAGTTGGCCGTGGCCCGGGCCGGGCTGTCGGACCAGATCGAGGCGTTCGCCGACAACACCATGGAGTACCTGCGGCAGGAGAAAGAGCTGCTGTTGGAGGGGGTCGGCGTACCCGAGGTGCGGACCTCGATCGAGGGCCGGCACGTGCTGATCGTCGTCCGCGGCTACGACTACCGCTCCGACCTGGACGCGCTGCGGCCCTACATCAGTGAGTACAAGCCGCTGCTGATGGGCGTCGACGGCGGTGCGGACGCGCTGATCGAGGCCGGCTACAAGCCCGACATGATCATCGGCGACATGGATTCGTGCTCGGACTCGACCCTGAAGTGCGGGGCGGAACTGGTCGTCCACGCCTACCGGGACGGCCGGGCCCCCGGGGAGCAACGGCTGCGCGAGCTGGGTCTGGACCCGGTCATCTTCCCGGCGCTCGGCACCAGCGAGGACGCGGCGATGCTGCTGGCCGACTCCAAGGGCGCCCGGTTACTGGTCGCCGTCGGAACCCACGCGTCACTGGTGGAGTTCTTGGACAAGGGGCGGGCCGGGATGGCCTCGACCTTCCTGACCCGGCTGCGGGTCGGGCCGAAACTGGTCGACGCGAAAGGGGTGTCGCGGATCTACCGGAGCGAGATCAAGGGCTGGCATCTGGTGTTGCTGGTGCTGTCCGGGCTGCTCGCCCTGGTGGCCGCGATGGCCTTCACCGACTTCGGTCACCAGGTCGGCGGGCTGTTGCTGGCCCGCTGGAACGACCTGGTCTACTTCATCCGGGAGCTGTTCAGTTGATCAATTTCCGCTACCACATCGTCTCGCTGATGGCGGTGTTCCTGGCCCTCGCGGTCGGCATCGTGCTCGGCGTCACCCTGGTCAGCGGTGAAGCGAACAAGGGTCTGGCCGCACAGGCCGACCAGGACCGCAAGCAGGTGCAGATCTACCGCGACCAGCTCTATCAGCAGCAGGCGCTGACCGAGTACCGCGACCGGTGGGCCGCCCAGATCGGTCCGGAGCTCACCACCAACATGCTCAGTGGGGACAACGTGGCCCTGGTGTCGATGCCGGGTGCGCCGTCCAGCATCGTGGCCAGCCTGCGGACGGCGATCGGCGATGCGGGCGGTGAGGTGGTCTCGACCACCACCGTCTCCGCCGACGTCTTCGACGCCACCCGGGACGAGGCGACGTTGGATGCGATCAACCCGTTCCGCTCCCAGTTCGACGCCCAGGCCGCCGTCTCGACCAAGGTCGGCACGCTGCTGGGCAAGGCGTTGCTGGCCCCGAGCGTCGGCAACGTCGATGGGCAGGTGATGCGGATCCGGAGCGCCCTGACCGGCGGTGGACTGGTCCAGATCAGCGCCGACGAGCCCGAGCAGGCCACGCTGGTCGTGGTGGTGACGGCCGAGGCCAGCGATCCGGGGCCGGAGCTGAGCACTCTGGTCGAGCATGTGGACTTCGATCTGGCGCTCAAACAGGCCGGCGTCGGCATCGTGCTCGCCGGGCCCAACAGCTCCAGGGTCGACGGCACCGACGTCGCCGAGGCCCGGCAGCTGGGCAGCGCCCGGGACACGGTCAGCACCGTCGACGTCGCCGACCTGCCCAGCGGGGTGCTGACCGTCGTGATGGCCGGCCGCCAGCAACTGCTCGGCAGTTACGGCCACCACTACGGTGCCGCGCCGAGCAGCGACGCGCCCGCCCCGCAGCTGCCGATCAACTGACGTGTCGACCCGACCACGACCGCATCCGGTGCAACTGGCCGCGGCGGCGGCCGCGGCGACGGTGACCTGGTACGGGTGCCGCCGTGCGGTGCGCCAGATCAGGTGGTGCGTCGGTGCGGTCGGGCAGTCGGGCGCGGGCAGGCCGAGAACCCGGACCGGTGGCAGCGGACCAACCACGCGGGTGATCCGGTGACCCTGCTGGAGGGACCGGTCTTCGTCGCCGGCGCGCTCACCGGGTTGGCCGTCGAGATGCTGACCGTGCCGGAGCGGCGGCGGGCGACCGCGGCGGTCGCGGTGGCGCTGCTGGGATCGGGCCTGGTCGGCGGCTACGACGACCTGTACGGAGCCACCCGGACCAAGGGTTTCGCCGGCCACCTCCGAGCGCTGCGAGGTGGCGAGCTGACCAGCGGGATGATCAAGATCGCCGGGGTCGGCTTCAGCAGCCTGGCCGCGGCCCTGATCGCCGGCTCGCCGCCGGAAGGACGGTCCCGCGGTCGGGTGCGGCCCGGCGCTGCGCGCGGTACCGCCGTGGGTACCGCCGTCGACGTGGTGCTGAACACCGCACTCACCGCCTCCAGCGCCAACCTGATCAACCTGCTCGACCTTCGGCCCGGACGGGCGATCAAGGGTGGTCTGCTGTTCGGCGCGAAGCTGGGGATCATCGTCCGTTTCCAGCACCTCGGTAGCGCAGGGCGGGCAGAGGGCGCATCGATCGCCGGTCCGGTGCTCGCGGCCGCACTGGGAGCACTGCCGAGCGATCTGGCCGGTCGCTCGATGCTCGGGGACTGTGGGGCGAACGCGCTCGGTGCCGGGGTGGCCGCCGCGGCGACCGGGCTGCCCCGGTCGGTCCGGGTCGTCGTCCTGCTGGTGAGCGCCGGGCTCAACCTGCTCAGTGAGCGGTACAGCTTCACCGCCCTGATCGAGGCCAACCCGCTGCTGCGGGCGATCGACCGGCTCGGCCGCCCACGGTGAGCGTGCCGCCGGCAGCGGGACCGGGACAGGGGCCAGGGCCGACACCGGGACAAGAGCCGACAAAGGAAGAAAGAGACAGGGGCCACGGCGGGACGGGCCGCCCGGTTCGCCTCGGTCGCGGCCGGGGTCGCCGGCCTGACGCTGGCCGCCCGGGTGGTCGGGTTCGGCCGCTGGCTGGTCTTCTCCAAGACGGTCGGCGACACCTGCCTCGGGGACGCCTACAACACCGCCAACAACCTGCCCAACGTGCTGTTCGAGGTGGTGGCCGGCGGGGTCCTGGCCTCGGTCGTCGTCCCGGTGATCGCCGCTCACCTCGGCGCCGGCCGGACCGATCGGGCCGGCCGGACGACCAGCGCGCTGCTGACCTGGACGCTGCTGGTGCTGACCCCGGTCGGGGTGCTGGCGATCCTCGGCTCCCGGCTCTACGCCGGCGCGTTCACCCAGCCCGGTTGCGCCGGCGGCGTGCAGACCGCGGCCGCGCTGTTGGTCGCGTTCGCCCCGCAGTTGTGGTTCTACGGGCTGGCCGTGATCAGCTCCGGGGTGCTGCAGGCCCACCACCGGTTCTGGGCCGCGGCGGCCGCCCCGCTGGCCTCCAGCGTGGTGGTGATCCTCACCTACCTGGTCTACGGCGCGATCGCCGATCCGGCCGCCCGCACCGACCTGACCCGGCTGAGCCGCAGCTCGGCCGACGTGCTCGGCTGGGGCACCACGCTCGGGGTGGCGGTGCTGGCGCTGACCACGCTGGTGCCGTTGCTGCGGCTGGGCGCACGCGACGGCGGTGTGCGGCTGCGGCCAACCCTGCGGTTCGCCGGGGGCGATCCGGCGTTGATCCTCCGGATGGCCGGGGCCTCGCTGGCCGGGCTGGTGGCCCAGCAGCTGAGCGTGCTGTTCAGCCTGTCGGTCGCCCAGCACAGCAACCTCGAAGGCGCCTGGACCCGGGCGGTCTGGGCGAACGCGGTCTATCTGCTGCCGTTCGCGGTGCTGGTCAGCCCACTGCAGCAGCTGATCTTCCCGCGGCTCAGCGCCGCCGGTTCGGCGGACGCGGTGGCTGCGGTGCTGCGCCAGATCGGGCCGGCGCTGAGCGTGCTGGCCGCGCTCGGCGGCTGTCTGCTGATCGGCTGCGCCACGCCGGTGGCCCGGCTGCTGGTGGTCGGTCCCGGATCCGGCCGGACGTCGGCGCTGGCCTGGCCGATCGCCGCGTTCGCGACCGGCGCTGGTCGGCTTCGCGTTGATGGGGCTGGCCACCCGGACGCTGTTCGCCCGCCGGCAGGCCCGCCGCGCGGGGACGGCGACCGTGGCGGCCTGGACCGGGGTGATCGTGGCCGCGCTGGTGGTGCGGTTGGTCGTCCCGGCTCAGGCTGCGGTGACCGGCATCAGCCTGGCGGTCTCGTTCGGGATGATCCTCGGGGCGGTGGTCGGTTGGGCCCTGGTCCGCTCCGGCCTGGGCCGGGCGGCGGCCGCGGAACCGCTGGGGATCGCCCGGCCGCTGCGGACCGCACTGCCGATCGCCCTGCTGGTCGGCGCCGCCGGCTGGTGGGCCACCCGGGGGCTGGCCGACGCAGGGGTGCTCGGCTCGGTGCTCGGATCGGTCGCGACCGCCCTCGGCTGCACCCTGGTCTTCGCGGTCGTGCTCTGGCTGGTCGACCGGCGCTCGGTCCGGGCGGTGCTGGCGTTACGGGGGCTGCGCGGGGAGGGAGCTCTCGGGAACCAGGACTCGCGGCCGGACCGGGACGCGATCCGAGCGGCGGGCCGAGCTGATGCGGATCGCCCTGGTGATGACGGCCAGCACCGGCGGCATCGGTCGGCACGTCGCGGGTCTGGCCCCGCGGCTGGTCGCCCGGGGCCACCAGGTGCTGGTGTGTTGCCCGCCGGCCACCGCCCGGGCGCACGGGATCGACCGGCTGGCCGAGCGCGGCGACCTCAGCTGGCGTCCGTTGAGTCGGCTCGGCCGGGCCCGCGGTGCCGACGTCGTCCACGCCCACGGCTACAAGGCGATCGCGCTGACCGCCGCGCTGACCCGGCCGGCCGGGCCACCACTGGTCGGCAGTTGGCACAACGCCGTCCTGGCCACCGGTCGCGCCGGCCAGGTCGGCCGGGCGCTGCAACGGATCTCCGCCCACAGCGCCGATCTCACCCTCGGCGCCAGCTCCGATCTGGTCGTGCTGGCCCGCGCCCTCGGCGCCGGCCGGGCCGAACTCGGCCCGGTCGCGGCGCCGGCACGGTCCGTCTGGCTTGCCTCCGAACCGCCCGGGTCCGGACGAGCTGGGGCCACGGACCCGGGCCGAGCACGGCGCGGGGGAAGCCCGGGTGGTGCTGAGCGTCGGCCGGCTGGCCAGCCAGAAGAACTACCCGATGCTGCTCGATGTGGCCGCCCACTGGCGGGGCCGCAGCGGAGGTGACGCCGTCGTGTTCTGGATCGCCGGCGACGGCCCCGAACGGACGGCGTTGCAGGCCCGGATCGACGCCGAGCAGCTGCCGGTGCGGTTGCTCGGGGCCCGATCGGAGATCACCTCGCTGCTCTACGCCGCCGACGCCTTCCTGCTCACCTCGGACTGGGAGGCCCGGGCCCTGGTCGCCCAGGAGGCGCTGGGCCACGGCGTCCCGTTCGTCGGCACCGACGTCGGCGGCATCCGGGAGCTGGTGGGCGAGGCGGGGCTGCTCGTGCCGGCCGGCGACGGGCCCGCGGCGGTCCGGGCCCTGCAGCGGGTGCTGGGCGATCGGGAACTGGCCGAGCGGTTGCGGACGGACGGACGGGCCCGGGCCGCGACCTGGCCGGACGAGGACGACGTCGCCGCCGACCTCGAACGCGACTACCGCTCGGTGCTGCGCCGTTGACCCGCACCGGCGCGCCACTCGACGGGTTCGGTGAGAGAACGTAGGCTGGAGGTCCGTGGGGCAACCAACACCGACCAAGCACCTCTTCGTCACCGGAGGCGTCGCCTCCTCACTCGGCAAGGGGTTGACGGCCTCGAGCCTCGGCAGCCTGCTGGTCGCCCGCGGTCTGCGGGTCACCATGCAGAAGCTGGATCCCTATCTGAACGTGGATCCGGGCACCATGAACCCCTTCCAGCACGGTGAGGTCTTCGTCACCGACGACGGCGCCGAGACCGATCTCGACATCGGCCACTACGAGCGCTTCCTGAACGTCAACCTGGACGCCGAGGCCAACGTCACCACCGGCAAGGTCTACTCCAGCGTGATCGCCAAGGAGCGGCGCGGGGACTACCTCGGCGACACCGTCCAGGTGATCCCGCACATCACCAACGAGATCAAGGACCGGATGCTCGCGGTCGGCGAGACCGGGCCCGGTGAGCGGCCCGTCGACGTGGTCATCCACGAGGTCGGCGGCACCGTCGGTGACATCGAGAGCCTGCCGTTCCTGGAGGCCGCCCGGCAGGTCCGCCACGACGTCGGCCGCAGCAACGTGTTCTTCCTGCACGTCTCGCTGGTGCCCTACATCGGCCCCAGCGGTGAGCTGAAGACCAAGCCGACCCAGCACTCGGTGGCCGCGCTGCGCCAGGTCGGTATCCAGCCCGACGCCGTGGTCTGCCGCTGCGACCGGCCGATCCCGGAGGCGGTGAAGCGCAAGATCTCGCTGATGTGCGACGTCGACCCGGAGGCGGTGGTGGTCAACACCGACGTCCCGAGCATCTACGACCTGCCGAAGATGCTGCACGACGAAGGCCTCGACGCCTACGTCGTCCGCCGGCTCGACCTGCGCTTCCGCGACGTCGACTGGACGGTGTGGAACGACCTGCTGGACCGGGTCCACAACCCGGACGAAGAGGTCACGATCGCGTTGGTCGGCAAGTACATCGACCTGCCCGACGCCTACCTCTCGGTCGGTGAGGCGCTGCGGGCCGGCGGGTTCGCCAACCGGTGCAAGGTGACGGTGCGCTGGGTGCCCTCGGACGAATGCGAGACCCCGGACGGCGCGGCCCGGGCGCTGGCCGACGTGGACGGGATCTGCGTCCCCGGCGGGTTCGGGATCCGTGGGGTCGAAGGCAAGGTCGGGGCGGTGCAGTACGCCCGCACCCACGAGGTGCCGATCCTCGGCCTATGCCTCGGTCTGCAGGCGATGGTGATCGAGGTGGCCCGGCATCTGGCCGGGATCGAGGGCGCCGATTCCTCCGAGTTCGCCCCCGAATCGCCCGACCACGTGATCGCCACGATGGCCGAGCAGGTCGCCATCCTCGACGGCGGCGACCTCGGCGGCTCGATGCGGCTCGGCTCCTATCCGGCCGAACTGGCCGGCGGATCGGTGGTGGCCAAGCTGTACGGGACCTCCCAGGTCAGCGAACGGCACCGGCACCGCTACGAGGTCAACAACGCCTACCGCGAGCGGCTGGAGGAGGCGGGGCTGGTGATCAGCGGCGTCTCCCCGGATTCGACCCTGGTGGAGTTCGTCGAGTTGCCGACCCACGTGCACCCGTTCTTCGTCGCCACCCAGGCCCACCCTGAGCTGAAGTCCCGGCCGACCCATCCGCACCCGCTGTTCGTCGGGCTGGCCGAGGCCGCGCTGAAGCGCCGGCTGTCGACCCGGCTGCCGGTGGACCGGCGCTGAGGACGACGATGCCGAACACCGAGCCGGGCGCTGACCTGAGCACCGACCCGCGCACCGAGCTGAGTACCGACCCGAGCACCGACCTGGCCCCGGAAGAACTGCTCGACCAGCCGCTGGCCTGGCCGGTCAGCGAGCACGAGGTGCTGGCCTCCGGGGCGATCGCCGACTACGTCCAGGACACGATCGCGGCGCCGGACGGGCAGACGATGTCGCGGCAGTATCTGCAGCATCCGGGCGCGGTCGCGGTGATCGCGCTGGACGAGGACGATCAGGTGGTGCTCGTCCGGCAGTACCGGCACGCCGTCCTGCACCGGCTGATCGAGCCGCCGGCCGGGCTGCTGGACGTCGACGGCGAGGACTATCTGGCCGGCGCGCAGCGTGAACTCGCCGAAGAGGTCGGGCTCGCCGCCGACGACTGGCGGGTGCTGGTCGACACCTTCAGCACCCCGGGCGTCACCGCCGAGACGATCCGGGTCTACCTGGCCCGTGGGCTGCGGCCGGCCCCGGCTCCGGACGGCTTCGTCAAGGAGGGCGAGGAGGCCCACATGGACACCGTCCGGGCCCCCTTGGCCGACCTGGTGGACGCCGTTCTGGCCGGTCGACTGCACAACCCCAACGTGGTCTCCGGGGTGCTGGCCACCTGGGCTGCGCGACACGGCGAGGGCTTCGACGCGCTCCGCCCGGCCGACGCCCCGTGGCCGGCGCGCGAGGAGCTGCTGGCCCGTCGCCGTCCCTGATCAGCCCCGGACGGTGACGGCGACCACCGCCACCGCCACGACGACCACGATCGCCAGGGCCAGACCGAAGCCGAGTCGCAGGGGATGGCGAAGCGCCAGGTTCGTGCTGCCGGGCAGGCCCTGTTCGACGGCGAGGGCGTCCAGTGGCACCCAGGACTGCTCGAGGCCGAGGACGTCGGCGATCTCGGTCAGGTCGGCATCCTCCCAGATCCCGACCGACACTCGGACCCGTTGCCGACCGTCGGTCACCAGCAGCAGCCGTGCCGTCGCCATCGTCTTCGGGTGGGCGATCGGGGCCAGTACGCCCCGGATCCGGTCCAGGCGGAGTCGGCGGCGGCCGAGGACGCCGTGCCAGGTCAGCGAATCCTGGTCGATCTCCAGCCAGGACCGGTGGATGCGCAGCAGTTGGCAGCCGAAGGCGCTCAACCCCGTCACGGTGACCACGATCGGCACAGCCAACGTCGCCGGGTTGCGAGTGATGATCAGCGCGACCAGGCCGGCGATCACGGCGATGCCGACCACGATCAACCCGGTCCGGGCCGTGGCCAGATACAGGCGCCAGGACGGCCGCCACCGGTGCGAACTCACGGAAGATCAATAGCACGCGCTGCGGGCCATGTCCCTCACCTCCGGGGATCGGAGGCACGGCGGGTGAGAATGTCCGGGTGAGCAGTACGCAGGCGGCAGGCCGGGTGACGACCGGGGCCGGGTCCGTCGGCGGGAGTGTCGGGGCCTATCTGGACCATCTGCTGGTCGAGCGCGGCCTGTCGGCCAACACGCTGGCGGCCTACCGCCGTGACCTGAGCCGGTACACCGCCTTCCTGTCCGACCGGGGGATCGAGGCCATCGGCGCGGTCACGCCGGCGGTGATCACCGACTATCTGGTCGAGTTCCGGGAGGCCGATCCGGCGCCGGCCGAGGCCAGCGTGGCCCGGGCACTGGTCGCCGTCCGCAATCTGCACCGCTTCGCCCTGGCCGAGGGGCTCGCCGGCTCCGACCCGGCGTTCGGGGTCCATCCACCGAAGGCCGCCCGTCGGTTGCCGAAGGCCCTCGCGGTGGATCAGGTGCAACGGCTGCTGGACGCCCCCGGCGGCGACGATCCGCTGGCGTTGCGGGACCGGGTGCTGCTCGAACTGCTCTACGGCACCGGGGCGCGGGTCTCGGAGGTGACCGCGATCGACGTCGACGAGGTCTCCCGGCTGTCGGACCGACCGGACGCCGTGGACGGCCTGCGGGTGCTGGGCAAGGGCAGCAAGGAGCGGATCGTGCCGCTCGGTTCGTACGCCAAGCGGGCGATCACCGATTATCTGGTCCGCGCCCGCCCCGAACTGGTCCGACGGGGGAGCGGGACGCCGGCGTTACTGCTGAACGCCCGCGGCAACCGGCTCTCCCGGCAGAGCGCGTGGGCGATCATCCAGGCCCGGGCCGATCAGGCCCGGCTCGGGGTGGACGTCTCACCGCACACCTTGCGGCACTCGTTCGCCACCCATCTGCTGGACGGCGGCGCGGACGTCCGGGTGGTCCAGGAACTGCTCGGGCACGCCTCGGTGACCACGACGCAGATCTACACCCTGGTCACCGTCGACCACCTGCGCGAGGTCTACCTGAGCTCCCATCCGAGGGCCCGGTGAACGGGTCGGCCGCTACGAGGCCTTGACCGCCAGCACCGGGCAGTCGGCCCCCAGCAGGACGGCCTGGGCGGTGCTGCCGGTCAGCAGTTTGCCGACCGGGGACCGCCTGCGGATACCGATCACGATCAGGTCGGCCGCGACCTCTGCGGCGATGCTGAGCAGGTGGTGCGAGGCCGGGTGATCCTCGGTGGGACGCCGGATCGAGTGCTCGAGCCCGGCTCGGCCGAGTTGGGTCTCGATGGCGTCCATGTCCTCCTCGGTGGCGTAGACCGGGGAGGAGAAGTCGCCGTCCTTGCCGGTGTTCACCACCACCAGAGTGGATTGGTGCTCGACGGCGTAGGCCAGGGCGTAGTCGAAGGCGGCCACGCCTGCGGGAGCGGGGGTGTAGCCGACCAGTACGACCTGCGCGGGGTGACCGGACGGCTGGGCAGGGGTGGACATCGTGGGGTCCTTTCGACCGGGGCCCGCCGAGGCCGGCGGTTCAGCCGAGCCTAGAGGTTTTGCACCGCGGGCAGGGCCGGCCTGGTCGGCGTCGTTAGTCCTGAGGCCGGTGTGACTGATGTGAGTGGGACGATAAATCGACATTTCGCCACGCCGATCCACGTCCGGCTCGGCGGCGGCGCCCGGGGCTAACGTCGCAGCACGAGCCGGACGTCGGCCGTCGAGGAGGAGGATCAGGGTGGACCAGACCCAGCGGGCCTACGAGTGGCACGACGACCACGATCAGCACGAATCCCAGCAGCACGAAGCCCAGCAGCACGAATCCCAGCAGCCCGGATCCGAGCAGCAGGACGATCGATCAGCAGTCGACGAAGCCCGGTCGGGACCTCGCCTGGTCACCGATTGGCGAGCCACGGACGAGGGCCCGCAGCCGCAGTTCGAGGTTGGCGAGGGTGAGGTCGGTGAGGTCGGTGACGCCGGTGCATCCGAGGGGGCCCAGGAGGCAGCCGCATCGGACGGGGCAGCCCAAGCCCCGGTCGTCGACGAGCAGCATCTCGATCAGCTGCCCGACGAGGACGCGGTGATCGATCCGGGCGAGGAGACGCCGGTCGAGCACTTCTCCGGCAGCGACGTGTCCGCCGACGAACTGATCGCGGCCGAGGTGTCCGGCGCGGGGAGTGTCCGCGAGAGGTGTCCGGCGACGAGATGTCCGGCGAGGAGGAGGCCGGCGAATTCGACGACCCCGACGCCTTGTTGCCGGCGCCCGAGCCGCCGACCGCCGAGCCGGCCCGCGTCCGCACCCCGGTCAAGATCGGCCTCGAGGTGGGCGAGCCGGGCCCGACCGGACGTCCGTGGCCCGACCTCGGCGAGATCCCGCCGGTGCCCGAACCGCGACGCGCCATGATCATCGCGATGTGCAACCAGAAGGGCGGCGTCGGCAAGACCACCACGACGATCAACCTCGGTGCAGCTCTGAACGAACTCGGTCGACGCGTCCTGCTCGTTGATTTTGATCCGCAAGGATCGCTGTCGGTCGGGCTCGGGGTGAACCCCCACACGCTGGAGCGCAGCATCTACAACCTGTTGCTGAGCAAAGATGTGACGGTCGATGAGGTGATCGCCGAGACCGACATCGAGGGTCTGGACATCCTGCCCAGCAACATCGATCTGTCCGCGGCCGAGGTGCAACTGGTCTCCGAGGTGGCCCGCGAGCAGACCCTGCTGCGGGTGCTGGAGAAGGTCCGCGACCGCTACGACGTGATCCTGATCGACTGCGCCCCGTCGCTGGGTCTGCTGACCATCAACGCGCTCACCGCCTCGGACAAGGTGCTGATGCCACTGGAGTGTGAGTTCTTCGCGCTGCGCGGGATCGCCCTGCTCACCGACACGATCAGCAAGGTCCAGGAGCGGCTCAACCCCGACCTCGGTGTGCTCGGCATCCTCGGCACCATGTTCGACGGCCGCACCCTGCACAGCCGCGAGGTGCTCGAGCGGGTGGTGCAGGCCTTCGGCGAGGACGTCTTCCACACCGTGATCCGGCGGACGGTGAAGTTCCCGGAGACCACCGTGGCCGGCGAGCCGATCACCACCTACGCCTCCAGCTCGGCCGGGGCCGAGGCCTACCGCACGCTGGCCCGGGAGGTGCTGAGCCGATGCCGCGTCGGGTGAGCCTGCCGGGCGCCTCGGAGCTGTTCCGCAGCACCGGGCCGGTCGATCCGGCCGAGCCGAACGGGGCCGGCGAGGCGGATGCGCCGAGGGGTCCGTCCGGGGCGTCCGGGTCCGCCGAGGCACATCGTCAGGAGCTGCGACTCGCGGAGCCACCGGTGGTGCCGCACGCGGCCACGCTGTCCCCGGGTCCGGAAGCGCCGGAACCGGCCGAGGCGCCGCAACCTGAACCCGCCCCCGCGGGACGGATGACCCGTCGGACGGCGGCCGAGCGTGGTTCGGGCCGGGTCCGGCACGAGGAGAAGATCACCGTCTACGTCAGCAGCGACGAGCTGATCGCGCTGGAGGAGGCGCGGCTGCGGCTGCGGGCCGAGCACGGACTGGCCGTCGACCGGGGCCGGATCGTCCGGCAGGCGATCTCGGCGGCGATGGCCGACTTCGCCGCCCAGGGGGCCGGCTCGGAGCTGGTCCGGAAGCTCTCCGCCTCGTGACGCTGACCGTGCCGACCACCGAGCCGACCACCGAGCCGGAGGCCGAGCCGGCGAGCGGGACCGCACCGGAGGCGTCGGCCGGCACCGGCACCGTCGCGCGGCCGGCGTTCTCGGTCCGGTTGGACAACTTCGAGGGCCCGTTCGACCTGTTGCTGCAACTGATCTCGCGGCACAAGCTCGACATCACCGAGATCGCGCTGTCCAAGGTGACCGATGAGTTCATCGGCTACATCAAGGCGATGGGCCCGGACTGGGAGCTGGAGCAGACCAGCCAGTTCATCGTGGTCGCGGCCACCCTGCTCGACCTCAAGGCGGCCCGGTTGCTGCCGGCCGGTGACGTCGAGGACGCCGAGGACCTGGCCCTGCTGGAGGCGCGGGATCTGCTGTTCGCCCGGCTGTTGCAGTACCGGGCGTTCAAGCAGGTGGCGGGTTATCTGGAGCAGACGCTGGCCGAGCAGGGCCGCCGGCACGCCCGCCGCGGCTGGCTGGAGCCGCGGTTCGCCGCCCTGCTACCGGAGTTGGTGATGACGATCACCCCGGACCGGCTGGCCGAGCTGGCCGCCGGGGCGCTCACCCCGAAACCGCCCGAGGTGCTCTCGCTGGCCCACCTGCACGCACCGACGGTCAGCGTCCGCGAGCAGGCGGCGATCGTCGTCGACCGGCTGCGCCGACAGGGTGCGGCGACCTTCCGGGCCCTCACCGGTGACTCGCCGGACCGGGTGACCACGGTGTGTCGTTTCCTTGCCCTGTTGGAACTCTTCCGCGAGGGCGTGCTCAGTTTCGAACAAATCGCCCCGCTCGGTGAGCTGACCATCCGCTGGACGGGAAGCTCGGAGGGCGAGCTGGAGATCTCCGACGAGTTCGACCGTTCCGCCGACGACCAGGCCGACGACCAGACCGACGACCAGGCCGAAGTGGACGCAGTCGAACAGACCGCCGACGACCCGGAGAAGGACGCCGATCACGAACACGAACACGAAGACGACGGAGTGAACCCCGATGAGTGAGCAGCAGGTGACCGAGGCCGGGCAGGATCGGCTCGACCTGGGCGAGTTCGACCACGGCCAGTTGGGCCCGGCGCTGGAGGCGTTGTTGCTGGTGGCCGACGGCCCGTTGACCGAGGCGACGTTGGCCCAACTGGTCGACGCCCCGGTGCCGGCGGTCCGGCGGGCGCTGGACGAACTCGACGACTTCTACGCCGAGACCGGCCGCGGGTTCGAGCTGCGCGCGCTGGCCGGCGGCTGGCGGTTCTACAGCCGAGAAGAGCACGCCGACCTGATCGGCCGGTACCTGGTCGAGGGCCAGCAGTCCAAGCTTTCCCAGGCAGCGTTGGAAACCCTGTCGGTGGTGGCCTACCTGCAACCGGTCACGCGAGGCCGGATCTCCGGCGTCCGCGGGGTCAGCGTCGACGGGGTGATGCGCACCCTGCTGACCCGTGAGCTGATCACCGAGGTCGGGATCGACGAGGGCTCCGGGGCCACCCTGTTCGGCACCACCGACTACTTCCTGGAGCGGATGGGGCTGGGCTCGCTGGACGACCTGCCGCCGCTGGCCCCGCACCTGCCGGATGTGGCCGATCTGGAGGCCGAGTTGAGCCAGTTCGCGACCGCGGCCCCGGATCCGGCGGCCGAAGCACCGATCGGCGACCCGGCCGACGCCGGCACCGAAGTACCGATCGACGTCCCCGCCGACGTACCGTCGAGGCCAGCACCGGAACCGACCCCGGGAGCTACGGCGCAGCCAGCGCAGGATCGACACCTGATGAAAGAGACCGAGTGAACGAGCAGGCCGAAGGCGTCCGGTTGCAGAAGGTGCTGGCGGCCGCCGGGATCGCGTCCCGCCGGGCGAGCGAGATCATGATCGACGAGGGCCGGGTCGAGGTGAACGGCAAGATCATCCTCAACCAGGGCGTCCGGATCGATCCCGACCGCGACGTCGTCCGCGTCGACGGCGAACGCATCCCGCCGCCCCGCCGGCACGTCTACGTGGTGTTGAACAAGCCGCGCGGCGTCGTCTCCACCATGGACGACCCGGAGGGCCGACGCACGCTGGAGGAGTTCCTGCTCGGCCGGCGCGAACGGCTGTTCCACGTCGGCCGGCTGGACACCGACACCGAGGGCCTGCTGATCCTCACCAACGACGGCGACTTCGCCCACCGGCTGGCCCACCCGAGCTTCGAGGTGCCGAAGACCTATCTGGTCGAGGTCGACGGGGTGGTCGAGCGGGGCACGATCACCACCCTGCGCCGTGGCATCCGGCTGGAGGACGGCCCCGTCACCCCGGACGCGATCCGGCTCGTCTCGACGGCCCGGATGCGTAGCATGGTCAGCATCACCCTGCACGAGGGCCGGAACCGGATCGTGCGGCGGATGATGGAGCACGTGGGGCATCCGGTCCGAAGGCTCTCCCGGGTGTCCATCGGCCCGGTCCGGCTGGGTGATCTGAAGAGCGGTGCGTTGCGGGATCTGACCGGCCCCGAGCTGGGCGGGCTGCTCGACCTGCTGGGCGAGGACGGACCGGAGGAGCAGGGGAGAGGCGCGAGGCACTGATGGATCGCAGGATCTACGGTCTGGAGACCGAGTACGGCGTCGCCTGCACCTCCGGCGGCAGCCGGCGGCTGACCCCGGACGAGGTGGCCCGCTACCTGTTCCGGCGGGTGGTGACCTGGGGCCGCTCCAGCAACGTGTTCCTGCGCAACGGATCCCGGATCTATCTCGACGTCGGCTCGCATCCGGAGTACGCCACCGCCGAGTGCGATTCGCTGATCCAGTTGATCAGCCACGACCGGGCCGGCGAGCGGATCCTGGAGGATCTGATCATCGACGCCGAGCAGCGGCTGGCCGCCGAGGGCATCGACGGCGACATCTACCTGTTCAAGAACAACACCGACAGCCACGGCAACTCCTACGGCTGCCACGAGAACTACCTGATCAGCCGGGTCGGCGACTTCAGCCGTATCACCGACATCCTGGTGCCGTTCCTGGTCAGCCGGCAGCTGATCTGCGGCGCCGGCAAGGTGCTGAGCAGCGCCCGCGGCGCCGAGTACAGCGTCAGCCAGCGGGCCGAGCACATCTGGGAGAGCGTCAGCTCGGCCACCACCCGCAGCCGTCCGATCATCAACACCCGCGACGAGCCGCACGCCGATCCCGAGCGGTACCGCCGGCTGCACGTGATCGTCGGCGACTCCAACATGAGCGAGACCACGACCCTGCTCAAGGTCGGCTCGACCGAACTGGTGCTGCGGCTGATCGAGGCCGGGGTGGGGATGCGCGACTTCACCCTGGAGAACCCGATCCGGGCGATCCGCGACATCAGCCGGGACCGGACCGGCCGGGTCCGGGTCGCCCTGGCCAACGGGCAGACCATCTCGGGTCTGGAGTTGCAGACCGCCTATCTGCAGAAGGTCTCCGACTTCGTCGCCGACCGCGGGCTGGAGACGTCCACCACGGTGCGGGTGCTCGACCTGTGGGAGCGGGCGATCCGGGCGGTCAGCGAGGACAAGCTCAGCCTGATCGACACCGAGATCGACTGGGCCATCAAACTCAAACTGCTGGACGACTACTCCGCCAAGCACCACCTGGATTTCGGCGACCCGCGGATCGCCCAGCTCGATCTCGCCTACCACGACATCCGCCGCAACCGGGGCATCTTCTCGCTGCTGGAGCGACGCGGCTCGGTGGCCCGGGTCACGGACGACCCGGCCATCTTCCGGGCCAAGAACGTGCCGCCGCAGACCACCCGGGCCAAGCTGCGGGGCGACTTCATCAAGCACGCCCAGGACGGCCGCAACGACTACACCGTCGACTGGGTGCACCTGAAACTGAACGACCAGGCCCAGCGCACGGTGCTCTGCAAGGACCCGTTCCTGGCCAGTGACGAGCGGGTCGACCGCCTGATCGCCAGCATCCAACGGGGCTAGCCGAAGGCTTGTGCGGCGAGCCGCCGGGCTCAGCCGCAGCAGGTACCCTTCCCCGGTGCGCCTTACCTCGATGACCGGACGAACCCCCGGACGAACGACCGGACCCGCCCGCTCGGGCCGTGCCCCGTTGCGGCTGCTGACCGTCGCGACGGTCGTCGGTGCCCTCGGTCTGCTGGCCGCCTGCGGGAACTCCGACTCCAGCAACTCCTCCAGCGCCGCTCCCGCCACCCCGAGCGTGGTCTCCTCGGCGAGCGCCACCCCGAGCGCCACCCCCAGCGCGAGCGCGAGCCCGAGCGCCTCAGCGACCCCCACCATCAAGGCCTCGGCGAACACGGACGCCATCTCGGTCACCGGCGGCTACGGCGTGACGCCGAAGGTGAGCTTCAAGACGCCGTTCCGGATCGCCAAGACCCAGGTCCGGGTGCTGGAGCCCAGTGACGGCCCGGTCGTCCGCGACGGCACCTCGGTGCAGGTCGACTACGCCGGCGTCGACGCCCGCACCGGCAAGACGTTCGACAGCTCGTTCGTCTCCGGCCGGGCCCCGATCGCCTTCCCGTTGAGCGGGGTCATCCAGGGCTTCCGGACCGGCCTGATCGGTCAGCACATGGGCAGCCGGGTGCTGATCGCCATGACCGGCCCCGACGGCTACGACTCCTCCGGTGGGAACGCACAGGCCGGGATCAACGTCGGCGACACCCTGATCTTCGTCGTCGACATCACCACCGCCACCCTGACCGAGCCCTACGGTGACGCGGTCGCGGCCAAGGACGGCCTGCCGACGGTCAGCGCCGGGACCGGAACGCCGACGGTCACCATCCCGAAGACCACCGCGCCCACCAGCCTGGTCGCCCAGCCGATCATCAAGGGCAACAGCCAGGACAAGGTCGCCGCCGGCGACACCGTGACCCTGCACTACGCCTGGTACACCTGGAGCGACGGCAAGCAGATCGAATCCGACTACGGCAAGGCCGCCGAGCAGGTCGACCTGACCAAGATGATCAGCGGCTTCGGTCAGGGTCTGGTCGGCCAGACGGTCGGCAGCAGGATGCTGCTGGTGATCCCGCCGAGCCTGAGCTACCCCAACGGCAGCACCGATCCGCAGATCAGCAAGACCGAGACCCAGGTCTTCGTGGTCGACATCCTGTTCACCGAGCCCGCCGCCACCCAGTAGGTCCTGCTCCTCGGGCCGGCTCGGGAAGCCTGCGCATCAGGCCGACTCAGTCGTCCGCGAGCAACCGGACGGCCAGTCGTCCGGCGGCGGCCGAGGCCAGGAAGTAGGCCGGATCCTGCGCCGCGCTGCGGCCCATGGTCGACATCTGCACCGGCGAGCCGGCCAGCGCGTCGTCCAACCCGGTCAGCTCCACCCGGTGCAGCCGGTGCTGGGCGAAGGCGCTCAGCGCCTGTTCGAGCGGCCCGGCCAGAGCGGCCGTCCGCTCCAGTTCGGCTCTCCCGGCCAGACCGGTCAGCCCGATCGCGTCGGCCAGATCCGGCACCGCCAGATCGGCGGCGGCGGCGGCGACCCGGCCGTAGGCGGTGATCGAGTGGTGGGAGAGGCCGAGGTGGCGGGGGCGGGCGTCCGCCCCGGAGATCCGCAGCGCGGCCACCGGCCGGCCACCGAGCAGCGCGGCCGCGTTGATCGCCTCGCCGGCCGCCACCCCGGAGAAGCCCCAG
The DNA here is from genome assembly GCA_963740925.1 of uncultured Actinomycetota bacterium. Taxonomy (GTDB): domain Bacteria; phylum Actinomycetota; class Actinomycetes; order Propionibacteriales; family Propionibacteriaceae; genus Microlunatus. The sequence goes on along the minus strand of CAVUFZ010000005.1, from coordinate 427,092 downwards.
CGGGTGTCGGTCCCGAGGTTGCCCGGCCCCTGGGTCAGGACGACGAGATCCGCCTGCAGCGCGATCCTCGCGGCCAGCAGACCGGAATGGACGTTCACCGCCTCCAGATCGCCGCCGTAGGCCTGCCCGACGGTGACGGTGCCGGCCAGCTGCCCGGCCGCACGCAACTGGGCGACCGCCCGGGAGAAGGCCAGCGGCAGTGCGCCGTGATCGGTCATCAGGTAGACCACCCGCGGCGGTCCCGGCCGGTTCCAGTCGTGCTGGACAGCAGCCACGATCGGCGCCAGGGCCGAATGCAGATCGGCCACGATCACCGGCAGCCCGGCCAGATCGTCGGCCTCGGCCAGCGCGTCGTGGAAGGCCGAGCCCTGCTCGTCCGCCCCGGCCACCATGGTCTGCAGCGGGGTGTAGCGGGCCTTGACCAGATGCCCGGCCGGCCCGGTCTCGTTCTGCCGCGGCCGCCCGTCCCGGTCCAGGACGGCCACCACCAGGGCGTAACCGCCGGTGCCCAGGCCGCGGTCCAGGGCGTTGACGTTCAACAGCAGCCGGTCGCCGACCTCGGGGACGGCCATCAGGTCGGTGTAGACCAAGGCCCGGCAGCGCCCGGTGCCCGCACCCTCGCCGCCACCCGGTTCGGGCGGCTGGGTGCGCTCGGCGGTCAGTTGTTGCGCACCCGGCCAGGACGGCCCCAGCTCGGTCACGGTCGCTTCGGCCCAGACGATCACGGTCTCATCCTCCCCGACGTCAGCTGCCCGCTCTCACCCCGACACGGTCACCCCGCGGGCGCCGCGGGGGCAAAGGTCCAGGGCGCCCGGGGCAGCGACCCGGGGTCGAACCGGGCCGCCAGGCCGGCCGGGTCGACCGGTTCGCCCGGCTCGGCCAGCCCCAGCGAGACGGCGATCAGGCCGAGCACCTGATCGGCGCCGACCCCGGCGGCAGCCAGGTCGCGCAGGGTGACCGCACCGTCCCGCTTGGCCAGCCGCGCCCCGCTCGGCCCGAGCACCAACGGGACGTGGGCGTAGGTCGGGACGGTGCCGCCGAGCAGCCGGGTCAGATACGCCTGGCTGGGGGCGATGTCCAGCAGGTCGTCACCCCGGACCACCTGGTCGATGCCGGAGTCGAGATCGTCGACCACCACGGCCAGGTGGTAGGCGTAGGCGCCGTCGTTGCGACGCAGCACCAGGTCGTCCACCTCGGCCTCGAGGTCGCCGGCGAGCTGGTCGTGCACCCGCTGGGTCGCCCCGTCGGCCCGCAGCCGGATCGCGGCCGGCCGGTCCCGGCGGCGGACGTCCCGCTCCTGCTCGCTCAGGTCGCGGCAGGTGCCGGGGTAGCGCTGGGGCGCTCGGTACGGAGGGTGCTGGGGCGCTCGGTACGGAGGGTGCTGGGACGCTCGGTACGGAGGGTGCTGGGGCGTCCCGTGCGGGGCCGAGGTGGCCTCGGCGATCTCCCGCCGGCTGCAGAAGCATTCGAACGTCAGCGGTCGACCGGAGGCGGTGGTCCGGGCCGACAGCGACGCCAACGCGGCCGCGTAGACCCCCGTCCGCTCCGACTGCCGCAACTCGGGTGGATCGAAGCTGAGACCGAGCGCGGCCAGATCGTCGCGTTGGCTCTGCTCCCATTCGGGCCGGCACCGCTGGACGTCCAGATCCTCGATCCGCAACAGCAGCGACCGGCCGGTGCTGCGGGCGAACAACCAGGCCAGCAGCGCCGTCCGCAGATTGCCCAGGTGCAACTCCCCGGTCGGGCTCGGCGCGAACCGTCCCGCGCTCACGATTCGGCCCGGCCGGCCCCGGACCGGACGAACGAGCGCACCCGGTACGTCGGATCCGGTCGGCCGGCCGGCTGCTGATCCTGGCGGTGAGGCTGGCCCTGGGTCTGGCCGACGCCCACGAACGTCGTCTCCCGGGCCGGGACCAGCCCGCACTCCGCGGCGAGGGCCTCGACCACCGCCGAGCCATCACTCGCGGTCTCACCGGCCCGGGCGTGACCACCGCCCTTGTCGACGGTCGTGGCCAGGATCCCGCCCGGCGCCAGCACCCGGGCCGCCTCGACGACCACGAGTCGGACCAGTTCCGGCGACAGCAGGTGCAGCAGCCAGACCAGCGAGACCGCCGCGACGCTCCGATCGGGGACGGGCAGCCTGCTCGCGTCGGCACAGACCACCCCGTGGCGTACCCGCGGTCGGGCGAGCGCCAGCATGCCGGTCGAGAGATCGGTGCCGACCACCGTCCGGTCCAGCCGGGCGGCCAGCGCCGACGTCACGCTGCCCGTACCGCAGCCGAGGTCGAGCAGCGGCCCGGCCGGGGCGTCGGTCAGCAGCTCCGCGTACGCCGCGGCGGCCGCCTCGGCCCGCGGCTGTCCGCCGCGGGTCGCGTCGTACCGCTCCGCCTCCCGGTCGTAGTCCAGCACGAACCCAGTCTGCCGGAACCCGCACCGCGCAGGCCGGGCCGCAAGTGGTCAGCAGGCAGGCGTCGGGGTGGACTGTTCGGTAGTGTTCGATTTCGCCTCGCCGTCCTCGGCGCGTCCGGGCCGACGGTCCGCCGAGCCGCCCCTACGATCCTTCGGCAGGCACCACGAGCAGGAGCGTCCATGGCACCGCGCAAGACCGAGCGGATCCTCAACCTGACGATCTGTCTGCTCGTGACGCGCCAGTTCCTGCCCAAGAGCCGGATCCGCGAGATCGTCGAGGGCTATCACGACCTCAGCGACGCGGCCTTCGAGCGGACCTTCGAGCGGGACAAGGACGAGCTGCGGGCCCTCGGCATCGGGATCCAGGTCGGCAGTTTCGACGGCTACTTCGACGACGAGGTCGGCTACCGGATCGAACGCAACGACTTCGAACTGCCACCGATCGAGCTGGACGCCGCCGAGGCCGCCGTGCTCGGGGTCGCGGCCCGGGCCTGGCAGCACGCCGGGCTGGCCGAGTCCACCCGCAGCGCGCTGGCCAAACTGCGGGCCGCCGGCGTCGAGCCCGACACCACCGGACTGACCGGGCTGGAGCCGAGCGTCGCGGCCGGCGAACCCGCCTTCGAGCCGCTCTGGCGAGCCGTACTGGACCGGGTCCAGGTCGAGTTCCGCTACCGCGGCGGCGAGCCGCGGCGGTTGGAGCCGTGGGGGATCACCTCTTTCCACGGCCGCTGGTACGTGGTCGGCCTCGACGTCGACCGGCAGGACCGGCGGATGTTCAAGCTGTCCCGGATGAGCGACGTCCCGCACCCGGTGTCGGCCCCCGGGGCCTACACGGTGCCGGCGGACCTCGATCTGCGCGCCCTGGCCCGGAAGCTGTGGCCGGACGAACCGAACGCGCAGGCCGAGCTGGGGCTGCGGGCGGGCAGGGCGCCGACGCTGCGACGCGCGGGGGAGTCGGCCGACGGCGCCGGCCGACCGTTGCCGGAGGGCTTCGAGGTGGTCCGGATCGGCTACGCCGACCTGGCCGCGCTGGCCGACGACATCGCCCGCTACGCCGCCGACGTGGTCGTCCTCAGCCCGCCGGAGCTGCGGACGGCGGTGATCGAACGGTTGCGGGGCGTGGTCGCGACCCGGTCCGCTCCCGCCACCGGTCCCGCAGCGGATCCCGCGCGATCCGGCGGCCGGCGACCGGGGTGGTGGCCCGGTGAGCACCTCCCAGGATCAGGTCCGCCGGTTGCTCACCCTGGTGCCGTATCTGCGTGAGCACGACGGCGTCTCGATGAGCGAGGCGGCCGCGTCGTTCGGGATCAGCACCGAGCGGCTGCGCGACGACCTCAACGTGTTGTGGATGTGCGGACTTCCCGGTCTGGCCCCGGGAGACCTGATCGAGATCGACATGGATGCCGTGGACGGCGAGGGCACCATCCATCTGACCAACGCCGACTATCTGACCCGGCCGCTGCGGCTGACCGCCGACGAGGCACTCGCGCTGGTGCTGGCGCTGCGTACCGTCCGTGAGCTGACCGGCCGGGACGAGCGGGCGGCGGTCGACCGGGCCCTGGCCAAGCTGGAGGCGGTGGCCGGCGATCGGGTGGCCGCCGCCGAGCGGGCCTCGGTCAGCGTCACCAGCGCGGCCGAGGAGATCCAGGCCGGGGTGAACCAGGCGCTGCGCGAGGGACGGCGACTCCAGCTCGTCTACGACGTGGCCTCCCGGGCCGAGACGACCCGGCGCGACGTCGACCCGCTGCGGGTCTTCGTCGCCGACGGCTACGGCTACCTCGACGCCTGGTGCTATCTGGCCGGCGGCCTGCGTTCGTTCCGGCTGGACCGGATCGCGGCGGCCGAGATCCTCGACGTTCCCGCCCTGGACGCGTCCCAGCACGGGATCGAGCTGCGTGATCTGGCCGGCGGCTGGTTCGAAGCCCTCCGCGATGCCGATCTGGTCACGGTGGCGCTGGCCCCGGCCGCGGCCTGGGTGGCCGAGTACTACCCGATGGAGTCCGTCACGCCCGCCGCCGACGGCGGTCTCACCGTCAGCTTGAGGGTCACCGATCCGGCCTGGCTGCGCGCACTGCTGCTGCGGTTGGGCGGGGACGCCCGGGTGCTGGCCCCGACCGGCGCCGGCGACTCGGCGGTCGAAGCCGCCCAGGAATCCCTGGACCAGTACGCGGCCCTCGCCGGCCAGGCTCGGCTCTGGTCAGGTCGGTCCGGCCGGGCCCGGTTAGGGTGGGCGCGTGTTCTGGGTGATCGTGCTGATCGTCATCGCCGTGCTGGGTCTGGCGATGGTGGTCGGCTATGCCGTCTGGCTGGCCCACAAGGCCTCGGATCTGTTCAGCGAGCTCAAGGTGCTCGGTGACCGACTCGGGCAACTGGGCGAGATCGCCGGCCGGATCCGCATCCCTGAGCCCGGGCTCGGCCCGGAACTCGCCACCAACACAGCCGACCAAGACAGAACGATGTCGGCAACGAACGACATAGTATGAAGGCCGACGGCTCGTTCTTCTCAGAGCGGGCCGGCCTCCTGCGACGGTGCACCCGTCGTCCGTGGCGTTCGGTTCAGGTGCCCCTGAGCCGATGACAGTGACACGACGGAACCACCACCGTCGTCGTGGAATGAGGAAATAATGGGAGCTTTGCAGCCGATCCACCTGGTGATCCTGCTGGTCATCGTGCTCGTTCTGTTCGGCGGTTCGCGGCTGGCCGGGCTCGGTAAGAGCAGCGGTCGGGCCATCCGGGAGTTCAAGGAAGAGACCAAGGATCTCCGCTCGGGCAGCACCAACAACGCCGACGCTGATGCGACCGTCACCGAGACCCGGCGGGTCGAGAGCGGCCCGTCCTCCGCGCCGAGCGCGAACCCGGTCGTCGAGCCGGAGCGGGTGGAGAACCCGGCCGAGCGTCGCGACGCCTGAAACTCGTCACCAGTAGTGAGGCGGGGTAGCCGACGGTGAGTCTGCTGCGGCGAAACAGCGGGGCAGAGACGGACGAGCCCCGGAAGAAGTTCAGCCTGGGCTGGTTGAAGCGTCCGGAGTTGCCCGAAGACGGCAACATGACGCTGTTCGAGCATCTCGCCGAGCTGCGCTACCGGTTGGTCTGGGCGGCGATCACCATCGTGCTCGGGCTGATCGTCGGCCTGATCTTCCGGCACTTCCTGTTCGAGCTGTTGATCGAGCCGTACCAGCGGGCGATCGCGCTGGCCCACGAGACCCGACCCGACATCGTCGCCCGGCCGATCTTCAGCGGCCTGACCTCACCGTTCACCACGTCGCTCAAGATCGCTCTGCTCGGCGGGCTGGTGCTCTCCTCGCCGTTCTGGCTCTACCAGATCTGGGCCTTCATCGTGCCCGGATTGCTGGCCAAGGAGAAGAAGTGGGCGGCCATCGTCATCGGCTGCGCCACCCCGCTCTTCGTCGGCGGTGTCGCCTTGGCCTACTACGTGATCCCGAACACCATCGCGGCGCTGCTCAAGTTCACCCCGAAGAATCTGGGTGCGGACAACCTGCAGAGCGTCGATGAGTTCCTGAGCCTGATGACCAGGATCATGCTGATCTTCGGCTTCGCCTTCGAGATCCCGCTGTTCATCGTGCTGCTCAACATCGTCGGGGTGCTGCCGGCCGCGATGATCAGCAAGTACCGCTCCTACCTGATCTTCGCGGTGTTCGTCTTCGCCGCCGTGGTCACACCGTCCCCGGACGCGCTGACCATGCTGATGCTCGCCGTCCCGATGGCCATCCTGGTGGTGGTGGCCGAGGTCATCTCCCATCTCCTCGACCGGCGCAAGCGCCGCCGGCAGGTGCTCTCCGGCGGAGACGCCGGCTCAGGCATCGCCAAGGACAAGGCGCTGGCCGCGATGGAGGCCGAGGATGCGGCGAAGGCGAGCGGTCACGAGCCGGTGCCGGCCGTCGGGTCATCCCGGCCGCGGACCATGGCCCAGGCCTTCGGTCTGGACGCCGGGTCGCACCCCGGCTCGCCCTGACGAGCAGGGCGATCCCGGATGACCAGCCTCTCGCTGGTGGTGAACCCGTCCGCCGGTAAGGGCCGGGCCGGCCGGGTGCTGCCCGAAGTGGTCGGCCGACTCCGTGACGCCGGGTTCGAGGTGGACCTGTGGCTCAGCCGTGACTTCGACGAGGCCCGCACGCTGACTGCGCGGGCCGCCCGGCGTCGGCCGGACGTGCTGGCCGTGATGGGTGGCGACGGGATGATGCATCTCGGCGTGAACGAATGCGCCGGTCTGCGCGCCGAGACCGGCGAGGCACCCGCGTTGGCCCTGGTCCCGGCCGGGACCGGCAACGACCTGTGCCGCGGGCTCGGGATGGATCCGTCCGATCCGTTCGCCGCGACCGAGACGATCCTGCACGGCAGCGCCCGGCCGGTCGATCTGGCTCTGACTTGCACCGACCGGGGCGAGATCTGGGTCGGCACCATCGTGGCCAGTGGCTTCGACGCGCTGGCCAACCGGCGGGCCAACGCCCTGCCCTGGCCCAAGGGTGGGCTGCGCTATCCGCTCGGTGTGCTGGCCGAGCTGACCCGGTTCTCCCCGCTGCACTACCGGCTGGTGATCGACGGCGTGCCGCGCGAACTGGACGCGATGCTGGTCGCCGTCGGCAACACCCGGGCCTACGGCGGCGGGGTGCTGATGTGCCCGGACGCCGACGCCACCGACGGTCTGTTGGACGTCACGATCATCCATCCGGTCAGCCGGCTCGCGCTGCTCCGGCTGTTGCCGCAGACCTACTCGGGTCGCTTCGTCCGCGCCTCCTGCGTCGAGCGGTTGCAGGCCCGCGAGGTGGTCGTCGACGGCGATGGACTGCTCGGCTACGCCGACGGCGAGGAGATCGGCGCCCCGCCGCTGACCGTGACCCAGGTGCCGGGGGCGATCGACGTGCTGCTGCCGGCCTGATCACCTGCCGGCCTGATCACGGCCGGCCTGATCACCTGCCGGCCTGATCACTGCCGGTGTGCCCAGGGACGAGGCCCGCCCGTTAGGCTCGGGGCCCGAACGTCGTCGTCCGATCATGGAGGTAGTGCAGTGACCGTTGAGTCCAAGCCGGGTCAGGATCTCGCCCTCGGCATCGACATCGGCGGCACCGGCACCAAGGGCGGGCTGGTCGATCTCAGCACCGGGCAACTGGTCGGCAAACGGTTCCGGTTGGACACCCCGCAGCCGGCCACCCCGGCAGCCATGACCGACGTCGTGGTGCAGGTGGCCGACCACTTCGACTTCGACGGCCCGACCGGCGTCGCCTACCCCGGGGTGGTGCTGGACGGGGTCACGATGACCGCGGCCAACCTGGACAAGAGCTGGATCGGCACCAACCTGTCCGACGAGGTCGGCAGCCGGCTCAAGGGCCCGTCGGTCTTCCTCAACGACGCCGACGCCGCCGGCCTGGCCGAGGCCCACTACGGGGCCGGCCGCGGCATCACCGGGGTGGTCGTGGTGGTGACCTTCGGCACCGGCATCGGGATCGCCGTGGTCAACAACGGCGAACTGGTGGCCAACAACGAGATGGGCCACATCGAGTTGGACGGCGTCGACGCCGAGAGCAGGGCCGCGGCCGCGGCCCGGGAGCGGGACGGCATCAAGTGGGCCGAGTGGGGTGCCCGCGCCGATCACTACCTGAAGGCGCTGGAGAACCTGATCTGGCCCAAACTGATCATCCTGGGCGGCGGGATCAGCAAGAACCCGGAGAAGTGGGTGCAGTACCTCTCGCCCCGGACGCCGGTCAAGGTGGCCGAGCTGATCAACAACGCCGGCATCGTCGGGGCCGCCGACGCCGCCTGGATGGCGCACCGGGCGAGCCCGGCCCAGTTGCTGCGGCACCGCGGCGGCGACGTGGAGAGCGTGACCCACTCGGCCTGAGCGTCCGGGATCGTACTGAGCCGGCGGCGCTGGACCGCGCCGGTACCGTTGCGGTGTTATGTCTGTCGAGAGAACACCGTCCGGCGATGAGCTCGATGAACTGAGCCCCGCGGAGTCCTACGCCCGCTACCGCAAGAACCGGATGAGCCGGGCGTTGACCGCCTTCGCCGACGCCTACGGTTTCGGCTTCGACGACTACCAGCGCGAGGCCTGCGCCCACGTCGAGGCCGGCGCCGGGGTGCTGGTCGCCGCGCCGACCGGCGCGGGCAAGACGATCGTCGGCGAGTTCGCGGTGTTCCTGGCCCTGGCCGAGGGACGCAAGTGCTTCTACACCACCCCGATCAAGGCGCTGAGCAACCAGAAGTACGCCGATCTGGTCCGCCGCCACGGCGGGGCCAACGTCGGCCTGCTGACCGGTGACTCCTCGATCAACAGCGAGGCGCCGGTGGTGGTGATGACCACCGAGGTGCTGCGCAACATGATCTACGCCGGCTCGACCACCCTGGACAACCTCGGTTACGTGGTGATGGACGAGGTGCACTACCTGGCCGACCGGTTCCGCGGCGCGGTCTGGGAGGAGGTGATCATCGGGCTGGCCGACTCGGTCCAGGTGGTCGCCCTGTCGGCCACGGTCAGCAACGCCGAGGAGTTCGGCGACTGGCTGGCCGAGGTCCGCGGCGAGATGGCCGTCGTGGTCTCCGAGCGCCGCCCGGTGCCGCTGTTCCAGCACGTCCTGGTCGGCCGCAAGCTGCTGGACCTGTTCGCCGATGTCGCCCCCACGGCGCAGGAGGCGCCGTCCGGGCGTCGATCCGAGGTCAACCCCGAACTGCTCCGGGTCTCCCGGGACGAGTCGCGTTTCACCCGCGACGACTCGCGCAGCCCGCGGGGCCGCAGCGGCAAGGGCAAACGCAACGTCTCCTACGGCAGCGGTCGCTACGGCGGGGCCAGCCACGGCCGAAACTTCGAGGGCAGCGACCGGGGCGGACGCGGCCGCGACGACCGCCGTCCGGGCAGTCTCGGCGGCACCAGCCGGGCCGAGATGGTCGCCGTGTTGGAGCGCAACCGGTTGCTGCCGGCGATCGTGTTCATCTTCTCCCGGGCGGGCTGTGACGGCGCCGTCCGGCAACTGCTGGCCAGTAACGTCGAGCTGACCGACCTGGACGAGCAGGCGCAACTGGCCGAGATCGCCGAACGCCACGTCGCCGGTCTCAGTGCCGCCGACCGGTCCGCACTGGGTTACCAGACGTTCTTCGCCGCGCTGATCCGCGGTATCGCCGCCCACCACGCCGGGATGCTGCCGGCGTTCAAGGAGTGCGTGGAGGAGGCGTTCGTCAAGAACCTGACCAAGGTGGTCTTCGCCACCGAGACCCTGGCCCTCGGCATCAACATGCCGGCCCGCAGCGTGGTGCTGGAGAAGCTGGTCAAGTTCAACGGCGAGACCCACGCCGACATCACGCCGGGGGAGTACACCCAGCTGACCGGCCGGGCCGGTCGTCGCGGGATCGATGTCGAGGGGCACGCGGTCGTGCTCTGGCAACCCGGCCAGGACCCGCGAGCCGTCGCCGGTCTCGCCTCGCGCCGGACCTATCCGCTGCACTCGTCGTTCGCACCGACCTACAACATGGCGGTCAACCTGATCGGGGCCGTCGGCCGCGACCGGGCCCGGACGCTGCTGGAGCAGTCGTTCGCGCAGTACCAGTCGGACAAGTCGGTGGTCGGGATCGCCCGCCAGATCGCCCGCAACACCGAGCAGATCGACCAGCGGTTCGCCGCCGCGGCCTGTGAGCTCGGCGACTTCGTCGAGTACGCCCGGATGCGGGACGAGATCAGCCGGATCGAGACCGACGCCTCCCGGGAACGCAAGGCCGACCGGCGGGGCGAGGCGGTGGAATCCCTGCAGGGGTTGAGTCGTGGCTCGCTGATCCGGATCCCCTCCGGGCGTTCGACCGGCTGGGCCGTGGTGCTGGATCCGGGGGTGGAGGGCCACCGGAGCGCCCCGCAGCCGCAGGTGCTGACCGAGGACAGCAGTGTCCGCCGGCTCAGCGTCACCGACTTCCCGGTGCCGCCGGTGACCGCGGGCCGGGTCAAGGTGCCCAAGCACTTCCACGTCAAGGACAAGGCGGCCCGGCGGAATCTGGCCGCGGCCCTGCAGGCCCGGCTGGGTTCGGTTCAGCTCGATCCGAAACAGAGCCGGCCGGGCGAGATGAGCCAGCAGGCGCGTTCCCGGATCGCCGATCTGCGGGCCCGGTTGCGCAACCATCCCTGCCACGCCTGCCCGGACCGGGAGACCCACGCCCGTTCGGCGGCGGTCGCGTTGCGGCTGGAGGAGGAGAACCGGCTGGCCGAGCAGCGGATGTCCAGCCGGACGTCCACCATCGCCAAGCAGTTCGACAAGATCACCACCGTGCTGGCCTCGTTCGGCTACCTGGGCGGGGACGACTACGAGCAGATCACCCCGGCGGGGAGGATGCTGGCCCGGATCTACGCCCAGCTCGACCTGGTCGCCGCCGAGTGCCTGCGCTCGGGCGTCTTCGACGAACTCGAGGTGCCGCAACTGGCCGCCGTGCTGTCGGCGTTGGTCTACGAGGCCCGCCGCACCGACGCGTCCCGGGTGCATCCGCGGATGCCGGACCGGGTCAGCGAGGAGGCGGTGATCGAGGTCCGCCGGGTCTACCGCGAGGTGTCGCTGGCCGAACGGGACGCCCGGCTGGACCGCGGGCCCGACCCGGACGTCGGGTTCGCCCGGGCTGCCTACGGCTGGGCGTCCGGCCGGCCGCTGGCCCAGGTGCTGGACGACAACGACCTGACCGCCGGCGACTTCGTCCGCTGGGTGCGGCAGGTGATCGACTTCGCCGGTCAGATCGCCGACGCGGCCGGTCCGTCCCCGGTCCGGGAGACCGCCCACCAGGTGGTCCGGGCGATGCGGCGCGGCGTGGTCGCCTTCGAGCCCGACGACCCGACGCCGGGCGACGACATCGCTCTCTGAGTTCTGGCAGGCTGGCCGGATGAGCGCACCGACTGACCGGGTGCAAGCACCGACTGACCGGGTGCAAGCGCCACGGGCCGTCCTGGCCGGGGCGTCCGGCTTCATCGGCACCCGGCTGGCTGCGGATCTGCGGGCCCGCGGCTACCGGGTGAGTCTGGTCGGCCGCAACGGCCCGGACGTCCGCTGGGGCGACGCCGCCGGGCTGCGGGCCACCGTCGACGGCGCCGACCTGCTCGTCAACCTGGCCGGGCGCAGCGTCGGTTGCCGCTACCACGACCGCAACCGGAGGCAGATCTACGACTCCCGGATCGACACCACCACCGAGTTGCACGACGCGGTGAGCACGGCGGCCTCCCCGCCGCCGGTCTGGCTGAACGCCAGCACGGCCACCATCTACCGGCACGCTCTCGACCGGCCACAGACAGATCAACAGACCGATCAGCAGACTGATCAGCAGACTGATCAGCAGACCGATCAGCAGACCGATCAGCAGGCCGGTCTTCCTTCCGGTCGGTCGGAGGGGAACGCCGGCGAGCTCGGTGACGGGTTCTCCGTCGACGTGGCCCGCAACTGGGAGCGCGTCTTCTTCGCCGGCGAGCTGCCCGGGACGCGACGGGTCGCGTTACGGATGGCGATCGTGCTCGGCGACGCGCCGGCTCTGCAGATGCTGGCCCGGGCCGCCCGGCTCGGGATGGGTGGCCCCCAGTCCGACGGCTGGTGGCTGCCGCACCGTCGCTACCGCGGCATCGGCCCCGAACCCACCGGAGCAGAGGTGTGGCGCCGGCACGAGCCCTGCCCGCGGGGCGGCGAGCAGCGGTTCAGCTGGATCCACATCGACGACCTGGTGGCGGCGGTGCGGTTCATCGTCGAGCACGCCGACCTCGAGGGACCGGTGAACCTGGCCGCACCCGGACCGGCCACCAACGCCCGGCTCGGGGCGGCCCTGCGAGCGGCCGTGCACGCGCCGTTCGGGCTGCCCGCGCCCCGCTGGTTACTGGAGGCCGGCATGGTCGTGCTGCGGCAGGAATCCGAACTGGTGTTGAAGAGTCGGTGGGTGCTGCCGTCCCGGTTGCTGGACGCCGGCTTCACCTTCCGGTGGTCGGAACTGGAACCGGCGATCACCGATCTGGTCGGCTGACCGGTCACCCCGCCGGTGGATGATCCGGCCGAGGCAGCGGTCAGCCGGTGCGCAGGTCGAAGCCGAGGTCGAGGACGGGTGCGGAGTGGGTCAGCTCGCCGACGGCGATGAAGTCCACGCCGGTGGCGGCGACCTCGGCGGCACTGCGCAGGGTGAGACCGCCGCTCGCCTCCAGCCGGGTCGGACGGCCGTCGGCCAGCGCCACGGCCTGCCGCAACCGGTCGGTGCTCATGTTGTCCAGCAGGATCAGCTCGGCGCCCGCGTCGATCGCCTCCTGCACCTGGTCGAGGGTGTCGCACTCGACCTCGACGTGGATCTGCGGCGCCGCCCGGCGGACGGCCTCGAACGCCGCCCGGACCGAGCCGGCCGCCGCGACGTGGTTGTCCTTGATCAGCGCCGCGTCGCCCAGGGCCATCCGGTGGTTGACGCCGCCACCGCAGCGGACGGCGTACTTCTGTAGTGCCCGCAACCCGAGCACGGTCTTCCGGGTGTCCCGGACCCGGCAGCCGGTGTCGGTCCCAGCGCCACCATCGGCAGCGCGGACGGCCTCGGCCCAGCGGTGGGTGAGGGTGGCGACCCCGGACAGCTGGCAGAGCAGGTTGAGCATCGTCCGCTCGGCGGTGAGCAGCAGCCGGACCGGACCGGACGCGCTCAACACCGGCTGACCGGGCCGCACGCTCTCCCCGTCGGAGGTGTGCACCGAGGTCTTCAACTCCATGCCGCTGCGTTCGGCCAGCTCTTCCAGCACGGCCAGGGCCACCGGGACGCCGGCGATCACCCCCTCGGCGCGGGCCACGACCTCGGCCGTGCCCAGCTGGTCGGCCGGGATGGTCGACTCGGTGGTGACGTCCGGTCCGTAGCACAGGTCCTCGGCCAGCCCGGCCCGGGCGATCGTCCGGACCTGATCCGGGTCGAGGCCGGCGGCGACGATCATCGCATCGGTCTCGGCACGTCGATCGGTCATGCCGCGACCTCCTGACCGATGTCGCTGATGCTGCTGGAACCCGGCTGCGGTCAGCCGCAGCTCGAGATGGCGTTGCCAGGCCTCGGACTGCTCGGGGTGGTCGGAGCGACGGTGACAGCCCCGGCTCTCGGTCCGCAGCCGGGCCGCCGCGCTGATCGCGGCCGCGACGGTGTGGCTGTTGATCAGTTCGACGTCGGCCCGGTCGTGGGCGAACGGGCCCGGTCGCAGCCGGTCCAACTCCTCGCTCAACGCGATCAGCCCGGCCTCGTCCCGCAGCACACCGCACCAGCGGCTCATCGCTGCGCTGAGGCGTCCCCGGATGTCGGCTCCGGTCTGCTTCGATTCCTCGACGGTCCGGCGCGGACCGGACGGCGGCCGATCGTCGACCAGCGGCGCGGAGCCGGCCCAGGGCCGGCGACCGACCAACCCGGACAGCAGCGTCGCGACCCGGTCGCCGGCGAGCAGGGCCTCGGTCAGACTGTTCGAGGCCAGTCGGTTCGCGCCCTGGACGCCGGTCGAGGCCGCCTCGCCGACCGCGTACAACCCGGGCACGCTGGTGACCCCGTCGAGGTCGGCCAGCACCCCGCCGCAGTGGTAGTGCTGGGCGGGTCGGACCGGGATCGGCTCCGTCACCGGATCGATCCCGCGGTCCCGGCACATCTGAAGGATGGTGGGGAAGTGGCGCTGCCACAGCTCGGCCCCGAAGGCGGTCCCGTCCAGGAACAGGTGGTCCGCACCTGAGCTCAGCATCGCCGCGTGCATCGCCGCCGAGACGACGTCCCGGGGGGCCAGATCGCCCAGCGGATGGACCCCCGTCATCACCGGCCGCCCGGACCCGTCGACCAACCGCGCCCCCTCGCCGCGAACGGCCTCGGAGATCAACACCCCCCGGTCACCCGGACGCCGATGGGATTCCGGCACCACCAACACGGTGGGATGGAACTGGACGAACTCCAGGTCGCGGACGACCGCTCCGGCCCGTAGGGCGAGCGCCAGTCCGTCGCCGGTCGCGGTGACCGGATTGGTCGTGGTCGCCCACAGCTGACCGATGCCGCCACTGGCCAGCACGACCGCGCTCGCCCCGATCTCACCGATCCGGCCGTCGGCGTCCAGCACCCGCAGGCCGCAGACGGAGCCGCCGGCCGAGAGGAGGACGTCCAGCGCCGTGGTTTCCTGCTGGACGACGATTCTCTGCTCGAGGGCGGCCGCCCGGACCCGCTCGGCCAGCACCCGGGCCACCTCGGCACCACTGGCGTCGGCGGCGTGCACGATCCGGCGGGCGTGGTGGCCACCCTCCAGCCCGAGGGCCAGGGTGCCGTCCGGGTTCCGGTCGAACCGGGCACCCTGCTCGACCAGCCGCCGGATCGCCTCGGGCGCGGCGCCGACGAGGTCGCGGACCACGTCCGGCTCGCACAGCCCGGCGCCGGCCACCAGCGTGTCCTCGACGTGACCGGCCGACGAATCGGTCGGATCGACCACCGCAGCCAGGCCACCCTGGGCCCACGCCGTGGAGCCGTCGCCGAGGGCGCCCTTGGTGATCAGGGTGACGCCGAGCCCGGAGTGGCCCGATCCGGGATCGCCCGGCCCGGAGTCGGCGAGCCGCAGCGCCGCCGACAGCCCGGCGGCGCCGGAGCCGACGATGACCACGTCGGTCTCGGCGAACCAGCTCGGTCCGGCGGTCTCGATCATCCGGGTCTCGATCATCCGGGTCCCGATCATGCCGGGTCCCGATCGCGCCGGGCTCGGTCGTGCCGCTCCCGATCGCGCCGGTCCGGTTCAGCCCGGCTCCGGCGTTCGGGCCGCTCACTCGCCGCCGCCCGGACGTCCGATGCTGATCATCCGCTCCACCGCGCGACGCCCGCGGGCCGCCAGCTCCGGGTCGAGGGTGATCTCGTCCCGGCCGGTGCGCAGCGCCGCCAACAGGTTCGTCGGGGTGATCATCTTCATGTACTGGCAGGCCGCCCGCGGGTTCACCGGCTGGAAGTCGGTGGTCGGGTTGGCCCGCCGCAACTGGTGCAGCATGCCGATCTCGGTGGCCACCAGCACCTTCCTCGCGGTGCTGGTCCGGGCCTGGTCGAGCATCGCCCCGGTGGACAGGATGTGGGTCCGGTCGGCCGGGATCGAACCGCTGGAGGCCAACCACAGCGCAGAAGTGGAGCAGCCGCACTCGGGGTGCACGTACAGCTCGGCGTCGGCGTCCGCGGCGACCGCGGCCTCCAGATCTTTGGGTGAGATGGCGGCGTGGACATGGCATTCGCCCAACCAGACACGGAGATTTTCCCGCTGGGTCATCCGTCGGACGTGCGCGCCGAGGAACATGTCGGGCAGGAACAGCACCTCCTGATCGGCCGGGATCGACTGCACCACCTCGACCGCGTTGGAGGAGGTGCAGCAGATGTCGGACTCGGCTTTCACCTCGGCGGTGGTGTTCACGTAGGCCACCACGACCGCACCCGGATGCTCGGCTTTCCACTCCCGCAACTGATCGGCGGTGATCGCGTCGGCCAGCGAGCAACCGGCCCGGGCGTCGGGGATGATCACCCGCTTGTCGGGGGAGAGGAGCTTTGCGGTCTCGGCCATGAAGTGCACCCCGGCGAAGATGATCGTCGACTCGGGCGAGCTGGCGGCCAGCCGGGAGAGGGCGAGGGAGTCCCCGACGTGGTGGGCGACGTCCTGGATGGCCGGGGCCTGGTAGTTGTGGGCCAGGATCACCGCGTCCTGTTCGGCGGCCAGTCGGTGCACCTCGGCCTGCCAGTCGATCCAGCTCTCGAAGCCCGCCGGCAGGCCGTCGTAGGCCTGGCCCGGTGCGGCACCGTTGATCAGGGCCGAATCGACCGAAGCATCGATGAGGGTCATCCGCTCTCCTTGGATCGTGTTTTCGTCTTATAGTCGAAAACTGGTTCAACGGTAGCATCAGGCCGTGGGCAGTCAAGAATCGGCGCCGGCGTTCCGGCACGAGGCGCTGGCCGCCGTCTTCCGGGTCACCCAGGGCCGGCTCACCGTGCTGGCCTGGAAGCGGGCCCGCGATCCGTACGCCGGGGCCTGGGCCCTGCCCAGTGGGGCGGTCGAGCCGGACGAGACCCTGGGGGCCTGCGTGGCACGTCAGCTGGCCAGCCGGGTCGACCTGAACGAGATCGCCCACCTGGAGCAGCTCGAGACCCGCAGCGACCCGGGCCGCGATCCGGCCCAGCGCACCATCGCCACCGCCTATCTCGGCCTGGTGCCGACCACCGCCGATCCGCATCTGCCGGCGAACGCGGCCTGGCGCAACGTGGCGCGGCTGGGCCCGATGGCCTTCGACCACCGCTCGGTGGTCACCTCGGCGGTGCAGCGGCTGCGGCACAAACTCTCCTACAGCAACCTCGCCTTCGCCCTGGCGCCGGCCGAATTCAGCATCGCCCAGTTACGCGACCTCTACACCGTGGTGCTCGGCTACGAGGTGGCGGCGACCAACCTGCAGCGGGTGCTGACCCGGCGCGGTCAGTTGACGCCGACCGGACGGACCGCGCCCTCGGCCAGCGGCGGTGGCCGGCCGGCCGCACTGTTCCGGTTCACCGACGCCCGGCTGCAGATCACCGACCCGTTCGCCGCGCTGCGTCCGGGACCGGCCTGAGCCCGGCCACCCTCACTAGGCTGGCCCCGTGACTGTGGCGGTGCGCGTGATCCCGTGTCTGGACGTCCACGCGGGCCGGGTGGTGAAGGGGGTCAACTTCGCCGACCTGCGCGACGCCGGCGACCCGGTCGAACTGGCCGCGCGCTACGACGCCGAGGGCGCCGACGAGGTCACCTTCCTCGACGTCTCGGCCTCGGTCGAGGGCCGCGAGACCACCCGTGAGGTGGTCGGCCGGACCGCCGAGACGGTGTTCATCCCGTTGACCGTCGGCGGCGGCATCTCCTCGGTGGCCGACGTCGACACGATGCTGCGGGCCGGTGCGGACAAGATCGCGGTCAACACGGCCGCCATCCACCGGCCGGAGCTGATCGCGGAGATCACCCGTCGCTACGGCAACCAGGTGCTGGTGCTGAGCGTGGACGCCCGCCGCGAGGCCGATCAACCGTCCGGCTACGGCGTCACCACTCACGGCGGTCGGAAGTCCGCCGGCCTCGACGCGGTGGAGTGGGCCCGGCGTGGTGCCGAGCTGGGCGCGGGGGAGATCCTGCTGAACTCGATGGACGCCGACGGCACCACGCACGGCTTCGATCTGGCCATGATCCGCGACGTCCGGGCCGTGGTCGACGTCCCGTTGATCGCCTCCGGCGGAGCCGGTCGGGCCGCCGACTTCCCGCCGGCGATCGCCGCCGGGGCCGACGCCGTCCTGGCCGCGACGATCTTCCACTACCAGACGGTCAGCATCGCCGAGGTCAAGGACGCGATCGAGGGGGCGGGCTACCCGGTCCGCCGCTAGGTCTGCCGGGTGAGAACGGCGGGCAGGTTCGGTTCGGTGTTTCTCGCTCACGTCCAGCTCCAGCCCGCGTCGTGCTCGCCGAACGGACCCGGAGGTCAGTAGTAGAGCGGCTGTACGGTCCGGGGATCGGCCGGCACGACGTCGAGTCGGGACTCCGTCAGCAGCGACTCGATCGCGACGGCCTCGGCTCCCAGCCCGGCCCAGTGCGGATCGACGTCCCGGGCCAGGCACCAGCGTCGGTCGGCCGGCCAGACGAACGCCGGCGGCATGACCGGGGTGGTGCCGTCCAGGCTGAACTGGTCGGCGAACGCGTCCAGTCCGGACAAGGGGCCGCGGAAGAGAGCGTAACGCCGGTGCGGCAGCACCACCATCGACGCCGGTGTCAGCTCCGCCGGCAGCCGAACGTCGGAATAGCCTTCCCAGACACAGAAGTAGGCGTCGTCGCGGCTGTCGGTGAACTCAGCCAGCACAGCGACCGCGAGCTGGGTCTGAGCGAGATCGTGAAGATGATCATCGGCCGGTACCGCGTCCGATTCACTCTGTCCCGGCCGGGTGGGATCGGGAATGAAGCGGATCCGGGCCGAGGCCTCGTACCCGTCCGGGCCGAAGGTGACCAGCTGGTCGAACGGCGTCTCGGAGTCGACCAGCCAGCGCGCCGGTGCCGGGTCAGGACAAAAGCTGAGTCGACTCACCGGGAGCTGCTCGACCAGCAGTTGTCCGGACCGGGAAACAGCGCCACCGACCTCAGAGCACCGACCAGTCCAGGACGCGGTTGGCCACCGCGGCGAGCCGGCCCAGCAGGGCGAGCCGGGCGTTGCGGACGGCCGGATCGGGATCCATCACCAGCACGGCCTCGAAGAAGGCGTCCACCCGCTCGGGCAGCCCGTCGGCGGCCGCGATGAAGTCGGCCAACGAGGCCGGCTGGTCGCCGAGTGTGGTCTCGATCTTGGTGATCGATGTTTCCAGGGCGACCTCGGTCTCACCGGTCAGCGGCGCCGCACCGTCGCCGGCAACCTCGCCGGACGGTGCATCGCCGGCAACCTCGCCGGACGGTGCATCGGCGGGCAGGATCCGCAGCACCCGCTGGACGGACTCGATCAGCTTGGCCACCGCCGGATCGTCGAACCGGTGGTTCAGCTCGGCCAGATCACGGTCGGCGGCCGCGGGCAGGTCGGCCTTGACCAGCACCGCCTGCACCCGGCGGTGGTCGTTGCCGGCGTCCAGCAGTTGCAGCTCGTAGCGGCGCAGGGCCACCCCCACGCTCTGCTCGACCAGGTCGTCGGGCAGCGCCACCCCCTGCGCGGCCAGCGCCCGGCCCGCGGCCCGGACCCCGTCGGAGATGGACAGACCGGCCAGCGCCGGGATGGTGCGCAGCAGGTTGACCACGCCGATCGCAGCCCGCCGCACCCCGAACGGGTCCGAGGAGCCGGTCGGGATGTTGCCGATCGCCATCATCCCGGTCAGCAGGTCGAGCCGATCGGCCAACGACAGCAGGGATCCCGGCACGGTCGCGGGCAGCGCCGATCCGCTCGACCGCGGCAACTCCATTTCGGTCAGCGCCGTCGCGACCGCCTCGGGTTCGCCGGCCCGGCGCGCGTACTCACCGGCCATCACCCCGGCCAGGCTGGACAGCTCCACCACCATCTGGGTGGCCAGATCGAACTTGGCCAGCGAGCCGGCCCGGGTCAGCGTCGCCCGGTCGTCGCCGGCCAACTCGACCGAGCCGGCCAGCGAGCCGGCCAGTTCATCGATCCGCCGCGCCCGGTCGGCCATCGAGCCGAGCCGGGTCTCGAAGTTCAGGGCCTCGAGCCGGGCGTGGAACTGCGCCGGAGTGGTCTCCTGGTCGGCGGCGAAGAAGAAGGCGGCGTCCTCGTAGCGGGCCCGCAGCACCGCCTCGTTACCGCGCCGGACCAGGTTGGGGTCGCAGTCGCCGTTGGCCACGGTCACGAACATCGGCAGCAACGCGCCGTCGGCGCCGGTGACCGCGAGGTAGCGCTGGTGCTTGCGCATCACCGTGGTCAGCACGGAGGCCGGCAGGCTCATGTAGCGGTCCTCGAACGAGCCGAGCAACGGGTTCGGGGCCTCCACCAGATCGGTGATCTCCTCGATCAGCCCGGCCTGCGCCTCCAGGTCGATCCGGCCACCGGCGGCTTCGGCGAGCGCGGTCGCACCGTCGACGATCATCGCCCGGCGAAGGGCCCGGTCGGCCACGATCCCGTGCTGGGCCAGGAATCTGACGTAGTCGTCGGCCCCCGGGACGTCCACCTCCGGGGTCGCCGCACCGCGCAGCACCCGTGTGGTCCGGCCCGAGCTCAGTGCGCTCACCGCCACCGGCAGCGGCTGATCGCCGAGCAGCGCCAGCAGCCAACGGATCGGCCGGCAGAAGGTCAGGTTCGGATCAGCCCAGCGCATGTTGCGTTCCGAACGCAACTCGGACACGATCTCGGCGAAGGCGGCGCTCAGCACCTGCGCCGCCGTCCGGCCGGTGATGGCCTTGGTCACGCCGACGTAGTCGACGCCGTTCACCTCGACCGTCTCCAGCGCGCCCGGCTCGACGCCCTGGCCGCGGCAGAAACCGGCCGCGGCCCTGGTCGGCGCGCCGTCGGCGTCGAAGGCGGCCTCGGCCTTGGGGCCGCGCTTGAACTCGGTGGTGTCCGGCTCGGCCGGCGCCACGCCGGTCACGGTCAGGATCAGCCGGCGCGGGGTGCCGTCCAGACTCACCTCGTCGAAGGACAGTCGGGTGCCGGCCAGCTTGGCCCGGAGCGATTCCCGGGCCGCCTCACCGACGCCGAGCACATCGGTCCAGGGCAGCTCCTCGAGCCCGATCTCCAACAGCGCGGTCGCCGGAGCGTCGATGCTCGGCAACCCGGTCGGGGCCGGCGCCAGGGCCGGCGGCTCGACCACACCGAGCGGGAAGCCGAGCTCTTCGCGCTTGCCCACCCACAGCCCGGCCGCGTCCCGCGTCAGGTTCCGCATGGTCTTGAACGACGAGGCCCGTTCGGTGGTGCTGATCGCGCCCCGGGCGTCCAGCACGTTGAAGGCGTGGCTGGCCTTGAGCACGTAGCTGTAGGCCGGCACCGGCAGGCCCAGCTCGATCATCCGCTGCGCCTCGGCGGCGTAGGAGTCGAACAGCGTCCGGTTGGTGGCGACGTCGGCGTCGTCGAGGTAGTAGCGGCTCATCTCGTACTCCGACTGGCCGTAGACCTCGCCGTAGCTGACGTCCGAGCCGTCCGGGCCGGTGGCGTAGCGGATGTCCATCACGTGCTGGACGCCCTGCAGCGCCATCAGGATCCGCTCCAGGCCGTAGGTGATCTCCACCGAGACCGGCTTCAGCACGATCCCGCCGGCCTGCTGGAAGTAGGTGAACTGGGTGATCTCCATCCCGTCCAGCCAGACCTCCCAGCCGAGCCCCCAGGCGCCGAGCGCGGGGGAGGCCCAGTTGTCCTCGACGAAGCGGACGTCGTGGGCCTCGAGGTCGATGCCGAGCACGGCCAGGCTCTCCAGGTACAGCTCCTGGGGGTTGCCCGGATCGGGTTTGAGGATGACCTGGAACTGGGTGTGGGTCTGCAACCGGTTCGGGTTCTCGCCGTAGCGGGCGTCGTCGGGCCGGACGCTCGGCTCGACGTAGCCGACCCGCCACGGCTCCGGGCCGAGCACCCGCAGCGCCGTCGCCGGGTTTCCGGTGCCCGCCCCGACCTCGGTGTTGAACGGCTGGACCACCAGGCAGCCGCGCTCGGTCCAGTAGCGCTGCAGAGCCAGGATCGCATCCTGCATACTCAAGGCGTTCGGATCGGGCGCCGTTCGGGCGACGTCACTGGCGGGCGGGCTCACGGGCGGGGTCACTGCACTTCTCTCATCGCGATCGACACTTGACTCAACAGCGGCTCATCTTGCCACCCGCCTGCTCATCGAGAGGAATACCGATGTCCGACGACGGCACCGATCGATCGCTGCTCGTGCTGGGTGCGAACGGCCCGACGGGCCGGCAGACGGTGCGTCAGGCACTGGACCGCGGTTACCGGGTCGCTGCGCTGACCAGACACCCCGAGACCTTCCCGATCGAGCACGAACGGCTGCGGGTCGTCGCCGGCGACGCCACCGATCCCGAGGTGATCGAGGCGGCGGTCGCCGACAGCACGGCGGTGATCTCGACCATCGGTGCGGCGTTCACGTTGCAGCCGGTGGAGGTCTACTCGGCCTCGGCCCGCCTCCTGGTGGCGGCGATGCAGCGCCACGGTGTCCGGCGGCTGATCGTGGTCACCTCCCAGGGGGTCGATCCGACCCACTCGCGTCCCGGGGCGGGGGAGAGGCTGACCTATCTGGTGATGCGCCGGCTCTTCGGCCGCACCGTCTACGACGACATGGTGAAGGCCGAGGCCCTGGTCTGGGGAACCGGCCTGGACTGGACGGTGGTCCGCCCGCCCGGACTGACCGACCAGCCCGGAACCGGCTACGCCGTCGCCGAGGACTCCATCGACGGCCCGCTCTGCTCCCGGGAGGATCTGGCCTCGATGTTGCTGGACCAGCTCGACGACGACGACTACCTGGGCAAGGTGGCGGCCATGACCACTCCCGGTCTGCGGGTCAGTGCGCGTTCCATGCTGTGGCACGAGGTCCTCAAACGCTGAGGCCGGACGGGTCATCAGAATCGGCGCCGGAGCTGAGGACGGCTGCGCGTCGCTTTGCCTGAGCCGTCGCGGCGAGAGAAGCTGGGACCGATGCGAGGGCCGCGCCGATCCGGTTCGGATCGCCGGCGACGCACTCGCGAACTGCTGTGAACGGGAGGACCGCACCGATGGCCGATGGCCGACCCGACTGCCTGTTCTGCCGCATCGTCGCCGGTGACATCCCGAGCCGCCAGGTGGGCGCCGACGAGCATGCGGTCGCCTTCCTTGACGTGGCGCCGCTGCAGCGCGGCCACACCCTGGTCGTGCCCCGTCGCCACGTCGACGACTTCGTCACCGGCGCCGGCGCGCTGGCCGAGATCGCACCGCTGGCCGAGCGGACGGCGGCGCTGCTCGAGCACCGCCTCGACGCCGAGGCGATGAACCTGATCAGCTCGGCCGGTGCGGTGGCCGGCCAGGAGGTCTTCCACCTGCACCTCCACCTGGTCCCGCGTTACGCCGACCGGCCCGGACTGCGCAACCTGTTCGGCGCGAAACACGTCGCGGCGGACGCCGAGCTGGACGCGGTGCACCGCCAGATCGTGGGGGAGTGAGATGTCGTCTTCGGTCCGGGACCGGACCAGCCGCAGCGTCCTGGCCCCCAGCCGGGGCCAGATGGCCCGGCGGGCCGCGCTCGAGCTCGTCCCGGCCTATGTGGTGGCGCTGCTGTTGTTGCCCTTCATCATCTCCGGCGGCCATTTCTGGCCCTGGCATCCGGCCACCATCGACATGCAGGTCTACGTCTACGCGGTCAAGGACCTGCTGGCCGGCAAGGACATCTTCCAGACCGTGACCCCGGTCTGGCACCTCTACTTCATCTATCCGCCGATCGCGGCGATCCTGATGGTGCCGCTCGCTTTCGGTCCCTACCTGATGTGGCAGTTGATCTGGGCGGCCGGCCTGCTGTGGGCCCAGTGGTCGGTGCTGAAGCGGTGCGGGGTTCCCCGTGGCGTCCCGATGGCCCTGATCATGGTCGCGGTGCTGGTCGCGGTCGAGCCGCTGCGCACCACGCTGGGCTACGGCCAGGTCAACACCTTGCTGATGGCGTTCGTGGTGATCGATCTGCTGCCCGACCCCGACGATTCGGCGGGTTCGACCGGCACCGGTGCGACCGGTGCGACCAGAACGCGGGTCGGCGACGGATCCCGCGCGGGATCCTGATCGGCCTGGCCGCCTCGATCAAGCTGACCCCGGCCCTGTTCGTGATCTTCCTGCTGTTGTTGGGCAAGAAGCGGCCGGCGCTGTGGGCGATCGCCTCGTTCGTCTTCTTCACCGGCGTCGGCGCGGTCCTGCAGCCGCACCAGACGGTCGCCTTCGCCCAGAGCCTGCTCGGCGGCAACACCCACACCGCCTCCCCGATCTACGTCGGCAACCAGTCCTTGCTCGGGGTGTTCTTCCGGCTGATCGGCAAGGGCACCTCGACCACCCTGATCGGGTTGCCGATCGCCGGCATCGTGGCCCTGATCGCCGTCCTGGTCGCCGCACACTGGTGGCGCCGCGGGGCGAAGGTGTTCGCGGTCGGCATCGTCGGCCTGGCCACGAACCTGGCCTCCCCGCTCTCCTGGACCCACCACTACGTCTGGATCCTGCCGCTCGGGATCGCTGTCCTGCAACAGATCTCGCGGCGTCGCTGGCCGGACGTCGGGGGCGACCGGCGCGATACCGAGCTGCCGCGCTGGGTCACCGTCGGCTGTGCGGTCTGGGTGCTGTGGGTCAGCGCCTGCCTGATGCTGGCCGTGCTGCCCTACGGCCACGACGTCGAATCGACCTACGGCGCCGGCCAGGAGCTGATCGCCAACTTCGGCCCGGTGCTCGGCGCGGTGATCATCATCGGCCTGGCCGTGCGGATGATCGCCGAGGCCCGCGGCGCCGGGCCGGGAGACGACAGCTCGCGTCCTGAGCCGGTCGAGGAGAAGGCCCGCGCCCGGATCTAGAGTGTGGCTATGACCACTGAGACTCCTACCGACGCGCCCGACATCAAGCCACGTTCCCGGGTCGTCACCGACGGACTGGAGGCGACGGCCGCCCGCGGCATGCTCCGCGCGGTCGGGATGGGCGACGACGACTTCGCCAAGCCGCAGATCGGCGTCGCGTCCAGCTGGAACGAGATCACGCCCTGCAACCTGAGCCTGGACCGGCTGGCCAAGGCGGTCAAGGACGGCGTCCACGCGGCCGGTGGCTATCCGCTGGAGTTCGGCACCATCAGTGTCTCCGACGGCATCTCGATGGGGCACGAGGGGATGCACTACTCACTGGTCAGCCGCGAGGTGATCGCCGACTCGGTCGAGACGGTGATGAGCGCCGAACGGATGGACGGCAGTGTGCTGCTGGCCGGCTGCGACAAATCGCTGCCCGGGATGCTGATGGCCGCGGCCCGGCTCGATCTGGCCTCGGTCTTCCTCTACGCCGGTTCGACCCTGCCCGGCAAGATCGGCGACAAGGACGTCACCATCATCGACGCCTTCGAGGCGGTCGGCGCCTGCCTGCGGGGCCTGATCACCCGCGAGGACGTGACCGCGGTGGAGAAGGCGATCTGCCCGGGTGAAGGGGCCTGCGGCGGTATGTACACCGCCAACACGATGGCCAGTGCGGCCGAGGCGCTCGGGATGAGCCTGCCCGGTTCGGCCGCCCCGCCGGCGGTGGACCGGCGCCGGGACGGCTACGCCCGGCGCAGCGGCGAGGCCGCGGTCAACATGCTGCGCCAGGGCATCACCGCCCGGCAGATCCTGACCAAGGAGGCGTTCGAGAACGCGATCGCGGTGGTGATGGCCTTCGGTGGCTCGACCAACGCGGTGCTGCACCTGTTGGCCATCGCCAACGAGGCCGAGGTCGATCTGACCCTCGACGACTTCGTCCGGGTCGGCAAGAAGGTGCCGCACCTGGGCGACCTGAAGCCCTTCGGCCGCTACGTGATGAGCGACGTGGACCGGGTCGGCGGGGTGCCGGTGGTGCTGCGGGCGCTGCTGGACGCCGGGCTGCTGCACGGCGACTGCCTGACCGTGACCGGCAAGACGAT
The DNA here is from genome assembly GCA_963740925.1 of uncultured Actinomycetota bacterium. Lineage (GTDB taxonomy): Bacteria > Actinomycetota > Actinomycetes > Propionibacteriales > Propionibacteriaceae > Microlunatus. Next base: position 401,652 of record CAVUFZ010000005.1, on the reverse strand, counting down.
GGCCGAGAACCTGGCCGACATCAACCCGCCGGACATCGACGGCAAGATCATCCGCACCCTGGCCGAGCCGATCCATCCGTCCGGCGGCATCACCATCCTGCACGGATCGCTGGCCCCGGAGGGCGCGGTCGTCAAGAGCGCCGGCTTCGACACCGACGTGGTCAAGGGGACGGCCCGGGTCTTCGACGGCGAACGCGCTGCCATGGACGCGCTCGAGGACGGCACCATCACCCACGGCGACGTCGTGGTGATCCGTTACGAGGGACCGAAGGGCGGCCCGGGGATGCGCGAGATGCTGGCCATCACCGCGGCCATCAAGGGCGCCGGCCTGGGCAAGGACGTGATGTTGATCACCGACGGCCGGTTCTCCGGCGGCACCACCGGTCTGTGCGTCGGACACATCGCCCCGGAGGCCACCGACGGCGGCCCGATCGCCCTGCTCGAGGACGGCGACGTCATCACCCTCGACGTGGCCAACGGCACCCTGGACGTCGACCTCAGCCCCGAGGATCTCGCCGCCCGCAAGGAGAACTGGACCCCGACGCCCCGGCCGGCCCGGCGTGGTGTGCTGGCCAAGTACGTGAAGCTGGTCCGGTCGGCCAACGTGGGCGCCGTCTGCGGCTGATCCGGGCCCGGCCCGACCGGCACCGACGACGAAACGCCCGCCGCACCGAGAGGTGCGACGGGCGTTTCGCCGACTGGTCGTGCGGACCGGTCAGCCCCGGTCGAGGGTGGTGGCCCCGGTCATGATCGCCACCGCCTCGGTCGGGGTGTGCGACTTCGGCGTGATCACCCCGGCACACCCACCCAGCCGGGCGATGTGGATCCGGTCGGAGACCTCGAACACGTTCGGCATGTTGTGGCTGATCAGGATCACCGGCAGGCCCTTCTCCTTGATCTGCATGATCAGGTTCAGCACCTGCCCGGTCTCCTTCACCCCGAGCGCCGCCGTCGGCTCGTCCAGCACCACGAACTTGGTGGCGAAGGTGGCCGCCCGGGCCACCGCCACCGCCTGGCGCTGACCGCCGGAGAGCGTCTCCACCGCCTGCGACATGTTCTGCACGGTGGCGATGCCGAGGTTGGCCATCGATTTGCCGGCGTCCTCCTTCATCCCGCTCTTGTCCAGGATCCGGAAGATCGAGCCCAGCGGGCCCTTCTTCCGCCGTTCCCGGCCGAGGAACATGTTGGCCGAGATGTCCAGCGCCGGGGCCACCGCGAGGGTCTGGTAGACCGTCTCGATGCCGGCCTGCCGGGCGTCCTGCGGGGTCTTGAAGTTCACCGGACGGCCGTCGAGGAAGACCTGGCCGGAGTCGGGGAGCAGGGCGCCGGTCAGCGCCTTGATCAGGGTCGACTTACCGGCCCCGTTGTCGCCGATCACCGACAAGATCTCGCCCGGACGGAGGTCCACATCGACCCCGTCCAGTCCGATCACCTTGCCGAAGGTCTTGACCAGGTTCCGGGCCGACAGCACGGTCTGGCTCGGGTCGGTCGTCCCTTCCTGGGCTGCTGCCAGGTCGACCCCGTTGCGGGTCCACTCGCCGGTCGTCGCGGTCATGACTTCACCTTCCGGATCCATTGGTCGATGGCCACAGCGACGATCACCAGCAGACCGGTGGCGAGGACCCGCCACTGGTCGTCCACGCCGGCGAGGCTGAGGCCGAGAGCGAACGCGTAGACGATCAACGCGCCGATGATGGTGCCGACGACGCCGCCGCGGCCCCCGAACAGGCTGGTGCCACCGATCACCACGGCGGTGATCGACTCCAGGTTGGCGGTGCCGATGGCGTTCGGGCTGGCGCCCCCGGCCCGGCCGATCAGCAGCCAGGCGGTGATGCCGTAGATCAGCCCGGCCACGGTGTAGACACTCAGCAGCACCCGGTTCACCCGGATGCCGGCCAGCCGGGCGGCCTCGATGTCGTCGCCGACGGCGAAGACGTGCCGGCCCCAGGCGGTCTGGGTCAGGACGAACCCGACGATCAGCGCCATCAGGATCACGATCAGCACGCCGTAGGTCAGGGTGAAGGACTGGTTGCCCCGGCCGGAGCCGATCTTGATGATGTCGCCGGCGAAGTTGACCGAGTCGGGCAGCGCGTCGGCCTGGATGCTGCCGCCACCGGAGTAGAGCAGCCCGGCGGCCAGGAAGATGCTCAGCGTGCCCAGGGTGACGATGAACGGCGGGAGTTTGACCCTGGTGACCAGGAACCCGTTGATCAGTCCGCCGAGCATGCCGACCGCGATCCCGATGATGATGGCCAGCGGGCCGGGCACGTTGTGCTCGGAGGCGAGGCTGGCCGTGATCAGCATCGCCAGCACGGTGAGCGCACCGACCGACAGATCGATCCCGGCGGTCAGGATGATCAGGGTCTGGCCGATGGCCAGCGCGGCGATGATCGCGGTCTGCTGCAGCAGGATCGAGATGGTCCGCGGTGCAGCGAAGTTGGAGTTGACGGCGGTGAAGATGAGGGCGGCGACGATCAGCACCAGGAGCGGGCTGATCGAGGGGTGGCCGTGCAGCAGGTGTTGGACCTTCTGGGCCGGTGACTGCCGCCTGCGGGCGAACTGTTCAGCTGCGGTCGCTGGTGCGGCGGCGGTGGTGGTGGACACGAGGCTCCTTTGCCGTTCGGATGGGGCCGGGGGTGAGGTGGGGTGGCGATGGCGATGGCGATGGCGATGGTGATGGCGCCGGCCAGCTGGGCCGCGCCATTCTTTCGAGAGGTGTGCAGAGGTCCCATGGGGGACCGTAGCGGTTCCGACCCGATCGCGTCACGGCGATCGGGCCGGAACCTCCAGCGGTGCTGCGGGGACCCGGGAGGGTCAGCCCCAGCAGATCTTCGAGGCCGCGTCGGTGTCGATGCTCTCCAGCCCGGAGACGGGTGAGTCGGTGACCAGCGCGCTGCCGGTGTTGAAGAAGCTCAGCCCGTCGCTGTTCGCAGGCTTGTCCGCGCCGTCGCTGTCGACGATCTTCTTGATCGCGTCGACACCCTGCTGGGCCATCTTGACCGGGTACTGCTGCGAGGTGGCGCCGATGATGCCCTTCTTGACGTCGGCGATCCCCGGGTTGCAGCCGCCGTCGACCGAGACGATGGTGGCCTTGGTGCTGGCCGCCTGCAACGCCTCGTAGGCCCCGGCCGCAGCCGGCTCGTTCAGGGTGTAGACGAGGTTGATGTTCTTGTTCTTCTGCAGGCAGGTCTCCATCGCCGTCCGCCCCTGGTCCTGGGCGCCGAGGGTGGGCTCGTTGCAGGCGATGGTGTACGTCCCACCCTTGCCGCCGGTGTAGTTGCCGGTCTTGGCCTCGTCACCGTTCTTCATCTTGTCGACGGTGTCGATCCCCATCCCGGTCAGGAAGCCCTGGTCGCGGTTGTAGTCGACCGAGACGACCTTGTCGTTGTAGAGGTCGAGCAGCGCGATCACCGCAGGCTGACCGTTCTGCTTGGCCGCGGCCCACTTGCCGATGGCCTCACCGGCGGCGAAGTTGTCGGTGGCGAAGGTGATGTCGACCGTGTCGGCCGGGTCCGGCGGGGTGTCGAGGGCGATCACGTAGAGGCCCTGCTTGCGCGCGTTGTTGATCGCGGAGTTGACGCCGGGACCGTTGGGGGTGATCAGGATGCCGCTGTCGCCGCGGGCCACCGCCGCCTCGATCGCCTTGATCTGGCCGTCCTCGTCGCCGTCCTTGGCGCCGGCGGCGTAGGTCAGGGTGACGTTCTGCTTGGCCGCCTCGTCCTCGGCGCCCTTCTTCATCGCCAGGAAGAACGGGTTGGTCGAGGTCTTGGTGATCAGGGTGACCGCGACCTTGTCGCCGCTACCGCCGCTGCCACCGGCACTGCCACCGGCGTTGTCGTTCGAGCCGCCGCAGGCGGCGAGCGTGAGTGAAGCGGCTGATGCCACAGCGACCGCTGCGATGATGCGCGCGCCCCGTCGTCCCGGTGCCCGACGATTCATGTGATCTCCTCTGATCGTATGCACCGTCGACCATGACAACGGTGTCAGGGACATCTAACGATCTGCCGCGAGGTACTGTCAACCCTGGCGTACGACAGTGTTATCGGATCGTTTCCTGATCGGCCGGGAAGGACGGACAACGATGTCAGTGACGAGAGGTCGGCCTTGAGATGTCGGTAGCGAGCGGAGGACGGCCGCGGCCCACCATCCGCGACGTCGCCGCGCTGGCCGGCGTCGGGGTCAAGACCGTCTCGCGGGTGATCAACGACGAGGCGAACGTGTCGGCCCCGACCCGGGAGCGGGTCCAGCGGGCGGTGGCGGCGCTCCGGTTCCAACCGCACCTCGGCGCCGGCAGCCTGCGGCGCAAGGACAACCGCACCCGGACCGTCGGGCTGTTGCTGGACGAGGTCGACAACACCTTCGCCGCCACGGTCAACCGGGCCGTCGAGCAGGTTGCCGAGCGCCATCGGACCGCGGTCCTGGCCGCCAGCTTCCACCGCGATCCGAGCCGCGAGCGGGCGCTGGTCGACGTCTTCACCCGGCGCCGGGTGGACGCCCTGATCCTGACCACGGTCAGCACGGAGCACAGCTATCTGCAGAACGAGCGGGAGCTGGGGACGCCGATGGTCTTCATCGACCGGCCGCCGGTCGGTCTGGTCGCGGACGCCGTCCTGCTGGACAACCTGGAGGCGGCCCGCACCGCCACCCGGCACCTGTTGAGCCGAGGACACCGCCGGGTCGCCCTGCTGGGCGACCAGCTCGAGATCAGCACCGCCAGTGAGCGTCGCCTCGGCTATCGGGCGGCACTCGCCGAGTACGGGGTCGACGTCGAGGACGTGCTCGAGGTGACCGGCCTGGACACCGAGGCGTCCGCCCAGCACGCTCTGCGGGAGCTGCTGTCCGGCCCGGACGCACCGACCGCCGTCTTCGCCTCCCAGAACCTGATCACCATCGGCGCGGTCCGAACTCTGCACGACCTCGGCCTCCAGCACCAGGTCGCCCTGGTCGGTTTCGACGAGGTCGCCCTGGCCGATCTCCTCCGGCCGGGCATCACCGTGATGGCCACCGACCCGGCCCGGATGGGTGAGTTGGCCGCCGAACGGGTGTTCGCGCAACTGGACGGCGAACCCGGTCCGGCCGCGACCACCGTGGTCCCGGCCCGGTTGGTCTGCCGCGGATCGGGCGAGATCCCGCCTCCCGGATGAACCCGGTCCCGCCGGACTCTGTTCCGCCTGACTCTGTTCCGCCTGACTCTGTTCCGCACGGACGGCCCGAACCGGCGCAACCCCGGTTGCAGCCGCTGGTCCGGGCCCGGCTGCGTGCGCTCGGCGCCCCCGGACGACAGTGGCAGGAGACCCTGCCCGCCCGGCTCGCCCGTCTGGCCGAGCGGTGGCAGCTCCGGCTCGGCCGGGTGCTGCCCGGGGGCAGCAATTCCTATGTCTGCAGGGTTTTCCGGGCCGACGGTACCGACGCCGTCCTCAAGGTGGTGTTGCCGACCGAGGACGTCGGTCCCCAGGCCGAGATGCTCCGGGCGGCGGCCGGTCGGGGGTACGTCACGCTGCTGGACGCCGATCCCGACGACGGCGCGTTGTTGCTCGAATCACTGGGCCCGGCGCTGACCACCGCCGGCCTCCCGATCGAGGACCAGCTCGTCCGGATGGCCGACATCCTGCGGACGGCCTGGCTGCCGGCCGACGCCGTGCCGAGCCTTCGGGGTCGAGCCACCAAGGCGGCCGACCTGGCCGAGGGGATCCGGACCTACTGGGGACAGCTCGGTCGACCGTGCCCGGAGCGGGTGGTCGGGTCGGCGTTGGCCCACGCCGACTGGTTGGCCGGGCATCCGGCCCCGGAGCCGGTGCTGGTGCACGGCGACCCGCACCCGCAGAACGCGCTCCGGGTGCCGTCGGGGCGGCCCGGTGCCGAGACCGGTTACGTTTTCGTCGACCCGAGTTCGTTCCTGGAGGATCGCTGCTACGACCTGGGGGTGACGATCCGGGACTACGCGGCGGCGGTGCTGGCCGCCGACCGGCCGAACGAACTGGTCGAGGGGTGGGCGCGGTCGCTGGCCGCGAGAACCGGGCAGGACGCGGATCGGATCCGTCGCTGGGCCTTCGTCGAGCGGGTGTCCACCGGCCTGTACGTGCTGAGTTTCGGGGCCGACCGGGTCGCCCGGCCGTTCCTGGACTCGGCGGCCAGACTGCTCTGAGACGACGGCAGGAAGGGCGAACCCGATGATCACCGACGACGAACGGCGGCTGCGGCTGGCGAACCGGCAGCTGCTGGTGCCGAGACTCCGGACCGACGACGTGACGGAGATCGCCGACGCCCTGGTCGCCCTCCACTCCTCCGATCCGGTGACCGTCTACCTCTCGGTGCTGGCCCGGATGCGGACGCCGGACCGGGCCGTGGTGGAGTCGGCGCTCTACCAGGCGCGCAGCCTGATCCGGCACCACGCGATGCGGCGGACGCTGTGGGTGGCGACACCCGAGACGGTGCGACTGATGAACGCCGCGGCCACGACGGTGCTGCTCGGCCCGGAGCGACGGCGTCTGCTCTCGATGCTCGCCGTGGCCGGGGTGGCCGACCCCGAGGCCTGGTTGACCGACGCCGAGGACGTGCTGGTGGCCGATCTGGCCGAATACGGACCGACGACTGCGCGCGACCTGGGGCTGCGGCATCCCGAGTTGGCCCGACCGATGCAGCTGTCGCCGGGCACGAGCTACGCCGCGAAGCAGTCCGCCCACACCCGGGTGCTGCTCGGCCTCGGCTTCCAGGGCCGGATCCTGCGGGCCCGGCCGACCGGGGGCTGGAGCAACGGGGCCTACCGCTACGCCGCCGCGTCCGACTGGCTGCCGGGCGGCCTCGGCGACCAGGACCCCGCGCCCGCCGCGGCCGAACTGGCCGATCGCTGGCTACGCCGCTTCGGTCCGGCGACGACGGCGGATCTGCAGTGGTGGATGGGGTGGACGCTGAAGACGACCCGGCAGGCGCTCGGTGACTCGGGCGCGGTCGAATGCGAGCTGAGCGACGGTGTCGGTTGGTTGAGCTCGGCCGATGAGTCCGTGGCCGGGGCAGGGGCCGATGATTCCGTCGCCGGGGCAGGGGCCGTCGACCGGTCCGGCGCGGAGCCGTGGGTGGCCGCGCTGCCGAGTCTCGATCCGACCACCATGGGCTGGAAGCGGCGTGACTGGTACCTCCCGGAGGTCGCCGCCGAGGCGTTCGACCGGAACGGGAACGCGGGACCGACGCTGTGGGTGGACGGCCGGGTGGTGGGTGCCTGGGCGGTCACCGAGAACGGTGAGATCCGTTCGCACTATTTCGAGCGGGTGGCGCCGGCCCGTCGGGCCGAGCTGACCGACCGGTTGGCCGAGCTGAGCCGCTGGGTCGGTGGGGTCGGCTTCACGGTCCGTTTCCCCGGCCGGATCCAGGCCAGCATCCTCCGCTGACGCTGACGCTGAGGGCCGGGGCCGGTCTCAGCTGCGCTGGGGCCGGAGGAACCGACCGGCCGGCTGCTCCGAGACCGGCCGGCCACGCACCAGCGTCTGCCGGACGACCCCGCGCAGCGTCTTGCCGTGGTACGGCGTCAGCGGGTTCTTGTGCAGCAGGGCAGCGGCGTCGACGGTGAAGGTGTCCTCGGGGGCGAGGACGACCAGGTCGGCGTCGCGGCCGACGCTGATCGACCCTTTGCTCGGCAGACCCACCCGGGCGGCCGGCTTGACCGCCATCCACTCGACCACCTGCTCCACGGTGATGCCGCGCCGCCGGGCTTCGGTCCACACCACCGGCAGGGCGAGCTGGACCGAGGCGATCCCACCCCAGGCGGTGCCGAAGTCGCCGGTGTCCAGTTGCTTGAGATCCAGGGTCGAGGGGGAGTGGTCGGAGGCGATGTAGTCGATGGTCCCGTCCAGCAATCCCTGCCACAGCAGGTCTTGGTTGGCCTTCTCGCGGATCGGCGGGCAGCACTTGTAGGCGGTACCGCCGGCCGGGACGTCCTCGGCGTCGAGGGTCAGATAGTGCGGGCAGGTCTCGGCGCTGAGGTCGAGCCCGTCGCGTTTGGCCGAGGCGATCATCGCCACCGCGTCGGCGCTGGACAGGTGCAGTACGTGCACCTTGGCCCCGGTCCAGCGGGCCCGCTCGATCAGCTCGGCGATGGCCAGGTTCTCCGCGCCGCGAGGACGCGAGGCCAGGAAGGAGTCGTACTGATCGCCCTGGCAGCTCGGTGCCCGGTCGATGGCGTCGGAGTTCTCCGCGTGCACGATCATCATCGCGCCGATCCCGGCCAGCTCACCCAGACAGGTCTCGAGCCGTTCGCCGTCCAGCGGCGGGAACTCATCCACCCCGGAGTGCAGCAGGAAGCACTTGAAGCCGAACACGCCGGCCTGGTGCAGCTCGGCCAACTCGCCCAGGTTGCCGGGGACGGCGCCGCCCCAGAACCCCACGTCCACAGAGATCTGGGGTGCGGCGACCAGTTGCTTGAACCGCAGTGCCGGTTCGTTGACCGTCGACGGAATCGAGTTGAGCGGCATGTCGATCACCGTCGTCACCCCGCCCGCGGCGGCGGCCCGGGTGGCGGTGGCGAACCCCTCCCAGTCGGTCCGACCGGGCTCGTTGATGTGCACGTGGGTGTCGACCAGGCCAGGGATCAGCACCTCGTCGTCGGCCAGGGTGAGGATCTGGACGTCGTCGTGATCGGCGCCGAGGTCGCTCCCCAGCGGTTGGATCTCCCGGATCGTGCCGGTGGTGTCGATTCCGACCTCCCAGGCACCGAAGACACCGTCGACCAGCACCCGGGTCCCGCGGACCACCGAGCGGACCGCCGACGTCTCGGCCACAGCGGAATCGAGCGGACTGTAGGCGTACCAGCCCCACGGCCGGGAGTCCTGCCGGTCCTCGCGCACCGCGTCCGCCCCGGGATGGTCGCGCAGGTGAGCCTCGATCTGGGCGTCCACCACCTCACGTCGGTTGACCTCGGCGACCTGTTCCCCGGTCGGCGGGGTCGGCGGGGTGAGGTCGGTCCGGCTCATCGAACGGCTCCTGTCTGGTTCAGTTCGGCAGCGATCCGGGCGCCCACGTGCTCCAGGATCGGTCCGGGTTCGGCGATGCAGCGCCGGACGTCAGGCTCTTCGTCGGTCAGTGGATAGATCGCGGTCAGGCCGGCGGCCGCGGCCTGATCAGGGCTGAGGCTGCTCCGGCCGCAGACCGCCCGGACCTCGACGCCGTGGCGCCGGGCCAACCGGGCCACACCGATCGGCGCCTTGCCGCCGAGCGACTGTTCGTCCAGGCTGCCCTCGCCGGTGAGCACCAGGTCGGCCCCGGCGATCACGTCGTCCAGGTCGGTGAGCCCGAGAACGACGTCGATACCGGAACGGAACTCCGCGCCGAGCACGGCCAGCGCGGCGAACCCGACGCCACCGGCCGATCCGGCGCCCGGACGCAGCGCGGCCTCCTCGACCTGACCGGCGGGCAGCAGCGGCGTCAGCAGCTCCCGCCACCGGGTCAACGCGGCGTCCAGCGCGAGGACCTGTCCGGGGTCCGCACCCTTCTGCGGGCCGAACACCGCAGCCGCACCGCGCGGCCCGAGCAACGGGTTGTCGACGTCGGAGGCGAGCACGAACCGGGTCCGGCCGACCCGCTCGTCCAGACCGGAGAGGTCGACCGCGGCCAGCGCGCCGAGCGGTCCGCCGCCGTCGGCGAGTTCTCCGCCGTCGGCGTCGGTGAGCCGGGCTCCCAGGGCGGCCACCATCCCGGCCCCGCCGTCGGTGCAGGCGCTGCCACCGACGCCGAGCACGATCAGGGCCGCGCCGGCGTCGAGCGCGGCGGCGATCAGCTCGCCCGTTCCCCGGCTGGAGGCGTGCAGAGCGTCGAGTTCCGGCTGGCCGCTCTCGGTGTGGGGCAGCTTGCCGAGCCCGGATGCGGTGGCCAGTTCGACCACCGCCGTCCGGACGCCGGGCGCACCCAGACCGTGTCCGTCACCGACGGCGAAGGTGGCCGGGGTCGGGTGACCGACCGGCCCGCTCACCGTCACCGTGACCGGCTCGAAGCCGGCGGCCAGGGCGGCGTCCACCGTCCCGTCGCCACCGTCGGCGATCGGCACGCACACCACGTCCACCGGGTGGGCCAGACCGGCACTCAACCCGCGGGCCAGGTGTTCGGCCACCCCGGCCGCGGTGATGGAACCCTTGAACTTGTCCGGCGCGACGACGACCCGCATGCCCCTCCTCATCTGGCAGCTCACACTTTCTGCGGCTTCTCGGGCTCAGTCCATCACGGCGATCGCGGTCGGGGCGTCCAGACCGCTGACGGCCAGATCCTCGAACTCGTTCACCGCGTCCAGTCCGGCGCTGCCCATCGAGATGTTGGTGATCCGCTCCAGGATCACCTCCACCACCACCGGCACCCGGTAGGTCTGCGCCCACTCCTGCGCCTGGGCGAACGCCGCGGCCATGTCGTCGGGGTGCTGGACCCGGATCGCCTTGCAGCCCAGGCCTTCGGCGACCTTCAGGTGGTCGACGCCGTAACCCATCGCGCCGAACTCGTCGTCGGGGTCGGCGTTGATGTTGTCGAAGGCCAACGACACGTGGTAGTCCATCTCGAAACCCCGCTGCGACTGACGGATCAGCCCCAGGTAGGAGTTGTTGACCACCACGTGCACGTAGGGGATCCGGTGCTGCGCACCGACGGCCAGCTCTTCGATCAGGAACTGGAAGTCGTAGTCGCCGCTGAGGGCGACCACGCCCGCCTCCGGGCGCGCGGTGGCCACACCCAGAGCGGCCGGCAGCGTCCAGCCCAGCGGACCGGCCTGGCCGCAGTTGATCCAGCGCCGGGGCCCGAACACGTGCAGCAGCTGTGCGCCGGCGATCTGGGACAGACCGATGGTGGAGACGTAGACGGTCTCCCGGCCGAAGGCCCGGTTCATCTCCTCGTACACCCGCTGCGGCTTGATCGGGACGTTGTCGAAATGGGTCTTGCGTTGCAGGGTCGCCTTGCGCTGCTGGCAGTCCTTGGCCCAGACGCCGTAGTCGTCGAGCTCCAGCTTCTCCTTGCGCGCGCTCGCGGCGCTCAGGAGCGCATCCAGCGCCGCGCCGGCGTCGGAGACGATGCCGAAGTCGGGGGCGAACACCCGCCCGATCTGGGTCGGTTCGATGTCGACATGAACGAAAGTGCGACCGTCGCGGTAGACGTCGAGTGCGCCGGTGTGCCGGTTGGCCCAGCGGTTTCCGATACCCAGCACGAAATCCGACTCCAGCATGGTCGCGTTGCCGTAGCGGTGCGAGGTCTGGATGCCCACCATCCCGGCGTGCAGCGGGTGGTCGTCCGGGATGGCGCCCCAGCCCATCAGGGTCGGGATCACCGGGACGCCGAGCAGTTCGGCCAGCGCCACCAGCTTGTCGCTGGCGTCGGCGTTGATGACGCCGCCGCCGGCGATGATCACCGGCCGATGGGCCCGGGCCAGCAGATCCAGCACCTTCTCGGCCTGGGCCGCGGTGGCGGCCGGCCGGGTCACCGGCAGCGGTTCGTAGGTGTCGATGTCGAACTCGATCTCGGCCAGCTGGACGTCCAGCGGCAGGTCGATCAGCACCGGGCCCGGACGCCCTTCACGCATCAGCCAGAACGCCTTCGCGAACACCCCGGGGACCTGCCCACCCTCCATCACGGTGACGGCCATCTTGGTGACCGGGGCCGCGATCGAGGCGATGTCGACCGCCTGGAAGTCCTCCTTGTCCAGCTTGGCCACCGGCGCCTGGCCGGTGATGCACAGGATCGGGATCGAGTCGGCCCAGGCCGAGTAGAGCCCGGTGATCATGTCGGTGCCGGCCGGGCCGGACGTCCCGGTGCAGATGCCGATGTTGCCCGGTGCGGCCCGGGTGAAGCCCTCGGCCATGTGCGAGGCGGCTTCGACGTGCCGGGCCAGCACGTGCTTGATCCCGCCGTGGGCGCGCATCGCCGAGTAGAACGGGTTGATCGCCGCGCCCGGCAGGCCGAACGCCTGGGTCGCGCCTTCCTTCGCCAAGATCAAGATGGCCGCGTCCACGGCGCGCATCCGAGTCATCGTCGTCTCCTGTAGGTCGTTCTGAAATGTCGGTCGGGGTCGGTCGGGTCAATCGGGGGTCATGGGGGTCAGGCGGGTCAGGCGGGGTCAGTGGTCCGAACGGCCGGACAGCTGTTGGATCAGCAGCATCAGGGCCGAGTGGTCGAGATCGCCGTGGCCGAGGGCCTGGGTGGCCTGGACGAGTTGGGCGGTCAGTGCGCCCAGCGGGATGGCCACGCCGGCCTCGCGGGCGGCCGCGGTGACGATGCCCATGTCCTTGTGGTGCAGGTCGATCCGGAATCCGGGCCTGAACTCCCCGGCCACCATCGAGGTCGCCTTGCGGTCCAGGATCCGGTTGCCGGCCAGACCGCCGGCCAGCACCTCGATCGCGGCCTCGGTGTCGACGTCGTAGGCCTGCAGGAAGACGAGTGCCTCGGCGACCAGGCCGATGGTGCCGGCCACGATCAGCTGGTTGGCCGCCTTCACCGTCTGGCCCGAGCCGCTCGGGCCGACCAGCACGATGGTCTTGCCGACCGCCTCCAGCACCGGCCGGACGGCGTCGAAGTCGGCCCGGTCACCACCGACCATGATCGACAACGCGCCGTCGATGGCACCCTGCTCGCCACCGGAGACCGGTGCGTCCAGCGCCCTGATCCCGGCCTCGGTGGCCTGCGCGGCCAGCGAGGTGGCGACGTCCGGCCGGATGGTGGAGGCGTCCACCCAGATCGCCCCGGACCTCGCGTGGGCGATCAGGCCGTCCTCGCCGGTGACGACGGCCTCGACGTCGGGGGAGTCGGGCAGCATCGTGATGATCACGTCCGCCCCGGCCACGGCGTCGGCCACACTCCCGGCGCCGCGACCGCCGGCCTCGACCAGCGTCTCGACCTTGGCCGGGCTGCGGTTGTAGCCGATCACGTCGTAGCCGGCCCGGACCAGGTTGGCGGCCATCGGGCCACCCATGATGCCCAGGCCGATCACGGCCACCGTCTGCTTGTCGCTCATCTGTCTGAGGTCTCCTTCGCTGGGAGGTTGTCGGGTCTGGGTCGGGGAAGGCGGTGCAGTGCAGTGCGGCGCGGTGCAGTGCGGTGCGGTGCAGAGATCAGGCTGGTCGGCCGCGTTGCCCGCGGGGCAGCCAGGCGAACGGGTCGGTGTCCTCGCACTTGTACTCCAGGCCGACCCAGCCGTCGTAGCCGGCACGCTCGGCGGCGTCGATCCAGTCGGTCAGCGGGAGGTCGCCGCTGCCGGGTGCGCCCCGTCCGGGGGCGTCGGCGATCTGCACGTGGGCGAACTCGGCCGCGTGCCCGGCGATCACCGCGGCGACGTCGTCCCCGTTGACCGCCAGGTGGTAGAAGTCGGCCAGCAGGCCGATCGCGCCGACCCCGGTGGCCCGGACCCGGTCGACCACGGCCAGCGCGTCCGCGGCGGTGAGCAGCGGATAGGCCGGAGCGCCGGAGACCGGTTCGACCAGCACCGTGGCCCCGATCCGTTCCGCGGCGGCGGCGGCGTAGGTGAGGTTCTCGGTAGCCGTCTGGTCGGCCACGTCGGCCGAGACGTCGTCGCTGCGCAGGCCGTAGAGGGCGTTGAACGCACCGCACCCCAGCGCCTCACCGATGTTGATCGCCAGGTCGACGTTCGCCCGGAACTCCGCCGCCCGGTCGGGGTGGCTGAGCACACCGCGCTCGCCGGCGGGCATGTCGCCGGCGAAGAAGTTCAGACCGGTCAGCTGCACGCCGGCGTCGCGGACGGCACGGACGAAGGCCTCGACCTCGCCGTCGGCGGGGACGGCGACCGGGAACGGCCACCAGAACTCCACCGCAGTGAAACCGGCCGCCGCGACCGCGGCCGGCCGCTCCAGCAGCGGGCGATCGGTCAGCAGGATCGAGGCGTTCACGGTGTACTTGGTCATGGTCTCACTTCCGCATTGTGAAATACTCTTCTTGCGATGCGGAAACTCTATCAAGTGGCCGGATGATGTCAAGGGCGACGGGCCCGGGCCGCCCGCGGCGTCACACCTATGATGGTGCCGCGTCCGAGCGACCGGTAGTGGCAGCACCCGTCCGCGATGCGGAATCGTCGAGCGAGAAAGCGGAGTGATCAGGGATGACCACCGAGACGTCCGGGCCCAGGTCGGGCAGCGTCCAGTCGGTCGAACGCGCGTTCGACCTGATCGAGATCATCGCCCACGCCGGCGGTGAGATCACCCTGAGCGGCCTGGCGGCCGACGCCGGGCTGCCGTTGCCCACGATCCACCGCCTGCTCCGCACGCTGCTGACGATGGGTTACGTCCGGCAGCTGCCGAACCGGCGCTACGCACTCGGCGCCCGGCTGATCTTTCTCGGCGACAAGGCCGGCCAGCAGATCGGCGCCGGCACCAGGCCCGAGTTGCAGCAACTGGTCGCCGACCTCGGCGAGACCGCCAACATGGCCATGCTGGACGAGGACATGGTGGTCTACGTCGCGCAGGTGCCCTCACCGCACTCGATGCGGATGTTCACCGAGGTGGGGCGTCGGGCCCACCTGCACGACACCGGGGTGGGCAAGGCCATCCTGGCCACCCTGGACGACGACACCGTGGCCCGGTTGGTCGGTGCGGCCGGGATGCCGACCCCGACCCCGAAGAGTCACCGCGACGTCGATTCGGTGCTCGCCGACGTGGCCCGGATCCGGCAGCGCGGCTACAGCATCGACGACGAGGAGCAGGAGCTGGGCGTGCGGTGCTACGCGGTCGCGGTGCCCGGCGCGAGCACCCCGGTCGCCGTCTCCGTCTCCGGCCCGCTCAGCCGGGTCGACCTGTCCTTCGGCGACCGCGCGGTCCCGCTGCTGCAGGCCGCGGCCGCCCGGATCGGTCGCGCCCTCAGCTGAGCCCGGCCCGACCACCGGCTGAACCGACACCGGCTGAACCGACACCGGCTGAACCGACACCGGCTGAACCGACCACCGGCCGAGCCGACCCTCAGCCCGCGACCTCGACGCCGAGACCGCGGCGCAGCGCAGCGATGATCTTGGGCCGCAGTTCCGTGGCCCGGATCACCTCGTCGACCGAGCCCACCTCGACCGCGCGGTGGATGTTGTGGACACCGTCGAACTCGGCTGCCAGTTCGGCGATCGTGTCCGCGCGCACGGCCGCCCGCAGATCGGCCAGCTCGACGCCCAGAGCAGCGCGGCTGGCCCCCGGCGCGGTCCGCAGCCGGCCCTCCAGTTCGCGGACCCGCGGATCGGCGGCCGCCCGCTTGGCCACCTCGGAGGCGAAGACCACCGCGGCGGCGGGGGTCCCGCCCAGCACCGAGGCGTAGGAGCCCTCGACGGCCAGCGCGACCAGCTGCGGGTTCAGCCGCTTGGAGAACACCACGAACGCGCCGCCGTGGTAGCGGGAGACGACACAGAACACGATCGGGCCGACGAAGTTGACGATCGCCCGGCCGATCTCGGCGCCGTACTCGAGCTGCAGGTTGCGCATCGACTCCGGCGATCCGTCGAAGCCGGACAGGTTCGCCAGCACCACCAGCGGCCGGTTCCCCGAGGCCGCGTTGATCGCCCGGGCCACCTTCTTGCTCGAACGCGGGAACAGGGTCCCGGCGGTGTAGACGTCCGGGCCGTCGGTGGGCGGGAACCCCTGCCGGGGCACCGGGGTCGACTCGATCCCGATCAGGCTCACCGGGTGCCCGCCGAGCCGGGTGTCCACCGTCACCGCGGTCTCGGCGTCGGCCATCCCGGCCCAGCGTTCGAGCATCGGGTGGTCGGCGTCGGCCAGCGCCCGCATCACCGTGCGGATGTCGAACGGGCGCTTACGGTCCGGATTGTGCTGGGCCGAGAAGATCTCCCCGAGGTCGGCGAAATCCGTTCCGGGGTGGGGAAAGGTGGTGACGTCGCGGTCGGTCGGGTCGGTGGTCTCGGCCCGGCGCGGGCCGGGTTCGCCCGGCACCACGTAGCTGTGCTCGTAATGGGCCAGCACCACGTCCAGCGCACCGGCCAGATCGGGCGCCCAGTACTGCGCCTGGCCGTTCGGGCCCATCACCCGGTCGTAGCCGCCGATGCCGAAGTTGTCCTCGGCCGAGACGCCGCCGGAGAAGTCCAGGGACTGCTTTCCGGTCAGCACCATCGCGCTGTCCGGGGTCATCACCAGGATCCCCTTGGTGTGCATCAACATCGTGGCCTCGGCGTTCCAGTACGGCTGGGCGCCGACGTTGATGCCGGCCACCACGATGTTGATCTCACCGCCGCCCTGGGTGAAGGTGACGATCCGCCGCAGCGCCGCCGCGACCCAGTCCATGTTCTCGGTACCGCTGCTCATCGAGACCCGGGCCCCGGCCGAAACGGCGTACCACTCCAGCGGCACCCCCATCTGCTCGGCCAGGTCGAGGGCCGCGATCACCCGCACGCACTCGGCCTCGGACAGGGCGCCCAGGGCCTTGGTCGGATCGCCGCACAGCACCACCCGGGTGATCCCGTCCGGATACAGCTGGGTCGGGGTGCTGACCACGGCCACGATCAATCCGGCCCGGTTCTGCCCCGGCGGCCGGTCCACGGCCACCAGCCGGCCCTCGTCGTCCAGATCGTGCTCGACCAGACTGCCGCCGCGGGTCAGCGCCGAGGCCAGCTCGTAGGGGTAGACCAGGCCCCGGCGCCGGGCCCGGGCCACGTTGGTGGCGTAGTCGTCCAGCGGGGCCAGTGGTTCGGTGGGCGGCTCGATCACGTCGGCCCGGGTGCCGCCGTCGGGGCGCTGGCGGAACCGGATCGCGATCGGGGTCTCGGCGCCGTCCGGTCCGGACGGGTCGGCGATCCGGCCCAGGGCCAGCACCTCCTCGATGCCCGTCCCGTCACTGAGCGGGGTGATCTTGTCCTGCAGTCGGACCAGCTCGCCGGCCTCGGCCCGGATCGTCGGCCAGACGGTGATCCAGACGTGGTTGGTGTTCAGCTTCGAGCCGTCCCGACCGCGGGAGGTGCGGACGCGACGGATCGCCTCCAGGCAGTTCTCCACCGCCCGCTCCGCGTGCGGGACGGCGATCATCGCGCCGTCGGCGTCGCGGACCACGGCCAGCTGCCGGACCTGGGCCGCGGCCACCAGTCGCCGGTCGGCCGGGTTGGCCCTGGCCACACACTCGTAGAGCAGGACGTCGGTCGGGGCGTCCAGCCGGGTCACGTCGAAGTTGACCAGCCGCCACAGGTTGAGCCGTCGGCCGACCATCGGGTGCATGTCCCGGACCAGGACGTCCTCGACCAGACCGGTGCCCGCCCCGTCACCGTTCTTCCCGCCAGTCCCACCGACAGTTTCACCGACACCCCGCCGCCAGTCTCAGTCTCCACCGACAGCTTTCACCGTCAGTCCCGCCGGCTTCGCCGACCCCTGCTGCGTCAGCACCGGTCGCCGCCGGCCGGAAGGTGAAGTAGCTGACCTCGTCGGATCCCTTGTCCACAGGGGTTCCGTCGGCCCCGTCGGCCGGATCGGAACACATCGCGACGGACGTCCGCCGAGCGGTGAGGGCGAACGGCTGCCCGGACAACATCGCCATCAGCTCGGCCGACAGCTCGTCCGCGCCGACGTCTCTGCGGGGTGCCCGGACGTAGAGCTCGATCACCGACTGACCACCGGCCGGCTGCTCGGCCCGCAACAGCTCGCTGAGGCTCCTCGCTCCCTCCGCTCCGGAGCCCGGCGACGCCGCGCCCAGCTCCTCGATCGTGGCCAGGGTGGAGATGACCCGGGTCGGACCGTGTTCCTCGCTGACGTAATCGGCCCGGACGACCGGTCGGCCGTCGACCTGCTCGGCACTGAGTCCGTGCAGGTCGAACTCGCGGTAGTGCCGGCGGATCAACACCTCCAGCAGCGGTTCGCTCGGCGTCACCTGCCCGGCCGGCTGGGCGTTCATCCGGTCCGCGACGAAGCCGACGAGCTGCTCCGGGATCTCGGTCAGCGCCTCGATCCGGGTGTCCCGGTCGACGGCCTCCGGATCGGCCAGCGCCGCCACCTCGTCGGCGATCCCGTCCAGCACCTGGGTCCGTTCCCGGTCCACGATCGGCTGGTCGAACCAGGCGAAGCGCACCGAACGGGCCAGGTCGCCGATCACCGGGAACCGCAGCTGGGTCGCCCGCACCATCCGTTCCAGTAGCGCCCGGACGGTCAGGGCGACCCCCTCGGCCGGCGCCGGCCGCCGCAGCCACTGCTGCAGCAACCCGACCACCACGTCGAGATGGGCACTGCTGCGCTGGGCCAGGAAGATCCGGAACAACGCCTCGTGCAACGCCGGCGCCGACCCGGCCGGGCGGCCCGGTGCAGACCCGGATCCGGCCGGATTCCCGTCCGTGGGTGGGGATTCCAGGTCGTCGACCCCGTAGGCCGCCAGCACCCGCAGCAGCTTGTCCAGGAAGTGTTCGGGCAGCCCGCCGCGGGCCGGGTCGAGGGTGCCGAGGTAGGTGTGGAAATACTCCCGCGAGCTGTGCACCCGCAACTCGGTCTGACGCTCCTCGTCGGCCGGCCGGTTGCGGGTCAGCTCGGCGAAGTCGGTGAACAGACCGACCAGTGCGGTCTCTTCGGCGAACACGTCCACCCCGGTCCCGGCCAGGGCGTCCCGAGCACCCAGATAGGCCTCCAGGGCCTCGGCGGTCTCCTCGGCACTGATGTCGTAGCCCAGCAACTGGTCGTGCAACAGCCGCAACGCCAGCCGGGCCAGCTCGGCCGGCTCGAGTGCCTCGGCGTCCAGTTCCGCGGACGGATCGGCCGGCAGCTCGATCGACACCGCTGCGCTGTCCTCGGCACCGGCCGGCTGGTCGCCGGTCGGCTCGAGCCGGGCCAGCGGTTCGCCCGCGTTGACCTGGCTGCCGGTCCGGACCATCAGCTCCTTGAGCCGGCCGTTGACCGGTGCGCTGAGCACGGTCTCCATCTTCATCGACTCCAGCACGATCACCGGGTCGCCGGCCGACACCTCGGCGCCGAGGGCGACCGGGGTGGCCACGACCAGGGCCGGGGTGGGGGAGCGCAGCATGCCCCCCTCGTCCCGGCTGATCCGGTGCGCGACGCCGTTCACCTCGACCAGCCGGGTCGGGCCGTGGCCGGCGGTCACCAGCCGGTAGTGCTCGGAGCCGATCCGCAGCCGGCCGTGGACGGCGTCGATCCGGTCGAGCCAGGCGGTCACCGCGGATCCGGCCTGCGGGGCGCCCGGATCCCCGGCGGTGGCGGGGGAGACGACGACCCGGTGCCGGTCGGCCCCGATCCGGGCCACCTGGACGTGATAGCCGACGCCGCGCAGCTTGAGTTCGATCCGGCGGTCGGTCTCGTGCTGCAGCTGCGGTCGTCCGCCGCGCGCGGTGGTCAGGAACCGGCTGATCTCGGCCTGCTCGGACTCGGCGTAGGTCTCGATCGCCGCCGCCACCAGGGCGACCCCGGCGTAACGGTCCGCGACCAGGCCACCGGCGGCCATCGTGCGGTCGATCCAGCCGGTGTCGGCCCAGGCCGGCTCACCCCGGGTCACCGCCGGATCGGCCAGCAACTCCAGGACGAAGCTCTTGTTCGTGGCGCCGCCGGCGATCACCACCGTGGTCTCCAGCATCGCCCGTCGCAGCCGGGCCAGCGCCTCGTCCCGGTCGGCGCCGTAGGCGATGATCTTGGCGATCATCGAGTCGAAGTCGGCCGGGATCGTGTCCCCCTCGGCCACCCCGGTGTCGACCCGGACGCCCGGCCCGGCCGGCAACTCCAGCCGGGTGATCCGGCCCGGGGACGGGGCGAACGCGCGGTCCGGGTCCTCGGCGTTCAGCCGGGCCTCGACGGCGTGTCCACGTTCGGCCGGTCGGCTTCCGGTCAGCGGTCGGCCGGCCGCCACCTGCAGTTGCAGCGCGACCAGGTCGAGTCCGGTCACCAACTCGGTCACCGGGTGCTCGACCTGCAGCCGGGTGTTGACCTCCAGGAAGGCGAACGCACCGCTCGGCGGGTGGTAGAGGAACTCCACCGTGGCCGCGCCGGCGTAACCGACCGCGAGGGCCAGCCGTTCGGCCGAGGCCTTCAGTTCGTCGGTCTGCTCGGGGCCCAGCAGGGCCGAGGCCGACTCCTCGATCACCTTCTGGTTGCGCCGCTGCACCGAGCAGTCCCGGACGCCGACCGCCCAGGCGGTGCCCTGACCGTCGGCGATCAGCTGGACCTCCACGTGCCGGGCGCCGGAGACGAGCTTCTCCAGGAACACCACCCCGCTGCCGAACGCCCGTTGGGCCTCGTCCCGGGTGCGTTCGAAGGCCTCGATCAGATCCTCGGGTCGTTCCACCTTGCGGATACCGCGCCCACCACCGCCGGCGGTGGCCTTGAGCATCAGCGGGAAGCCGATCCGCTCGGCCGCGGCGAGTGCGTCGGTCAGGGTGTCGACCGGCCCGCGGCTCCAGGCGGCGACCGGCACGCCGGCCTCCTCGGCGATCAGCTTGGAGCCGATCTTGTCCCCGAGCTGGCGCATCGCGGCCGCACTGGGCCCGACGAAGGTGACGCCGATCCGCTCGCACAGCTCGGCGAAAGCCGGGTCCTCGGCCACGAAGCCCCAGCCGACCCAGGCCGCGTCGGCTCCGGTGGCCCGCAGCGCTTCCTCCAGCCGGGCCAGGTCCAGATAGGGGCGATCGGCGGCCGCACCGAGCAGGTAGGTCTCGTCGGCCTCCCGGACGAAGGCGGCGCCGGCGTCGCTGTCGGTGTAGAGCGCGATGGTGCGGACCGGTTCCTGCCCGTCGGCCCGGTCGTCACCGCTGCCGGCAAAGGCCCGGCGGGCGTTCAGATCGCGAACGGCGTGGATCAACCGCATGGCGGATTCACCCCGGTTGACGATCGCGATCCTGGTCACCCTGGTCAACGTCGGCACGGACCGACTTTTCCACGAGTTCACCGAAACGTTCCTGTCCGACACCTACAAGTACCGGTGCCAGTTGTTGTAGAGATCCGCCCACCGGGTCGTCCGGGTCGGCCGGGTCGGCTTCCGATCGGCTCTCAGGCGAGCGGCCAGCCCGACATCGCCTTGGCCCGCGGCGGGGCGTAGGTGCGGACCTTCGAGGTGGACAGACCCAACCGGACCAGCCCCTCGGCGATGGTGACGGCGGCCGCGACCCCGTCCACCACCGGCACCCCGGTCCGCTCCCGGACGGCGGTCTCCAGCTCGGCCATGCCGCCGCAGCCCAGGCAGATCACCTCGGCCCGGTCCTCGCTGACCGCTCGTTCGCATTCGGCCACGATCGCCGCCACGGCCCGGCCCGGATCGGATTCCAGCTCCAGCACGGGGATGTCGCTGGCCCGGACGGAGGCGCAACGCTGGGCCAGTCCGGCCAGCAACAACCGGTCCTCGATCAACGGCACCGCCCGGTCCAGGGTGGTGACCACCGAGTAGCGGTGGCCCAGGAACATCGCCGTCGACGCCGCGGCCTCGGTGATGTCCACCACCGGGCAGTCCAACGCCTCCTGGAGCCCCTCCCGGCCGTGTTCGCCGTAGCCGGCCTGGATCACCGCGTCGACGGGCTGGTCGGGATGCTCGGCGCAGTAGCGGAGCACCGCGTCCAGCACCCCGACCGCGGCCAGGTAGCTCTCGACGTTGCCCTCCACCGACTCGGCGCCGAACCGCGGCGTCAGGGCGACGATCTCGGTGCCCGCGGCGGCGACCCGGCGGGCCTGGGCGGCGATCCCCTCGGTCATCGAGGCGGTGGTGTTCACGTTGACGACGAGGATGCGCATGCACCGAACGTAGCGTGCTTCGGCTTGCACTTCCACAGGGCAGAAGATAATGTCCGCCATACGGAAAAGTCGATCAGGAGGACATCATGCCCAGTCCGAGCCCGGGTTACTCGATCACCCTGCGGGTGGACGCACCGTCCAGTTTCACCGCCACCTCCGAGCTCGCGGCCGCGGTCGCCTCCGCCGGTGCAGCGGTGACCGCCCTCGACGTCGTCGAGTCCCGGCCGGACTCCATCGTCGTCGACATCACCTGCAACACCTCCGGCGACGACCACGCCCAGGAGATCGCCGAGGCGCTGAACGCAGTCGCCGGAGTCCACGTCCGCAAGGTCAGCGACCGGACCTTCCTGATGCACCTCGGCGGCAAGCTGTCGGTGGAGCCGAAGGTGCAGTTGCGCAACCGGGACGACCTCTCCCGCGCCTACACCCCCGGCGTCGCCCGGGTCTGCCTGGCCATCGCGGCCAACCCCGAGGACGCCCGCCGGCTCACCGTGAAGCGCAACACCGTCGCGGTGGTGACCGACGGGACGGCCGTCCTCGGCCTGGGCGACATCGGCCCCGCCGCCGCGCTGCCGGTGATGGAGGGCAAGGCCGCGCTGTTCAAGCAGTTCGCCGGGGTGGACGCCTGGCCGGTCTGCCTGGACACCAAGGACACCGAGGAGATCATCGCCATCGTCAAGGCGCTGGCCCCGGTCTACGGCGGGGTCAACCTCGAGGACATCGCCGCCCCGCGGTGCTTCGAGATCGAGCGCCGGCTCCGGGCCGAGCTGGACATCCCGGTCTTCCACGACGACCAGCACGGCACCGCGATCGTGGTGCTGGCCGCCTTGATCAACGCCCTGCGGGTGGTGGGCAAGGAGATCGAACGGACCCGGATCGTCATCTCCGGGGTGGGTGCGGCCGGGCACGCGATCATCCAGCTGCTGCAGGCCCAGGGCGCGGCCCACATCGTCGCCTGCGCCCGCAACGGGGCGATCCACCGGGGCGAGACCTACGCCGACGACCACCGGCAGTGGATCGCCGAGAACACCAACCCCGACGGGGTCTCCGGCACTCTGGCCGAGGCTTTGGTCGGCGCGGACGTGTTCATCGGGGTCTCCGGCCCGAACATCCTCACCGCCGACGACATCGCCCCGATGGCCCCGAACTCGGTGGTCCTCGCGCTGGCCAACCCCGACCCGGAGATCGCCCCGATCGAGGCGGCCAAGCACGCCGCCGTGGTCGCCACCGGGCGCAGCGACTTCCCCAACCAGATCAACAACGTGCTGGCCTTCCCGGGTCTGTTCCGCGGGCTGCTGGACGCCGCCGCCCGCGACATCACCACCGAGATGCTGGTGGCCGCCGCCGAGGCGATCGCCGACTGTGTCGGCCGGGACGAGCTCAACGCCAGCTTCATCGTCCCCAGCGTCTTCGACGCCCGGGTGGCGCCGGCGGTGGCCCGGGCGGTCGCCGAGACGGCAGCTGCGGTCACCGGCACCACGCTCGCCGATCTCGATGCCGAGCAGCCCGCGCCGGTCGCCCGGTGAGCACAGTGATTGGCTGGTCACACCGGACCCGGCCCCCGCACCCCGAGCGCCGACCGGCCGGAGCAACCGACGAGACAGTCTGACGAGACAGTCTGACGAGACAACCGACGAGGAAGGGTTCCATGAGCATCGAGGTCACCGATCCGCACCCGATCGAACGCGCCGAGGAGATCCTGACCGAGGAGGCGCTGACCTTCCTGGAGCAGTTGCACCGCAACTTCGGCCGGACCCGGGACGAGTTGCTGGCCCGTCGCGTCGGCCGGCGCGATGCCGCCGCCGAGGCCGGCCGGCTCGACTTCCTGCCCGAGACCGCCGACGTCCGCAGCGGCGACTGGCAGGTCGCACCGGCCCCGCCGGCCCTGACCGATCGCCGGGTCGAGATGACCGGCCCGGCCTCGCCGGCCAACATGGCGATCAACGCCCTGAACTCCGGGGCCAGGGTCTGGCTGGCCGACATGGAGGACGCCGGCAACCCGCGCTGGTCGAACGTGATCGACTCGATCCTCAACCTGCGCGACGCGGCCCGCGGAACCCTGGCCTTCACCAACGCCAAGGGCAAGTCCTACGCGCTGCGCACCGACGCCCCGCTGGCCACCGTGGTGATGCGACCGCGCGGCTGGCATCTGCCCGAGGAGCACGTCCTGGTCGACGGCCGGCCGACCGTCGGCGCGCTCACCGACTTCGGGCTGCACGTCTTCCACATCGGCAAGCAGCTGGCCGAGACCGGCCAGGGGCCGTACTACTACCTGCCCAAGATGGAGTCCCATCTCGAGGCCCGGTTGTGGAACGACGTGTTCACCTTCGCCGAGTCCGAACTCGGGATCGAGCCCGGCACCATCCGGGCCACCGTGCTGATCGAGACCATCCCGGCCGCGTTCGAGATGGAGGAGATCCTCTACGAACTCCGCGAGCACGCCTCCGGACTGAACGCCGGCCGCTGGGACTACCTGTTCAGCGTGATCAAGTACTTCCGCGACGCCGGCGAGCGGTTCGTCCTGGTCGACCGCGGCGACATCACCATGACCGCGCCGTTCATGCGCGCCTACACCCAGCTGTTGGTGCACACCTGTCACAAGCGCGGTGCGTTCGCGATGGGCGGGATGGCCGCGTTCATCCCCAGCCGCAAGGACGAGGCCGCGAACACGGCGGCGTTCGAGAAGGTGAAGGGCGACAAGTCCCGCGAGGCCGGGGACGGCTTCGACGGCTCCTGGGTCGCCCACCCCGACATGGTCGACCTGTGCGCGGAGACCTTCGGCGCCGTGCTGGGGGACAAACCCAACCAGCTGGACAAGCCGCTGGCCGACATCGACGTCGACGCCGAGGCCCTGCTGGACATCGCCTCGGCCGAGGGCTCCAACACCGAGGCGGGTCTGCGCGCCAACCTCGAGGTGGCGCTGGTCTACATCGCGGTCTGGCTCTCCGGCAACGGTGCGGTGGCCATCCACAACCTGATGGAGGACGCCGCCACCGCCGAGATCTCCCGATCCCAGATCTGGCAGGAGATCCGCAACGAGGTGCAGCTGGCCGACAGCGGCGAGGTCGTCACCCGGCAACTGGTCTCCCGGCTGCTGGAGGAGGAGGCGGCCAAGGTGCGCGAGCAGGTCGACGCCGAGCAGTGGCAGCAGTTCTACGAGCCGGCCAAGGCGCTGCTCTCCGACCTGTGCCTGGGCGAGTTCGCCGACTTCCTCACCCTGCCGGCCTACGAGCTGGTCAAGTGAGGCCGCAGTGAGCGGCACCCGGCTCGGTCCGGCCGACCTGGAGGCCGCCGACGCCCGGCTGGCCGAGACCGACTCCTTCCTGGCCCGGGCCTATCCGGGCGAGACCGCGGATCGGCAACCGGTGCACACGGTCTACGTCCCCGGGCACGTCTTCGACCAGCACACCGTCCGCAGTTGGGGCGAGCAGGCCCGGGCCGCGCTCACCGAGAACGGGGGAGCGGTCGCCCTGGCGGACGCGCTCGGACTGGGCGAACGGTCGGGTGAGCTGGCCGACCGGGTCACCCGCAAGCTCGACGAGCAGCCGGTCGAGGATCTGCGGGTCGACTTCGAGGACGGTTACGGCAACCGGGCCGGCGAGGACACCGACGTGCTGACCGTGGCCCGCACCCTGACCCAACTCGACGCCGACGGGATGGCACCGCCGTTCTTCGGGATCAGGTTCAAGTGTTTCGAGGAGCCGACCCGGCGCCGGGGGATCCGCACCCTGGATCTGTTCTTGTCGAACCTGTTGGAGGCCGGTGCGCTGCCGACCGGGCTGCGGCTGACCCTGCCCAAGGTGAGCACGGTCAGCCAGGTCGAGGCGATGGTCGCGATCTGCCGGCGCTACGAAGAGGTCGCCGGGCTGGGTGAGGGCCGGCTCACCTTCGAGATCCAGGTCGAGACCCCGCAACTGATCATGGCGGCGGACGGGACGACGCCGCTGGCCCCGGCCCTGCACGCCGGCCAGGGCCGGGTCACCGGGCTGCACTACGGCACCTACGACTACTCGGCCTCGCTGCAGATCGCCGCCGCCTACCAGTCGATGGAGCATCCGGCCGCCGATCACGCCAAGCAGGTGATGCAGCTGGTCGCCGCCGGCACCGGGGTGCAGCTCTCCGACGGCTCGACCAACGTGCTGCCCACCGGCTCGACGGAGAACGTGCACGCGGCCTGGGCCCTGCACGCCCGGCTGGTCCGCCGGTCGTTGGAACGCGGCTTCTACCAGGGCTGGGACATGCATCCGGCCCAGCTGCCGACCCGCTATCTGGCCAACTTCGCCTTCTACACCGAGGGATTCGACGCCGCCGCCGCCCGACTGGCGGCCTACGTCGGCAAGCCCGGCGTGCCGAGGCCGGCCGTGCTCGACGAACCGGCCACCGCCCGGGCCCTGGCCCGCTATCTCCATCGCGGACTCCTCTGCGGCGCCACCGACGCCGCGGCGGTGACCGCGGCCACCGGACTGGGACCAGACGCCCTCGGGGCCCTGGCCCGGCCCCGATCCGACACCGAATCGAACCCCGCCGCTCAGCTCACCGAATCCGGCTGAGGGTCGAGAAACCCAACCAGGAAAGAAGATCGTGACCAGCACACCCGTACGACCCGACCAGATCAACGCCGATCCGGACCCCAGCAGCGCAGGAAGGGCAGCGATGAACCCAGGCAGCAACTATCCCGAGTTCGCCGAGGGCCAGCCGCCCGGGTTGACCACCGAGAACCTGCCCTACTACATCCCCACCGGCGGGATGCCGGGCTGGAACGACCTGGTCAGCGACCGGGCCCTGTTCCGGGAGGCCTACGCGGTGATCCCGCGTGGCTGTCTGCGCGACATCGTGGCCAGCAGCCTGCCCTACTGGGAGGACACCCGGCTGTGGGTGTTGGCCCGGCCGCTGACCGGGTTCGCCGAGACGTTCTCCCAGTACGTGGTCGAGGTCTTCGGCGGTGGCGGCAGCGACCGGCCGGAGCTCGATCCGAACGCCGAGGCCGTGTTGTTCGTGGTCGACGGTGACTTCGACCTGACCATCGGCGAGAAGAAGCACCGGCTCACCACCGGCGGCTACGTCTACCTGCCGCCCGGCGCCACCTGGACCCTGCACAACGCCAACGCGGAACGGCCCGGCCGGTTCCACTGGATCCGCAAGAACTACCAGTGGGTGGACGGAATGGGCGCGCCGGAGCCGATGGTGACCAACGAGGCCGAGGTCGGCAACGGCTCGATGCCGAACGCCGACCGGCGCTGGACCACCACCCGGTTCGTCGACATCGGCGACCTGCGCCACGACATGCACGTGAACATCGTGAACTTCGAGCCGGGAGCCCAGATCCCGTTCGCCGAGACGCACGTGATGGAGCACGGGCTCTACGTGTTGGAGGGCAAGGCCGTCTACCGGTTGAACGAGGACTGGGTCGAGGTGCAGGAGGGCGACTTCATGTGGTTGCGGGCGTTCTGTCCGCAGGCCTGTTATGCGGCGGGGCCGGGGCGCTTCCGGTACCTGCTGTACAAGGACGTGAACCGGCACATGCCGTTGGGGCGTCCGTTCGGCTGAGCTTCTCTCTTCTTCGTGGGCCGTTCTGGGTGAGGGTTCGGTTCGGGTCGGGACGTCCGCCCCCGGGCCGACCCATCCGCGCTCGCGGGCTCGCGCTCCCGCCAGGCCCGCCAAGGCCCGGGGGCGGACGTCCCGCCCCGACCCTTGGCTGCGCGGCGGACTTCTGGGGTCGGCACCGCACTTTGTGCGGACGTTTCTGCCCATCAGGCTGAACTCGAAAGTACAGGTCAGCTCGGCTCAATCAGCGAAAGGGTTGTGTGGTGACGCAGTTGCGTGAAGGGGATGTGGCTCCGGAGTTGGAGTTGGTCAATCAGGTGGGGCAGGGGGTTTCGTTGGCGGGGCTGAGGGGGAGGGAGGTGATCGTGTACTTCTACCCGAAGGCGTTCACGCCGGGGTGTACGACGGAGGCCTGTGATTTCCGGGACAACCTGGCGGCGTTGGGTGGGGCGGGATTCACGGTGCTGGGGGTCTCGGACGATCCGGTGGAGCGGTTGGGGGAGTTCCACCGGGAGTACGGGCTGAACTACGACCTGTTGGCCGATCCGGGCTCGGAGACGGCGAAGCGGTGGGGGGCGTGGGGGCTGAAGACGGTGAACGGGGTCGAGTTGACCGGGGCGCTGCGCTCGACCGTGGTGGTCGGGGCCGACGGCACGGTCCGGCGGGCGGAGTACGGCGTGGACGCGAAGGGTCACGTGGCCGAGTTGCGGGACTACCTGCTGGGCGCCTGATCGCGGTCGGGCGGTGACGGCGCGACCCCTCGGCCTTACAGTGCTGAGATGAGCGAACCGATGGAGTTGGCCCAGTTGAACGTCGGGCGGTTGGTCGCGCCGGTCGACTCGCCCGAGGTCGCGGAGTTCATGGCTGCGCTGGACGAGATCAACGAGGTCGCCGAGCGGGCGCCCGGATTCTTGTGGCGGTTCCAGACCGAGGACGGGAACGCGACCGCCGAACGTCCGTTCCCCGACGACCAGATGCTGGTCAACTTCTCCACCTGGACCTCGACCGAGGCGTTGGCCGACTACGTGTTCCGCTCCCGACACGTGGACTTCCTACGCCGGCGCCGCGAATGGTTCGTCAGGCTGGACGAGGTGATCACCGTGCTCTGGTGGGTTCCGGCCGGGCATCGGCCGACCACCACCGAGGCGATCGAGCGGCTCGAGCAGCTGCGGACGCACGGGCCGACCGCCCACGCCTTCACCTTCCGGACCCGCTTCGGTCCCGGTGAGCCGGTGGCCAGGCCGGCCGACGATCGCGACACCTGTCCCGTCTGAGCATCGATCTGTCCCTCAGTCTCTACCGGGGATACCGGCGGCTCGAGTGGCGGCATCCTCGCTCGGTCGGTGGCATGCTTGGCGCGTGCCGAGCGTGATCGATGGGCCCGCCGGGGCCGGATCTGCCTCCGAAGCCGGGCCGGGTGGCGAGGCCGGATCGGGTTCTGAGAGGCGTGCCTACGACGTCGCCACCGCGGCCCATCCCCGGGTCCCACGCCATCTGCACCAACAGATCTGGTCCGATCTGCGCTGGTCGTTCCGGCCGCCGTGGGTCTGGCTGAGCGGCATCGTGTTCAACCTGGTGCTCTCCCTGCTCTACCTGATCGTCGATCCGCTCAGCGACGGCCCACACCGCAACTGGGCGATCCTGGTCGGCAGCTATTTCGCGGTCTTCGTGCTGGCCGACGTGACCACCACCAACGTGCTCGGCGCCGACGCGGTGCGGGTGACCCGGGCCCTGGCCCACGACATCAGCCTGCAGCGGATCCTGCTGGTGAAGAACCTGACCCTGCTGGTCATCGTCGGTCTGCCGACCGCGATCGCGACGGCGGCGATCACCCTGGCCACCGAGACGAGCTACGACCTGAGCTTCACCATTCCCGGGGTGATCTTCCCGATCCTGACCTGGATCGGGGTCGGCAACCTGGTCTCGGTGGCCCTGCCGGTCGCGGCCCTGCCGTTGCAGCTGCGCTGGGCCTATCGCCGCGACTGGCGCCGCACCCTGCGCTGGGCGGTCCACCTCGGGCTGCCCTACCTCATCTATCTGCTGGTCAGCCCGGTCAGCTCGGTGCCGCGGCTGATCGACAGCCAGGCCGTGCTCGCCGTCCGTTCGCCGCAGTGGCGCGGGGTCACGCTCTCGGTGACCGGACTGGCCTTCTGGGTGCTGGGCACCGTGCTGGCCCTGGCTCTGGCCCGCCGGCGCGCGGTGCACTTCGACGATCTGCCGACCGAGGAGATCCCGGCCGGTCTGTGGTCGGCCTTCCGGGTGCTGATCCGGCACGGCGTCCGGCTGCCGCGCCGCTCGGCCTGAGACGCGTCGCCCGGCCCCCGGACGGTAGGGACGAGTTACCCCCGGCCCACGAACGGCATCCCGCCGGCGGTGATCACCAGCGAGTTCACGCTGGCCTGCAGGGGCAGTTCGGCGATCCAGGCCACCGTCCGCGCCACCTCGGCCACGTCGAAGGTCGCCTCGACGACCTGGTCGCCGTTCGGTTGCAGCGAGGTCTGCGCCGCACTGCCCATCATGCCGGTGGCGGCGTTGCCGATGTCGATCTGGTTGCCGCGGATCTGCCAGGGCCGGCCGTCGAGTTCGATCGACTTGGTCAGTCCGCTGACCGCGTGTTTGGTCGCGGTGTAGGCCACGCTGTCCGGCCGCGGCGCGTGGGCCGAGACCGAACCGTTGTTGATCACCCGGCCGCCGCCGGGATCCTGGCGCTTCATGATCGAGACGGCCGCAGCCGCGCAGAGCATCGAGCCGGTCAGGTTCACCCCGACCACCTGGTGCCAGTCGGCGAGATCGACCTGGTCCACCGAGCCCGCCGCGGCGGTGCCCGCGTTGTTGAACAGCACGTCCACCCGGCCGAACCGCTGCTCGACCTGGTCGAAGACGGAGCTGACCGCAGCCGGATCGCTGACGTCGAGCGGCATCGCCACCCCCCGGGGCTCGCCCTGGACCGTCTCCTGCAGCGGTTCCGGACGCCGGCCGCAGGCGACGACGACGTGGCCACGCCGCAACAACTCCCGGCTCACCGCGCGGCCGATGCCGCTGCCCGCCCCGGTCACCACGACCACCAGCCCGTCCGCCCGGTCGGCCCGATCCGTCGTCTCGTCCATCCGTGTTCTCCGTCCTCGCATTGTTGAGTCGGTAGGGAAACGTCTCCGTTCTCGTCCCCTTGACAATCACCCTGGAACGAATCCAGACTAAGGCATTCGTGGAAAATTTATTCCGCGATACGAAATTGTGGTCAGACGTGATCAAGGAGTCGAGGTCGGATGCCTACTCTGGCAGAGTTCAACGCCGCTCCGGCGGCCGAGGCGGCGGAGGCGATCCGGCCGTGCCTCGACGTCGACCGCTGGGTGGACGAGATCGTCCGAGCCCGTCCGTTCGCCGACGTCGATGCGCTGCTCGCGGCAGCGGAGCGGGCCGCCGACCCCCTCGGTCCGGCAGAGGTCGATCAGGCCCTCGGGCACCATCCGCGGATCGGTGAACGGGCCGGCGGAGCGAGCGCCGAGGCCGGTCTCTCCAGGAACGAGCAGTCGGGTCTGGACACCGACGCCGAGGTCGCGGGACGATTGGCCGCGGGCAATCAGGCCTACGAGGACCGGTTCACTCACGTCTTCCTGATCCGTGCCGCCGGGCGCTCCAGCGCCGAGATCCTCACCGAGCTGGAGCGCCGGCTGTCCAACGACGACGCCACCGAAGCCGTCGAGACCGCCGACCAACTGCGTCAGATCGCCGTCCTGCGACTTCGAGGAGCCATCACCCCATGAGTATCGACCCGATGAGCATCGACCCGATGAGCACCGCCCCATGAACGAGGTGACCGAACCCACGAGCGAACCGGTCCGCAGCCTGATCAGTGCGCACGTGCTGGACGCGAGCGCCGGCCGTCCGGCCGCCGGGATCGAAGTGGAGCTGGCCGATCTGAGCGGGCAACTGCTGGGCAGTGCGGTCACCGACGCCGACGGCCGGGTCGCCCAGCTCGGGCCGGCTGCGCTGCCGGCCGGTGAGTACGAGATCACCTTCGGCACCGGCGACTACTTCGCCGAACGGGGCCAGGCCACGTTCTACCCCTCCGTGCTGGTGCGGTTCGCGGTCGCCGAATCCGAGCCGCACTACCACGTCCCGCTGCTGCTCAGCCCGTTCGCGTACAGCACCTACCGGGGTAGTTGAACCCATCCCGACCCGAGGAGCAGGCCGGCTCGACCGGCCGCCCCCGCAGACCCAGCCACCACCAACCGAGGGAGTCACACCATGACCGATGTCGTCCTGACCGCCAACCAGTACGGCAAAGCCGGCAACCACGTCGTCCGGATCACCCGGGACGCCGACCGCGGCGCCGGTGCCCGGCACGTGATCCAGGATCTGGTCGTCGCCTCCCAGCTGCGCGGTGACTTCGAGACCGCGTTCACCGAGGGCGACAACGAGCACGTGGTGCCGACCGACACCCAGAAGAACACGATCTTCGCGCTGTCCCGGGACGGGTTCGATTCCGCCGAGGACTTCCTGCTCACCCTCAGCAAGCACTTCACCTCCTCCTTCGACTGGGTCAGCGGAGGCCGCTGGGCGGCCGAGCAGGCGATCTGGGCCCGGATCAACGACCATGACCACGCCTTCTACAAGGCCGGCCCGGAGACGCGGACGGCCGTCCTGGTCAACGACAACGGCACCGAGACGATGATCTCCGGCTTCTCCGACCTGACCGTGCTCAAGACCACCGAGTCCGGGTTCGTCGGCTACCCCAAGGACAAGTACACGACGCTGCCGGAGACCACCGACCGGATCCTGGCCACCGACATCGCCGTCCGCTGGCGCTACAACACCACCACCGGGGTCGACTTCGACGCGGTCTACGACGCCGTCCGCAACGTCATCCTGACCACCTTCACCCGTGAGTACTCCAAGGCGCTGCAACAGACCCTGTTCCAGATGGCCGAGGACGTCATCACCCAGCACGACGAGATCGACGAGATCAAGTTCAGCTGCCCCAACAACCACCACTTCCTCTCCGACCTGACCCCGTTCGGGCTCGACAACCCGAACGTCGTCTACTACGCCGCCGACCGGCCGTTCGGCCTGATCGAGGCGACCATCCAGCGCAAGGGTGCTGCCACCGCCGAAGAGGCCTGGATGGGCATCGCCGGCTTCTGCTGATCGCCACACCAGGCACGCCGCCACACCGGGCACGCCGCCACACCACCCAGAAGGGCAATGACGCCATGACGACTTCTGCCGAGACCCCGGCTTCGGTTCCCAGCACCCCGGCTCCCACCTCGCCGGCCGGCCGGTTCGTCGGCCGCCGCCGGTCCGAGCGCCGGCCCGAGGACAACTACCTCGGAGTCGGCCGCAGCCTGGGCTACGGGGCCCAGCACGTCCTCACCATGTACGGCGGCATCATCGCGCCGCCGATCATCGTCGGCAACGCCGCCCACCTGGGCTCGGACCAGATCGCGCTGCTGATCGCCTGCTGCCTGTTCATCGGCGGGCTGGCCACCGTGCTGCAGTCGGCCGGCCTGCCGTTCTTCGGCTCGCAACTGCCGCTGGTGCAGGGGACCTCGTTCGCCGGGGTGGCCACGATGGCCACCATCGCCTCCGGCAGCGGCGGGCTGCCCGTCGTCTTCGGCGCGGTGCTGGCCTCCTCGGTGATCGGGCTGTTGCTGACCCCGTTCTTCGCCCGGGTGATCCGCTTCTTCCCACCGGTGGTGGCGGGGGTCGTGATCACCTCGATCGGGCTCAGCCTGTTCCCGGTGGCCGCGAACTGGGCCCTGGGCAACAACTCCGAGGCCCCCGATTTCGGTTCGGTCGGCAACATCGGGCTGGCCGGGCTGACGCTGCTGATCGTGATCGTGCTCAGCAAGGTCGGGGTGGCGACGATCTCGCGGCTGTCGATCCTGCTGGCCATCGTGCTCGGCACCGTCATCGCCGCGGTGATCGGCAAGGCGGACTTCTCCGGCATCGGCACCGGCGCCATCGTGGCCTTCCCGACCCCGCTGGCCTTCGGGCTGCCCAGGTTCCAACCGGCCGCGATCGTCTCCTTGCTGATCGTGGTGCTGGTGGCGATGACCGAGACCACCGCGGACATCCTGGCGGTCGGCGAGATCGTCGGCACCCGGATCGACAAGCGCCGGATCGGCAACGGCCTGCGGGCGGACATGCTGTCCTCGGCGGTGGCGCCGATCTTCAACGGCTTCCACCAGACCGCCTTCGCCCAGAACGTCGGCCTGGTCGCCATCACCCGGGTGAAGAGCCGGTTCGTGGTCACCGCCGGTGGGGTGATCCTGCTGGTGCTCGGTCTGCTGCCGGTGCTGGGCCGGGTCGTCGCCGCCATCCCGTACCCGGTGCTCGGCGGGGCCGGCCTGGTCCTGTTCGGCACCGTCACCGCCTCCGGCATCCGGACGCTGGCCAAGGTCGACTACGAGGGCAACCTGAACCTGATCGTGGTCGCCATCTCACTCGGCGTCGGCCTGATCCCGGTCGCCAGCCCCGACTTCTGGCAGAACTTCCCCAGCTGGTTCCAGGTGATCTTCCATTCCGGGATCAGTTCGGCGGCGTTGATGGCGATCGTGCTGAACATCGTGTTCAACCACCTCAAGGGCACCCCGAAGAACGACCCCTCGGTCTTCGCCAAAGCCCCGGTCCGCAGCGTCCGCTACGCCGATCTGGCCGCTCTCGGGCAACTGCGTGACGGCGATTCGGTCCGAGGCGGCAAGATAGTGGACGCCGACGGCAAGCAGGTGCCGGTGGTGGACTCGGACGGCTCCGTGGTGGACTGTCAGATCTGCGACCAGAACCCCGCGTCGCAGGCATCGCACTGACCGGCGTCAGACCGACCCGGTAACGCACCAGACTCGACCCCAGGAGGCCGCTGATCGTGACCGCCGTATCGCACTCCGCGACGACACAAGATTCCCAGAACCCGAAGAACTCCAAGAACGGCGTCCAGGTCGACGGCGCGGGCCCGACCGAACGCGCCCGCTCGGTCGTTCCGGGCCGGGAGACGGCCGACACCGTCGGCCAGCCGGACCCCGAGGAGCTCTCCGAGTGGATGGAATCGGTCGACGACCTGATCGCGAGCCGGGGCAAGGAGCGCGCCGAGGAGATCATCCGGGCCGTGGCGGCCCGGGCCACCGCGGCCGGGCTCAACTCGGTCGGCACGGTGACCACGGACTACGTCAACACGATCCCGCCGGAGGACGAGCCCGACTTCCCCGGTGACGAGGCGCTGGAGCGTCGCTACCGGGCCTCGCTGCGCTGGAACGCCGCGATGCTGGTGCAGCGGGCGCAGCGGCCCGACATCGCCGTCGGTGGCCACATCTCCACCTACGCCGGTGCCGCCACCCTCTACGAGGTCGGCCTGAACCACTTCTTCCGCGGCCCCGACGCCGAGGGCGGCGGCGACCAGGTCTTCTTCCAGGGCCACGCCTCGCCGGGGATGTACTCCCGGGCCTTCCTCGAGGGCCGGATGAGCGAGCAGGACCTGGACGGCTTCCGGCAGGAGAAGTCCAAGGCCCCGCACGGGTTGTCGTCCTATCCGCACCCGCGGCTGATGCCGGACTTCTGGCAGTTCCCGACGGTCTCGATGGGCATCGGGCCGATGAACGCGATCTACCAGGCCCAGCTGAACCGCTACCTGGACAACCGCGGCATCAAGGACACCTCCGACCAGCACGTCTGGGCCTTCCTCGGCGACGGCGAGATGGACGAGCCCGAGTCGCGCGGTCTGCTGCAACTGGCGGCCAACGACGGCCTGGACAACCTCACCTTCGTGATCAACTGCAACCTGCAGCGACTCGACGGCCCGGTCCGGGGCAACGGCAAGATCGTCCAGGAGCTCGAGGGCTTCTTCCGTGGCGCCGGCTGGAACGTGATCAAGGTCCTCTGGGGCCGGGAGTGGGACGACCTGTTCGCCCGCGACCACAGCGGCATGCTGACCAAGATCATGAACGAGACCCCGGACGGGGATTTCCAGACCTACAAGGGCGAATCGGGCTCCTACGTCCGGGACAACTTCTTCGGCAAGACGCCGGAGACCAAGGAACTCGTGGTCGACCTCAGTGACGACCAGATCTGGAAGCTGAAGCGCGGCGGGCACGACTACCGCAAGGTCTACGCCGCCTACGCCGCGGCCGACAGGGCCCGCGGCAACTCGGGCCGGCCGACGGTGATCCTGGCCAAGACGGTCAAGGGCTACGGCCTCGGCGCGCATTTCGAGGCCCGCAACGCCACCCACCAGATGAAGAAGCTGACCGCGGAGGATCTGAAGACGTTCCGCGACGTGATGCAGATCCCGATCACCGACGCCCAGATCGACGCCGATCCGTACAACGTGCCCTACTACCACCCGGGCAAGGACGCGCCGGAGATCCAGTACGCACTGGAGCGGCGCAAGGCGCTCGGCGGCTTCGTCCCGTCCCGACGGAACAAGCCGACGGTGCTGCCGCACGCCGACCAGAAGGTGTTCGCCGACGTCAGGAAGGGCTCCGGCAAGCAGGCGGCCGCGACCACGATGGCCTTCGTCCGGTTGCTGCGCGATCTGATGCGGGACAAGGAGTTCGGCAAGCGGGTCGTCCCGATCATCCCCGACGAGGCCCGCACCTTCGGCATGGACTCGTTCTTCCCGAGCGCGAAGATCTACAACCCGCACGGGCAGAACTACACCAGCGTCGACCGGTCACTGTTGCTGTCCTACAAGGAATCCGAGCAGGGCCAGATCCTGCACGCGGGCATCAACGAGGCCGGCTCGATGGCCGCGTTCACCGCGGTCGGCACCTCCTATGCCACCCACGGCGAACCGATGCTGCCGGTCTACGTCTTCTACTCCATGTTCGGCTTCCAGCGCACCGGCGACGCGATGTGGGCCGCGATGGACCAGATGACCCGCGGCTTCATCATCGGCGCCACCGCCGGCCGGACCACCCTGACCGGTGAGGGCCTGCAGCACGCCGACGGCCACAGCCCGGTCCTGGCCTCGACCAACCCGGCGATGAAGATCTACGACCCGGCCTACGGCTACGAGATCGCCCACATCGTCTCGGCCGGGCTGGACCAGATGTACGGTCCGGCGGTCACCGGCGAGAACGGCGAGGACGATCCGGAGCGCGAAGAGGCCCGGAACGTCATGTACTACCTGACGGTCTACAACGAGCCGATCCTGCAGCCGGCCGAGCCCGAGAACGTGGACGTGCTGGGGATCACGCGAGGCATCTACAAGCTGTCGGAGAGTTCGCACGACGGGCCCAAGGTGCAACTGTTCGGCTCCGGCGTCTCGGTGCCCTGGGTGCTGGAGGCGAGCGAGATCCTGGCCGAGGACTGGGGGGTGAGTGCTGACGTCTGGTCGGTCACCTCCTGGACCGAGCTGCGGCGCGAGGCCCTACGGGCCAGTGAGCACAACTTCCTCTTCCCCGACGAGGATCCGTGGAGCCACTACCTGGCCGACCGGATGAGCGGGGCCGAGGGTCCGGTGATCGCCTCCACCGACTACACCACCAGCGTGCCGGACCAGATCCGTGGCCTGTTCCCCAACGCCTACCACGTGCTCGGGGCCGACGACCACGGCTTCTCCGACACCCGGGCGGCCGCCCGTCGGTTCTTCCACATCGACGCCCATTCGATCGTGGCGAAGGCGGTGCAGGCGCTCGCGCTGGAAGGGAAGCTGGATGCGGATGCCGGGCGGCAGGCGGTGGAGAAGTACTCGTTGTTGGACGTGAACGAGGGGAAGACGGGAACGGCGGGCGGGGACAGCTGATCCGCTGATCTCTCGGGTCTGAAGGCTGGGAGTTCGGCTGGGATTTGCGGGGCCGGGGCGGTTCGGCTGGGCGATGTCGCCCGCCGGGCTTCCCATCCGCACTCGCAGGCTCGTGCTCCCGCCAGACCCGCCAGGCCCGGCGGGCGACATCGTCCAGCCGAACCTGGGTGCTTCGCTGCCGGCATGGTTTGGGGTCGGCACCGCACTGCGTGCGGACGTCCCTGCCCAGAGGACTGTGCAGACTGCGTGCGGACGTCTCTGCCCAGAGGACTGTGCAGTTGGGCGGGACGAATTGTCAGTGGGTCAGTCTTGGTCGGCGAACTTCTCGACTTTGGACTGGGGGCCGGCGACGACGATGACGTCGTGGGGGTCGATGACGGTGTCGGCGGTGGCGTGGGTGAAGTCCTGGCCGGCGCGTTTGACGCCGACGACGGTGATGCCCCAGCCGTCGCGGGGTTGGGATTCGCTGAGCGGGACGCCGTGGAGGCAGCGCGGGGGAGAGGTCTTGGCGATCGCGTAGCCGTCGTCGAGTTCGAGGTAGTCGAGCATGGTGCCGCCGACGAGGTGGGCGACGCGCATGCCCATGTCGTGTTCGGGACGGACGACGTGGCCGACGCCGATCTGGTGCAGGATCCGGGCGTGGGCGTTGGTGACGGCTTTGGCCCAGACGTTTCGGATCCCGAGATTGAGCAGCACCGAAGCGGTCAGGATGCTGCCCTCGAGGTTGTTGCCGATGCCGATCACGGCGTGCTCGAACTCCTCGACCGAGAGTTGGCGCAGCGCCTCCTCGTCGGTGGTGTCGGCCTGCACGACGCGGGTCAGGCTGCCGGCATGCGACTGCACGACGTGGGCGTCGAAGTCGATCCCGAGCACCTCGCTGCCCTGCTCGGTGAGCTCCAGGGCCAGCGACGAGCCGAACCGGCCCAGTCCGAGGACGACGACGCCGGCGGCCCGTTGCGCGTGACTGCGTCCGCGACCGGACCCGTGTTCTGGTCGGTGCCGCGGGCGTCCGTTCGGGCGGGATGCCTGGTCAACCAATGATCGGCCGCCCTTCGGGTAGTTCGTACAGCCGGCCGCGGTTGCGTGCGGCCAGGGCCGTGACCAAGGTAATCGGCCCGAGCCGGCCGAGGAACATCAAGGCGACCATCAACACCTCACCGGAGGTGGGCAGCTGATCGGTGATGCCGGTCGACAGCCCGACCGTGGCGAAGGCCGAGGTGGTCTCGAACAGGACGTCGGAGAGCGCGAAATTGCTCAACTCGGTCAGCACGACGGTGGCTGCCACCACCGCACCCACCGACAGCAGGGCGACGCTCAGCGCCTGGCGGATGACCCGGCTGGTGACACGGCGGTCGAAGGCGCTCACCGACGACTCGCCGCGGACCTCGGCCAGGATGGCGAAGAGCAGCACCACGAAGGTCGTCACCTTGATCCCGCCGGCGGTGGAGGCCGAACCGCCGCCGATGAACATCAACACGATCGTGCCCAGCCAGGTGCCCTGTTTCATCTGGCTGACGTCGAGGGTGTCGAAGCCGGCCGTACGCGGCATCACCGCGGTGAACCCACCGGCCAGCAGTTTGTCGCCGACCCCGAGCGGGGCCAGCGTGGCCGGGTTGTCCCATTCGTTGATCAGGATGAAGGCGGTGCCGGCCACGATCAGGATCAGCGTCATCAGCACCGTCATCTTGGTGTGCAGACTCCACGACCACGGCCGGCGCAGGCTGCGGCGCAGTTCGAACAGCACCGGGAAGCCGAGACCGCCGATGATCACGGCGAGGGCGATCGGCAGGCAGATCCACGGGTCGCCGACGAAACCGCGCAGGCTGTCGCTGTAGAGAGCGAATCCGGCGTTGTTGAAGGCCGAGATGCCGTGGAAGACCCCGAGCCAGATCGCGTGCGGAATCCTCTGGTGGTAGCCGATCGCGAAACGCAGGGTCAGCACCAGAGCGCAGCACGCCTCGACGGCTACGGTCACCTTGGCCACGCCGATCAGCACCGAGCTGGCCCCGCCCAGGCCGCCGGTGCCGGTCTCCGCGGTGACGGCCAGTCGGGAGCGCAGGCCGAGCCGGCGGGAGATCAGCAGCCCGAGCAGCGAGGCGATCGTCATGATGCCGAAGCCGCCGACCTGGATCAGCAGCAGGATCACCACCTGGCCGAACAGGGTCCAGTGCTCAGGCAGGTCGACGACGTTGAGCCCGGTGACGCAGACGGCACTGGTGGCGGTGAACAGGGCGGTCACCACCGAGGTGTGTTCGCCCGGACGGCTGGCGATCGGCACCAACAGCAGAGCTGATCCGACCAGGATGGCCGCGGCGAAGGCCGCCACCAGAACCCGCGACGGATGCAGCAGCCAGCGACGCCGGGCCCGGCGGCGGACGTCGGTGCCCGTGCTGCTCACCGTCACTTGCTATCACGCCCGAAGCCCGGTCGGCGGCAGGAAACCCCACCGTTCTCCGCCTTCGCCTCAGAGTCCGTCGGTGTCGGACCAGTGTTCCTGCCACCGGGCGTCGATCGGTTCGTCGGCGCGCTGGTAGCGGATGTCGGTGGAGAGCCGGACCCGGTCGTCGACGTTGTCCAGCGCGGCGTGCACGATCTGGGCGCAGTGCACCACGACGTCGCCCGCGGTGTAGTCGGCGATCAGCCAACGGGCGTCCCGCTCCTCGGCCAGACCGGGCAGATCGGCGGTGATCGATGCGGCCGGACGGCGGGGGAGACCCCGACGGGCCGCAGCCTCCTCCTCGGCCCTGATCCAGTGGTGACTGCCTTCCAGGTAGGCCAGCCCGCCCCGCTCGACCGGACAGTCACCGAGCGGGATCCACATGCTGAGCACGTTTTCGCTGCCCTGTCGCAGATAGAGCAGGTCGTAATGGGCCTGGGTGGCCAGCCCCACTCCGGTCTCGCCCGGTCTGGTGTGCCGGATGATCTTGCGCCGGTGCAGGTGGACCTCACCGTCGAGCAGCCAGCCGAACCAGTCCACGATGGCGGCGGTGCGGCAGAGCCGGTCGTACTCGGGGCCGGGGACCACCTCGTCGAACAGCACCTGCCGCAGCGTCGGCCGGTCCACCTCGTCCGCAGCGGTGCTGGTCTCCCGGAGCCCGGCCGGCGCCAGCGAGGCGAAGTAGTAGGCGCGGAAGTCCAGGACCAGAGCGGGATCGAGGAAGCCGGGCAGGAACGCGTAGCCGTCCCGGGCGATCCTGGCCAGCATCGCGGTACGGTCCCGACGCTCACCCGGCGGGACGGGGGTCAGCCGGCCGAGCCGGGTGGGCCGGTCGTCCAGCAGGTAATGGTTCGAGGTCGGCACCGGCTCAGTATCCGCCCCCGGGTGCCGGAACGGGACGCTGCATCCGGCGGTCCACGTGGTGCGACTCACACGCGCAGCCGCCGGTTCGGGTGCAGTCCACTGGTAGACCACTGGTATTGTCTGGTGTGTACCAGTTGGCACGACGCCGTGTCCTCGAACCCCGTTCTCTTCGAGGAGATTCCATGAGCACCCTGATCGCCTACGTCCTGATCGCCGCCGTCGTGATCATCCCCGCCGTCGCCGTCGCGAAGGCCTCCCAGTTCGACCCGTCGGGTCTGCTCGGCGCGCTCAAGCGCGGCCTGAGCTTCGACCCGCGGCACCCGGGCATGACCTACCGGGCCCGCTGAGCCCGGCCGGGGAGCACAATCGGCGCCGTGCTCCCCGACCGCGTCCAGGCCTGTGCCCAGCGCTGGGGGTTGACCCTCGGCGAACCACTCGCCGGTGGCACCTCCTCCCTGGTCTTCGGCGCCCAGGACGGCTCCGGCCACGCGCTGGTGCTGAAGCTGCCGGCAGGTCGGGCTGATCCGGCGGATGCCGTCGCCGCCGAGGCAGCGGCGCTCAGGGTCTGGTCGACCACCGGGGTGACCCCGCGGCTGATCGCCTTCGACCACGAGTGCCTGCTGCTCGAACGCATCGTCCCGGGCGTCCCGATGGCGTCGCTGGCGGTGCCGTCGGACCTGCCGGAGTCGGACCCGCCGGAGTCGGTCGCAGAGCTGGCTGACCTGCTGAAGCGGCTGTGGGCCGCGGATCCGGCGGCCACGGACCCGGCGGCCACGGATCCACCGGGTTGGCAGTTCCAGAATCAGGCCGACTTCTACCGCGACGCCGTCCGGGTCGCACTCGACGACGTCGGCTGGGAACGCCGACGCCGCGGTGAGCCCGAACGCGGCGAGGCGGGTCTGCGCTGTTGGGATCTTGCCCACCGCTCGGCCGAGGCGCTGATGGACGATGCCGAGCTGTTCTTGTTGCACGGCGACTTCATCGCCAAGAACGTGATCTCGGAGACGGTGGTCCCCGGCGATGCCGGCGATGCCCGCGTGCCGAGCACGACGGGCTGGCGCGCGATCGACCCGTTGCCGTATCTGGGTGACCGGGCCTCCGAGGTCGCGGCGTTCGCGGCCTACCAGCCGGCCGCCTCGATCCTGCCGACCGCGGAGGCGCTGGCCGCGGCCTGCGGGCTCGACCCGCG
The DNA here is from genome assembly GCA_963740925.1 of uncultured Actinomycetota bacterium. Lineage (GTDB taxonomy): Bacteria > Actinomycetota > Actinomycetes > Propionibacteriales > Propionibacteriaceae > Microlunatus. The sequence goes on along the minus strand of CAVUFZ010000005.1, from coordinate 360,229 downwards.
CCGGGTGCTGCGGTGGTCGGCGGTCTGGTCGGTCCATCAGGTCGTCCAGGCCTGGCGCGACGACCAGGCCGAGTTGGAGCAGCTGGTGACGAGCCGAGAGGTCCGGCGCCGGCTCGAGGCCTGAACCCGAAGATCCTAGGACGTCCGAGCGTCCTTCCGGATACCAAGACAGGCCGGGTCGGTGGTTGACGCGACCCTGCTCATGGGTGACAGTTGACCCGTGCGTTCGATCACCCGAATTCTCGTAGTTCGACAGCGTGTCGGCTGAGCCACCAGCTCACCACCGACACGCTCCCTCGTCTGCCATCCGGCGGCGGGGGTTTTTTGTTGCACCGGTGCTGTCCTGCCGAAGGGTGGCTGCCCCGGTGTGGTCGTCGGCGGGCCGGCGACGGAGTGCGGACTACGATCCAAGGAACAGGTAGGAGTGGACATGGCTGAGCAGGAGCCGGCGTCGTCACAGCTGACGGGTGCGCAATCGTTGGTGCGGTCGCTGGAAGAGGTCGGGGCCGAGATCGTCTTCGGGATCCCCGGCGGCTGCATCCTTCCGGCCTACGACCCGCTCTACGACTCCGAGCGGGTCCGCCACATCCTCGTCCGGCACGAGCAGGGTGCCGGTCACGCCGCCGAGGGCTACGCGATGGTGACCGGCAAGGTCGGCGTCTGCATGGCCACCTCCGGGCCCGGCGCCACCAACCTGGTCACCCCGATCGCCGACGCCTACATGGACTCGGTGCCGATCGTGGCCATCACCGGCCAGGTCAGCGCGGCCGCGATCGGCACGGACGCCTTCCAGGAGGCCGACATCACCGGCATCACGATGCCGATCACCAAGCACAACTTCCTGGTCCGCAAGGCCGAGGACATCCCGGCTGCGATCAAGGCCGCCTTCTATCTGGCCGCCAGCGGTCGGCCCGGGCCGGTGCTGGTCGACATCACCAAGGACGCCCTCACCGCCACCACCGAGTTCGTCTGGCCCGAGCAGGTCGATCTGCCCGGCTATCACCCGGTCACCCGGCCGCACCACAAGCAGGTGCGGGAGGCGGTGAAGCTGATCCTGGCCGCCGAACGCCCGGTGCTCTACGTCGGCGGCGGTGTGATCAAGTCCCACGCTTCGGCCAAGCTGCGCGAACTCGCCGAGCTGACCAACATCCCGGCCGTCACCACGCTGACCGCCCGCGGTGCGATCCCCGACAGCCACCCGCTGAACATGGGGATGCCCGGCATGCACGGCACCGTCGCGGCCGTCGGTGCGTTACAGCGCAGCGATCTGCTGATCACCCTCGGCGCCCGCTTCGACGACCGGGTCACCGGTCAGCTGGCCAGTTTCGCCCCGGGGGCCAAGGTGATCCACGCCGACATCGACCCGGCCGAGATCGGCAAGAACCGGGTCCCCGACGTGCCGATCGTCGGCGACTGCACCGAGGTGATCACCGAGCTGCTCGCGCTGCTGGTCGAGAGCCGCGACTCGCTGCCCGACACCACGAGCTGGGTCGAGCAGTTGCAGGGGGTCCAGCGTCGCTACCCGACCGGGTACGAGGAGCCCGAGGACGACACGTTGTCGCCCCAGCAGGTGATCCAGCGGATCGGTGAGCTGAGCGGGCCGGACGCCTACTACGTGGCCGGCGTCGGCCAGCACCAGATGTGGGCCGCGCATTTCCTGCCGTTCGAGAAGCCGATGCACTGGCTGAACTCCGGCGGCCTGGGCACGATGGGTTACGGCGTGCCCGCCGCGATGGGCGCGAAGGTCGGCGTCCCGGACGCACTGGTCTGGTGCATCGACGGCGACGGCTGCTTCCAGATGACCAACCAGGAGCTGGTGACCTGTGCCCTGGAAGGGATCCCGGTCAAGATCGCCATCATCAACAACCAGAGCCTGGGGATGGTGCGGCAGTGGCAGACGCTGTTCTACAACAGCCGCTACTCCAACACCGACCTGAAGACCGACCGGGTTCCGGACTTCCCGAAGCTGGCCGAGGCGATGGGCTGTATCGGGCTGCGGGCCGAGCACGCCGACGAGGTGGATGCGGTGATCGACAAGGCGCTGAGCATCAACGACCGGCCGGTGGTGGTGGAGTTCGTGGTGAACAAGGACGCCATGGTCTGGCCGATGGTCGCCGCCGGCACCAGCAACGACGCGATCCAGGTGGCCCGGGACATGGCCCCGCAGTGGGACGGTGAGACGCTGTGACCGCCCACACCCTCAGCGTCCTGGTGGAGAACAAGCCGGGCGTGCTGGCCCGGGTGGCCGGCCTGTTCTCCCGGCGCGGATTCAACATCGACTCCCTGGCGGTCGGGCCGACCGAACACGGTGACGTCTCCCGGATCACCCTGGTCACCAATCTCGAGGGCGACATGCTCGAGCAACTGACCAAGCAGCTGAACAAGCTGATCGAGGTGCTCAAGATCGTCGAGCTCGAACCGGGCGCCGCCCGCCGTGAGCTGATCATGGTCAAGGTGCGCACCGAGCCGACCAGCCGCGGCCAGGTGCTGGAGATCATCCAGATCTTCGGCGGCAAGGCCGTCGACATCACCGCCGACACCATCACCATCGAGGCCACCGGCAGCCCGGACAAGCTGGAGGCGATGCTCCGGCTGCTGGAGCCCTACGGCATCAAGGAGCTGGTCCAGTCCGGCTTGGTGGCGATCGGGCGGGGGAGCCGTTCGATCACCGACCGCTCCCGCTCCGACCGGCCGAGAAGCGAACGACAGAAGGCGATCCGGATCGTCTGAGCGGGGTCGGCGCGATCCTCGGCGATCGTGCCTGCTCGCGACCCGGCACCCCACAGGCGGCCAGCACCGCACAGGCGGCCAAACTCCAGAGACCGCCACCACCCCACAGACCGGCAGTAACCCGTTCCACCACACCGAGGAGATTTCGCAGTGCCCGCAACGATGTTCTACGACAACGACGCCGACCTTTCCCTGATCCAGGGCCGAAACGTGGCCGTTCTCGGCTTCGGCAGCCAGGGTCACGCGCACGCCCTGTCACTGCGTGACTCCGGGGTCGACGTCCGGGTCGGTCTGCCCGAGGGCAGCAAGAGCCGGGCCAAGGCCGAGGCCCAGGGCTTGCGGGTGGTCACCCCGTTCGAGGCCTGCGAGGAGGCCGACCTGATCATGGTGCTGACTCCGGATCCCTCGCAGCGCAAGGTCTACGCCGAGGCGATCGAGCCGAACCTGGTGCCGGGCGACGCCCTGTTCTTCAGCCACGGCTTCAACATCCGCTACGGCTACATCACCCCGCCCGAGGGTGTCGACGTCGCCATGGTGGCGCCGAAGGGCCCGGGCCACCTGGTCCGCCGGGAGTACGCCGAGGGCCGGGGTGTCCCGGTGCTGGTCGCGGTCGAACAGGACGGCACCGGCAAGGCCTGGGATCTGGCTCTCGCCTACGCCAAGGCGATCGGCGGTCTGCGCGCCGGTGGCATCAAGACCACCTTCACCGAGGAGACCGAGACCGACCTGTTCGGCGAGCAGGCCGTCCTCTGCGGCGGCGCGTCCGCACTCATCCAGGCCGGCTTCGAGACGCTGACCAACGCCGGCTACCAGCCCGAGGTCGCCTACTTCGAGTGCCTGCACGAGCTGAAGCTGATCGTCGACCTGATGTACGAGGGCGGTATCGCCAAGCAGCGCTGGAGCATCTCCGACACCGCCGAGTACGGCGACTACGTCTCCGGCCCGCGGGTGATCGACGAGCACGTCAAGGAGAACATGAAGGGTGTGCTCGCCGACATCCAGGACGGCAAGTTCGCCCAGCGGTTCATCGACGACCAGGACGCCGGTGCGCCGGAGTTCAAGCGGTTCCGCTCCGAGGCCGAGACGCACCCGATCGAGAAGGTCGGTCACGACCTGCGCGAGCTGATGTCCTGGGTGAAGAGCCACGACGACGACTACGTCGAAGGCTCCGCCGCCCGCTGAGCCTCGGTCAGGACCCGACGTCCGGTCCCGCTCGGCCGCTGCTGGTCAGCGGGACCGGATGTCGAGCACCACGATCCGGGTGCCGTCGGCCCGGAGCCCGGTGCCGACGCTGTAGAGCCGGCTGGACTTGCTGGAGTCGGTGCTGTTGGCCTCGGCCAGGGCGTCGGCCATCACGCAGACGCTCTTCAGGCCGGCCGTGCTCATCGGGGCCGGATGATCCTCCACGCACGAGCCGAACTGTTCCTCCAGCGTGGTCAGCGTCGCGGCCGCTTGTCGCTCGGGCACGTCCACGGTGGCGGTCAGCGTGTAGTCGTGGGTCGAGACGTAGCGGGCCGAGCGGACCGTGCTGTCGGCCGGCAGGGTCGTCGAGGCCCACCAGTTGACGTCGCTGACGGTCAGTGGATCGCAGGTGTAGCCGGTCCAGTCGTTGGTGCAGGTGCTGCCGCGTTCGGTGGTGAAGTCGAAGTAGGGAACTCCCCAGCGGCCGGCGAACTGGGTCAGGACCGCGAAGACGATGGCCACCGAACCGAGCATCATCAGCATTCCGCCGAGCACCCGGAGCGGCTGTCCTCGCTTCTTCGCCTGCACCACGCGCCCCAGGATGCCACAGCGCTCCGGCGGCGACGGTTCACAAGTCCGGCCGACCAGCCTCGGGCTCGGTCACCCGGTGCGGCTTCAGTTGCGGACGGCGATGACCACGGAGGCGTCGGAGGCGACCATCACGTCGACGCTGGTGAAGCGTTCGTCACCCAGCCACTGCTGGCGCAGGACGTCGACCCGACCGTGCTGCAACGGCGGCCAGGTGGCACACGGGGTGAAGTCGTCCAGCACCACCATGCCGCCCGGCTCGACCAACTCGACGATCTCCTCCCGCTCGGAGGTCCGGGCGCTGCCGGCGTCGAGGAAGACCAGCGAGAACGGGGCCTCGGAGGCCAGGCTGGCCCAGTCGGCGTGCAGGACGTCGATGTCGTCGTCGGCGAACATGTCCATCACCCCGTGGGCCAGGCCCGGATCCAGTTCGGCCGTGATCACCCGGGTGCTCTTGGGTGCGCCGGAGCGGAGCCAGGCCGCTCCGACGCCGCAGCCGGTGCCGTACTCGGCGATGGTGCCGGTGCGGGTGGCGGCGAGGGCGGCCAGCAGCCGCCCGGTCTCGGTCCGTGACGTCATCATGTAGCCGCGTCGCAGCGACATCCGCAGGGCGCGCACCACCAGCGGCGGCAGCTCGGGCGGTGCACTCACCCCGTCAGTCTCGCACCGACCGGACCGCGGCCGGCTTGTTCCGGCATCCGAGACGATTCGGTCCGGATGCTGGCAGGAAAATACTCGGATGTCCTAGTATTTCGACTACGAGCTGAACCACCGCCGAGCCGAAAGCTGACCCGCAGATGTACGAGATGTATCCGGACCGCTGGACCCAGGAGAACGACGGGCTGCAGAAGTCGGTCGTCGAGCGGCCGCACCGCCGCCCGCGCAAGAGCCACCGGGTCGAGCCGCAGGTCATCGTCGAGCTCGAGCGTCGTCGCCACAGCGACCACTGACTCTCACCGTTCTGCACCGACCGCCCGCCCGGGCGGGTCATCTCCGACCCGGGCCCGGCCCCGAGGTGTCGACCTCAGGGCCTCGGACGTCGTCGGGTGAGCGTCCGCGTCCGTCCGGGGGCTGATCGGCCCCATCCGCAGGACTCCCAGGTCAGACCGCGGCCGCGATCGCGTCGCCGATCTGACTGGTCGAGCGGGAAGCCGCACCCCGGCGTCCCGCGATGTCGGCCAGCACCGCCCGTTCGATCCGGGCCGATTCCTCGCCGGCACCCAGGTGATCCAACAGCAGACTCATCGACAGGATCGTCGCGGTCGGATCCGCGACGTTCTTTCCCGCCAGATCAGGAGCAGAGCCGTGGACCGGTTCGAACATCGAGGGGAACTGCCCGCCGGGGTTGATGTTCCCGCTCGCCGCCAGGCCGATGCCACCGGTCACCGCGGCGGCCAGATCGGTGATGATGTCGCCGAACAGGTTGTCGGTGACCACCACGTCGAATCGGGCCGGGTCGGTGGCCAGGAAGATCGTCGCGGCGTCGACGTGCAGATAATCGGTGCTGACCCCGGGGAACTCTTCGGCCACCTGCTCGAACAACCGTCGCCACAGTCCGCCCGCGTTCACCAGCACGTTGTGCTTGTGCACCAGGGTGATCTTGTTCCGCCGGCGCTCGGCGCGGGCGAACGCGTCCCGGATCACCCGTTCCACCCCGTAGGCGGTGTTGACGCTGACCTCGGTGGCGATCTCGGCCGGGGTGCCCGCGCGGACCACACCACCGTTGCCGCAGTACAGCCCCTCGGTGCCCTCGCGGACCACCACGAAGTCGACCTCCTTGCCGTCGGTGACGCTGTCGGCCAACGGCGTGGGGACGCCCGGGAACAGCCGGCTCGGCCGCAGGTTGACGTAGTGGTCGAAGGCGAACCGCAGCTTCAACAACAACCCGCGCTCCAGCAGACCGCTGGGGATGTCGGTGGCTCCTGGTGCGGCGCCGACCGCACCGAGCACGATCGCGTCGGCCCCGGTCAGCTCGGTCAGTACCGAGTCCGGCAGCACCTCACCGGTGCGCTGCCAGCGGGTCGCGCCCAGGTCGTAGTGGGTGAAGTCGAAGGCGTCCGGCCCACTGACCGCGGTCAGCACCTTCAGCCCTTCGGCCACCACCTCCGGCCCGATCCCGTCGCCCCCGATGACGGCGATCTTCCTCGCCCCCGGGTTCGCGCCCGGCTCCCGGGTCGCAGTGCTCGGATCGGTCACGGCTGTGCCTTGGTCAGTACTCACCGTCGCACTGTAACGATCCGGCCGGGCCGGCCCGATTGCGTCTCAGTCCCACACCGACTCCCGATGTTAGGTTCTCGATCATGACGATGTTGTTCGACGTGCGCCCGAATCCTCAGCCCCGCAGCGAGGCCGAGCGGGCCGCGATCCTGGCCGAACCCGGCTTCGGCAACCACTTCACCGACCACATGGCCACCGCCACCTGGACGGCGGCCGACGGCTGGCAGGACTCCGCGATCGTCCCCTACGGACCGATCAGCATGGATCCGGCCACCGCCGTCCTGCACTATGCGCAGGAGATCTTCGAGGGGCTGAAGGCCTACCGGCACGCCGACGGCTCGATCTGGTTGTTCCGACCGGAGCAGAACGCGGCCCGGTTCGCCCGATCGGCGCAGCGGCTGGCCCTGCCGGCCCTGACCACCGACGACTTCCTGGCCAGCCTGGAGTCGCTGATCACCACCGACCAGCAGTGGGTGGCCAAGGGCGGCGAGGACAGCCTCTACCTGCGTCCGTTCATGTTCGCCTCCGAGGCGTTCCTGGGGGTGCGTCCGTCCCGGCGGGTGGCCTACTGCTGTATCGCCAGCCCGGCCGGGCCGTACTTCTCCTCGGGGGTGCGACCGGTGAAGATCTGGCTCTCCACCCACTACGTCCGGGCGGCCCCGGGCGGCACCGGGGCGGCCAAGTGCGGCGGAAACTACGCCGCCAGCCTGGTCGCCCAGGCCGAGGCCGCCGAGCACGGCTGCGAGCAGGTGCTGTTCGCCGACGCCGCCGAGCACCGCTGGCTGGAGGAGCTGGGCGGGATGAACGTCTTCCTGATCACCCGTGACCGGCAGTTGGTCACCCCCGAGCTGAACGGCTCCATCCTGGAGGGCGTCACCCGGGACGCCGTGCTGAGCCTGGCCCCCGATTTCGGGCTGACCCCGGTCGAGCGCCGGATCGAGATCGCCGAGCTCTACGACGGGATCGCCGCCGGCGACATCGTCGAGGTGTTCGCCTGCGGCACGGCCGCGGTGATCACCCCGATCGCCAGCCTGCACACCGCCGACGGCTCGCACAGCGTCGGATCGGGCGAGGCGGGGGAGACCACCACGGCCATCCGCAAGACCCTGCTCGACGTCCAGTACGGCCGGGCCGAGGATCGCTACGGCTGGATGCACAAAGTCTGCTGAGAAGTCCCCCGAGAAGTCTGCTGAGGGCGCCGCAGCTCGGCCCGAGGTTTGCATGATCATGCATTGGTCAGCATACTTATGCAGGTGTCTAAGGTGCTCACGTCCCTGCCCGTCGGCGACCGGGTCGGCATCGCCTTCTCCGGCGGTCTCGATACCTCGGTAGCCGTTGCCTGGATGCGGGAGAAGGGGGCGATCCCGTGCACCTACACCGCCGACATCGGCCAGTACGACGAGCCGGACATCGCCTCCGTGCCCGGCCGGGCCGGGGCCTACGGCGCCGAGATCGCCCGGCTGGTCGACTGCCGGACCGCCCTGGTCGAGGAGGGGTTGGCCGCGCTGACCTGCGGCGCCTTCCACATCCGCTCCGGCGGCCGGGCCTACTTCAACACCACACCGTTGGGCCGGGCGGTGACCGGGACGCTGCTGGTCCGGGCGATGCTGGAGGACGACGTCCAGATCTGGGGTGACGGTTCGACCTTCAAGGGCAACGACATCGAGCGGTTCTACCGCTACGGGTTGCTGGCCAACCCCAGCCTGCGGATCTACAAGCCGTGGCTGGACGCCGACTTCGTCTCCGAGCTGGGTGGGCGCAAGGAGATGTCGGAGTGGCTGCTCGCCCACGACCTGCCCTATCGCGACAGCACCGAGAAGGCCTACTCCACCGACGCCAACATCTGGGGCGCGACGCACGAGGCGAAGTCCCTGGAGCATCTGGACAACGGGATCGAACTCGTCCAGCCGATCATGGGCGCGCGGTTCTGGGACGCGGCCGAGCCGATCGAGCCCGAGGACGTCACCATCGGCTACGAACTCGGCCGCCCGGTCAGCATCAACGGCCAGCGCTTCGACACCGCTGTCGCCCTGGTGCTGGCGGCCAACGAGATCGGCGGTCGGCACGGGCTGGGGATGTCGGACCAGATCGAGAACCGGATCATCGAGGCCAAGAGCCGGGGCATCTACGAGGCGCCCGGGATGGCGTTGCTGCACGCGGCCTACGAACGACTGGTGAACGCGATCCACAACGAGGACACCCTCGCCTCCTACTACAACGAGGGCCGGCGGCTGGGCCGGCTGATGTACGAGGGTCGCTGGCTCGACCCGCAGGCCCTGATGCTGCGGGAATCGCTGCAGCGCTGGGTCGGCACGGCGATCACCGGCGAGGTGACGTTGCGGCTGCGGCGCGGCGAGGACTACTCGATCATCGACACCTCCGGGCCGGCGTTCAGCTACCACCCGGACAAGCTGTCGATGGAGCGGACCGAGGACTCGGCCTTCGGTCCGGTGGACCGGATCGGCCAGCTGACCATGCGCAACCTCGACATCGCCGACTCCCGGGCCAAGCTGGAGCAGTACGCGGGCCTCGGGATGGTCGGCACCGCGGTGGACGGCGGCGTCCGCGGCGGGGTGAACGGCGCCGATCATCCGGCGCTGATCGGGGCCGCGCAGGCCGCGTCCACCGGACTGATCGGTGCGATGGACACGGGTGGGGCCGAAGAGATCGCCTCCCGGGGCAGGACCTCCGGTGACGACGAGTTGCTCGACCGGGCCGCGATGGAGGCCGGGGTCGACTGAAGCCTGTCGAAGGATCCTCGGACAGCGATCCTGAGCTGACGGAACCCGGTCAGCACGGGCTGAGGCCGGTGGGGTCGGCGCTGACCCATGACCTCGGTGTCGTCTCGTCGTACCCGCCCACGCACACCTGAACCCCGTCGGAACCCCGCCTGAACTAGGTGCGCCAGGCTGGTGAACCGTGAGGCGACTAGCGATGCCATCTACGCCTCCTACGTCGATGTTCAAGAACCGTGCAAGCGACGTTAAGTCAGCAGAAGTACATCTTGCAATACTATTTGCAGGAAGTTTCTCTGAAGATCTGAAGGAGGCTCGTCATGACTGACGACCGGGTGAGGACGGTCGCTGACCTGTCGGAGCTGAAGGCCCTGACGCACCCAGTGCGTGTGAAGCTGCTCAGCGCCCTGACCGTTCAGGGCCAGCTGACTGCCACCGAAGCAGCCAAGATCGTGGCTGAGTCGCCAACAACCTGCTCGTTCCACTTTCGTCAACTGGAGCGCTTCGGCTTCGTTGAACGCGCTGGTGACAAGGGCCGCAGAACCCAACCGTGGAAGCTGGCGTCGACGTCGCTGCATGTGCCGCTGGGCATCGACTTTGATCTCGACGGGCGGGCAACGCAGGCCTTAGGCGAGAGCTTGTTGCAGTACCAGCTCGAACAGCACCACGACTGGGAGAGCGAGCGGACGTCGTGGGATCCAGCATGGCAAGCCGCGGCGGATCAAAGTCAATACGTGTTGTGGGTGACTGCTGAGGAACTGACGGAGACGGTCAAGGAGGTGCGGACACTCCTGTCGCGATACAGGGAAAGGTTGACCGACCCAAGCCGACGACCAGCGGGGGCCAGCCCGGCCCAAGTCATCACGTTGGCCCATCCGTTGCCCGGCCGCGGTGGGACTGTCCAGAGACCGGAAGATTTGATCAGCGAACGGATCGAGCCTGGCTCGGATTCGGGACCGTCAGACCATGAATGAGCCAGAGACGCGGCCCCGGTCTTTGCGGTTGTTTTTGGCAGGTCAGACCTGCTCGATCGTCGGTGACACCATGCTCTGGCTTGCCGTCGGGGTGTGGGCAAAGACACTAACTCAAAGCAATGCAGCGGCAGGACTGGTCTTCTTCTGCTACGCGGCGCCTTCAGTTTTCGCCCCGATCTATGGATGGTTGGCGGATCGCTATTCCCGCCGGATGACCCTGCTGGTCGGCAACTTAGCCGGCGTGTTGATCGTCTTGCCGCTGCTTGCAGTGACCTCCGGAGCTCAGGTCTGGGTGCTATTCGCAGTCATGGTTGCCTACGGTGCTCTGTCGGGGGTTCTGGGGGCAAGCCAGTCGGCCCTACTAGTCGGTCTTGCCGGATCTGCGGGCCTGTCGGGTGCCAACTCGTTCCTACGCACTGTCCGCGAAGGAGCCAAGCTGCTTGGACCTCTCGCAGGTGCTGGTCTCTTCGCACTGTTCGGCCCCTCTATCGTCATCCTGATCGACGCAGCTACTTTCGCTCTTGCTTTCGTGGCGTTACTTATCGTTCGTGAGCCACACCACGCAGGAACCGCGAAACTGAACAAAAAAGACCTGATGGGCGGGTTTCGGCACCTGTGGACGTCACCCGAACTGCGGAGGCCCGTCCTGGTGTTGGCGGCCGCGATGGTGGCAATCGGCTTGATCGAAGCCAGTCTGTTCGCCGTAACTGAGGCACTCGGCCGCCCTCCTGCGTTCCAAGGAGTGCTGGTATCAGTGCAAGGCGCTGGCGCCGTAGCGGCCGGGTCAGTTACCTCGGCTTTGATTCGTCGGTTAGGTGAAGTGCGCGTCCTTGTGGTGAGCTTTATGACTTTCGCCGTCGCCATGGTGCTGCTTTGCTCAACAGCACTTCCGGTGACCTTGGCGGGAGCAGGTGTTCTCGGTGCAGCAGTTGTCTGGCTGTTGGTTAGCGGTACTACATTGGTCCAGACTCGGACTCCGCAAGGGCTACAAGGCAGAACCTATGCGGCGTTCGACCTAGCTTTAACCCTTCCGCAGACCGTATCGATCGGCGTCGGTTCTGCTTTAGTGGGAAGCCTTGACTACCGCCTGATTCTGGCGTTCGTCGCCGTAGTCCTGACCGGCTGCGCGGTCTACACCCAATTATGTGTGAGACCTTCGCCGACTGGTCTCGGCGAGAAACCCGCTTTTCATCAGCGTGCCGTCCGAAACGGATCCGCAAGACGAGACCCGGACTGAGATCCAACAACCTGCCATCCCTTCCTCGTCGGCTGGCAATGCGAGGGCTCGATCGCCGCCGCTGACCCGAGCCGAGGCCAGCTGCAGCCTGGGCCACCAACTTGGTTGGAGCCGGCACCGTCCGAGAGTGTCCCCTGCTGCGCTCACGGTATAGCCATAATGTCCTTTATCTATAGCATGGGGGAGCGTCCAGCGGCGTCGTTGACATGTGTGTGCGTTTGGAACTGACCGACCGGTTAAGCGGGCGAAAAATGAAGCGGAGCCGGAGACAAACGTTCGCGCAGGGGACGGTAGTGCTGCCCGCAAGCCTGAGATACACGACCGAAGTACCCACCGGCCGGCCGGGTCCACGCTTCGAGACGCCACCACACGTCGCGGCGGCTCTCGGTTCTAACCGGGTATGAGCCAGCCCTGCCATCCCGAAAGACGCCGGATCGCGCGGTAACTTAGGGCCACGTCGGGACAAAAGTTACTAGCTATTGCGAGCTTGCATCGACGTCGCACGGAGTAGAACTGCTCCACCCGTGAGCAAGAAAAAAGACCCAGCGAGCAGAGCAAAGCCATAGGCTGAAACCGGAACCTGATTTAGGCTTTCGCCACGTTCGCCGCTGAATGATAGAACACGTGCAGATGCAACCGTCGCCAGGACTGATGACAACGCCATCGTTGGGCCGGTTACTGCGGTAATTCGACCCATAAAACCCTCCGGCACGGCGCGCTGCAACAAAGGTCCTTGACTAGTAATAAGTATCGAAAACGCGACACCCGCCAAAAGCATAAGAATAAAGGCAACCAAGACTGACCGATTGAGAGCGTAGACCGAGTAGACCAGACCTAAAATCATGAGACCGCCCGTGTACCCTCGATGTACTCCGATCCTCTTGACGAGATGCGGAGACGCCAAAGCGCCAATCAAATTACCAAGAGGAAAGATCGCAGCTAAATATCCATAGAATCTTGGCTGAAGCATCAGAGTCTTAAGTGCGAAGAGCGCCAAAACAGAGTTATTTACTCCTAACGAGACGCCGTAGACTCCAGTTCCAATAACTACTAGCCGAAGCTCAGGACTTGACCAAGCCAATTTAAGGCCCTCAATGAGACTGTGCCAATATCGGGCATCACGGTCTAATGCTTTAGTCTGGATTACCCTCAGCCGCAGAATAGTAAGCCACGAGAATAAAAAACAGAGAGCAGACAGGCTCGCCGCCGCGGCACCACCGGCCGCAGCAAATATGGCCGGCCCTGCGGCAGTAGAGGCTACAGCAATACCCGTCACCGAGAAGAGACTTAGCCCCGCTGCATCCTCTCTTCTCTCGTCGGGAATAACAACCTGGATCGCGGCAGCACGCGACGGATTAAAAAACTGTGCAACAGTCGACGATAATAGAATTACGGCTATTATGAGAGCTGTCAATACCTTCGAACCGGGCGCCAGCCGTGTAATACCGGCGAAAGTCCCATAGAATAAAAACCTCAAAACATCACAAGCGATAAGGGTCCGTCTAGGGTCCCACCGGTCTACGAGGACGCCAACTAGGGGCCCAACTGCGATCCTCGGGATTGAGGTGGCAAGTACAAGTCCCGCGACCAAGGATGGCAAATCCGGACTTCTAGGATAAATGCCACTTACCACCCAGACGGTAGCGGTGCTTAGAAACAAATACTCACCGGCCGATGAGAACACCTGTGCAAACCATAGCAAGTTAAACTCGCGACTAATCTTGAACGGCGACCGCTCAACCATAGAAGGGCATGCTGTTAAGCATCAATCATGCGATCGAGTAAGTCGTTTGCCGTGTTCCTGAGGACAGCGTCTTTGGAGAACCGAGCCGTAAGGGTCAGGGCAACATATGCATCTTCGTTTCCTTGTAATCCTTGCACAACTCCCGTCACGTCCCGCCAACGCTCCCAACTATCGTCGAAGTCACAAAGAACTGGATGGCGATCCCGCCAGTAATGACCCAGATTACGCCAACCAGCATAGTGCTTTGGGCAGCCGTTGTCATCGCCGTGATCGGGTCAACTGTGCTCGCGTCGCTGGTTACCGCACTCATCCCGAATCGGACCGCAAAACGGCAGATTGGGGCGGCTCAGGTCGCTGCCGAGGAGCAAACCAAGGCCGCCCAGGTAGCGGCCGAGCGGCAGATTGAAGCTGCTCAAGCGGCGGCGAAGCGGCAGATTGAGGCCGCGCAGGCCACAGCTGACCGACAAGCTGCGGCCGCGCAGGCGTTGGCCGAGCGGCAGGCCGAGGCTGCCCAGGATGCGATGCGGATGCAATTGGAGCATCAGAGGCGGCAGGAAGCACAAGCCCGGCTCTATCCGGTGCAGTTAAAGCTCTATCGAAAGGCTCAAGAATTGTTGGAACGCCTCAGCCGTGAAGGCGGGCCGGCGCCCGTCGATCATCAATCTGAGTATGAAGAACTCGCGGCCCGCGTCGCGACGCTGGCCACCGAGGAGATCTCGGATTGGTTCCAGGTGGCGTGGTCTCGCACGAAGGCCTTCAGGCGTGCCGAGGCAAGGCTCTGGTCGGGTGTGTCTCAGGCTCCGAAGTCCAACGACCCGGTGTCGGTCGCGGCGGTGACTGCGGCCCGCACAGAGTTGATCAAGCAGCGCAGCGAGATCCGGCAGAACGAAGGCAACTACGCCGGTCATGCCCGTTACGTGTTTCGGGAGTTGTGTCGGCGTGACCTGCGGCAAGACCTCGAGGCCGCTCCGTTTCCTCGGCCTGACGAACTCGAGGAGTGGGATCGGCGTTAGCCCCGAATTTTCAGCACTGGTTGCCCGGAAACCGTGGAAAACGTGCCACTGGGTCGATCTGGCGCCCGAATATCGGGGACCACGGCAGCAGGCCTGCGGCGCCGTCTCGGATGATGAGACAGTCTGCTGGCGTAATCGCAGGTCAGCAGTGATTATGGGCCCATGACTCGTCCGGTCGTGATCATTAGCTAGCGCGCTGAACTCGTTCAGCGCGCTCAACCTCCTGTGTTCTCGCGGGAGGTTTTTTCATGACCAAAACCGTCCGCTCACCAGCAATCGAGGACCAGATGTCCGCAGCGCAGCCGACAGACTCCCACTCGACGTTCCGTCCCGCCCCGGACGTGTTCCACGTCTACGACACGACGTTGCGAGACGGTGCCCAGCAGGAGGGCCTGCGGCTCTCGGTCTCGGACAAGCTCCAGATCGCCACCCTGCTCGACGAGTTGGGCGTGCACTACATCGAGGGCGGCTGGCCCGGGGCGAATCCCAACGACACGGCGTTCTTCGCCGCGCTGGCCGACGGGGCGGTGAGGTTCGAGAACGCGACCCTGACCGCGTTCGGCTTCACCCGCCGGGTCGGGATGAACGCGGCCGACGACCCGCTGACCGCGGCGCTGCGCGACTCGGGCGCGCCGGTGGCCTGTCTGGTGGCCAAGAGCCACGACCAGCACGTGGAGCGGGCGCTGCGGACGACGCTGGCCGAGAACCTGGCCATGATCACCGACACCGTCGGGCACCTCAGGGCCGAGGGACAGCGCGTCTTCCTGGATTGCGAACACTATTTCGACGGCTTCCGGGCCAACCGTGACTACGCGCTCGAGGTGGTCCGGACCGCGGCCGAGGCCGGCGCCGAGGTGGTCGTGCTGTGCGACACCAACGGCGGGATGCTGCCGCCGTGGGTGAGCGAGATCGTCGCCGAGACCGCGGCCACGGTGCCCGGCGTCCAACTCGGCGCCCACTGCCACAACGACACCGGCTGCGCGGTGGCCAACACCCTGGCCGCGGTGGACGCCGGCGCCATGCACGTCCAGGGCACCATCAACGGGTACGGGGAGCGGACCGGCAACGCCGAGCTGGTCTCCGTGGTGGCGAACCTGGAGTTGAAGTACGGCTGGCAGTTGCTGCCCGCCGGCCGTTTGCGCGAGGCCACCCGGGTCTCGCACGCGATCGCCGAGGTGACCAACATCGCCCCCACCGGGCGGGCCCCCTACGTCGGCTTGTCGTCCTTCGCCCACAAGGCAGGGCTGCACGCCAGTGCGATCAAGGTGGATCCCAACCTCTACCAACACATTGATCCCCACCACGTCGGCAACGACATGCGCATGCTGGTCTCCGACATGGCGGGTAGGGCGAACATCCAGATCAAGGGCGAGGAACTGGGATTCGACCTCAGCGACCGGGAGCTGGCGGCGAAGATCACCGACCAGGTCAAGGACGCCGAGGCGGCCGGCTACACCTACGAGTCGGCCGACGCGAGCTTCGAGCTGTTGCTGCGGCGTGAGCTGGGGCAGCTGCCGAGGTTCTTCAGCGCCGAGAGCTGGCGCGTCTTCACCCAGTCCGCCCCGGGGGGTGAGCTGGACACCGAGGCGACCGTCCGGCTCACCGCCCGCGGCGAGTCGACCCGGGTGGTCGGGGAGGGCAACGGGCCGGTCAACGCGCTGGACCAGGCCCTGCGGCTGGCCCTTGTCGACGCCTACCCGGTGGTGGAGAAGCTGGAGTTGATCGACTACCGGGTCCGGATCCTCGACCAGGGCCACGGCACCGACGCCACCGTGCGGGTGCTGATCACCACCACCAACGGGCTGCGGGCCTGGACCACCGTCGGGGTCGGGCAGAACGTGATCGACGCGTCCTGGCAGGCGCTGACCGAGGCCTACGTCTACGGGCTGATCCACGCCGGCGCGAGCCCGGAACCGGCCGTCGTCTGATCCGGCCCGTCCGACCTGGCCCGTCCGACCTGGCCCGTCCGACCTGGCCCGTCCGACCTGGCCCGTCCGACCTGGCCCGATCTGGTTCAGGACGCGGACGACCTGGTTCAGGACGTGGGCGCCAGGCCGAGGAAAGCCAGCAGCGGTTCGGCTCCGTGCACGACCACCGGCTCGGCCGGCCGGACGAACACCTCCGGTCGCAGCAGGAGTCGATGTTCGGTGACGCCGACGCCTTCCCGGTCGACCACGAACGTGCCGTCCTCGACGTAGCCGACCTTGCGGCTGACGCCGAGCGAGGCGGGGTTGTCGACGAACGCGCTGGAGCGAAGTTCCTGCGCGCCCAGGACGTCGAAGCCGAATGCGCAGACCGCCTGGCGCATCCGGGTGCCGATGCCGCGGCGGTGGAACCGTCGGCCGAGCCAGGATCCGGTCTGCCCGGCCCGGGTGACCGGGAAGTCCTTGCCGCGCAGATCCTGGACGCCGACCAGCACGCCGCCGAGACGAACCGCGCAGTGCAACTGCCAGTCCTGCGGCGACACCTGGTGCCGGGCGCTCCAGTGGTAGCGGAGGTATTCGGCCGGTAACCGCTCCGGCGGCGTCCGCGTCCACGGCACCGAGAACGGCATCCGCTCCGGTTCGTGGACGCCGTCGCGGACCAGCTCGATCAACTCCGGCAGGTCGTCGTCGCGGACCACCCGCAGGCTGAGGTCGCCACAGCTGACGGTGAACGCGTACGGCGGCCAGGCGTCCTCGAGGGTGAGCATGACACCAGTCTCGGCGGCGGGGCCGGCGCCGTCAGCCGAATTTCCGCCGGCTCGACCTGCCCGCCCCGACCGGGTCAGGCGAGGGCGTCGAGCCGGGCGACCCGACGAGGTCCGGCGGTGCTGCGGTAGGAGGCGTCGAGCAGCTCGGCCACCTCGGCCCAGAGCTCGCGGCGGGCGCGAGGGGTCGGCAACTCGAAGCCGAGCCAGCCGGACGGCCCGAGGTAGCCGGGGACGTAGCTCCGTTCGTCGGCCAGCAGCGCTTCGTGATCGGCGCCGGTGAGCAGCACCAGCAGGCTGGACGGCCGGTCCTGCCAGACACCGTCGACCTTCAGTGAGCCGCCGAAGTAGGCGAACACTTTCCTGGTGTAGAAGGCGACCCGGCCGTGGGAGACCTTCTCGGCGGCGTCGGGGAGGGCGAGCGCGAAGTCGCGGACGCGGGCCAGTCGCGGATCGTCGTCGGCGAACATCCTCGGGTGGGCCACGACGATCAGTCTGTCCGGCGTTGCGGCACGAGGGAAGAGGGCTAGCCGATCCGGTCGATGATCAGCGGTGCCCGCTCCACCGGATCGACCGGGTCAGCACTGATCCGCCAGGCCCCCGACAGCGCCGCCCGGGCCGGTTCGATCAAGGCCGGATCGTCGGTGTGCAACGTGATCAGCGGCTGGCCCGAGCGGAGTCGATCACCCGGTCGGGCGTGCCAACGGACGCCGGCGGCCGCCTGGACGGGGTCGCCGCGCCGGGCCCGTCCGGCCCCGAGCCGCCAGGCGGCGACCCCGACGGCCCGCGCGTCCAGTTCGGCCAGGACGCCGTCGGCGTCGGCGGTGACGGTCTCGGTCTGTCGAGGCGAGGGCAGGGGAGCGTCCGGGTCGCCGCCCTGAGCGGTGATCATGGAGCGCCACCGGTCCATCGCGGCCCCGGAGGCCAGCACGTCGGCCGGGTCCCGGTCGTCCAGGCCGGCCGCGGACAGCATCTCCCGGGCCAGGGCCAGCGTCAGTTCGACCACGTCGGCCGGTCCGCCGCCGGCCAGCACCTCGACCGCCTCGGCGACCTCGATGCCGTTGCCGGCGGTCGATCCGAGCGGGGCGTCCATCGCGGTGAGCAGCGCGGTGGTGGGCAGGTCGGCCGCGGCCCCGATCTCGACCATGGTCTGCGCCAGCTGCCGGGCTTCGGTGACCGAGGTCATGAACGCACCCCGGCCGACCTTGACGTCGAGCACCAGCGCACCGGCGCCCTCGGCGATCTTCTTGCTCATGATCGAGCTGGCGATCAGCGGGATCGACTCGACGGTGCCGGTCACGTCGCGCAGGGCGTACAGCTTGGCGTCGGCCGGCGCCAGCCCGGGACCGGCGGCGCAGACGACCGCACCGACCGTGTTCAGCTGTGCCGTCATCTCGGCCGGCGACAGCGACGCCCGCCAGCCGGGGATGGCCTCCAGCTTGTCCAGGGTGCCGCCGGTGTGGCCCAGCCCGCGGCCGGACAGCTGCGGCACGGCCACCCCGCAGGCGGCGACCAACGGCGCCAGCACCAGGGTGATCTTGTCCCCGACCCCGCCGGTCGAGTGCTTGTCGACACTGGGCCGGTTCAGCCCGGTGAAGTCCAGTCGTTCACCGGAGTCGATCATCGCTGTGGTCCAGGCCGAGAGCTCGGCCGGGCCGAGGCCGCGGAAGCAGACCGCCATGGCGAACGCCGCCATCTGTTCCTCGGCGACGACACCGCGGGTGTAGGCCCCGATCAGCCAGGTGAGCTGGTCACCGGTGAGTTCGGCGCCGTCGCGTTTGGCGCGGATCAGATCGACGGTGGCGTAGGACTCGTGCATGGCCCGAGTATGCAACTCCTGCCACGGGTGCATCGACCGGCGGCTGGGCGGTCGGGCCCGACGTTTAGCCTGCTGGCATGCGTATCGCCAGGTTCTCCACCGGATCCGATCCTCGTTACGGCATCGTCGAGTTGGCCGAGGACGGCGGTGAGCACCCCGACACCGTCTCGGTGCTGAACGGCGATCCGCTGGCCACGCCGGTGCAGCTGACCGGGCAGCGCCACCCGCTGGACGACGTCCGGCTGCTGGCCCCGGTGATCCCGCGCAGCAAGGTGGTGGGGGTGGGCCGCAACTACGCCGAGCACGCCGCCGAGCTGGGCAACGAGGTGCCGACGACGCCACTGACCTTCTTCAAACCGAACACCTCGGTGATCGGCCCGGGCGAGGGCATCGTCTACCCGGCCGGCAGCGAGAGCGTCAGTTTCGAGGGTGAACTGACCGTGGTGATCGGCCGGATCTGCAAGGAGGTGCCCGCCGCCCGGGCCCAGGACGTGATCTTCGGCTACACCGTGGCCAACGACGTCACCGCCCGGGACTGGCAGCAGAGCGACAAGCAGTGGAGCCGGGCCAAGGGTTCGGACACCTTCTGCCCGGTGGGGCCCTGGATGGTCACCCATCTCAGCCTGGAGGAGGCCGCCGACCTACCGATCCGGACCCGGCTGAACGGCGAGCTGCGCCAGGACGGGACGACCGCCGACATGCTGAACGACATCCCGGCGCTGATCGAGTACGTGACCTCGTTCACCACCCTGCTGCCCGGCGATCTGATCCTCACCGGCACGCCGGCCGGGGTCGGACTGGTCCAACCGGGCGACGAGATCAGCATCGAGATCGGCGGTGTCGGGACGCTCAGCAACCCGGTGATCGCCGCGAGCTGAGCCGGATCGCCGAGCTCCGCTTCGAACCCGGCGCCGATCCCGGTGCGGGGCTCGGAGCGCGGGATAGGGTGGTTGGTCGTGACTGACGCTGATCTCTCCGCTGTCCTGGGCGACCTCGACCCCGCCGACGTCCGGGTCCGGTTCCCGCCGTCGCCCACCGGCAACCTGCACGTCGGCAACGTCCGCAGCGCGCTGTTCAACTGGGCCTTCGCCCGGCACTTCGGTGGCACCTTCGTGCTCCGGGTCGAGGACACCGACACCGCACGGAACACCGAGGACGGGCTGCAGAACCTGCTGGACTCGTTGTCCTGGCTCGGGCTCGACCCCGACGAGGGACCGGTGCAGGGCGGCGATTACGGGCCCTACGTCCAGTCCGAGCGGGGCGGGATCTACGCCGACGTGGTCGAGCAGCTGATGGCCGCCGACCTGTGCTACCGCTGCTTCTGCACCAGGGAAGAGATCGAGGCCCGGGAGAAGGAGCGGCCCAAGGGTGCGCCGTCCGGTTACGACGGACACTGCCGGGCGCTCACCGAGGAGCAGATCCGGACCAAGCTCGAGGCCGAGTTGCCGTTCGTGATCCGGATGCGGGTCCGCGACGACACCATCGCCTTCGACGACCTGGTCCGCGGCGAGGTGAGGTTCGAGGGCACGCATGTGCCCGACTACGTGATCGTCCGGGCCAACGGCGATCCGCTCTACACCCTGGTCAATCCGGTCGACGACTCGCTGATGGGGATCACCCACGTCCTGCGGGGTGAGGACCTGCTGCCCTCGACGCCACGGCAGATCGTGATGTACGAGGCCCTGGCCCAGGTAAAGACCGGCGCCGGCCGGGTGCCGAAGTTCGGTCACCTGCCGCTGGTGATGGGGGAGGGGAACCGCAGGCTTTCCAAGCGGGACAAGGGATCCGGGCTGCTGGAGTACCAGCAGCAGGGCTATCTGCCCGAGGGGCTGCTCAACTATCTCGCGCTGCTCGGCTGGGCGATCGCCGAGGACCGGGACGTCTTCGGGCTGGCCGAACTGGCCGAGGCGTTCGACATCCGGCGGGTCAACCCGAACCCGGCCCGGTTCGACCCGAAGAAGTGCGAGGCGATCAACGCCGCCCACATCCGGGCGCTGCCCGGCCCGGAGCTGACCACCCGGCTGATGCCCTATCTGGTGGAGGCCGGTCTGGTCGCCGACCCGCCGACGCCGGACCAGCGGGATCTGCTGGCCGAGGCGACCGGTCTGGTGCAGGAGCGGATGAACACGCTGACCGAGGGGGTCAGGCTGGTGGCGTTCCTGTTCACCACCGACGACGATCTGCAGATCGCCGACGACGCCGGGCTGAAGCCGGATTCGGTGCCGGTGCTGGACGCCGCTGCCGAGTCGCTCGCCGCGCTCGACGACTTCGACCACGCCTCGATCGAAGCCGCGCTGCGGGGCGCCCTGGTCGACGGCCTGGGACTGAAGCCGCGGAACGCGTTCGGTCCGGTCCGGGCCGCGATCAGCGGCAGCCGGATCTCCCCACCCCTGTTCGAGTCGATCGCCCTGCTCGGCCGGGACTCCACCCTGGCCCGGATCGCGGCGGCCCGAAGCGGTCTCGAGGGCTGATGGGACGAGCACCCGGCAGGAGCGGGAACCGCCCGACCGGCGGGACCGCCCGGTGAGCACGAAGAAGCGGCCGAACTCCAGACACCCGAACCCGAGGGCGAGCAACCCGAGGGCGGGCAACCCGAGGGCGAGCAACCCGAGGGCGGGCGACTCGGGCGGACCGGGCGCCCGGCGGACCCGGCAGACGGTCACCCCGACCGGGGCCACCCCGGGTTCGGTGCGGGGTAGGGCGGCTGATCCGGCCACCGGGCTGGAGACCGTCGAACCGGGCGAGCAACTGCCGCCCACCGGGGCGCTCTACCCCCAGGTGCTCCGCACCCCCGAGGCCAACCTCGGCCGGTCCGTCGCGGGCCTCGCGATCGGCCTGGCGCTGTTCCTGGTGGCGGCCCTCACCCTGATCCCGCAGGTGGTGTCGCTGCTCAGCTGGCTGGTCGTGGGGAACGGTCGGCGCTACCCGGACTACTTCGCCGCCGCGAGCCGGTTCGAGCTCCCGGGCGGCATGCTGGCCGCCAACCTCGGGCTGGCCGCCATGATCCCGATCGCGATGGGCCTGGTCGGCTTCGTCCACCGGGTCCGGCCGCGCTGGCTCAGCTCGGTCGGGCCGGGGTTGCGGTGGCGCTATCTGTTCCTCGCCCTGGGCGTCGCCGTGCTGGCGTTGGGTGGGGTGAACCTGCTGACGACGGTCCTCGGTCCGGCGGTCAGTTTCCATCCCCAGCAGGGTTTCTGGGCCTTCCTGGTGGTCATCGTGCTCACCTCTCCGCTGCAGGCGGCCGGCGAGGAGTACTTCTTCCGCGGCTATCTGATGCAGGCGTTCGGCAGCGTGGTGGCCAATCCCTGGTTCGGCATCGTGGCCTCCTCGCTGCTGTTCGCTCTGGCCCACCTCTCCCTGGATCCGGCGCTGTTCGTCGACCGGCTGGCCTTCGGTCTGGCTGCGGCCGTCCTGGTGCGGCTCACCGGCGGACTCGAGGCGGGGATCGCGGCCCACGTGGTCAACAATCTGCTGGCCTTCATCCTGGCCGGGCTGACCGGCACCATCGCCTCCGCCCGGACCCTGACCACGGTGAGCTGGGCGACCGCCGGGGTCGACGTCGGCGCCTTCGTCCTGTTCGCCGTCCTGGCCTGGCTGGTGGCCCGCGCGCTCAAGCTCCGCACCCGGGTCGGTGGTCGCGCGCCGGAGAGGCTGTCGGGTTTGGGGGATGGGTGAGATATGGGTAAAGTTCATCCTCGTTGCCCGGCCTGGATCGGCTCGGTCGCCTCACCGCGACCGGGGGTGATCAGCGGTCGGGAACGATGGGGTATGGGGTAATTGGCAGCCCGGCTGATTCTGGTTCAGTTAGTCTAGGTTCGAGTCCTAGTACCCCAGCGGAGTCTGCTTCGCTGGTCGGTCGATTCGTCGGCCCGGTCCCTCGTTGCTAGGCTCATCCGGTTCGATCGACGACGTCGGCCGGACGCTAGGGCCCCGTTGTGTAGCGGCCTAGCACGCCGCCCTCTCAAGGCGGTAGCGCGGGTTCGAATCCCGTCGGGGCTACCAGAACGACCTGGCTTGAGCACGAGTTGTCCGGATCCTTCGACGACGGAGGTTCTCCGTGAGCGCCACCACCACCGACCGGTCCTCGGTCTCTGTCTCCGGCCGTGGCGACGACCAGCCGCCCAGCCTGACGGTCGCCCAGCGCAACGTCGTCTTCGGCACGATCATGCTCGGGATGCTGTTGTCGGCGCTGGACCAGACCGTGGTCTCCACCGCCCTGCCGACCATCGTCGGCGACCTGGGCGGCGCCGGCCACCAGAGCTGGGTGGTCACCTCCTATCTGCTGGCACAGACCATCTCCACCGTGCTGGCCGGCAAGTTCGGCGACCTGTTCGGACGTAAACGCGTCTTCCAGCTCAGTGTCGCGGTGTTCATCGTCGGCTCGTTCTGTTGCGGGTTGTCCCAGGACATGACGTTCCTGATCGCCATGCGGGCGGTCCAGGGGATCGGCGGCGGTGGGATCACCGTCACCGCGACGGCCCTGATCGGCGACGTGATCCCGCTGCGCGAGCGGGGGAAGTACCAGGGCGCACTGGGTGCGGTGTTCGGCGTCACCACCGTGGCGGGTCCGCTGCTCGGCGGCTACTTCACCGACAGCCTGTCCTGGCGCTGGGTCTTCTACATCAACGTGCCGATCGCCATCGTCGTGATTGCGCTGTCGGCCAGGACCATCCCCGGTGCGGCGTCCAGGGGCCGGCCGAAGATCGACTATCTCGGGGTGCTGTTCGTGGCCCTCGGCGCCGCCGGCCTGAGCCTCGCCGTCTCCTGGGCGGGCAGCCAGTACGCCTGGACCTCGCCGGTGATCATCGTCATGTTCGCCGCGTCGATCGCGGCACTGGTGATCTTCGTGCTGGTCGAACGGCGGGCCGCCGAACCGATCCTGCCGATGCGGCTGTTCACCAAGCCGGTGTTCTCGATCGCCTCACTGCTCAGCTTCATCGTCGGTTTCGCCATGCTCGGCGCGCTGACCTACCTGCCGAGCTATCTGCAGTACGTCAGCGGCGCCTCGGCGACGTCCTCCGGCGTCCGGACCCTGCCGATGGTGGTCGGGCTGCTGATCACCTCCCTGCTCTCCGGCACCGTCGTCGGCCGGACGGGCACCTACAAGCCGTTCCCGATCGCCGGCTGCGCGGTGATCGGCGTCGGCCTGTTCCTGTTGTCGACGATGGATGAGAACACCTCGATCCTGCTGCAGTCGGTCAGCATGTTCACCCTCGGCGTCGGGATCGGCCTGGTGATGCAGGTGCTGACCCTGGTCGTGCAGAACACCGCCGACTACCGCGATCTGGGCTCGGCGACCTCCGGGGTGACCTTCTTCCGCACCCTCGGCAGTTCGTTCGGGGCTTCGGTGATGGGCAGCTTCTACGCCAGCCGCACCGGTGAGCTGTTACCGGCCGCGATCAGCCAGGCGGGCGTCCCGGCGTCGGCGGTGACCAATCCGACCCAGGTCAACGCCCTGCCGGCGGGCCCGCGGGCGATCGTCGTGCACGCCTACGCCGAGGCGCTGCACACCGTCTTCCTCTACGCCGTCCCGGTGGCCGTGCTCGGTCTGGTGGTGGCGATCTTCCTGCCGCAGGTGGCGATGCGCGGTACGGCGAAGGACGCCGCCCGCAGTCCGGATCAGGGTTTCGCCCTGCCCGGGCCCTCGGATCCGGATCAACAGTTGGAGGGCGTCGTCGGCCGGGTGCTGCGCAACCAGCGCCGCTCTGCGCCGGACGTGCTGGCCCGCTCGGGCACCGGGCTGGATCCGGCGACCGCCTGGGGTCTGCTCGGGATCCACCTGCGGGCGCTGCTGTTCGACCAGGTGACCGGCCAGCGCGACATCGAAGCCCGGCTCGGGGTGCCGCCGGGCGTGCTGACCTCCTTCTACGACGATCTGGCCGAGGCCGGGCACCTGCGTCGCGACGGTGCACTGCTGACGCTGACCCGGCAGGGCGAGACCGCGGTCGAGGCGATCGACCGGGCCTGGCGGGAGTGGCTGCTGGAGGAGGTCAAGGAGTGGCTGCCGCCCCGGCTGGTCACCACCTCGGACGGGGCGACCGTCGAGCAGCAGCCGGACGTCGACGACCAGGCCTTCCGCGAGCAGGTCAGGGCCAGCGTCACCCGGATCGCCCGGCGGGCGATGCGGGAGGAGTTCGAGCAGGCCCGGACCCTGGACGACGCCACCCCGGACGACGCCACCCCGGACGACGCCACCCCGGACGAAGCCACCCCGGCGCTGAGCCGCTGACCAGGAAGGCCCACCGATGCAGATTCCCGAGGACCTGATCGCCCAGCTGCGGACACCGTGCCTGTGCTATCTGGCGACCACCATGCCGGACGGCTCGCCCCAGCTGACCCAGACCTGGGTCGACACCGACGGTGAGCACGTGCTGATCAACACCGTGACCACCCACCAGAAGACCCGTAACGTCCAGCGCGATCCCCGGGTCGCGGTGGCGATCTCGGACCCGGCCGAGCCCACCTCCTTCACCCAGCTGCGGGGACGGGTGGTCCGGACCCGGCTCGAGGGTGCGACCGACCACATCGAGGACCTCTCCCAGAAGTACACCGGTGGGCCCTACCCGTGGTGGGGTGGTCGCGACCAGACCCGGATCATCCTGGTGATCGAAGCGGACTCGATCACGGCCCTGCGCTGAGCAGACCCTCAGCGACGCAGCCGCAACCCGGCCATCCCGCCGTCGACGGCGAGCGAGGTACCGGTGGTCGAACCGGACTGGGGCGAGGCCAGGAAGACGATCGCCGCCGCCACCTCCGCGGCCGAGACCAGGCGTCCGTGGGGCTGCCGGGCCGCCAGCGCTGCGCGTTCGGCGGCCGGGTCGTCGGCGGAGTCCAGCAGCCGTCCGATCCAGGGTGTGTCGGCGGTGCCGGGATTGACCGTGTTGACCCGGACGCCGTCGGCGATCAGGTCGGCCGCCATCGCCTGGCTCAACGACAACACCGCACCCTTGCTGGCCGAGTAGAGGACCCGGCTGGGTAACCCGGCGGTGGCGGCGATCGAGCAGGTGTTGACGACGGCCGCCTTCGCGGAACGGCGCAACGCCGGCAGTGCGGCCCGGGTCACCCGGACCAGGCCGAGCACGTTGACGTCCAGCACCCGTCGCCACTCGGCGTCGTCGTTGTCGGCCACTCCGCCCTGCGCGCCGATACCCGCGTTGTTGACCAGGATGTCCAGCCCACCGAGCTCGGTGACGATCGAGTCGACGGCGGTGCGGACCGCCGCGTCGTCGGTGATGTCGGCCTGCCGGAAGACCACTCCGGCCTGCTCGGTGGCTGCCGCCTGATCGATCACGGCGACCGTCGCGCCGCGTTCGGCGAGCAGGGTCGCCGTGGCCAGTCCGATCCCCGACGCCCCTCCGGTCACCAGCGCCGTCAGGCCGGCCAGTTCGCGCTCGTCGCCCGCCGGGCTCGTCACGCGGCCCCCATCGTCTGGCGCTGGCGCCCCAGGCCGTCGATCTCGAGCTCGACCACGTCCCCGGGCCGCAGGAACGGCTGGTCCGGTTGGCCGAGGGCGACCCCGGCCGGGGTGCCGGTGTTGATGACGTCGCCGGGGCGCAGCACCATGAACTGGCTCAGATACCAGATCAGGTGGTGGACGCCGAAGATCATGTCGGCGGTGCTGCCGTTCTGACGCAACTCGCCGTTCACCAGGCAGCGCAGGCCGATCCGTTGCGGGTCGTCGATCTCGTCGGCGGTGACCAGCCAGGGCCCGAACGGGTTGAACGTCTCGCAGTTCTTCCCCTTGTCCCACTGGCCGCCGCGCTCGATCTGGAACTCGCGTTCGGAGACGTCGTTGCTGATGGCGTAGCCGGCGATCCGGTCGGCGGCCTGGTCGGGGGAGTCGAGATAGCGGGCCTCGGCGCCGATCACCACGGCCAGCTCGACCTCCCAGTCGGTCTTGTGCGAACCGCGCGGGATCAGCACCTCGTCGTCGGGGCCGACGACGGTGTCCGGGGTCTTGAGGAAGACGATCGGCTCGGCCGGGATCTTCGCGCCCGTCTCGGCAGCGTGGTCGCGGTAGTTCAGACCGATGCAGACGATCTTGCCGATCCGGCTCAGCGGCGGCCCGAACCGCTGCGTGCCGGTGAGGACCGGAAAGCCGCTCAGATCCGGCTGCTCGAGGGCGATCCGCAGCGCGGGTTCGAGTTCACCGGATCCCTGTGTGGGTGTCGGTGTGGATGCCTGTGTGGGTGTCGGTGTGGATGCCTGTGTGGGTGTGGATGCGGGTGCGGCGCTGGACGGCGGCCCCGAGAGGTCGTGCCACTGGCCGTCGGGCCCGGCCGCGACCACTCGTTCCTGTCCGGCCGGACCAATCCGGGCGATTCTCATCGTCGAGTCATCCCTTCGTCGTGACAGTGGATCCCTGCCTGTGCAGGAAAGCCTTGGGCAGGCTGTGGGAACGGGAGCTGCCCTACCCCGGCAGCGGCTATTCGCCGCCGGTCCGGCGCAGCACCTCGGTCAGCCGCTCGGCGGCGGCCAGCACGGCCGGGGCGTGCAGTCGTCCCGGTTGCCGCGACAGCCGCTCGATCGGCCCGGAGACGCTCACCGCGGCGATCACCTTGCCCGACGGCGACCGGACCGGGGCCGAGACCGAGGCGACCCCGGCCTCCCGCTCACCGACCGAGTGGGCCCAGCCGCGCCGGCGGACGGCGGCCAGGGCCACCGCGGAGTAACGCGAGCCGCGCAGGCCGCGCTGCATCCGGTCGGGTTCCTCCCAGGCCAGCAGCACCTGGGCAGCCGATCCGGCGCCCATCGTCAACTGGGTGCCGACCGGGACGGAGTCGCGCAGTCCGGAGGTCCGTTCGGCCGAGGCGACGCAGATCCGGGAATCGCCTTGCCTGCGGAACATCTGGGCCGATTCTCCGGTGATGTCGCGCAGCCGGGCCAGCACCGGACCGGCCGTGGCCAGCAGCCGGTCCTCACCGGCGGCCGAGGCCAGTTCGCTGAGCCGCGGGCCGAGAATGAAACGGCCCTGCAGGTCGCGGCTCACCAGGCGGTGGTGTTCCAGGGCGACCGCGAGCCGGTGGGCGGTCGGGCGGGCCAGCCCGGTGGCCGTCACCAGACCGGCCAGCGTGGTCGGCCCGGTCTCCAGTGCGCCGAGAACCAAGGCGGCTTTATCCAGGACGCCGACACCGCTAGTGTTGTCCATACCTTGATATTGCCGTCTCGGATGCTGGAATGCAAGTCTCCGCCGGGGCTCCCACCGGGCAAGGGGAGCCGCACCGGGCAGCCGTCCCGGCGCGCGGGGGTGTCCCTGCCCGTCGAGTACGTCCGGGTGACCGGAATCACCACCAGGAAAGGAAGATGAGACCGTCATGGCTCAGACCCTGAGCGAGAAAGTCTGGGACGCCCACGTCGTCCCGTCCACGTCGGGCAGCACCGCCAAGGGCGAGCCCGACCTGCTCTACATCGACCTGCAACTGGTCCACGAGGTGACGAGCCCGCAGGCCTTCGACGGTCTGCGCCAGGCCGGGCGCCCGGTCCGACGGCC
Organism: uncultured Actinomycetota bacterium; assembly: GCA_963740925.1. Lineage (GTDB taxonomy): Bacteria > Actinomycetota > Actinomycetes > Propionibacteriales > Propionibacteriaceae > Microlunatus. The sequence continues at coordinate 331,811 of CAVUFZ010000005.1, read as the reverse complement.
GGAGCAGACGCTGGCCACCGAGGACCACAACACCCCGACCCTCGACATCGACCAGCCGATCGCCGATCCGGTCTCGCGCACCCAGGTCGACACCCTGCGCAGGAACGCCGCGGAGTTCGGCGTCCGGATCCACAGCCTCGGGGATCTCGACCAGGGCATCGTCCACATCATCGGCCCGCAGCTCGGGCTCACCCAGCCGGGCCTGACGATGGTCTGCGGCGACTCCCACACCTCCACCCACGGTGCGTTCGGGGCGATCGCGTTCGGCATCGGCACCTCCGAGGTCGAGCACGTCCTGGCCACCCAGACGCTGCCGCAGGCCCGGCCCAGGACCATGGCGGTGAACGTGGTCGGAATGCTGCCCCCCGGCGTCACCTCGAAGGACATCGTGCTGGCCCTGATCGCCAAGGTCGGCACCGGCGGCGGTCAGGGCTACATCGTCGAGTACCGCGGACCGGCGATCGAGGCGCTCTCGATGGAGGGCCGGATGACCATCTGCAACATGAGCATCGAATGGGGCGCGAAGGCCGGCATGATCGCGCCGGACGAGACCACCTTCGCCTACCTGAAGGGCCGTCCGCACGCCCCCGAGGGTGCGGACTGGGATGCGGCCGTCGAGTACTGGCGCAGCCTGAAGACCGATCCCGGCGCCGTCTTCGACCGGGAGGTCGAGCTCGACGCCGCCGAGCTGACCCCGTTCGTCACCTGGGGCACCAACCCCGGCCAGGGGGTGCCGCTCTCGGCGTCGGTGCCCAACCCGGACAGCTTCATCGACGAGTCCGACCGGGTCGCGGCGACCAAGGCGCTGGAGTACATGGGGCTGACGGCCGGCACGCCGATGCGCGAGATCGCTGTGGACACGGTGTTCCTGGGCTCCTGCACCAACGGCCGGATCGAGGACCTGCGGGCCGCGGCGGACGTGATCAAGGGCCACCAGGTCGCCGACAGCTGCCGGATGCTGGTGGTTCCGGGCTCGGCCCGGGTCCGGCTGCAGGCCGAGTCCGAGGGTCTGGACGTCGTGTTCAAGGAGGCCGGTGCCGAGTGGCGGGCGGCCGGTTGTTCCATGTGCCTGGGGATGAACCCCGATCAGCTGGCCCCCGGCGAGCGCAGCGCCTCGACCTCGAACCGCAACTTCGAAGGACGACAGGGCAAGGGCGGCCGGACGCACCTGGTCTCACCGCTGGTCGCCGCGGCGACCGCGGTCACCGGAAGACTGAGCGCGCCGGCCGACCTCTGAACCGCCACCAGCCCGCGAACCCTGCAGAACGAGAGAGAAGCTGATCATGGACAAGTTCATCACCCACACCGGCACGGGTCTGCCGCTGCGGCGCAGCAACGTCGACACCGACCAGATCATCCCGGCCGTCTATCTCAAGCGGGTCACCAAGACCGGCTTCGAGGACGGACTGTTCGCGGCCTGGCGCAGCGACCCTGATTTCGTGTTGAACTCACCGGAGTTCGCCCACGCCACGGTGCTGGTGCCCGGGCCCGATTTCGGCACCGGGTCGTCCCGGGAGCATGCCGTCTGGGCCTTGCAGAACTACGGGTTCAAGGTGGTGATCGGCTCCCGCTTCGGTGACATCTTCCGCAGCAACGCGGGCAAGGCCGGCCTGCTGATCGCCGTCGTCGGCCAGGACGTGGTCGAGCAGCTGTGGAAGCTGATCGACACCAACCCGGCCACCGAGATCACCGTCGACCTGAGAGAACGCCGGATCCTTGCTGGTGGAGAGATCGACGTCCAGTTCGAGATCGACGACTACACCCAGTGGCGGCTGCTCGAGGGCCTCGACGACATCGGTCTGACCCTGCGTCGGGTGGCCGACATCGACGCCTTCGAACAGACCCGGCCCTCGTTCCTGCCCAAGACCCTGCCGGTCCGGACCGCCGGCTGAGCAGTTCCGGACGATGGCCGACTTCCCTGGCCACACGGATAAATTTCGGCGTGGCGACCTGCTGGTGATTGTCACAGCGGCGTGATGTCCCTAGCGTGAGACCTGTAGTCGCACAGCGTGGCTGCCCGCGAGACCTGATCGGGACTTGCAGAGAACAGGTTCGGACGAAGGGGAGCTGTGAACAAGGCGGAATTGATCGAGTCACTGGCCGGCTACTACGACGGCAGTAAGAGCCAGGCGGCGAAGGCGCTGAACGCCGTCACCGAGACCATCACCCACCAGACGGCACGCGGTGAGAAGGTCTCGATCACCGGCTTCGGTGTGTTCGAGAAGGTGCACCGCGGCGCCCGGATGGTGCGTAACCCGCGCACCGGGGAACGCAAGCGCGCCAAGGCGACGGCCGTGCCCCGCTTCCGCGCCGGCACCGAACTGAAGGCTTTCGTGTCGGGGGAGAAGAAGGTTCCCCGGGCCACCAAGAAGGCGGCCGCTCCGGCGGCGAAGACGGCGGCCACCACGTCGACCGCCACCAAGGCTGCGGCGACCAAGGCTGCGGCGACCAAGAGCACGGCGGCGAAGGCACCGGCGACGAAGAGCACGGCCAGCAAGACGGCAGCCACCAAGGCGCCGGCCAAGACCACCACGCGCAAGGCCCCGGCCAAGTCGACCGCCACCAAGTCGACCGCCACCAAGGCCGCCGCGACGAAGGCGCCGGCCACCAAGAGCGCCCCGGCGACCAAGGCCACAGCACGGAAGGCGCCGGCCAAGGCGACCGCTACCAAGTCGGCCCGCTACCAAGTCGGCCCCGGCCACGAAGACCGCCGCCACGAAGACCGCGGCCAAGAAGGCGCCGGCGAAGACGACCACGAAGGCAGCGGCCACCAAGGCTCCGGCCAAGTCATCGGCGACGAAGTCATCGGCGACCAAGGCTCCGGCCAAGGCATCAGCGACGGTCTCGGCACCAAGGCAGCTGCCACCAAGCGGCCGGCAACCAAGGCGCCGGCAGCCAAGAAGGCACCGGCCAGGTCGACCACCAAGAAGGCCGCGGCGAAGCGCTGACGCCCTCCACCCCTACCCCGATCAGCCCGGACCTCCTCGAGGCCCGGGCTGATCTGTCGTGAGGGGGGATCGCGGTGACGATGTTCCGGGTGCAGTCACCAGGCGCTGAGGATCCGCCTCCCCGACCGGACGGCATGAAACCGTTGCCCGGTGGAGAAGTCGCCGGCCGTCGCCCGGGTCAGGGCGCCGGGAGCCAGCGTCCGCGGCTCGCCGTCGCCGGTGACGACCGGAAGGTTTCCGGAGTCGTTCGGCCGGCCGCTGACGGTGATGGTCTCGTACTGACCGAGGGTGCCGGTGAGCGGATCGATCAGGGTCGACGTCCAGGCTCCGAGGCCGAGCGTGATGGCGGACCGCAGGTCCGGTTCGGTGTCGACGTCGCGGCGGGCACGCCGCCACTCCTCGAGGGTGTCCTGGCCGGGATCCGTGGGCAGCGCGGAAGCGCCGCTCGATCCGTGGGCGGCCGCAGAGGCGCCCTGGAAGCGAGGGTCCAGCGCGCGGTCGGCGGTCAGCAGCATCGTGGTGCCGGAGCCGGCGGCGTCGGGCACGAAGGCCCGCGGTGCACCGGCGGCGTCGAATCCGGCCAGGACGGTGCGGACCGCAGCCGGGCTCAGACAGGGCAGATCCCCAACGCAGGCGAGGATCCGGCCGGCCCCGGCGCCGCGCAGCCACTGCTCGCCGTGCCGGAACGCCGGGTTCAACCCGTCCCGTCCGTCGGCCTGTCCGACGTCAGGAATCGCAGAACGGTCCTCCGGGATCACCGATGCGTCGATGCCTGATCGATCGAGCTGGTGCTGCAGACCGGGCTGATCGCTGACGACGACGGTGTGGTCGGCCACCGCGGCCAGTGCGGTGACCGTGTCCAGGAACATGCAGAGCGCAAGCCGTTCCCGCAGCGGAGGGATCAGGTCGAGCCGGGTCTTGGCCTGCCGGAGGGTCTTCAACGCGGTCACCACACCGACCGGACGTCCCTCGTTCACCACGGGAGTGTTTCAGACCCGGGCGAGGCGACGTCCGGGCATAGGGTGGTGCCGCCGATAGCCGATCAGCCGCCTCAGCCGAGCCAGCCCAGACCGAGCCAGCCCGGACCAGCCCAGACCAGCGAAAGCCGAGGCCGAGATGACCGCCAGTCCGGCGTTGCCGCCGTTACGGACGGTGATCAGCGAGCCGGCTGAGCCTTTCCTCTACCGGACCGTCTGGGTGATGAACCAGCTGTTGCGGCGGCTCAACCACCAGGACTGGCGTCACCAGGAACGGATCCCGCAGACCGGCGGACTGCTGATCTGTGCCAACCACATCTCCAACTTCGATCCGATCGCCTTGGCCCACTTCCTGATCTGGTCCGGACGCTGGCCGCGCTATCTGGCGAAGGCCGCCCTGTGGCGGGTCCCGGTGATCGCGACGGTGATGGTCCGTTGCGGCCAGATCCCGGTCGAGCGGCACAGTGCGGACGCCGCGGTCGGCCTCCGGCACGCGATCGAGGCCGTCGAGCAGGGCCGGTGTGTGGTGGTCTACCCGGAGGGCACGATCACCCGTGACCCGGCGATGTGGCCGATGGCGGGCAAGACCGGCGCCGCCCGGATCGCCCTGCAGGCCGGCGTCCCGGTCGTCCCGGTCGGTCAGTGGGGCGCACAGCTGGTGATGCCGGGGGTGAAGGTCAGTGTGCCCAGATTGCTGCCCCGTAAGACGATGCGGATGCTGGCCGGGCCCCCGGTCGACCTGGACGACCTCCGGGCCGGCCCGCTCACCCACGACGTGCTGCGGGAGGCGACGGAGCGGATCATGGCCGCGATCACCGCCCTGGTCGCCGAGCTCCGCGACGAGCAGGCCCGGTGAGTACGACGACGAGTGACGCCCGTCGTTTCGCCGAACCGGATGACGCCCGTTCCGACGTCACTCCCGTCAGGGTGGCCGTGATGGGCTCCGGATCCTGGGGGACGGCGTTCGCGCTGACCCTGTGCGATGCCGGCAACGACGTCTCGATCTGGGCCCGGCGGGACGAGGTGTGCACGGCGATCAACGACGAGCACCGCAATCCCGACTACTTCCCCGACCTGGCGTTGCCCGCCGGGCTGAGGGCGGTGTCCGACCCGCAGCAGGCCCTGCAGGGCGCCGATCTGGTGGTGCTGGCGGTGCCGTCACAGACCCTGCGGGCCAACCTGAGCCGCTGGCGACTGCCGGCCGACACCCTGGTGCTCAGCCTGGCCAAGGGGATCGAGCTGGGCACCGGCCTGCGGATGAGCGAGGTGGTGAGCGAGGTGACCGGTCTCGAGCCGGAACGGGTGGCGGTGCTGACCGGGCCGAACCTGTCGCACGAGATCGCCGAGCGCCAACCGGCCGCCTCGGTGGTGGCCAGCACCTCGACCCGGACCGCGGCCAGGATCCAGACCGCCTGCCATACGGCCACCTTCCGGCCCTACACCAACCACGACGTGATCGGCTGCGAGCTCGGCGGGGCGACCAAGAACGTGATCGCGCTCGCCGTCGGAATGGCCGTGGGGTTGGGTTTCGGCGACAACGCGGCGGCCTCGGTGATCACCCGCGGGCTGGCCGAGACCACCCGGCTGGGTGAGGCGCTCGGCGCCGATCCGCACACCTTCGCCGGCCTGGCCGGGTTGGGCGACCTGGTCGCGACCTGCTCGTCGCCGCTGTCGCGCAACCGTTCCTTCGGGACCGAACTCGGCCGGGGCCGGAGCGTCGCCGAGATCGCCGGCTCGACCCGGCAGGTCGCCGAGGGGGTCAAGTCCTGCGCCTCGATCGCCGCTCTGGCCCGCGCCCACGACGTGGAGATGCCGATCGTCGACGCGGTGGCCGAGGTGATCAACGGCACCCGGGCCCCGCTGGAGATGCTGGCCGCCCTGTTGTCCCGGGCGCCGAGAGCCGAGCGGGACTAGCCCCCGGACGTTCCGGACCGAAGGCTCAGACCCGGTCGAGGGCCTGCAGCAGATCGGCGGCCAGGTCGTCGACGTGCTCGACGCCGACCGACATCCTGATCAGGCCCTCGGGGATGGTCGGCAGTTCCGAGCCCCAACGCCGCCGGCGCTCCAGCGAGGACTCCACCCCGCCCAGGCTGGTGGCGTGCACCCACAGCTGCAGTGAGCTGATCATGGTGTCCGCCTCGGGTCGGCCGGCCAGCTCGATCGACAGCATCGAGCCGAACCCGTCCATCTGGGCCTGCGCCCGCTGGTAGCCCTCGTCGGCGGCCAGGCCGGGGTAGCGCACCCGGTCGATCTTGGGGTGGCCGGCCAACAGCTCGGCCAGCTGCCCGGCGCTCTGCTGGGCCTGCCGGACCCGCAGGGCCAACGTCCGGATCCCCCGCAGGGTGAGAAAGGCCTCCAGTGATCCCGGGGTGGCCCCGTGCAGCCGGCGGACGCCGTCCACCCGCTCGTACAGGTCGTCCCGGCCGGGGGCGGTCAGCACGACGCCGCAGAGCGCGTCGGAGTGGCCGGCCAGGAACTTGGTGGCGGAGTGCATCACCAGATCGGCCCCGAACTCGAACGGCCGCTGCAGGATCGGGGTGGCGAAGGTGTTGTCGACCATCAGCAGACAGCCTGCTTCCCGACCGGCGGCGATGGCGGCCAGATCAGCCACCTCCATCGTCGGGTTGGCCGGCGTCTCCACCCAGATCAGATCCGCACCCCGGCCGGCGGCCAGGATCGCCTCGGTGTCGGTGCCGTTGACCACCCGGACCTGCAGGCCCTGGCGTTCGGCCCGCTCCTTGGCCGCGCTGGCCACCCCGAGGTAGCAGTGCCGCGGCAACACCAGCACACCGCCGGGCGGGATCAGTTCGAGCACGGCGTGGGCGGCGGCCATCCCGGAGGAGTAGCTGACCGCCCGGCCGCCCTCCAGCGCGCCGATCGCCGCCTCGAGGGCGGCCCAGCCGGCGTTGCCGTACCGGCCGTAGCCCAGCTCGGGGCCGTCGGTGCGCAGCGCGCCGACGTAGGTCGAGGCCGGCACGATCGGCTGGTTGAGCGGTGCGTCCGGCACCCGTTCCGGCCGGCCGGCGGCCACGGCCAGGGTCTCGGGACGATAGGTGTCGAAGCCGGGACGGCCCGACTGGTCAGGATCGGTAGCGGTCACGGGCCCATTCTCCTCCGACCCGGCGCGACGGTGCCCGACCGAGCTCGGCCCGTGCGCGTCGCCGGCCGGACGGGACGCGACGCCGGTAGGGTCGGCGCCGTGACCGATCTGAGCGAGCAGCCCGCCCGGCCCCGGGTCGTCGTGGTCTTCGGCGGCCAGAGCAGCGAGCACGGTGTCAGCTGTCTGACCGCGACGGGCGTGCTGTCGGCCATCGACCCGGAACGCTACGACGTGATCGGGCTCGGCATCACCCGCTCGGGTCGGCTGGTGGTGGCCACCGACGAGATCCTCGCCGGCCTGAAGGTCGTCGACGGCCGGCTGCCGGAACTGACCGAGCAGGCCGCCGAAGCGGTGCTGCTGCGCAACCAGACCGGCAGTGAACTGGCCCGCCGGGACGCCTCACCCGAGCTGGTCGAGGGCTCCGGGCCGGAGGAGACGCTGGCCCGGCTGGGCGGCATCGACGTGGCCTTCTCCTTGCTGCACGGGCCCTACGGCGAGGACGGCACGATCCAGGGCATGTTCGAGATGATGGGCATCCGCTACGTCGGGGCGGGCGTGCTGGCCAGTGCGGTCGGGATGGACAAGCACTTCATGAAGCTGGTCTTCGCCGCCTCCGGGCTGCCGGTCGGACCCTTCGTGGTGATCGACCCGCGGCAGTGGGCCGGCGACCGGGTGGCCGCGCTGGATCCCGTGCACGCGTTGGACTTCCCGGTCTACGTCAAGCCGGCCCGGGGAGGGTCCAGCCTCGGCATCCGCCGGGTCGACGATCCGGCCCAGCTGGAGGACGCGGTCGAGTTCGCCCGCAGCTACGACCCGAAGGTGATCATCGAGCAGGGCTTCGTCGAGGCCCGCGAGTTGGAGTGCGGCGTCCTGCAGGGCCTCGACGGGGGAGCACCCGAGGTCAGCGAGGTGGCCGAGATCGTGATGCACACGGCGTCCGGTTTCTATGACTTCGAAGCGAAGTATCTGCCGGAGGAGCAGGTCGAGCTGAACGTGCCGACCGAGCTCGATCCGGTGCTGGCGATCGAGTTGCGCAACCTGGCCGCGGCGACGTTCGAGGCGATCGGCTGCGAGGGGCTGGCCCGGGTGGACTTCTTCCTCACCACCGAGCGGAAGCTGGTGGTGAACGAGATCAACACGATGCCGGGATTCACCGAGCACTCGATGTTCCCGCGGGTCTGGGCCGCCAGTGGCCTCAGTTATCCCGAGTTGGTCGACCGGCTGCTGCGGCTGGCACTGGACCGTCCGTTGGGCCTGCGCTGACTCTCCGCCGACCGCAGGATCGAAGCCGGGATCGAAGCGTGGGTCAGGCGGAGATCAGACGAAGTCAGAGATGGATGACCGGGCAGGTGACGGTCCGGGTGATGCCCTCGACCTGCTGGACCTTGGCCACCACCAACTGGCCGAGCTCGTCGACGCTGGCAGCCTCGGCCCGGACGATCACGTCGTACGGCCCGGTGACATCCTCGGCGAGGGTGACGCCGTTGATCGAGCGGATCACGCCGGCCACCTCGGCTGCTTTGCCGACCCCGGTCTGGACCAGGATGTACGCCTGCACGACCATCGTCACTCACTTCCCGAACCTTGATCGGACCACTGGAATCGACTTCGTTGCCGACTGCCGATCGACCTCGGAGCGGCACGTCACGGGAACGGTACAGGAGAACGCGCCATGAGCACTGCAGCGGAGTCGGCCCAGACCCTGGGTGAGCTGGGGGAGTTCGGCCTGATCGCCGCGATCACCGCCGCCGACCGGTCAGAACGCGCGGACGCCGCCGATCAGGATGCCGTCCTGCTCGGCCCCGGGGACGACGGTGCCGTGCTGCTCAGCGACGGACCGGTGGTCTGTTCGATCGACTGCCTGATCGAGGGCGTCCACTTCCGCCGGAACTGGTCCGGCCCGGTCGAGGTCGGCCGTAAGTCGGTCGCGGTGAACGTCGCCGACATCGAGGCGATGGGGGCCCGTCCCACCGGCGTCCTGGTCGGCTTCTCCGCACCGGCGGACCTGCCGGCCCGATGGGCACTCGACTTCGCCGCCGGCGTCCGGGCCGAGTGCGCCGCCGCCGGGGTCCGGCTGCTCGGCGGCGACGTCACCCGGTCCCGCGACATCTCGATCGCCGTCACCGCGCTCGGCACCCTGGCCGGCAGCGCCGTCACCCGGGACGGCGCGCAGCCCGGGGACGTGGTCGCCCTGTGCGGACGGGTGGGCTGGGCCGCGGCCGGCTGGGCGGTGCTCGGCCGCGGGTTCCGTTCCCCCCGGGCGGTGGTCGAGGCCTACCAGGTGCCGGCCGTCCCGTACGGACAGGGACGGGCGGCAGCAGCCGCCGGCGCGCACGCGATGATCGACGTCTCCGACGGCCTGATCGCCGATCTCGGGCACGTCGCCCGGGCCTCGCAGGTCGTGATCGACCTGGACCCGGCCGCCTTCGAGATCGCCGATCCGCTGCGGGCGGTGGCCGCGGCGACCGGCTCGGATCCGTTGGTGTTGAGCCTGACCGGCGGTGAGGACCACGCCCTGGCCGCCGCCTTCGCGGCTGCGGACGTGCCGCCCGGATGGACGGTGATCGGTCGGGTCCGCACCCGGCAGGAAGCCGGGCAGACCGAGCCGGGCGTCCTGGTCGACTCCCGGCCCTGGACCGAGCCGGGCGGCTGGGACCACTACCGCTGAGTCGCCACCCGCGTCCCCTCAGCCCCACGGGTCTCCGGCGTGTGCCGGGGGCCGGACCCTGCTGATCGCGTAACCTCCTCGGCATGGCGACCCGCGCGTCTTCCCCACCGCGGCCCCGTAACTCCTCCGCTGCGTCCCGCAGTGGTGGTACTGGTTCGCGGTCGTCCGGAAGCAAGAAGAGCACTCCTCGAACCCAGAACGGACGCACCCAGGACGGACGTGCCCAGAACGGGCGCACCCCCGCGCCCCGGTCCGGTTCGCAGAGCCGCGGGTCGGCCCGTCCGGCGAACCGCAAGCCCGCCGGCACCAACAACGGCAGCAAAAATCGTCCGTCCACCGGGGGCACGACCCGCCGGCCGTCCGGGTCTCGTCCGCAACAGCCACCCCGTCGCACGGCCGGCTCGGTCGTGGCCGGCGGCCTGCGGACCGCCTACCTCGGCATCGCGCACGCCCTCGGCAACGGGGCCCGCAAGGTCGGCACCGCGGGCGAGGAGCCGACGCCGGTGGACCCGGCGCTGCGCCGCGACGGCGTCGGACTGTTCCTGATCGGCTGCGCCATCGTGGTGGCCGCCGAGTTCTGGTGGGGTCTGCCCGACCCGGTCGGCGGGTGGATCCGGATCGGGCTCACCAGCGTGATCGGCACGCTGGCCTACGCCGCCCCGATCTTCCTGGCCGTGATGGCCTGGCGGACGCTGCGCCACCCCGATCGCAACGGCCCCGGCGGCCGGCAGGCGGTCGGCTGGACGGCGGCGCTGCTCGGCCTGCTCGGTCTGATCAACCTCGCGGCCGGATTGCCGCGCCCGGACGACCCGGCCGGGATGCGCGCGGCCGGCGGTGTCCTCGGCTTCATCTCCTCCTCGCTGCTGCACGACCTGCTCAAGACGAACTGGGTGGCCGCGCCGCTGCTGGTCCTGCTGCTGGTCTTCGGGCTGCTGGTCGTGGTCGGGATCCCGTTGCACGAGATCCCGGGCCGGCTGCGCGAGGTCAAGGAACGGTTCACCCCGGACCGCGACGTGATCGACGGCGAGATCGTCGGGGAGTTCGAGTACGGCTCGGACCGGGCCTACGACACCCCGATGATCACCGACGGCACCGACGGGCCCGACGGGTCCGGCCGCAGGTCCCGGCGCCGGAAGGCGAAGGTCGACCCTGAGGGTGAGACGTCGGAGGAGACCGGCGACGCCGGGACCGCGGACGCCGAGGACCCGTTCGCCGGTTTCACCGAGACCGAGAGCCCGGGTCGCCGGACGATCACCGCCGGGCTGCCGCCCGGCGCGGGCGAGACCGCGGGCACGCCGGCCGACGAGCCGGAGTCCTTCACCGTGCAGGGCGAGGGCCTGGAACCGCCGAAGCACACCCCGATCCCGCAGCGGGTCGAACAGTTGCAGCTCTCCGGCGACGTCCAGTACGTGCTGCCCGACGCCGAGGATCTCAAGCAGGGCACGGTGCACAAGGCCCGCACCGACGCCTCCGACGCGATCGTCGGCCGGTTGACCGAGGTGCTGACCCAGTTCGACATCGACGCCCAGGTCACCGGCTACAGCCGCGGCCCGACGGTGACCCGTTACGAGGTCGAGCTCGGCCCGGCGGTCAAGGTCGAGAAGGTCACCGCGCTGAGCAAGAACATCGCCTACGCGGTGGCCAGCAACGAGGTGCGGATCCTGTCCCCGATCCCCGGCAAGTCGGCGATCGGGATCGAGATCCCCAACACCGACAAGGAGGTCGTCTCCCTCGGTGACGTGCTGCGCAGCTCCCAGGCCCGCAACGACCACCACCCGATGACCGTCGGTCTCGGCAAGGACGTCGAGGGCGGGTTCGTGGTGGCCAACCTGGCCAAGATGCCGCACCTGCTGGTGGCCGGGGCCACCGGCTCGGGCAAGTCGAGCTTCGTCAACTCGATGATCACCTCGATCCTGATGCGCTCCACCCCGGACGAGGTGCGGATGATGCTGGTCGACCCGAAGCGGGTCGAGCTGACCGCCTACGAGGGCGTCCCGCACCTGGTGACACCGATCATCACCCAGCCCAAGCGGGCCGCGGAGGCGCTGCAGTGGGTGGTCCGCGAGATGGACATGCGCTACGACGATCTGGCCGCGTTCGGCTTCCGGCACGTGGACGACTTCAACAAGGCCGTCCGCTCCGGTTCGGTCACGCTGCCGGAGGGCTCGGAGCGGGTGCTGGCGCCGTACCCGTACCTGCTGGTGATCGTGGACGAGCTGGCCGATCTGATGATGGTCGCCCCGCGCGACGTCGAGGACTCCGTCGTCCGGATCACCCAGCTGGCCCGGGCCGCCGGCATCCACCTGGTGCTGGCCACCCAGCGTCCGAGCACGGACGTGGTCACCGGTCTGATCAAGGCCAACGTGCCCAGCCGGCTCGCCTTCGCCACCTCCTCGATGACCGACTCCCGGGTGATCCTGGACCAGCCGGGCGCGGAGAAGCTGGTGGGCCAGGGCGACGGGCTGTTCCTGCCGATGGGGGCGGGCAAGGCGATCCGGATCCAGGGCGCCTGGGTGACCGAGAACGAGGTCCGCCAGGTGGTCAAGCACGTCACCGAGCAACTTCAGCCGACCTACCGCGAGGACGTGGTCGCGCCGGCCGGGGCGAGTGCCAAGGTGGCCGAGGACATCGGCGACGACCTCGATCTGGTGCTGCAGGCGGTCGAACTGGTGGTCACCTTGCAGCTCGGGTCGACCTCGATGCTGCAGCGCAAGCTGCGGGTCGGCTTCGCCAAGGCCGGTCGGCTGATGGACATCCTGGAGACCCGCGGGATCGTCGGTCCCTCGGAGGGATCCAAGCCGCGCGAGGTGCTGGTGAAGGCCGACGAGATGGACACCGTGCTGGACAACCTGCGTTCCACCTGAGCGATGGGGGAGACTGGACCCGATATGTCCACGCTCACCTCCGTCCATCTGGTCACCCTGGGCTGCGCCCGCAACGAAGTCGACTCCGAGGAGCTGGCCGCCCGGCTGGCCGACGGCGGCTTCCGGCTGGTCGACGACCCGACCGAGGCCGAGGCGGTGATGGTCAACACCTGCGGCTTCGTCGAGGCGGCCAAGAAGGACTCGGTGGACGAGCTGTTGGCCGCGGCCGAGCTGAAGGAGACCGGCTCGGCCAAGGCGGTGGTGGCTGTCGGTTGCCTGGCCGAGCGGTACGGCGCCGAGCTGGCCACCTCGCTGCCCGAGGCCGATGCGGTGCTCAGCTTCGACGACTACGGCTCGATCGCCGAGCGGCTGAGCGCCATCCTGGCCGGAGAGCGGACACCGACGCACGTGCCCCGTGACCGGCGGCGGCTGCTGCCGATCTCGCCGGTGGAGCGGGCCGCGGCTCGCGGGGTGACCGTCCCCGGGCACGGTTCGGCGCCCGATCTGCCGGCCGGGATGACACCGGCCAGCGGGCCGCGTCCGGTCCGGCGGCGGCTGGACTCGGGCCCGAGCGCGCCGGTCAAGATCGCCTCCGGCTGCGACCGCCGGTGCAGCTTCTGCGCCATCCCGACCTTCCGCGGGGCCTACCTGTCCCGGCCGCCGGCCGAGATCGTCGCCGAGGCGCGGTGGCTGGCCACCCAGGGCGTCCGGGAGGTCTTCCTGGTCAGTGAGAACACCTCGGCCTACGGCAAGGATCTGGCCGACATCCGGCTGCTGGAGAAGCTGTTGGCCCAGCTCTCGGAGGTCGAGGAGTTGGACTGGATCCGGGTCTCCTACCTGCAGCCGGCCGAGATGCGGCCCGGCCTGGTCGAGGTGATGACCCGGACGCCGAAGGTGTTGCCCTACTTCGATCTGTCCTTCCAGCACGCCTCACCGACCGTGCTGCGCCGGATGCGGCGTTTCGGCGACCCGGACTCGTTCCTGGGCCTGATCGAGTCGATCCGGGCCCTGGCGCCGCGGGCCGGCATCCGCAGCAACGTGATCGCCGGCTTCCCGGGTGAGACCGAGGCCGACCACCAGCTGGTGGCCGACTTCCTGACCGAGGCCCGGCTCGACGCGGTCGGCGTCTTCGGCTACTCCGACGAGGACGGCACCGAGGCCGAGCGGTTGGCCGACCACCTGGACGGGGCCGAGATCGAGGCCCGCCGGAGCCGGCTGGCCGATCTGGCCGAGGAACTGATCGGCCAACGGGCCGAGGAGCGCGTCGGCGAGCCGCTGCGGGTGCTGATCACCGGCTCCGACGAGGACGGCTGGACCGGCCGGGCCGAGCACCAGGCGCCCGAGGTGGACGGCGAGGTGCTGATCCCGTTCGACACGTCCGGCGACGGTGAGGTGGGCCCGGGTCCGGGTTCGCTGGCTGTCGGGTCACTGGTGTCTGCGGTCGCCGTCAGCAGTCTCGGTGCCGATCTGGTCGCCCGGGTGAGCAGAGAGCTCGATCAGCCGGGTGCCGGCCCGGCGAGCGAACCGCTGGAGGTGGCGCATGGCTGAGACCTCACCGGTGAACGTGCCGAACGCACTGACCGTCTTCCGGATCATCCTGGTCCCGGTCTTCGCCTGGGTGCTGTTGTCCCACCCGCACGACATCGGCTGGCGGATCGGGTCGGCGGTGCTGTTCGCGCTGGCCATCGCCACCGACAGCCTGGACGGGCACCTGGCCCGTAAGTACGACATCGTCACCACCTTCGGCAAGCTGGCCGACCCGATCGCCGACAAGGCGCTGACCGGGATGGCCTTCATCGGCCTCAGCGTCATCGGCGAGCTGTGGTGGTGGGTGACGATCGTCATCCTGGTCCGCGAGTGGGGGATCACGCTGATGCGGTTCGTCGTCCTGCGCTACGGGGTGATGGCGGCCAACCGCGGCGGCAAGATCAAGACGGTGCTGCAGGCCGGGGCACTGATCCTGTTCCTGTTGCCGCTGCACCTGCTCGGGGCGCCGACCGCGTTGCTGTGGTTCAGCTACGTGGTGATGGCGGCCGCGTTCGTGCTGACCGTGGTCACCGGGATCGACTACGTGGTGCAGGCGGTCCGGCTGGGCCGGACCGGCCGGGCTGCCGGTGCGTCGTCGAGCAGCGGATCGTCCGAGGGGCTCAGGCAGGTGGTTCGTCCGAGGCAGGCGGTTCGTCCGACGCGGGCGGTTCGGCCGACCCGCCACCCGGGGTCTGAGTGTCGGCCGGCCGTGCCGGTGGCCGACCCCGGCCGGACGATCTGGACGAGCTGGTGCGCCGCTGCGTCAGCGCACTGGCCGAACGGGGCGAGACGGTGGCCAGTTGCGAGTCGCTGACCGGTGGGATGCTCGGAGCCGCCCTGACCACGGTGCCCGGCGTCTCGGCCGTCTACCGGGGCGGGTTGATCAGCTACGCCACCGATCTCAAGTCGACGCTGGCCGGGGTGGACGCGGCGCTGTTGAGCCGGTACGGAGCGGTCGCGGCACCGACCGCGGTCGCGATGGCACACGGCGCGGCCCGGGTGTGCGGGGCCGACTGGGGTCTGGCCACGACCGGGGTGGCCGGTCCCGATCCGCAGGAGGGCCATCCGCCCGGGACCGTCTTCGTCGCCGTGGCCCGCAGCGACGAGACGCCGGACCGGGCTGACCTGGTCCGGGACCTGTCGTTGACCGGGGATCGCGAGGCCATCCGGCAGGCGTCGGTGGTGGCCGTCTTCGGTCTGCTGGAGCAACGGCTGCGGTCGGCCTGAGCCGGTCCGGGCCGGTCGGGCGGGGTCTGGACAGGCTGCAGAACCGGTCGGAATGCCCGGGCGCGTCCAGCTGTTGAACGCAGCAGTCGACTAGGGAGGCGTGGGTAGAGTGGCCGACATGGCACAGGGTCGATCAGGGCGTGGCACGGGGTCGGTCCGACCGACCGTCCTTCCGGTGGCTCCGGCGAAGCCGGTGCTGGTCCGCGAGTTGATCGGCGAGGCGTTGCGCGAGGACCGGATGGCCCAGGGCAAGACCCTGCGCCAGGTCTCGAAGTCCGCCCGGGTCAGTCTCGGTTATCTCTCCGAGGTCGAGCGGGGCCAGAAGGAGGCGTCGAGCGAGTTGCTGAGCGCCATCTGCGGCGCCCTCGACCTGCCGCAGTCCACCCTGCTGACCGTGGTCGGCGAACGACTGCGGGAGAACGAACGCAAGATCACCCCGCTGCCGGTGCGCCCGCTGGCCCAGGCCGCGGCCTGATCCTCGGCTTTTCGGCCACTTCTCCCGCCGAGCGCCACTTCTCCTCGAGCGTCGTGCGGTCCTGACGATGCCGAACGCACTTCGCCTGACCTCGCGCCGGACGGGTCGAGCGGCCCGGTACGGGCCGGCTGGCATCAGTGGGTGGTGCTCGGTCTCAACCGCAGCCCCTGCGGGGTCATCGAGAATCCGGCGCCCTGCAAGGCCTCGTTCAGCAGCGAGGAACTGAACACGTGCTCGCCGTCGGCGCGCTCGATCGTCATCCGGCCCAGCCGGCCCGTGGTCACCGCAGCGGCCAGCACGCCGGCGGCCGGCTCGATCAGCTCGGGCCGGTCGGTGAAGGACAGCAGACTCTTCCCGCCGCGTTCGACGTAGAGCACCAGTTCACCGTCGACCAGCACCACGATCGCCCCGGCCTTCCGCCCCGGACGGTGCCCGCCGCGTTCGGGCCAGGGGAGGGCGGCACCGTAGGGGTTGGCCGGATCGCAGGCGGCCAGCAGCAGGGCGTGGTGCTGGTCGGACTGACGGTCGGGCTCTGCGTCGCGCTGGTGCTCGCGCAGCCGGTCGATCGCCCCGGTCACCGCGAACTGGGCCGCGCCGAGACCCTCGACGAAGTAGCCGCGCCGACACTGACCGCTCTCCTCCAGGGTGCTGAGCGCACGGTAGGCGGTGCCGAAACCCCCTTCGCCACCTTCGGTGAGCACACTGCCCCGGGTCAGCACGCCGTACCGGTCGAGCTGGCCGAACAGCTCGCCGGCGAACCGTTCCCGCTCCGAGGCCTCACCCGGGACCACCCGCGACCACCGGCCGGCCGTCGACGGTGAGCTGATCCTCGCCGCCGGCCGGGACAGCTGCGAGCGACGCAGCCCGGCGCCCGGGCCGACCCGGCCGCCGCGGACCCGGCCGTTCGCCGGTCGCGGCCGTCGGATCGTGCCGGCCGCCGTCCGGGCCCGGACCGGGCCGAAGGTGTCGCCGGTCAACCGGCCGGCCCAGACCAGATCCCACAGCGCGTCCACGTAGTCGGTGCGACGGTTCAGCCCGAGACCCTCGGGCAGCAGGGCATCGAAGAAGTAGGCCCCGCCCGGGGCCAGCGAGTCCAGCAGTTCGGCGGCCAGCGCCCCGGCCGGGTCGACGGGTGAACCGGGCAGGTCCATCCCGCTGAGATAGAACCGGATCCAGCCGTCGTTCTCGCCGATCGCCCCGTCCCCGACCCAGGACACCTCTCCGCTGGTGGTCAGCTCGTCCAGCATCGCCGGGTGGTAGTTGGCGATCCGGGTCGGCAGCACCAGCGACTCCACCGAACTGGCCGGCAGCGGATAGCCGGCCAGCTGTTCCAGCACCGACAACAAGGCGTCCACCCCGCGGGCTCCGGACCCGATGCCCTGCCATTCGGGCAGGAACCGGGCGAAGGCGCTCTGCTCGACCGGTTCGACACTCTTGCGCAGACCGGCCAGGGTCCGCCGCTTGATCAGCGCCAGCACCTTCTGGTGGCAGTACTGCCGGACGGTGAAGTCGCTGCTGCCGGCTCCGATGCCGCTGTCGACTGGCTGTCGCGCCGGGCCGGTATTCACCGCTCGCACCGGGGTCGGCGCCGTCCTCGACGAACGACCCGGGGACGACGGTGCTCTGGCGGATCAGTTGCTCGAGGGCGTCCTCGACCACGGAGACACCCAGTCCGTAGCGCCGGGCCACCGTGCTCGCCCGGAACGGGCCGTGGGTCCGCGCCCAGCGCAGCACCAGATCCAGCACCGGGTGCTCAGCCGTCTCGGTGAACCCGACGGCCACCCCGGGCGGCACCGGGATACCGAGACCGTCCCGGAGTTTGGCGATGTCCTCGACCACCGCGAAGCAGTCCGCGCCGGCGATCCGGACGGCGACCACGCGTCGGCCGGCGACCAACTCCTCCAGGGCGGGCTGCCACTCGAACTCGGGCGCACTGCGCGCGGCCAGTTCGGCCGCGGTGAACGGCCCGGTGGTCCGGATCAGATCGAACAGCTGCTCCGGCTTGGCGGCCTGGCGTTCCTCGCTCAGACCCTGCAGGTCGGCCTCGGTGGCGGCGATCACGGCCGGATCGAGCAGCTGCTTCAGGCCGTCCTTGCCCAGCAGTTCGGCCAGCAGGCCGGCGTCCAGGCTCAACGCCGCCGCCCGCTTCTCGGCCAGCGGCACGTCGCCCTCGTAGACGAAGGCGCCGACGTAACCGAACAACAGCGACTTCGCGAACGGCGACGGCTCGGAGGTCTCCACCTCCACGATCCGCACCGTCTTGGCCGCGATCCGGCGCTGCAGCTCGAGCAGCGAGGCCAGATCGAACACGTCGGTCAGGCACTCCCGCATCGTCTCCAGCACGATCGGGAACTCCGGATAGCGCGAGGCCACGCTCAACAGCTGGGCCGAGCGCATCCGCTGCTGCCACAGCGGCGAGCGGGAACGGGGGTCACGGCGCGGCAACAACAGGGCCCGGGCCGCGCACTCGCGGAACCGGGAGGCGAACAGGGCCGAACCGCCCACCTCGTCGGTGACGATCTGCTCCAGCTCGTCCACGTCGCAGACGATCAGCTCCGCACTCGGGGGTTCGGACTCGGTGTCGGGGATCCGCAGCACGATCCCGTCGTTGGTGGCGGTCGCCTGCACCTCGGTGCCGTAGCGCTCCCGGGCGGAGCGTTCGATGGCCAGCGCCCACGGCGACAACACCCCCTGACCGAGCGGGGAGTGGACGCAGACCCGCCAGTCGCCGAGCTCGTCGCGGAACCGTTCGAAGATCACCGCCTGGTCGGTGGGCAGCGACCGGGTCGACTGCTGCTGCTCACCGAGGTAGCCGATCAGGTTGTCCGCAGCCCAGTCGTCCAGCCCGCTGCCGCTCAACCGGTCCCGGGCGGCGTCGTCGGAGAGGCCGCCGAGTTCGCGGACGAAGGCGCCGAACGCCTGGCCGAGCTCGGCCGGCCGCGGCGGCGAGTCGCCTTTCCAGAACGGCAGCTTGCCCGGCACCCCGGGGGCGGGGGAGACCTGCACCTGGTCGTGGGTGATCTGCTCGATCCGCCAACTGGTCGTGCCCAGGGTGAACACGTCACCGACCCGGGACTCATAGACCATCTCCTCGTCCAGCTCGCCGACCCGCCGACCGGGGGCGTGCCGGCCCGAGGCGTTGGCCGTGCCGACGCCCTCGCCGACCAGGAAGACGCCGAACAGGCCGCGGTCGGGGATGGTGCCGCCGGAGGTCACGGCCAACCGCTGGGCCCCCTTGCGGCCGGTGATGGTGCCGGTCTCGCGCTGCCAGATCAGCCGCGGCCGCAGCTCGGCGAAGTCCTCGGACGGATACCGCCCGCTGAGCATGTCCAGCACGGCCTCGAACGCACTGTGCGGCAGGGAGGAGAAGTTCGAGGCCCGCCGGATCAGGGCGAAGACGTCGTCGGCCGGGATGGACCCCTCGGTCACCTCCGAGGCGATCGCCACGATCTGCTGGGCCAGCACGTCCAGCGGGTTGCGCAACTCGGCGACCGCCTCGATCGCCCCGGCCCGCATCCGTTCCACCACCACCGCGGACTCGATCAGGTCGCCACGGTGGTTGGGGAAGAAGACCCCGTGCGAGGTGGCGCCGACCTGGTGACCGGCCCGGCCGACCCGCTGCAGGCCGCTGGCCACCGAGGGTGGTGATTCCACCTGGATCACGATGTCGACCGCACCCATGTCGATGCCCAGCTCGAGGGAGGAGGTGGCGACCACGCACGGCAGCCGGCCGGACTTCAGGTCGTCCTCGATCTGGGCCCGCTGCTCCTTGCTGACCGAGCCGTGGTGGGCCCGGGCGATCACCGGGGCGGCCTGCTCGTCGGATCCGTCCCGACCGGCCGACGAACCGGCCTGGGCCATGATCTCGGCCGGCGGCGGGTGCTCCTCGGTCGCCTCACCCAGCCGTTCGGCGTGCAGCTCGTTGAGATGGGAGGTCAGCCGCTCGGCCAGCCGGCGGGAGTTGGCGAACACGATGCTGGAGCGGTGGGCCAGGATCAGGTCGAGGATCTTGCTCTCCACGTGCGGCCAGATCGACGGCCGGCTCCGGGCCGGGGCCAGCGGGTCGTCCGGGTCGAACTGCGGATTCGCGCCCGGACCCGAGCCTGCGCCGGGCGGGGTACTGGCGGCGATGTCGGACATGTCCTCGACCGGGACCACGATGGACAGATCCCACGACTTCTCCGCCGGCGGCGCCACGATCTGCACCGGCAGCCGACCGCCGAGGAAGGCGGCCACCCGTTCGGCCGGCCGGACGGTGGCCGACAGCCCGATCCGCTGCGCCGGACCGAGCTCGCCCGTGGACGGCTCGGCCTTCGAACCTGGTGTCTCGTGGCGGTCGCGGGCGTTGTCGACCTCGCGGGCCGTCTCCTGCCGCAGCTGGTCCAACCGCTCCAGCGAGATGGCCAGATGTGCCCCGCGTTTGGTGCCGGCCAGCGCGTGCACCTCGTCCACGATCACCGTCTCGACCTGGCGCAGGACGTCCCGGGCGGCCGAGGTCAACATCAGGAACAGCGACTCGGGCGTGGTGATCAGGATGTCCGGCGGATGGCTGGAGATCCGCCGCCGCTCGGCCGCCTGGGTGTCGCCGGAGCGGATCCCGACCGTCACGTCCGGGGCGGGTTCGCCGAGCCGGTGCGCGGTCTGTCTGATGCCGGCCAGCGGTGCCCGGAGGTTGCGTTCGACGTCGACGGCCAGCGCCTTCAGCGGTGAGACGTAGAGCACCCGGCAGCGTTGCTTCTGCGGCGGCTGCGGCGCCCGGATCAGCCCGTCCAGCGCCCAGAGGAAGGCAGCCAGGGTCTTGCCGGATCCGGTCGGGGCGATCACCAGTGCGTTCTCGCCGGCCGAGATCGAGCGCCAGGCCCCGGCCTGGGCGGCGGTCGGGGCCGCGAACACCTCGGTGAACCAGGTCCGGGTGGCCGGGGCGAAGGCCAGCAACGGGTCGGGCTCGACCGTCGGCTGCGGGCCCGTCCGCCCGGTCGTCCGGGTCGAGGTGATGCTCATGTGTTCATCCTGCCTCGCACCTCCGACAGTTCTCGATCGGCGCGGTCGGCGGATGCCGCCGAGGCTTCGGGACGAGAGGAGCCGAGCGGTCCGCCTAGGCTGGTCCCATCATGCGCGAGACGGAATTCTGGGCCCGGATGAGCGAGCACCTGGGCGAGGCGTACGCCCACGTCTGGGCCGGCCAGCACAACCTGTCGGCGCTCGGCGACCGGACGGTCGACCAGGCGTTGGCCGACGGACTACCGACCAAGTCGATCTGGCGGGCGGTCTGGGCCAGCCTGGAGCTGCCCGACCGGGAGCGCTGACCCGCTCGTCAAGCGCTCGCTTCCCGCTCGGTCGGGGCCGCTCAGTGACGCGGATAGCCCAGCGTCTTGTCGACCACGTGGGGCAGCGGCCGGCCGGCCAGCCAGAGCTCGGCGTTGGCCTCGAACTGCGCGGCCAACCGGTCCCGCCAGCCGACGGTGTCGCCGGAGAGGTGGGCCGTGATCGTGACGCCGGGCGCACTCCAGAGCGGATGACCGGTGCGCAACGGCTCCTCGGCGACCACGTCCAGGGTGGCACCGGCCAGTCGGCCCGTTTCGAGAGCCGACACCAGCGCCCCTTCCTCGACGCAGGCCCCGCGGCCGACGTTGATCAGGTGCGCCGACGGTTTCATCGCGGCCAGCACGTCGGCGTCGATCAGGTTGCGGGTCTGCTCGGTCAACGGCGCCACCATCACCAGATGGTCGACGTCGCCGACGTGCCGGGCCAGGTCGGCGCTGGTCACCACGGTGCCGAAGTCCGGATCGCCCTCGACCGATCGCCGGCCGGCGCCACGGACCTCGAGGCCGACGGCGCGCAGCAGCCGGGCGGTGGCCCGGCCGATCGGGCCGGTGCCGACGACCAGGGCCCGCTGGCCGAGGACGGAGGTCGTCTCGCGATGGTGCCATCGCTGCTGCGTCTGCAGTCGGTAGCTGAGCCGGGACTGCTTCGCGTGGGCGAGGACGGCACCGAGGACGTACTCGGCGATCGGCCGGTCGAAGATGCCGCGGGCGTTGGTGACCACCACCTCGGAGGCGACCAGCTCGGGGAACAACACCGTGTTCACCCCGGCCGCGCAGACGTGCAGCCACTGCAGTCGGTCGGCAGCCGGCCAGGCGTCGCGGACCGCTTCGGAGAAGAAGTCCCAGAGCAGCAGCACCTGCGCACCGGCCAGCGCCTGCGGCAGTCCGGCCGCGTCGGTGAGCCGGATCTGCGCCCGGCCGGCCAGGCGGTCGAGATCGGGGGGTGGATCGTCGGCCGAGGCCAGAACGCAGATGACGGGGCGCGACACGTCCGGAGCCTAACGTCTGCTCCGCACCCGAGACCACCCGATTGTCAACAATCTACCGAGACGGGCAGACTGATCCCACGGACACTTGTACGTCCGACCAGACGACTGACCAACGGCTCGGCGAAGGGACCAGAGGTGGGCACAGCGGCGGTGACGGCCGGCGGGCGCTACCCGTCCGCGCAGGAATACGACGACCGGCTCGCCGCCGTCCGCGACGCGATGGCGAGACGGTCGCTGGGACTGCTGGTGCTCACCGACCCGGCGAACCTGTACTACCTGACCGGTTACGACGCCTGGTCGTTCTACATGCCGCAGGCTCTGGTGGTCTCGCCCGATCAGCCGCTGCTCTTCGTCGCCCGGGCGATGGACGCCGACGGTGCCGTCTTCGGCGCCGAACTGGCCGCCGATCAGGTGCTCGGCTACCCCGAGGCGCTGGTGCACCGCCACGACGTCCACCCGTTCGACTGGGTCGCCGACCGGATCGTCGAGCGGGGCCTGACCGACGGGGTGGAGCAGATCGGCGTCGAGGCCGACGCGCACTTCTTCAGCCCGCGCGCCTTCCTTGCCCTGCGGGAAAAGCTGGCTCCGAGTTCGCTGGTCGACTGCGAAGAACTGGTCAACTGGGTCCGGGTGGTCAAGTCACCGTTCGAGCTCGACCAGTTGCGCACCGCCGGTGCGATCGCCACCCAGGCGATGACCGTCGCCCTGGACCGGATCGCGGTCGGCGCACGGCAGTGCGACGTGGTGGCCGAGATCAGTCGGGCTCAGATCCGCGGGGTGGCCGGGGCTGCTGGGCCTGCCGGGGCTGCTGGGCCTGAGGGGCCCGGCGGCGACTACCCGGCCATCGTCCCGCTGCTGCCCACCGGCTCCTCGGCCGGGCTGCCGCACCTGACCTGGAGTGAGGCGCCGTTCGTGGCCGGCGAGGCGACCACGATCGAGTTGGCCGGGGTCTTTCGCCGCTACCACGCCCCGCTGGCCCGGACGATCATGCTCGGTGCGCCGGCGACCCGGCTGGAACGCACAGCCGGGGTGATCGGCGAGGCGATGACCGAGGCCCTGGCCGGGATGATTCCGGGCGCGGCGGTGGCCGAGGTGCACCGGGCGTTCAACGCCAGGCTGCGCGAAGCCCGACTGAGCAAGGAATCGCGGATCGGCTACTCGATCGGGATCGGCTACCCGCCGGACTGGGGCGAGCACACGATCAGCGTCCGCGACGACGACGAAACCGTGCTGAGACAGGGAATGGCGTTGCATCTGATCATGGGCATGTGGATGGACGGCTGGGGTTACGAGCTGTCGGAATCGGTGATCATCACCGAGCAAGGGGCGGAACGGTTGACCGACGTCGAACAGGGACTGGTGATCCGATGACCAGCACGGCACCCGCACCGCAGTTGCGGTTGGCCCAGCGCGCCACCGGACTGGTCGGATCGGTGATCGACTCCTCCACCTCCCTGCTGCAGAAGCAGACCCACGACATCGTCCGGTTCGCCATGGGCTCCCCGGCGCCGGAGGCGATCCCGGCCGGAATCCTGGCCGACGTCGGCGTGCAGGCCATCGGGGCCGGTGCCCCGGACGCGTTCGACTACGCGGCCACCGAGGGTGATCCGGCGCTGAGGGAGGCGCTGCTGGAGATGCTGGACGGCACCGGCGAGGCGACCAGCCCGGAGCGGCTGACGGTCACCGCCGGCGGGATGCAGGGTCTCGACCTGTTCGGCAAGCTGTTCATCGATCCCGGGGATCTGGTCGTGGTCGAGTCGCCGACCTACACCAACGGCAGCGCGACCGCACTGTCCTACGGGGCCGAGCTGCTGGAGGTGCCGGTGGACGCCGACGGCCTCGACCCGGACGCGCTGGAACAGGCGGTCGAGCGGGCCGGACGGACGCCGAAGGCGATCTACGTCATCCCGACCTTCCAGAACCCGAGCGGGACGACTCTCAGTCTGGAGCGGCGGATCCGGCTGATCGAGCTGGCCCGGCGCTGGCGGGCGATGATCATCGACGACGACCCCTACGGTCAGTTGCGGTTCAGCGGCGCCGATCTGCCCTCGCTGCGCGAACTGGGCGAGGGCGATCCGCTGATCTTCTCGGTCCGGACGTTCTCCAAGATCATCGCGCCCGGGCTGCGGGTGGGCTGGGTCGACTGCGCTCCCGAACTGCAGCCGTTGTTGATCAACGCCAAGCAGGCGATGGACACCTGCACCAACCTGCCGGCCCAACGGCTGGTCGCCGGCTTCCTCGCCGGCGGGCACCTGGACGCTCACCTCAACACCCAGCGGGCCAACTACCGGTTGCGGAAGATCGCCATGCAGGAGGCCCTGACCGACCAGTTGGGCGGGCTCGACGGTCGTTCGGGTGGTCTCGGACCGGTCCGCTGGACCGACCCGGACGGCGGATTCTTCTTGTGGGTCACGGTTCCCGGGCTCGACACGCAGGCGCTGTTCCCGGTCGCCCTGGCCGAAGGTGTCGCCTACATCCCCGGGCCGGCGTTCTCGCCCGGCGGGCACTTCGGCGACGCGCTCCGGTTGTGTTTCGCCTCCACCGCAGAGGACCGGACCCGGGAGGGCATCGCCCGGCTGCGGCACGCGATCGAGCGGCTGGGCGACGAGCCGGCCGGCCGCGAGGCCGACTGAGCGCCGATGATCATGCAGCCGCGGCTCGATCAACTGAGCTCGACCGAACGTCGGGTGCTGAGCCTGATCGGGATCGAGGAGATCGTCTCGCTGGCCGCCGGACTGGTGGTGGCCCGCGGGGAGAACCCGCCCGGTGAGGAGGCCGCGACCGTGGCCGTGCTGGAACAGGCCTGCCGGCTGCGCGACCTGCCGGTCGAACGCGTCGAGGTCGCGCCCGGACGTCCCAACCTGACCACCCGGATCGCCGGCGGGGGTGACCCGGGTCTGTTGTTGCTCGGCCATTCCGACGTGGTGCCGACGGGGGAGGGCTGGACCCTCGACCCGTTCGGCGGGTTGGTCCGCGACGGCCGGCTGTGGGGTCGCGGTTCGGCCGACATGAAGGGTGGGTTGGCGGCCTGCGTGGTCGCGCTCGGGGCGATCCGACGCTCGGGGGTGCGGCTCAGCGGTCCGGTGGAGCTGGCCGTCACGGTGGACGAGGAGGAGCTCGGGCTGGGCGTCCGGCGCTACCGGGATTCTTTCACCGCTTCGGATTTCGCCGGTTGTGTGGTGGCCGAGCCGACCGAGTTGCAGACCATCGTGGCCGCTCGCGGGGACTGCTATCTCGAGGTGACCGTGCACGGCCGCAGTGCGCATTCCGGACGTCCCTCCGACGGGCGGAACGCGATCTACGGGGCGGCCCGGATCGTTGCCGCCGTCCAGGACTGGCACCGCGAGCTCGCCGGTGGCGGTCACCCGCTGGCCGGTGCGGCCAGCTGGAGCGTCGGACAGATCCGCGGTGGCACCGGCACCTCGATCGTGCCGGCCGAAGCGGTCGTCTCACTGGACCGGCGGCTGCTGCCCGGCGAACGGGCCGAGGACGTCCGCGACGACGTGGTCGCCCGGATCGCCGCCCTCGACCTGGCCGCGGACGACCTGTCCTGCGACGTCGAACTGATGATGGAACTGCCCGGCTTCGACACGCCGGTCGACGATCCGTTCGCCCGGGCCGCCGACGGCGCCGCCGACCTGGCCGGCCGGCCGGCGATGGCCCTGGGCGGCTGGACGGCGGCCTGCGACGGCGGACATCTGGCCCGGGGCACCGGGCTGCCGGTGGTGGTGCTGGGCCCGGGCTCGGTGGCCGGACAGGCCCACCGGGCCGACGAGTCGGTGCCGCTGGGCGAACTGCTCACCGCCAGCCGCGCCTACGCCCTGCTGGCGCTGCGGCTGCTGTCGGCCGGCGCCTGAGCGCGCAGCGGAGTTCTAGGATCAGAGATCATGACCGTTCCCGCGCAGGGTTATCTCGATCCGCTGGTCCAGGAGTCGACGCCGAGCATCATCGCCGAGAAGCTGCGGGCCGCCATCGGGCACGGCGAGATCGCGCCCGGATCCCAGTTGTTCGAGGCCGAGCTGGCCCGTCGGCTCGGGGTCAGCCGGGGCCCGCTGCGCGAAGGACTGCAACGCCTGACCCAGGAGGGCCTGCTGGTGGCCGTCCGCAACCGCGGCGTGTTCGTGGTCCAGATGACCCCGGAGGCCATCTGCGACATGTACCAGGCCCGTTCGGCCGTCGAGCGGGCCGCGGCCCAGCAGATCTTCGGGCACGACCCGGGGGCCGCCGCGCAGGCGCTGCTGGCGATCATCGACCGGATGGCGGCGATGGCCACGGCGGCGCTGCGCTCCGAGGCCGATCTGGACTTCCACTTCGAGTTGGTCTCCCGCTCGGCGAGCCCGCGGTTGCAACGGATGCACAAGACGCTGCTGACCGAGACCCGGATGTGCCTGCACGCCCTGGAGGACACCTACGCCGAGGACAGCTACGCGATGTCGGACGACCGGGTGGCCGAGCACCGGGCGATCGCCGCGGCGATCGGTGCGGGTGAGCGCGAGCTGACCGACCGGCTGATGGTCGACCACATGAACGAGGCGCTGGCCCGGCTGGTCGGCCGGGCCCCGATCAGCTGACGCTCTGGACCGGCTGCCCCGCTGCGGTGGGACGGCTCACATCGCGACGCCGATGTACTTCGTCTCCAGGAACTCCTCGATCCCGACCGATCCGCCCTCGCGACCCAGTCCGGACTGCTTCATGCCGCCGAACGGGGCCGCCGGGTTGGAGACCACGCCCTGGTTCAGCCCGACCATGCCGAACTCGAGTGCCTCGCACACCCGCAGCCCGCGGCGCAGATCGTTGGTGAACACGTAGCCGACCAGGCCCCACGGCGTGTCGTTGGCGGCCGCGACCACCTCGTCCTCGCTGCTGAAGGAGGTGATCGGGGCGACCGGGCCGAAGATCTCCTGGGTCTGCATCGCCGCGTCCGCGCTGACGCCGCGCAACACGGTCGGGGCGTAGAAGTGGCCCTCGCCGGCCACCGTCTCGCCACCGGTGACCACGTCGGCGCCCTTGTCGACGGCGTCGGCGACCAGATCGGAGACCTTCTGCAGCGACTTCGCGTCGATCAGCGGTCCGACCTGGACGCCGTCCTCGGTGCCGCGCCCGATCTTCATCGCCGCCATCTTGGCCGCCAGCTTCTCGCTGAACTCCTCGATCACCGACTCGTGGGCGAACAACCGGTTGGCCGCCGTACAGGCCTCGCCGATGTTGCGCATCTTGGCCGCCATCGCCCCGGTCACCGCCTCGTCGATGTCGGCGTCGCCGAAGACGATGAACGGGGCGTTGCCGCCCAGCTCCATCGAGGTGCGCATGACCGTTCCGGCGGCCTGCTCCAGCAAGGTGGCCCCCACCTTGGTCGACCCGGTGAAGGACAGCTTGCGGGCCCGGCCGTCGCGGATCAGCGGCTCGATCACCGCGTTCGCGTCCTGGCAGGGGATCACGTTCACCCCGCCGGCGGGCAGCCCGGCCTCGGCGAGGATGCCGGCCAGCGCCAGCATCGACAGCGGGGTCTGCGGGGCCGGCTTCAACACGCTGGCACAACCCGCGGCGATGGCCGGGCCGAGCTTGCGGGTGCCCATCGCGGTGGGGAAGTTCCACGGGGTGATCAGCAGGCAGACCCCGACCGGCTGCCGGGTGATCAGGAACCGGGCGCCACCGGCCGGTGCGGTCTGGTAGCCACCGTCGATCCGGACGGCCTCGCCGGCGAAGTGCCGGAAGAACTCGGCGGCGTAGCTGATCTCGCCCTTGGACTCGGCCAGCGGCTTGCCCATCTCCAGCGTCATCAGCAGGGCCAGGTCGTCGATCCGTTCGTGCAACAGCTCGAAGGCCCCCATCAAGATGTCGGCCCGGGCCCGGGGGGAGAGCCCGGCCATCGTCGGCTGGGCCCTGACCGCGGCCTCCAGTGCGGCCCGTCCGTCCTCGGGGGTGGCGTCGGCGACCGAGCACAGCGCCCGGCCGGTCGACGGGTCGGTGACCTCGAAGGTGGCCCCGTGACCGGCGTCGGTCCACGAGCCGTCGATGAAGAGCTGCTTGTCGACGGCCTGCACCACCCTGGCCTCGTCCCCGCTCAGCTGCTGATCGACGTCGGCTGCCGGCGTTGTGGTGGCGGTGCTGGTCATGGCGCTTCTCCTGGATCGGGTTGTTCGGGTTGTTGCTCAGATGGCGTCGTGCTCGGTTTCCACGCTAACGCCGGCGGGAACGGCCCCGGACGGCACGTTGCGTTTACCGGCCCGCCCGGGCAGCATGGTGGGTGTACAGATTGTCAACAATAGACAACCAGGAACAGACGAGCGAGGCGTCATGGCAGAACTGTCCCCACTGCTCAAGCAGGCCACCGGTGTGGTCGCGGCCCGAGGCGAGGGGGTCAACCTCTACGACGAGGACGGCCGCCGCTACCTCGACTTCACCGCCGGCATCGGCGTCACCAGCACCGGGCACTGCCATCCGGCCGTGGTCGAGGCCGCCCAGCGCCAGGTCGGCGCCCTGATCCACGCCCAGTACACGACCGTGATGCACCGGCCGTTGCTCACCCTGGCCGAGCGGATGAGCGAGGTGCTGCCCTCCGGGCTGGACCGGGTGTTCTTCGTCAACTCCGGTTCGGAGGCGGTCGAGTCGGCGCTGCGGTTGGTCCGCCAGGCCACCGGCCGGCCCAACATCATCACCTTCCACGGCGGTTTCCACGGCCGGACCGTGGCCGCAGCCTCGATGACCACGTCGGGGACGAAGTTCCGCTCCGGGTTCGCCCCGTTGATGGGCGGGGTGCACGTGGCCCCGTTCCCCGATCCGGGCCACTTCGGCTGGGACGTCGAGGAGTGCACCGACTTCGCCCTGAAGCAGTTGGACTATCTGCTGGCCACCATCTCCAGCCCGGCCGACACGGCCGCCTTCCTGGTCGAGCCGGTGCTCGGCGAGGGCGGCTACGTCCCGGGCAACACCCGGTTCTTCGCCGGCCTGCGGGAGCGGGCCGACGCCCACGGCATCCTGCTGGTGATCGATGAGGTGCAGACCGGTTACGGCCGGACCGGGCGGTTCTGGGGCGGGGACCACTTCGACGTCCGGCCGGACGTGCTGGTCACCGCCAAGGGCCTGGCCTCGGGCTTCCCGCTGTCCGGGATCGCGGCCTCGGCCGAGCTGATGGGCCGGGCCTGGCCGGGATCCCAGGGCGGCACCTACGGGGCGAACGCGGTGGCCTGCGCCGCGGCTCTGGCCACCCTGGACGTGATCGAGAACGAGCAGCTGGTGCGCAACAGCGCCGACCGGGGTGCGCAGCTCAAGGAGGCGCTGACCAAGGTCGCCGCCGGGCACGACCGGATCACCGACGTCCGCGGTCTGGGCCTGATGATCGGCAGCGAGTTCCGGGACTCCGACGGCACCCCCGACGGCGCTGCGGCGCTGGCCGCCCAGCAGGAAGCGGCGCGGCGCGGATTGCTGTTGCTGACCTGTGGGGCCTGGGGTCAGGTCGTCCGGTTCATCCCGGCCCTGGTCGTCGACGCCGCCCAGGTCGACGAGGCTGCCGCGATCTGGTCCGATGCGGTGGCGGCCGTCACGGGCTGAGAGAACCCGCCGGCGGACCGACCACATGCTGCGGCTGTGGTCGGCCGCCGGCGGGCGGACCGTCGCTCAGGCGACGGCCGCCGCTTTCACGCGTGGCGCGGCCACCGGTACCTCGGTGCCCCGCAGTGATGCGCCGGCCGTCTCCTTCATGAACACCCAGGCGACCAGGCCGATCACGCAGGCCCCCATCATGTAGAAGGCCGGGAAGATGTCGACGCCGGTGACCCGGATCAGCTCGTCGTTCACCAGCGGAGCGGTACCGCCGAACAGCGAGGTCGCCACGTTGTAGCCGATGGCGAAGCCGGCGAAGCGGACCTGGGTCGGGAACATCGCCGGGAAGCTGGCCGAGATGGTGGCCAGCTGTGGCACGTAGAGCAGCCCCATCACCAGGAACGCGACGATCGCCATCCCGAAACTGACGCTGAGCAGTCGGTACATCGGGATCGCCACCACGAACAGTCCGATCAGCGAGATCAGCCACATCGGCCGGCGTCCGACCTTGTCGGAGATGTGACCGGCCAACGGCACGAACAGCATCATCACCAACTGACCCACCGAGGCCAGCACCAACGCCTGGGTGTCGCTCAGCCCCACGGTCTCCTGGACGTAGGTCGGCATGTAGGCCAGCAGCGTGTAGTTGACCACGTTCAGGGCGATCACCAGCCCCATCAGGGTGAGGATCGGTCGCCAGTAGCCGGTGATCAGGTCCTTCAGTGCCGTCCCGGCCTTGGCCTCGGCGTGCCCGGACTGCTCCAGCTCACGGAAGCAGGGGGTGTCCTCGAGTCGCGAGCGCAGGTACAGACCGATCAGGCCGAGCGGCAGGGCCACGAAGAACGGGAACCGCCAGCCCCAGGTGGCCATGAAGGCCTCCGGCAGGGTCAGGGTCAGCGCCAACATGATCAGGCTGCCGAGGGCGAAGCCGCTGAGGGTGCCGAACTCGAGGAAGCTGCCGCACAGGCCGCGCCGCTTGTCCGGGGCGTACTCGGCCATGAAGGTGGCCGCACCGCCGTATTCGCCGCCGGTGGAGAAGCCCTGGATCATCCGCAGCAGGTACAACAGCACGATCGAGGCGACGCCGATGGTGGCGTAGCTGGGGATCAGACCGACGCAGACGGTCGCGCCGGCCATCAACAAGATGGTGGTGGCCAGTACGGCGCGCCGGCCCAGTTTGTCGCCCAGCGGGCCCCAGACCAGGCCGCCGAGCGGACGGATCAGGAAGCTGACCGCGAACGCTCCGAGGGTGACGCCGATGGCGTCCGGGTTCGGGGTGAGCGCGCGGGTGATGTAGGTGGCGGCGACGGCGTAGACGCCGTAGTCGAACCACTCGGTGAAGTTGCCGACCGCCGAGGCGGCGATGGCCTTGCGGAGCACGGCGGCGTCGGGCGCTGCGGGCTGGCCGGGGTTGGCAGGGACTGCGGCAGATGCGGCGTTCATCGAACGTCCTCTCCGGACGGATGGAAGGGCTCGGGCGTCTGGTGTCGACGAAATCGTAGGGTTGTCGACAATCGACACCCTAGTCAGGCGGTGGTCCCACGGCTAGTGACCGGAGCGGACGGAAACACAGACGTTACGTGCCGTCCCGCCTGCGGACCTGGCCGGCGGCTGCTACCTTCCGGGCAGACCGGGCAGGAATCAGAGGGGGCCGGGATGGGTTCGACGGCGAACACCGACGCGAGGCAGCAGAGCGACCGGCCGAAACGGTCGGTGCTGCCGCGGGCGCACCGGATCTCCTGGCTGATGCTGGTGGTGACCACCGGCGCCGTGCTGATCACCAGCGTCGACCGGTCGATCCTGCCCGCGGTGCTACCCGGGATCCTGGACGAGTTCAGGCTCAGCCAGTCCGCCGGTGGCGTGCTGGTCGGGCTGAGTTTCGCGGGCACGGCGATCGGCGGGCTGGCCATCGGCATCTTCGGCGACAGTCTCGGCCGTGGGGCCCGACGGGCCTGGTCCTGGGGGATCGCGGTGGCCATCGCGGTGATCGCCTCGGTGCTCACCGCCTTCTCCCACACGCTGACCCAGCTCCAGGTGTTGCGGGTCGCGATGGGCATCGGCACCGGCGGGATGGAGCCGGTGAACGTGACCATGGTCAGCGAGTGGTGGCAGAAGGAGGACCGCGGGTTCGCCGTCGGCACCCACCACACCGGCTTCCCGATCGGTCAGTTCGTCGGCCTGCTGTTGATCGGGGCCACGGTCGCGGTGGCCGGTTGGCGGGGCAGCTTCCTGTTCATCCCGTTGATCGCGATCCCGATCGTGATCCTGCAGATCGTGATCGCCCGGCGGCGCAACCTGCGCCGGGTCAACGAGTGGATCACCGAGCATCAGCTGACGCCCTCGCTGACCGAGCAACAGCTGGGCCGGGACGCGACCGGGAAGCCGCTGGCCAAGGCCTGGCAGGCGGTCCGGACGGCGCTCGGCCAGCGCAACGTCCGGTTGGCCGTGATCGCGAACTTCCTGCTGCTGTGGGCCGAATCCGGCATCACCGCGTTCCTGACCGTGCAGCTGACCCAGAACGCGCACATGTCGCTGCCGGCGGCGGTGACGGCCTCCGGCGCCTCGGGCATCCTCGGCTGGGTCGGCCAGATCGTCTGGGGCACCGTCTCGGACCACCGGGGACGGAAGTTCTCCCTCTCGATCCTGTCGGTGGGCTGGGCGATCGCGGTGGTGGCGATGATCTTCATCTCCAGCCCGCTGACGGCCTGGGTGATCCTGATCGGCTGGGGCGTGGTCCGCAACGCCCCGTTCCCGGTGATGTACGCAGCGGTCATCGACGCCGTGCCGGACGGCGCCTCCTCGGGGCTGGGCATCATGATCGGCATCGGCCTCGGGCTGTCCGGTCTGATCGCCGCCCCGGTCGCCGGGCTGCTGGTCGAACACGTCGGCTTCACCGCCCACTATCTGGTGATCGCCGGTATCTGCCTGCTGTCGCTGATCCCGATCGCCCTGTTACGTGAGACGCCGGCGGCCGAGCAGGCCGTGCCCGCCTGAACGTGGACGGTGCTGGCGTCGGGACGGAACTCCGGGCCGGTCATGGCTCGAGTTCACTGAACACCGTTGGACCGTCGGCCTCACGTCCCTGCCGCGAGCAACTCACCAGGACAGGGAGAGGTAGTCCCGTCCGTGATCGCGGGCGAGAGCGATCGTTGCCTCGTCGCAGAGGTCATGGGGGATGAGCCCGACCTGCCAGCGGGCGTTGAAGGCGATGATCCAGGCGACGGCGCCGGCGGCAGTCCGTTGTTCCCGGTCGCCCGAGCGTCGTCCGCGAGCCGTGTCGTAGTCGCGCAGGAAGGCCGCCGCCTCCTCCGGATCGGACAGTCCGCCCGATCCGGTCGAGCTGGCGGCGTAGCAGGCGGCGGCGAAGCCGGCGATCACCGCCTCGGTGTCCGCGACGAGCTCCCAGTCGAACGTGCCGATCAGGACACCGTCGACGACGGCGGTGTTGCCGGCGTACCAGTCGGCGTGCCCGACCACGACCTGGTCGGGATCGCGGTGAGCCAGGATCTGCTCACTGGCCTCCCGGCCGAAGTCGTCCAGCCACCCGTAGCCGGACGTGGTGGTGGTGAAGTCGACGAGGGTGTCGTGGGGAACCGGCCAGGGGCCGTTCTGGTAGCGACACCACGACGGTCCACGTCCGGCTCGCCGGGTGAGATCGCCCTGGTGGGCGAGGATGTCGATGTGGCGGGCGAGTCCGTCGGCGAGCAGCCGTCGGCTTTCCGGGTCCCGTCCGTCCGGTGGGTCGCCGGCCACCAGTTCTTCGGCCGTCAGTACGTGCCCGTCGCGTTCCTCCGCTGGTGCCAGCGGGGTTGCGCACGGGTAGCCGGCCCCGGCCAGCAGCCGCTGAGCCTCCTGGCTGGTCGCGATCGCGGACACGTCGGCCGGCGGTCGGTGGATCTTGATCACGACGGCCCGGCCGTCGGCGAGTTCGACCCCCCAGACGATGTCGATCCGCCCGGCCCGGAACACGATCTCGGCGATCGGGCTTCCCCACCTGTGGTTCGACCAGGCACTGAGGAAGGCGCGGAGGTCGTCGAACGCCACCGGTCCGTACACGGCCCGTTCGGTGTCGGTCAGCGACGGTGGTGAGCCGGGAAGCGGATCACCCCGGGGATTCATGGTTCAGGGTCGCACGTTCGGTGGGCGGAGGGGAGCCCGCGGGCAAGTCGGGAATTTCCGGTCGGCGTGTCCCTGGCCGTTCGAACACCTGTTCGGTAAGTTATCCACCGACGGAATCGTTTCGGGAGTGTCCTCCACAGGCCCGCGACGACGAGGTCCGATGTCAGAGGTCCTGCTTAACGTAGGAATCAGATCGGTACCGACACCCGGATCAACCGAGATCCGGGGTCGATCCGGTGAGACAACCACACCGCCCGAGGAACCCTGTCGATGGTCGACCGACCGTCGCAGGGCCGGGCAAGCGAAAGGGACAGGACAATGGCGGTAGCGGATCGGGACAAGGCGCTGGAATCGGCGCTGGGTCAGATCGAGAAGAGTTACGGCAAGGGCTCGGTGATGCGCCTCGGCGAGGGCGTCCGGGCACCGATCGAGGTGATCCCGACCGGATCGATCGCCCTCGACCTCGCGCTCGGCATCGGTGGGCTGCCCCGCGGCCGGGTGGTCGAGATCTACGGCCCGGAGTCCAGCGGTAAGACGACGGTGGCGTTGCACGCGATCGCGAACGCGCAGGCCGCCGGCGGCATCTGCGCCTTCATCGACGCCGAGCACGCGCTCGACCCCGACTACGCCGAGAAGCTCGGTGTCGACACCGACGCGCTGCTGGTCAGCCAGCCCGACAACGGTGAGCAGGCGCTCGAGATCGCCGACATGCTGGTCCGCTCCGGCGCGCTGGATCTGGTGGTGATCGACTCGGTCGCCGCGCTGACGCCGCGGGCCGAGATCGAGGGCGAGATGGGTGACAGCCACGTGGGTCTGCAGGCCCGGCTGATGAGTCAGGCGCTGCGCAAGATGACCGGTGCGCTCAGCGGGGCCAACACCACGGCCATCTTCATCAACCAGTTGCGGGAGAAGATCGGGGTGATGTTCGGTTCGCCGGAGACCACCACCGGCGGCAAGGCGCTGAAGTTCTACGCCTCCGTCCGGCTGGACGTCCGCCGGATCGAGACCCTCAAGGACGGCCAGGAGATGGTCGGTAACCGGACCCGGGTCAAGGTGGTCAAGAACAAGGTCGCTCCGCCGTTCAAGCAGGCCGAGTTCGACATCCTCTACGGCAAGGGCATCAGCCGTGAGGGCAGCCTGATCGACCTCGGCGTCGACAGCGGCCTGATCCGCAAGGCCGGCGCCTGGTTCACCTACGACTCCGACCAGCTGGGCCAGGGCCGGGAGAACGCCCGCTCCTACCTGCTCAACAACCCGGATCTGACCAACGAGCTGGAGAAGAAGATCAAGGAGAAGCTCGGCATCGGCCCGCAGGTCGATCTGCCGGCCGGGGTCGATCCGGTCACCGGCGAGGTCGCCTTCTGATCCCCGGCGGTCCGTCCGAGCCCGACCGAGGCGCCGTCGAGGCGGACAGTTCGGGTCGGGACCGGGCGGCTGGCAGCTACGGGCTGACCGTTCAGGACCCGGCCCGTGGTGAGGAGGCCAGTTTCGGTCTGACCTCGGACGGTCCGTCGGCGCTCGGTCCCGTGTCGTTCGGTATCACCGCGGACGGCCACGACACCGGTCAACCGGACGCCGGCCCGGAGTCCGGGGTGCGGGAGTTCGTTGCTTCGGAGACTGTGGCGCCCGAGTCTGTGGCGCCCGAGTCTGTGGCGCCGGAGTCCGTCGTGTCGAAGACTGTGGTGCCGGAACCGGTCGAACCGGTAGGCGTCCGTGGCCCCGGGAGGTCAGGGTCGGCCCGTCCGACCGGAGCCGCTCGGGGGCCGGAGGTCGATCAGCTCGTCGGGGCCGTCCAGGCCTTGGTGGCGGCCGACCGGGCTGCTGAGTCCGGACCGCCGGCGTGGGCCGGCTCGGCTGGGGCGTCCGACAGTCCTTCCGGCAGCCGTCGCACCGGCAGTCGCGGTGAAAATGGGCGCAGTGAAAGTGGACGCGGTGAAGGTGGTCGCGGTGAAAGTGGTCGCCGTGCGGGCAGTCACCGCCGCGCGGGATATGGCGGGTCCGGCGACCGCCGGCGAAGCCGCCGCGAGCCAGGTCCGGACCGGGATCTCGGGCCGGAGGCGGATCCGGAGTCGGTGGCCCGGACCATCGTGTTGACCAAGCTCACCGCGCAGGCCCGGACGCGGCAGGAGTTGCGGACGGCACTCGACCGCAAAGACGTCCCGGCAGAGGTGTCGGAGCGGGTCCTGGATCGGATGACGGAGGTGGGGCTGGTCGACGACGCCGCGTTCGCCGACGCCTGGGTGACCTCGCGGCAGAGCCGTCGTCAACTCTCCCGCACGGCTTTACGGCAGGAGCTGGTCCGCAAGGGGGTCGAGCGCGAGCAGATCGACACCGCGCTGGAGCAGGTGCAACCCGAGGACGAGTACTCCGCGGCGCTGGCGCTGGCCGAGAAGAAGGCCCGGTCGACCGCCGGCCTCGATCGACAGGTCCGCTACCGCCGACTCGTCGGAGCGCTGGCCCGGAAGGGATTCAACTCCGAGATCACCCGACAGGTGATCGCTGAGGTGTTGAACGGCCCTGAGGCGGGCGTCGAACCGCTGGGCTGAGCAACCACTCGGGCCGCTGCGTGAGCTCCGGCCCGGGTGCCGTGTCCTTGACCGCGTCGGGCGGCGGACCTACCCTGCGAGGAAGAGGATTTACCTGAGACGTCCCTGTGGCGTATCGATATGACGAAACTCCTGACCGAAGCGTTTGACCGAAACCCGATGCACCCCGGATCGAAGCTGACGAGAGCGACTCGACAGCCTGCTGACGACCACCTGACGTGATCAGCCGACGTTGCGACGACGTCTGATCTCGCTGACCACGACCACTGATCACGACGACCACTGATCACGATGACCCGATGCGTTCGAACACGCTGACAAGCAAGCGCTTTCGACACTCCGGGTCGGACCGCAGCCGTGGTCGGTCGGTGCCGACGAGCCGGTTGGTGGTCGGTCGGTGGCGGGGCGTTTCCGCGGGTCAGCGCCGGCGTCCGCCGTCTTCGGCTCGGCACGGTAGGTCCTCGGAAGCCCCGTGAGGGGAGAGAGGACGTGGTCCGATGACGAGCGGCGCCTTCCAGGCGGTCGTCCTGGTCCTGCTGATCCTGCTGGTTGCGCTGGCAGCCGTCGCGGTTGCCGTTCAGAGGCGCAGCGCCGGCCGGGCCAGAGCCCTGAGGGATCAAGACCCGGTCCCGGGGCCGGCTGAGTCCTCGGCCGGTGTGAGCACAGATCCGAGCCCGAACGAAGCGACGGTGCCGGCTCCCTCGACTCCGTCGTCGTCTCCCTCCGTTCCGCCGGCTCTCGACCCTCCGTCATCGGCCTCAGCCGACGACGCGGCGAGGACCCAGCTCCGGGCCGAGACCCTGCTGCGGGAGGCGTTGGCGGCCAAGTCCGAGGGCGAGGCCGACGTCCGCAGGCAGCAGGCGGAGGTCCGCGAACTACGGCGGGAGATCGAACGACGCGAGCAGCGCGCGGGGGACCGGGAGAGCCGGTTGGACGCTGAGAGCAGCGCCGTCCACCGCGACCGCCAGGCTCTCGACCAGAGCCGGCTCGAGATCGAGCAGCGGGCCACGGCGGTGGTCGAGGCCGAGGCGGACCGGATCACCGAGCTGGAGCGGATCGCCGGTCTCACGGCAGATCAGGCGAAGACCGAACTGGTGAGCAACGTCGAGCAGGAGGCCAAGCGCCATGCCGTGGTGCTGGCCCGTGAGATCGAGTCCCAGGCCAGGACCGATGCCGATCGGCAGGCGCGATCCATCATCGTCTCGGCCATCCAGCGGCTGGCCTCGGAGCAGACGTCCGAATCGGTGGTGGCCGCCATCCATCTCCCGGGCGACGAGATGAAGGGCCGCATCATCGGCCGCGAGGGCCGCAACATCCGGTCCTTCGAGCA
The DNA here is from genome assembly GCA_963740925.1 of uncultured Actinomycetota bacterium. Lineage (GTDB taxonomy): Bacteria > Actinomycetota > Actinomycetes > Propionibacteriales > Propionibacteriaceae > Microlunatus. The sequence continues at coordinate 294,175 of CAVUFZ010000005.1, read as the reverse complement.
GGTCACCGGGGTGAACGTGCTGATCGACGACACCCCCGAGACGGTGTTGTTGTCCTGCTTCGACCCGGTCCGCCGCGAGGCCGCCCGGATCACCCTGACCGAGCTGATCGAGGACGGCCGGATCCACCCGGCACGGATCGAGGAGGTGCACGAGCGCAGCCAGGCCAAGATCGCCGAGCGCTGCCTGCGGGCCGCCGAGGACGCGCTCGCCGAGGTCGGTATCACCGATCTGCACGCCGAGCTGATCCCGATCCTCGGCACCCTGCGCTACCGGACGTCCTACGGTCAGAACGTGCTCCGTCACCTGGTCGAGTGCGGCCATCTGGCCGGTGTGATGGCCGCCGAGCTCGGCCTCGACGTCGCCACCTGTGTCCGGGCCGCCTTCCTGCACGACATCGGCAAGGCGCTCACCCACGAGGTCGAAGGCTCGCACGCGCTGATCGGCGCCGATCTGGCGCGCAAGTACGGCGAGCACCCCGACATCGTGCACGCCATCGAGGCCCACCACAACGAGGTCGAGCCGCAGACCGTCGAGGCCGTCCTGACCCAGGCCGCGGACGCGATCAGCGGCAGTCGTCCGGGGGCCCGCCGCGAGAGCCTGGAGGCCTACGTCCAACGGCTGGAGCGGCTGGAGGAGATCGCCCAGGCCCACGACGGCGTCGAGAAGGTGTTCGCCATGCAGGCCGGCCGCGAGGTCCGGGTGATGGTCTCGCCCGACGTCGTCGACGACATCGCCGCCCAGGTACTGGCTCGGGACATCGTCAAGCAGGTCGAGGCCGAGCTGACCTATCCCGGCCAGATCCGGATCACCGTGGTGCGCGAATCCCGGGCCGTCGAGACGGCTCGCTGACCCCGTCAGGACAGCCCTCGGCCGACCTCACGGGCCGGCCGGACCGACCCCCGTCACCCCCGGGCGTCTCCGGTCACCCCGGCGTCCGGGCCGAGGTCAGACCGGCAGCCGACGCTCGTTGCCGGCCTCCAGAGCTTCCTCGGCCGGGTCCTCCGTCCGGCCCCCGGTGGTCCTGCCGCGACCGCGACGCAACCGCCCCTCGAGGTAGCGGGCGAGCCCGGAGAGCGCCAGGTTGATCAGGATGAACATCGCGGCCAGCACGATCAGCGTCGGGATCAGGTTGCCGTAGTAGGTCGCCATCGTCTGCCCGGCCCGGAGCAGCTCGGTGTAGCTGATGATGTAGCCCAGTGCGGTGTCCTTCAGGATCACCACCAGCTGGCTGACCAGTGACGGCAGCATGGCCGTCACCGCCTGCGGCAACAGGACGGTCGCCATCGTCTGCCCGGGCCGCAGGCCGAGAGCCAACCCGGCTTCGCCCTGGCCGCGGGGCAGCGAGGTCACCCCGGAGCGGACCAGCTCGGCGATCACCGCGGAGTTGTAGAGGGTGAGCCCGCCGACCACGCCGGCGAAGGTGGAGACGTCGCCGAGGATGCCGAGCACGAAGATGCAGAAGAAGTAGACGAACAGCATCATGATCAGCACCGGCACCGAGCGGAGGAACTCCACCAGCACCCCGCAGATCCCGCGGACGATGCCGTTCTCCGAGAGCCGGCCGACACCGAGGGCGAAGCCGGCCACGATCGAGAACACGACGGCCAGTCCGGCCGCCTCGAGGGTGTTCAGCAGGCCGGGCAGCAGATAGGCCGTCCAGGTCACCGGGTCGAGGAACGGGGCCCATTTCTGCGCCGTGAACTGGTTGTTCTGCGGATCGGCCAGGCCCCGGATGATCAGCAGCAGCAGGGCGAGGATGACCAGACCGCCGACCACGGCGATGATCCGGTGCCGGCCCCGTGCCTTCGGCCCGGGGGCGTCGAACAGCAGGCTCTGGGTGCTCATCGCGACACCGCCAGCCGTCGGGACAGCCGGGTGAAGAACAATCCGGTGGGCAGCGTCAGGATCACGAAGCAGGCCGCCACCAGGAAGAAGATGGCGTAGAGCAGTGACCCGTTGAACTCGATCATCCCGCGCATCACGAAGGCCAGCTCGGCCACGCCGATCGTGGCGACCACCGTGGTGTTCTTGGTCAGCGCGATCAGGGTGCTGCCCAACGGGGCGATCGCTCCCCGGAAGGCCTGCGGCAAGATCACCGAGCGCAGCGTCTGGGTGAAGTTCAGGCCGATCGCCCGGGACGCCTCGGCCTGGCCCTGCGGCACGGTGTTGACCCCGCTGCGCAGGGCCTCGGCCACGAACGAGGCGTGATAGATCGACAACGCGACGAGCCCGAAGCGGAAGTTGTTGTCGTCGATCGAGGTGGCCGACCCCTCCGCGGCCAGGCTGACCCCCAGGGTGTTGGACACCCCGAAGGCGCAGAAGAACACGATCAGCGTCAACGGGGTGTTGCGGATCAGCCCCACGTAGGTGGTGCCGAAGCCGCGCAGCACCGAGACCGGCGAGATCCGGCAGACGGCGACGATCGTGCCGAGCACCAACGCGCCGATGGCGGAGAAGAACGTCAGCTTGATCGTCATCCAGAACGCCGCCGGCACGTTGTAGTTCTGCAACAGCGTGCTCAGCGCATCCACGTCGCCCTCCGTCCGGAGGAGCGGGGTGCCCGACAGCGAAGCCGTCGGCAGGGATGTGCTCATCGTCGGACCGGTCCGGTCGGAACCGGCATCAGGAGCAGGTGTCCGGCTTCGGCGGGTTCTTGCTGCTGTCGGGCTTGAAGTCCGAGCCGACCGTGTCGTCCAGCGCCTGCTGCCAGGAACCGTCGCTGATCATCTTGGAGATGGAGGTGTTGATCTGCTGGCAGAGTGCGGTGTCGCCCTTCTTGATCCCGACACCGTAGTTCTCGGTCGAGAACGTCTTGCCGACGACCTTGAGCTTGCCCTGGTACTGCGACTGGGCCGCGAATCCGGCCAGGATCACGTCGTCGGTGGTGACGGCGTCGATCCGGCCACTGTTCAGCGCCTCCACACACTTGGAGTAGGTGTCGTAGTTCTGCAGCTGAACGGTGTTGGCGAACGTCTCCTTCACCTTGGCCGCCGAGGTCGAGCCGGTGACCGAGCAGAGCTTCTTGCCGTTCAGCGAGTCCGGGCCGGTGATGTCGGTGTTGTCGGACTTGACCAGCAGGTCCTGCCCGGCGACGAAGTAGGGCCCGCCGAAGGAGACCTTCTCCTTCCGGTCGTCGGTGATCGAGTAGGTGGCGAAGATCATCTTCACCTGGCCGCTCTGGATCAGCGTCTCGCGCTGGGCCGACGGCGACTCGACGAAGTTCACGTCGCTGTAGCCCAGATCCTTGGCCACGTAGCGGGCGACCTCGACGTCGAAACCCTGGTAGTCGTTGCCGACCTTCTGGCCCAGACCGGGCTGGTCGAACTTGATCCCGATCGTGACCGGGCCACCGGCGGTGGCGTTGCCGCCTCCCTGCGGGACGGCGTTGTCGGTGCTGGCGCAGGATGCGGCGACCAGGGTCACCGCGACCGCGGCCCCGCTGGCGATCTTTCGGAAAGCAGACATGTCTGACCTTTCGGTTCGGGCGGTGGCGCGCAACGACGCCACCACGGGAATCAGTGGGTGAGGATCTTGCTCAGGAAGTCCTTGGCGCGCTCGCTCGACGGCGCGGTGAAGAACGTCTCGGGATCGGCCTCCTCGACGATCTGACCGTCGGACATGAAGACCACCCGGTTGGCGGCTTTGCGGGCGAAACCCATCTCGTGGGTGACCACGACCATCGTCATGCCCTGTTTGGCCAGGTCGACCATCACGTCGAGCACCTCGTTGACCATCTCGGGGTCGAGGGCCGAGGTGGGCTCGTCGAACAGGATCACCTTCGGATCCATGGCCAGGGCCCGGGCGATGGCCACCCGCTGCTGCTGACCACCGGACAGCTGCGCCGGGTACTTCTCGGCCTGGGAGTCCACGCCGACCCGCTTCAGCAGTTCCATCCCGCGCTTGCGGGCCTCCCCGCCGGACTTCTTGCGGACCTTGACCGGGCCCAGGGTGACGTTCTCCAGCACCGTCTTGTGGGCGAACAGGTTGAAGGACTGGAACACCATCCCGACCTCGGAGCGCAGCCGGGCCAGCCCCTTGCCCTCCTCGGGCAGCGGTTCGCCGTCGATGGTGATCGTCCCGGACTGGATCGTCTCCAGCCGGTTGATCGCCCGGCACAGCGTCGACTTGCCCGAACCCGACGGCCCGATCACCACGACGACCTCGCCGCGGCCGATCGAGAGGTCGATGTGCTGCAGTACGTGCAGATCGCCGAAGTACTTGTCCACGTCGTCGAGCACGACGAGCGGGTCGCCGACACCGTCGGGCCGGGCCGACGCCGGTGCGGCGGAAGGGTCTGCGGAGGCGTCCGTCATGCGTGGAGGCTACCCGAACCTGAGCCCGAGCTTGGAGTCCCGACGCGCCTGAGGGAGGTTACGACCTGCCAACAATGTGCCGGTCGGACCGTCTCCCGGCGGCAGAAAGCAGCGGTGTGAGCCTCAGCTGCCGAAGATTCCCCAGCGGCCGTGGTAGGACTCGCCGGGCTCGAGAGCGACCAGACCGGTTCGGGTCGGGCCCGGGTTGAACGCGTCCGGTCCGCAGGTCATCGGCTCGACCGCCAGTCCGGTGTCGCGCCGTTTGCCGGTGAACACCTGGGTCCAGTGGTGGTGCTCGTCGGCCCAGAGGGTGGTCCGGCGGGACCGGCACTCGATGCTGACCTGCCAGCGTCCCCGCTCGTCCCGGTCCAGATCGCTGAAGGCGGTGTCCAGAGCCTGGTCACCGATCGGCCGGGCCGTGCGGAAGTCGTAGGTCTGGTCGAGCGCCACCAACTCGGCGGGCAGCAGCCGCTCGTCCACCTGCAGGAAGGAGGCGGCCGGGACGCTCAGGGTCAGCTCGTCCACCGACGATTCGCCGGCGGTCAGGTAGGGGTGCGCGCCGTAACCGAACGGCACCCGGTGGTCGCCCACGTTGTGCGCGCTGACCTCGACCTCCAATCCGTCGGAGGACACCCGGTAGCCGAGCTCGCAGTCGACCACGCTCGGCCCAGCCCTTCTGCGGGAACAGGGTGAACGCGAGCCGCACCTCCGACTCCTCCTGGCCGACCAGTCGCCAGCCCGCCCACCGGACCAGCCCGTGGGAGGCGTTGTGCCGGTCCGGCTCGGACAGCGGTAGTTGCTGATCGACACCGTCGAAGACGTAGTGGCCGTCGCGCAGCCGGTTCGGCCACGGGATCAGCTGCTGGCCGCGGCCGCCGTCGATGGTGTCGTCGGCCCCGAAACCGTGGATCAGGTCGGCGCCGTCCCTGCTCAGCGACCGCAGGGCGGCCCCGAGTTCGCTGATCACGGCACGGTAGCCGCCGGCGGTGATCTCGTACTGCGTGCCGGTGGGTCCCGGGTCGGGCCGGCCGGCCTCGGTGGGCGGCGGCTCTGGCGAAGCGGACATGGCGTCGAGCCTAACGAGCCGAGGAGAGACGGCGCCGCCTGGGACGGTACCGATTACGCTGGGCGATCATGTCCAGGACGTACGCGATCCGCACCCACGGCTGCCAGATGAACGTGCACGACTCCGAGCGGCTGGCCGGGCTGCTGGAGCAGGCCGGCTACCGACGCTCCGGCTCGCCGACCGGCGCCGCCCCCTCGATCGAGGACGAGACCGCGGACGTGGTGGTCTTCAACACCTGCGCGGTCCGGGAGAACGCCGACAACCGGTTGTACGGCAACCTCGGCCAGTTGCGCCAGGTGAAGCAGGCCCGGCCGGACATGCAGATCGCCGTCGGCGGTTGTCTGGCCCAGAAGGACAAGGGTGAGATCGCCCGCCGGGCCCCGTGGGTCGACGTCGTCTTCGGCACCCACAACATCGGCTCGCTGCCGGTGCTGCTGGAGCGGGCCCGGGTGGCCGAGGAGGCCCAGGTCGAGATCAAGGAGGCGTTGGAGGCGTTCCCGTCCACGCTGCCGACCCGGCGCGATTCGGCCTATTCGGCCTGGGTCTCGGTCAGCGTCGGCTGCAACAACACCTGCACCTTCTGCATCGTCCCGTCCCTGCGCGGTAAGGAGAACGACCGCCGGCCCGGGGACGTGCTGGCCGAGGTGCAGGCGTTGGTGGCCGAGGGGGTGCAGGAGATCACCCTGCTCGGGCAGAACGTGAACGCCTACGGCGTCGACTTCGGCGACCGCGGCGCCTTCGCCAAACTGTTGCGGGCCTGCGGCGAGATCGACGGGCTGGAGCGGGTCCGCTTCACCTCGCCCCATCCCCGCGACTTCACCGCCGACGTGATCGAGGCGATGGCGCAGACCCCGAACGTGATGCCGCAACTGCACATGCCGCTGCAGTCCGGCTCGGACGCCGTGCTGCGGGCGATGCGGCGCTCCTACCGGGCCGAGAAGTACCTCAGGATCATCGACGACGTCCGGGCGGCGATGCCGGCCGCGGCGATCACCACCGACATCATCGTCGGCTTCCCCGGCGAGACCGAGGCCGATTTCCAGGCCACCCTGGACGTGGTCGCGGCGTCGCGGTTCGCGGCGGCGTTCACCTTCCAGTACTCGATCCGGCCCGGCACGCCGGCGGCCACGATGCCCGATCAGGTGCCGAAGGCGGTGGTCCAGGAGCGTTACGAACGGCTGGTCGCGTTGGTCAACGAGGTGTCCTGGGCCGAGAACACCGCGCTGGCCGGCGAGCGGGTCGAGGTGATGTTCGCCGCGGGCGAGGGACGCAAGGACGGCGCGACCCGGCGGATGTCGGGTCGGGCCCGGGACAACCGGCTGGTGCACGTCACCGTGCCCGACGAGCCGGAGTTGCGGCCGCGGCCGGGGGATCTGGCCGAGGTGGTGGTGACCCATGCGGCCCCGCACCACCTCAACGCCGACGACGGGCTGATCACTCTGCGGCGGACCAGGGGCGGCGACGCCTGGGCCGCTCGGGAAGGACGGGTGGCCGAGCGCACGGGGGTCAGCCTCGGGATGCCCGCCGTCGGGGTGCCCGCGCCATTGGCTCCCGCCCCGGCCTGCGGTCTGTGATCCTGGGCTGACGGTGTCTCAGGATGATTCGGCTCTGAGCGGCTGATCCGGGCTCAGGCCGCGATCGGCAGGTGGGCCTTCTCGGCCTCGGCCTTGATGTCGGTGGCGCGGACGTCGGATTTCTTCACGTCGCCCTTTTTGACGTCGCCCTTCTTGACCGCCTTGCGCAGAGCCTTCTTGTTCCGGTCCTTGGCGAACAGGGCCCGCGCCGTCTCCGGGTCGAGCTTGCCGTCGGCCAGTAGCCGGATCGGGCACCGCTTGCAGCGCGGCCTGTCCTGACAGCAGGACTTCTTCGGCTTCACAGACACGGCGTCAGCCTACTACCGGTTAGGTGAGGCATACCTCACATCCCGGGTAGCACCAGCCCGCTCTCCGCGTCCGCCTGTCGGCACCTGCCCCCTCTCCCATTCGACTTTGCGACCGGCACGTGCACTTTGCGTCGACTGCAGCAGGCGCAAAGTGCACTGAACGGTCGCAAAGTCGGGCCCGGAGGGGGAGCAGTGTGCTCACTGTGGACGGTCGCCCGCTGCGTCCGGCCGCCGCGTCTGCCCTCTCCCACGACTTTGCGACCGGAAGGCAGTTGCGTGACTGCACAGCTGCAGAGTGCAGTGAACCGTCGCCTCGTCGGGCGTGAGGGGGTCCGAGTGAGCGAACCGCCTCCGGGCTGCGTCCGTCCGCCAGCGCCTGCCCCCTCTCCCATTCGACTTTGCGACCGGCACGTGCACTTTGCGTCGACTGCAGCAGACGCAAAGTGCGACGGACGGTCGCAAAGTCGAGTCTGGGGAGGATCGCAAACTCGAGTTCGGGACGGATCGCAAAGTCCGGCCCGGGAAGGGCAGGGACCGGCAAGGCGAGTCCCCGACCCGCGTCAGGCGACGCCGGTCCGGACCCGCTGGTCGGGTGCCGACTACTGCTGGGGCGGCGCGTCGCCCTTGCCGAGGTAGTCCCCGACCTTGTCGCCGGCGAATTCCTGACCCTTGTCGACCTTGTCGGCGTACTTGCCGCCGGTCTTCTCATCGAGCATGTCGCCGCCCTTCTCGATGCCCTGGTCGATCTTGTCGGAGTGCTCGCCGGCCAGATCTTTGGCCTTGTCGAAAATGCCCATGATGACCTCCTGTTGATGGCGTACCTATCTGTCCCTTGTCTACCGGGTCACGGGTCGGGCCGCCAGACCGGGGCCGGATCGGGTTGGTGGCGACCGGGGAGAATGGGCCCGTGATCGTGGTGCTGGTCGGACCGACCGCCGTCGGGAAGTCGGCGCTGGCCGTGGCGTTGGCCGATCGGCTCAGCCGGTCCGGGCGTCCGGCCGAGATCGTGAACGCCGACTCGATGCTGCTGTACCGGGGGATGGACATCGGCACGGCCAAACCGGGGCCGGCCGATCGCGAGCGGGTCCGCCATCACCTGATCGACGTGCTGGACGTCACCGAGACCGCGACCGTCGCCGACTTCCAGGCGCTGGCCCGGGCCGCGGTCGCGGACTGCCTGGGCCGGGGCGTGACGCCGCTGCTGGTCGGCGGATCCGCTCTCTACGTCCGTGCGGTCGTCGACGAGTTCGATTTCCCGGGCACCGATCCCGAGGTGCGGGCCCGGCTCGAGACCGAACTGGACGCGACGGGTCCGCAGGCCCTGCACCAGCGGCTGGCCGAGATCGATCCGGCGGCGGCGGCGGTGATGGAACCGGCCAACGGACGGCGGATCGTGCGCGCCCTGGAGGTGATCGAACTGACCGGCCGCCCCTACCGCGCCACCCTGCCCGACCATCGCTACGCGTTGCCGGACGTCCGCCAGCTCGGCCTGGACGCACCCCGGGACGTGCTGGACGAACGCATCACCGACCGGGTGGCCCGGATGTGGCGGGCCGGGTTCGTGGCCGAGGTCCAAGGTTTGATCGGCCAGGGCCTGCAGCAAGGGGTGACCGCAAACCGGGCGTTGGGCTACCGGCAGATCCTGAGTGCGCTCGCCGGTGAGATCAGCGAGGACGAGGCTCGCGCGCAGACGGTCCTCGGCACCCGGAAATTCGCCCGCCGCCAGGGCGGCTGGTTCCGCCGGGACCCGCGGATCGGCTGGCTCACCGGATCACCCGACCGGGCGCTCGACTCGTTGCTCGATCAGGCGCTGCGCCTGCTCGGCATCGGTGAAGGCACAGAACCCGGCCGCGCCTCGGACGTGGAAAACTGAACTGGTGACCCGCCTCATCGCCTTCACCAAAGGCCACGGCACCGAGAACGACTTCGTCCTGATCGAGGACCCGGCCGGTGAGTTCGACCTGAGCCCGGCGCAGGTCCGGGCGGTCTGCGACCGGCGGGCCGGGATCGGCGCCGACGGCGTCCTGCGGATCGTGCGCGGGCACCAGGTCGCCGACTGGAGCGGTGACCCGGACGTCTGGTTCATGGACTACCGCAACGCCGACGGTTCGGTGGCCGAGATGTGCGGCAACGGCGTCCGCGTCTTCGTCCGCTACCTGCTCGACCGGGGTCTCGACGCCGGACCGGTGATCCCGGTCGGCACCCGGGCCGGGGTCAAGGTGGCCGAGGCGTTGCCCGACGGCCGGGTCCGGGTGGCGATGGGCCCGTCGCGGGTGCTCGGCCACGACGCGAGCGTCCGAGCCGGTCGGGCTGGAACGGCAACCCGCCTACCGGGTGGACGTCGGCAATCCGCACGCGGTCACCTTCGTCCCCGATCGGGCGGCACTGGAGGATCTCGACCTCACCCGGGCCCCGGCCTACGGTCCGGCCGAGGCCTACCCGGACGGGACGAACGTCGAGTTCGTGGCCCGGTTGGATCAGCGTCGGATCGCGATGCGGGTCTTCGAACGGGGATCGGGGGAGACCCGCTCCTGCGGCACCGGGACCTGCGCTGCCGCGGCTGCCGCGGCCGTGGAATTCGGGGAGGGCGAGGCGGGGGAGGGCGACCGTCCGCTGACCTACCGGGTGGACGTCCCGGGCGGGTCGGTCGAGGTCGAGCTGGGCGACGGGCAGAGCTTTCTGACCGGACCGGCCGTGCTGGTCGCCGATGGGTCGTTCGAGATCGACGATGCCGGCGTGCTGTCGGCGGCGGGTAAGGTCCACGCTCGTGCCTGACCACCCCGACGTCTCGCGTCCTTCGTCTTCAGGCCCTCTGTCCTCAGGCCCTCTGTCTCCAGGCCCTCTGTCCGACAGCTCTCCATCTCGGGGCCATCTGTCTCGGCGCTCGGTGATCGGCGGCGGTCTGCTGCTCGGTCTCGGTGGTCTGGCGGGCCTGGCCGGGTGCGGCGGGCAGGCGAAGGCGGACACGCCGCCGGCCCCCGGCAACCAGATCGGCACCACCCTCGACCAGCCGCTGCCGGACTGGCTGAGCGGGATGGCCTTCACCGACGGCGCCGGCCGGACGGTCCGGCTGAGCGATTTCGGCGACAAGGTGATCGCGTTGGCCGACACGATGACGCTGTGCCAGGAGAGCTGCCCGATCCATACCGCCACCGTGGTCCAGACGGCCGAGCAGGTGGCCGCGGCCGGCCACAGCGACCGGGTCGAGTTCCTCAGCGTCACCGTCGACCCCGCCCGCGACAACCCGGCCCAGATCGCGGCCTACCAGAAGCTGTTCCGGGGCGCGCCGGCCAACTGGCAGGTGCTGACCGGCAGCGCCGCCGACGTCGACCGGCTCTGGACCTACTTCGGGGTCTACCGGGAGAAGGGGCCGCCCGACGACGGCGCCACCAACTGGCGGACCGGGGCGAAACTGACCTACGACGTCACCCACTCCGATGAGGTGTTCTTCCTCCAGGGTGGCCGTGAACGTTTCCTGCTCGAGGGAACGCCGCGACTGGCCGACAGCTCGAAGATCCCCAGCAAGCTGTACAAGTATCTGAACGAGGAGGGCCGGACGAACCTGGCCCATCCCGAGGACGGCGCCTGGACGGCCGCGGAGGCGATCCAGGTGCTGAGTTGGCTGGTCGGCACGCCGGTCGGCTGACCGGCCCGACACCCGACGGCAGCTGAGACCAGAACACACCCGACGACCGAGGAGACATCCATGACCGAACCGAGCGCACCCACCGACGTCCTCAGCCGGTTCAGCCTGGCGGGCCGGACGTCCGTGGTCACCGGGGCCAACCGGGGGATCGGCTCTGCCCTGGCCCTGGCGCTGGCCCAGGCCGGCAGCGACGTGATCGCCCTGGTCCGGCAGCCGGCCGCGGCCGCCGAGCTGTTGGCGCAGATCGACGCGCTCGGCGTCCGGTCGGCCGCGGTGCCCGCCGACGTGACCGATGCGGCGTCGGTGCAGGCTGCGGTCGAGCAGATCACGACCGACTTCGGCGAGGTGGACGTGCTGGTCAACAACGCCGGCACCTGCGTCCACCGTCCGGCCCTCGACGTCACGCCGGAGGAGTGGCGCTCGGTGATGGAGGTGAACGTCGACGGGGTCTGGAACTGTGCCCAGGCGTTCGGCCGGGCGATGGTCGGGGCCGGTCACGGATCGATCGTCAACATCGGTTCCATCTCGGCCCAGATCGTGAACCGGCCCCAGTGGCAGCCCGGATACAACGCCTCCAAGGCCGCGGTGCACCAGCTGACCAAGTCGCTGGCGGCCGAATGGGCGCCGTACGGGGTGCGGGTGAACGCGCTCGCCCCGGGGTATGTGAAGACCGAGATGGCTCCGGTGGACGAGCCCCAGTTCCGGCAGAACTGGATTCTGGACGCGCCGATGCAGCGCTACGCCACCCCGGACGAGCTCGGCCCGGCCGTGGTCTTCCTGGCCTCGGACGCGGCCAGCTTCATGACCGGCTCGGTGCTGGTGATGGACGGCGGCTACACCGTCTTCTGAGGTCGCCGTCGGGGTGTCTGGCGCAACTCATCACCGTCCCGCTCTGCGCTGCCTCGTGCGGCTGCTGAGGCGGTCGGCCAGGCTGACCAGGGTGAGCAGCACCGAGACCGCGGCGACGGCGATCCCGACCCGGTGCAGGCCGGCGTCGCTGATCGGCCCGCCGAGCGCGATCTCCAGTAACGCGGCCGACAGGTTCGCCCCGACGTACTGGGTGGTGCGCAACAGCCCGGAGGCGGCGCCGATGTCGGCGGCCGAGCTGGAGGCGTACAGCTCGTTCTGGTTGGCCATGTTGTTGAACCCGTTCGGAATGCCCAACACGGCCGCGACGATCAGAAAAGCCCAGACCGGGGTGCCGACGCTCAGCACCAGGGCCACCAGCAGGCCGCCGACGACCAGCCCGAGATTGCCGACCAGCAGGGTCGGGGTGAAGCCGGTCCGCCGGATCAACCGGGTGGCGACCAGCGTCGAGACCACGCCGATGGCCGCGATCGGGATGATCAGCAGGCCGGACTGTTCGGGCGGGAAGCCGCGGACCCCCTCCAGCCACTGCGGAACCGAGTAGAAGATCGAGTAGAACGCCGTCGAGACCAGCAGTTGCCGGAGGAAGATCACCCCGAGGCGTGGGCTCCGGCTCAGCAACGAGAGGTCCAGGAAGGGCCGGGCCCGGCGTCGCTCCCACAGCACCAGCGCGATCAGCAGCGGCACCACGGCGACCAGCCAGCCCCACTGCACCCCGCCGGCCAGTGAGAGCAGGAACAACATCAACGTGGTCAGCCCGGCGGCGAACAGGAAGAGCCCGAGCAGGTCCAGCCCACGCACCCCTTTCGGCCCGTTCGGCCCGTTCTGCCCGGCGATCTCGGCTCGCGGCCGGTCCGGTTCGGTCACCCGCCAGACCCAGACCGCGGCGATCGCCGTCAGCGGCACGTTGACCAGGAAGATCGCCTGCCAGCCGAAACCGCCGACCAGCAGACCGCCGATCGTCGGCCCGAAGGCGACCGAGACCTGGGCGCAGACGCCGAGCACGGCCATCGCGCCCGAGGCGTCCTCCCTGGTCCGGCGGGCCCGGGCCCGGATGATGGCCATCGCCGCCGGGTACTGGGTGGCGGTGCCGACCCCGAGCACGATCCGGGAGGCGATCAGACCACCCAGGTTCGGGATCAGCGGGCCGAGCACGCCACCGAGCGCGACCAGGACCAGTCCGGCGAAGAACACCCGCCGCGGTCCGAACAGGTCGGCCAGCCGGCCCGCGGTCGGCGCGGCGACGGCGGTCGCGAGGTAGAGGGCCGAGATCAGCCAGGAGATCCCGCTGTGGATGCCCAGGTCGGCGCCGATGGTGACCAGGGCGACGGCGATCATCGACGAGTTCAGCGGCTGCAGCAGCGACCCGGTCCCGACCGCCACACTGATCCGGGTGGGGACCCGACGGGCGGGCGACGATCGGCCTGACTCGGTGGACATCGACTCTGTTCTACCGCCGGCCGCTGTTCCCGGATGCTCGGGGTGTCGATCCCCGGCTGCGGGCCGGAGGAAATCCGGTGCACACCTTGGCCTGGCGTGAGATGCTCGAAACCAACATGAGTGTTCCCCAGCGCGTTTCCACCAGCACCGATCAGTCCGACCGGAACGACGACTTCGACCAGCCCGACCACATCTCTCGCGACCAGGTCTCTCCCGACCAGGTCGACCACGGGTCCGGCGCCGCGAGCCACGACCTCGCCGGCCGTGACCTCGCCGGTTATGACGGTGACCAGCAGGATCGGGCCGACCGCCAGTCGCTGCGCCGGGTCGCCGGGATGTCGACCGAGCTCACCGACGTCACCGAGGTCGAGTACCGCCAGCTGCGACTCGAGCGGGTGGTGCTGTGCAGCGTCTGGACCACCGGCACCGAGACCGACGCGATGAACGCGCTGGCCGAGTTGAAGCTGCTGGCCGAGACGGCCGGCTCGCAGGTGCTCGAGGGTCTGGTCCAGCGTCGGAGCAAGCCCGACCCGTCCACCTACGTGGGCAGTGGCAAGGTCGAGGAACTGCGCGAGGTGGTGCAGGCCACCGGCGCGGACACCGTGATCTGCGACGGTGAGCTCGCCCCGGCCCAGTTGCGCACCCTGGAGGACAAGACCAAGGTCAAGGTGATCGACCGGACCGCGTTGATCCTGGACATCTTCGCCCAGCACGCGCAGAGCGCCGAGGGCAAGGCCCAGGTCGAGCTGGCCCAGTTGCAGTACCTGAAGCAGCGGTTGCGCGGCTGGGGCGGCAACCTGTCCCGGCAGGTCGGCGGCCGGGCCAGCAACGGGGTCGGTATCGGTGGCCGCGGTCCCGGTGAGACCAAGATCGAGACCGACCGGCGCCGGATCAACAGCCGGATCGCCAAACTGCGGGCCGAGCTGCGCGAGATGGACGCCACCCGTGAGGTGAAGCGGGCCGGTCGGCAACGCAACCAGGTGCCGTCGGTGGCCATCGTCGGCTACACCAACGCCGGCAAGTCATCCCTGCTGAACCGGCTGACCGGGGCCGGGGTGCTGGTCGAGGACGCGCTGTTCGCGACCCTGGATCCGACCACCCGACGGACTCAGACCTCCGACAGCCGCGACTTCACCCTGACCGACACCGTCGGCTTCGTCCGGCACCTACCGCACGATCTCGTCGAGGCCTTCCGCTCCACCCTGGAGGAGGCCGTCCGGGCTGATCTGTTGGTGCACGTGGTGGACGGCTCCGATCCGGATCCGGACGGGCAGATCCGGGCGGTCCGGACCGTTCTGGGCGAGATCGGGGCCGCCGACGTGGCCGAGCTGATCGTGATCAACAAGGCCGACGCCGCCGACCCGAACCTGCTCACCGTGCTCCGGGCCAGTTACGCCGGTGCCGTCGTCGTCTCGGCCCGCACCGGGGCCGGGTTGCCCGAGCTGCAGGAAGCGATCGAGCAGCGACTGCCCAGCCCGGAGGTGGAGGTGCGCGCACTGGTGCCCTACGCCCGCGGCGACCTGATCGACCGGGTGCACCACGAGGGCGAGATCGAGAGCCTGGAGCACACCGCCGGCGGGACGGCGGTGACCGCCCGGGTCTATCCGGGTCTGGCCGCCGAGCTCTCCTCCTTCGGCCAACCCTGAGCCGTCTCGGCGCGCATCACACCACATTGTCGGAACCGCCGAGTACGGTGCCCGGGTGACTGCCCAGCCCGCGGATGCGGAACCGCCGAAGGCCGGCGGCTGGTCCGCTGTGCTCGACGCCGCGGTCGGCGAGATCGGCGGCTCGCAGCGTCCCGGCCAGCAGGCCATGTCGGCGGCGATCGACCGGGCGATCGGTGACGGACGCCACCTGCTCGTCCAGGCCGGCACCGGAACCGGGAAGTCACTGGGCTATCTCGCACCCGTGCTGTCCGCGCTGGGCGCGGGCCGGCTCGATCGGGCGGTGATCGCGACCGCCACGCTGGCGCTGCAGTCCCAGTTGGCCAACGCCGACATCCCGGCCGCGCTCGACGCCGTCCAGCGGGTGAGCGGGCGGCGTCCGAGCGCCGCCGTGCTGAAGGGACGCAGCAACTACGCCTGTCGGCTGCGGGTCAACGACGGCTCGGACGCCGCCCAGGAATCACTGATCGACCCGGACGAACTGGTCGCGACCGCCCGGGCCCAGCAGAGCGGGGCCGGAGCCGGCGGGGGAGCGGCGTCCGAGCAGGCGTCCTCCGTGCTCGGGGCCGAGGTGGTCGCGCTGCGCGAATGGGCCGCCCGCGAACACGAGCAGCGCGGTCTGGCCGACCGGGACGACGCCCCCGCGCACGGCGACCGCGCCTGGCAGCAGGTCTCGGTGCCGGTCCGGGAGTGTCTCGGCGTGCAGCGCTGCCCCTACGGCGACACCTGCTTCGTCGAGCGTTCCCGCGAGCGGGCCCGAGCGGCCGATCTGGTGGTGACCAACCACGCCCTGCTGGCCATCGACGCCATGCACGGCCGGACGGCGCTGCCCGAGCACTCGTTGGTGGTCATCGACGAGGCGCACGAGGTCGTCTCCCGGGTCACTGGGGCAGCCTCGGCGGAGCTGTCGCCGGCCGCGGTGGAGCGGGTGGGGAAGCGGGCCCTGACCTATCTCGACGACGACGTCGCCCTCGAGCTGCTGGAGTCGGCCGACGCGCTGCGGGTGGCGCTGGACGAGGCACCGGTCGAGCGGGTGGAGGACCCCGACTCGGCCCTGGTCACCGCGGTGGACGGGGTCCGCTCGGCCTCCCGGCGGGCCGTCAGCGCGCTGTCGACGAAGTCGTCCTCCGGCGGGCCCGGCGACGGCTCGGCCGGTTCCGGCGACAGCGAACGCAAGCAGGCCGCGGCCGCCGTCCAGGAGATCTTCGACATCGCCGAGCGGATGGCCGCCCTCGACCGCTGGGACGTGGTGTGGGTGGCCGAGAGCGAGCGGTTCGGGCGGGATCTGCGGGTGGCTCCGCTCAGCGTCGCCGGCCTGATGCGGGACCGGATCTTCGCCGACCGGACGGTGGTGATGACCTCGGCCACGCTGAAGCTCGGCGACGACTTCCGCAGCGCCTCCGCTTCCGTCGGCCTGCGGGCCGGCGACCGCGACGACTCCGAATCGGGTGGGTCGGGCGGTTCCGGAAAATCCGACGGTGCCGGGAAGTCGGGCGGTGCCGGGAAGTCGGGCGGTGCCGGGAAGTCGGGCGGTGCCGGTGCCGCGCCCGGCTCTCGGTCCGGCCCGAGTCCGGTCCCCGGACCGGCGACGGGCAGGGCGACGACCCCGTCCTGCGCTGGCGCGGCCTCGACGTCGGCTCGCCGTTCGACTACCGCCGCCAGGGGATCCTCTACGTCGCCCACACCCTGCCGCGACCCGGTCGCGACGGCCTGGGGCCCGAGGCGCTGGCCGAGATCGCCGAGTTGGTCTGGGCCGCCGGCGGCCGCACCCTCGGCCTGTTCTCCTCCCGCCGGGCGGCCGAGACGGCAGCCCGGCACGTCCGGGCCGAACTGCCGAAGCAGACGGTGCTCTGTCAGGGCGACGCCCAGCTCTCCGAACTGACCCGCCGCTTCCTGGCCGAGGAGGAGACGAGCCTGTTCGGCACCCTCTCCCTCTGGCAGGGGATCGACGTGCCGGGACGGACCTGCCAGCTGGTGATCATCGACCGGATCCCGTTCCCGCGGCCGGACGAGCCGTTGACCGTCGCCCGCCAGCGGGCGGTCAGTGAGGCGGGCGGCAACGGCTTCATGTCCGTCGCGGCCAGCCAGGCCGCGTTGCTGTTGGCCCAGGGGTCGGGCCGGTTGATCCGCCGGACCACCGACCGCGGTGTCGTCGCCGTCCTCGACTCCCGGCTGGCGACCGCTCGGTACGGCTCCTACCTCACCTCGGCGATGCCGGACATGTGGACCACCACCGAGCACGAGGTGGTGGTGCAGGCCCTGCGCCGGCTCGCGGGCTGACCCCACCGGGCCAGGGGTGTCGCCACCGGGCCAGGGGTGTCGCCACCTCGTCGCGGCCGCCGAGGCAGCTGTGGGCGGCAATCGCGCAGCCCGGGGGCGCCGGGGAATCCCTGCCAGGGTGTGCGGACGGGCACAGCTGTGACGTCGGCCCGACCGTGATCGGTTCGGGACCGGGTGATCAGACGGCCACGGTGATCGTGGCCGAGCTCGGCCGCCGGGTCTGCGTCGTCGACAGCCGGACGATGGTCGATGGCGTCTGCGTCAACACCGGACCCGTCCCCTCCACGACGTTGCGTGCGGTGGTCCCGTATTTCACCGGGATGCAGATGCGGGACCTCCACCGGGCCGGCTGCTGATCCCCGTTGCTGATGCCCCGTTGCCGATCCGCGTTGCTGAGCCCAGCTCGCGTTCGACCGAATCCTGCCGTTCGAACCGTAGAGCTACCGGTCGATCGTGGCTGCGCTCAGACCTTCGGCGGGCCGCGATCACACCTTGCGGAGGACGGCCACCACCTTGCCGAGGATCGAGGCGTGGTTACCGTCGATGGGATCGTAGGCCGGATTGTGCGGCAGCAGCCAGACCTGGCCCGGCGTCCGCTTGAAGGTCTTCACCGTCGCCTCGTTGTCCAGCAACGCCGCCACGATGTCGCCGTTGTCCGCACTCTGCTGTTGCCGGACGACCACCCAGTCACCGTCACAGATCGCCGCCTCGATCATCGAGTCGCCGCGTACCTCCAGCAGGAAGAGGGTTCCGTCCCCGACCAGTTGGCGGGGGAGGGCGAACACGTCCTCGACCCGCTCCTCGGCCAGGATCGGCCCGCCGGCCGCGATCCGGCCCAGCACCGGTACGTGCACGGGCTCGGGCAGTGCGTCGCGCTCCAGCTCGGAGGCGCCGGAACCGGCCACCGGTTCGCTACCCCACTCCATGTCCTCGGGCAGCAGCACCTCGAGTGCCCGCGGCCGGTTCGGGTCGCGACGCAGGAATCCCTTGCTCTCCAGCACCTTCAACTGGTGCGCCACGCTCGAACTGCTGGCCAGGCCGACCTCGTCGCCCATCTCCCGGATGCTGGGTGGGTAGCCCCGGACGTCGACGGTCTCCTTGATCACCTCGAGGATCCGGCGCTGTCGCGGCGTCAGACCGGTGGCGTCCGGCGGACCGTCCGGCAGCACGGCCAGATTCGCCGTCGGTCGCGGCCGCTTCCGGGACTCCGCGAGTTGTGCCTCGATCTCGACCTTGCTCGGCCGGCCGCGTCGCGGACCTGACCCCGGCACCGATTCGACGGACGGCACGTCACCTGATTCGACGACGTCTGCTGACGTCGGAGCTGTGTGCGTCCCGGCAGGATCCGCACTGCGGTCGGCGGCGCCGGCGCGGGTCGACTTCTTACTGTTGGTGTTCTTCGAGGTGGCCATGCGCTCACGGTAGAGAATCCGTCCGACACATTCAAACACCTGTTCGATGCGTGTCGCGCCTGGTCGCGATCGCCGACAACCCCGTCATCGCCCGGATCTCCGTCCGAACGCTGCTCCGATCGCTGATCCGAACGCTGATCCGAACGCTGATCCGAACGCTGGCCCGAGAGCTCCGAAAGGGGCTCGGAAAAACTGTCAGAGGCTCCAGCTTGACTCCCGTCATGACCGATCCGGATCCGGGACACGTCGAACAGATGTGCGAATGTCCTTCCCAAGGCGGGCCCGGATGCGGTAGACAATCACCACGCAGTGTTTCGAACACGCGTTCGACCACGCGTTCGACCGAAGGAGCAACGATGAGCACCATCACTCTGAGTGCACCGGCCACCCGGACGGTTTCCCCGGGTCCGGCTCCTGCTCGAGCCACGACCGCCCGCCCGGCACCGGCCGGTCCGGCGACCACCCGGCCGGGGCGTCGCTCCGGCCGGGGCGCCGGGCCTGTCGGGCGCCCGGCCACCGGAGCGCCCGCGCCCCAGCTGCGGCGCGCCACCGTGACAGGCCCATCCGCCTGTGTGGCCCCTGCGGCCCCGACCCGGCCCCGACCACAGTTGCGCCCCCTGGCCTCGTCGGTCCGGTTGACGGAGCGGGGGATCGCTCTGATTCTGGTGGCCGGAGTCCTGGTCACGGTCGCGGCCCTGACCGTGGTCGGTGCGACCGCAACCCGGGTCACCTCCGACCGCTACCAACTGGCGACCATCAGCTCACGCTGACGTTCAGGACCAGGTCGGAGGTGACGATCCCGCTGGGGCCGAACCCTCGATCACCCGCCTGAGGGCGACGCGGTCGACGCGCGCCGAGGTGGGCTAGATCCTGGAATCGGTGGTGTGCGGCACGGCAAGATCACGATCGGGTGCATCGATGACGATCGTCGTGATCAGTTTGTCGGCGAAGGTCTGACGCTTCTCGTCCCACAGGGGCCAGAGATAGCCCACGAAAGCAGCCCCGTCGACGGTGTGCAGCAGGTCGCGGAGAAAGGCGTTCAAGGCACCGATCGGTTCTCCGGTGGTTTCGGAGATCAGCTTGATCTTGAGGACGCGCTTGCCGAGCGACTGGCCGGTGCGGCCGCCGAGGATCCAGCGGTTCCAGATCCGGAGGCCGAGATCGACGACGTAGACGATCACCGCCGCAACCAGGAGCGGGCTGAAGAAGTCGAAGCTCGGGGTCCCGCCATCGCTGATCGACCTCAGCGTGGTGATGAAGAAGGTGATGTACCAGGCATAGAAGAGGGCGACCGCGACGTAACCCAGGATCGAGTCGATGATCAGGGCCCCGACCCGGCGCCCCCAATGGGCGTAGTCGTTTCGCAGGGGCGGGCTCCAGGGGCCCATCCCGGGCGAGTAGCCCGGTGGTGGGAACGGTGGTGGGAACGATGACTGCGGGTGTCCCTGACCGGCATAGGGCGGTAATGACTGCTGGGGTGGCTGGTACGGCGCCGGCGTGGGTTGAGGCCGTGGATCCTGATAGGGCTGACCGGGGTACGGCTGACCGGGGTACGGCTGGCCGGGCTGACCGGAGAGAGCATGGCCGGGGTCGGCCTGGTCGCCCGGAGCTGACGGGCTCTGGTGCGGGGTGGCCCAACCGTGAGAGCTTTCCTGCGGTTGCTGCTGGCCCGACCAGCCCCTCGCGTCGGGCCCTGACCTGTCGTCCCGGTCCGGGCCTCCAGCCGATCCGTCCGGTCCCGTTCCGGTCATCTCAGTCCTTCCGTGCGAGCTTTCGTGCGATCGAGGCGGTAGCCGGTCGCTGCGTGTTCGACCGGTCGGCCGGTCGTCTTCTCGAGTCTAGAGAAAGATCAGGTCGTCGACCGGTGATCGCGCAGCCGAGAAGCCCGGGTGTGACTCCTGGTGCCGTACTCGCGGGTGGCCCACAATGGAGGGGTGTCGGTCCCCGGTCGGCCCTATCGGGCCAAACCCTTCGACCCGCGAGCGGGCCTCGTGGCGATCGGCGGCTTCGTCGGGTTCGGGCTGGCCCTCAGTACCCTCTACGCGACGACCGGTCGAGGTTTTCCGTGCCCCTTCCGAGCTCTGACCGGGTGGGAGTGCCCACTCTGCGGCGGGACGAGGCTCGGCGCCGACCTGCTCCGGTTGCACCCGGCGCAGGCCTTCGCGGCCAACCCGCTGGTCTTCCTCGGCCTGGTCCTGCTGCCGGCGCTGGCCGTCTGCTGGGCCCTCGAGATCCTGGGCGGGCCGGCGCTTCGGCCACCGGCCCGGATCGCCGACCGGTTGCGGCGGGTGCATCCGACCCGCTGGTTGGTCGTCTTCTCCGCGCTCGCCGTGGTCTACACCGTGGTCCGCAACCTCGCCTGACCTCTCCCCGTACTGCTGATCCCGGCCCGACTGATTCCGTTCCCGGCCCTGCGGCCTCCGTCGGGCTGCTGGGACGCAGATGCCGCTCGACCGATCGGCTCGGCCGCGGCTCACCGTCCGGCCCTGAACGTCCGGTCGACGGCTCGTGCGTCCGGTCCCGAGCGACGGTCGAACCCGCGGGATCGCAGGCCTTGCGGCCCGGGCTGAAGAGACGTACGGTATCTATATCTAGTGCTTACAGCCCTGTAGTTAGTCCACAGGTTGTGGTCGACTGTCCACAGGAAATCCGCGTCATCCACAGCTCGACCCCAGGTTTGTCCCCAGTTCTGTCCACACACGGACCGTCCCGGCGGGTCGTCCGCACCCGCCGAACAGCCCACAACAACCCAGATCAACCCAGACCAACCCGATCAGCCGCGAGAGGAGCCGTCGTGTTCTGTCCCTTCTGCCGTCACCACGACTCCAAGGTGCTCGACTCCCGGGTGGCCGAGGACGGCGGGAGTATCCGGCGGCGGCGGCAGTGCCCGGTCTGTGAGCGTCGGTTCACCACGATGGAGCACATCCAGCTGCTGGTGAAGAAGAAGTCCGGAGCCGCCGAACCGTTCAACCGGGACAAAGTTGTCAGTGGCGTCCGCAAGGCTTGCAAAGGACGCCCGGTCAACGAGGACCAACTCGCTCAACTCGGCCAGCAGGTCGAGGACGCGCTGCGGGCGTCCGGGCAACCGGAGATCCCGGCGGACGAGGTGGGGGTGGCGATCTTGGGTCCGTTGCGTGAACTCGACCAGGTGGCGTACCTGCGGTTCGCGAGCGTCTATCGACGCTACGAGTCCGTGGACGACTTCGAGGACGAGATCGCCCTGCTGCGGATCGAGCAGGAGCCGTTGGGCATCGAGCCGCTGCTGCCCGAACTCGCCAACGGTCCCACTCGACCGGGGCGTGGTCGCCGGCGAGTCCCCACGCGCCGTCCCAGCCCTCCCGCACACCGCTCGCCACGGGTCCCCGGCCCGTCCCGCGAGACCTAGAACTCCGGGGTGGGCCCGCGCGGCAGGGGAAGGCCTGCGCGGGTCCGCCCCGGTCCAGCACGTCCGCACCACCTGATGCAGAACACGATCCGGAACACGTGTCCCGACGTGATCCAGAACGCGCCCCTCGGGGCGCACCGTCCACACCGAACGACCCGAGCAGGAAAGAACGAGGCGACGCATGAGCGAGACCACCCGAGCGACCAACGGCCGCGTCAAGAAGCAGTCCGAGCAGAGTTCCGGTCGCGACGACCGGCAGCGGCTGAGCATCGACCGGGTGTTCACCAGCCCCGGCGTGCACCCCTACGACGAGGTCAGCTGGGAGCGGCGTGACGTCGTCCAGACCAACTGGAAGACCGGAGCCACCGTCTTCGAGCAGAAGAACGTCGAGTTCCCGACCTCGTGGAGCGTCAACGCCTCCACCATCGTCACCACCAAGTACTTCCGGGGCGCGCTCGGCACCGAGGCCCGTGAGCAGGGCCTGCGGCAGCTGATCGACCGGGTGGTGCACACCTACCGCGAGGCGGGCGAGGAGCACGGCTACTTCGCCACCCCGGCCGACGCCGAGATCTTCGAGCACGAGATCACCTGGATGCTGCTGCACCAGTACTTCAGCTTCAACTCACCGGTCTGGTTCAACGTCGGCACCAAGAGCCCGCAACAGGTCAGCGCCTGCTTCATCCTCAGCGTGGACGACTCGATGGACTCGATCCTCAACTGGTACCGCGAAGAGGGATTCATCTTCAAGGGCGGCTCCGGCGCCGGGCTGAACCTGTCCCGGATCCGGTCCAGCAAGGAACTGCTCAGCTCCGGCGGCACCGCCTCCGGCCCGGTCTCCTTCATGCGGGGCGCCGACGCCAGCGCCGGCACCATCAAGTCCGGCGGCGCCACCCGGCGGGCGGCCAAGATGGTGGTGCTGGACGTCGACCACCCCGACATCGAGGAGTTCGTCGAGACCAAGGCCAAGGAGGAGGACAAGATCCGGGCCCTGCGCGACGCGGGCTTCGACATGGACCTCGGCGGCAAGGACATCACCAGCGTCCAGTACCAGAACGCCAACAACTCCGTCCGGGTCAACGACGAGTTCATGCGTGCGGTCGAGGACGGCACCCCGTTCGGCCTGCGTTCCCGCGTCGACCACTCGGTGATCGAGACGGTCGACGCCCGCGAACTGTGGGGCAAGATCGCCCAGGCCGCCTGGGCCTGCGCCGACCCCGGGATCCAGTACGACGACACGATCAACGACTGGCACACCAACCCCGAGTCGGGCCGGATCACCGCCTCCAACCCGTGCTCTGAGTACATGAGCCTGGACAACAGCTCCTGCAACCTGGCCAGCCTGAACCTGCTGAAGTTCCTGCGCGAGGACGACACCTTCGACGCCGAGCGGTTCGAGCAGGCGGTCGAGCTGATCATCACCGCGATGGACATCTCGATCTGTTTCGCCGACTTCCCGACCGAGGCGATCGGGCAGACCACCCGTGACTACCGGCAGCTGGGCATCGGCTACGCCAACCTCGGCGCGCTGCTGATGGCCACCGGCCACGGCTACGACTCCGACGGCGGCCGGGCCTTCGCCGCGGCGATCACCTCGCTGATGACCGGCGTCTCCTACCGCCGTTCGACCGAACTGGCCGGCATCGTCGGGCCCTACGCCGGGTTCGCCCGCAACGCCGACGCCCACAAGCGGGTGATGCGCAAGCACCAGGCGGCCAACGACTCGCTGCGGACGTTCTCCGCCTTCGACGGCGATGTCCAGGCCCGGGCCACCAAGGCCTGGGACGCCTGCCTGAAGAACGGCGAGGTCAACGGCTACCGCAACGCGCAGGCCTCGGTGCTGGCCCCGACCGGCACCATCGGCTTCATGATGGACTGCGACACCACCGGCATCGAGCCGGACTTCTCGCTGGTCAAGTTCAAGAAGCTGGTCGGCGGCGGGTCGATGCAGATCGTCAACCAGACCATCCCGCGGGCGCTGAAGCTGCTCGGCTACGCCGACGAGACCGCCGAGGCGATCGTGGAGTACATCGCCGAGAACGGTCACGTGATCGACGCGCCCGGGTTGAAGACCGAGCACTACGAGGTGTTCGACTGCGCGATGGGCGCCCGGTCGATCAAGCCGATGGGGCACGTCCGGATGATGGCGGCCGCCCAGCCGTTCCTGTCCGGGGCCATCTCCAAGACCGTCAACCTGCCCGAGACCGCCTCGGTGGACGAGATCGCCGAGGTCTATCTGCAGGGCTGGAAGCTCGGGCTGAAGGCGCTGGCCGTCTACCGCGACAACTGCAAGGTCGGCCAGCCGCTGAGCGACGGCAAGGCCAAGAAGGCCGACGCCGTCACCGAGCCCGAGGCGGCGCCGCGGATCGAGTACCGCCCGATCCGCAAGCGGCTGCCGAAGTCGCGGGCGAGCCGGACCACCTCGTTCGCGGTCGGTGGCGCCGAGGGTTACATGACCTCGGGCTCCTACCCCGACGACGGTCTGGGTGAGGTGTTCCTCAAGCTCGGCAAGCAGGGCTCGACCCTGGCCGGCGTGATGGACGCCTTCTCCATCGCGGTCTCGATCGGCCTGCAGTACGGCGTCCCGTTGGAGACCTTCGTGCAGAAGTTCACCAACCTCAAGTTCGAGCCGGCCGGCCTGACCGACGACCCGGACGTGCGGATGTCGCAGTCGATCATGGACTACATCTTCCGCCGGCTCGCGCTGGACTACCTGACCTTCGACGAGCGGGCCGAGTTGGGCATCTACACCGCGACCGAGCGGGCCCGTCAGGTCGAGACCGGCTCCTATCTGCCGGTGGAGGAGGACGAGGAGTCCGAGGCCGACGCGCTCCGCAGCGACCAGACGGTGCGGGCCGAGACGGCCAAGGCCGAGCGGGTGCCGGCCGCCGCGGTCAAGCCCGCCCCGACCGGCGCGCACACCACCGCCGAGCTGATGGAGCAGGTCACCGGCACCAGTGTCGACGCCCCGCTCTGTCTCACCTGCGGGACGAAGATGCGGCCCAGCGGCAGCTGCTACGTCTGCGAGGGCTGCGGCTCCACCAGCGGCTGCAGCTGACCTGGCGGCCGTCGGCCCGGTGTGCTGTCAGCGCCGATCCCGACCGGGAACACCGGTCGGGATCGGCGTCCCGGGCCCCTCCGTCGCTCTCGTCGGGCGGCGTCCGACCGGCCTTCACGATCGGTCGCCGAGGTCGCCGAGGTCGCCGGGGTCGTCGGGGTCGTCGGGGTCGCCGGGCCGCCGGGGTCGCCGGGGTCGCCGGGTTCGTCGAGGTGCTCAAGATGCCTGGACAGCGTCTCGGCGGAGACGGGCGTGTAGTCCCACCGGTCGACACCCACGTTGAGCTGCCAGGTTCCCCGGGGCGTGCGGCGTTCGCGGAACGACTCGTGGACGTGCCCGTGCAGCAGCGGAGTCCCCTCGTCGCGGAGCCGGAACTGGGCGTAGCGGTCCTCGCCGTGGGAGTCGCCGACGTACGGGAAGTGGTTCAGCAACACTCTGGTGGCGGGTGCCTGCGGCCGAGCCGGCGGCAGCTTGGTGACGGCGAAGTCCAGCACGGCGGCGAAGCCGGCTGCGAGGTAGCGCTCACGGTGCCGCCAACCGGCCCGGTCGCCGGCCCAACAGGCGTCGTGGTTGCCACTGATCAGAATCTTGGTGCCGACACACGCGTCGACCAACGCCAGGTTGGCGTTCTTGCCGCCCAGATCGACGTCACCGAGGACCCAGACGGTGTCCTCGGGCCCGACCACCCTGTTCCAGTTCTCCACCAGGCGGGCGTTCATCTGCGCCACGGTGGCGAACGCGGCGCCGCGCGGCGGCGACAACTGCAGCAGCCGCTCGTGCCCGAAATGCTGATCGCTGGTGAACCAGACCGTCATCCGGCCCCTCCTCGTCGGGCACGAGACTAGCCCGACGCCAAGCGGAGGCGGCTGCTGCCGAGGGTGCCGCCGTCAGCCGCCGGTGACGGCTCCGGTCAGCGACCGAGCAGGGCGGCGAAGTCGACGCCCTCGCCGAAGGTGTCCGTCGACCTCGTCGGAGAGTCGGGGCGGGCCGGACGGCCGCCGACCAGGTCGGCGAACTCGGCTGCGGCCCGACCGATCCGGATCGACAGTTCGTCCTCGCCCTGCGCCGGCGTCCGGGTGGAGGCGGTCGGCCGGGACGAGCCGGCGGAGCCCCAGTCCTCGGCGGCCGCGAACACCGCGGTCGGCACGGTCAGCGCACCGAGGTAGCTGAACAGCGGCCGCATCGCCGACTCCAGCACCAGGCTGTGCCGCGTCGTCCCCGCGGTCGCACCGAGCAGCGTGGGCGTACCTCGCAGCAGCTCCGGGCGACCGATGGTGGCCACGTCGACGAACGACTTGAACAGTCCGGCGTAGGAGGCCTGGAACACCGGGCTGACCGCGATCAGCCCGTCAGCGGCAGCGAGAGTGTCCAGCGCCGCGGTCAGCGGGCCGGCGGCGAAGCCGGTCAGCATCGCGTTGGTGATCTCGTGGGCCAGCGGGCGCAGCTCGATCACCTCCACCTCGACCTGTTGGCCGCGGACCGACAGCGCACTCCGGCCGGCGTCGGCCAGACGGTCGGCCAGCAATCGGGTCGAGCTCGGTTGGGACAACCCGGCGCTGATCACGGCGATCCGACGGGTCATGCCGACACCAGCTCGGTCTCGGCGCCCGACCCGGCGCCCGACCCGACCCCGGCCGACGCCGCAGACCCGGCACTCGACTCGGCGGCCGCCGCCAGCCGGCTCAGGTGGGTCGGCGGATCCGAGGGGACGTCCGCCGGGCGCAGGGCCTCGAAGGCCGGTCGCAGCTCCCGGACCACCTCGCCCAGCAGATCCAGCTGGCGCAGCACGGTGTCGGTCGGCAGGCCCGCGTGGTCGATCAGGAACAGTTGCCGCTGGTAGTCGCCGGCGTACTCGCGGAAGGACAGCGTCCGTTCGATCACCTGCGCCGGCGAACCGACGGTCAACGGCGTCTGAGCGCTGAACTCCTCCAGCGACGGGCCGTAGCCGTAGACCGGGGCGTGGTCGAAATACGGCCGGAACTCGTCGACGGCGTCCTGGCTGTTGCGGGCCAGATAGACCTGGCCGCCGAGACCGACGATCGCCTGGTCGGCGCGGCCGTGACCGTAGTGCTCGAAGCGACGCCGGTAGAGACCCACCATCTGCTCGGTGTGCGAGGCCGGCCAGAAGATGTGGTTGGCGAAGAAGCCGTCGCCGTAGTAGGCGGCCTGCTCGGCGATCTCCGGGCTCCGGATGGAGCCGTGCCAGACGAAGGGCGGCAACCCGTCCAGGGGCCGCGGGGTCGAGGTGAAGCCCTGCAGCGGCGTCCGGAATCTGCCCTGCCAGTCGACGTTCTCCTCCCGCCACAGCCGGTGCAGCAGGGCGTAGTTCTCCACCGCCAGGGCGATCCCGTCCCGGATGTCCTGGCCGAACCACGGATAGACCGGGCCGGTGTTGCCGCGGCCGAGCATCAGGTCCATCCGGCCCTCGGACAGATGCTGCAGGGTCGCGTAGTCCTCGGCGATCCGGACCGGGTCGGTGGTGGTGATCAGGGTGGTCGAGGTGGACAGCCGCAGCCGTTCGGTCTGGGCGGCGATGTAGGCCAGCAGAGTGGTGGGCGCGCTCGGCACGAACGGCGGGTTGTGGTGCTGACCGGTGGCGAAGACGTCCAGCCCCACCTCCTCGGCCTTCTTGGCGATCCGGACCGTGTCCCGGATCCGGTCGTGCTCACCCGGGGTGCGGCCGGTGGTCGGGTCGGTGGTGACGTCGCCGACGGTGAAGATGCCGAACTGCATGCCAACTCCTGATGTCGTTGAGAATTCAACGATCATAACGGTCGGTCGGTCCTCGTCATTCCCGGCCGGCCGCGGCCGCTCGGTGGGCTGGCGGCGGGGCGGGCGGCTACCGGCTTCGTCCACCGCCTCGACCGATCTCCCCGAAGGCTGAGAAAAGCCTGCGGAGCGAAGGTCGAAGGTTTTTCCTTTTTCCTCCCATCCGATCCGGGCTCGGCGTCGAATCAGCGTCAGAGCTGACAGTGCCGCGGCGGGGAAGTGGGTTCCCGGGGCGTCCACCCAGGCTCCACGCGTTCCGGGTTCGTCCACGGTTGCGGCCCGTTCTCCGGCGGGCCCCGGTCACCGGCCCGCGTCGTCCTCGGAGACAAGGGCTTCATCCCGAAGAGGGGACCACATGTTCGGAAAGAAGATGGTGGTTGACATGGTCAACCGCAGCGCCGAGACCGAGTCGGACCGACGCAAGTTCATGAAGGCGGCCGGACTGGCCGGTCTGGGCACCGTCGGGGCTGCGGCCGTGGCCGGCGCCGGCTCGACCAAAGCCCAGGCCGCCGAGATCAGCGACGCGACGGTGCTGAACTTCGCACTCAACCTGGAGTACCTCGAGGCCGAGTTCTACCTCTACGCCGTCCGCGGCTACGGCCTGGACTCGACCATGACCGACGGCACCGGCAAGCGCGGTGGGGTCACCGGCGGCAGCCAGGTTCCGTTCCGCAGCGCCGCCGTCAAGGCCTATGCGGCCGAGATCGCCGGCGACGAGCTGGCGCACGTGGAGTTCCTGCGCTCGGCTCTGGGCAGCGCCAAGGTGGCCCGGCCGGAGATCGATCTGCAGAGCAGCTTCACCAACGCGGCCATCGCGGCCGGGGTGATCTCGGCGGGCCAGACGTTCAACCCGTTCGCCGACGACAACAGCTTCCTGCTCGGCGCCTTCCTGTTCGAGGACGTCGGGGTCACCGCCTACAAGGGTGCCGCCCCGCTGATCTCGAACAAGGCCTACCTGGAGGCGGCGGCCGGCATCCTGTCGGTCGAGGCCTACCACGCCGGCATCGTCCGGTCGGCTCTGCTGAACGCCGGTCTCTACGACACCGTGCAGAAGTTGTCGAACGCCCGGGACAGCCTGGACAACTCGATCAACGACGACATGGGCATCAAGGAGTTCGGCAAGGTCGACCTGGTGCCGACCGACGCCAACGGCATCACCTACAGCCGCACCCCGGGTGACGTGTTGAACATCGTCTACCTGAACAAGGGCGCCGTCGCCAAGGGCGGGTTCTTCCCGGCCGGCGTGAACGGTGACCTGAACACCAGCTCTGCCTACAAGTGAGCTGACGCCCTTCCCACCCGTGGTCGGGGCCACGGGGGCGCCTGCTCCGTAGTCCTGACCATCCCGACCTCCCTCCGGGACCGAGCCCGACCGGATCATCTCCGGTCGGGCTCGTTTCGTCTCCGGGCCCGGATGAGCGACCCGCCGACAGCGCCGACGCCACCGATCACCGGCCGATGGGGCAGCATGGCCATCCGACGGGTTCGGGGACGGCTGGGACGGCTGGAAAGGCGGGGTCAGGGTGGGCGGCGTACTGGCCGGGTTCGTGACCATCGGCGCGGTCATCGCCGTCGGTGCACTGCTGGCCCAGCTGAAGATCCTGGACGAGAGCGCCCAGTTGATCCTCTCCCGGCTGTCGTTCTTCGTGGCCAATCCCGCGCTGCTGGTGACCGTGATCGGCGGCACCGACGTCTCGGCGCTGTTCTCGGCCAACCTGGTCGCCTCGGTGGCCAGCGTGGTGGTCGTGGCGGCGGTCTATCTGGTGGCGGCCCGGCTGGTGTTCCGTCCCGACGCCAGCGACACCGTGATCGGCACCTTCTGCTCGGCCTACGTCAACGCCGGCAACCTGGGGATCCCGATCGCCGCCTACGTGCTCGGGGACGCCTCGCTGATCGCCCCGATGCTGCTCACCCAGCTGGTCGTGCTGCAGCCGGTCGGCCTGGCCGTGCTCGACCTCACCACCCGCCGCGCCTCGACCAGTGAGAGCCGCCGCCGGCGGATCGTCCGGCTGCTGGCCCAGCCGGTGCGGAACCCGTTGACCATCGCCTCGGTGCTCGGGGTGGTGCTCTCGGTCACCGGCTTCCGGCTGCCGTTGCTGATCGACGCGCCGCTGCGGCTGATCGGCGGGCTGGCGGTGCCGGCGGTGCTGATCGCCTACGGGGTCTCGCTCCGGCTCGGGCCCCGGCCGGGGCAGGGGGAAGGACGCAGCCAGACCATCCTGGTGGTGGCGCTGAAGACGGTCGTCCAGCCGCTGGTCGCCTTCGCCGTCGCCCGGTTCGCGCTCGACCTGCCGCCGCACGGCGTGCTCGCGGTCACGGTCGTGGCGGCCCTGCCGACCGCCCAGAACGTCTTCGCCTTCGCCGTCCGCTACCGCCGGGGGACGACGCTGGCCCGCGACGCCATCTTCGGATCGACCGTGCTGTCGGTGCCGGTGCTGTTCGTGATCGCCGCCCTGCTGACCTGAGCCGGGGCTGACGTAGGGGTGCGCTAGGTTCGGTGCCAACCGACGAGCCCGCAGGGGAGACGAGTGGAATCGAGCGACTACGAGGACTTCGACATCGACCGGAGCACCGCGCAGGCCTGGGCGGAGTTCCGGAGCCGGCTGAGCGAGGTCGTCTCGGTGATCGACGACACGGCCGACCTGGTGATCGGGGTCGAGTCCGAGAACGAGGACCAGGGCCCGTTCATCGCCTGCTCCTCGCCCCGGCGCGACGTCGTCCGGCTGGAGGCGGCCAGCAATCTCGTCCTCGGTGAGGCCTTCCAGCTCAGCGGTGCCGACCTGGAGGCGATGGAGACGGGCCGGTTGGAGTCCGCCGGCCGGCGCCGACGACGTCGACACCCCCGCCGACGAGCGCTCGGCGAACTTCTGGGTGGAACGGCCCCAGGAGGAGTCCGACGCGCTGGCCGACCTGGCGGTGATCGCCCTGCGGGACGTCTACGGCATCCAGCATCCGGTCTTCCTGGCCCCCGATCAGCTCTCGGAGATCCTCACCCCGAAGCCGGGCGACGAGGAGCCGACCGAGGGTTACGACGCCGACGACGTGGTCGCGACCATCCCGCACAGCCGGGCCCACCTGGATCAGCTGGTGGACGCCGAACTGACCGACCTGTACGGCCATCCGCCGATCCGCGACGCCGAGGGTGACGTGGCGATCCGGGTCGGCTCGACCATGCTGTTCCTGCGGACCGCCCCGGACGGTCGCGAGGTCGTCATCTTCTCCACCGTGGTGCACGAGGTGTCCGGCCGCTCCCGGGCCGCCGAGGTGCTGAACGACCTGAACTGCGACGCCCGTTGGGTCAAGTTCCAGCTGATCCGCGACCGGGTGTTCGTCACCCTGTCGATCCCCGGGCACCCGTTCGTGCCGGCTCACCTGCACCAGGGCGTCCAGATCATGTCCGACGTCGCCGACGGCATCGACGACGAACTGGCTCTGAAGTTGCACGGCCGGACGACGTTCACCGACGCCGACGGTCCCGACCCCGACGATGTGAGCTGACGCCGGCCTGAGCACACCCCTTCGGCCCACTCGATAGAGTGGGGGAAATGGCCGCGGGGACGACAGCGACGACAGTCGAGCTCGAGTTGCCGGCCGAGTTACCGATCACCGCCCGGGCCGGCGACATCGAGGCCGCGATCCGTGACCACCAGGTCGTGGTGGTGGCCGGTGAGACCGGATCGGGTAAGACCACCCAGCTGCCGAAACTCTGCCTCCGGCTCGGCCGGACGTCCATCGCGCACACCCAGCCCCGCCGGATCGCCGCCCGCAGCGTCGCCGAGCGGATCGCCGCCGAGACCCAGACTTCGCTCGGCGACCTGATCGGCTATCAGGTGCGGTTCACCCGGAAGGCCTCGGCGCAGACCCGGGTCAAGGTGATGACCGACGGCGTGCTGCTGGCCGAGATCGCCCACGACCGCCAGTTGCGCCGATACGACACGATCATCATCGACGAGGCGCACGAACGCAGTCTGAACATCGACTTCCTGCTCGGCTATCTCAAACAGCTGCTGCCGCGCCGGCCCGAACTGAAGCTGATCATCACCTCGGCCACCATCGACACCGCCCGGTTCGCCGAGCACTTCGGTACCGACGGGGTGCCGGCCCCGGTGATCGAGGTGTCCGGCCGCAACTACCCGGTGGAGGTCCGTTACCGCCCCCTGACCGGGGAGAGTGCGGACGGTCCGGAGAGTTCGGGGGACGGGCCGGACGACGTCGACCAGGCCGGCGGGGTCGCCCGGGCGGTGACGGAGCTTCTCACCGGATCCGACGGCGACATCCTGGTCTTCTGTTCCGGGGAACGCGAGATCCGCGACGCCGCCGAGGCGATCGAGGGGCTGAAGCTGGCCCGGACCGAGGTGCTGCCGCTCTACGCCCGGCTGTCCAGCGCCGAACAGCACCGGGTCTTCAGCCCGCACCCCGGCCGGCGGATCGTGCTGTCCACCAACGTCGCCGAGACCTCACTCACCGTCCCCGGCATCCGGTCGGTGATCGACACCGGCACCGCCCGGATCAGCCGCTACTCGGCCCGGACGAAGGTGCAGCGGCTGCCGATCGAACCGATCTCGCAGGCCTCGGCCAACCAGCGGGCCGGCCGCTGCGGCCGGCTCGGGCCGGGTGTCTGCATCCGGCTCTTCAGCGAGGAGGATTTCCTCGCCCGGCCGGAGTACACCGAGCCGGAGATCCTGCGGACCTCCCTCGCCTCGGTGATCCTGCAGATGGCTTCGGCCGATCTGGGTGAGATCGCCTCCTTCCCGTTCGTCGAGGCCCCGGACGGCGCCCAGATCACCGACGGGTTGCGGCTGCTGGACGAGCTCGGCGCGCTGAAGACCGGTTCGGACCAGCCGCGGGACGGTCGTCCCCGCGACCGAGACCGAGACCGGTCCCGCTCCCACGGCCCGCGGCTGACCGGGCTCGGCCGGAAGCTGGCCCGGATCCCGCTCGACCCGCGGATGGGGCGGATGCTGCTGGCCGGTGAGCGGTACGGCTGTCTGGCCGAGATGATGGTCATCGTCGCCGGTCTGTCGGTGCAGGACCCGCGCGAACGTCCGGCCGAGCACCAGCAGGCCGCAGACGAGGCCCATCGCCGGTTCTGGGCGCCGGCCGGGGCCGAACAGGAGCGGCCCGCCCGGGCGAAACAGGCCCAGAGTGCGGAGAAGCGACAGGCCAAGGACCCCGGGCCGGAATCGAACCGCAGCACCGCTGCCGCCACGTCGCCGGGTTCGTCCGCCGATCCGCCCGAGCCGGAGGGCAGCGACTTCCTGGCCGTCCTGCGGCTCTGGGACTACCTGCGCGAGCAGCAGCGCGAGCTGTCCGGCAACGCGTTCCGCCGGATGTGCAAGGCGGAGTTCCTGCACTTCCTGCGGATCCGGGAATGGCAGGACCTGCACGCCCAGCTCCGCCAGATCTGCCGCGACCTCGAGCTGAAACCGACCACCGGGACGGCCGCGCCCGGCGGCGTGCACACCGCGATTCTCACCGGACTGCTCTCCCAGGTCGGTCTGGCCGAGTTGAAGGAGGAGAAACAGGCCCGCGGTACGTCGCGGCGGGCGTCCGGTCGTCGCGCCCGGACCGGGCCGCGCGAGTACCAGGGGGCCCGCGGCACCCGGTTCGCCATCAACCCGGGTTCGAGTGTGGCCAAGATCCAGCCCCCGCTGGTGATGGCGGCCGAGATCGTCGAGACGTCGCGGCTGTGGGCTCGGACGGTGGCCGGGATCGACGTCGGCCAGATCGAGGAGGTCGGCGCGCACCTGCTCAAGCGCAGCTACTCCGAGCCGCACTGGTCGTCGCGCTCGGGCTCGGTGATGGCGTATGAACAGGTGAGCCTGTACGGGATCCCGATCGTCGCCGGCCGTCGGGTCGGCTACGGCCGGATCGATCCGGTGGTGGCGCGGGAGATCTTCATCCGTTCGGCGCTGGTCGAGGGCGACTGGCGGACCCGACACCACTTCTTCGCCCGGAACCAGCAGTTGCGGACCGAGGTGGAGGGGCTGGAGGACCGGGTCCGGCGTCGCGACGTGGTCGTCGACGACCAGGTGATCTTCGACTTCTACGACGCCCGGGTGCCGATCGGGATCACCTCGGCCGGCCATTTCGACGCGTGGTGGAAGACCACCCGGCACGAGCAGCCGGAGTTGCTGGACCTGAGTGAGGACGATCTGGTCGCCGGCGACGGCAGCGCCGTCCGGGCCTCGGACTTCCCCGACCACTGGCGGGTGGGCGATCTCGAGCTGGCCGTCAGCTACCGGTTCGAGCCGGGCACCGAGCACGACGGGGTGAGCGTACAGATCCCGCTGGCCGTGCTGGAGCGACTCGACCCGGCCCAGTTCAGCTGGCAACTGCCGGGGTTCCGGTTCGAACTGGCCACCGAGCTGATCCGCGCGCTGCCGAAGGCGCGCCGGACCTCGTTCGTGCCGGCGCCCGAGTTCGCCCGCCGGGCGCTGGCCGAGATCGGCCCCCGGCCCGACCCCGGAACGGACGTCGCTCCGGCCACCGCGGTCGAGCCGTTCAGCCAGGTGCTGGGCCGGGCACTTCGGCAGCTGACCGGCGACGTCGTGCCCGAGGCCGAATGGCGACCGGAGGCGGTGCCGTCCCACCTGCAGCCGACGTTCCGGGTGGTGGAGGGTGCCACCGGCACCGAACGGGTGCTGGCCGAGGGCACCGATCTGGCCGCGCTGCAACGACAGCTGCTCGACCGGTCGACCCAGAGCCTGAACGTGGCCGCCGGCGAGTGGACCCGCAGTGGTCAGACCCGGTGGACGTTCGGTCCGCTGCCCGAACAGGTCTCGCTGCAGCGGGCGGGTCATCTGGTCCCGGCGTTCCCGCACCTGAGCGACGAGGGTGAGAGCGTCGGGCTGGCCGTCGCCACCGCGGCCGACCGGGCCGTCGGACTGCACCGGCGCGGACTGATCCGGTTGCTGCTGCTGAACACCCCGGACCCGACCCGCTGGGTGGTCTCCCACCTGTCGAACGGCCACAAGTTGGCCCTCGGCCGCAGCCCGTACCCGGGCGTCCCGGCCCTGCTGGCCGACGCCCGCCGGGCCACGGTGGCCGAACTGCTCGACCGATGCTCCGGTGAGTTGTCGGCCGACAACGTGCGGGACGAGGCGACGTTCGGCGCCCTGTGTGACGCCGTCCGGGTCGATCAGGCCGAGCTGATGCGAGCCGCCGTCGATCTGATCGCGGAGTCGCTGCTGCTGCACGCCGAGGTCAGCGCCGAGCTGGGTACGGTCCGGGCCGGATCGCCGGCTGCGGCCGACGACCTCGACGAGCAGCTGGCCAACCTGGTCTTCGACCGGTTCGCCTCCGCGCTCGGCTACCGCCATCTGGTGGACCTGCCGCGCTACCTGCAGGCCGTCCGGATCAGGATCGCCGGGCTGCGGGCCCAACCCGGCCGGGACGCCGACGGACTGGCGGTGATCACCGGTTGCGAGGACGAGTACGCCGTCCTCTGCGCCGCCCAGCCGCCGGGCCCGCTGCCGCCCGACGTCGAGGCGATCGCCTGGCTGCTGGAGGAACTGCGGGTCGGGCTGTTCGCCCAGACCCTGCGGACGAAGGTGCCGGTCTCGGCCAAGCGGGTCCGTTCGGCGATCGAGCGCGCCCGCCGCCCGGCCGTGCGCTGAACCCGCATAGATTGGGGCCCATGATGGACCCGAGCCTGCTCTACACCGTGAACGAGGAAGCGCTCGGCAAGATGTCGGGCCACCGGCCCGTGCTGATCCATCAGCTGCACGGGTTCGTCGACGCCGGCCAGGCGGGCCGACTGCTGAGCGCGCACCTGCTGGAGCAGCTGGACCACGAGCCGCTGATCACCTTCGACCACGATCAGCTGCACGACTACCGCAGCCGCCGGCCGGCGATGATCTTCGACACCGACCAGTGGCGTTCCTACGCCGATCTCGAACTGGTGCTGCACCGGCTGATCGACGAGCAGGGGGAGACGTTCCTGCTGCTGACCGGGCCCGAGCCGGACGTGCAGTGGGAGCGGATGGCCGCGGCGGTGATCGGCCTGATCGAACGGCTGGACGTCCGGCTCACCCTGTCGGTCCAGGGCATCCCGATGGCCGTCCCGCACACCCGCCCGATCACCTTCACCGCGCACGCCACCGATCTCGAACTGGTGCAGGGCTACCGGAGCTGGATCGACCGGGTCGAGGTGCCGGCCAGTTTCGGCGGGCTGTTGGAGTTCCGGCTCGGCCAGCGGGACCGCAAGGCGATGGGCCTGGCCGCGCACGTGCCGCACTATCTGGCCCAGTCGCCGTTCCCGCAGGCCAGTCTGGTGCTCAGCCAGGCGCTCAGCCAGGCCTCCGGTCTGGCCTTCGGGCTGGATCCGCTGGAGCGGGCCTCGGCCACCAATCTGGCCGAGATCAGGGCCGAGGTCGCCGGTTCCGGAGAGGTCCAGGAGTTGGTCGGTCAGCTGGAGCAGAGCTACGACGCGGTCCAGGCCGAGGGGGCCGGGCAGGTGCCGACGGCCGACGAGATCGGGGCCGAGTTCGAGCGTTTCCTGGCCGAGCAGGACAAGGACGAGGACCGGTGAGCGGGTCGTGCCCCAGCACCTGAGCGAGCTGGTCGAGTTGCTCGATCTGGAGCAGATCGAGTTGGGGCTGTTCCGGGCCCGCCAGCCCGAGACCCAGTTGCAGCGCGCCTTCGGCGGGCAGGTGCTGGCCCAGGCGTTGACCGCGGCCTACCGGACCACGCCGCCGAAGCGGACGGTGCACTCCCTGCACGGTTACTTCCTGCTGCCCGGCCGGGTCGACACGCCCATGGTCTACGACGTCGAGATCGTCCGGGACGGGGGATCGTTCTCCTCCCGCCGGGTGGTGGCCCGCCAGGGCGGCCGGGTGATCTTCTACCTGTCCGCGTCCTTCCATCAGGCCGAGCCCGGCTTCGACCACGCCGACCCCGTGCCCACCGATGTCCCGGCACCGGAGGACTGCCCACGGATGAGTGAGGTGCTGGGCGCGGCCTCGGGTCGGGAACCGGATCTGTGGGAGCACGAGTGGGGTGCACTGGACGTCCGGTTCGCCGGTGACTCGCGGCCCGGGAACGGCCTGGACGCCGGCCGGCACCCGGCCCGGGCCAGGGTCTGGCTGCGGGCCGACGGCGACCTCGGCGACGACGAGGCGCTGCAGCACGCCTGTCTGGCCTACGCCAGCGACCTGACCCTGCTCTCGGCCAGCACGGTGCCGCACGGGGTGCTGATCGGCACCAGGGACGTCCAGGCGGCCTCGTTGGACCACGCGATGTGGTTCCACCGGCCGCTGCGGGCCGACCGGTGGCTGCTCTACGACCAGGTCTCGCCGTCGGCGTCCGGCGGTCTGGGCCTGTCCACCGCACGCCTGTTCCAGGGCCCGAGCCTGGTCGCCGACGTGGCCCAGGAGGGCCTGATCCGGCCGACCGGCCCGTCTCCGGCCTGACGGCGCCGGCCTGATCGACGGCGGCCTGACGACGGCGGCGACAGCGGCGCCGGCACAGCGACGCCATCTCGGCCGCAGCCGGGGCCGCCATCTGCGGCCTGATCAGCCCCGATACCCTCGTCGCCGTGGTCACGATGCAGGAGGTCGCCGACCGGGCCGGGGTGTCGCTGAAGACGGTGTCCAATGTGGTGAACAACTTCGCCAGCATCCGACCGAGCACCCGGGCGCGGGTGCAGCAGGCGCTGACCGAACTGGGCTACCGGCCGAATCTGGCGGCCCGCAGCCTGGCCCGCGGCCGGACCGGGCTGATCGCGGTGATGCTGCCCGATCTGGAGCTCAGCTTCTACGGTCGGCTCGGTTCGACCCTGATCGCGGAGGCCCAGCGCGGGGGTCTGGTCGCCGTCTTCTACCCGAGCGGTGGCACGACGCCCGGCGAGGTCGACACGCTGGAGTTGTTGCGGCACGGGTTGGTCGACGGTCTGATCGCCACCTCGCTGGGGATGAGCGACACCGATCTGCGGGCGCGGATCGGGCCGCTGCCGACGGTGATGCTGGGCGAACGCTGGGGTCCGGATCAGGTCTTCGACCACGTCCGGGTCGACCTGGAGGAGGCGGGGCGGCTGGCCGTCCGGCATCTGCTCGAGCTCGGCCGCAGCCGAATCGCCCTGATCGGACCTCGGCGAGACGATTTCGGGCCCACCGACGGTCGGCTGCGGGGAGCACTGGAGACCCTCGCCGAGGCCGGACTGGAGGCGACGACGGTAGCCGACATCGGCCCCTATGACCGCCGGCACGGGTACTGGGCGATGAAGGCGATCGTGGACGCCGCGCCGGCCGGCCGCCGCCCGGACGCGGCCTTCTGTTTCAACGACGATCTGGCCTTCGGCGCGATCGCCGCCCTGCACGACGCCGGTCTGAGTTGTCCGCAGGACGTGGCGGTGGTGGGTTGCGACGACGACGTGCACGCCTCGTTCGCCGTCCCGGCGGTGACGTCGATCCGGCATTCCCACCAGCGGTTGGCCGCACGTCTGATCGAACGGTTGCAGCTGGCGATCGCCAGGGCCGAGCGGCTCACGGACGACGGTTCCCCGGGGGTGGCGCCGGCCCACGTGCCCGCAGATATCGTCATCGGCCAGGAACTCGTCGTCCGGAACTCCACGGTGGCCGACCACAGCGGTCTTCGCGCACCGGCGGTGCCGGTTCGCCACGGTTCGGCCGCGTCGATCGCCGGCGACCTCGACCGCTAGACACGGCCTCGACCTCGACCGCCCGGCACAGCCTCGACCTTGACCGCCCGGCATCGCCGCCTCGACGGCAACGAAAAACCGGCCGGACGAGGATTGCTCCCCGTCCGGCCGGTCTGCCGGTGGTTCTGACTCCGGTCGTGCTGTCGTGCTGGTTCAGCAGGCCGCCGTGATCCGAGCGATCAGGCTGCCAGCACGCTCTTGCTGCGCAGCTTGGCGATGGCGTGCCGTTCGATCTGGCGCACCCGCTCGGCGGTGATACCCCAGACCGCGCCGATGTCGGCCAGCTTGGCCTGGCGACCGTCCACCAGCCCGTAGCGCCGACGCACGACGTCGGCCGAACGCTCGTCCAACTCGTCCAGCAGGGCCTCCAGCCGGGCGTGCTCTTCGGCGTCCAGGAACACCTCGTCCGGCCCGGGCATCGGCTCGCGGGCGATCAGGTCGCCGAGCGCGGTGTCCCCGCCCTCCTCGACCGGCGCGTCCAGGCTGACGTGATCGCGACCGTAGCGGATCAGGTCGAGCACCCGCTCGGCGTCGACCCCCATCTCGTCGGCGATCTCGAACAGCTCCGGGTCACGGCCCAGCCGGCGCTCCAGCGTGCGCCGGACGGCGCCGACCTGGTTGACCTGCTCGGCCACGTGCACCGGCAGCCGGACGATCCGGCCCTGCTGGGCGATCCCGCGGCTGATCGACTGCCGGACCCACCAGGTGCCGTAGGTCGAGAACTTGAAGCCCTTGGTGTAGTCGAACTTCTCCACCGCCCGGATCAGGCCGGTGTTGCCCTCCTGCACCAGGTCGAGCAGCGGCATCTGGGCCCGGCCGTACTTACGGGCGACCGAGACCACCAGCCGCAGGTTCGCGGTGACGAACTGCTGCTGCGCCGCCCGGCCCTCCTCGACCAGCCACTCGAGCTCATCGGCGGTCGGCCGCTTGGCCCGCCGGCCACGTTCGGCCGAGGTCACCCCGCCGGAGCGGATCTTCTCCGCGTACAACCCCAGCTCGATGGTCTTGGCCAAATGCACCTCTTCCTCCGCGCTGAGCAGCGGAGTCTTGGCGATTCCGTCCAAATACAGACCGACGGCGTCCTTACCTTCGATGCCCTCGGAAACACGCTTGGTAGTAGATCTGGTCACAGAAACCACTGACGGCCCCTTTCGTTGCCTGCATCTATGCAACGCCCCAGGATCGCCCTGGTGTTCCGCCCGCGCCCTGAAGAAACCCTGAATCAGGTCCCAGGGTCCAGGCGCAGGCCCCGATAGATGCTTTGCCCCGCTATTCGGCGCCCACCCGCTCACTGGACGCAGCCGGACCGACCGATCCCCGGACCGGACCGGCCGATCGACCCGGATCGGTCTGGGTCACCAGCCAGGCGTACTCGAATGCCGTCTCCCGCCAGCCCTGGTAGCGCCCACTGGCCCCGCCGTGACCGGCCGACATCTCCGTCTTCAGCAGCACCGGACGCCCAGCGGCCGGGGTGGCGTCCCGGCGCAGCGCCGCGACCCATTTGGCCGGCTCGCAGAACAGCACCCGGGTGTCGTTGAGGCTGGTGGTGGCCAGGATCGCCGGATAGGTCTGGTCGGTCACGTTCTCGTACGGTGCGTAGGACTTCATGTAGGCATAGACCTCCGGATCGTGCAACGGGTCGCCCCATTCGTCCCACTCGATCACCGTCAGCGGCAGCTCCGGATCCAGGATGGTGGTCAGGTTGTCCACGAACGGGACCGCGGCGTGCACCGCGGCGAACGTGTCCGCGCCGAGGTTGGCCACGGCCCCCATCAGCAGCCCGCCCGCACTGCCGCCGCGGGCGGCGAGCCGGTCGGCGCTGGTGTAACCGCTCTCGATCAGCGTCCGGCCGCAGGCGATGAAGTCGGTGAACGTGTTGCGTTTGGTCAGCGTCTTGCCCTGGTCGTACCAGGATCGGCCCAGCTCGCCGCCGCCGCGGATGTGGGCGATCGCGTAGACGTAGCCACGATCCAGTAGGGAGAGCCGGGCGACGCTGAACTCGGGGTCGATCGAGATCTCGTACGACCCGTAGCCGTAGAGCAGTGCCGGCGCGCTGCCGTCCAGCGGCACCGAGGCGTGCCGGACCACCGACATCGGCACCTGCGTCCCGTCGGCGGCCTGGGCCCAGACCCGCTCCTGGACGTAGTCCTCGGGCCGGTAGGGCCCCCGGTCGGGATGGTCCAGCACGGCGGTCTGCTTGCGCAGGACCAGTTCGCCGGTGTCGAGCCGGTAGTCATAGACCGTCGGCGGGGTCGTCATCGAGCTGTAGTCCAGCCGCAGTTCGGTGGCGTCGTAGGTCGGCGCCCCTTCGGAACTGACGGTGTAGATCGGCTCGTCGAAGCTGAGGTCGGAGCCCGGGCCGAGGTCGCCGGCGGCGTCGCGGGGCAGGACGTGCAGACCGGTCAGGCCGTTCCGGCGCAGGCTGACCACCGCGTGCCCGGCGAAGGCCTCGACACCGAGGATCCGCACCCCGGGCCGCTCGGGTAGCACCGGCTGCCAGTCCTCGGGCCCGGTGGCGTCGAGCGGAGCCTGGGCCAGGGCGAAGTTCTCGGCGCCGTCGTTGTGCACGATCAGCATCCGGTCACCGGCCATCTCCACGCCGTACTCCACCCCCTGGCGTCGCGGGGCGACGATCCGGGGCCGACCCTCGGGTTCGCTGGTGGGCAGGATCGCGTACTCGCTGGTCAGCTTGCTGGCGCTGCCGAACAGCAGCCAGGCCTCGTCCCGGCTGGATTCCAGGCCGAGCCAGTAACGCTCATCGGGCTCGGTCAGCACCACCGGGTCGTCGCCGACCGGTTCGCCCAACCGGTGACGCAACACCTGGAACGGCCGCCAGGCCTCGTCGGCCCGGGTGTAGAAGACGTTGTCGTTGCCGGCCCACTCGGCGCCGTAGAACGCGTTCTCGATCGTGTCGGGGAGCAACTCGCCGGTGCTCAGATCTTTGACCCGGATGGTGAAACGCTCGTCGCCCACCCGGTCGACGGCGTAGGCGAGCAGTCGACCGTCGGGGGAGACGCTGAACGCACCGAGGGAGAAGAAGGCGCTGTCGCCGGCCTCGACGTTGCCGTCCAGCAGGATCTGTTCGCCCTCGATCGGCCGGGTCACGTCCGGCGGCGTGTGCCGGTCGGCGGCCCGAGCCCGGCAGTGGATCCGGTACTCGGCGCCCTCCTGGGTGCGGGTGTAGTACCAGTAGCCGATCCGGGCCGGGCCGGACCCGCTCGCCGCCTCGTCGACACCGGCATCGGGGTCGGCGTGGTCGGCGTACTGCGGGACGGTCAGGTCGGTCTGCTGCGTCCGGGCCTTGATCTCGTCGAAGATCGCCTCCCGCAGGTCGGCCTGATCGGCGGTCTGGGCCTCGGTGAAGGCGTTCTCGGCCTCCAGGTAGGCGATCACGTCGGGATCGGCCGGATCGCGCAGCCACTCGTAGTCGTCGACGAACTCGTCCCCGTGGTGCACCCGGACCTGCGGCCGGCGCTCGGCGATCGGTGGCCCGGCCGGCCGGGCGTTGTCGGGTGCGGCCGTCGTGGATTCACTCACGTCGTCGAGCCTAGGGGACCCCTCTGACAGCTTTTCCTCGCCGGGCCCCGCTCTGCCAGCCAGGCCCAGCCGTCCTCGCCGGGTCCAGCCGGACGCGCTACGGTGATGGCCAGCGACGCAGCATCGCTTCCGGGTCCGCGGGCAGGGCTGAGCCCAGCTGTCGTAGTGAAGAGATCTGGCCTGTCTTCACCTTTCCTTTCCCTCGATCTGCGGACCGCGAGGAACGAGAGGAGAGGTCGCCATGACGACCCCCGTTCCCACCCGACCGGAACCACCCGACGTCGGCGGCAGTTGCCCGAACACGCCGATCTGGCCCAGTTGCGCCGGCAGGCACGTGAGCTGCAGCGCGACGTCCGCACCGGTCGGGCGGAGGCACTCGCCCGGGCCGGACTCGATGCCCCGGATCCGAGATTCGCTCTCCATCTGGCCCAGCTCGTGCTGGCCCGCGAGTACGGATTCCCCAGCTGGCCGCGGTTGCACCGGCAGGTCACCGCGATCGCGGCCCGGACCTGGAACGCCGCCGCGCCCGCCGACGGCGAGCCGTGGCCGCACCGGTTGCTCCGGCTGGCCTGCCTCGACTACGGCACCGACAACCCGTCGCGCCCCCGGGCGGCGGCCGATCTGCTGGCCCGGCACGCCCTCGACGACCCCGCCACGACCCCGCCCTCGAGCCGTCTGCCGATCCGGGCACCGGGCTCGCCGTTGCCGCGGTCTGCGGCCGCCCGGATCTGGTGGCCGCGGCGATCCGGGACGATCCGCCGGCGGCTGTGCGGCCGACCGGACCGCACGGGTGGTCGCCGCTGTTCTATCTGGCCTACGGCCGGCTGGAGACCAGCGAGGCCGACACGCTGGACTGCGCCCGCCAACTGCTCGCCGCGGGCGCCGACCCGAACGAGGGCCGGTTC
Organism: uncultured Actinomycetota bacterium; assembly: GCA_963740925.1. Taxonomy (GTDB): domain Bacteria; phylum Actinomycetota; class Actinomycetes; order Propionibacteriales; family Propionibacteriaceae; genus Microlunatus. The sequence continues at coordinate 251,293 of CAVUFZ010000005.1, read as the reverse complement.
TTCGCGGGTCTGCCGACCCCGTTCACCGTGCTCACCGGTGTCCTCGGTGGTGGCGAGCGGGATCAGCCACCGCACCCGCAGGCCATCGCCCTGGCCACGCTGCTGCTCGAGGCCGGTGCCGATCCCAACGACGCCCAGACGCTCTACAACCGTCAGTTCGAGCCCGAGGACGACTTCCTGGCGTTGCTGCTCGCTCACGGTCTGGGCCGGGAGAGTCCTTCCACCTGGGCCGAACTGCTGCCCGATCTGACCGAGTCGCCGACCGAACTGGTCCGCGGGCTGCTGGCCTGGGCGGTGCTGCACGACCAGCGTGACCGGGTGTCGTTGCTGGCCGCAGCGGGCGTCGATCTGGTCTCGCCGCTGTCCTCTCCCTATCTGCCGCGACGAGGGACAGGGCAGGGACACACCCCGATCGAGCTGGCCCTGCTCTCCGGCCACCCGGTGCTGGCCCGGCAGCTGGCGGGGGAGACGTCCGGGTTGTCCGCTGCTGTCACCGAGTCCGAGCCCGAGTTCTCCGACGTCGAAGCGGTGCTGGTCGCGGTGATGACCGCCGACCGGGGTCGGCTGGCCGGCTTTCCGGAGTCGATTCGTCAGCGGGCCCGGACGTCCTGGCCCGGGCTGGTGGTCTGGGCGGCGAGTCAGGGCGGCCCGGCCGCCGTGACCGCGGCGGTCGAGGCCGGGTTCGGGATCGACGCCCTCGGTCGTTCCGACGTCCTGCTCGACCAGCCGTGGCAGACGGCGTTGCACACCGCGGTGGAGCGCAACGATCCCGGGCTGATCTCGTTGCTGCTCGACCTCGGCGCCGACCCGGGGATCCAGGACGCCCGGTTCGGGGCCACACCCGCCGACTGGGCGGATCACTTCGGTCGGCCCGAGCTGAAGCGGCTGCTGGAACGAACGCCGGAGGGGGATCCGGGTCGCGACTGACGTCCGAGGGCCGGCGGACGCTGAAGGTGGGGGCTCAGCCGAGCGGACGGACGGTGAGGATCTGCTCGGCCCGGCCGACCGGCCCGGAGGCGTCGAACAGGGTCGAGGAGGTCAGCCCGACGCCGTCCGGACCGATCGCCGCCGACGTCTCGAGCCCGATCCCACGGAAGGCGCGTTCCTGGTCGGACCCGCCGGCGCTCGAGCCACGAGGCCCGCTCAGCGAGGGCGTCCGGAAGTAGTGGACGCTCAGGTCGGTGTTGGGGAACATCCAGCGCCGCGGGTCCAGTCGCGCCCCGACACCGTTCGCGGTGTCGACCAGGCCGGTGAACGTGGCCAGGTCGGAGACCTCGGTGTCGGCGATCAACGGGATCCGGGTGCCGACCCAGGCCCGGGCCCGGCCCGGACGGCTGTCGGGGGAACGGCGGATGTCGACGGCCCGGATGTACCCGCCGGGCCAGGTCTCCGCCCCCTCCCACGGGATGCAGGTCTCCGGGTCGGGCAGCGGATCGGCCTCGGCCGGCGCTGTGGCGATCGCGGTCGTGTCCTGGCGTGAGAGCCGCCAGCCGGTGGCCCGCACGGCCCGCCGGCCGGCGATGATCAGGCTGGCCTCGAGCAGCTCGATGGTGCGACCCGGCCGGATCGTCTCCACCTGGACCGAGGTGACGTCGGCTGCGATCATCCCGAGGATCTCGAAGGTGATCCGGCACAACTGCAGCTCCGGGCGGGGCTGGTGGGCCTGCAGGCAGTGGGCCAGCAGACCGGCCACCGGCGCCATGTGCTGCTCGGTCTCCTGCCAGGCGCCCTGGGCGTGCACGCTCGGCTCGAAGCGGTTGTCGCCCACGGTCCGGTAGAACCCGTCGAAGTCGGCCAGCACGACAGGGGAGTCTAGAGGGATCGGTTTGCCGCCCGGCCGCCGCCGATGCCGGACACCGGCCGACCGGGGTGGACCCTCGCGTCCGACCCTCGACCGGTTCCTCGTGCCGGCGGCCCGGATGGGACAGGATGGCCCCATGGGCGAAGAGGTCGAGGCGCGGCAGTTCACCCGGGCCGATCGGACGCGGCACCGGGCGAAGGTGCGCCAGGGCCTGGACGTGCTGGCCCGGATGCTGCGGGAGTCCCGCTTCGACTACGAGCGACCGATGGCCGGGATGGAGATCGAACTCAACCTCGTCGACGCCGAGTCCCGGCCCGCGATGCGCAACGACGAGGTGCTCGAGGCGATCGCCGACCCGCAGTTCCAGACCGAGCTCGGCCGGTTCAACATCGAGATCAACGTCGCCCCCCGACGACTGGCCGAGGGCGGTTTCGGCTCGTTCGAGACCTCCGTCCGGCAGGCGCTCAACTCCGCCACCGAGCGGGCCGCCGAGCTGGACACCACGCTGGTGATGATCGGCATCCTGCCCACCCTGCACCCCGAGGCGGTCTCGGCGGCCAATCTCAGCGAGAACCCGCGCTACTCGCTGCTCGATCAGCAGATCGTCGCCGCCCGGGGAGAGGATCTGGAGATCCTGATCGAGGGCCGGGAGCGGTTGCACTTGGTCTCCGACACGATCATGCCCGAGGCCGCCTGCACCTCGACCCAGGTTCACCTGCAGGTCGGGCCGGACGACTTCGCCGCCTACTGGAACGCCGCCCAGGCCATCGCCGGGATCCAGTTGGCGGCCGGGGCGAACTCGCCGTTCCTGTTCGGTCGCGAGCTGGTGGCCGAGTCCCGGGTGCCGTTGTTCGAGCAGGCCACCGACACCCGGTCGGAGGAACTCAAGGCCCAGGGCGTCCGTCCGCGGGTCTGGTTCGGCGAGCGCTGGGTGACCTCGATCTTCGACCTGTTCGAGGAGAACTCCCGCTACTTCCCGGCCCTGTTACCGATCAGCAGCGACGAGGACCCGGCGGCCGTGTTGGACGCCGGTGGGACGCCGTCGTTGGACGAGCTCCGGCTGCACAACGGCACGGTCTACCGCTGGAACCGGCCGGTCTACGACATCAGCGACGGCTCACCCCACCTGCGGGTCGAGAACAGGGTGCTGCCGGCCGGCCCGACCGTGCTCGACACGATGGCCAACGCCGCGCTCTTCGCCGGTCTGGTCCGCGCCCTGGCCGAGGAGGACCGGCCGGTCTGGAGCCAGATGTCCTTCGCCGCGGCCCACGAGAACTTCCAGGCCGGCGTCCGGCACGGGATCGACGCCGAGCTGTACTGGCCGCGGGTCGGCAACGTCCGGGCCGGGGAACTGTTGCTCCGGCGGCTGCTGCCGCTGGCGGCCGAGGGGCTGCGCGGCTGGGAGGTCTCCGAGGACGAGATCGGCCGACTGCTCGGGGTGATCGAGCAGCGCTGTCTGCGCAGCGCGAACGGGTCGACGTGGCAAACTGCCGAGGTCGCCCGCCGGGAGGCGGCAGGAGCGTCTCGCCGCGAGGCCCTGCGCGGCATGCTCGGGCGCTACGTCGAGTTGATGCACAGCAACGAACCGGTGCACACCTGGGAGAGCAGTTGAGGGCCGACGTGCGGGCCGACGTGCGGGCCGACGTGCGGGACGACGTGCGGGACGGCCGGAGGAACGAGTGGGGGAGGAGACCGGCGTGAGTCACGGTGCGAACGTCGAGCCCGGGTCGGATGCCGGTCGGCCGGCCGGCGGCACGATCGTGGTCGGCTACACCACGAAGCCGGAGGGACGGGCGGCCCTGGACCGCGCGATGGCCGAGGCCCAGGACCGCTCCGCCCGGCTCGTCGTGGTGAACACCGGCCCGGCGGAAGAGGCCGAGGGGTTGCCGGCCTGGCTCGCCGATCATGACGTCGACTTCGAGATCCGGGCCGTGACCGACGACCTGGATCCGGCCGAACTGTTGATCCGAGCGGCTGAGGAGAGCGCGGCCGAGTTCATCGTGATCGGCCTCCGGCGCCGGTCGCCGTTGGGCAAGCTGTTGCTGGGCAGCAACGCCCAGCGGGTGCTGCTGGACGCCCCGTGCCCCGTCCTCGCCGTGAAAGCCGACTGACCGCCCTGCCCCCGCCAAGCGCTCTGCCCCCCGCCAAGCGCTCTGCCCTCCGCCGGGCGCTTCGCCCTCCGGCCAGGCGACTTCGTCGGTCCGGGCGGTCTGCGTCGGGGCGGCCGGCGGGCCGACTCGGTGTTGCGCGTCCTGTTTGCCCTGCTCACCGGCCGGTCCCAGATCGCCGGCGTGTCCGTGCGCCCGGTTCGTCGGGGTTTGGCGCTCCGTGCCAGAATGCTTTTCGGAGCACGTTTTGACTCCAACGTGGGTTCCCATGCCCTGAATTGCCCAGAACCTGAGATTCGCGTGAGAGGTTTTTTGTGACACCCACCTCCAGTGCCCGTCCTGTCGACGACGTGGTGGCCGATCCGGCCGACCAGGTCGAGACCCCCGTCAAGCGGCCGGCGGCCAAGCGGCGGCCGGCGAGGAAGACCCCGCTCCAGGCCGTTCCGGAGGACGGCGCCGACGGCTCGTCCTCGACCCAGCCCGCCGTCGGCGACAAGCCGGCCGCCAAGAAGGCCGCGGCGAAGAAGGCTCCCGCGAAGAAGGCGGCGGCCAAGTCGGCCCCGAAGGCCGGCGAGCCGACCAAGGCGGAGGCTGCGGCGGCCGTCGTCACCGACGACCCGGTCGCGGTGACCGCTGACGTCACCGTCGAGGTCGAAGGCGGGGACGTGGTGCTGACGGTCGGCGGCAAGAAGCGCGGCCTGGACGACGTGGACGAGACCAACTTCAAGCCGGCCCAGGAGGCCACGCTGGAGAAGGAGCTGGTCGAGGACCAGGGCTTCGTGCTCTCCGAGGCCGACGACGCCGACGAGCCCGAGCAGCAGGTGATGGCGGCCGGCGCGACGGCCGACCCGGTCAAGGACTACCTGAAGCAGATCGGCAAGGTCGCGCTGCTGAACGCCGAGCAGGAGGTCGAGCTGGCCAAGCGGATCGAGGCCGGTCTCTTCGCCGACGAGAAGATCAACGACAAAGAGCACAAGATCCGGGCCAACAAGGTCGACGACTTCGCCTGGATCGCCGACGACGGCCGCCGGGCCAAGAACCACCTGCTCGAGGCCAACCTGCGGCTGGTCGTCAGCCTGGCCAAGCGCTACACCGGTCGCGGCATGTTGTTCCTGGACCTGATCCAGGAGGGCAACCTGGGTCTGATCCGGGCCGTGGAGAAGTTCGACTACACCAAGGGCTACAAGTTCTCCACCTACGCCACCTGGTGGATCCGGCAGGCCATCACCCGGGCCATGGCCGATCAGGCCCGCACCATCCGGATCCCGGTGCACATGGTCGAGGTGATCAACAAGCTGGCCCGGGTGCAGCGCCAGATGCTGCAGGATCTGGGCCGCGAACCCACTCCGGAAGAGCTGGCCAAAGAGCTCGACATGACCCCGGAGAAGGTCGTCGAGGTGCAGAAGTACGGCCGCGAGCCGATCTCGCTGCACACCCCGCTGGGCGAGGACGGCGACTCGGAGTTCGGCGACCTGATCGAGGACTCCGAGGCGGTCGTGCCCGCCGACGCGGTCAGCTTCACCCTGCTGCAGGAGCAACTGCACGACGTGTTGGACACCTTGAGTGAGCGCGAGGCCGGTGTGGTCTCGATGCGCTTCGGTCTGACCGACGGCCAGCCCAAGACGCTGGACGAGATCGGCAAGGTCTACGGCGTCACCCGTGAGCGGATCCGCCAGATCGAGTCGAAGACGATGAGCAAGCTGCGCCACCCGTCCCGCTCGCAGGTCCTGCGCGACTACCTGGACTGAGCCCTCCGCGGTGTCGGGCTGAGCCGACCGGACCGGTCGGTTCAGCCCGGCGTCCGGCTCACCCTCACTTGATGGTCAGGGCCGGGTTGGCCGGAGCCGGGCCCGGGGAGTCCACCTGGAGTCCGACGGTCAGACTCTGACCGGCGGCGATGTCGCTGCCCCAGTCAGCGCTGGTGCAGGTGAACCGACCGCTGGACAGGGCACAGTTCATGCCCCAGGTCGAGACCACCCGGGTGGCGCGTGGGTCGGCCCAGCTCATGGTCCAGCCGTGCCGGGCGCCGCCGGTGGCGGTCATCGTCACCTCGGCGACGTAGCCCGAGTCCCAGGACGACTTCACGTAGTACCGCCCGGTCAGCGTCGCGCTGCTGGTCGGCGACACGGTCGGCGTCGGCGTCGGTTTCTGGTGCTGGTCGGTTGTCGTGAGTGCTGGTCGGCGTCGGAGTGCTGGTCGGCTTGGGCGTGGCGGAGGTCGCCGGAGCACCGGGACCGGTCGTCGATCCGGCCGGTCCGGCCAGGATCGGTGCCAGCGCGTTCAGCTTGGCCTGTTGCGGGGTGACCCAGTCATCACCCACCAGACCACCGGTGTCGGAGCTGGTGGGGTTGAACGACCAGTACATGAAGCCGAGGTTGTTGGCCCTGATGTAGGAGACCAGCGTGTTCAGCCACTGCTGATCGCTCTGGCTCTGGTACCTCGTGCCGAACTCGCCGACCACGATCGGGGCCTGGTTCTGCTTGGCGAGGTAGCCCCAGTTGCCGTCCCAGACAGCCGGCAGGTTGGCGGGGTAGTTCGAGGCCGAGAACCACGACTGCGGCCAGACCGTCGCCGGGTAGTCGTGCGGGGCGTAGACGAGCCGGTGGGCCACCGACAGACTGATCGGGCGCTGGGCGGCGTCGGCCAGCCCGCCGCCCCACCAGGTGTTCTGCCCGTTGCCCTGCCGCTCGACGCCCTCGACCAGGATCAGCAGGTGCGAGTTCCTGGCCAGGATCGCGTTGCCGGCCCGGGTCGCCGCAGCCGCCCAGTCGTTCGCGCCGCCGCAGCCCCAGCAGGACCGTCCGTTCGGCTCGTTGAACAGGTCCACACCGATCACCGCGGTGTTGTCGGCGTACCGGGTGGCCAGGGACTGCCAGTCGCTGATCCAGCGGGTCTCGGGGTAGGCGTCGGAGTACCAGGTCTCGCTCTGGTAGCCCGAGTCGAGCCGGTGATCGTCCAGGATCACGCTCAGCCCGTGCGAGCCGGCGCTGGCGATGACTGCGTCCATCACCTGTAGCGGCGTCTTGTTCGCCAGCCCGGGGTTCTTGCCGTAGTCGATGCCGTTGACCGAGCCGGCCGTGGTGGCGGCCAGGCACTGGTTGGAGAACGGGAGCCGAAGCGTGTTGAACCCGAACGAGGCGATCTTGGTCATCCCTGCGTCCAGGCTGATCGTGTCGAGCCCCTCCGGAGAGCACCGACCGCTCTCCATCCCGAACCAGCTCAGGCCGGCGATCCGGTAGGGCTTCCCGGCCGAGGTCTGGATCTGTGCACCGGACGTGGTCAGCCAGCCGACCGGGGTGGCGGCGACAGCCCGGGGTGTGATGAGCACCGCGATGCCACCGACCGTTCCGAGCGTCAGCGCGAGCATGATCAGCATCGCCCGCAGCCCCTGCGACCGGCCGCGCGGTTCCGGCCGCGCCGACGTCGGTCCCGCCGCCTCGGCCGAGCAACTCGGCGCCCCGACATTCACCCGATGGTTCCCCCGTTGGACCATGCCGGTCACAGTCAGGGGTTCGGCGGGCCTGACGCCAGAGTCAGCTGGCCTTCGTCACCGAATCGTGGCCGACCCGGGTGGACAGCCGGCCAGAACACAGAAAGGGCCCCCGCCGTCGGCGGGAGCCCCCTCGTCAGATCTTCAGATGTCCGGATCCGTCGGCCTGCGCCGATCGACCGGATCCTCGGACGCGACCCGCGGGCCGGTCCGGGTGGCCTCAGCGGGCCAGTCGGTCCGTCTCGTCCTGGATCTTCAGCGCGACCTGCTTGAGCCGGTCCTCATGCTCCTTGCCGTGATGGGCGCAGAACAGGAGTTCGCTGCCGCTGGACAAGGTGACGCGCATGTAGGCCTGGGCTCCACAACGATCGCAACGGTCTGCCGCGTTCAGGGCAGATCCTTCAATGACTGGAGTGCTCATGATGGGCCTCGCTTTCTCGGTTCGGACTCAGAGGAGCCGATCGGCCTCGACCCGGCCGTCATGGCCTGGTGTTGTCCGCTCGGGATGGTTCCCCTTGCTGCTGTCGTGCTGGTCGTTCTGGTCCTGCTCGTACTGCGTACTCCCAGTCAACACCGAGCGAGGTGCTTATTCTTCCCGGCCGGTGGCTTCTGGCATGAAAGTTGTGTAACGACCTCGCCGACTGCGTGGCCTGGCAGTGATGTGGAGCGTACCCGCCGTCCGTGCTCACCCAAGGTTCGCACCACGCGACATGTCGGATTGGTGTCGGGGAACTTCCCCGGAGCGCGAGCCGGTGGCAGGTAACCTCGCCGCGTGTCCACCCTGTCTGCCCCCGGTGCACCTGCTCGCGTGAAGAAGACGGCGGCGGTCACCGACTCCCGCGAGTACGAGGCCCGCCACCTGCTCGTCCTGGAGGGGCTGGAGGCGGTCCGCAAGCGGCCGGCCATGTACATCGGCTCCACCGACACCCGGGGCCTGATGCACTGCCTGTGGGAGATCATCGACAACGCGGTCGACGAGGCGCTCGGCGGCTTCGGCAGCCGGATCGAGATCGCCCTGAACGCCGACGGCAGCATCGCCGTCGCCGACCGTGGCCGGGGGGTCCCGGTCGACGTGGAGCCGCGGACCGGACTGTCCGGGGTCGAGGTCGTCTTCACCAAATTGCACGCCGGCGGCAAGTTCGGGGCCGGCTCCTACAACGCGACCGGAGGCCTGCACGGCGTCGGCTCGTCGGTGGTGAACGCGCTCTCGGCCCGACTCGACGTCGAGGTCGACCGCAACTCCGCCACCTGGGCGATGTCGTTCCGACGCGGGGTGCCGGGGATCTTCGACGGTCCCGGGCCGGACGCGGCGTTCACGCCGAGCAACGAGCTGCGCAAGACCGGCCGGGTGAAGAAGGGCCTGACCGGAACCCGGGTCACCTACTGGCCGGACCGACAGATCTTCCTGGCCACCGCCGACCTCTCCGTCCCCGATCTGGAGGCCCGGCTGCGTCAGACCAGCTTCCTGGTGCCGGGTCTGGCGCTGGCGGTCAGTGACGAGCGGGGCAGCGAGCCCGTCCGGCAGGAGTTCGTGCACGACGGCGGGATCGCGGAGTTCTGCGAGTTCCTGGCCACCGACCAGCCGGTCACCGACGTGTTGCGGCTGCAGGGGACGGACCGGTTCACCGAGACGGTCCCGATGCTGGACGACGCGGGCCAGATGACCCCGACCGACGTCGAACGCGAGCTCGAGGTCGACATCGCGGTCCGCTGGGGCCAGGGCTACGACACCCGGGCCCAGTCCTTCGTCAACATCATCGCCACCCCCAAGGGCGGCACCCACGTCGCCGGGTTCGAGCGGGCCCTGACCCGCTCCTTCACCAAGGCCCTGGAGGGGACCCGGCTGCTCAAGGCGGGCGACGAGATCGTCAAGGACGACGTCCTGGAGGGGCTGACCGCGGTGGTCACCGTCCGGCTGGCCGAACCACAGTTCGAAGGCCAGACCAAGGAGACGCTCGGCACTCCGGCCGTCTCGCGGATCGTCACCCGGATCACCGAGAGCGAGTTGACCGGCTTCCTGACCGCCACCAAGGCTCCCGCCAAGGCGCAGGCGAGAACCGTGCTGGAGAAGGTGGTCTCGGCCTCCCGGTCCCGGGTCGCGGCACGACTGCACAAGGAGGCGCAGCGCCGCAAGACCGCCCTGGAGTCGTCCAGCCTGCCGACGAAGTTGAAGGACTGCCGCAGCAACGACGTCGACCGCTGCGAGCTGTTCATCGTCGAGGGCGACTCGGCGCTCGGTACCGCGCTGGCCGCCCGTAACTCCGAGTTCCAGGCGCTGCTGCCGATCCGGGGCAAGATCCTCAACGTGCAGAAGGCCTCCGTCGGCGACATGCTCAAGAACACCGAGTGCGCCTCGATCATCCAGGTGGTCGGGGCCGGCTCGGGCCGCAGCTTCGACCTCGACGCGTCCCGCTACGGCAAGATCATCTTCATGGCCGACGCGGACTCCGACGGCGCCCACATCCGTTGTCTGCTGGCCACGCTGTTCTTCCGCTACATGCGCGAACTGGTCACCGAGGGCCGGGTCTTCTCGGCCGTCCCCCCGCTGCACCGGTTCGAGCTGACCAACCCCAAGAAGGGGATGGAGAAGTTCATCTACACCTACTCCGACGGTGAGTACCAGCGGAAGTCGGCCGAGCTGGCCAAGAAGAACCTCAACTTCAAGGAACCCCAGCGCTACAAGGGACTGGGCGAGATGGACGCCCACCAGCTGGCCGAGACGACCATGGATCCGCGCCGACGGCTGCTGCGCCGGATCACCGTCGACGACGCCACCGACGCCGAGGCCGCCTTCGAGATGCTGATGGGCAACGAGGTCGGCCCCCGTAAGGACTTCATCGTCGAGGGCGCCTACGCCCTGGACGCCACCGCGATCGACGCCTGAGGCGGTCCGCCCCGTCCTGGTTCCGGTGCGCGCGTTCGTCCACTTCGCACGCTTTCGTCCACTTCGCACGCTTTCGTCCACTTCGCACGCGCTGCAGTCCGTGCGAGGTGGACGAACCCGTGCGAAGTGAGGGGTTACGTTCGAGGCGTGAGCACCCCTTCCCGAACGGGCGATCTGACTCTCGGTCACCTGCTCGATGCGGCCGGTATCTCGCTCGAGGACGTCGTCGTCGTTCGCCACACCTACACCCGGGACGGGCTCGAGACAGCAGCAGACCTCACCCCGGCGAAGCTGCTGGACTACACCCGCCGACAGGGCCGCAACAACAAGCTGGGGAGGCACCCGCCCAGGTACTGGCTCGTCGTGATGGCCGACGGAGCCCGACGCTCGCGACTCATCACCGGGTACGAGAACTTCGGGGAACTCCGGCCCGAGGGTGAGACCGATGACCGCCGTTTCGACCTCCGTCCTACTGAGGTGCTGTCCGCTCTTGCCGGGCGGCTCATCATCGAATGGTCCAAGGACGCAGTGAACTGGGCCAAGCCAGGGCGGGCCGCTGCCTCGTTCGCCGTGCTCGAGATCGCCGACCCGAGTGCGGTTCCGTTCCCGGGCTACGACCGGGTCCTCCTCAGCCACGACGAACTCCGCGACGTCATCGACGACTCGCGCTACCTGGGCTGGCGCACCGCCCTCGGCGCGGTGCAGGGCGTCTATCTCATCGCCGATACGAGAACCGGCCAGCTCTACGTCGGCAAGGCCGACGGTGGCGAACGAATCCTCGGACGCTGGACGCAGTACGCGAGAGACGGCCACGGCGGAAATCTGGCCTTGCGTCAACTCGCCGACCTCGACCCCGCACACGCGCGGCAGTTCCGGTTCAGCATTCTCCGGGTCTTCGGACCCAGCGTCCCCACCGCTGACGTCGACGAAGCCGAAACTCACTACAAGAAGGCTCTGCTGACCCGCTCTCACGGTCTCAATCGGAACTGAGCTGAACGTCGTCGCTGCACGGCTCGGTCCCGGCCATTGATCGCTGCTGCTGTGCGCCTCCGCCCACTTCGCACGCTTTCGTCCACTTCGCACGCGCTGCAACCTGTGCGAGGTGGACGAACCCGTGCGAGGTGGACGAACCCGTGCGAGGTGGACGAACCCGTGCGAGGTGGACGAACCCGTGCGAGGTGGGACCGGTCAGTCGGGTCGGACCAGGTCGAAGCGGGCCTCGGGGGTGATCCGGTAGTACGCGCTCGGGCCGCCGCCGCGGACGACGGGGGTGGCGGCCGCGGTCTGGTAGACGCCGTCGACCAGCAACGCGTCGTCGATGTGGACGCCGACCACCTCGCCGAGGGTGAGCCAGCAGTCGAGATCGCGCTTCTCCTTGCTCTGCAGGCGGATCAGCTGGGTCAGCCGGCACTCGAAGCTGACCGGCGCACCGGCCACCCGGTCGACGCCGACCTCCTGCGACGCCGCGCCGCTCAGTCCGGCCAGCTCGAACTCGTCGACGTCGGCGGGCACGGTGGCCGAGGTCGCGTTCATCGCCTCGGCCTGGGCGGCGGTCACCAGGTTCCAGGTGAACTCGCCGGTGGCCTCGATGTTGGCCACGCTGTCCTTGAAACCGTTGGAGGCGAAGCCGACGATCGGCGGGGTGTAGTTGAAGGCGTTGAAGAAGCTGTACGGGGCCAGGTTCCGGACGCCGGCCACGGTTCTGGTGGCGATCCAGCCGATCGGTCGGGGCGCGACGATCGCGTTGAACGGATCGTGCGGCAGCCGGTGGCCGTCCGCCGGACGGTAGAAGTGTTCGGGCACGAACGCCAGCAGATCACAACGGCACAAACCCACCTGAGGCCCGGCCGGCTGATTACAGTGAACCGGTGTCCGCTCCCTCCGATCATCCCGGCGTCGATGCCGGTGCCGACCTCGCGGCCGACCTCGAGCTGGCCGGCCACCTTGTCCGCGAGGCCGGCCAGCTGGCGCAGCGGATGCTGGCCGACGGGCTGCAGACCTTCCACAAGACGTCGGTCTCCGACGTGGTCTCCGAGGCCGATCATGCGGCCGAGCGGCTGATCACCGAGCAACTCGCAGCGCACCGTCCAAAGGACGGACTGGTCGGCGAGGAGGGTGCTCGACGAGCAGGAGAACGCACCTGGTTCGCCGATCCGGTGGACGGCACCTACAACTTCCTGTCCGGTCTGCCCAGTTGGTGTTCGGCGATCGGTCTGGCCGCGGGCCGGCCCGACCCGGACGATCCGGCGGGCCCGGGCACCAGTGAGACGGCCGAGCCACTGCTCGGCGCGGTCTACCAACCGGTCGTCGACGAGTTGTGGCTGGGCGGTTCCGGACGGCCGACGACCCTGAACGGACGACCGGTCCCGGCCCTGGGCGAGCGGCCGCTGGCCGAGGTCTCGGTGGCCACCTACTTCCACCCCACCCGGATGGACGCCGACCGGCTGGATCCGGTGCTCGCCGTCCTCGCCGGTGCGGCCACGATCCGGGTGCTCGGCTCGGGTTCGGTCGAGCTGGCCGACGTCGCCGGCGGGCGGCTCGGCGTCTACCTCCAGGCCAACTGCCTGCCCTGGGACTGGCTGCCCGGTGCCGCCCTGGTCCGGGCCGCAGGCGGCGTCGCCACGGTCGTCCGGCACCGCGGGCAACGCTGGTGCATCGCCGGAAATCGTCGGGCGGTGGCAGAAACCGTCGCCGCCGTCCTGGGCTGCTGACCGCCGCCGGGACCGTTGCCGGACTCGCCTCCGGACCTGCGCAGACGAGCTGAACGATCTTCAGGTATCTGTTCGATACCGGTAACGCGAATGAAGTGACCTAGACCAATTTGGCGTTATAAGCTCAGCGCCACCTCGCGGTCCTGAACCGGTTCGCGAGCCCGCAGCAAGCCGTGCCCGGCCGACGTTCCGGCACGGTGTCGGTCCAGTCAACCGAGGTCGAGGGAGGGCGATGGTCGCCGCGAATCCTGAGCTGTCAGCGGGTCCGAGCGCCGGCTCCGGGGCCGGTCTCGGCAGCGCCCGGACGGTCGTGGTCAAGGTCTGGCAGAACTACGTACTGCGCCGGATCCTGCGGGCGGTCTTCGTGATCTGGGTGGTGGCCACGGCGGTCTTCTTCATGGTGCGGCTGCTGCCGGGCAACCCGGTGCAGGTCTACATCAACACCCAGATCGCCCAGTACGGCGTCAGCTACGAAGACGCGGCCGCCTCGGCCCAGGCCTACTTCAGCTTCAACCCGACCACCCCGCTGATCGTCCAGTACGGGCAGTACCTGCTCGGGCTGCTGCACCTCGACCTCGGGGTCTCGATCTCCAACCGCGGGGTGCCGGTCTCCGACATCATCGCCCGCTACCTGCCCTGGACGTTGTTCAGCGTCGGCATCGGCATGGTGATCTCGGTGGTCATCGGGCTGCTGCTCGGGATGGTGATGGCCTACCGCCGGGGCGGGGTGATCGATCACGCGGTCACCGCCATCGGCAGCGTCCTGCACGCGATCCCGAACTACATCATGGCGATCATGATCGTGGTCATCCTCGGCGCCGAGCTGGGGATCTACGACGTCGGCGCCTCCCGGGGCACGTACACCGCGGGCGTGCAGCCGTCCTTCAGCCCGACCTTCATCTCCGACGTGATGTACCACGCGACGATGCCGATCCTGACCTACGTGCTGACCACGGTCGGTACCTGGGCGCTGGTGATGAAGTCCTCCACCACCCAGGTGCTCGAGGAGGACTACGTGATGGTGGCCCGGGCCCGCGGTCTGAGCGACGCCCGGGTCCGCGGCGCCTACGTCGGACGCAACGCCGTCCTCCCGCTGGTGGCCCAGATCGCCACCCAGGCAGGGTTCGTGGTCGGCGGCGCCATCTTCGTCGAACAGACCTTCAACTACAGCGGCATCGGGGCCGAGCTCTACCAGGCGCTGCAGACCCGCGATTACACCGTGCTGCAAGGGATCCTGCTGATCGTGACCGCGACCGTCGTGTTCGCCAACCTGATCGCGGATCTGATCTACAGCGTGCTCGATCCGAGGATCCGGACCGATGAGGCAGGGGAGTGACATGGCCGAAGCGATAGCCGTCCAGACCGGTTTCGGTCCGGCCCCGGCCAAGAAGGAGACCAGCTCCGGCCGGTCGCTCGGGCTGCTCGGGCAGTTGACCCGCAGCCCGTCCGGCTTCGCCGGGTTGATCCTGGTGGTGTTGATCGTCGGGGCCGCCTTCCTCTGCCCACTCTTCGTGGCCAACCCCGACTCCAACGTCGAACTCGCCTGGAACGGCCCCAGTGGGGCGCACCTGCTGGGCACCAACGGCTCCGGTCAGGACATCTTGCGGATGGTCCTGCTCGGCGGCCGGACGGTGATCTTCGTCGGCTTCGCCGCGGCAGCGCTGACCACGGTGATCGCGGTGGCCGTCGGCTCGCTGGCCGCCTACTTCCGGGGCCGCTTCGACGCGATCATGCTGCAGATCACCGACATCGTGATGACGGTGCCGCAGATCGTGCTGCTGGCCGTTCTCGGCGCGTTCTTCCAGTTGAACTCACCGGTGGCCCTGGCCGCGTTGATCGGCTTCCTGACCTGGCCGGTGCTGATGCGCTCGATCCGGGCCCAGGTGCTCTCGCTCAAGGAGCGGGAGTTCGTCGAGGCGGCCCGGCTGCTCGACCTCGGCACGGCCCGGGTGGTGTTCGTCGAGATCGTGCCCAACATGGCCAGCTACATCCTGATCAACTTCATCATCGCCGTCACCAACGCCGTCTACGCCCTGGTCGGTCTCTACCTGCTCGGCCTGGCCCCGATGTCGGGCAACAACTGGGGGATCATGATCAACGACGCCTGGACCTCCGGCGCCATGTTCAACCCGCTCGCCGTCACCTACATCATCGCCCCGGTCGCCATGATCGTGCTGCTGAACCTGGGGCTGATCATGCTCAGCCGTTCCCTGGAAGAGATCCTGAACCCGAGGTTGCGTGACCGATGAGCCAGCATTCTCAGACCGGTACAGATTCCGGCACCCCGATCCTGTCGGTCAAGGACGTCGTCGTCCGGTACGGGACGGGCGGCAAGCAGCACGTCGACGCCGTCCGCGGGGTCAGCTTCGACCTGTACCCGAACCAGTCCCTGGCCCTGGTCGGTGAGTCCGGTTGCGGCAAGACCACCTTGGGCCTCGGGCTGCTGCGACTGCTGCCCCGGTTGGGAAGTGTGCCCTCGGGCTCGATCGACTACGTCGACGCCCAGGGCAAGCACACCGACGTGTTGAAGCTGAACCGGCAGGCGTTGCGACGCTGGCGCTGGGAGCAGGGCGCGATGGTCTTCCAGGGTGCGATGAACGCGTTCAACCCGGTGATGCGGATCGAGGACCAGATGGCCGACACCATCAAGGCCCACAGCCACGGCCGCCGTCCGGGCAAGGCCGAGATGGCCGAGCGCAGCGGTGACCTGCTCCGGGCCGTCCGGCTGGAGCCCAAGCGGGTGCTGGACAGCTATCCGCACGAGCTGTCCGGCGGGATGCGGCAGCGGATCCTGATCGCGATGGCGCTGCTGCTCGACCCGCGGCTGCTGATCCTGGACGAACCCACCACCGCGCTGGACATCCTCACCCAGCGGGCGATCGTGGACGTGCTGGGCGAACTGAAGGCCGATCGCGGCTTCGCGATGATCTTCATCACCCACGACCTGTCGCTGGCCGCCGAGCTGGCCGACCGGGTGGCCACCATGTACGCCGGCCGGATCATCGAGACCGGCAGCGTCTCCGACATCTTCTCCGACGCCCGGCACCCCTACACGGCCGGTCTGATCAACGCCGTCCCGCCGGTGGTCGGCGACCTGCCGACCCTGGCCTCGATCCCGGGATCCCCGCCCTCGCTTGGCTTCCCTGCCCACCGGCTGTGCGTTCCGCGAGCGCTGCAGCTACGCCGAGGAGCGTTGCGCCACCGTCGATCCGGCGCTGGAGCTGATCGAGCGTCGAGAGCACGGGTTCAGCCACAGTTCGGCCTGCCTGCGCTGGCGGGACGTCCGCAGTAGCCGAGAGGTGGTCGGTGTCGATGCCTGAGCAGCAGTTGGGGACGAGGCCGGACGCGCCGTTGCTGCGGATCGACGACGTCTCGAAGATCTTCACCAGCAAGAAGGTCCGGCTGCCGGCCGTCGACGGGGTCGATCTGCTGGTGAACGCCGGCGAGGTGTTGTGCCTGGTCGGTGAGTCCGGCTGCGGCAAGACGACCACCGCCCGGATGGCCGCCGGCTTGTCCCGGCCGACGTCGGGATCGATCGTCTACGGCGGCGAGGACATCTGGTCGCTGGACAAGGAGAAGTTCCGGACCTTCCGGACCGCGGTGCAGTACATCCACCAGGATCCGTACGCCTCGCTGAACCCGATCCACACCGTCGAGGCCACCCTGGCCGCACCGCTACGGCGCCACGGCCTGGTCAAGAACGCCGCCGAGGCCCGGGAGCGCGCGGCGGAGCTGCTGCGGCGGGTGAACCTCACCCCGCCGGAGAACTACCTGGGGAAGTTCCCGCACCAGATGTCGGGTGGCCAGCGGCAGCGGGTCGCGGTGGCCCGGGCCCTGACCCTCGATCCGAAGGTGATCATCGCCGACGAGTCGACCTCGATGCTGGACGTCTCGATCCGGGTCTCGATGCTGAACATGCTGGGCAGCCTGCGGGACGATCTGGGGGTCGGCTTCCTGTTCATCACCCACGACCTCGCCATCGCCAAGTACTTCGGCTGGCAGGGCAAGACGGCGGTGATGTATCTGGGCAAGGTGGTCGAGTACGGACCGACGCCGCAGGTCATCAACGACCCGCAACACCCCTACACCCGGGCCCTGTTGAACGCCGTGCCGGAACCCGATCCGGAGGCCGCCGCCCGCAAGCTGCCCGGTGGCGGGCTGCGTAGCGCCGACATCCCGAGCCTGGCCGCGCTGCCGAGCGGCTGCTCGTTCCATCCGCGCTGCCCGATCGCCGAGGACGGTCTCTGTGACGTCGACGAACCGCAGCTGACGCCGCTGGCCGACGGCCGGCTGGTCTCGTGTCAGGTGGTCAGCCGGGCCGGCGGACATCTGCGCGAACTCGATCCGGCCGGTTCGACCATGCCGGCACCGGACTCCGCTTCGGTGACGGCACAGACCCGGCTGCGGTGACGGCACAGACCCCTGCGCCGATCCCAGGGCCGGCCGGCCGATGACCCAACTGGCCGTCCGGGCCGGTCTGAGTTCCGGCGCGTTCCTGGTCATCGGCTCGTTACTGCTGTTGTTCCTCGTCCGTCCCGGAAGTGCCCAGTTCGTCCTGACCATCGCCAGCCTCGTGCTCGGCCTGATCATGATCGCCATCGCCATACCACTGGCCCGACGCTCTCTGCGCCGGGTTCTCACCAAGGAGGATTCGTGACCGAACCAACCCCGATCACCCGCCGCAGTCTGTTGCAGATGGTCGGTCTGTCGACGGTCGGTGTGGCCGGCGTCGGCGCCGCGGCCGGCTGCTCGCCCGCGACCCCGACCGGCCAGTCCAGCACCGGCGGTGGTGGCACCGCGCAGTTCAACGGCGGCTGGCCCTATCTGCAGTATCCGCAGGGCAACTACAACGCGGCCGGCGGCCCGTACGTCAGCATCCCGAACGCGATCCTCGGCCAGGGCGGCATCTACATCGACCTGTTGCTGCCCCCGTCGGGCATGTTCCACTGGAAGGAGGCGACCTGGGAGTTGTTCCTGCTCGACTCCTACACCCTCGACAAGGCCTCCAGCACCTACACCCTGAAGGTCAAGAGCGGCCTGAAGTGGAGCGACGGCAGTTCGCTGACCTCCAAGGACTACCTGACCACCTTCTGGGTGCAGCGGGTGCTGAACAGCCCGCTGTGGGACTACATCAGCGAGATCGCCGCCCCCGACGACACCACCTTCACCGTGAAGATGAACCAGCCGGCCACGGTGGTCGAGCGTTACCTGTTGCGCAGCACCATCATCCCCACCTCGGTCTACGGCGACTACTCCACCAAGGCCCAGGCCATCGTCAAGGCCGGCAAGGACCTGAGCGACTCCAGTGAGGGCAAGACCCTGAACCAGGATCTGGTCAAGTTCTCCCCGAAGCAGTACGTGGTCAGCGGTCCGTTCCAGATCGACTACGCCACGATCAACAACAGCCAGCTGACGCTGGTCAAGAACGCCGGCGGTTACGCCGCGGACACGGTCAAGTTCGACAAGATCCTTGTCTACAACGGCGAGACCCCGGCCGTCACCCCGTTGGTGCTGAGCAAGGACGTCGACTACGGCACCTACGGTTTTCCGGTGGCCTCGGCCAAGCAGTTCCAGGCGGTGGGTTACGAGATCATGCGGCCGCCGACCTACTCCGGCCCGGCGATGTTGTTCAACTTCGCCAAGTTGACCGAATTCAAGGACGTCCAGGCCCGGCAGGCGATCGCGCACGCGATCAACCGCAACCAGAACGGCACCGCCTCGCTGGGTGACTCCGGTGTCGGCGCGAAGTACATGTGCGGGTTCTCCGACAACCTGGTCGACACCTGGCTGACTGCGGACGTGAAGAGTTCGCTCGACACCTACGACTACGACACGGCCAAGGCGACCTCGCTGCTGGAGGCGGCCGGCTGGAAGAAGAACGGCTCGAGCTGGCAGAAGCCGAACGGCCAGGCGGCGAGCTATCAGTTGGAGTACCCCTCCGACTACGCCGACTGGAGCGCCTGTGCCAAGGACATCGCGAACCAGCTGAACAGCTTCGGGATCAAGATCACCCTGCACGGGGTGGTCTCCACCCAGGAGCCGATCGACATCGCCAAGGGCAACTTCGAGCTCGGCATCCAGGCCTGGGGCAACTCGACCCAGCCCTACCCGTACTTCTCCTTCGTGCAGGCGTTCCTGACCAACAACTACCCGATCACCAAGAACCAGGGTGGCCAGGGGATGGACTACCAGCTGAAGACGACCACGAACGTCGCCGGCAGCGTCGACATCCAGAAGCTGGTCGCCGCTTCGGGCAGCGGTCTGGACACCGACACCCTGAAGGCGAACATCGGCAAACTGGCCCAGATCTTCAACGAGCAGTTGCCGTTGATGCCGATGTTCGAGCGCTACGGCGACTGCCCGGCGCTGAACGGCAAGCGGATCAAGCAGTTCCCGCCGGCCAGCGATCCGATCGCCCAGAACTCGTTGTACGGCGACAACAACGTGATCTTGTGGATGTTGAACGGGAAGCTCGAACCGGTCAGCTGAACCGGTCACCCCTCGACGGGCTCAGGTGCGGTGGCTCACGCTGCCGCGCCTGAGCCCGTCGGCGGTTGACGCCGCCTCCGCTGCCCGCCCGCTGCCCGGCCCGCGATCCGGCGCGCTCAGCGGCCGGCGACGGCGGCGATCGGCTGGCCCGCGGCCACGCCGGACCCGTCCCGGCGCCGGTCGGGCTCGGGCAGATCGACCGGCGTCCCGCTGGCGGCCGCGGCGATCGCCGGCGCCGGCCCGACCCAGGCGAACAACAACGCGTCCTCGCCCTTGAGCAGCCGATGGCAGCGGACGCCGCCGGTGGCCCGGCCCTTGCCCGGGTACTCGGCGAAGTCGGTCACCTTGACCGACCCGGCGTCGGTGCCGGGCAGCGCGGTCGAACTGCCGGCCACCGTCACCACCGCCGCTCTCGCCGCCGTACCGGGGTCGTCGTCTGCACCGGGATCGGCCGGAAGGAGACCGAAGAAGATCGCCGACGCACGACCGGACAGCTTGATCCCGGCCACGCCGCCACCGGCACGTCCCTGCGGACGCACGACGGCGGCCGGGAAGTGCAGCAGTTGGGCGTCGTCGGTGACGAAGACCAACTCCACCCCGTCGGGTCCCGCCTCGCTCGGGTCGGGCAGTTCGACCGCGCCGACGACGGTGTCGCCGTCCTCGAGCCGGATGATCTCCCAGCTGTCCTTGCCCAACACCTCGGCGTTGACCCGCTTCACCACCCCGTGGGCGGTACCCAGAGCGATCCCGGCCGAATCCGGCCGCAGGGTGGTCAGGGCCAGCACCCGTTCGCCGCCCTCGACGCCGACCAGTTCGCTGACGTGGGCGCCGCCCTGCAGATTCGGTGCGTTCGCCGTGGTCGGCACCGTCGGCAGATCCAGGGCGGAGCACCTGATCAGCCGGCCGGTGGAGGTCAGGACGCCGTAGTCGCCCCGGGCCGTGGTGCGGATCGAGGAGACGATCACGTCGTGGTTGGCCCGGCCACCGTCGTGACCGAGCGGCTCGGCGTGATCGGTCCGGGCCAGCAGCCCGGCCGAGGAGAGCAGCACCCAGCACGGATCGTCGGCCACCTCCAGCGGGGCCGCGGCCGCGCTGACCCCGGCCGAGGAGAGCAGGATCGTCCGGCGCGGGGTGCCGAACTGCTTGGCCACCTGGGCCAGTTCGTTGCCCACCAGGGCTTTCAGCTGTGCGTCGTCGTCGATGATCGCGCTCAGCTCGGCGATGGTCGCGATCAGCTGGTCCCGCTCGCTCTCCAGTTCGATGCTGCTGTAGCGGGTCAGCCGGCGCAGTTGCATGTCCAGGATGTAGGTCGCCTGCACCTCGTCGAGATCGAACGCCTCGATCAACCGGGCCCGGGCTGCGGCGGCGTCGTCGGAGCTGCGGATGATCGCGATCACGTCGTCGATGTCGACGATGGCCAGCAGCAGCCCCTCGACCAGGTGCAGCCGGTCGGCGGCCTTGTCCCGGTCGTAGGTGGTCCGGCGCAGGGTCACCTCGATCCGGTGGTCGAGGTAGACCCGCATCAGCTCCCGCAGGCTCAGCGTCCGCGGCTGCCCCTCGACCAGCGCGACCGCGTTGATGGAGAACGAGTCCTCCAGTTTCGTGTGTCGGTAGAGATCCTCGAGCAGGGCGTCGGGGTTGAAGCCGTTCTTGACCTCGATCACCAGCCGGGTGCCGTTGGCCAGATCGGTGAGATCCTTCAGATCCGAGATGCCGAGCAGCTTCTTGCTGTTGACCGCGGCCTTGACCTGCTCGATCACCTTCTCCGGCCCGACGCCGTAGGGCAGTTCGGTGATCACGATGCCCTTGCGCCGCGGGGTGATCTGTTCGATCCGGGTCGTGGCCCTGATCTTGAACGTGCCCTTGCCGCTGGTGTAGGCCTCCCGGATGCCGTCCAGGCCGATGATCTTGCCGCCGGTCGGCAGATCGGGGCCGGGGACGAAGCGCATCAGCGCGTCGACGTCGGCGTTCGGGTGCTTGAGCAGGTGGCGCAGGGCCTGCACCACCTCGACCAGGTTGTGCGGTGGGCAGTTCGTCGCCATCCCGACCGCGATCCCGCTGGTCCCGTTGACCAACAGATTCGGGAAGGCGGCCGGCAGCACTGCGGGCTGGGTCTGCTTGCCGTCGTAGCTGGGGACGAAGTCGACGCTGTTCTGATCCAGTCCGTCGGTCATCGCCATCGCCGGGGAGTCCATCCGGCACTCGGTGTAGCGCATCGCGGCCGGGCCGGCGTCGGGTGAGCCGAAGTTGCCGTGGCCGTCGATCAGCGGCAACCGCATCGTCCAGGACTGCGCGGTCCGGACCAGGGCGTCGTAGATGGCGCCGTCGCCGTGCGGGTGCAGCTTGCCCATCACCTCACCGACCACCCGGGCGCACTTGACGTGACCGCGGTCGGGCCGCAGCCCCATCTCACGCATCGAGTAGAGGATCCGGCGCTGGACCGGCTTCAACCCGTCCCGCGCGTCGGGCAGCGCCCGGCTGTAGATGACGGAGTAGGCGTACTCGAGGAAGCTGGTCTGCATCTCGTTGCGGACATCGATGTCGACGATCCGCTCGACGAAGTCGTCCTCGGGTGGGGTGGAAGCTCGGGCCATAGGGCCAATTCTGCCCGGCCGGACCGATCCGCCGGCTGATCGGCACGTCGACCAGGCCACCGATATTCTGAACGGGTGGGCCAGCCCGGAGGTGAGATCGACGGATCCGGCGGGCCACCGGTGATGCCGCGATGAGTACCGCTGCGAAAGCCGTCCCGCCCGGGCGCGTCCTGGTGACCGGCGCCGCCGGTCTGATCGGGCGGGCGGTCTGCCACGAACTGGTCACCCACGACCTCCCGGTCACCGGCTTCTCCCTCGTGGCGCCGATCCCCGACGGGTGCGACCGCCGGGTGCTCGGCGATGCCACCGACGTGGCCCAGTTGCGAGCCGCGCTGGTCGACGTGAGCGCGATCGTCCACCTCGCCGCGATCCCGCATCCGTCCCTGGGTACGCCGTTCGAGGTCTACCGGACGAACACCGCCGCCACCTTCGCCGTGCTCAGTGCCGCCGGTGAGGCCGGTATCGCCCGGGTCGTGGTGGCGAGCAGCATCAACGCCTCCGGCATCCCGTTCAACACCCACCGTGCGATGCCGGCCTACTTCCCGATCGACGAGGAGCTGCCGATCGACCTGACGGACGCCTACTCGCTGTCCAAACAGTCCGGTGAGCTGGCGGCGACGATGGCCGCCCGGCGCTGGGGGACCGAGGTGGTGTCGCTGCGGTTCCCCCTGGTGAACACGCTTCCTGAGTTGGCCGCCGCGGCCCGTCGCGCCCGGGCCGATCCGGCGGCCTCGGTCCGGGAGGGGTGGTCCTACCTGGCCGTCACCGACGCAGCCCGGGCCGTCCGGGCCGCGTTGACGCGGCCGGTCTCGGGCGCCGTCGTCCTGGGCCTGGCCGCGGCGGAGACCCTGATGGACACGCCGACGGAACGCCTGCTGGCGGAGTACGCACCGGGGGTCCCGCTGCGGCGCCCACTGCCCGGACGGAGCGCCGCGGTCGAGGCGAGCCGGGCCCGCGACCTGCTCGGTTTCCGACCGCAGCTCAGCCTTCCGGTCGACCTCGATCCGGCCTCCGGCACCGGCTTCGCGCGGTGATGGAAGGCTGACCTCATGCGCCCGTTCAGCCAGGTCGACGTGTTCACCGACGAGTTCACCCGGGGCAACCCGGTGGCGGTGGTGCACGAGGCGGACGGATTGAGCGACGACGAGCTGGCGGCCTTCGCGAACTGGACCAACCTGTCGGAGACCACCTTTCTGCTGCCGCCGACCGATCCGGCCGCCGACTACCGGGTGCGGATCTTCACCACCAGCCGCGAGCTGCCGTTCGCCGGCCATCCCACCCTCGGCTCGGCCCGGGCCTGGTTGGAGGCGGGCGGCCGGCCGCACGCCGACGGCCGGATCGTGCAGGAGTGCGGGGTCGGGCTGGTCCGGATCCGGCGGACCGGGCAGCGGCTCGCGTTCGCGGCCCCGCCGCTGCTCCGCTCCGGTCCGGTCGACCCGGCCACCCTGGTCCGGATCCGGACCGGGCTCGGGCTGCGAGCTGAGCAGGTGCTGGACGCGCAGTGGGTCGACAACGGGCCGGGCTGGGTCGGTCTGCTGGTGCCCGACGCCGAGACGGTGCTGTCGGTGAACCCGGAACCCCTGCCCTGGCTGGAATCCGGCGGTGAGCCGATCCTCGACGTGGGGGTGATCGGCGCCCATCCGTCCGGCGCGGAGGTCGACTTCGAGGTGCGCGCCTTCTTCGCCGGCGGCGAGGACCCGGTCACCGGCAGCCTGAACGCGGCCCTGGCGCAGTGGCTGATCGGCAGCGGCCGGGCGCCGGAGCGCTACCGGGCCGCGCAGGGCACCCGGCTGGGTCGGCGGGGTCGGGTGCACGTCGAACGCACCGACGGCGAGATCTGGGTCGGCGGCGACACCGTGGTGGGCGTCAGCGGCACCGTCGCACTCTAGGTTTCGAGTACGCCGGTGAGGTCCGGCCGAGGTCAGAGCGACGAGACGAGCTCGTCGATCGCCGTCCGTCGGGCCGCCTGCTCCCGGGCGGCCAGCACCCCGAAGGTGAAGCCGTTCCGGCCCGAGCGGCGACCGATGCGAGTGCCGAACTCGAGCAGCGCCTGCTCGGTGACCACGCTGTCCTGGACGGCGCCGAGCCGGTCCTGCAGCGCCTTCAGCCCGGCCAGCACGTCGTCGGGGTCGGCCAGCGTCGGGGCCGCCAGTTCGACGGCGTAGCGGTGCCGTTTGGCCGCCTTGCGGGCCTGATGGAACAGGTGTGTGACCTCGGACCGGGCCGTGTCAGCGGTGTCGGCGGTGTCAGCGCTGTCAGCGGTGGCGGTATCAGGTGTCAGTGTTCGCAGTGGCAGTGTTCGCAGTGTCGGCGTACACCGCCTGCGCCTGTCGCAGTCGCCTGCGCACCCGCTTCCCGGCCTTCCGCACCCGGCGGCGCAGCTTCACCTTCTCAGCCTGGTCGGACCAGTCCGGTTCGGCGGCCCAACGGGTCAGTTCGGCGCGTAACCGGTCGTACCGGCTCCCGGCCAGCACCCGCCGGAGCCTCGACCAGGCCCGCTCCCGGTCGGCGGCCAGGGTCTCGTCCAGCCAGGCCCGGACGTCGCCGACCACCAGAGGGCTGTCCGGGCCCTGCTGCAGCCGGTCGAGTTCGGCCCGTAGCGTCGCGCCGACCACATCGAGATCGCGAACCGCGCCGAGCACCTCGGCGTACCAGGCCGACTCCTGCGCCAAGCGCGGCGGCCGCCGGTTCGCCGAACGCGGCCGAGAACGTCCGCAGCGTGCTGCGCAGCCGCCGGATCGCCACCCGGATGTCGTGCACGGTCTCGACCGTCTCGTCCGGGTCGGCGGTGGGGCCCAGGTCGGCCTCCAGCGCCAGAATCGCGCGGCACTGGACGCTCAGATAGTCCGCCAGCAGAGCCCGTGCCGCCGGCCCCTTCTGCTGCACCCTCATCGCGTCGGTCCCGACCCGGTCAGAAGTCGAAATCGGCGTCGTGGAACTCGCCGGCGGGCCGGTCGGTGTGCTGCTCGGCCCGCTCGACTTCGGCGTCCCGCAACTCGACCCGGCGGATCTTCCCGCTGATCGTCTTGGGCAGATCGGCGAACTCGAGCCGCCGGATCCGCTTGTAGGGCGCCAGATTCTCCCGGGCGTAGGCCAGGATCGAGCGGGCGGTCTCGGCGTCCGGTGAGTGACCGGCGGCGAGCACCACGTAGGCCTTCGGCACCGCCAACCGGACCGGATCCGGGGCCGGCACGATCGCCGCCTCGGCCACCGCCGGATGCTCGATCAGCACCGACTCCAGCTCGAACGGGCTGATCCGGTAGTCACTGGCCTTGAACACGTCGTCGGAACGGCCGATGAAGGTCAGATAGCCCTCTTCGTCGCGGTGCACCACGTCACCGGTGTGGTAGACCTCGCCGGCGAAGGCCTCCGCACTCCGTTCCGGATCAAAAGTTTCGGAGTCGGTCTTGTAGCCCGCCATCAACGGCAGCGGCCGTGGGTTGAGGCCGAGGCAGAGCTCGCCCTCGACGTCGTTCTCCGTGCCCGTGGCCGGGTCGATCAGGATCGGCGCGAAGCCGGGCAGCGGCCGGCCCATCGAACCGGTCTTCAGTGGCTGGCCGGGCGGATTCCCTACCTGGGCTGAGGTCTCGGTCTGTCCGTACCCGTCGCGGATGGTCAGGCCCCAGGCGGTGCGGACCTGGTCGATCACCTCGGGGTTCAGCGGTTCACCGGCCGAGAGGCACTCCCGGATCTCGTTCTCGGCCGCGGCCAGATCGGTCTGGACCAGCATCCGCCAGACCGTCGGCGGGGCACAGAACGTGGTGGTCCTCGTGTCGGCCAGCACGGTCAGCAGCGCCTGCGGATCGAACCGGGCGTAGTTGTAGACCAGCACCGTGGCCCCGGCCAGCCAGGGTGTGAAGAAGTTGCTCCAGGCGTGTTTGGCCCATCCGGGCGAGGAGATGTTGCAGTGCACGTCCCCCGGACGCAGACCCATCCAGTACATCGTGGCCAGGTGCCCGATCGGGTAGGAGACCTGGCTGTGCTGGACCAGCTTGGGCTGCGCGGTGGTGCCGGAGGTGAAGTAGAGCAGCAGTGGGTCGGCGGCCTTGCTGCACCCGGGGAAACTCGGATCGGCCGAGGCGCCGTCGATCTGTGCGGTCTCGGCGTAGTCCAGCCAGCCGTCCGGCACCCCGGCTCCGGTCCCGGCGGCATCGACCCCGACCCGGCCCAGGTCGAGTTGCAGGCCGGCGAACTTGTCGGCGTCGGCCAGATCGGCGACCAGCAGCCGCGCGTGCCCCCGGGCGACGCGGTCGGCCAGATCGGCGGGGGAGAGCTGCGGGGTGGCCGGGATGATCACGGCGCCGATCCGGATCGCGGCCAGCATCACCTCCCACAGGGCGACACAGTTGCCGAGCACCACCAGCAGCTTGTCTCCCCGGCGCAGCCCTCGCTCGCTCAGCCAGCGGGCGACGGCGACCGAGCGGTCGCGCAGTTCGGTGAAGGTGAGCTGCTGTTCACGGCCGGGACGCTCCGGTGTCTCGGGATCGATCACCCACAACGCGGTCCGGTCGCCGTGCTCCTCGGCCAGCCCGTCGAACCAGTCGGTGGCGAAGTTGTAGATCGACGGCTCGGGCCAGGCGAATCCGGCGTAGGCGGTGTCGTAGTCCTCGCGGTGGAGCAGCAGGAAATCGCGCGCCGCCCGGACCTGCGGATGCAGTGGCATGGGGCGACGCTACCGGTTGAAAGCTGGACCGGCCGACACTGCGCCTCAGGCGAGGCTGCCGTCCATCCGGACGTCCGGCGCACCGAGCCGGGCCGCGTCGGCGGAGAGATCGTCCGGCTGGTGCTGGGACTCCCGCTCGGCCGCCACCCGGGTGCGGTAGTGCTCGACCTCACGCTCGACGTCACCGTCGTCCCAACCCAGCGTCGCCGCGACCAGGCCGGCGACCTCGGCCGCAGCGGCCACGCCGCGGTCCCAGGTCTCGATCGAGATCCGCGTCCGGCGGGCCAGGATGTCGTCCAGGTGCAGTGCGCCTTCGTGCGAGACCGCATAGACCGCCTCGGCGGCCAGATACTCCGGCGCCGAGTCCAGCGGAGCGGCCAGAGCCGGGTCGGCCTCGATCAGGTCGAGGAGTTCGGGCAGCAGGGTGCCGTAGCGGCCGAGCAGATGCTCCACCGTCCCCAGCGGCAACCCGGTCCGGTCGGCCGTCAGCTGGCGGCTGTTCCAGGCGGCGGCGTAGCCGTCGGCGCCCAGCAGTGGGACGTCCTCGGTGATCGAGGCCGGCACCGGCCGGTTCAGGTTGTGCACGACCGCGTCGACGGCGTCCTTGGCCATGATCCGGTAGGTCGTGTACTTGCCGCCGGCAACCATGGTCAGGCCGTCGACGGGGGAGGCGACGGCGTGCTCGCGGGACAGCTTGGAGGTCGACTCGTCCTCACCGGCCAGCAGCGGCCGCAGCCCGGCGTAGACGCCCACGACGTCCTCGCGGGTCAGCGGGTCGGCCAGCAGCGCGTTGGCGTGGTCGAGGACGTAGTCGATGTCGGCCTGGCTGGCCGCCGGATGGGCCAGATCGAGGTTCCAGTCGGTGTCGGTGGTGCCCAGCACCCAGTGGCTGCCCCAGGGGATGATGAACAGCAGGCTCTTCTCGGTCCGGGTGATGATCCCGGTCCTGGAGTTGATCCGGCTGCGCGGCACGACCAGGTGGATGCCCTTGGAGGCACGGACCTTGAACTGGCCGCGACCGCCGACCAGCTCCTGGATCTGGTCGATCCAGACGCCGGCGCAGTTGATCGTCTGCTTGGCCCGGATCGAGAACTCGTGCCCGGTCTCCAGGTCGCGGACGGTGACGCCGGCCACCCGTCCGTTCTCCCGCAGAAACCCGGTGACCCGGGTGCTGCTGGCCACCAGGGCGCCGTAGTGGGCGGCCGTCCGGGCCAGGAACATGGTGTGCCGGGCGTCGTCGACCTGGCCCTCGTAGAAGGTGATGGACCCGGTCAGCGCACCGCGTTTGGCCGAGGGGAACGACTCGTAGGTCCTGCGCTTTCCGAGGTGGCGCAGATGGGACGGAACGCCCCGGCCGGCGCCCATCACGTCGTAGACCCCGATCCCCAGGCCGGCGTAGCCACGGTCGATGCCGGCCCGCTGCAGCGGGTAGATGAACTTCACCGGCCGGGCCAGGTGCGGGCACAGCTTCTCCAGCGCGAGCTTGCGTTCCTTGAGCGCCTCGAAGACCAGGTGGAAGTTCAATTGCTCGAGGTAGCGCAGGCCGCCGTGGAAGAGCTTGCTGGAACGGCTGGACGTCCCGGCGGCGAAGTCGCGGGCCTCGACCAGACCGACCTTGAGGCCACGGGTGACCGCGTCCAGGGCGGTGCCGGAGCCGGTCACACCGGCCCCGATCACCAGCACGTCGAGTTCCTCGGCGGCCAGCCGTCGTAGCGACTCGGCCCGGCCGGCGGGATTCAGCGGAGAAGTAGCCATAACAACGACCATTTAATCGCCTGCTGGCAAACGGCAGCCGACGAGGGTGGGGGCGATCGAGACGACGAGGACGTCCGCGTCGCCCCGATCGCACCCCGAGAGACCGGATCTCAGGCGCGACCGTGACTGGCCCGGCTCCGGCGGGCCAGTGAATCGATGCCGACGGCCACGGCGAGGACGACTCCGGTGATCACGAAGCGCCAGGAGGACTCGAGGTTCAGCAACGTGAGCCCACTGGCGATGGCTGAGATGACCAGGGTGCCGAGGAGGGCGGAGAAGGCGCTTCCCCGGCCCCCGAAGAGGCTGGTGCCACCGATCACCGCGGCTGCGATGGCGTTGAGGTTGACATCCCCCGTGCCACTGCTGAGGTTGGCCGACGCGAGCCGACCGGCCGATAGCAGACCGCCGACTCCGGCGAGCAGAGCGGTCAGTACGAAAGCGCTCCAGTAGACCAGGGAGACGTTGATTCCCGAGCGGCGTGCGGCCTCCCGGTTGCCGCCGACGGCCAGCATGGAACGACCCCATTTGGTCCGGGTGATGGCGTAGTTCGCCACCAGGACCAGGATCAGGAAAGTGATCACCATCCAGCCCACGCCGCGGGACTGATTGAGGTACCAGAACGCGAACTCGAGGGCCGCCAGCAGTACCACGGTGCCGACCAGCAGCAGACCGAGCGGTGCAGCCGACAGGTTCGCCCGCGCCCGCCGGCGGCGCCGGTCCAACCGGGAGAAGAGGAAGCCGACTGCGAAGAGAGCGGCCAGGCCGTAGGACACCGGTGCCGGTAGGAACGCCAACTGGGCGAACTGGACGAGACCGGAGTCGAACGGAAGATTGATGGAACCCTGGCTACCGAGGATGGCCAACTGGAGTCCGAGGAAGGCCAGCAGCCCGGCCAGGGACGCAACGAAACTTGGCATGCCGAACTTGGTCAGCAGCAACCCGTACAGCAGACCGATCGCACATGCCACCAGGCAGGCGACGAGTACGGCCAGGCCCAGATCAACCCCGTGCCGGACGAACAGGACCGCCATGATCGCCGCACAGAAACCACTGAGGGAACCGACTGACAGGTCGATCTCACCGACGAGGAGCACGAAGACGATCCCCAGCGAGATCACGCCTACGGCGGCCGAATCCAGGGTGAGGTTCACCAAGTTCGCACTCGACAAGAACACCGGGTTCAAGATCTGGAAGATGATGGCGATGATGACCAGTCCGATGATCACGGGCAGGAAGCCGAGATCGCCGTCGCGGACGTTGCGGAGTGAGGAACTGAACAGGCCCCGGGCGCCGGCACTACTGGTGAGCCGCTCGTCGCTCCGGTCGAGCGCAGTCTGCGGCGTCGGTTTGGTCGGGGTGGTCTGAGAGGTCATCGGTGCTCCTCCGCTCCGGTGATGGCGCCGACAAGGGTTTGGGTGGTGACGGTCCGCGCGTCGAAGACGCCGTTGTTGCGGCCCAGCCGCAGGACGACGACCCGGTCGGCAACCTTGCGGACGTCCTCCATGTTGTGACTGATCACCACGACACCGAGCCCACGCTCGCTTACCCGGCGGATCATGGCCAGCACCTCGGCGGTCTGGGCGACCCCGAGGGCGGCGGTCGGCTCGTCGAGCATGATCAGTCGCGGATCACCGAGCAGGGACCGGGCAATGGCCACGGTCTGCCGTTGGCCGCCCGACAACGAGGCGATGGGGATCCGGACGGTCGGGATCTTGGCCGAGAGAGAGCGCAGCAACTCCCATGACCTGACCTCCATCGAGGTCTCGTCCAAGGCCAACGGCGACAACTCCCGGCCGAGAAAGAGATTGTCGACCACGCTCAGGTTCTCGCACAGGGCGAGATCCTGGAAAACCGTGGCGATCCCCAGTTCGATGGCGTCAGAGGGGCCGGCGAGTGTCACCGCTCGGCCGTCGAAGAGGAAGCGTCCAGAACTGGGCTGATGGACGCCGGCGAGCGTTTTGACCAGGGTCGACTTACCGGCTCCGTTGTCACCGACCAGGGCTACGACCTCGCCGGCGCGGACCTCCATGTCGATATCGGTCAGGGCCTGGACCGCACCGAAACTCTTGCTGATTCCCTGGAGGGACAGGAGTGCCGGTTCGGTGGGAGTCTGTGGCCTCTCGGGTGCTGTCGTCTCGGCCGCACTCACTGGATGCCCAGCTTCTGACAGGCCGCCGCGTAGGCGGAGGTGCACAGGTCGGAGGCCGGGGTGATGCCCTTGTCGACGATCTCGGCCTTGAGGTTGTCCTGGGTGATCAACGTCGGTTGAAAAAGCCGAGTGGGTGAGCCGAGGACGTCTCCGGTCGATTGCGGCGTTTTCCCGTTCAACAGATCCACCGCGGCCTCCGCGGCGGCACCACCGACGATCTCGCTGGGCTTGTTGATGGTGTTGTACTGATCGCCGGCGATGATCAGCTGCAGGCCTGCGACGGTGGCGTCGTTCCCGCTCACCGGCGGGACCGGATCGCCGGCAGATTTGAACGCCGCGATGGTGCCACCGGCGGTACCGTCGTTCGCAGCGACGACGCCGACGATCTTGTCCGAACCAAATCGGGTGATCTGGCCGGCCACCCACTTCTGGGCGTTCTCCGGCTGCCAGTCGATGGTGTCGTACTCGGCGAGCACCGGTACGCCGCTGGTGTCGACCGCGGAGTGGATGCCCTTCTTGATCAGGCCCGCCGCCGCGTCCGTGGGGGAGCCGTTCACCAGTAGCAGGCCGC
This sequence comes from uncultured Actinomycetota bacterium, assembly GCA_963740925.1. Taxonomy (GTDB): domain Bacteria; phylum Actinomycetota; class Actinomycetes; order Propionibacteriales; family Propionibacteriaceae; genus Microlunatus. Next base: position 220,078 of record CAVUFZ010000005.1, on the reverse strand, counting down.
TTCCCGAAGGGACCTTGCCCGTCTTCACCTTCTTGACCAGAGACGCAGCGATCGCCTTGCCGATGCCTTGGTTGTCGAAGGAGACGTAGAGATCGACCTTCACGCTGGGGATGGGCCGGTCGTAGGCGATGACCTTGACCCCCTGGCTCTGGGCGGTCTTGACCAACGAGGCAGCTGCGGCGGAGTCGACCGGATCGATGACGATGACCTTGGCGCCCTGGGCCAGGGCGGAATTGAACTGCTGCTGCTGCTTGTCCGCACTGGCGTCTGCGTTGTTGTAGAGCGGCTTGCAGTCCGAGCAGAGTTCTTTGAGCCTCTTCTCGAAACCCGGCCGGTCGTGCAACTCGTAGCGGGTGGAGGCGGTGTCGGGCATCAGGAAAGCGACGGTCGCCCCGGCCGACCCGCCGGCCGACCCGCCGCCACTGCTGCTGCTCTGGGAGGCGTCGGTCGTGCAGGCAGCGAGGGTGCCTGCCACCAGCACGCTGGCCAGCAGTGCGGGAATCTTCTTCGACGGCATTGTCATTTCTTCTCCAGTCAACGGTGACTTCCCGGTAATGACTCGTGTCAATCCGGCGACCGGTGAAAATTTATGCGACGATTTGGCTCGTGTCAAGAGATCAGAGTGAGCCGACGCGGCGAGCGAGCAGGGGTGACGTAGCCGACCGCGCCGGCGTGTCTCACGGCACCGTCTCACACGTGTTGAACCATCCCGACCGGGTCCGGCCCGAGACCCGGGCCAGGGTGGAGGCGGCGATCGCCGAACTCGGCTTCGTCCGGGACGAGGCGGCCCGGCATCTGCGCTCGGGCTACTCCACCACGATCGGGCTCCTACTGCTGGACGCCTGGAACCCCAGTTTCATGGACGTGGCCCGAGGGGTCGAGCAGCGCATCGCTGATGGTCCCTGGACCGTTCTGATGTCCAACAGTGCCCGCGACAGCCGGCGGGAACAGCGCTACCTGAGCGAGTACGCCTCACGTCGCGTAGCGGGGGTCATCGTCATCCCCAACGATCAGGTCCGGGCCGAGGCGCAGCTGACCTCGCTGCGGGATGTCCCGGTGGCCATCGTCGATCGGGCTGACCACAGGGCCGACACCATGTCGATCGCCGTGGACGACCTGCTCGGGGGAACCCTTCTGGCCCGCCACCTCCTGGGGCTCGGACACCGCCGGATTGCTTTTGTCGGGGATCCAGAGTCGGCACGTCCGGTTCAGGCGCGTTTCACCGGGTTCACCGAGGCCCTCGCCCTGGACGGCGGGGCCGAGCTCGAGGTGATCCCAGCGCCCCTGACGGTCGAGGCGGGTCTCGAAGTCGGACGACAGCTCGCCTCCCGCCGATCGGGAGACCGTCCGACGGCGGTGGCGACCGCCGTCGACCTGCTGGCGTTCGGCGTGCTGCAGAGTCTGCTGTCCGCCGGCGTCCGGGTACCGGAGGACCTCTCCTTGACGGGGTACGACGACATCCCCTTTTCCGCGCAGTTGTCGGTACCGCTGACGACCGTGGCCCGGCCTCATGAGCAGATGGGTAGGGACGCCGCCGACCTGCTCCTGGACGTGCTGGCCGGAAGAGAACCCGGCCAGCGACACCTGCTGAGACAACCCGTGCTGCGGATCCGGTCCTCGACCGCGCCTCCAGCCGGAACCACACCACGCTGATCGGTCTGCGGGCGGCCGAGAGGGTTCAGGAGACGTCGACCCAGTCCAGCGTGCGCTCGACGGCCATCTTCCAGCGGTCGTGACCGGCGTCGCGCTGTTCAGCGGTCAGCTGGGGCTGCCAGCGCTTGTCCTCGTGCCAGTTGTCGCGCAGTTCGTCCGGGCCGGCCCAGAAGCCGACGGCCAGACCGGCGGCGTAGGCGGCGCCGAGAGCGGTGGTCTCGGACACCTCGGGTCGGACCACGTCGACCCCGAGGATGTCGGCCTGGAGCTGCATACACAGTTCGTTGGCGCTGACCCCACCGTCCACCTTCAGGCAGTCCAGGGCCACCCCGGAGTCCTTGGCCATCGCGTCCACCACGTCGCGGGACTGGTAGCAGATCGCCTCCAGCGTGGCCCGGGCGATGTGCCCGCCGGTGTTGAACCGCGACAACCCGACGATCGCGCCGCGGGCGTCCGAGCGCCAGTACGGGGCGAACAGGCCGGAGAAGGCCGGCACGAAGTAGACCCCGCCGTTGTCCTTGACGGTGCGGGCCAGGGTCTCGCTCTCCTCGGCGCTGCCGACGATCCGCAGCTGGTCCCGCAGCCACTGGATGGCCGATCCGGTGACCGCGATCGAGCCCTCGAGGGCGTAGACGGGTTTGGCCTCGCCGAACTGGTAGCAGACGGTGGAGAGCAGGCCGTTGTCGGAGCGGACCAGATCCTCGCCGGTGTTCAGCAGCAGGAAGTTGCCGGTGCCGTAGGTGTTCTTGGCCTCACCCGCCGTCAGGCAGACCTGGCCGACCATCGCCGCGTGCTGGTCTCCGAGCGCCCCGGCGATCGGCACCTCACCGTTCAGCGGGCCGGTCTCCAATGTCATGCCGTAGAAGTTCGGATCCGAGGACGGCCGGATCTCGGGCAGCATCGAGCGCGGGATGTCGAAGAAGGACAAGAGCTCGTCGTCCCACTCCAGGGTGGTGAGATCCATCAGCATGGTCCGGCTGGCGTTGGTCACGTCGGTGATGTGCACCCCGCCACGCGGGCCGCCGGTCAGATTCCACAGCAACCAGCTGTCGGTGGTGCCGAAGATCGCGTCCCCGGCCTCGGCGTCGGCCCGGACCCCGTCGACGTTGTCCAGGATCCACTTCACCTTGCCGGCGGCGAAGTAGGTGGCCGGCGGGATGCCCGCCTTCTGCCGGATCACCTCGCCCTTGCCCTCGCGTTCCAGGGCGCTGGCGATCCGGTCGGTGCGGGTGTCCTGCCAGACGATCGCGTTGTAGTAGGGACGGCCGCTCTTCCGGTTCCACACGATCGTGGTCTCACGCTGGTTGGTGATCCCGAGCGCGCACAGGTCGGAGGCGTCGATCCGGCGGGCGTTCACCGCACTCTGCAGCACGGACGCGCTGCGCTCCCAGATCTCGATCGGGTTGTGCTCGACCCAGCCGGCCTCCGGCATGATCTGCTCGTGCTCCAGCTGGTATTTGGCCACCTCCTTCCCGTCGTGGTCGAACAGCATGCAGCGGGTACTGGTGGTGCCCTGGTCGATTGCGGCGACGAAATCAGCCATCTGCCGGCCTCCTCGGTGCGGCTGGGTGACGCCGGCCGGTGGCCCGGTCCGGTGGTGTGAAATATCTCATGACCGACCGCAGCCAGGAGGCGTAGGCGGCCTCGGGAGCGTTGCGTAGGTTGTGATGGTGACCCAGGTAGCACTTCCTCCCGGCTACCCGAGCGAGTGGGAGGCCGACGTCCTGCTCAGCGACGGTTCGCTGGCCCGACTGCGCCCGATCCGCCCGGACGACGCGCAGTTGTTGGTCGAGTTCTACGACCGGGTCTCGCCCGAGTCGAAGTACCTGCGTTTCTTCGCCCCGTACCCGCGCCTCAGCGCCCGGGACGTGGCGCGCTTCACCCAACTCGACTACGTCGACCGGGTCGCCTTCATCGTCGTCTCGGCCGGCCTGATGATCGGCGTCGGACGCTACGAGCGGCTGGAGAACGACCAGGCCGAGGTCGCCTTCCTGGTCGAGGACGCCCACCAGGGACGCGGGGTGGCCCAGTTGCTGCTGGAGCACCTGGCCGACGCCGCCCGGGAACGGGGCATCGGCGGCTTCATGGCCGAGGTGCTGCCGGAGAACCGGCGGATGGCCCAGGTCTTCGCCGACGCCGGCTACCGGGTGCAGCGGGGGATCGAGGACGGGGTGCTGCTGGTGGAGTTCCCGATCCTGCCCACCGACACCTCGGTCGGGGTGATGGAGCGGCGCGAGCACCGGGCCGAAGGCGCCTCGATGCAACGGCTGCTGACGCCGGGGCACGTGGTGATCCTCGGTCCGGGGCCGCGGGTGCAGGAGATGACCGACGCCCTGCTGCGCGGCGGTTTCCGCGGCTGGATCACCGCGACGACGACCGACGACAGCGAGGTCAACGGGGTCGCCAACGCCGCCTCGCTGGCCACCATCGAGCGCCGGATCGATCTGGTCATCATGGCGGTGCCGACGGCCGAACTCGGCGGGGCCGTGATCGATGCGGCCCACAAGGGCGCCCACGGGATGGTGGTGCTGGCCGGTTCCGACATCGGCTCCGAGGAGAGCGGGACGGTCCTGAACCTGGCCCGCGCCTACGGCATCCGGGCCCTCGGACCGGATGCGCTGGGCCTGATCAACACCGACTCGGGCGTCGCCCTCAACGCCAGCCCCGGGCCGATGCCCCGGCCCGGTTCGATCGGCCTGTTCTGCCAGTCCGCGGCGATCGGGGTCGCGGTGCTGCGGGGCGCCGTCCGGCAGCGACTGGGCATCTCCTCCTTCATCTCCACCGGCGACTACGCCGACGTCACCGCCAACGACGTGATGCAGTTCTGGGAGGACGACGAGGCCACCCGGGTCTGTCTGCTGTCGCTGGAGTCGATCGGCAACCCGCGAAAGTTCAGCCGGATCGTCCGTCGGTTGGCCCGGCGGAAGCCGGTGGTGGTCTTCGCCCCGGGTCAGGCCCGCCGGGCGACCTACTCGGCCGCCTCGGCCTCGGCGGCCGATCACGGCCGGATCCACCATGCGCCGGAGGCGGCGATCGATGCGCTGTTCCGGCAGTCCGGGGTGATCGTGGTGCACCGGCGGGAAGAGATGTTCGACATCGCCCAGGTGGCCGCCCGGCAGCCGTTGCCGGCCGGGCCGCGGGTCCGGGTGATCACCAACTCGCCGTCGTTGGCCCACCAGCTGGACCAGAACGTGCGATCCAGCGGCCTGGTGGTGGCCGAGGCCCGGGTGGTGGCACCGGGAGAGCCGCTGGTCCGGATCGCCGAGTTGGCCGAACGCGCGATGGCGGAGGACGACTGCGATTCGGTGCTGTGTGCCGTGGTCGGCGTCTTCGCCGGCGGTTCCGGGGCGGCGCGGGAGGCGCTGAGCGAGGTCGCCGACCACAGCGTCAAGCCGGTGGTGGCGTGCTTCCTGGATTTCACCGACGTGCTGGAGCCCGAGACCGATCCGCACCGCGACGAGGACGCCGGTCGACCGCTCACGCTGCCGACCATCGACGGGCCGGCCGACGCCGTCCGGGCGCTCGCCGCGGTGACGGCGCACGCCCACTGGCTGGACCGTGACACCGGTGCGGTGCCGCTGCTGGAGATCGACGAGCCCGCCGGCCGCCGGCTGGTCAATCGGGTGTTGGCCGTGGAGCCCGAGGGCCGCCGGCTCGACCCGGACGAGTCCGCCGAGCTGTTGCGTGCCTACGGGCTGAGCCTGGCCCCCTCCGTCCCGGTGGCCACGCTGTCGGAGGCCCTGGCCGCCCGGGAGCAGTTCGGTGACGAGGTGGTGCTGAAGGCGACCGCGCCGGAGTTCCGGGCCCGGCCGGATCTGGCCAGCGTCTTCCGCAACATCAGCGACGCCGACGAGATGCGGTTCGCCTGGCGTGACCTCTCCATTCTGGTGAGGATCATCGGGGGGCCGGAGGCCGGACCCACCGAGGCTCGGAGCACCCGTGGCGCGGCTGCGCCGGCGGTCAGCGAACGGGCCTACCAGGAGCTCATCCGGCGCGCCCGTCCGGTCGTCCAGGCGATGGTGCCGCCCGGGGTCTCCCTGGTCGCCGGCAGCACCGAGGACGCCGCCTTCGGGCCGATCCTCTCGCTCGGCCTGGAGGGGATCGCCAGCGAGCTGCTCGGCGACACGGTCTACCGCGTCCCGCCGCTCACCACCTCCGACGCCGCCGCGATGGTCCGGGACCTGCGAGCGGCCGAGACGTTGTTCGGCCGCAACGGCAGCCCCCGAGCCGATGTGGACGCCGTCCAGACCTTGATGCACCGGCTTTCGGAGATGGCCGACGACCTGCCGCAACTGGCCTCGGTCCGGTTGGCTCCCTGCATCGCCGCCGCCGACGGCATCTCGATCCTGGGTGCCCGGATCGAGGTGGCTCCCGCCAATCAGCGCCGGGATCCGACCGCGCGCAGCCTCGCCTGAACCTCGCTGAAGTCTCGAGCTGTAGTTCACGGTCAGAAAATGCTACCCACCCTGGACGTGGCTTGTCCCGAAATGTCGTCAGAAGCCGTCTGCGGCCGTTTCCAGGCGTGGGTCGGGCGTCGAATCGACCCTCCTGAGCCGCACAGCCGGAAATAACATCGGTGTGGTTCGTCAAGTCGACACGCCTGTGACCTATGAGATTCGTGGGCTTGGAGTTCCCACCGGGGCAGAAGTCTCCTACGGTGCTGCCTGAGAAAGCTCAGGAAACCCCCCGTATCCGCGCAGACTTCAGCCCGAAAGAGGACCTCGATGTCGAAGGTTGTCCCAGACCCCCGGCGCACCCACGCTCTCCGCGCCCGATCGGCCCTGGCCGTCGGCCTCACCGTCAGCCTCAGCTTGGGAGTTTCCGTCCTGTCCGGGCCCCTGGCCCACGCTGCCCCGACGACACCGTCGATCCCCAGCCAGGCCGACGTCGCACAGGCCCAGCAAGCGGCCCGGGACAAGGCCGGCCAGGTGAGCGCCATCCAGGCCCGGCTGGCCTCGGCCAAGACCAACCTGCAGACGCTGCAGATCGCCGAGGACGTCGCGGGCCAGAAGTACCTGGTGGCCGAGGCGAAGCTGGCTCAGGCCAAGGCGACGCTGGCCGCCCGGAAGAAGGCAGCCGGCACGGCCCAGGCCGCGGTGGACACGGCGCAGGGCCAGGTGGGGGAGATGGCTCGCTCGGCGATGCAGGGACAGGCCGGGCTGCTGGCCTGGGCGCCGATCTTCAACGGCGGCAGTCCGCAGCAGGTCCTCGATCGGGCCGGCTCGTTCAACTCCTACTCGACCGTGATGCGCGGGCACGTCCAGCAGCTGGCCGTCGCCCGGACCAAGGCCACCACGGCGCAGGCGCAGGCCCTGGCGGCCAGCAAGGTCGTACAGGCCGCGGCCGACGATGCCACGAGCAGCAAGAACGCCGCGGAGAACGCGGCGACGGCCCAGCAGAACGCCGTCAACGGCTACGCGACCCAGCGCAGCACCCTGATCACCGAGTTGGCCGCCGCGCAGCGGACCTCGGTCGCGGTGGCCAAGCAGCGTCAGGACGGCCTCGAGGCCCAGGCCGAGGCTCGTCGGATCGCCGCAGCGAAGGCGGCAGCAGCGGCCCAGAAGCGTCGGGAGGAAGCCGCCGCACGGGCCGCCGCCGCAGCTCGGGCGGCAGCAGCGGCCAAGGCGGAAGCCGAGCGGGTGGCTGCGCAGAAGCAGGCGGCGGCGGCCAAGGCTGCGGCCGACAAGAAGGCGGCGGCAGCCAGGGTTGCGGCCGAGAAGAAGGCGGCGGCCGCGCGGGCCGCCTCGGCCCGGAAGGCGGCGGAGGCCAAGGCTGCGGCACGGGCGGCCGCCCGGGCGAAGGCGAAGGACAAGGCGGCGGCCAAGCGTCGTGCGGCCGCGGCGGCTGCGGCCCGGGTGAAGGCCGAGGCGCAGGAGAAGGCGGCCAACGCGGCCGTCGCCTCGCTCAGCGCACGCCCGTACACCTCGACCAGCACCCACACCTCCAGCAGCAGCAAGACGAGCACGGAGAAGACCAGCACCAAGAAGACCAGCACGAAGAGGTCCAGCAGCTACCAGGCGTCCAGCTCCGTCAGCTCTTCGGGGAGCTACTCCTCCGGTGGCGCACAGGCCGCGATCGCGTTCGCCCGGGCCCAGATCGGCAAGCCCTACGTCTTCGGCGCCACGGGCCCGAGCACCTTCGACTGCTCCGGTCTGACCATGCGGGCCTGGGAGCACGGCGGCAAGGAGATCCGCCGGATCGCCGCCGATCAGTACATCGGCATGCAGCACATCTCGATCAGCCAACTGCGGCCCGGCGACCTCGTCTTCTGGGGCGGCTCCAGCCCGAGCTCGATCTACCACACCGCGATCTACATCGGTAACGGTCAGATCATCCAGGCGCCGCGTCCCGGCAAGGGGGTCGAGCTGTCCGGCCTCTACGACTGGATCACCCCGAACTACATCGGCCGCCCCTGGTGATCCGGTGATCCCCGGTGATCCCGGTGGTGATCCGGGAGGGCGGTCACCCGCTCGTGGCAGGATGATCGACATGCGGGCATCGACCACCATCCGATCCGAACTCCGGGCCGACATCGAGTCGTGCGGCTACTTCCCGGATCTGGTGGAGGACGCCGTCCTGTTGGCCGTCGGTGACGAGCCGATCCTGGATTTCGTGGTCCATCACGAGCCGACCTTCGATCACGAGGAGATCCACCGTCACCTGACCGTGCTGGTGCTGACCGCGACCCGCCTCGTGGTCGGTCACACCGACGACCACCCGCCGGAGCCGGGCATGGGTGGCACCTATGCCGCCTCTTCGACCGAGGTGGTGGCGCTGCATCTGATCAACACCGTCGTGGTGACCAGGGTGGTGAACGCCCCGGAGCAGTTCGATCCGCACCGCTCGGTGGTGCCGGAGACCTGGGCCACGATCGGCTGGGGCGGGATGCGCCGGATCGACCTGGAGCCGGCGACCTGCGCCGACCCGCAGTGCGAGGCCGACCACGGCTACACCGGCAACGTGGTCGGCGACGACCTGACGGTCCGGATGAGCGCCGCCGCCGACGGCGCCGACCGGGTGCAGCGGCTGATCCGCTTCGCCACCGCCCTGCAACGGGTGGCCGGGCTCTGAGCCGACCGGGCGAGCCGCCGCGACCGCGACGGCTGCCCCGACCGTGACGGGGGAACCCGTCCGGCCCGGTTACGGCCGATCGTCGCTGGCCGACCTGCTGCCCGGCCTCGCCAGTCATCTCGACGTGCCCGGTCACCAGGACGATGTGCTCGGGCTGCCGTCCTCGCGGCGCTACGTCGTCGTCCTGGTCGACGGCCTCGGCCGACAGCTGCTCCACCGGTCGGCTGCCGAGGCTCCCTATCTCGCCGGTCTGCTCGATCGGGACGGCGCAGTGGTCGGGAACCGGATCACCGCCGGTGTCCCGAGCACCACGGCGACCAGCCTGACCAGCCTGGGCACCGGGCTCGCCCCCGGCCGGCACGGGATGGTCGGCTACAGCTACCGGCTGCCCGGCACGTCGACGGTGCTGAACACGCTGGCCTGGGACGCCGACGTCGACCCGGTCGCCCTCCAGCCGCAGCCGACCGTCTTCGAACGGGCCCTGGCCGCCGGGGTCCGGGTCAGTTCCGTCGGCCCGACCCGGTTCGAGCACTCCGGCCTGACCCGGGCGGCGCTGCGGGGGCCGGTCTTCCTCGGCGTCAGGGAGGACTGGCCGGCCGAACGCCGGATCGCGGCCGTCGTCGACGCCGCGTCCACCGGGTCGCGAACGCTCGTCTACGCCTACGAGCGCAGGCTCGACCACGCCGGTCACGTCCACGGCTGCGGATCGACGACCTGGCGTTCGGAACTGCGCCGGGTCGACGACTACTGCGCCCGGTTGCGGGCCTCGTTGCCGAGCGACGTGGTGCTGATCGTCACCGGTGATCACGGGATGGTCGACGTGCCGCCGGAGCACCGGGTGATCGTGGAGGACACGCCGCAGTTGCGGATCGGGGTGGCCGGGCTGGCCGGCGAGGGGCGTTTCCGCCAGCTCTACCTCGATCAGGCCGTCACGGGTTCTGAGGCGGAGCGGCAGTCCGAGCGGCTCGCCGGCCGTTGGGCGGAGGTGCTGGGCGATCGGGCCTGGATCCGGACGCGGTCGGCGGCGATCGACGACGGCTGGTTCGGTGCGGTGGCGGAGTCGGTGGTCGAACGCTACGGTCACGTGCTGGTGGCGATGCGGGACGACTGGGCGGTGATGACCCGTGCCTTCCCGCGGGAACTGGACCTGGTCGGCATGCACGGTTCGCTGACCGCGGCCGAGATGGACGTCCCCCTGCTGTGTGACTAGTCGTTGCGGTTCATCAGGTCGGTGCAGGAGATGACAAGCTGGGGCCATGGCCGAGCTCGTCTACTTCACCGGTCCGATGGACTGCGGCAAATCGACTCTGGCGTTGCAGATCGACCACACCCAGACCGCTGCCGGACGCCGGGGACAGCTGTTCACCAGCCACGACCGGGCCGGCGAGGCCACCGTCTCGTCCCGGCTCGGGCTGCGTCGTCCGGCGATCGAGGTGGACGACGGGTTCGACTTCTGGGCCCACGCGCTCGGGCAACGCGCGGCCGGACGTCCGTTGGACTATCTGATCTGCGACGAGTCGCAGTTCTACACCGCGGCGCAGATCGAGCAGTTGGCCCGGATCGTCGACGAGCTCGACGTCGACGTGACCGCAGTCGGGATCCTGACCGACTTCCAGACCCGACTGTTCCCGGGCTCGAGGCGGCTGGTCGAGTTGTGCGACCGGATGGACACGCTGCAGGTCCGGACCCTGTGTTGGTGCGGTCGCCGGGCCACCCACAACGCCCGCACCGTTGACCGGGTGATGGTGACCGAAGGTGACCAGGTCGCCGTCGGGAACACCGGGTCGGAGCCCGGACCGGAGGACGACTCGACCGCGCGGGGCGACGTCGATTACGAGGTGCTATGCCGTCGCCACCACCGAGCCGGGCTGACCAGAGCCGCGCGAGATGTCGGTGAGAAAGAAATAAAGGTCACTACCGTAGATGACGGCCGGCGGAGTCGACTCGAGCGGTCGCGAGCGGCGGCGAGAGACACGTATCACGGTCGTTCGGATCCCTTGATTTCTGGACGATCCGCGGCCCTGCCGGACCCCCGTGTCTGATCCTGGTGATCGCGGGTGAGTCGCGGGCGGCGTGCGGCGAAGCGCTCACCCGGCACGGTCGTCGTGTCGGTCATCGGGCTGGTTCTGGCCGCCGGATGGCTTGTCCACTCCGTCGGCATTCGCGACTGGCGAACGGCCGTGGCAGTGGTCGTCCTCGCCGTGCTGTTCGGCGGCTCGCTCCGAGTTCATCCTGCGGTGCTGGCTTTCGAGGTGGGCGAAACCGAACGGCATCAGGTGGTGTTCCGGTTCAACCCGTTCTGGGGCAACCTGTCGGTCCGCGTCGACGGCCGAACGGTGGTCCGTGACCTTCGGTTGTTCTCGTTCCACCTGACCAAGACCTACCCACTGCAGGTGGGTCGCAGCGAGGTCCACGCGGTGGTGATCGAGAAAACGAGGCCGTTGGTGGCAGCCGGCATCCGCGTGCAGCAGGTGCGGGCCTATGTCGATGGCGTCCTCACTGCGGAGACCGCGACATAGTGCCGCGGCGACGAAATCCTGCCACGGCACCGGAGTCCGGCAACGACAACGGAGTCCGGCAACAGACAACGGCTCATTGCGACGAGGGAAGGCCGCTGCTTACGCTGATTTGATGGAGATGAGCGTCGAGATCGAGGGCTGGGAACACGAATGCTGTGGGCCTGCCTTCGAGCGGAACGACCTGGTCGAGCTCGAATGCCTCGTCATCCCCGACGGTGAGGACCAGAGTGCGCGTCTGGTGGAGACCCACCACGGCCTGCAGGTGGAGTTCGAACGCGTGATGGTCCGCGGCCGGGTGGTCGACATCGCCGTCCGTCGTGCGGACGGTTCGACTGAACTGGTGCAGCGGTTGCCCAGCGGAGCGGCGTTGAGGGGGTTCGATCAGCACGACGACGGCCGCCTCGAGCAGCCGTGGACGGGCGAATCTGTGACACTCACCACCGGCGACTTCGTCCTGACGATCTCCACCGGATCGGCGCCGTCCCCGACCCTCCCCGAGTGATCACTGCTGCCAGTGCCGAGGGGTGAGCGCGTGGTGCCGCAGGCGTGCCTGAACGAAGGCCGGTCGCGACACGTCCGGGTCCAGAGATTGTGGTTGGGGTAGCCATCACTCGGCGGCGGGCCTGGCGAAGCGGACCCGGTGCCCGCAGGATGGTGGCATGACCGCGTTCATCTCCCACACCACGATCGACTGCGGCGACGCCTACCAGCTTTCGGAATGGTGGAAGAAAGTGCTCGGCTACGTCGACCTGCCCGACGACCCCAACGGGCCCGGTGACGAGGAGTGCATGATCCGGCATCCCGAGAACGGTCAGCAGCTGTTGTTCATCGAGGTTCCCGGCTTCGACCCCGCCACCGGCAAGCGGATCCATCTCGATCTGCGTCCCACCGAGGTCAGCCGAGACGAGGAACTGCGCACCCTGCTCGACCTGGGCGCCACCGAGGTCGCCGACCATCGCGGGATCGACGGGCCCGGGACCGGCTGGGTGGTGCTGGCCGACCCGGAGGGCAACCAGTTCTGCATTCTTCGCGCTGTGCACGAACTCGACGCAGAGAGCTGACCACCGACCGGACGCGAGTCCGGCGCCGGCCGGCGCTGCTGACCACCGCTGGACGAGCCGGTCAGCCGATGGCCAGTGCCGCCGGATCACCGGGCCCGAGCGGAGCGCAACGCCACCGGGTGCTGCGGGTGGCGGACCCGTCCGGCGTCCGGTGCGCCTCGATCAGCAGTCGGTGCGGGGTGTTCACGAAGACCACCTCGGCGGCGAAGTCGTCGGCCGAGGTCCAGCCTCCCGTCCCGGCCACCCGGAGCGTCCGGTCGCCGATCGTCAGCTCGGACCGGCACCAGCCGTCGGCCCGGAAGGGGATCCGATATCCCTGGGTGGGTTCAGATCCAGCCATTCCGATCGTCAGCACGCCGTCGTGATCGTCATCGCTCAGCGTCGCATCCCGACCCGGCCGGACCTCGGTCAGACTCGGTGTCCCCGGGGCCGGGCTCCCCTCCGGATCGCTGTCCCAGTGCAGATCCCGTGCCCCGACCGTCGCAGGGTCGGCGTGCACCGGGGTCAGCCGCAGCCCGTCCAGGCGCTCGGCCAGCCGGTCGGCCCGGCCGTGATCATCGGCCAGTTCGGCCTCAGCGAAGCCCGGCAGCAACCGGTGCCAGACCAGATCGAGCAGCCGTTGCATCTGCTCGGTGTCGGCGGTGGTGACGATGACGGCGTCCTGATCGGGCAGCACCAGACAGAACTGGCCGAACGCGCCGTCGCCGCGGTAGCCGTCGTGCCGGGAGCGCCAGAACTGATAGCCGTAGCCCTGCCTCCAGTCCGGGTTGGGCTCCTCGGGGTTCGGGGTGTGGAAACGGGTGGCCTCGGCGACCCAGCCGGCCGGCAGCAGTTGCCGCCCGCGCCACACGCCGTCGTCCAGGAAGAGCTGACCGAACCGGGCGATCGCCTCGGTGCTCAGGTGCAGTCCGCTGAACCCGATGTTGCGTCCGGCCGGAGCACTCTGCCAATACGGCGCGTCGATCCCGAGCGGATCGAACAACCGGGGCTGCAGATAGTCGGTGAGCGACTGGCCCGCCACCTGCTGGACGATCGCGGCGACCAGATAGGTGGCGCCGTTGTTGTAACAGAACAGCGATCCCGGCTCCTGCTCCGGCGGGTTGTCGAAGAAGGCGCGCAACGGCTCGTCGGTGCGGTAGGCGGCGGCCACCCTGTCGAGGGTGTCGAGCCGGTGTCCGGTGGCCATCCGCAACGCCTGCCGCACGGTCAGCCGGCGCAGCCGCTCGTTCTCGACCCGCTCGATTCCCGGCAGATACTCCCAGGCCGGCCGGTCCAGACTGAGCAACCCCTCGGCCTGGGCGAAGCCGGCTGCGGTCGAGGTGAAACTCTTGCTCAACGAGTACAGCAGGTGGACGTCGTCACGCCGGTACGGCTCCCACCAGCCTTCGGTGACGACGACGCCGTGCCGCAGGATCATCAGCGAGTGCAGTCCGATCGCGGGGTCGGCCTCGATCGCGTCCAGGAAGCCGGTCACGGCGGAGGAGGAGAGCCCCTGGGCTTCCGGGGTCGAGCGGGGAAGACCGGTGACGCTGCTGGTGACGGACATGTGCGGCACCGTAGCCAACCCAGATGAACGACCATGATGCAGTCGGCGGTGAGCGGCGCTCGACCGAGCACTGCCGCCGGGTAGAACGAGCAGGACGAGGACGAGGAGGAACGGTGACGGGACCACTGATCGAGGTCGACGAGCTGGCCGGACTGCTGGCCGGCCGGATCGATGAGGATCCGCAGCCGCTGGTGCTGGCCGACGTCCGTTGGCAGCTCGGCGGGCCGCCGGGGGAGCCGGAGTTCGAGGCGGGGCACCTGCCCGGCGCCCGGTACGTCGACCTGGAGACCGAGCTGAGCGGCCCGGCCGGCCCGTCGGGCGGGCGTCATCCACTGCCGGACCCGGACACCTTCGCTGCGGCGATGCGCCGCCTCGGTGTCGGCCGGGACTCCCTGGTGGTGATCTACGACGACGCTCGATCGCTGCCTGCGGCCCGGCTGTGGTGGCTGCTGCTCGACGCGGGCCACGAACGGGTCCGGGTGCTGAACGGCGGGCTGGGCGCCTGGACCGCTGCCGGCCGTCCGCTCGAATCCGGTCCGGCGCGCCCGGTGGCCGCGGGCGACTTCGCCGGCCGGCCGGGGAGCCGGGCCACGATCGACGCCGCGGCGCTGGCCGACCGGATCGAGAAGTCCGGCGCCGGGAGCGGGGACGACCCCGGGCCTGAGTCCGGAGCTGGATCCGGGCCGGTGATCGGTCCGGTGGTCGACGTCCGGGCCTACGACCGCTTCACCGGTTCGACCGAGCCGATGGATCCGGTCGCCGGCCACATCCCCGGGGCGGTGAGCGCACCGTCGATGGCCAACCTGGACGAGCAGGGCCGGTTCCTGCCGACCGACCAGATCCGCGACCGGTACCGGCAGCTGGACGAGGCCGGCGGCGAGCCCGTCTTCTACTGCGGCTCCGGGATCACGGCCGCGCACACGTTGCTGGCCCGCGCGTCGGCCGGGCTCGACCGCGGTCTGATCTATCCCGGCTCGTGGAGCGACTGGATCACCGACCCCTCGCGGCCGGTGGCCGACGGCGACGCCGATCGTTACTGACTTCACACCACCGAGAGGACACGAGATGGACGCCTGGCAACGGCAACGCGACCTGAGCCGCACGACGATCGGCTGGTCGGCGGCGAGCATCGCGGTCGGCGGACTGCTGATGCGCAGGGACGATCCGTGGTGGCGCAGCTTCGGTCAGCAGCACCTCGGTTGGGGTGTCGTCGACCTCGGCATCGTGGCCGTGGTCACCGCACTCCAGCACCGCCGGATGCGGCGGCTCGACGACCCGTGGGCGCCGGCGGCGTTGGAACACGAGCGACGCAAACTGCGGGCCATCCTGGCCGGGAACGCCGTCGCCGACGTCGGCTACTGCGTGCTCGGCGCGGTGATGTGGCGTGGTCGTCGGTTCGCAGGCCGACCGAAGGCGTCCGGCGCCGGAGCGGCGATCGTCATCCAGGGGGCCTTCCTGGCCGCCCACGACAGCTTCCACGCGGTCCGCAGTTCTGCGTCCTGACGTCGTCCTGACGTCGTCCTGACGCCGCCGGACGGCGGCCGGACGACGTAGCGGGCGAGCGGACCACGGGTCCGACCACGGTCGCAGCCGGTGCCGACGACCGTGGACTCCGGGCCGATGATCGAGTGGCCCGAGCACGGCAGAGTGAGGGCATGACGAGCTCCGCGTCCTCCACTTCCTTCCCCTCGGGTGATCCGGGCGGGGGTCGACCACATCACCTGGTCGCGTTCCAGCGGGCCTCCGACCTCGACCGGGACCAGGTCTGCGATCAGCTGGGCATGCACTACTCCGCCGGCCGGCTCCGCCCGGACGAACTCGACGCCCGGCTGTACGCCGCGGTGCGCGCCGAGACGCTGATCGAGCTGCGCCGACTGGTCAGCGACCTGCCTCCGGACCCGCAGCCCCAGCCCGGTGTCACCCCGAGAGTGCCGGACGTACCGCAACCGGCGCTGCCACCGACGCCGGGGCCGACCGGCTGGAGCGGGCTGGACGTGCTGGCCTTACTGATCACGATCGGCACCCTCGGACTGGCGTTCATCGCGCTGTTCGGCCTCGGCCTCGTCGGCCAGGGCGACCTGATCGCGGCCGGCCTGGTCTGCGGCACGGTCGCCGCACTCGGCGGGGCGTCGGCCGCCCATCTGCTGCACAAGGCGGCAGCGCGAGGCCGCGGACGCTGAGGTCAGGGGCGCTTCGGACCGCCGAACATGATCTCGTCCCAGCTGGGCACCTCGGCCCGCTTCCGCTTCTTCGCCGGTGACTTCTTCGCCGGTGTCCCGGTCGCGGGTGCTTCGGGGCTCACCGCGGCCTGGCCCGACTCCGCAGCCGACTCCGTCACCGACCCCGCAGCCGACCCCGCAGCCGACCCCGTCGCCGGCTCGGGCAGGTCGACCTCGACCTCGGCTTCGACCTCGATCTCGACCTGGGTCACCTCGACCACGGTCTCGCGTGCCGCCGGACGGTCGGGGTCCGGACCGGAATCGATGCCGGTGTCAGGGCGCACGTCGTTCGGCGCGTCGGCCGACTTCGCTTCGGCCGCGGCGGCCGACGCCGGCGCACCGGCGCTCTCGGGTACGACGTCCTCGAGGCTGGCGTCGTTGTCGGTCTGCGCACTCGGTGCGGCCGGCAGCTCGGTGGCTTCGTCCTCCGCCGGCTCCAGCGGCAGCTCCAGTTCCTCCGGCTCGGAGAGCGTCGGGGCCTGCTGCTCGCCGGCGACGGTCTCGGCGACGTCGCCCTCTTCGGAGCTGGTGTCGTCCGAGGCGAACCGGGCGACCTCGGCGTCTGCCGGGTCGGGGGTCAGGGCGGGGGAGTAGCCGGCCGGATCGTTGATCACGACCGCGGGATCCCACCCACCGCCGGCCGGGTCGGCCTCGCTCAGACCGGGATAGACCCGGCCGGAGTCCTCGCTGTAGCCCTCACCGCTGAGCATGTCGAACAACAGGTCCAGCTCAGAGCTCTCGTCCAACTCGGCGACCGGTCCCTGCTCATCCTCGGCATCCGGTTCGGGCGTCTCGCTCGCTCTGCGTCCGTTCGGCCGGAGCAGCGTCCGGGTCCAGGTCCGAGTCAGGTTCCGACGGTTCGACCGGCTCACCGACCACCCGCAGCGCCACCACCGGAGCCGGTTCGTCGACCTGCACGTCGCCTGATTCCTCCGCCGGCACCGGCTCCTGGATCGCGCGCACGATCGCCAGCTCGTCGTTCAGGTCCAGGGTCGGCTCGCCGTCCTCGGACGCTCCCTCCCGGCTGGCCGGGCGCCGGCCCGGTTGCGGCCCGTGGGCCGGGCTCTGTTCGCCGAGCAGCCAGCGGGCCTCGTCGTTCCCGGCGACCGAGAACCGGCCCTTGGGGTCGAAGTAGAAGACCGCCTCGCGCTCGGCCTCACCGGAGGCGTAGGAGGCGCTGACCGACCAGCGTCCGTCGTCCATCCGGAGGGAGTCCCAGACCACCGACTCCGGGTCGACGTTGCGCGTCCCGAGTCGCTCGGCCACCGCCGTCCGCAGCACCCGGTGACCGGCGGTCTCGCCGCGTCGGCGGGCCGAGCCGCGCTGGGCCTGGCCGGCGATGTGTTCGCGTTCGGCCAGCACCGGCCCCGCGTAGGGCTCGATCCGCTCGACCGGGACGCCGGCCGCGCGGGCCACGTCCTCCAGCGATTCGCCGGAACGGATCCGGGTCTGGATCTCCCGCGGTCTCAGTGAGCTCTCCATCTCGATGTCCAACTGCCCCTGTCGCTCAGCCTGTCGCCGGTCCCGGCCGGATCTGCCCGTTCCCGCGAGCCTCGGAATCACCCCACCCGGCCGGACCGGGTGCACTTCGCGCATCGCTGCGGGACTCCTCACGCTCATTGGAGGCACCAACCTACCGTGCGACGGCTCCCGGACAGGGGGCGCCGAACGGGCGGGTGTCTCCGGCAGCAGCCCGACGGCCGTCCGACCGAACGGGATCGGGCCTTCCGTCCGGTCGTAGGGTCGAACACATGAGCGAAGAGCAGGCCCCGATCACCTCCTCCACATCATCCCCGTCACCCGCGCCGGCCCCGGCCACCGTCGCCGAGCTGAAGGCCTCCGGCTGGCAGAGCCGCAACGTCAAGGCCGAGATCCGGGCGAACCTGATCTCGCGGCTGCAGAACGGTGAGTCCGCAGTCCCCGGCATGGTCGGCATCGAGGACACCGTGCTGCCCGAGTTGGAGGCAGCGCTGCTGGCCGGCCACGATCTGGTCCTGCTCGGCGAACGCGGCCAGGGCAAGACCCGGTTGATGCGGACGGTCGGCGGGCTGCTGGACGAGTGGTCGCCCGAGGTGGCGGGCTGCGAGATCCACGACGACCCGTACACACCGGTCTGTGTCCGCTGTCGCGGCCTGTCGGCCGAGCTCGGCGACGACCTGCCGGTGGCCTGGCGGCATCGCGACGACCGTTACACCGAGAAGTTGGCCACCCCCGACACCAGCGTCGGCGACCTGATCGGCGACGTCGACCCGGTGAAGGTGGCCCAGGGCCGGACGCTGGGCGATCCGGAGACCGTGCACTACGGCCTGGTGCCGCGGACCAACCGGGGCCTGTTCGGGCTGAACGAGTTGCCCGACCTGGCCGAGCGGATCCAGGTCGCGTTGTTCAACGTGCTGGAGGAGCGCGACATCCAGGTCCGCGGCTACTCGCTGCGGCTGCCGCTGGATCTGCTGCTGATCGCCACCGCGAACCCCGAGGACTACACCAACCGCGGCCGGATCATCACCCCGCTGAAGGACAGGTTCGGGGCCGAGATCCGCACCCACTACCTGAGCGAGCTGGGCGACGAGATCGCACTGTTGAGCCAGGAGGCCGAGGTGGTGGCCGAGGTCGGTGAGCACCTGCTGGAGGTGCTGGCCCGCTTCACCCGCAACCTGCGCGACTCCTCGGCCATCGACCAGCGATCCGGGGTGTCGGCCCGGTTCGCGATCGCCGCCGCCGAGGCGGTCTCCGGGTCGGCGCTGCGCCGGGCCGCCCGGACCGGGGACCAGCTGGACGCCCCGGTGGCCCGGGTCTGCGACCTGCCCCAGGTGGTGCCGACGCTGCTGGGCAAGATCGAGTTCGAGATGGGCGAGGAGGGTCGCGAGGCCGCCGTGCTGGAGCACCTGCTGCGGATGGCCATGGCCGAGACCTTCCGGGACCGGCTGGGCGGGCTCGACCTGTCCGGGTTCACCGCGGTGTTCGCCGAGGGTGCGGTGGTCGA
Organism: uncultured Actinomycetota bacterium; assembly: GCA_963740925.1. GTDB lineage: Bacteria > Actinomycetota > Actinomycetes > Propionibacteriales > Propionibacteriaceae > Microlunatus. The sequence goes on along the minus strand of CAVUFZ010000005.1, from coordinate 201,026 downwards.
GACCGGCGACCTGGTGCCGGCACCGGATCTGCTGTCCCAGCTGGGCACCCTGCCCGGGTTGTCGAAGGTGCTGGACCGGTTGGGCTACGGCGACGACGCCGGCCCCGGCCAGGTCGCCGCCGCGGTCGAGTTCGTCCTCGAAGGGCTGTTCCTGACCCGGCGGATCGAGAAGGACAGCGTCGGCGGCCGGACGGTCTACGGGGCCTGATCAGCATGCCCGGCCCGATCGACGCCGGGGCCGGTGACGACACGAGGGATCAGACGAGGGACGACAGATGAGCAGTGCACGCGACGGCCGGTTCCGCTACGGCGCCTGGCGGGGCGGGCCGGACCCGCTGGCCCCGCCCTACGACGTCCGGGCCGCGATGGACCGGCTCGGTCAGGACATGCTCACCTCGGGCAACCTGCCGGAGGCGATCCGAGATCTGCTGCGCCGCGGTCTCGACGGCCAGGGCGGCCTGGACAAGCTGGCCGAGAAGATCCACCGGATGCGGCAGCGGGCCCGCAAACGCGGCAACCTCGGCGGCACCCTGGATCAGGTCCGCGCCGCGCTGGACCAGGCGCTGGCCGCCGAACGCGAGACGCTGGCCGGCGAGGACGGCGCCGAGGCCCGGCTGGCCGAGATGGAACTGGACACCCTGCCCGACGACGCAGCCGGTGCCGTCCGCGGGCTCGACTCCTACGACTGGCACTCCGACGAGGCGCGCCAGACCTACGAGTCGATCAAGCAGATGCTGACCCGCGAGGTGCTGGACGCCCAGTTCAAGGGGCTCAAGCAGGCGCTGAGCGATCCGGGTTCGCCGCAGTCGCAGCAGGCGATGCAGGCGATCAAGGACATGATGGCCGACCTGAACGCCCTGTTGGCCGCCCACGCCCGCAACGAGGACACCGAGGACCAGTTCCGCGAGTTCATGGACCGGCACGGGGAGTTCTTCCCCGACGACCCACAGAACGTCGAGGAGCTGATCGATTCCCTCGCCCGGCAGCAGGCGGCGGCGCAGCGGATGATGAACTCGCTCAGCCCGGACCAGCGCGAACAGCTCGCACAGCTGATGAGCCAGGCGCTCAGCGACGCCGACCTGGCCTCGGAGATGGCGCAGTTGTCGGACAACCTGCAGGCGCTGCGGCCCGGTCTGGACCGTTCCTCGGCGACCGGGATGTACGGCCGGGGCGAGCCGATGGGCTACAGCGAGTCGGTCTCCGCGGTGGCCGAGCTGGCCGATCTGGAGGCACTCGAGGACGCGCTCTCCCAGACCGGGGCGAACTCGACCCTGGACGACGTCGACATCGAGGCGCTCGAGCGCCACCTCGGTGACTCCGGCGTCCGGGACTTCTCCGCGCTGCGCGACCTGGAACGTGAACTGGAGGCTCAGGGTTATCTGCGCCGCGGCGAGGACGGGCTGCGGCTGACCCCGAAGGCGGTCCGGCGGCTGGGGGAGTCGGCGCTGCGCCGGGTCTTCGACCAGCTCGAGGCCCGCGGCCACGGTGACCACGACGACCGCAGGACCGGCGCCGCCGACGAGCCGACCGGCCTGACCCGGCCCTGGTCCTTCGGCGACGAACTGCCGATCGACGTCCCCCGCACGGTGCAGAACGCGCTGTCCCGACGCAGTGCCCAGGGTCTGGGGTTCGCCGGCGCGACCGGAACGGTCGGATCCGGGGCCGAGGGCGTGGTCACCCTCGACGTGGAGGACTTCGAGGTGACCGAGACCGAACGGCGCACCAGCGCGGTGGTGGCGCTGTGCGTCGATCTGTCGAACTCGATGTTCCTGGACGGCCGCTGGGGGCCGATGAAGCAGACGGCGCTGGCGCTGTCCCATCTGGTCGCGACCCGGTTCCGGCAGGACGAACTGCAGATCATCGGTTTCGGCCGGGTGGCGCACCGGTTGGACGCCGTCGGGCTGGCCGAGGTCGAACCGAGCTGGGTGCAGGGCACCAATCTGCAGCACGCGCTGATGCTGGCCGCCCGCCACGTCCGGCGTCATCCGGACGCCGAGCCGGTGATCCTGGTCGTCACCGACGGTGAGCCGACCGCCCATCTGCTTCCCGACGGCGAGCCGTTCTTCCACTGGCCGACCACCACCGAGACGGTCCGGGCCACGGTGAACCAGGTCGACGAGCTGGTCCGCTACGGCGCGACCATCAACACCTTCATCCTCGGCGAGGACTCCGGGCTGGCCCGGTTCGTCGACGCGATGGCCCGCCGGGCCGGCGGCCGGGTGTTCACCCCCGACCTCGGTCGGCTCGGTGAGTACGTGGTCTCGGACTACCTGCAGGCGCGACGCGGCCGGCGCTGAGCGGCCGAGACGAATGTCGGCCGGATGCGCCCAGGGCAGGCCGGCAATCCCGCTGCAGCCCGGGTGGGTGAGTCAGAGCAGGCGCAGCAGTTCCCGCCGGTGCCGCCGCACGTCGAAGCTGAAATCCGAGCGGAATGCGGTCAGCGAGAAGTTCTGCGGCATCGCGATGTCCGACGGCCCCCAGAAGTAGTGCAGTTCGTTGCCGTTAGCGGCCGCGATCAGATGCTCGTTCTCGGCGTTGTAGCTGGTGCCGGAGATGAGGATCACCCGGGCTCCGGGCGCGAACATCATGTTGAACATCCCGCTGCCACCCAGTCCGGCGATCACCCGCGCCGAGCTGAAGATCGTCTTTTGATCGGTGTAACTGTGGTCCTCGGGAAACAGGATCCGAAATCCCTGCTCGGCGAAGAACGTCTCCACCCCGGGCGTCTCCCGGCAGTGGCGCTTGTCCCCCGGGCGTCGGGAGACGAAGATCTTCTCGCTGGTCGAGGTGACCCCCGCCGGCAGCTTCGCCCCGAGTTCGGCCCAGACCTCGGCGATGTCCGGGTCGATGTAGGTGGGGTTTTCCAGCTGCGGCGTCGGCCCGTAGAGCCGCTCGACCCGGACCTGTTCCCGGGGCCCGATGATCTCGACCCGGTCGGCCGGGATGCCGAGAGCGGTGAAGATGGTCTGCTGGAAACCCGGCAGCCGGCGGGGTTCGGCAGACACGCTGACCAGGGCCTTGAGGTCCGGTTCGAGTTCCGCCGCCCGCCGCCAGCCCCAGACCCGGGAGACGACGTCGGTGGTGATGTGCCCGAAGTGGCCGGGAAGCTCGGTGTCGAGGTAGTAGTAGGCGCCCGGCAGCTCGCGGACGGCGATCGGCGCGGTCCGGTCGAGGTGGTAGCCGAAGAACGAGCTGGCCCGCTCCAGCTGGCGGTTGTTCAGAACCCGCTGGTGCGGGTGCCGCCAGGAATCCGGCAGGACGTAGTCCCCGAACTGCACCACCTGGCGGGCGGTGCAGTGCACGTTGCGGTAGCAGCGCAGGAACCGGGCCGGGACCTCGAAGACCCGTCGGCCGTCCGGGATCGGGCCGTCCGCGCCGTGGGAGGTCACTTCGGCCCGGGAGGTGAAGGTGACCGCGGGCCGGTGCTCGACCACCTCACCCCAGGCTTGGTCGTAGCGGCGGGTCAGCACGTCGTCGGCCTCCCAGTCGCGGAGCTTGAACCACACGGCTGCCTCGGAGCGCCGGACCGCCACGGAGTCGCCGTCGAAGACCATCCTGTCGCTGGCCTTGACCAGCGAACGCACCGTCGCCGACTCCTCGGCCAGCCCGCGGGCGGGGTAGGACGTCGCCTCGGCGACGCGGGCGAGCAGTTCCCGGACGTTCTGCCCGTCCCCCTCGTCCCAGCGGGGGTCACCGCAGGTGTCCAGCTCGGTCGCCAGATAGTGACCGCCGGGGGCGAGGAAGTAGAACAGCTGCCGGTAGCAGCTCAGCCGGTGCGCCCGTTTCCGGTTCCCCACCTCGATCATCAGCTGGGGCCGCCCGATCCGCGCCAGGTAGTCGAGGCGGTCCTGTTGGGAGGTCGCCGTGACGTAGCTGACCTGGGCCGGCAGCCGGTCCTCGGGCGCCAGCAGGTTCTTGCTCGAGCCGAGGAGGTGCAGGTGCGCGGCGGGGAACAGCTCGGCCAGCTCCGCGGCCACGTCGCTCACGTCCCCGCGGAGGAACACCACGACGTCCCGGAGGTGGGGACGGGTCGGATTCAGATCCTGGGTGAAACCGGACAGCGCGGCCCGGACGGCCTCGAGCACCGAGCGGTGGGTCATCTGCGCCGGCTTCCCACGCCGATCGATCCGTCCGTCGCGCCTCGTCCTGTCGCGCCTCGTCGCCGGGTGCCGGCTCGCCCGCTGGGGATTCGGCTCTCGACTCGGCTGTCGATGCGGCCGGCTCGGCCGAACCGGAACCCAACAGGACGTCCAGAACCCGGTCCGAGGCGCCGCCGTCGTCGGCCGGTGCGTAGGCCCGGACGAAGGCGGCGAGCCGGTCCCGGTACCGCTCTCGCACCGAGTCGAGGTCACGGAGGGCCTCGATCACCTGGTCGTTGTCCGTCAGCAGCGGCCCGGGGATGGCGTCCTCGTATTCCAGGTAGAAGCCGCGGAGCTGGTCGCGGTACTTCTCCAGGTCGTAGGCGAAGAACAGCATCGGACGGTCGAGGTTGGCGAAGTCGAAGAACAGCGAGGAGTAGTCGGTGATCAGCACATCGGTGATCAGCAGCAGTTCTTGGACGTCGGGATAGGTGGAGACGTCGAGCAGGAAGCCGCCGAGACCGGCGGTCGCCCGTCGCAGCGACTGCCGCACCAGCGGATGGAACCGGACCAGCAGGACGAAGTCGTCGCCCAGTTCGCGGTGCAGCCGGCGCAGATCGAGCTCGATCTGGTGCTGCCAGTTGGCGCCGGCGCGGTTGTCGTCGCGGAACGTCGGCGCGTAGAGGATGACCGTGCGTTTCTCATCGGCCAGACCCAGCCGCTGTCGGGTGTGTCGGGCCCGCTCGCCCGCGTCCGGCCAGCGGAACACGTCGTTGCGGGGGTAACCGACCTCCAGCACCCGGCGGGTGAAGCGGAACGCGCTGCGGAAGCACCGGGTCGCGTACGGGCTGGCCGACAGCAGCATGTCCCAGTAGCCGGTGAGCCGGGCCGCCCGCTCCTGATAGGTGCTGTCCCGTCCGGCCATCGACTCGACGTCGTGCTGCATCTTCTTCAGCGGCGTCCCGTGCCACGTCTGCAGGAAGGTGGTGTGCTTCGGTCGCGGCAGGGTGTTGGCGAAGTTCTGGTTGCTGATCCAGTAGCGCGCTCGCGACAGCTCCCAGTAGTAGCGGGGAGAGTTGCGGAGAATCTTCCTCGAACGCGGATCCGACAGTCGCATGGTGGTCTTGCCGTTCATCGACCAGATCGGGGCCGGGCCCCCTTCCCGGGCGACCAGACGCTCGTAGAGGTAGCGCGGGGAGTCGCCGAACGCGGCGCCGCGGTTCGCCTCGAAGACGACGGTGTCGCGACGCGGCAGCCGGGACCCGAGCCGGAACAACCGGCGCATCCACGGCCCGTAGCCGGGACTGCGCCGGAAGGAGCGCCAGCGGCGCTGCACCCAGGGTGCGTTGCGGACGCGCTCGACCGCGGTGCGCGGTCCCCAGGCGTCCCGGACCACTTGATAGATCCGCTCGCAGCTCCGCTCGTCGGCCTGGGGGAAGAACCGGTCCGCACGCCGGACGTAGTCGTCCTCCATTACCAGGCCATGATCGACCACCTCGGTCAGCGCCCGGCGCAGCGACTCCGGGGTGCCGGCGATCGGGCCGGGCAGCTCCGAGGCGAAGTCGATGTGCGGGGCGGCGGTACCGGTGGAGAACGTGACGTCGAAATGGAAATACAGCACCGGCCGATGCAGGAAGCTGAAGTCCCAGGCGACACTGGAGTAGTCGGTGATCATTACGGCGCTCGAGGCGAGCAGGTCCTGGACGTCGAACTCGCCCGGCGAGACGAACCGGACGTGCGGCATGGCGAAGAACGGCTCGAGCATCCGGATGTTCGGGTGCAGGACGAGCGTGATGTCGAGGTTGTGCTCGGCCAGCATCCGGTGCAGCTCGGGGTCGGAGAGGAAGCCGTGCCAGTTGAGGAAGAAGTCGCTCGACAACACCGTCTCCCGGTGCAGCGTCTCGCGCCAGGTCGGCATCACCAGGATCGTCCGGGCAGGCTCGTCCCGACGGGCGAAGAGGGCGTCGAAGCGCGCGAAGCCGGTGATCGGAACCTGGTGCGGTGAGAAACCGTAGTCCTCGACGACGATCCGTTGCTCGACCGCCGAGGTGACGATGAACTTTTCCGGCGGGCGTTCGACGGTGCCCTGCCGCCCGTAGATCCGGGTCACGTTCTTGGCCGCCGTCACCCCGTGCTGGAGGAAGATCCGCACCCCTCGGGTCCGGCGGGACACGGCCGGATCCCGGGAGGCCAACAGGTACTCGGAGTGGTGTGAACCGACGAGCCGCGAGGCCAGCAGGCTGTAAAGAATGTGCCGGCGGGAGCCACGCTCGACCAGCTGCCCGAGCGGCTCGACCTTGGACCGGTCGGCCGAGTCGGCGTCGAGGACGTAGAAGGCGCGCAGTGTCGGGTGCACCCGGCGCAGATAGCGGAAGAAGTGAAAACCGTTGTCCTGCGCCTTGAACGGAACCTCACCGATCAGCCAGATGCGGGTGAACGGCTTCACCAACGGCATCAGCCAGCTCACCCGGAGCAGTCGACGCAGGTAGCGGTAGTTCTCGGCGCTGAACTGTTCCACCCGGAAGGCGATCCGACGGGTTCGGTAGGTGGGGTAGGGGATGTAGACGACGGCTCGGTCTGCAGAGCTGGTCCAGGAGGAGCGCAGCCGGTGCTCCTTGGCGCCCTTGGGCAGCGTCGGCACCACGCGGATGGGTTTCTCGGCCCCCTCCAACTCGACCAACACCCAGATGTCGATGATGTCGTCCTCGGCCGAGACCCAGTCCGCCACCTGGTCGAAGCGGAGATCGAAGGACAGCTGGTAGTGCAGCTTGCCCCAATCGGCCCGAGCCCCGTCCGGGTCCGGCCGGACGTCCGCCGGCCACTCGATGGTCTCCCAGGAACGCCGGCCGGTGACGACCGTGGTCGCCCGTTCGATCCGCTGGTTCTGGGTGCGCAGGTCGCAGCGCATCCGCACCCGGTCGCCCTCCCGGGTGATGTCGAGCATCTTCGGGGTGATCCGGCTCTGTATCGGCTGGCCGACGTGCAGTGACAGGTTCCCCTCGATCGTCACGTCGAACCTGACCTGGCGGCCCTCGATGTCCACGATCTGCTGGCGCGGCGGGCGAACGGTGTCGAGGAAACACCCCAGCCGGTCGTAGCGGACCCCGCGGTTCGGCCGCGGAGTCGTGGTCTGAGCGGCGGCGCCGTCGGTTGGTGAACCGGGTTCATCGGCTGCCGAGTCGGATCCGTCGGTTGCCGGCTCGGGCGTGGCCGGACGGTTGCGGGAAGGACGTGCCCAGCGGACGAACAGCCGCAGACTCGAGCCGCGGACTTCGGCAGCTCGATCGGCTCGTCGTCGTCGGTTGAGCTGTCGGTTCCGGTTGCGCTGTCAGTCTCGGCTGGACTGTCGGTCTCGGATGGGGATCCGCACCGTCCTGCTGCTGCAGATCGTCCGCAGCGGGGAGAACGTCCGCCGCTGCCGGGTCGGGCAGCGTGGTCCGCCCCGGTTCGCGGCGGCCATGGTCTCGTCGGCCGGGTTCGCCTCGTCGACCGGTTCCGCATCACCGATCAGCGTCGCCTCGAATTCGGCCAGCTGGCGGACAAGGTCGTCGAGGTCGATCCGAGCGGTGACAAACCCCGCGTCCGGGCTGGGGACGAAGGCGAACTCGGGTTCCATCAGCATGCCCCGGTTCTTGAACACCACTGCTTCCGGGCGCCAGCCGGGCCGGATCTCGCGGATGTCGACCACGGCCTCGTGCCCTTCGAGCCGGAACCGCAGGCAGTCCGGCGTCGGGCCGGCGATCAGACCGAGATGCTGCATCGGTCGACGGACCCGCCGCCTGATCGCGGGGGGCACGTGCTTGCTGAGCGTCGGCACCAGTGGTCATCCTTCTGGGTTCGGCGGCTTCGACTGGCTGGATCGGGAGCTCGGAGGCCGCGCACGCCGACCTGGACGGGCGGCGGCCGGCCACGGTGAAATCAGTACATCATGGGGTGCGGTGATGCGCGGGCCACGAGGGTGCCGCGTCTCGGGCGTGTTCCCGATCCTGCTCAGGCCGATCGTCGTGTCGGTCTGCCATGATGAACCACGATGTCCAAACTCCCCCGGCCCGTGCCGACGTCCTGGCGGGCTGTGCGGCGGGCTGCGCGTCTGGTGGAGCGCCGGGTGGTGCCCGGGACGGACGGGGCAGCGGGTTCGCTGTCCCGGCTCGCGCGGCGGGGTCCGGGGCGCCGCGGACCTGGTCAGGTTCGTCGGCGGCCGGCGCGCCGGCGGTAACGACGGTCATGTGGTGCCCCGCGGAGGACCGCGGTGGCTCCGGAGCGGTGACCGACCGATCCGGTCAGATCCGGACGACGCTCGACTCGCTCGGCCCCCGTTCCGATCCCGCCGCAGACCCCGCCGACATCGTGCTCGTCACGGGCCCTGGCGATGGTGACGAGCTGGGCGATGCAGTCCGTGCCTCGACCGCCGCCGCTGACGTGCGGATCGTGCGGGCCGCCGAGCCGGGGCCGGGGGCACTGGCCAACGCCGGCCTCGCTGCCGCCCACGGCGAGCTCGTGCTGCTGGTTCCCGCCGGCCGGCGACTCCCGCAGGGCGGCCTCGGCGCCGTGCTCCGGGCGTACGCCACGGCCGCGGATCAACCACAGCCGAACGGCACACCCCGGGGCTCATCGCCTCCGACCCCGCCCCCCCGGACCTCAACACCAGGGGTGAACAACTCCCGCCGGCGGACACCTTGAGCGGGGCGGGCCGGCCCTGGGACTCGATCGTGCTGTTCCGTCGGTCGGCCTGGGACGCCCTGGCACTGAGCTTTCCATCGACGTCGGTGACCCGCTCCGGGGGACGATCACCGAGCTGTTCCTCCGTTCGGCGCCCGGCGACGTCCTGGTGCTGCCCCGCGACCGGACGGGCGACCGGGAGGACCGGCGGATCCCGCAGGGTGCGGCCGCCCGGGAACGGCTGACCGACTTCGCCCGGTCGGTGCGACGCACGGCGGACGTCGTCCGCCGGTACGGCTGCGCCCGGAGACCTGGGACCGCTGGATGACTGGCTTTCTGGTCGAAGGGCTGCCTCCGTCGGTCGCGGTCGCGGCTGAGCCGTCGAACGCGGACGCCTGGCCGGTGCTGCGGGATCTGACGGCCGAGCTGACCTCAACCGACACCTCGACTCAGACCTTCAACGCCCCGGCCAAGGTCCCGACTTCTTCCACGTGCTGCTGCTCCTGCTCGCGCCGTCCGGCCGGAGCTATCCGCGACCGCACGGGTGGAGTTCGACGACCTCGGAGGCCAGCTCCGACCCGTTCGAGGACGGCCACTCCGCCATCGTCGATCTGACGGCGCTGTGCGCGCCCCCGGTCGACGCCGGTTCGTCCACCGACGTTCCGCTGCTGCGGGTGCCCGACGCCGAGCTACCACTCCGCAGCTGTTGAGCCGGGCCCGCTGGCTCCATACCGACGCCGGCCCCGTACTGGAGCTGGAGGGATGGGCCTTCATCGCCGGTCTCGACCCGGCGCCGTCCGTGCTCACCCTGCGAGACCGGGGTGTGGGCAGTGCACAGTCGGTCAACGCGGTCTGCCCGGGCACGGCGACCGGAGTCTCCCGCTCGGCCCGGAGCGGGGCCGACCTGGACCGGCGGCATTCGCCGAGCGGCTGACCTTCACGCTCGAGGCGGGCCTACGGCACGCAGCCCCGAGGAGTTCGGGGAATTCTGGGAATTCGAGTGTCGTCAGCGACGGCGCCGACTGCGGACCGGCGAGGTCGCCGACGTCGTGACCATGCTCGCGGCGGGCGAACCGGAACACCTCGACGGCTCGGGATCCCTCCGACTGTCCGGTCCGCCGCGGGTGCGCTCGGCATCCGGCGGATCCGCACCGGGCCGAGCTGGTCGGCCTGGACGTCGACGGACACGTCCTGCGGCTGCAGGTCAGCACCCGGGACTTCGAGCCGGTCGGGGTTCGCCGTCGCTCGGACAAGGGCCGCGACGTCGCCGGCATTGAGCTGCAGCGCGGGTCGATGGTCGGTGCAGTGGTCGGTGCAGTGGTCGGTGAAGTGGACGGGGCGTGGGTGCTCGAGATCGCGCTGCCGGAACCGCCACGGGCCAGCCTGTCGGAGGAGTCGGTGCAGCTGGTCGGGGCGGACGGCGCGGCGGTGCCGATCATCCGGTGTCGCGGCAGCCTCGTCAGCTGAGCGCTTCGGGGTTGAGCACCGCGACCAGCGAGGCCGGCACCCTGGTTTTGGTCCGGTCGGCGACCTTGCCGCTGATCGAGACACTGCTGGTGTCCGGCGACCGGCTCAGCCTGAGCGGAGTGCTGGAACCGGGGCGTCCGGACCTGGCCGGTGAGTACCGCCTCCGGCTGCACAACTCCGATCTCAGCTGGGACTCCGAACCGTTTCGGTTGACCGGGTCGTCGTTCGAGATCGAGGTGGCCCTGATCGAACGGGCCGCCGGCGGCACCCAGCCGCTGGCCGCCGGGAGCTATTCCCTTCGCCTGATCGACGGCGGCGGTGCGGTCAGCGTGTTCCGGTTCGGCGCAGACCTCGCCGCCCGGCTGCCGACGGAGGGCACCGGCGGGCAGTACCGTTTCCGGTTGCACCGCACCGTCGCCGGCAACGCCCGGCTCTCGCTCTCCGAGCCACTCCGGGACGACGAGCTGGGCCGGCTGGCGCAGCGCCGGTTGCAGCAGTCCTTTTCTCGCTCCACAGGTCCGGTCCGGGCCGACATGGCTCTCTTCCACGCCTATCTCGGCGCTGCCGCCACCGACAGTTCGCGGGCCATCTCCGCCGAGGTGCTCCGCAGCCGGCCGGACGTCTCCGTCGTCTGGGCCGTCCGCGACCTCGGGGTCGAGGTGCCGGACGGGGCCGAGCGGGTGGTCCAGTTCAGTCGGCGCTGGTATGACTTGCTCGGTGAGGCCGGGGTCGTCGTGCACAACCTGCTCCTGGACGGTTGGTACCGCAAGCGACCCGGGCAGCGGTTCGTTCAGACCTGGCACGGCACGCCGATCAAACGGATCAACGACTCCTACTGGCGCGGTCTCGGCCGCAGCTCGGCCTGGATCGAGCGGATGCACGAGCAGGCCCGGGACTGGGACCACCTGGTCAGTCAGAGTCCGTATTTTTCCGAGGTGGTCGCGGGGGAGAGCGGCTACGGAGGCGACATCATCGCGTCGGGCTATCCGCGCAACGACGCCCTTGCAGCCGACGTCCGCGGCGAACGCCGGGCCGCGGTGCGCCGGCGACTCGGCCTCGAGCCGGGGACGACGGCTCTGCTCTGGGCCCCGACCTGGCGGGACCAGCTGTCCACCCGCGCCTGGCAGGCCACGATGGTCGACTTCCTCGACCCGGCGGCGTTCGCGGCCCGGCTGCCCGCCGACCACGTGCTGCTGGTGCGCGGGCACGGCCACAACGCCCGGCAGGGCAGCCGGACGACGGACTCACCGCGGCTGCTCGACGTGACCCACCACCCCGAGGTCAACGACCTCTATCTCGCCTCCGACGCGATGATCACGGACTTCTCCTCGGCGATGTTCGACTACGCGGTCACCGACAAACCGCTGGTCCTCTTCGCCCCCGACCTCGAGGACTACCGGCACACCGGCCGTGGTCTGTACCTCGATCTGGCCGCCGAGGGCCCGGCGCCGGTGCTGACCGGCGTGCGCGAACTGGCCGACGCCTGCGCCGACCCGGCCGGCCACCGCCTGGCCCACGCCGAGCGCTACCGGCGGTTCCGGGAGCGGTTCGTTCCCTGGGACGACGGCGCAGCCGCCCGCCGGGTGGTCGACCGGGTGTGGCCACGATGAGGCCGCCCGTGGCGACCCGGCTGGCCGGGTTGGTGCACCGGGGCCTCGGCCGCCTCGGCACCCCGTTCCGGGGCGCACCCACTGCACCCACGCACCCACCGCACCCATCGAACCCACTGCACCCGTGCCGCCGGCCGACGGAGTGCGCGCGCTCGCGCCGGTGACCGGCCGGGTGGAGCAGGTGGTGCTGCACCACAGCACGGCGCTCAGCCTGCTCGTCCGGCTCCCGACCGGCGCGCCGGCCGGGACGACACCAATGCTCGTCCTGCTCCCGGCGGAGGGGCAGGCCAGCCCCCGGGAGACTGTCCACCGGGAGAGCTTGTTGTCGTTGCGCCCGCACGGCGACCCCGCCGGACGACGTTGGACGGTCGAGGCGACGCTGCTCGGGGAGCAGAGCGGGCCGGTGACCGGGCAGCTCGGCGATCGTTCGATGGCGACCGGTGTGGGCCCCGGTCTGTGGCGGCTGGTGGTCCGCACCGGTCCGGCCGACGCGACAGAACTGGCGCTGGCCGCCCCGCCGGCCGCCATCGGCCCGACCCGGAGCAGCTCGCCGGCGCCGGACGGCCTGGTCCGGACGATCGCAGCCGGGGCCGATGGACAGGCGGTTCTGCGGGTCGCTCCGAGCCCGCCGGCGGTCGTCGTCGGCCGGGTGACAACCGGTCCGACCGAGCTGGAGTTCGTGGCCCGCTTGCCCGTCGGCTGGAGTCCGAGTAGCACCCGGTTCGAGGCGCTGGCGCGGTCGGGCGAGGCCGCCGGCGGCGATCGGGTCGGCCTGCGGTCCCGGACCACCGGCGCCGGGGCGGACCGCCGGATCGTGGTGGTCGTCGACCTCGCCCGGTTCCCGGCACCCCGGACGCCGACCGCGGTCTGGGATCTCTGGGCCGGCCGGGGGCAGGACCGGCTGCGGGTCGGCCGGGTCGACAGTGACCTGATCTCCCTGCGCGCCGCGCACCGGTTCGCCTGGGCCGGTGTCGGCACGGACGTCGAGGTCCGGCTCTACTTCACCGACGACGCCGGGTTGGCTCTGGAGGTCCGGGCCGCCATCGACCCGAGCGGCGGCGGGTCGTGACGGCCGCGCTGGATCTGGCCTTCGTGCTGACCACCGCCGACGCGGCCGCCGGCACCGAGCGCAGCGTCCTCAACCAGGCGAACGCCCTCGCCGGCCGGCATCGCGTCACCGTCTACAGCATCTTCCGGACCGCGGACGCCCCGGCCTTCGACGTCCGGCCCGAGGTCGAGCTGCGCTACCTGGTCGACCTGAGGGGCGAGGTCGACTCGCCCGATCCACTCACCGAGCCGGACCGGCCCGCCGAGCCGGCGGCGGACCGGCGCAGGGGGACGAGGGCCCCTCGGAACTGGTGCGCCCGGAGTGGGAGCCGCTCTACAGCTCGCGCAGCGACCGGGCCGCCCGACAGGTCTTCGGCACCGCCACTCACCAGGTGCTGGTGGTGACGACTCCGGCGTTGCTGGCTCTGGTCGCGCAGACCGTCGGGACCGGCCCCGGCCGGCCCGCGATCGTCGTCCAGGAGCACCGGCCGAGCGCCGAACGCGGTCCGACGTTGGAGCCGATCACCCGGTTCGGACACCGGGCCGCGGTGCTCGTCTCACTCACCCGTCGCTCGAGTGACTGGCTCGCCGGGCATCTGAACGGTGCCGTCCGCACCGAGACGATTCCGAACTTCCTCCCCGAGACCTTCTATCCGCAGACCAGCGGTCTGTCCGGATCGTGGTCGCGGCCGGCCGGATGGTGGACCAGAAGAGATTCGACCACCTGATCACCGCGTTCGCGCAAGTGGCGGCGCGCTTCCCCGACTGGCGACTCCGCATCTACGGCGACGGGAAGCGGGCCAACCGGTGGCGGCGGCTCGCCCAGAGCCTGGACGTCGTCTCGCAGGTCGAGTTCCCCGGGGTCAGCCCCGACATGGTGGCCGAATGGTCCCGGGGCTCGATCTTCGCGCTAGCTCCCGGCACGAGGGGTTCCCATGGTCGCGCTGGAGGCCTCGGCCTGCGGTCTGCCGCTGGTGATGTACGACTGCCCGACCGGTCCGGCCGAGCTCCTGGCCCACGGCGGCAACGGGATCCTGGTCCCGGACGGCGACGTGGACGCTCTTGCCGCCGCTCTGGCCCGGTTGATGGGCGACCCGGTGGAGCGGGCGGCCATGGGCGCCCGCGCCCGGCAGGTCGCGGCCGACTACGCCCCGGCGCCCGTCGTGCGACCGGTGGGAGGAGCTCTACACCGAGATCGTCACCAGCCGTCTGGCGTCCGTCCCGTCGCGGTCACGGTCGACACCGCGGCCGGTCCGGACCGGCGTGAGCGGTCGCCGACGTCGAGTGACGCGGTGATCTGAGATGAGCTCCCTGGTTCGAGGCTCGGCCTCGGTCACCCGTCCGTCCGGCCGCGGCTCCGGCCGATCGAGCCGGACGCGGCGGCGTGCCGTGCGCCGACAGCTCCGAGCGCTCTGGGCCGCCGGCCTCACGGCTCGCGCCCGGCTGAGCGACCTGCGGTCCCGGCGGCCGGCCCGGCCACGGCAGACCCGGCCCGCGGGTGGTCGATCACGGCTACCTGGTGCGGACGGTACGAGCCGACGGACTGGACCAGCACCGCCACGTCGCGGCGTTGTTCGCCGCGGTGAGCGCACGCCGTCGGCCGGGCGGGCGGTGACTTCCGGGTCGAGGCCGCCGGCCGACGGGAGCCGGTCGCGCTCCGGGTGGATGCGGGGCCGGAGCGGCTCTGGCGTGCTCTGGTCGAGCTGGACACCGCAGACCGGTCGATCACCGTGCAGGCGCGCCCGACCCCGAGCGCAGTCGCACCGCGCGGCCGGCCGGGTCGGCGGGTCCGGCGGGGAGTTGGCCGAGCGACTGCTCGGGGCGGACTTCCTGCTCCACACCGGTCGGTCGTCGGTCTGGGGGCCGCCGGTGCCGCTCGGCGGCCCGCCACCGGTGGACACGGAGTGGCTGGTGGCCGCCCACCGGACCAGCACCGACGGCACCCGCCACCTCGGCCTCGACGACGGGCTGCGGCTGATCCTCGGTCCCCTTGGGCACGAAACCGGCGACATCGAGCCCATCGACGGGTCCGGCGACGCGACCGGCGGACCGGCGGACGGATTCGCCGTCGACGCGGTCTTCACCTGGGTCGACTTCGACGACCCTGCCTGGCGGCAGCGCCTCGCCGGGCCGATCGACCGGACAACCTGGTCCGGGCGGCGGCGGCAGAGTCGCGGTTCAACCACGTGAACGAACTGCGCTACAGCCTGCGGTCGCTGACCGAGTTCGCCCCGTGGATCAATCACATCTGGCTGGTCACCGCCGATCAGGTGCCGGGCTGGCTGGACACCGACAACGACCGGATCAGTGTCGTCACCCATGAGCAGATCTGGGCGGGGGAGCAGGGCTGCCCACGTTCAACTCGCAGGCGATCGAGGCCAACCTGCACCGGATCCCGGGGCTGAGCGAGCACTTCCTGTACTTCAACGACGACATGCTGCTCGGCCGTCCGGTCGGGCCGGAGACGTTCTTCACTCCCGACGGGCGTCCCCGGGTCTTCGTCTCGTCGTCGCCGATCCCCGACGGTGCTCCTTCGGCGACCGATCTGGCGCCGGACGCCGCGGGAAAGAACAACCGCCGACTGGTGTCCGAGGCCACCGGCCGGCCGATCACTCAAGTACGAGCACGCCCCCTATGCGCTGCGTCGTTCCGTCATCGCCCAGCTCGAGCAGAGATTTCCGGCGGAGCTGTCCGCGACCCGCCGCTCGAAGTTCCGCGCGGTCACCGACGTGACGGCCGCCGGCGGGCTGCACCACAGCTTCGCCCTCGCCACCGGCCAAGCCGTGCCCGGCGACATCCGGCAGCGCTACGTCGATTTGGAGAGCGCCGACGCCAAATATCTGCTGGACCAGATCGCCCGGTACCGCCACTACGAGACATTCTGCCTGAACGTGATCTCCGGCGGGCCTCGCGATCCGGCTGGCCTGGTCGCTTTCCTGCAGTCCTACTTTCCGAATCCGGCACCCTGGGAGCGTTGCGTTGGTCCGAGCTGAACTGATCCGATTGGGCGGCCGCGGCCGCCAAGCCGTCCGCCGTCAGCTGTCGGCCCGGTGGCTGGCGGCCAGGAGAGGGCGGCGGGTGCCGCCGGGCTTCACCACCGTGGTCGACCGGCGGGTCCCGGTGCTGGCCCGGATCGACGCCGGGCTACGACTCGAAGACCATCGTCGGGACATCACCGCGCGGGTGGAGGCGGCGCTGCGTGAAGCCGGAGTCGGGTTCTGGTGGCTGCCGGGTGCAGCACGACCCGGACGGACGCTCGGTCTGCGCGACACCGACCGGGCGGCCTTTCTGCGGGTGGTCGAGCAACTGGCCGGGCCCGGCTGGCACGCGGGTCTGCTGGACCCCACCGACCGTCGGCCCGGGCGGCTGTTGGATGCGCAGTCGCTGCGAGGTGGGGCGGCGGAGGCTGCGCCCGGCCTGGAGGTCTGGGAGTACGTCGTCCCGAGCGTCGGCTCCACCTTCCTGGCCGACCATCAGCAAGCGGTGACGGTTCACTTCTGGACCCACGGGCTGCCCGGTGACCTCACCCCGGAGCCGAGCGAGGAGTCCACCGCCCTGACCGAACACAGCCGGCCTGTCTTGGTCTCGGCGGTGGCCAATTCGGTGGCGACCGTGTTGGCCGAGGACGACTGCCGCGGCTTCGGCGAGGTGCCGGCCCCGTTACGGCGACGCCAGATCGGCGTGGTGGACTTCCCGGTCGACGTCGTCTACACCTGGGTCGACGGGGCCGATCCGGCCTGGCTGCAGGCGAAGGCCGAGGCCCTGGGTGCAGTCGACCCGCAGGCCTTCACCGAACGGGCCCAGGACGACTCGCGCTTCGCCGACCATGACGAACTGCGCTACAGCCTGCGCTCGCTGGAACAGTTCGCGCCCTGGGTGAACCACGTGTGGATCGTCACGGCCGACCAGCACCCGGCCTGGCTGCGCCCGGACGATCCCTGGATCAGCGTGGTCGACCACCGCGACATCTTCCCCGACCAGATCGGGTTGCCGACCTTCAACTCGCACGCCATCGAGGCCTGCCTGCACCGCATTCCCGGCCTGAGCGAGCACTTCCTCTACCTCAACGACGACATGATCCTGGGCCGGCCGGTCGCGGCCGAGCAGTTCTACCACCCCAGCGGGATCGGCAAGTTCTTCTCCTCCCGGGCCCTGGTGGACTACCAGGAACCGGTCGCCGGCGAGATCGCCTCTTCGACGGCGGCCAAGAACGCCCGGGCGCTGCTGGCCGAACGCTTTGGCGTGACGTTCGCGCAGAAGTTCTATCCACACGGCGGCCGCCCTGAGCCGTCCCTGTGCGAGCAACTGGAGGCCGAGTTCCCCGAGGTGTTCGCGGCCACCCGGCAGGCCGCTTCCGGACGGTCGACGACGTGGCGCTGGCCGGCTCGTTCGACCTGAACTACGGCTACCTGACCGGCCGGGTCGTGCCCAGCCGGCTGAGCTACGACTACATCGATCCGGCGGCCCCGGACGCGGTCTGGCGGCAGCGGCGGTTGTTGCGGCAACGGTCCTTCGACGCCTTCTGCATCAACGACGGCACCACCGACGAGACCACCGAGGAACGCCGTCGGACCGACCGCGCCATCCGGAGCTTCCTAGCCGACTTCCTGCCGGTGCCCGGCAGATTCGAACGTGGTTGAGGTGGCTCTCCCGACCGACTGGCGGTAGCTGATCCGCACGGGGGCGCTGGTGGCGGGCGCGGTGGAGTTGTTGCCGGCGTAGTAGAACCGGTAGGAGCCGGTGCGGGCGGTCTGACCGGAGACCTTGACCCGGGCGACCGCGGCGCCCGATCCGTCGGTGGTGCTCCGGGCGACCACGGACCAGTTCCGTGAGCCCGAGGCGGCGAACTGGAGCTGAACCGGCTGGCGGGCGAAACGCTGGTAGCCGTCGTTGTTCCAGTTGCTCAGCAGCAACGTGCCCCGCACGGTGAGCGTCGCGTTCTTGGCGACGACGCTCGGCGAGGCCTTGGCGGCTGCAGCGAAGTCGGTGTAGGTCTGCAACCGGAAGCTGTAGGAGCGGGTTGTGGTCCCGGCGGCGTCCAGCGGGGTCGCCGCCCGGGCCGGCGGTGCGGTCGCGGTGATCACGGCGGCACTCAGCGCGGAGACGGCGAGCGCGGCCGCAGCGGAGGAGAGACGGGGAGCGGGGGCCATGACGGGAACGCTAACCAGGCGGGCTCAGGACGAGCTCCGGCATTCGTTGAAGTTTTGATCAGGTTAGGTTCAACGCCCGAGAAAGAACGACCGGATCGCGCCGCACGTCGCGGCCCGATCCGGTCGTTCGACGATCAGCTTCGGCGCGCGAGGCGCAGGGTCACGATCTGGAACGGACGCAGCGCCAACTCGACCGCGGTCCGACCGTTTGCACCGTCCGAGCCGCAGATCGCGGTCGGCCGGTCGGTGGAGGCGGCCAGCGGACGCTCCAACAGGTCGACCTCGGTCACGCCCGCGGCCTCGAGCCCCGGACAGGTCAGTGTGCCGGTGGCCCGGTCGCCGCGGGACTCGTACAGCCGGACGATCAGGTCGCCGCTGCGGTCGTCGGCCAGTTTGACCGCCTCGACCACCAGCCCCTCGCCGTCCAGGCCGACCAGGGCCGGCACCAGCGCCGAACCCGGTTGCCTCCGCTCGGGCAGGTTGACGTCGTAGCCCGACTCGATCGCCGGTCCGACGCCGGCGCTGACCAGCAGCCGGGTACGGACCTGATGGGTGTCCTGATCGGTCCGGGGATCGGGGAACCGCGGTCCCCGCAGCAGCGACTGGCGCAGCACCGAGAAGCTGCCACCGCCGGCCAACGGGTGCCGGGACACGTCGTGACCGTAGGTCGAGTCGTTGGCCAGCCCGACCCCGAAGCCCGGTTCGCCCAGCTGCACCCAGCGGTGCGCGCACACCTCGAAGCGGGCGCTGTCCCAGGAGGTGTTCTCGTGGGTGGCCCGGAAATGGTGGCCGTACTGGGTCTCATACGCCGCCCGGTCGGTGTGCACGTCGACCGGGAAGGCCAGCTTCAGCAAGTGTTCCTGCTCGTGCCAGTCGACGCTGGTGGTGAGGTCGATGTGGGCCTGTCCCGGCGCGACGTCGACCTGTTGGCGGATGACCGAGGAGCGGAACGAGCGCTGCAGGTGCACGTGTGCGACGCCGTCCTCGCCGACCTCGGCCCGCAGTGAGTCGACGTCGGTCAGGTCGGTGACGGTGTTGCGGTAGAACTGGTCGATGTCCCAGGCATCCCAATGGTTGGGGAAGTCCTGGTGCAGTTGCGGCAGGTTCGCGGTCTGGCCGGCCGGGATCAGGTCCCGTCCGCTGGCCTGGTCGAGCACCGAGGTGATCAGGCCGCGGTCGTCGATGACCAGCCGCAGCACGCCGTTGTCGATGGTGAAGCCGCCGTCCGCCTCGGTCAACCGGACCGGCGTCCCGAGGTCGGCGGTCGGTGCGGCCGAGAGCCCGGGACGTCCGTGCCGGGGGAACGGTGAGCCGTTGAACACCGTCTCGCCGGTGGTTCCGCCGGCCGCGTTCTCCTGCCCGGTGGCGAAGTGGGCCACCAGAGCCTGCTGGGCCCGGTCGGTCAGCTCGGCCAACTCGGCCAGGATCGTCGCGTACTGCTCGCGGGCCACCCGGTGCACCCAGGCGATCGAACTGCCGGGCAGGATGTCGTGGAACTGGTTCAGCAGCACCGCCCGCCAGAGCCGGTCCAGATCCTCGTAGGGGTAGGAGAATCCGGTCTGCACGGCGGCCGCCGCCGACCACTGCTCGGCTTCCCGCAGCAGATGTTCGCTGTGCCGGTTGCCCTGCTTGGTCTTGGCCTGCGACGTGTAGGTGCCGCGGTGCAGCTCGAGGTAGAGCTCGCCCTTCCAGACCGGGGGATTCGGGTACTCGTTCGTCACGTCGGTGAAGAACTCCCGCGGGGACCGGATGACGACCTTGGGTGAGCCCTCCAGGTCGGCGGTCCGCCGCGCGCGGGCGATCATCTCCCGGGTCGGACCGCCGCCGCCGTCGCCGAAACCGAACGGGGCAAGGGAATGCGAAGAGGCCGCCTTCTCCCGGAAGTTGGCCGCCGCGTAGCCGAGTTCGCGACCCGACAGGTCGGAGTTGTAGGTGTCGACCGGCGGGAAGTGGGTCAGGACCCGGGTGCCGTCGATCCCCTCCCACATGAAGGTGTGGTGGGGGAACTTGTTCACCCGGTTCCAGGAGATCTTCTGGGTCAGGAACCACTTCGCGCCGGCCAGGGTGACGATCTGGGGCAGCGCCGCGGAATAGCCGAACGAGTCGGGCAACCAGACCTCCTCGCACAGTTGGCCGAACTCCTCGTCGAAGAAGCGCTGACCGTAGGTGAACTGACGGGCCATCGCCTCCGAGCCGACCATGTTGGTGTCGGACTCGACCCACATGCCGCCGACCGGGACGAAGCGTCCCTCCGCCACGGCTTTGGCCACGCCCTCGTACACCTCGGGTCGGTGCTCCTTGATCCAGGCGTACTGCTGGGCCGAGGACATGGCGTAGACGAGGTCGGGATGCTGGGCCAGCAGATTGAGCTGGTTGGCCGCCGTCCGGGCCACCTTGCGGACCGTCTCGCGGGTCGGCCACAACCAGGCCGAGTCGATGTGGGCGTGCCCGATCGCGGTGATCTGGTGGGCGCTGGCGTTGGCCGGCCTGGCCAGTGCCGGGGCCAGCGCTTCCCGGGCCCGCGCCGCCGTGCCGACGACGTCGCCCACGTCGATCCGGTCCATCGCCTGGTCCAGCGCCAGGCCGAGTTGCGCCCGGCGGGCATCGGCTTCGGGCAGCGTGGCCCGCAGTTGGTCCAGTACGTCGACGTCGGCCGCCAGCTCCCAGACCTCTTCGTTGAACGTGCAGAGATCGATCCGGTCGATGGTGTAGAGCTCAGCGCCCGGGGCGGTGAGCTTGTCCCCGAACTCGGTCGAGCCCAGCGGGGGAGTGCTGTCGATCACCGGGTTCGAGGCGGCCTCCAGATAGAGGTCGATCGCGGTGCTGCCGGGCTCGATCGGGATCCAGCTGTTCAACGGGTTCAGGGCCTTGATCACGCTGCCGTCCGGGCGGTAGACCAGCGCCTCGCACTGGAAGCCGGCCGAGGCCTTGGACCAGCCGAGCTCGGCCACGATCTCCAGCGACTCGCCACGGTGCTCGGCCGGGATCTCGCCGGTGACGTGGAACCAGGTGGTGCCCCAGGGCGGGCCCCAGCTCTCACCGGCGCTGACCGGCACGTAGTCGGCCTGCTGACCGGCGCCGGGCAGGGCCTGGCCCGGCGGCACCGGTTCGCCCTGGCCGCCGTCCACCTTCCAGGCCTCGATCCTCAGCGGGGTGATCGTGGTGTGGACGGCGGGAAGGATGCGTTCGGTCTGCACCCGGGCGACCCGGTCGGCGGTCTCTGCGGCGTGGTCGTGCATCGTGAAAGGGCGTCCGATCTGTGAGGTGGTCTGGCAGGTGGTGCAGCGGTGCAGTGGTGCGGTGGATGCGGTTCCGAGGGTCGACCGGAAGCAGGGCTCAGTACAGCAGGCGGTGCTTGGCCGCGGGCCAGGCCAGCACGGCGAAGGTCTGCACCATCGCCGCCTGCTCGATCATCGCCACGGTGTCGGAGTCGTCGTCGAAGTGGAACAGGCCGGTGTCGGCGTCGCGCCGCTGCTGCCAGACCTGATCGGCCCAGGCCTGCATCCGCCTCAGGTGGGTCGTTCCGCCGGTCACCGACTCCAGCAGCAGCAGGTTCTTGAAGTAGATCGAGTTGAAGAACGGGGGCTGGCCGGCGAGTTTGTCGTCGACGGCGTAGTAGCTGTGGGCTGCGTCGGCGATCCGTTCGGCCTCGGCGAGATAGCGCCTGCGTTGGCTGGCCTTCGACGCGTTCAGGGCCAGCAGGGTGTTGACGCCGATCGGCACCCCCTGGTTGTAGGTCCAGATCGTTTCGTCCACCGTGCCGGTCAGGCCGAGGTTGTCGTGGTAGAGGCCGTCATCTCGTTGCAGGTAACGGTTCGTCCACTCATACATCCTGATCGACCAGTCCAGGTAGTGCCGCTCACCGGTGATCTGGTGCAGCCGGAGACCGAGCTCGGCACCGGGCATGTTGGAGACGGTGTTGCGCGAGGTGCTCCAGGACGCCTGGGTCCAGAACACCCCGCCCGGGGCGGGATGGCTGGTGTCGTGATCCCAGCCCGAGACCACCAGCCGGAAGATCTTCTCGGCCTCGACCAGGGCGTCCCGGTCATGGTCGGTCAGCCAGCGCTGGACGTCGAGCAGCCCGACCCATTCGTTGTCGTCGTAGAACAGATCGCCGCCGCCACCCAGTGGGGCGCCGACGTAGGAGTCGAAGCCGGGCAGCCCGGTCGTGCTGGCCTTGGTCCAGTAGTGCTGCTGGGCCCGGTCGTGGGTGCGCAGGAACCGGCGATAGATCGCGGGCGCCCCCTGCATGGTGGCCAGATCCAGGGACGCGACGTGGGCCTGGGAGAAGGGCCACTCATAGGAGTACGGGTTGTCCCCGGCCGCCGAGGGGTAGGTCTCGCGGTAGAGGCCGGTGCCGTCCGGGACCAGGAAGTAGCGCTGCAGAGCCGACCACGAGCTGGTGGCCCGATCGCGCCAGAGCCCGGTCTGGGCGCCGGCCCGGGCAGCAGCTCCGGACTGAGCGGCAGTTCTGGTCTCGGCAGCGGCCGGCACGGCGAGGCCGGCCGCCCAACTGCCGCCCACCAGGGCGGATCCGGCCAGGGCTCCGAGCCCTGAGGTGACGGTACGGCGGGACAGTCGGCGATCCACGATGATCACGAGCTCCTCGGTTGTGGCGACAGGGGTCACGCCCACGACGGAAACGTATCCAGCCGACAGTGCGACGACAGCTGGAAACGTATCCAGGCGCGGGACGAACGTCAAGACGACTCGGCAAAATCACTCGTTCCTGACGCGAACTCGTGCCACACTGCCCTGGGACGTGCGGCTCGGTCGAGCCGCGTCCCGTCCCCTGACGTCCCAGGCGTGCTGACCCGATCCGATCCGAGGTGACAGAGTTGTCGACGAAGGCACCGGAACTCGCCGGCCCACGACGGATGACCATGCGGGACGTGGCCGACGCCGCCGGGGTGGGGGTGGCCACGGTGTCCCGGGTGGTCAACGGCCTCGACACGGTGAACGAGAACACCGCCAACCGGGTCCGCGCGGCGATCGACGAACTTGGTTTTCAACGCGACGAAATCGCCCGGTCGCTGCGACCCGGTCAGAACTCCCTCACGCTCGGCCTGATGCTGGGCGACCTGACCAACCCGTTCTGGAGCGAGCTGGCCAAGGCGGCCGTGCAGCGGGCGAAGGAGGCCGGCTACGCGGTGCTGGTCACCACGGCCGACGAGGACCCGGACACCGAACGGCGCTCGGTCGAGGCCCTGATCGCGCGCCGGGTGGCCGGGCTGATCGTGGCCCCGGGTTATGAGGACCATCGTCACCTCGCCGACGCCCACGGTCGGCCCCGCGTCCCGGTGGTCTTCGTCGACCGGCCTGCCCGAGGGGTGGCGGCCGACGTGTTCGTCTTCGACAACGACGGTGGCGGCAGGCTGGCCACCCGGCACCTGATCGAGCGCGGTCATCGCCGGATCGGGGTCGTCGTGGCCGGATCCTTCTACACCACCGGCCGGCGGCTGCGGGGCTATCGCCGGGCCCTGCGGGATGCGGGGCTGCCGATCGAATCCGAACTGATCGTCCAACTCGAGCACGGGACCGTCGAGGACGGCGAGGCGGCGACCCGGCAGTTGCTCGCCCTGCCCGATCCGCCGACGGCGATCTTCTCCACCACGAACTTCCTGACCGAGGGTGTGGTCACCGCCCTCGGGCCGCAGCAGGCGCGGATCGCGGTGGTGGGCTTCGACGACTTCCGGCTGGCCGCGCTGCTGCCCACCCCCGTCACGGTCGTCTCGACCGAGACCGCCGAACTGGGCCGCCAGGCGACGGCGGTGCTGCTGGCCCGGATCGAGGGCGACGACCGTCCGCCCCGCCGGGTGAAGCTGCCGAGTGTGCTGATCCAACGGGGCAGCGGCGAGCTGCCGCCGCCCGAGGCGGTGCCCGGGAACTCGACCAGGAACTCGCTCGGGAACCAACCCCAGAACCGACCCCAGAACGACCCCGGAACCCGTCCGTCGGGGCGTCCCGGAGCCCCGCCGGACGGCGATCGACGAAGGAGCAGAGTCGATGAGGATGGCTCGGTCTCCGCAGGTCGAGGTCGATGACCTGCTACCGGGTGCCACTGTGCAGCGGTGGCAGTCGGCGATCAGCGGGCTGGCCGGCAACGACTGCGGCGAACTCTTCGCCGACGCGCTGCGGCGCACGCTGGCCCGTACCCTGCACCGGCTCGACGACGGGACGGTGTTCGTGATCACCGGCGACATCCCCGCGATGTGGCTGCGTGATTCCAGCACCCAGCTGTTGCCCTATCTGCGCCTGGTGGCCGAGGAGGCCGACGGTCCGCTCGCTGATCTGATCGCCGGCGTCGTCCGCCGACAGCTGATCATGATCGCGCACGATCCGTACGCCAACGCCTTCAATCTGGAGCCGAACGGTCGCTGCCACGATCCCGAGGATCTCTCCGACGACCCCTGGCTGTGGGAACGCAAGTACGAGATCGATTCGCTCAGCTTCCCCTTCCAGTTGGCTGCGCGACTCTGGCGGGTCACCGGCCGCACCGATCATCTCGACGAGGTGTTCCTGCGCGCCTTCCGGGCGGCACTGGACACCCTTGATCGCGAGACCCGGCACGAGGAGCGTTCGACCTACCGGTTCGTCCGACGCGGTGGCCCGGCCTCGGAGACCCTGGCCCGTGGGGGGCTCGGCTCACCGGTGGGCTGGACCGGTCTGACCTGGTCGGGCTTCCGGCCCAGCGACGACGCCTGCACGCTCGGCTACAACATCCCGGGCAATCTGATGGTGGCGCACACCCTGGCCACCGTCGCCGAACTGCTCCGCACCGTCTTCGGCGAATCGGGCGCCGAACTGGCCGACGATGCGCTCCGGTTGGGTGGGCAGATCGAACGGGCCGTCTACGAGCACGGGATCGTCGACCACCCGGAGTTCGGGGCCGTGCTGGCCTACGAGGTCGACGGTCTCGGGGGCCACGTCCTGATGGACGACGCGAACATGCCCGGGCTGCTATCGCTGCCGTTGGTCTCGGCGATCGGAGCCGGCGATCCGCTCTACCGACGGACCCGGTCGCTGGTCCTCTCGGATCACAACCCGTACCACTACCGGGGCCGGATCGCGAGCGGGATCGGCAGCCCGCACACGCCGCCGAACCAGGTCTGGCCGATCGCGTTGGCTGTCGAGGGCCTGACCGAGACCGACCCCGACCGTGCGCTGACCCTGCTGCGCCGGATCGCCGCCACCACAGGCGGAACCGGTTACGTGCACGAGAGCTTTGCCGTCGACGACGACCGGGTGTTCACCCGTCCGTGGTTCTCCTGGGCCGACTCGATGTTCTGCGAGTTGGCCATGGACCTGGTCGGGTCGCCGAGCGCCTGACCGACCGCCGACCGGCCGGTCCGCGCGCCGAGGATTGACACCGGCTACGGTCTGGTTAATATTTCACACCAGACCAGCCTGGAAACGTTTCCTCAGGTAAGGTCTAGACCGTTCGAAGATGGACCTCCGAGGAAGAAGGTCGATTCCGTTGCTCAAGTCCTGCACCCGGCCTGCCCGGGCCGTCGTGGCGCTGGTCGCGGCCTTCGTGACGTTGATCGGCCTGGGCGCGACGGTCCCGGCTCAGGCTGCGCCGTCGCAGGGAAACGTTTCCGGCTCGGCGGCTGCCGGACTCGGTGCTGCCGGCGCGAGCACCGCGGTGGCCCGCTCCCGGGTGGCCGCCGATGTGCTGATGCAGTCCTATGATCCCGACCAGGCCTGGTTCCCCTCCAGCTGGTGGAACTCCGCGGTCGCGTTGCAGACCGTGGGTGACTACATGCAGCGCACCGGAGACCGTCGCTACCTCGGCCAACTGGACCACACGTTCGTGCTCGATCAGGGCGCCTTCCCGGCCGGGGTGCTCTCCGGTGATCCGCTGCTCGGCAACTTCACCAGCCGGGCCATCGACGATTCCGAGTGGTGGGGCCTGACCTGGGTGCAGGCCTACGACCTCACCGGTCAGCGCAAGTACCTCGACATGGCGGTGAAGATCGCCACCTACGTGCAGGGCTACTGGGACACCGGCAGCTGCGGCGGCGGCGTGTGGTGGAACGCCGAGAAGACGTACAAGAACGCCGTCACCAACGGTCTCTACATCCGCCTGACCGCCGAACTGCACAACCGGATCCACGGGGATCGGCTCTGGCTCGGGCGAGCCGAACAGGGCTATCACTGGTTCACCCACAGCGGTCTGATCAACTCCGCCGGACTGGTCAACGACGGGTTGACCGATCAGTGCGCCAACAACGGCCAGACGGTCTGGAGCTACAACCAGGGGCTGGCCATCGGCGGCGCGCTCGAGCTGTACCGCGCGACGCACGATCCGGCCCAACTGGTTCTGGCGAAGAAGCTGGCCGACGCCGCACTCGCCGCGCCCTCGCTGGTCGACGACGGGATCCTCACCGAGTCCTGTGACGCGCTGAGCACGACCTGCGACGACAACGGCAAACAGTTCAAGGGCGTCTTCCTGCGTTACCTCGACGACCTCGCCACGACCACCCACACGGTCCGTTACCAACGCTTCGTCGGGGCCCAGGCCGCCTCGGTCTGGGGCCGGGACCGCGATGCCGGCAACCGGCTGGGTGAGCGCTGGTCGGGCGCGACCGACCAGACCCATCCCAATGCCTTCGACTGGCGCACCCAGGCCAGCGCGTTGAGTGCCCTGATCGCCGCTGTGCCGGCGAAAGCGCCGAGCCGGTCGCTGTCGGCCACACTGTCCCCGGCCCAACCGGTGGTGATGCCGTCGTCGGGACGTCCGACCACGGTCCGCCTCCGGTTGGCGGCCGCGGCGACCTCGCCCCGCTGGATCCCGGTGGTCGCCCACGCGACGATGTCGGTGCCGAAGGGTTGGTCGGCCTCGCCGACAACGTCCGACGGTGTGCTCTGGGGCCGGGGGAACGCCGCTCCGGTCTCGTTGTCGACCGAGGTGCAGGTGAGGGTGCCGGCGGACGCCACGAACGGGCACCATCTCGTCCGCGCGACGGTGACGTCGTGGTCGGGACTCACGTTCACCGCCACCGCAGACGTCCTGGTCGCCCGCACCGCCGACTTCGACACCGGCACGCCGGCCGAGACGCCGTGGCTGTTCGACGCCGACGGCTCACAGAGCAACGGCCCGCAGAGCCGATTCGCCGACGGCGACCATCAGTTCGTCTACCGGTTCCCGTTGCCCGCGGACACCACGACGGCGAAGGTCGACCTGACCATCGACGCCGAGTACCTGGTGCAGGCCAGCCCGGACGACCAGGCCTGGACCACCGTCCTGGTGGAGAAGAAGCGCGTCACCGACGGGTCGAACAAGACCACCGTCACCCTCGATCTGACGCCCGAACTGTCGAAGGCGAAGGTCGTCTACCTCCGGGTGGCCGACTCGTTCCCCGACGACGGCTGGGGCGGCCGGCTCTACCACCTGAGCACCCATACCACCTGACCTCACTCATCCCTGATCCGTCGACAACTCCGACAGATCCGACAACTCCGACAGATCCGACAACTCACACCACCATCAGCAGGACAAGGACGGACGCCGAGCCTCGGTGCCGGCCGGACCCGAATCGAGGAGGATTCTCATGGCTCGACTGATCGACAGCCTCAGGCGGCGCTGGGGCGCCAGGCCGACAACCGGCCGTCACGGCACCGCGGCAAAGGTCGGTGTCGCCTGCGTGGCCCTGGCCATGACGGCTGCCGGCTGCACGGCCGGTAACGCCGGGGGCGGGGGTTCGACCGGCGGCGGTGCCAGCACCGCGCAGTACCTCAACTACTCGCCGTGCTGCACCTGGAACTCCACCTGGTCCTACAACCCCTACAACGTCAACGGTCTGATCTATCTGCAGCCGGACTTCGTCCTGCTGCGGCTGGCCACCCAGAAGTACCCGAGCCTGACCGACTACGAGCCGCAGTTGGCCGACAAGTGGTCGGTCGACGGCAACAAGATGACGGTGCACATCCGTGACGGCGCCAAGTGGCAGGACGGCACCCCGGTCACCAGCACCGATCTCTACGACACGGCCATCCTCGACGGTCTGAACGCCCAGGGCTTCTGGAACGACATCACCGGGGTCGCCAAGTCCGGCACCGATTCGGTGGTCTTCACCCTTCGTGACGGGCAGCCGACCGCGCTGGCCTACAACGACATCCTGAACAACCTGATCACCTACCCCTCCAGCCAGTACGGCACCTTCGTCACGTCCCAACTGGAGAAGGACGTCCCGGACTACTTCACCCAGTTCCAGAAGGATCCCGATGCCGCCGCGAAATCGGCCGCCTTCGGCCGGATGAACGACGCCTTCAAGAAGCTGGCGGCCTACAAGCCGCCGTCCATGCTGGGTAACGGACCGTTCAAGCTGGACAACATCACCACCTCCCAGGCCCGGCTGAGCAAGTGGGACGGTTTCTACGCCGCCGACAAGATCAAGGTGCCCGGGCTGAACTTCGGCAACGGCAGCAACCAGACGATCTATCCGCAGCTGTTCGCCGGCAAGGCCGACTTCTCCAACGTCTACCTGCCGCCGCCGATCCTGGAGCGCTGGAACAAGACCAAGGGCGCGAATCTCGCCCTGCCGCAGGCCTTCGGCTTCGTGATGAGCTTCAACAACCACCGCTATCCCCTGAACATGGTCAAGGTGCGCCAGGCTCTGGCCTACGTCATCCCGCGGCAGACCATGAGCCAGGCCGCCTACGGCACCACAGCCGGGGCCGGCGGCAAGTACAAGGAGGTCAACACCGGCATCTCGCCGACGCTGGAGAACCTCTACCTGACCCAGCAGCAGGTCGGATCACTGAACACGTACCCGGTGGACACCGACAAGGCGACAGACCTGCTCAAGTCGGCCGGCTTCACCCAGGCGAACGGCCAGTGGATCATGCCGAACGGCAAGCCGTTCACCCTGACCTTCAACGCCAACTCCGACACCTCCGACATCGTCACCTCGTTCACCTCGGCGGCCAAGTCGTTGACCACCTTCGGCATCAAGTCCGACGTGAACGCCACCTCCGGCGCTCAGCAGGGCGCCAACCAGTTGAACGGCAACTTCGACATCGGGATGAACTTCGTCAGTGGCAACAACCCGCTGGGCATGTACCAGCAGATGATGGGTTCGGCCAACAACTACCCGAGCCTGGGCAACTACAGCGGCAAGCGCGGCATGGGGGTCGGGCCCACCGCCGACGTCCCCGGGCTGGGCAACGTCAACGTGTCGGCCACGCTGGACAAGCAGGCCCGCAACGTCGCTCCCGACCAGACGATGAAGAACGACACGTGGGACTGGGCCCAGTTCGTCAACCAGCAGGTGCCCTACATCTGGTACGCCACGAAGGTCTACCAGTACTCCTACTCCGACACGAACTACACCAACTGGCCGCCGAAGGACGCCTCCGGCACCAGCCCGCTGTGGGACATCGTCGGTGGTAACACCTCAGCCGGCCTCCTGCTCGCGATGGAGCAGGGCTACATCGTGCCGAAGGGCTGAGAACGATGGGGGTCTACCTGGCCAAGAGGGTGGGGATGGCGATCCTGATCATCTTCATCGTCGTCTCGCTGTCGTTCTTCATGATCAGACTGATGCCCGGCAACGCCATCGACGCCCTGCGGGCGCAGTTGCAGGCCCAGGGCGGTCTCACCCCGGAGCAGATCCAGGCCAAGCTCAACTCGGTCTACGGGGTGATGCCGACCGGGTCGGTCTGGCAGCAGTACGTGACCTACGTCGGCAACGTGTTCACCGGCGATCTGGGCACCCCGATCACCAACCCGGGGACGACGGTGCTGGCGGTGATCGCCCAGGCGCTGCCGTGGACCATCCTGGTGGTCGCGGTGGCCCTGGTGATCAGCTTCCTGATCGGGGTGGCCGTCGGATCGGCGATGGCGGCCTTCCAGAACGGCTGGTTCGCCAAGATCATGACGTTCGTGGTCTCGTTCCTGAGCGCCATCCCGAGCTACCTGATCGCGATCATCCTGTTGTACTTCGTGGCCAACATGTATCCGATCTTCCCCAACGGGGGCGCCTACTCGATCGACGTCACGCCGGGGGCGAACCTGCCGTTCATCGGCAGCCTGCTCTACCACGCGGCGCTGCCGATCATCGCCTACGTGATCACCTCCTTCGGCAGCTGGGCGCTGGCGATGAAGGGGAGCGCGATCTCGGTGCTGGGCTCGGAGTACGTCCGGGCGGCCGAGTCACGCGGGTTGAGCGAACGACGGATCACCCGTTCCTACGTGGGTCGCAACTCGATGCTGCCGATGGTCACCCAGCTGGCCCTGGCCGTCGGCTTCATGTTCGGCGGCTCGGTGTTCATCGAGTTCTACTTCCAGTACCCGGGGGTCGGCTACTACCTGATCCAGTCGGTGAACCAACGCGACTACTCGTTGATGATGGGCTGCTTCCTGTTGATCACCGTCTCGGTGGTGATCACCAACCTGCTGGTGGATCTGCTGTACCCGCTGGTCGATCCGCGGATCGCGAACCCGGCGGCCCGTAAGCGGACGGCGGACTCCCCGAGTGCGGACGCCAAGGGCGACGCGGTCCCGGTGGGTGGGTCGGTGGCATGAGGTTCGCGAGTGATCTCTGGCGCATCCTGCGCAACGACAAGGGCGCCCTGGTCGGTGGGGTGATCGTGCTCATCTACTGCGTCACCGCCATCATCGGACCGATGGTGGTCCACCTCAGCGGCACCCAGGATCCATCCCTGGCCTACCTGCCACCGTCGCTGGACCACCCGCTGGGCACCGACGCGCTGGGTGAGAGCGTGCTGTCGCAGATCATCGTCGGCACCCGTCCGATCATGATCGTCGGCGTCCTGGCCGCGGTCATCCAGATCGCCATCGGAGTCGTCGTCGGTCTGGCCAGCGGTTACGTCGGCGGCAGGATCGACGGCGCGATCATGCGGGTCACCGACGTGTTCCTGACCATTCCCGGTCTGCCGCTGACCATCGTGGTCGCCACCATCGTGCACACCTCCAATCCGGTGGTGTTGGCGGTGGTGCTCTCGATCACCGCCTGGGCCGGCCTGGCCCGGGCCATCCGTTCCCAGGCGCTGAGCCTGCGCAGCAGCGATTTCGTCGAGGCGGCCCGGCTGCAGGGCGTCCCGCTGTGGAACATGGTCGGGCGCCAGCTGCTCCCGAACGTCGGGCCCTACGTGGCCATCCATTTCCTGCTGGCCATCACCGGCGCCATCTACGCCGAGGTCGGCCTGTTCCTGCTCGGCATCGCGCCGATCAGCGGCACCAACTGGGGGATCATGATCAACTTGGCGATGAGCCAGGGCGCGCTCTACACCTCGGACAGCGCCTTCTACCTGTTCGCGCCGATGGCGGCGATCGTCATCCTGCAGGTGGCGTTCGTGTTCTTCTCCCGCGCGCTGGACAGCGTGTTCAACCCGAGGCTGCGGGTCCAGTGAGTGCGACACTGACCGACCGCAGGCGTCCGGTGCCCGACGACACGGCCCCGCTGTTGGTGGTGGACGATCTGACCGTCGCCTTCGGCGAGGGCGAGGGATCGGTACGTGCGGTGGAGAACGTCTCGCTGACCGTCGCGGCCGGTGAGATCTACGCCCTGGTGGGGGAATCCGGCTGTGGCAAGTCGACGCTGGCCTACTCGCTCCTCGGGATCGTCCCACCGCCCGGACGGACGGCCGGCGGCGACGTCCGGTTCCGCGGCCAGAGCACGGTGACCATGCAGAAGCACGAGCTGAACCGGCTGCGGGGGGCCGAGATCTCGATGGTCTTCCAGGGCGCGATGAACGCGTTCAACCCGGTGATCACCATCGGGGCCCAGGTCGAGCACATCCTGGCCGCCCATCCCGACGCGTTCGGGAACAAGGAGGAGGGCAAGGCCTATTTCGACCACCTGATCGAGCTGGTCCAGTTGTCACCGGACCGGATCTGGAAGGCCTACGAGAGCCAGCTGTCGGGTGGGATGAAACAGCGGGTGGCCATCGCGGTCGCCCTGCTGCTGAAGCCGTCGTTGATCGTGATGGACGAGCCGACCACCGCGTTGGACGTGCTGAACCAACGACTGGTGATCGACATCCTGAAAGAACTCCACCGCGAGCTCGGGGTGACGATCATCTTCG
Source organism: uncultured Actinomycetota bacterium (assembly GCA_963740925.1). Taxonomy (GTDB): domain Bacteria; phylum Actinomycetota; class Actinomycetes; order Propionibacteriales; family Propionibacteriaceae; genus Microlunatus. Next base: position 168,962 of record CAVUFZ010000005.1, on the reverse strand, counting down.
TCACCCATGACCTGGCGGTGGTGGCCGAACTGGCCACCCGGGTCGCGGTGATGTACGCCGGTCGGCTGGTCGAATCGGGCACCGTGGACGAGATCTTCGCCTCCGGCGGGCGTCGGCATCCTTATGTCAAGGCGTTGATCAACGCGATCCCCAGCGTGCTGGAGGCCGGCCTGCGGGTGAAACCGATCGGCGGCTCGGTGCCCAACCTGGCCCAGTTGCCGCCGGGTTGCCGGTTCGCCCCGCGCTGTCCGTTGGCCCGGGAAAGCTGTACCGAATCCGAACCCCCGTTGGAAACCGACGACGACGACCACCTGGTGGCCTGCTTCGTGGTGAACGAGGATCTGCCCGGGAACCGCGCAGCAGACCGGCAAGGAGCAGCCGCATGAGCCTGTTGGACGTTCGTCACATCACGCACCGCTACGACTCGGGCGGCGGCCGGCCGGTGCTGAACGACGTCAGCCTCGAGGTCGACTCGAACCAGATCGTCGCCGTGGTGGGGGAATCGGGCTGTGGCAAGACCACTCTCGGCCGGCTGGCCGCCGGCTTGCTGGAGCCCAGCCAGGGCGTGGTCGCCTTCGAGGACCGCGACATCTGGAAGTTGCGTGGTGGCCGGAAGCGGGACTGGCGACGCCGGGTCCAGATGGTCCATCAGGATCCCTACGGGTCACTGAACCCCGGCCTGACCATCGGCTCCACCATGGCGCCCGGGCTGCTGCACCACAAGCTCGCGACCTCGCGCAACGTTCAGGCCGAGATGCTCTCGATCCTGCAACAGGTCGGACTGGACGCGACGCCGGCGTTCCTGCAGCGCTACCCGCACCAGCTCTCCGGCGGTCAGCGACAGACGGGTCTCGATCGCCCGGGCCATCGCCCTCCAGCCCGACCTGATCGTGGCCGATGAGGTGACGTCGATGCTGGACGTCTCGATGCGGGTGGCCATCCTCGACCTGTTGCTCAGCTTCCAGCGGGAACGGGGGATCGGGTTCGTCTTCATCAGTCACGACTTCGGCGTCGTCCGCTATTTCGCCCAGGGCGGCCGGATCGTGGTGATGTTCTTCGGCTCGGTGGTCGAGGAGGGGCCGGTCGAGGAGTTGGTGACGGCCCCCAAGCATCCGTACACCCACATGCTGCTGCAGGCGATCCCGGTCCCGAACCCGGAGTTGGCCCGACAGCGGGACGCCGAGCAGGCCGAGACCGATCGCCTGGTCGGAGAGCCGGCCACCACCGGTTGCGTGTTCGCCAACCGGTGCCCGTTCGTGCAGGACGTCTGCCGGAACACGCCACCGCCGTTGGTCGAGGTGGGAGAGTCCGGCTCGGGGCACCGGGCTGCCTGCCTCTTCCCCGAGAAGGTGCCCTCCCTGGAGCATCTGGCCAGGCTCGAGGAGGATGAGACCCATGCTGCTGCGTGACCTCCCGGGTGAGACCAAGGGCCCGATCACCTCGCCGACCCAGCTGGCGGCCAAGGTGCTCGTCCGGGCCGGGATCGCCATGGTGATCTTGTGCCTGCTCTGCCGGTGGGCGCTGCCGGACGGCGCGGACACCACCGTGGACACCCTCGCCGTGATCGCCAGCCTGCTGGTGGTGCTGACCGGGATCCTCGGACAGCGGGTGAGTGTGCGCCGGGAAGCGCGGCTGGACCGGCCCGACCGGCCGGGCCGGTCGCCGCGGTAGTCGTCTCAGAAGCAGTGGCAGGCCGAGTCGCCACCGGAAACCGGTTCCCTTTCCGCGTCCGAACCGGCAGAGTCGGAGCGTGCCGATGATCGTCGCGACGAACCTGGTCAAGGAGTTCTCCCGGCCGCGTACGGCTCACCGGCCCCTTCGCCGGGCTACGTTCGCTCTTCGACCCGCGCCGGACCACGACCCGCGCCGTCGACGGCATCGACCTGAACATCGAGGCCGGGGAACTGGTCGGCTACCTGGGCCCGAACGGCGCCGGCAAATCGACGACGATCAAGATGCTGACCGGTGTCCTGGTACCGACGTCCGGCACGATCGAGGTCAACGGTCAGGTGCCCTGGCGTCACCGGAAGGCCAACGCCCGTGAGATCGGGGTCGTCTTCGGCCAACGGACCCAGCTGTGGCCCGACCTACCGCTGCGCGATTCCTTTGATCTGATCGCGAAGCTCTACGGCCTGGACCGGGTCCGTTACCGCCGCGTCCTGGGCGAGTTCGTCGAACTGCTCGATCTCGGCGGTTTCATCGACCAGACCGGACGTTCGCTGTCGTTGGGGCAGCGGATGCGGGGCGACCTGGTTGCGGCCATGCTCTACGAGCCACCGCTGCTCTACCTCGATGAGCCGACCGTGGGCCTCGACGTGGTGGCCAAGGCGCGGATCCGCGAGTTCGTGTCCGAACGAAACACCACTGCCGGCACCACCGTCATGCTCACCACCCACGACATCGTCGACGTCGAACAGCTGTGCCGGCGGGTGATCATCATCGACGAGGGTCGGGTCCTCTACGACGGCGGTCTGGACAGCCTGCGCCGCAGCTTCGCGGGCTACCGTGAGCTCGACGTCCGGGTCAGCGACCTCCCGGCGGTGTGGGACGTCCCCGGGCTCGAGCTCGTCCGGGAAACCGACGAAGGTACCCAGCGGATGCTGTCGCTGCGCTACGACCCGGACGAGATCTCCACCCCGGCAGCGATCGCGGCCGTGACCTCCCGTTGCACCGTCACCGACCTGACGGCCCGCGAACCCGACCTGGAGGGCATCATCCGCCAGATCTACACCACCCGTTCGGTGCGCCCCGCGTCGGCGAGCGACGGAGTGACCGACCCGGGACGCCGGCCGTGAGCGGGCGGACATCTGCGGGCGGCGTCAGCGGGCGGACATGAGTTGGCGAGGGCAGTGAGCGCCGAGGCGGCCACGCCGGTGAGAATCCTCACCCCGGGGATCGACCGCAGACAACGGATGTCGGCCACCGTGGCCCTGGCCGCGCAGGAGGCCCGGGCCGTCTGGTCCTACCGGGCCGACGCCTTCGTCGGGATCATCGGGGCCTGCCTGCGGGTCGTGCTCGTCTTCGCGGTCTGGCAGGCCGTATTCGGCGCCCGGTCGTCGGTGGCCGGGATCGACCAACGGGTCGCCATCGGCTACGCCGTTCTCGGCGCGTTGCTCAACCTGGTGCTACAACCCTGGCAGTTCTCCTCGCTCAGCAGTCGGGTCGCCGAAGGCACCGTGGTGTTCGACCTGATCCGACCGTTGAGCCTGGTCACGGTGTCGCTGGCCCAGCAGGTGGGCGGCACCCTGGCCCAGCTGCCGAAGGCGGTGATCGGCCTGGTGGTCGCGCTGCTGGTGGGTGCGGTGGATGCTCCGGCGGGCTGGCCGGCGGCGGCCGCGTTCGCCGTGAGTGTGCTGCTCGGATCGGCGATCGCGCTGTTGTGCAATCTGATCGTGGCGATGACGGCCTTCTGGACGCTCGAGATCGGTGGCGCTCTGATGGTCTACCGGATGGCGGCCACGTTCTGTTCGGGGGCCCTGATCCCGTTGTGGTTCATGCCGTCCGGGCTGGTGTCGGTGCTACGGCTGCTCCCGTTCGCGGCCCAGGTCTTCGATCCGCTGGCCATCTACGTCGATCCGAGTCCCGGTTGGCACACGGTGGGAACGATCGGCATCCAGCTGTTCTGGGTGCTGGTGCTGTTCGCCTTGGTGCAGCTGATCTGGAGTCGGGCCTACCGGCGGACGGTGATCAACGGTGGCTGAAGTGACGGCGACGCCGCCGAGGTCGGGGCCACCGGTCACCACGCCTCGGTCGGCGGCGCGGCCGATCTCTGCGGTCCGGACCTACCTGATCCTGCAACAGGCGGCGTGGCGCAACACGTTCGCCTACCGGGCCAGCCTGTGGACGCTGGTGCTCGGCAGTGTGGCCCTCCAGGGGACCCAACTGTTGTTCATCGGCGTGCTGCTGCACCAGTTCGGCGTGATCAACGGTTGGACGACGCCGGAGATCGCACTGCTCTACGGCCTGCGACTGAGCGCGCACGGAGTCTGCACCACGACGTTCGGTCAGCACTCGCGGCTCGACGGGCTGCTCCGGAACGGCGAGTACGACCGGTTCCTGCTGCGGCCGGCGAACCCGTTCGTCCAGCTGATCACCTGGCGGTTCAATCTGGGTACGGTCGGCGATCTCGCCCTCGGGCTGGGCATCCTGATCACCGCCGCCCAACTCGTCGTCATCGACTGGACGATCGGACGCGTTCTGCTCGCAGTGCTCGCGGTGATCGGCGGCGGGCTGGTCGAGGCAGGAGTGATGATCCTCATCTCCGGGCTCGCGTTCCGGCTGCGCACCACCTGGAGCGCCAAGGTCACGGTCGACACCATGTTCACCGACTTCGGCGCCTACCCGCTACCGATCTTCGGCCCGGCCGGTGTCTTCGCGCTCACCTTCGCGATCCCGCTCGCCTTCATCGCCTATCTGCCGTGCACGGTGATCCTCGCTCGGACCTCGGAACTGCTGGTCCCGACCTGGCTGGCCGTGATCGCACCACTGGCCGGGCCGGTGTTGCTGGTCTGCGGCTACGCGTTCTTCACCCGCCAGTCCCGCGCCTACGACAGCCCGGGCGCCTGACCGGCCGGGCCGATCCGGTACTGGGGTCCGGGGTTCGACTCGACGTCAACTCGTTCATGGGGTTGTCCACAGATGTTTCCTGGACGGCCCGCCTCACGCTTCTGCGGCTTTAGTCTCGTCTCGGAGCAAAGGTTCGCCGGCGTCGTCTGCGCCGAGAGTCCGAGGGAGGTGGACAGTGCGGTACAGGATCGATCCGGCGGGTGTGCAGGCCGACCTGGCGGTTGCGCGGGCCGATGCCGAGCAGCTGCCGAACGGTCGGCAGCCGCTGGGTTCCTGTCTGGAATCGGCGGCGTCGGGGTGCGGCGGGTCGGGGGTGGTAGCGGCTGCATTGGCGGCCTTCGGCGCGGGTGAGCATGACCGAATCGAACGGATGACTATCAGGGCGGGCGCCTGCGTCGACGGTGCGGTCGAGGCGGTCTCGGCCTACGTTCGAGCAGACCAGCAGATGGCTGCTGAGACGACCGTCGACGCAGGTCGAGCGACCGAACGACGGCAACATCGGTCGTTCGGCGCTGGGAGTTGGTGAGGTGGAGATGATCTCCGGAACTGCGGCAGTCGGATTGATCGACCCCGCGGACGCCTGGCCTGGGGACGATCTCGACCCTGCATCGATCGCGTCCGCGGCGCAGGAGTTGCGGTTGGTGGGCCGACAGGTTGCGCATCACGGAAGGACGGTGGCTCGCCACTGGCAGCGACTGGCGCGTTCCTACGAGGCTCCGGAGGTCGCGCAGCTGCTGTCGTCCGTCACGCCGATCACCACGGACGCGGACGTCCTCGATTCGAACACGGCCCGGTCAGGCTAACTACAAGATTCACATTGGATAATGATCATGAACAATCGTAACTCTAAAGAAGACCTTCTCATTGGTGGCCTAGACGATTGGGCTTATGCAAGATGGGTCATGAATAGTGCCGCACTCAGCGGCGTTCGCGATTATGGGTTACTGCGATCATTGTGCCTCGGATTGATCGCCGAAGTCATAGTCCAAGGTCTGATGGTGCCGGGCGACGTCGATGCCGATGGCCACCATCCGTGGCAGACGTCTCCGGGCCGAGCGCTCGAGCGGATCACGCGTGAGTGGGTCGATGACTGGTCCGAAACGCCCCCGGAGATCGGCGCCATCGTCTGGCTGGCCAACACTCCCGCTGGCGATGCCGTCGCCCGTGAGGCGCTGGCGAGAGAAGGGCAGACGATGAGGGATCCACGTCAGTGTGATGAGACACCCCGTCGTTCGCGAAAGGTGAGTGTGGCTACCGCGTGCCAACGCTCTCATGCCCGTAATCTTGAGGGGACTGATCTCGATGCAGAAGTACGTGATGCGAGCACAAGTTCACAGCTTTGGTTGGCTCACTGGATAGAGGGGAACAGTCCACTGTTCGGACGCCATCATCTCATTTTCAACGGCTTCAACTGGTACCGGGTTCAAGCGTTTCTGCGATCCAGGATCGAGTCGGGAGAAGCCGCCGATTGGAACAGTCTCAGCGAGCCATAGGCAGCATCGGTCACTGGGAGTTCGAGGACAACCGAGCCTGAGAAGTCGAACTTCGCCCTCGACCAGACATCACGTCCCGCCGACAGGCCGAGACCGCAAGCCGGTCGGGGTTCAGTTGGACCGGCGCAGCAGCGCCTGACGCCACGAACCCTCGAGCTGTGGGAAGCCGACCGCCGGCCCGCGCCGCGACCGCGATCCAGGCATCGGCGCAGGCATCGGCAGGCATCGGGTTGGTGCCGTGTGTGAGGATCGGGCCCGTGACAACCCGGGCACTCGATCCGTACGACGCCGTGGTTCTGGTCTCCTTCGGTGGTCCGGAGGCGCCGGAAGAGGTGGTGCCGTTCCTGCAGAACGTGACCCGCGGGCGGGGGATCCCGGAGGAACGGCTGCGCGAGGTCGGCAAGCACTACTACGACTTCGGCGGCCGCAGCCCGATCAACGACCAGAACCGGGCCCTGCTGAGCGCTCTGGAAGCCGAGTTCGCCTCCCGCGGGATCGCCACCCCCATCTACTGGGGCAACCGGAACTGGGCGCCGTATCTGCGTGAGACGTTCGAGCAGTTGGTGGCCGACGGCCACCACCGGGTGCTGGCGATCATCACCAGCGCCTACCCCTCCTACTCCTCGTGCCGGCAGTACCGGGAGAACCTTTTCGACGCGACAGCCGGACTGGACGTGCAGGTCGACCGGCTTCGTCACTACAGCCCTGATCCCGGTTTCGTGGCGGCCAACGTCGACGGCGTCCTCGGCGCGCTGAAAGAGCTGGGGCAGAAGCAGGAGACGGCACGGCTGGTCTTCGTCACCCACTCGATCCCGACGGCGATGTCGGCCGGCTCCGGACCGCCGCCCCGCAGTGAGGCCGGCGGTTACGTCGACTGGCATCAGGCCGTCGCCGCGGAGGTGGCACGTCAGGTCGGGGAGGCGACCGGCCGGGCCTACGACTTCGATCTGGCCTTCTGCTCCCGATCGGGCCCGCCGACCCAGCCGTGGCTGGAGCCGGACGTGAACGACCACCTGCGGGTCCTGGCCGCCGACGGCGTCGAAGCCGTCGTCGTCTCACCGATCGGTTTCATCTCCGATCACATGGAGGTGATCTACGACCTCGACACCGAGGCCGCCGAGACTGCGGCCGAGCTCGGGCTGGGCTTCGTCCGCGCCGCCACGGCCGGCGTCGACCCGGCCTTCGTGACCGGGTTGGTCGATCTCGGGTTGGAACGGGCCACGGCCGCCCGTGGTGAACAGGTCGAGCCGGTCGTCATCCCGGGCGGTCGGGTCGGCCCGTACGAGTGCGTTCCCGGCTGTTGTCCGAATCTGCGCGATCCGGACCGGCCGGCGTTGTGCGGTCAGGACCAGGGTTCCAGAGGCTGATCCCCGACTCTCGACTCGTCGAGCCGTACGACCTGGACAATCCGGACGGCCCGGCTCATCCGTTCCTAGCGGCAAGTCCTCGCTCCGGGGCCACCTTCAGCTTCGAGACCCGCAACCCGGCGGCGCACGCCTGGGAAAGCTGGACCGGGAGGCGACGTTCGGGCAGCGCGAGACCCGACACGGCCGCCTGACCGAGTGGATCGAGGTCATTGACGTCGTCGAAGACGCGGCGGAGGTCGGAGCTCGGGTGACATTCGAGTCGCACAACGACTGGTGGACCAGTTGGCGGCCGTCGGGTTCTCCGAGGTGGTCGTTCAGGGCGGGTGGGCCGGTGAGTCGTTCACCCCGAGTTCGGGGCTCGGGGTGGTCCGGGCACAACTGTCCTAGCCCCCTTCTATGGTGAGTCGGTGCCGAACGAAGCTGAACACACCGTTGATCCGCAGTCGCCGCCGACGAAGCTCACGTCGCCCTGGCTCGACCTCGAGTCCTACATCGGGTTGCCCCGGCTGCAGGGTCTGGAGCTGTCACCAGACGGTCGGAACCTGCTGGTGTCGGTCTCCGGCCTGGACGCCGAGCGGACCGGCTACGTCAGTTCCTGGTGGCGGGTCGATCCTGAAGGCCACAAGCCCGCCCGTCGCTACACCCGCTCGGTGGAGGGGGAGTCGACGGCGGCGTTCACCCCGGACGGCAGTCTGCTGTTCACCTCCGCCCGGCCCGCCCCGCCGGTGCCGCAGGCCCCGACGCCGGAGCCCGGGCCGGACGCGCCCGAGCCCGACTCCGCCGAGAACGGTGGAAAGGGGGAGTCCGGCGAGACCGACCCGAATGTCGTCTGGTGTCTGCCCGCCGGCGGCGGGGAGTCCTTCGCGCTGGCCCGCCGGGACGGTGGTTGGCAGGGGATCGCGGTGGCGGCCGAGGCCGGGGTGGCCGTCCTCAGCGCCGGCTACCACGTCGGCACCCAGACCGAGGCCGAGGACCGGGCCAAACGGGCGGACCGGAAGAAGCGGAAGATCAACGCGATCCTGCACGAGGGTTACCCGGTCCGGTTCTGGGATCACGATCTGAACAAGACCGACACCCGGTTACTCGCCGTCGGGCTCGGCCCTGACACGCCCGCGGACGACCGGCAGCTCGGCAGCGACGACCTCACCGACCTCACGCCCGGCCAGGTGCGGGGCATCCACAGTGTCGACGCGATCGCCGACGACGGCAGTTTCGCCCTGGTCAGCCAGGAGCGCTTCGGCCGGCACGGCGCGGTCTCCAGCCGGCTGATCGAGATCGACCTCGCCAGCGGCGAGCAGACCGTCCGGGCCGAGGAGGCGGGCTACGACTTCGGGGGTGCCGTGCTCAGCGACGACGGGCGCCTGATCGCCTGCAGCCGCGAATCCGACTCGGACCCGACCACCCCGCCGCGGACCCAGCTGTGGCTGGTCGACCGGGAGACCGGCGAGGGCCGGGTGCTGGCGCCGGAGTGGGACCGCTGGCCGAGCCCGGTCGCCTTCGACCCGACCGGCGAGACGCTCTACGTGATCGCCGACGACGACCAGCAGGCCCCGATCTTCGCCGTCGACGTGGCCAGTGGTGACGTCCGTCGGCTGACCGGCCCGGACGACGGCGCCCACAGCGTGGTCCGCCGCTCACCCGACGGCGCCACCCTGTACGCGCTCCGCAGCTCCTACACCGATCCCGGCAGTGTGGTGTCGATCTCGACCGCCGACGGTTCGGTCACCGTGCTGCCGAGTCCGGTCGACTATCCGGAGCTGCCCGGTGATCTGGTCGAGGTGGAGACCACCACCGAGGACGGCGTCCGGGTCCGCGGTCTGCTGGCCCGTCCCGCCGGCGCCTCAGAAGAGCAGCCGGCGCCGCTGGCGCTGTGGATCCACGGCGGGCCGCTCGGCTCGTGGAACGCGTGGTCCTGGCGTTGGTGCCCGTGGCTGCTGGTCGCCCACGGCTACGCCGTGCTGTTGCCCGACCCGGCTTTGTCCACCGGCTACGGGCAGGCCTTCGTCGAACGGGGCTGGGGCCGTTGGGGTCGCGAGCCGTACACCGATCTGATGGCGATCACCGACGCGGTCGAGGAGCGCCCCGACGTGGACGCCGAGCGCACGATCGCCATGGGCGGCTCGTTCGGCGGCTACATGGCGAACTGGGTGGCCGGGCACACCGACCGGTTCGCGGGCATCGTCACCCACGCCAGCCTGTGGAACCTGGAGTCGTTCGGCCCGACCACCGACGCCGCCTGGTTCTGGGGCCGGGAGATGACGCCGGAGATGATGCGGGACAACTCCCCGCACCGGTTCGCCGACCAGATCTCCACCCCGATGCTGGTGATCCACGGCGACAAGGACTACCGGGTGCCGATCTCGGAGGGGATCGCACTCTGGTGGGCCCTGGTCTCGGGCTTCGACGGCCCGCCGGAAGAGCTGCCGCACAAGTTCCTGTACTTCCCCGACGAGAACCACTGGGTGCTCTCCCCGCAGCACGCGATCGTCTGGTACGAGACGGTTCTGGCCTTCGCGGACGCCTGTCGGAGCGGCGGGAATTTTGTTCGGCCTGAGGCGTTGTAAGCGTCGCTTCTCCTCTACGCGGCAAGTGTGATATGCATTGCGCTCGGATTTGCTGCGCGACCGCCCCTCGACCCGGCGTGTAGCCTCCGAGCGGCCGTCTCAGCGGAGAGCCTGCCGATCACGATCAGGACCGGCGGCTGAGGACAGAGAAAGCCCGGAAGGACGGACATGGCGACCGATTACGACGCCCCACGCAAGACCGACGAAGAGCTCAGCGAAGACAGCATCGAGGAGCTGAAGACCCGCCGCAACGACAAGAACTCCGGCAAGGTCGACGAAGACGAGACCGAGGCGGCCGAGTCGTTCGAGCTGCCCGGCGCCGACCTCTCGCACGAGGAACTGACCGTCCGGGTGCTGCCCCGGCAGTCCGACGAGTTCACCTGTGCCGGCTGTTTCCTGGTCCGGCACCGCAGCCAGATCGCCGAGGAGAAGAACGGCATGGCCTACTGCGTCGACTGTGCAGCCTGATCCGGGTTCGCACCCGGATCCGCAGCTGACACCCCAGAAGCCGCTCGGCGATCCGCCGGGCGGCTTCTTCGCCGAACGGCTGCGGATCCCGGTGCTGTGGTGGGTGCTGGCAACCGCGTTCGCCGCCTCGATGTTCGTCGCCATCGGTTTCTACCTCGGCCTCGGCTGGGGGATCGGTGCGGCGGCCCTGATCCTGGTGGTGATCGTGCCGGTCTTCCTGAGCTACGGCAGCGCCGAACTGCTGGTCCTGCCCGACCGGTTCCAGGCCGGGCGGGCCAGCATCGAATGGCGCTATCTGGGCGGGGTCACCGCCCTCGACGCCGAGCAGGCCCGACTGCGTCGTGGCCGGGACGCCGACGCCCGGGCCTGGCTGCTGCTGCGGCCCTATCTGCCCCGCGCGGTCGAGATCACAATCGAGGATCCGGACGACCCCGCCCCCTACTGGCTGATCGCCACCCGTCACCCGCGTCGTCTCTCCGAGGCACTCACCGCGCGGCTCCGGTCGGGCGGCGCCTGACCCGGCGCACCAGGACGCTCGGGCTCCTCGACACTGTCCGGGGTTCTCGACGCTGTCCTCGGCACCAGACCACTAGGTTGTCGGTCGTGTCCGAACCCCAGACCGCGAGCGAGGTCGAGATCGAGATCGTCCTGCTCGATGAAGAATGGGAACCGCCGTCCTACGCCCTTCCGGGTGATGCCGGTGCCGACCTGCGGATCACGACCGACCTCGTGCTCGCCCCCGGTGAGCGCCGACTGGTCGGTACCGGCGTGGCGCTCGCGCTCCCGCAGGGTTACGCCGGCTTCGTCCACCCCCGCTCGGGCCTGGCCGCCCGGCACGGTCTGAGCATCGTCAACGCCCCCGGGACGGTGGACGCCGGCTATCGGGGCGAGATCTTCGTCTGCCTGCTCAACACCGACGCGCGCGAGCCCGTCCGGCTGGCCCGCGGCGACCGGATCGCCCAGTTGGTGATCCAGCCGGTCAGCCGGGCGCGGTTCCGATCGGTGGCACAATTGCCCGGGTCCGTTCGCGGGGCGGCCGGGCACGGATCGTCCGGCGGGTTCGGCGAATCGGCGGCCCAGTCCGTTCAAACCACGTCCGTTCAACCCAGATCCACCAGTCAGGAGCAAGGATGATCTTCGGTCGCAAGAAGCGACAGGCCGAGACGGTGTCGAGCGAGGCCGGCGTCGAGTCCCAGCCGACCGAGACCGCCGCCAACGAGGCCCTGGTGGTCGACGAGAGCAGCCTGAGCGAGTCCACGGCCGAGACCACGGACGAGACCACAGACGAGAGCACAGACGAGACCGGCATGGTCGATGAGGTGGTCGAGACCGACGACATCCCTGAGACCTCGGCCGAGGACAGCACCGGCGACGACACCGGCGACGACACCGAGGACGGCGAGGTCGAGCAGACCGACGCAGCGGCCGAGGACGAGTTGGACGTGGAGTTCCTGGACGCCCAGGAGTGGCGCGAGGACGGCCCGTGGGACGACTCCGAGATCGACCTGGAGGAGTTCCTCGCCACCACCGACGTCCCCCGGATCGATCTCGGCAGCCTGATCCTGACCGGCACCGAGGGGATGGACGTCCAGCTGCAGGTCTCCGAGGAGACCCAGCAGATCGTCTCGGCGATGATGTTGCTCGGCGAGCAGGTCGAGGTCGACGGCGAGATCCACGAGCTCGGGTCCGCGCTCGAGGTGGCCGCCTTCGCCGCCCCGCGCAGCGGCGGCTTCTGGGCCGAGGTGCGCGAGGAACTGATCGAGGGCGCCGAGCAGGCTGGCGGCAACGCCGGGCTGGTCGAGGGTCCGTTCGGGGTCGAGGTGCGGCGGCTGCTGCTGGTCGACACCCCCGAGGGCGAACAGGGCTACCAGCCGTCGCGGATGTGGGTGGCCGAGGGCCCTCGCTGGATCCTGCGCGGCATCGTCTACGGCCACGCCGCCCTGGAGGGCGTCCCCGGCGGTCACGCCGAGCGGGTGGTCGACCTGTTCCGTCAGATCGTCGTCCGCCGCGGCGACGAGCCGATGGCGCCGGGCGATCTGCTCGCGCTCACCCTGCCCGAGAACATCGTGAACGCCGATGAGGATTCCGAGGAGTCCGGGGCCCAGCCAACCGACCGGCTACCCGGTAACGAATAGTCTGGTGAGTGGATCGCCGCTCTCGGCCTGAGGCGGCGCTCGATGAGGACGACGAAGGAGTCCCGATGGCAGGACGCGATGCGGAAGCTGCGGACCGGCTCGACGACGAGCGGCTGCAACGGCGCGGGAACCTGTTCAGCCGGGCACTGCGACGGCTCGCGACCTCGAACGAGGAGTTGGAGTCCGCGGATCTGCAGAAGGCAGTCCGGGAGGCCGGGTCGCAGCCGATCAAGTCCTGCACCGACCGGGAGAAGGTCGACCTGACCGGCACCATCGCCACCGTGACCCTGCACCCGCGGGACGGCAATCCGGCGCTCGAGGTCGAGGTCCGCGACGGATCGGGCACGGTCTCGCTGGTCTGGCTCGGGCGCCGGCGCATCCCCGGCATCGACCCGGGCCGGAAGATCGCCGTCACCGGCCGGATCAGCTGCCACAAGGGCAAACGCGTCCTCTACAACCCGAAGTACGAACTGCTCGACGTCTGAGCCGCTCGCCGAGCGCGACCGGGCAGCGGTTCGTCCGGTCTCAGAGCCCGATCGTGGCCTGGGCCGGACCGACCGGCGGGTTACGGATCTGCGGGGTCACCCCGCGCGGGGAGAGCATCTCGGCCAGTTCCTGTTCGAAGGACTGCGCGGTCACGAACAACAACTCGTCCCCCGACTCCAGTGCGCCGTCGACGTCGGGAGCCTGGGAGTGCCCGTCGCGGATGATGGCCACCAGCACGACATCGCCCGGCCAGTCCAGATCGCCGATCCGCTGCCCGATGCACGGACTGGCCTCCGGCAGGGTCATCTCGACCAGGTTCGCCTCGCCCTCGCGGAAGGTCAGCAGCCGGACCAGGTCGCCGACCGAGACCGCCTCCTCGACCAGGGCCGACATCAGCCGGGGCGTGGAGACGGAGATGTCGACGCCCCAGTCGGCGTTGAACAGCCACTCGTTCTTCGGATGGTTCACCCGGGCCACCGTCCGGGGCACCCCGAACTCGGTCTTGGCCAGCAGTGAGGTGACCAGGTTGGCCTTGTCGTCGCCGGTCGCCGCGATGGCCACGTCGCAGGTGTCGATGCCCGCCTCCTCGAGCGAGGAGAGTTCGCAGGCGTCCGCCAGTAACCATTCGGCCTCGGGCAGGGTGTCGGCCTTGATCGCCCGCGGATTGACGTCGATCAGCAGGATCTCGTGGCCGTGCTCGAGCAGCTCGGCGGCGATCGAGCGGCCGACGTTGCCGGCACCGGCGATGGAGACTCTCACGATGCGTTCTCGCTCTCTGGTCGGACGGGCTCGGAACGGGTGGGTCGGGAACGGGTGGGTCGGAAACGGGCGGGCTCGGATCTGATCACGTCGTGGGCCTCGTCGCGCCGGGTCGTCATTCGGCCGGCGGCGGGCCGTTGAGGACGTCCTCGATCTCGCTCACCCGCCCGGTCTCGGCGCCCAGGTAGAGCAGGTCCCCGTGCTGGAAGACCGACGTCGGCTTGGGCACCATGCCCTGACCGAGGCGGAACACGAACGCCACCCGTGCCTTCGCCGCCTCCTCGATCCGGCCGATCTTGCTGCCGACCCATTCCTCGTTGACGTGCACCTCCAGCAACTGCACCGCGCCGGACGGGTCGCGCCACTGCGGTTCGGCACCGGCCGGTAGCAGCCGTCGGATCACCTGGTCGGCGGTCCACCGGACGGTGGCCACGGTGGGGATGCCGAGCCGTTCGTACACCTCGGCCCGGCCCGGGTCGTAGATCCGGGCCACCACGTTCTGCACGCCGAAGGTCTCCCGGACGACCCGGGCGGACAAGATGTTGGAGTTGTCGCCGCTGGAGACCGCGGCGAAGGCGTCGGCGCCCTCGATCCCGGCCTCAGTCAGCACCTCGCGGTCGAAGCCGACGCCCTTGACCGTCTGTCCGCCGAAGTCCGGTCCGAGACGGCGGAACGCGTCCACGTTCACGTCGATCACGGCGACCGTGTGGTTCCGCTTCTCCAGGCCGCGGGCCAGGGTCGAGCCGACCCGGCCGCAGCCCATGATGACGATGTGCACATCCACTCCTCGGGCGGGCGCCGGGCCGGCACCCGGGTCGCGTCTTCGGCTCGGGACAGCGACGCTACACCGGCCCTCTGAGGACTGTCCCGCACCGGTGTCGACCGTGTCGCCGTCCGATCCCGGAAGGGGGCCGGGGAAGTCGGGTTAGAGTTTCGACCCGTGAGCCTCTCCGACGCGGCCAAGCGGTTGATCATCGGCCGCAAGCTGCAGAGCGCCCAGCTCGGCGAAACCCTGCTACCCAAGCGGATCGCCCTGCCGGTCTTCGCCTCCGACGCCCTCAGCTCGGTGGCCTACGCCCCCGACGAGATCCTGCTCACCCTCTCGCTGGCCGGTGCGGCGGGCTACGCGTTCTCCTGGAAGATCGCGCTCGCCGTCGCCGCGGTGATGTTGGTCGTGGTCGCCTCCTACCGGCAGAACGTGCACGCCTACCCCTCCGGCGGAGGCGACTACGAGGTGGCCACCGTCAACCTCGGCCCGAACGCCGGCCTGACGGTGGCCAGCGCGCTGCTGGTCGACTACGTCCTCACGGTCGCGGTCTCGATCTCGTCCGGGGTGCAGAACGCCAAGGCGGTGCTGCCCTTCATCAACGGACACGAGGCCCTGGTGGCGGCCATCGCGGTGATCATCCTGATGGCGCTGAACCTGCGGGGGGTGCGCGAGTCGGGGACGTTGTTCGCGATCCCGACCTACTGCTTCATGGCCGGCATCTTGTTGATGGTCGCCTGGGGCCTGTTCCGGATCTTCGTCCTGGGCGATCACGTCCAGGCCGACAGCGCCAAGTACGGCGTGGTCGGCGATGATCACTACACCGCGTTGAGCGGCTTCTTCTTCGTCGCCCTGCTGGCCCGGACGTTCTCCTCCGGTTGCGCCGCGCTGACCGGGGTCGAGGCCATCTCCAACGGGGTGCCGGCGTTCAAGAAGCCGAAGAGCAGGAACGCCGCCACCACGCTGCTGCTGCTGGGCACCGTCGCGGTGACCATGCTGATCGGCGTGATCGTGCTGGCCAACCTGACCGGGCTGAAGCTGATCGACTCACCGCAGTCGTCCTACACGCTCAACGGCCAGCCGGTGCAGGTGGTCGAGCAGACCGCGATCGGCCAGCTCGCCCACGCCGTCTTCTCCAACTTCGCCCCGGGCACCTACTTCGTCATCGCCGCGACGTTCATCATCTTGTTCCTGGCCGCGAACACCGCGTTCAACGGATTCCCCGTGCTGGGTTCGATCCTGGCCCGCGACGGCTACCTGCCGCGCCAGCTGCACACCCGGGGCGACCGGCTGGCCTACAGCAACGGCATCGTGCTGCTCTCCTTCTTCGCGATCGTGTTGATCGTGGCCTTCAGGGCCGAGGTGACGGCGCTGATCCAGCTCTACGTGGTCGGCGTCTTCGTCTCCTTCACCACCAGCCAGACCGGCATGCTGCGGCACTGGACCCGACTGCTCAAGTCCGAGGAACGACCGCAGGAGCGGGCCCGGATGAAGCGGTCGCGGGTGATCAACGGCATCGGCCTGACCATGACCGGGATCGTGTTGATCATCGTCCTGCTGAGCAAGTTCCTGCAGGGCGCCTACATCGCGATCATCGCGATGGTGATCATCTTCATCCTGATGAAGGCGATCAAGAAGCACTACGACCGGGTGGCCAAGGAGACGGCCTGGGATCCGAGCGCAGACCGGATGCTGCCGAGCCGGGTGCGCGCGGTGGTGCTGGTCAGCAAGCTGCACCGCCCGACGCTGCGTGCGCTGGCCTTCGCCAAGGCCTCGCGGCCGAGCAGCCTGGAGGCGATCACCGTCGACGTCGACTCCGAGGAGACCGAGAAGCTGGTCGCGACCTGGGAGGAGGCCGGGTTGCCGGTGCCGCTGAAGGTGGTCAGCTCGCCCTACCGTGAGGTGACCAACCCGATCCTCGACTACGTCAAGGGTCTGCGGAGCGAGAACCCGCGCGACATCGTCACGGTCTACATTCCCGAGTACGTGGTCGGTCACTGGTGGGAACAGATCCTGCACAACCAGAGCGCGTTGCGGCTCAAGGGACGGCTGCTGTTCACCCCGGGCGTGATGGTCACCTCGGTGCCGTTCCTGCTGCAGTCCTCGGGCAAGGCCGAACAGCGCTTCGAGCGCTCCGATGCAACCGAGTATCTGCGTCGCAGCAGCTTCTCCGGCCCGTCGGACTGAGGGCCGTCGAACTGGGTGGCGAACCGGGCGGCGAACCGGGGTCTGACGGGTCGGTGGTCGGGTCGGTGCTGACCGGCGTCCGGGTCGGCCCGGTCGCGCACGGCGGCCACTGCGTCGCCCGGCACGAGGGACGGGTGATCTTCGTCCGGCACGCCCTGCCCGGTGAGCTGGTCTCGGTCCAGGTCACCGACGACAGCCACGACCGCTACTGGCGCGGTGATGCCGTCCAGGTGATCGAGGCGGCCGCCGGGAGGGTCGAACCGCCGTGCCCGATCGCCGGGCCCGGACTGTGCGGTGGCTGCGACTTCCAGCACGTCGACCCGGCGACCCAGCGCGAACTGAAGGCGGCAGTGCTGTCGGAGCAACTCGACCACCTGGCCGGGATCGCCTGGTCCGGTCCGGTGCAGGAGGTGGGCGTCCCCGGCGCTGCGGCCGGGCTCGGCTGGCGGACCCGGATGCGTTACCTCGGCGGTGCGGACAGCAGGGACGGTGCTGAGGACAGGGACGGTGCTGAGGACAGAGAGGGCGGACGACCCGGGCTGCGGGAGCACCGTTCGCACCGGGTGATCGGTCTGCCGGAGGGCGGCTGCCGGATCGCCGTCCCCGAGCTGAGCCTGCCGCCGGCCGATCTCGCCCCGGCCGAGGGAGCCGAGCTGCTGGGGGTGCGGCCGTCCGTCGGTGATCCGATCTGGCTGGGCCAGGGCGGTTCCGCGCCGGACGTCACCGAGCAGGTCGCCGGCCGGACCTTCCGGGTCCGGGCCGACGGGTTCTGGCAGGTGCACCCGGGCGCCGCGGCCACCCTGCAGTCCGCGGTGCTGGCCGGCCTGCAGCCGCAGCCGGGGGAGAGCGCCCTCGACCTGTACTGCGGGGTCGGGCTGTTCGCGGCCGGGCTGAGCGACGCCGGGTGTGCGTCGGTGGTCGGCCTGGAGTCCTCCCGGATCGCGGTCGAGCAGGCCCGGGCCAACCTCGCCGACGCGCCCGGGGCCCGGTTCGTCGTCGGCCGGGTGGACCGGCTGCTGGGCCGGCCGCACCGCGGGATCCCGGCCCGGGCCGACCTGGTCGTGCTCGACCCGCCGCGGACGGGCGCGGGTGCGGCGGTCGTCCGGGCGGTGGTCGCGCGTCGGCCGCGCGCCATCGCCTACGTGGCCTGCGATCCGGCTGCGCTGGCCCGCGACCTGAAGACGTTCGGCAGCCACGGCTACCGGCTGGCCGGGCTGAGCGGCTACGACCTGTTCCCGATGACCCACCACGTCGAGGCGGTCGCCCTGCTGGAGGCGGGTGCCGAACGGTGACCGCGACCCCGGCCGGGCCGGGCTCTGGTGAGGAGATGAGCGCCGAGGACGAACTGCACGCCATCGCCGGCCGGGCGATCCGGGTGGGTCTGGCCATCGTCCAGGTGATGGTGGCCGCGGTCCTGCTGCTGGCCGGGGTGAGCAGCACCACCATCAGCTATCCGCTGCCGCCGCAACCGGGCACCGACGTGCTGCCGACCGCCACCGTCCGCTGGGGTCCGGGGGTCGCCGTCGCCGTGCTGGCCGGGGTCGTGCTGGCCGCGTCGATCGGCTGGTTGGTCTGGAACGCGCGGGCCCGGCCCCGGACGGCCTGGTGGGTGCTGTCGGCCGTGGTCACGGTGGCCGCCGCGGTGATCGTCCTGGGCGTGGACACGGTCGCCCGTCCGAGCTTCTGACGAGGCCGACCGGATCGCCCCGGTGATCTCGACCCGGCCTCAGACCCCGGGTTTGCCGCGACCCAGGGTGTTGCTGGAACGATGTCCGGCGTGAGTGCTGAGGTCGACGTCGGGGACACCCTCGACCTGTGCCTGCGGGTCGGTGAGCTGCTGATGTCCAACGGGGCCGGGGCCGCCGACGTCACGGTGACCATGGACTCCCTGGCCCGGCACTTCGCCCTCCGCAACGCCGAGATCGACGTCACCTTCACCCATTTGTCGATGGCCTACCGGGACGGTCCGGGGGCGCCGACCCAATCCCTGCTGCGTCAGGTGAAACGCCGCACCGTCGACTTCGGTGAGCTGACCACCGTCGACCATCTGGTCACCGACATCCTCTCCGGCGACAGCGAGCTGGGCGAGGCCCGGGATCGGGTCAGCCGGATCGGCTCGACCGGACGGCGGCGCAGGAGCTGGGCGATCACGCTCGGCTGGGGTGCGATGTCGGCCGGGGTCGGGGTGTTGCTCGGCGCCGGGCCGCTGGTGGTGGCGGTGGCCACGCTGGCCGCGATCGTGATCGAGCGGCTGCAGAGCTGGCTGAACCGGCGACGACTGCCCACCTTCTACGCCCAGGTCAGTGGCGGACTGGTGGCCGTGGTCTTCGCGATCGCGGTGTCGTTCACCCCGTTCACCGCCGACCCGTCGCTGGTGGTCAGCGCCAACATCGTGATGCTGCTCTCCGGGATCGGCTTCGTCGGAGCCCTGCAGGACGCGTTGAGCGGCTTCTACCTGACCGCCACCGCCCGGCTGCTCGAGGCGGTGCTGTCCACCGCGGGCATCATCGCCGGGGTGGCCGGCGGACTGGCGCTGGCCACGGTGGTCGGCGCGCCGATCGGGACGCTCAGCCCGGGCTACTCCAACGCACCCTCGATCGGGCCGGTGGCGCTGGTCGTGGTGGGTACCGGATCGGCGCTGGCCACCGCGGGATACGCCTACGCCTCCCGGGCCCGGAAACGGATCCTCGGGCCGATGGCGCTGCTGGCCGGTGGGTCGATCGTGGTCGCCCGGCTGGTGCAGAGCGTCGGCTTCGGCCGGATGTTCCCGGTGGCGCTGGCCGCTTTCGTGGTGGGTCTGGTGGCCTACCCGATGGCCCGTCGCTACAACGTGCCGCCGCTGGTGATCGTGATCTCCGGGGTGGTGCCGTTCCTGCCGGGCCTGACCATCTACCAGAGCCTGACCCTGCTGGCCACCGACCGTGGCGACGCCCAGAGTGTGGCCGCCGGCATCCTGGCCATGGTGGTCGCGGCGACCATCGCGCTGTCGCTGGCGGCCGGGGTGATCCTGGGGCAATACGTCTCCCAGCCGCTGGCCCGGGAGTCGCGGCGGCTGGAACGGCGACTGTCCGGGCCCCGGCTGGTCGGCCCGATCCGCCGGCAGGCCGTCAGCGGCGGTCGCCGGCGCCGACGCCGGCGCTGACCGTCCGCCAGCTGGATGGTGTCGGTCGGACCCAGGACCCGCAGGCGGGCTCAGGCCGCGACGGTGCGGAAGCCGGCGTTGCCCATCGATGAGTCCGGGGTGTTCTGGGACCGGGCGGCGTTGCGGTAGCGGTTGCAATAGGAGTCGTGGCAGAGGTAGGAACCGCCACGCAGCACCCGCTGCCGGCCGTTGCGCGGGCCGACCGGGTTCACCCGCGGCGACGAGGCGTAGTAGCGCGGGGAGTACCAGTCGGCACACCACTCCCAGACGTTGCCGACGCTCTGCCACAACCCGTAGCCGTTGGGGGCGTAGCTGCGGACCGGCGCGGTGGTCAACCAGCCGTCGGCCCGGGTGTTGGCGGTGGGGAAGCGACCCTGCCAGATGTTGCAGCGCCAGCCGGCGCCCGGCCGGGTCGCTCCGGCTCCGGTCTCCAGCAGCTCGTCACCCCACGGGTAACGCTGCCCGACCGCACCGCCGCGGGAGGCGTACTCCCACTCGGCCTCGGTCGGCAGCCGGCGTCGCGCCCAGCGGCAGTAGGCCTCCGCGTCGTTCCAGCTGAGATGGGTCGCCGGGTGGTCGCCGAGCCCGGACAGATCCGAGCGGGGTCCGCCGGGGTGGGCCCAGTCCGCGCCCCGGACGCCGTACCACCAGGGGGTGCCGTCGGCCGGGCCCATCACGTCGGCCCGGTCGGCGGCCACGGCCAGATGGAAGACCGCGGAGAAGCCGTAGCTCTCGGCCTCCGTCCGGTAGCCGGTGGCCGCGACGAACCGGGCGAAGTCGTCGTTGGTGACCGAGGTCGCGTCGATGCTGAACGGGTCGAGCCCGACGTCGTGCACCGGACCCTCACCGTCGGCCGGGTTGCCGTCACCCAGAGCGTCGCCCATGGCGAACGTCCCGCCCGGCAGGGCCAACTGCTCGACCAGATGGACGTCCCCGTCCGCCCGGAGGTCGTCGGCGCCTGCTGTCGGCGAGGGCAGAGCAGCACCGGCCGGACGAGGGACGGTGGGTTGGCAGCAGGCCGGATCCGGCTCGGACACGTGACCTCCTAGGCTTCGTGGTGACGGCGGATCTGAATGATATCTTGACGTCAAGATACTTTGCCGGCTCGGGCAGGGCCGGTATCCGAACCACATCACAGACAACTCGGAGTTGAGCGATGAGCGACAGTGTCAACAGTTTCGGAGCCCGGAGCAGCCTGGAGGTGGGGGACAAGAGCTACCAGATCTTCCGGCTGGACGCGGTCGAGGGCTCAGACAAGCTCCCCTACAGCCTGAAGGTGCTGCTGGAGAACCTGCTGCGGACCGAGGACGGCGCCAACATCACCGCCGACGACATCCGCGCGCTGGCCGGCTGGGACCCGGAAGCCGAGCCCAGCAAGGAGATCCAGTTCACCCCGGCCCGGGTGATCATGCAGGACTTCACCGGCGTCCCGGCGATCGTCGACCTGGCCACGATGCGTGAGGCGATGGCCGACCTGGGCGGCGACGCCACCAAGATCAACCCGTTGGCCCCGGCCGAACTGGTGATCGACCACTCGGTCATCGCCGACGTGTTCGGCACCGCCGACGCCTTCGAGCGCAACGTCGAGATCGAGTACGGCCGCAACAAGGAGCGCTACCAGTTCCTGCGCTGGGGCCAGGGCGCCTTCGACGACTTCAAGGTCGTCCCGCCGGGCACCGGCATCGTCCACCAGGTCAACATCGAGCACCTGGCCCGGGTCGCCTTCTCCCGGCAGGACGAGGACGGCACCACCTACGCCTACCCCGACACCTGCGTCGGCACCGACTCGCACACCACGATGGTCAACGGCCTCGGCGTCGTCGGCTGGGGTGTCGGCGGGATCGAGGCCGAGGCGGCGATGCTCGGTCAGCCGGTCTCGATGCTGATCCCCCGGGTGGTCGGCTTCAAGCTGTCCGGCTCGCTGCCCGAGGGCGCCACTGCCACCGACCTGGTGCTGACGATCACCGAGATGCTGCGCCAGCAGGGTGTGGTCGGCAAGTTCGTCGAGTTCTACGGCCCCGGCGTCTCTGCGGTGCCGCTGGCCAACCGCGCCACGATCGGCAACATGAGCCCGGAGTACGGCTCGACCATCGCGGTCTTCCCGATCGACCACCACACCACCGACTACCTGACCCTGACCGGCCGCAGCGCCGAGCAGATCGCCCTGGTCGAGGCCTACGCCAAGGCTCAGGGTCTGTGGCACGACGACGACCGTGAGCCGGCCTACTCCGAGACCCTCGAGCTCGATCTGGGCGACGTGGTGCCCAGCATCGCCGGCCCGAAGCGACCCCAGGACCGGGTCGCCCTGAGCGAGGCCAAGATCGGCTTCCGGGAGGCGCTGAAGAACTACACCGAGCAGGACGCCGAGGGCTACGACGAGGCGGTGGAGGAGACCTTCCCGGCCTCCGACGCGCCGTCCCACTCCGAGACCGGCGACGCGCCGGCCCCGGCCGATCACCAGCACGCCGCCACGATGATCAAGCGGCCGATGAAGCCGACACCGGTCACGCTGGAGGACGGCACCGCCTTCGAGATCGATCACGGCGCCGTGGTGATCGCGGCCATCACCTCGTGCACCAACACCTCCAACCCGAGCGTGATGATCGGTGCGGCACTGGTGGCCAAGAAGGCGGTCGAACGCGGCCTGAACCGCAAGCCGTGGGTCAAGACGACCCTGGCCCCGGGCTCCAAGGTCGTGATGGACTACTACGACCGGGCCGGTCTGACGCCGTATCTGGAGAAGATCGGTTTCAACCTGGTCGGCTACGGCTGCACCACCTGCATCGGCAACTCCGGTCCGCTGATCCCCGAGGTCTCCGACGCGGTGAACGCGAGCGATCTGGCCGCGGTCTCGGTGCTGTCCGGCAACCGCAACTTCGAGGGCCGGATCAACCCGGACGTGAAGATGAACTACCTGGCCTCGCCGCCGCTGGTGGTGGCCTACGCGCTGGCCGGGACGATGGACATCGATCTGCAGCACGACTCGCTCGGCACCGACGAGCAGGGCCGGGACGTCTTCCTGGCCGACCTCTGGCCGACCGAGGCCGAGATCGACGAGATCGTGGCCTCCTCCATCGGCTCGGACATGTTCACCGAGGACTACGCCGACGTGTTCGCCGGCGACCAGCAGTGGCAGTCGCTGCCGACCCCGGAGGGCGAGACGTTCGCCTGGGCGCAGGAGTCGACCTACGTCCGCAAGCCGCCGTACTTCGACGACATGGGCGCCGAACCGGAGCCGGTCACCGACATCAGTGACGCCCGGGTGCTGCTGAAGCTGGGCGACTCGATCACCACCGACCACATCAGCCCGGCCGGCTCGATCAAGGCCGACAGCCCGGCCGGTGTGTACCTGAAGGAGCACGGCATCGAGCGTCGCGACTTCAACTCCTACGGTTCGCGCCGCGGCAACCACGAGGTGATGATCCGCGGCACCTTCGCCAACATCCGGTTGCGCAACCAGTTGGCCCCGGGCACCGAGGGCAGCATCACCCGCGACTTCACCACGGGCGATTCACCCGAATCGGCCGAGCAGACCAGTGTCTACGAGGCCTCCGAGCACTATCTGGCCGCGGGGATCCCGCTGGTCGTGCTGGCCGGCAAGGAGTACGGCTCCGGGTCGTCGCGGGACTGGGCGGCCAAGGGCACGGCGCTGCTCGGGGTGAAGGCGGTCATCGCCGAGTCCTACGAGCGGATCCACCGCTCCAACCTGATCGGGATGGGGGTGCTGCCGCTGCAGTACCCGGCCGGCGAGTCGACCGAGTCGCTGGGGCTGAGCGGTGAGGAGACTTTTCAGATCACCGGCGTCACCGCGCTGAACGACGGATCGGTGCCGAAGACGGTGCAGGTCAAGGCGGGGGAGACCACCTTCGAGGCGACGGTGCGGATCGACACCCCGGGCGAGGCCGACTACTACCGCAACGGCGGCATCATGCAGTACGTGCTGAGGTCGCTGCTGAAGAAGTGACGAGCTGAACAGACGAACGGCCCGGGAGCATCACGCTCCCGGGCCGTTCCTCGTCTGCGGCTCAGCTCGCCGGATCGTCCCCGGTGCTCGAATCGTCCTCGACGTCGGCCTTCGAGTCGTCCTCGTCGGCTTCGGTGGCCGGGTCGGTGTCGGCGTCCGGGTCGGTCACGTTCTCGGACGTCTCGGCGTCCGGGTTCGGTGCCGGCAACTCGTCCTGCGGCAGCGCGTCGGCGGCCGCCGCGCGGGCGTCGTCGATCGCGTCCTGGGCCTTCTGCAGTTGACTGTCCGGCTCGTTCTGGTCGGGCATCGTCCCTCCTCGTCTGCGGGTCAGCCCATCGTCGCAGACGCGCCGTCGGCTCAGTGCGTCGGTCGGCCGCCGTCGACGGGAGCGGATTCGGTCGGGTTGGACTCGGCGTGGCTGGCGTCCGGGCTGACCTTGCGCCAGACCAGGAACAGGAGGCCGAGGATCAGCATCCCGATCCCCAGCCCGAGGTTGACGTTCAGGCCTGCTGCCTTGGCGATCTCGGCCGGCTTGACCACGAAGCCGTAGATGATCAGCACGACGCCGTAGAAGGTGAACAGGCCGCCGATCAGCAGTCTGATGTCGAACAGCTTGGACGCGGCGGACTTCGCCACCTCCGACATTTCCTGGTCGCTCATCGGGATTCCTTTCTGGGCTGTGATTCTGGCGGGCTGGTCAGGCGAAGATGATGGACAAGACGATGACGATGCCCAGGGCGGTGAAGCCCAGCACCTTGGGTGACTCGTACCACTTGCGGACGTGGCCCGCGTGCGGATCGCCGGCGTCCGGATCCGGTACGCCGTAGACCAGACCGCGAAGCTGCACCATCTCGCGCGGCCTGGTGATCAGACTGACCACCACGGTGACCACCGCACCGACCACGACCGCCGAGATCGCGCCGTAGAAGTTGATCATCTGCGCGTTCTGGGCCCCGCTGGCCACCTGACCGGCCCGGAAGTAGGTGATGTGCGGTCCGATCAGGAACTGGAAGACCACGGCGGCGATGATGCCGAACAACTGACCCCAGAAGCCGCCCCAGGGTGAGGTCCGTTTCCAGAACAGACCGATGATGAACACGATGAACAACGGGGCGTTGAAGAAGCTGAACAGGGTCTGGATGTAGTTCATGATGTTGCCGAACTGCGAGGCGATGAACGCCGTCCCGATACCGATCAGGATGCCCGCCACGGTGACGATCCGGCCCACGTTCAGGTAGTGCCGGTCCGGCATGTTCGGCCGGATGTAGGACTGCCAGATGTCGTAGGTGAAGACGGTGTTGAACGAGCTGACGTTGGCCGCCATACCGGCCATGAACGCGGCCAGCAGGCCGGCCAGGGCGATCCCGAGGGCGCCGTTCGGCAGATACCGGTTCATCAGCAGCGGGATGGCGTCGTTGAACGTGGTGCCGTCGCCGCTCCCGAGTTTGGGGAAGACCGAGATGGCGATCAGACCCGGGACGATGGTCAGGAACGGGATGAAGATCTTCGGGAAGGCCCCGATCAGCGGCGTCCGCTCGGCCGCGGAGAGATCCTTGGCCGAGAGCGCCCGCTGGACCTCGGTGAAGTTGGTGGTCCAGTAGCCGAAGGAGAGGGCGAAGCCGAGGCCCATCACGATGCCCAGCCAGTCGCCCAACGGGTTCGTCCAGTGCCCGATGCCGGTGCCGCCCCAGGACGACAGCCCCGGTTCACCGAGGGACGAGGCGCGGATCTTGTCCTGCAGCCCGCTCCAGCCGCCGGCGTCCTTGAGCCCGATCACCACGATCGGGATCAGGCCGGCGATGATCACGAAGAACTGCAACACCTCGTTGTAGATGGCACCCGACAAGCCGCCGAGGGTGATGTAGGCCAGCACGAACACGGCCGAGACCAGGATGGCCACCCATTTCGGCCAACCGACCAGCGCGGTGATGACGAGGGAGAGGGCGTAGAGGTTGACCCCCGCCGAGAGCACCGAGGAGACCGAGAAGGCGATGCCGTTCAGCAGATGGGAGGCCTGGTTGAACCGTCGTCTGGTGTACTCAGGAACGCTGCGGACCTTCGAGCCGTAGTAGAACGGCATCATCACCAGGCCGAGGAAGACCATGGCGGGCACGGCGCCGATCCAGTAGAAGTGGACGGTCGATATCCCGTACTGAGCGCCGTTCGCGGCCATCCCGAGGATCTCGATCGCACCCAGGTTGGCCGAGATGAAGGCCAGACCCGTCACCCAGGCCGGCAGCGACCGGCCCGAGAGCAGGAAGTCCTCGCTGGTCGCCACCGCGCGGCGGGCCAGGACCCCGATCGCCACCACGAGGGCGAAGTAGACGATGAGAATGCCGTAATCGACGAAATTGACGCTCAGTCTGGTCATCGCTGCCCCTTCGCACGGACGGATCCCGAGTGGTTCGATCGGGAGCCTAGAGCATGATCATCGCCGCGGATAGGTGAGAAGGCGACGAAATCACCACGTGTCGCGCAGGGCCTCTCTGAGCCGGTCCGCGTACGCCTCGGCCTCGCCGTCGGCGTAGCGCTGCCGGGGCCAGAAGAAGCCCCGCAGCCCGTCCTTGCGGACGCGCGGGACGACGTGCAGGTGCAGATGCGGGATCGACTGACTGACCACCGTGTTCATCGCGGTGAAACTGCCGTCCGCGCCCAGGGCCCGGATCTGGGCCCGGGTCACGGCCTGGCCCAAGGTGAGCAGCGGCTGCATCAGGTCGGTGGTCAGGTCGAGAAGAGAGTCCACGTGTCGGAGCGGACAGACC
Organism: uncultured Actinomycetota bacterium; assembly: GCA_963740925.1. Taxonomy (GTDB): domain Bacteria; phylum Actinomycetota; class Actinomycetes; order Propionibacteriales; family Propionibacteriaceae; genus Microlunatus. Next base: position 142,303 of record CAVUFZ010000005.1, on the reverse strand, counting down.
AGGGTGTGGCCCTTGAAGACCGGATGGTGATCCAGGAAGGCGATCATCGTCTCGTCGCGGTGGACCACCGAGGCCGGCAGTTCGTCCCGGACGATCTGGCAGATGACGTCGTCGGACACGGAAGAGATGCTAGCGGCGCAGGCCCGGTCGTCACCGACGCCGTCCGCACCGGCTCCCGGTCCGATCGCGGCTAGGCTGAGTCTTCGGCGCAGACCCCGATCCCACCCGAGAAGCACCAGACCCGAGCCGAGAAGGAGCCGGAGATCGCTCACCTGACGTACCTGGCGCTGATGGGTCTGTGCGTACTGATCACCCTGCCGCTGGAGTTCGTCCTCCGGGCCCGGGTCTACCGCCGTCCGCGCGGACTGGTCCTGGCCGTGCTGGTCGTCGTGATCGTCTTCTCGGTCTGGGACGGCTACGCGATCGCCGCCGGCCACTGGACCTACAACCCCCGCTACGTCACCGGGATCGAGCTGCCCGGCCGGCTGCCGCTGGAGGAGATCGTCTTCTTCGTGGTGATCCCGATCTGCGGGTTGTTGAGCTACGAGGCGGTCGGCACCGTGCTCTCGGTGATCCGCAACCGCCTCCGGGACCGCAGCCGTCGTCGCGTCCGGACCACACCGGGAAGCGGAGCTCGGTGATGGGCGGCTATACGCTGCTGACCGCGATCGCGGTCCTGGCGGTGATCGCGGCCGAACTGCTCTTCTTCCGCACCGGGGTCTTCCGCACCGCCCAGTACTGGATCACGATGGCGATCGTCTTCGCCTTCCAGATCCCGGTGGACGGCTGGCTGACCAGACTGCGGGCACCGGTGGTGATCTACAACGACGACGAGAATCTGGGGATCCGCTGGCCGTGGGACATTCCGATCGAGGACTTCGGCTTCGGCTTCGCGATGGTGACGTTGGCCATCCTGATCTGGCGGCGGACGACCGCGAAACGCGGTCCGGCCGGAGCGGAAACGGCGCCGCCCGAACCGGCGACGCAGCAGACGACGCAGCAGACAGAGAGAACGACGACGCAGGAAACGACGACGCAGGAAACGACGAAGGAGCGAGGATGACCGCCGAGGCGACGGTGATCAACACCGAACTCAGCGACGGCTTCGACGCGGTCGCGGCCCGCTACGACCTGATGGTCGCACTGAACCCCGGCTATCACCGGCATCTGCGTGCCGCGGCCCGATCGCTGGTCGAGCGGTTGCCGCCCGGTGGCGGCTTGCGGATGGCCGACCTGGGGTGCGGCTCCGGCGCCTCGACCGCGGCTCTGCTGGCCGCCGCCGGCGACCGGCCGGAGACCGAGATCGTCGGCGTGGACGCCTCGTCGGGCATGTTGGACCAGGCCCGGGCCAAGAGCTGGCCGGACGGGGTGTCCTTCCAGCACGGGCAGGCCGAGGACGTCGCACTGCGTCGGGACTTCTGGGGTCTGGGCGAGCCGCGCGACGGCGTCTTCGCGTGTTACCTGTTCCGCAACGTCGGCGACCGCGACCACACCCTGCGCGCCGTGGCCGAGGTGTTGCGTCCGGGTGGCTGGCTGGTCAGCCAGGAGTACTCGGTGGCCGGGAACGCCGCCGGCCGGCGCATCTTCAGTGCGGTCTGCTGGTTGATCGTGATCCCGCTCAGCCTGATCACCTCCGGTCGGACGTCGCTGTACCGCTACCTGTGGCGAAGTGTGCTCGACTTCGACTCCGTCCAGACCTTCGTGGACCGGCTGTCCGCGGCCGGTTTCGTCGACATCGAGGTCCGCTCGACCCCCGGCTGGCAGCGCGGCATCCTGCACACCTTCCGGGCCCGCCGGCCCGAGGACGAGGAAGAGTCAGCATGAGGTTCGGATCGAAGCGAAAGTCCCGATGGATTCCGGGTCGCGATCGTCGCGCCCGCCGCCATCCGGCCGCTCCCGGTGCGGCCCGCGCGGACGGGCGGTCGGTGATCGTGATCGGCGGCGGCATCGCGGGTCTCGCCGCCGCCACCGGCCTGGCCGAGCGCGGGGTGTCGGTGACCCTGCTGGAGCGCGAGCCGCAACTGGGCGGCCGGGTCGCGTCCTGGTCGGTGCCCGAGGAGACAGCGACCCAGGGGTCGCCGGAGGAGCCGCGATCCGCCGGTCCGGGTGGCTCGGAACGGACGATGAGCCGCGGCTTCCACGCCTTCTTCCGGCAGTACTACAACCTCCGTTCGCTGTTACGTCGCAGCGATCCCGCGTTGCGCCGGCTGATCCCGTTGGCCGACTACCCGCTGGTGCTGGCCGGCGGTCATCGTGATTCGTTCGCCTCGATCCCCAGGACGCCGCCGCTGAACCTGCTCACCTTCGTCCTCCAGAGCCCGAGCTTCACCGCCAGGGATCTGCGGAAGGTCGACGTACCGGCGGCGCTGGAGTTGCTCGACGTCGAGTTCCCGGCGACCTACCGTCGCTACGACGGCGAGAGCGCCGCGCACTTCCTGGACCGGCTGCGGTTCCCGACCCCGGCCCGGCACCTCGCGCTCGAGGTCTTCGCCCGCAGCTTCTTCGCCGACCCCGACGACTTCTCCGCCGGTGAGCTGGTGGCGATGTTCCACAGCTACTTCGTCGGTTCGGCCGAGGGACTGCTGTTCGACGTCCCCGACGACGACTACGACGCGACGCTGTGGGCGCCGCTCGGCCGCTATCTGAGCGGCCTGGGCGTCCGGGTGCGGACGTCGACCGAGGTGGCCGGGCTCGATCTGAGCGCACCGGAGGCCCGGGTCCGGCTCGCCGACGGGACCGAGCTGACCGCGGACGCGGTGGTGCTGGCCGCGGACCCGGTGAGCAGTCGCGACCTGATCCTCGGCGCCACCGGCATCGGATCGTCCGCCGATCACGCAGGGCAGTGGCGTCGACGACTCGAGGCCGTGCACCAGGCGCCGCCGTTCGCCGTCTGGCGGGTCTGGCTGGACCGCACGGTGGACGCCGAACGGGCGCCGTTCCTGGGGACCAGCGGCTTCGGTCCGCTGGACAACATCAGCATCCTGGAGCGGTTCGAGGCCGGGGCCCGCGGCTGGAGCGACGAGCACGGCGGGTCGGTGGTCGAGCTGCACGCCTACTCGGTGCATCCCGAGGCCTGGGCCGGCCCGGACGGCAGCATCGAGCAACCCCTGAAGGACCGGCTCTGGTTCGAGGCGGCCCGGGTCTATCCCGAGCTGGCCCGGGCCGAGATCGTCGCCGAGCAGTGGCTGCTGCGCCAGGACTGCCCGATGATCGGCACCGCCGACTGGACCGACCGGCCCGAGGTGTCCACCCCGGACCGACGGCTGGTGCTGGCCGGCGACTACGTCCGGTGCGACTTCCCGGTCGCCTTGATGGAGCGGGCCGCGACCACCGGCTGGCAGGCGGCCAACGCCCTGCTGTCCGGCTGGGGCGTCGGGGGCCACGAGCTGTGGACGGTGCCGCTGAGTGGTCGGATTCCGCTGATGGGCCGGATCCGGGAACGGATGTCCAAGGCGTCCTGACCTTTCTCCGGCTGCCTGCTGGTGCGACGGTCTCGCTCGGGCCTGATCGAGGTTCCGTAGAGTCGGAGCCGGGATCGACATCCGATCTCCGCCCACCGATCCGAGCCAGGAGTTGTCCGCAGTGACGCAGTCCAGCCCATCCGTCCCGCCCGCCTCGTCCGAGCGGACCGCCTCGTCCGACCGGACCGCCGCACCGGTCAGGTTCGCCGCGATCGGTCTCGACCACGCCCACATCTTCGGCCAGATCACCGGCCTGCTCGCTCAGGGCTGTGAGCTGGTCGGACTGGCCAGCGACGACCCGTCCGCCTCGGTGGCCCAGCAGGTCCGCGAACGCTGGCCGGACGTCGGTTGGTCCGACGACGCAGGGGAGCTGTTGGCCGACGACAGTATCGACCTGATCGTCACCGCCGGGGTGCCGGACCGGCGCGGTCCGATCGCCGTGGCGGCGCTGCGGGCCGGCAAGGACGTGGTCAGCGACAAACCCGGCTGCACCACGATGGAGCAGTTGGAGGAGATCCGCGCCGCCGTCGAGGAGACCGGCCGGTTCTGGTCGGTGACCTTCTCGGAGCGGTTCGAGGTGCGATCGGTGACCCGGGCGGGTGAGCTCGTCCGGGCCGGCAAGATCGGCCGGGTGGTGCAGACGCTCGGTCTCGGACCGCACCGGGAGGGTGACCGCGCCCATCTGGCCGGCGGCGCCGGTCGTCCGGACTGGTTCTACGACCGGGCCCGCTACGGCGGCATCCTGTGCGACATCGCCAGCCACCAGATCGACCAGTTCCTCTGGTTCACCGGCTCCGACCGCGCCGAGGTGGTGGCCAGCACCGCGGCGAACTACACCCACCCGGACTCGCCCGGCATGCAGGACTTCGGCGATCTGCTGCTGCGCAGCGAGAACGCCCAGGCCTACATCAGGGTCGACTGGTACACCCCGCAGGGGCTGCCGACCTGGGGCGACGGCCGGCTGATCATCCTGGGCACCGAGGGCTATCTCGAACTGCGCAAGTACGTCGACCTGGAGGGCCGTGAGGGCCGGGACCACCTGTTCCTGGTCGACGGGGAGGGAACGCACTACATCGACTGTGCCGATGCCCCGCTGACCTACTACGCCGATCTGGTCCGCGACGTCGTCGATCGGACCGAGACCGCCTGTCCGCAGCAGCACACCTTCGAGGTGATGCGGCTGGCCCTGACCGCCCAGCGACAGGCGACCCTGCGGGGCAACGCCCGCTGACGCGGCCGGGCTATCGGGTCCGGACGCCGGTGATCATGATCCGGACGGCGGTCAGGGCCTTGCGCCAGGTGGGGACGCGGATCCGGCCGGAGAAGACGTCGTAGTCGGCGGCCTCGATCCGGTCCAGGATCTGCGCGTAGAGCACCCGGGCCGCGCCGACGCACCGGTTCGAACGGCGGGGGAGCAGCGCCAACCCCTGGTCGGCGTGGGCGTAGAGCTCCCGGTTACGGGCGATCTCGAAGGCCATCAGCGCCCGCCAGGCGGGCGTCACCGTGCGGGTCCGGACCAACTCGTCCAGGTCGACGCCGAACCGGCGCAGATCCTCCTGCGGCAGGTAGACCCGGCCGCGGCCCACGTCCTCGGCCACGTCACGCAGGAAGTTCGTCAGCTGGAAGGCCAGGCCGAGGGAGCGGGCCGGGGCGTAGGCGGCGGGACTGGTCGGCTCCAGCACCGGCAGCATCATCTCGCCGATCACCGCGGCCGAACCCTCCATGTAGCCGCACAGATCGTCCCAGGTCTCGTAATCGGCCACGGTCAGGTCCATGGTCATCGCACCGAAGAAGCGGTCGAAGCACTCGGGATCGATCCGGCGCTCGCGGACGGTGGAGGCGACCGCGGCCAGCACCGCGTCGTCGCTCCCGCCGGTCCGGACCGCCCGGGTGAACGCCTGACCGAACCCGGCCAACAGCCGTGCGGTCTCGGCCGGGTCCCGGTGCTGCGCGGCCTCGTCGTCGACGATGTCGTCGGCCAGCCGGCACAGCGCGTACACCGCGTGCACGTCGCGGCGTCGGGCCGGGGGCAACAACATCGCGCCCCAGCGGTAGGTGGTGCCGTACCGGGTGGTCAACTCCGCGCAGCGGGCGTACCCCGCCGCGAGCTGGGTGTCGGTGCTCGTGGCCACCGCTCCCGGGGCTGGTCGAAGGGCTCTCACCGGGCGGCCGGCGAGGGCAGGTACTCGTTCACCCGTTCGGCCGCCAGCTTCCCCGAGATCAACACCATCGGAACCCCCACGCCGGGCACCGTACCCGAACCGGCGAAGATCAGACCGGGCAACCGCTTCTCCACGTTGGGCGGACGGAACGGACCGGTCTGGGCGAAGGTGTGCGCCAGCGCGAACGGCGTCCCGGCGGCCATCCCCTGGTCGCGCCAGTCCAGTGGCGTGACCAGTTCTTCGCTCACGACATCATCGGGATATCCCTGCTCACCGAGAAAAGCGTGCAGCCGCTCGCGCATCGGCCCGGCCTCTCGGTGCCAGTCGACCCGGCCGTCCAGGTTGGGGGTCGGCTCCAGCACGAACAACGTCGATCCGCCGGCCGGGGCCAGCGCCGGGTCGTCCAGCGACGGGATGGTCACCAGCCGGCTCGGGTCGGGCATCAGCTCGCCGCGCTTCATCAGGGCGTCGAAGGCGGAGTTCCACTGCTCACCGAAGTGGATGTTGTGGTGCGCCGCATCCGGTTCGGGCAGACCACGGACGCCGACGTGCCAGACCACCGCCGACGGTGAGTACTGTCCGTGCCGCACGGCCCGCGGGGGACGCAGATCCGGCAGCAGCCGCTGGTAGGCCGTCGGCAGGTCGAGGGTGCAGATGACCGCATCGGCCCGGATCTGTTCGCCGTCGGCCAGCCGGACGCCGGCCACCCGGCCGGTCGGGCCGCGCAGGATCTGGTCCACCTCGGCGTCGTAGCGGAACTGGGTACCGGCCTTCTCGGCCGCCGTCGCCAACGCGACCGGCATCGCGTGCATGCCGCCGTCGGGGAACCAGACGCCCTCGATGCTGTCCATGTAGGTGATCACGGCGTACAGCGACAACGCCGTCTCGGGCGGCAGACCGGCGTACATGGCCTGGAAGCTGAACAACCGGTGCAGCCGCGGATCGCGGAACCGGCGCCGGATCTCCGGTCCGAGCCGGCCGAACGCACCCAGCCGCAACAGTTGCGCCGCCGCCCGCGGCCGGGAGACCAGCCCGAGCGCGGAGTCGAAGTTGCGGTCGATGAAGTTCGGCATCTCGGCCAGGTAGAGCTTGCGCAGCCAGTCCACGAACTCGCCGAACGCGGCCGCGTCCACGCTGCCGCAGGTCTCGGCGATCTCCTCGCGCATCGCCTCCACGCCGTAGCGGACCATGATCGTGCTGCCGTCGGCGAAGCGGCCGCGGTAGGCCGGATCGAGCCGGCGCATCGGTAGCAGGTCGTCGATGTCACTGCCGGCGGCCCTGATCGCGTCGGCCACCAGATCCCGCATGGTCAGCACGGTCGGCCCGGTGTCGAAGGTGTACCCGTCGCGGGTCAGTTGCCCGTTCCGGCCGCCCGGCAGACCGGAGCGCTCGACCACGCTGACCCGGTGACCCTGGCCGCTGAGGTGGCAGGCCGCGGCCAGGCCGGCCAGGCCGGCGCCGACGATCACGATCTCGCTCATCGGTCGCGCCACGCGATCTGGTGGGCCATCCGGGCCAACTGCTCGGCGCCGTCCGGGTCGAGACTGCGGTCGTTCAGGGCGGACAGCGCCTTGTCCACATGGCCGGCGATCCGCCGCTCCACGGCCGAGATCACCCCGAACTCGGCCAGCGCCTCCTGCAGTGTGCGCACGTCCTCCCGGCTCAGGTCCGGCCGACCGATCCGGTCCAGGACGACCCGGGCACCGCCGGACAGCCGCTCCTGGGCCAGCGCGACGATCACCGTCGGTTTGCCCGAGATCAGATCGTCCCCGCTGGGCTTGCCGGTCCGCGCCGGGTCGCCGATCACCCCGAGCAGGTCGTCGCGGAGGGCGAAAGCCTCGCCGACCTCGCGACCGTAGCCGGCCAGACAGGCGTAGACCACCTCCGGTGCCTGGGCCGCGGCTGCGCCGAGTTCGAGCGGCCGCTCCACGGTGTAGGCGCCGGACTTCAACCGGGCCACCTGCCGGGCGTGCCAGAGGTCACGGCGGCCGGCCGCCCCGCCGGTGATGTCACGCCGTTGCCCGGCCACCAGTTCGATCACCAGTGAGCGCCAGATCTTCCGCATCGACGGCGGCAGTTCGGCCGCCAGCGCGTCCGCCTCGGCGTGCGCCAGGTCGCCGAGCAGCACGGCCACGCTCTCGCCGAAACGCAGCGGGTCGCCGCGGCCGCCGGCCTCGGTGTGCTGCTGGGCCGCCCGGGTGTGCACGGTCGGCCGGCCGCGGCGTGAGTCGGATTCGTCCATCACGTCGTCGTGGACGAGGGCGAACAGGTGCAACAACTCCAGCGCGGCGCCGGCCCGGACGACGTGCACGTGGCCGATCTCCCGGGCCCGGCCGCTGGCGCTCAGCCAGCCCAGGTAGGTCAGCACCGGGCGGAACCGTTTGCCGCCGTTGCTGATCATGGTCTCGATCACCTGCGGCAGATCCTCGGCCTGGAGGATGTCGACCGCCTGGTCGTCCTGGTGCCCGGCCCACAGATGGGCCAGGTCGGCGCAGACCTCGGTCAGCAGTTGATCGACCAGTCGCAGATGCCCGGCGACCTCGGGGCGATCAGGCTGGGGGAGTGCCGTCACCGGTTTCGGTGCCGACCCGGTGGTCGCCGCCGGAGCGCCGGCCCGGCCGTCGCGTGCTGTCATCGACTGCGTCTCCTCGTCTCGGTGGTCCGGATGCCGGGTCCGCCCGGCCCGCACGTCGATCAGGCCGACCTCACGATCGGCCCGACCTCGTCCTCGAGGCGACGTAGCTCACCGACCTGGCCGACCGCCCACGGGCTGAAGGCGAACGGCGTCTGCACGATCGAGTCCCGGACCGCCGACCACGGTGCCCAACTCCAGTCCAGGACTTCGGCGGGATTCACCGCCAGCACCGCGTCCGGATGCAGCCGGGCGGTGAACACCGGGCAGACCTCGTTCTCCTGCACCCCGCTCGCATCCTCGGCGGTGTAGGAGAAATCGGGCAACACGCAGCGGTAGTCCACGGCACTCAGACCCAGCTCCTGACCCAGCCGGCGCCGAGCCGCGTCCTCGATCGCCTCGTCCGGGCCGGGATGGCCACAGCAGGTGTTCGTCCACACACCCGGCCAGGTCTTCTTGGTCAGGGCGCGACGGGTCAGCAGCACCTCGCCCGCATCGTTGAAGAGGTAGAGAGAGAAGGCCAGGTGCAGCGGTGTCGCCCGGGTGTGCACCTCGGCCTTGGCCTGCGCACCGATCGGTGCTCCGCTGGGGTCGACCAGGACGACCAGCTCGACGTCCGGTCGGTGCAGCGTCGCGTCCAGCACGCTCATCGCGCCGAGCCGAGTCCGGTCAGGAGCCGTGACGACCGGCGCCGGGCGGGACGGTGCCGGTCGACGGGAAACAATCGAGCGATGATCATGGCGAAACCTTACCGAGCACCGAAGGGCCGATCATGACGGTGGCAGCCACGTCGCACCACACCCGGGGCAGCTCGGTGGTGATCCTCAGCCAGCTGTTGCTGCGGATCAGCTCGTCGGCCGGAGCGTTGGTGATCGGCGCGTACTTCGTCCGGCTGCGCACCGACGGGGTGCCGGTCGACTCACTGACCCTGGGTCTGCTGTCCGGCCTGACCTATCTGGCCGAGCTGGTCTTCGCGCCGTGGGCGGGCTCGATCAGTGATCGTCGAGGGCGCCGGGTCTTCCTGATCGGGGCCCCGTTGCTGGCCGCCGTCGGCACCCTGCTCACCCCGGCCGGCAGTCTGTTCGCCGCGGTGCCGCCGCTGGCCCTGATCGTCGCCGTCGTCGGCGCCGCCCGGTTGATCGAGGGTGCCGGCTCGGCCGGGGCCACGCCCGCCACGCTCGGCCTGCTCGCCGACACCACCGACGCGGACCGGCGTCGCCGCGGCCGGCGGATGAGCCTGTACGAGCTCGCCTCCACCGGCGGGATCGCCGTCGGGGCCGTGCTCGGGCCGCTGCTGTGGTCGGTGGCCGGGCTGGCCGCCTTCGTCGTTCTGGCCGGGCTCTATCTGGCGGCGACGCTGCTGACGGCGGTCTTCGTTCGCGAAGAACCTCCGGCCGAGCGACGACAGCGGCCGGGCACCGGCACCGCTCGGATCGTGCGCATCCTGTCCGACCGCCGGCTGATCGCGTTCGTGCCGGCCTGGATCGCGGTGAACGCCGTCCTCGGCACCTGGGTGACGGCGCAGATCACCTTCGTCCTGGCCGGTGACCAACGCGTGCCGGGGCAGCGTTTCGTCGGATCGCTGGCCGGCCGGGAGTCGACGTTGTCACTGGTACTGGGTGGCTACGTGCTGGTCTTCAGCCTCTGCGTGGTCGGCTGGGTGTTCCTGGCCGGCCGGTTCCCGGTGCAGCCGACGCTGCTGGTCACCATCGCCGGGACGGTGGTGGCCTCGCTCGGTCTGGTCGCCGGCAACCACGGGGCCCCGGCAGGGCTGTTCGTGCCGGTGGTGGTGATCGGGGTGTTCTTCGAGGCCGGCTTCACCCCGGCGGCGTTGATCCATCTCTCGGACCTGTCCGGCGTCTGGCTCGCCGACCGTGGCCTGGTGCTCGGCGTCTACTCGGTCATCCTCGGGCTCGGTTACCTGATCGGGAACGTGCTCGGCGGTGTCTTCGCCCGGTGGCTGGCCTTCGACGGCCTGGCCATCCTGACCATCGGGTTGGCGGTGGTCGCGATGGTGTCGGTGGCCGTCTCCATCGCGGTCGTCCGGCGGGCGCCGTTGCCAAGTGAGAGTCCAGTCCGTTAGAATCGAACATGCGTTCTGAAAGAACCCGCTCCGCCGGCCCGGTCCCGGGTTTCTGCCCGCCCGGCTGGCCGGCGTCGGTCCGACCGCCCGGCAGCGACGACTGGCTCGCCACCGCCACGGCCTTCCTGTTCGACTGCTGCCCGGCCGACTTCCGGGCCTATCCGGTGCTGCAGCGTCACCCGGTCGTGCTGGCCCGGTTCGCCGACCGGTTCGTCGAGGCCCAGTGCGTCGCGGCCACCGACGGGTTGGCCGAGATCAGGGTCGGCCTGCGCCGCGAGGTGCCACCGGAGGTGATCGACGCCGCCGCGGAGACCTGGCAGCGCGAGCAGGCGCGGCTGGTGCGGACGAAACGCGCGGTCGGCCTGGTCGAACAGGCGATCCGGGGCACGGTCTTCACCCCGCAGCTGTAGCCCGGAGCGGGTCCGGGCCGGGAGCGGCACCGGGCAGGCGCACCTCCCGGTCGGGCCCGATCCCGCCGCCTACACTGGCCGCTATGCCACTGCTCGACTCGATCAACAGCCCCCGTGACCTACGTGGCCTGTCCGAGGAGCAGTTGAGCCGGTTGAGCGAGGAGATCCGGGCCTTCCTGATCCACCAGGTCAGCCGGACCGGGGGCCATCTCGGACCGAACCTCGGGGTGGTCGAGTTGACGCTGGCCCTGCACCGGGTCTTCGACTCACCGGCCGACCCGATCGTCTTCGACACCGGTCACCAGAGCTACGTCCACAAGATCCTCACCGGTCGACAGCAGGGTTTTCCCACCCTGAAACAGAAGGACGGGCTGTCGGGGTATCCGAGCCGGGCCGAATCCGAACACGACTGGGTCGAGAACCAGCACGCCTCGGCGTCCCTGTCCTGGGCCGAGGGGATGGCGAAGGCGTTCCGGTTGCGTCGGAACAGGCACACGGTGGTCGCGGTGATCGGCGACGGCGCGCTCACCGGCGGAATGGCCTGGGAGGCGCTGAACAACATCGCGGCCGACGGTGATCTGCCGCTGGTGGTCGTGGTCAACGACAACGGACGCTCCTACACCCCGACGGTCGGCGGGCTGGCCCGGCATCTGAGCGGGCTGCGGACCAACCCGCGCTACGAGCAGGTGCTCGACGTGGTCAAGCGGCAGGTCAACCGGGCGCCGTTGGTCGGGGCGGCGGCCTATGAGGTGTTGCACGGGATCAAGGCCGGACTCAAGGACGTGCTGGCCCCGCAGGGGATGTACTCCGATCTGGGGATCAAGTACGTCGGGCCGATCGACGGGCACGATGTGCTCGCCGTCGAACGTGCCCTGGAGCACGCCAAGCAGTTCGGCGGCCCGGTGATGGTGCATGTCCTGACCCGCAAGGGCAAGGGGTTCCCGGCGGCCGAGAACAACGAGGAGGACCAGTTCCACACCGTCGGCAAGATCGACGAGGTGACCGGTCTGCCGCTGTCGGTCAGCGAGCGGACGACCTGGACCGACGTGTTCGCCGAGGAGTTGGTGCGGCTCGGCCGGGCCGACGACCGGATCGTGGCCATCACCGCGGCGATGACCTACCCCACCGGTTTGCACCGGTTCGCCGCCACCTTCCCCGAGCGGACGTTCGACGTCGGGATCGCCGAGCAGCACGCGGTGACCTCGGCGGCGGGGATGGCGGTGGCGGGCCTGCATCCGGTGTTCGCCGTCTACGCCACCTTCTTGAACCGGGCCTTCGACCAGGTGCTGATGGACGTGGCCCTGCACGGCTGCGGGGTCACCTTCGTGCTCGATCGCGCCGGCATCACCGGCAACGACGGCGCCAGCCACAACGGCATGTGGGACATGTCGATGCTGCAACTGGTTCCGGGGTTGCACCTGAGCGCGCCGCGGGACGGCACCCGGCTCCGCCAGGCGCTGGCGCGTGCGGTGGAGATCGACGACGCCCCGAGCGTGATCCGTTACAGCAAAGAGAAGTTGCCCGAGGACATCGACGCGGTGGACCAGATCGGCGGGGTCGACGTGCTGCGCCAGGGTCAGCAGAGCGGGGTCGCGGCGCGGGTGTTGGTGATCGGCTACGGACAACTGGCCGGGACGGCACTCGGGGTGGCCGACCGGTTGGCCGACCAGGGGATCGGCGTCACCGTGGTCGATCCGGTCTGGGCGCTGCCGGTCGATCCGGCGCTGCTCGAACTGGCCGCCGAGCACCAGTTGGTGATCACCGTCGAGGACAACCTGGTGATCGGGGGCTGCGGCGCCCGGCTGGCCCAGGCCCTCGGTGCGGCCGGGGTACGGACGCCGATCCGCCACTTCGGCATCCCCCAGGAGTTCCTGCCGCACGCCTCCCGGGCCGAACTGCTGACCGACATCGGCCTCACCCCGCAGGCGATCGCCAGGACGGTGATCGAGTTGGTGGCCGGTGCCGAGCGCGACCGTTCGAGCGACGTTCGAGCGACCGTTCGAGTGATAGTCCGACGGACACCTTGGTGCAGGCCGACCGGCCGCCGAGCGAGGGCTGACGGGGCAGGAGAGCGTCGTGAGGACGACCATCACCGACGTCGACCTCGTCGATCTCGCCGGGCCGAGGTCGGTCGAGCGTGTCGACGTGGAGTTCGACGAATTCATCACCGGCGTCCGGCCTGCCGGGTCGGCGCCACCGGCCGGGGACCACGTCGACGGCACCGGCCGGTATCTGCTGCCGGGGTTGGTCGACACCCACGTGCACCTCGGCAGCCGCGACGCCCTCGTCGCCGCAGCACGGGCCGGGGTGACGACCGTGGTCGATCTGGGGACCCACCCGGACGACCTGATCGCCGAGCAGCGAGCAGCCCGGGGTCTGCCCGCGATCATCAGCGCCGGCTCCGCGGCCTCCGCGCCCGGCAGCAACCAGATCGCGCGGATGGGCTTCCCGCACCTGAGCGGGGTCAGCGGCCCCGACGACGCCGAGCGTTATCTCGACTGGCGGAGCGCGAACGGGTCCGACCTGATCAAGATCATCGTCGAGGATCCGGCGGCGACCGACGTCCCCGCTCTCGACGTGCCCACCATCGCCGCCCTCGTCGACGGCGCCCACCGACGCGGACTGCTCACGGTGGCGCACGTCGTCACCGCTGCGGCCTTCGACCGCGGCCTCGACGCCGGGGTGGACGTGCTCACCCACGCACCCCTGGACCGTCCGATCGAGGACGAGACGGTCCGGCGGATGGCCGGGACGGGCACCGTCGCCTCGCCCACCCTGATCATGATGCGCACGATGGCCCGCGCCCGTCTCGGTGAGCGGGCCGATGCGGCGTTCGCGAACGCCGTCGAGAGCGTGCGTCGGCTGCACGCCGGCGGCGTGACGGTCGTGGCCGGGACGGACGCCAACGAGTCGCCGCTCGCCCCGGTGCCGCACGGGGTGTCGCTTCACGACGAGATCGCGCTGCTGCGACAGGCCGGCTTGACCACGAGCGAAGCGCTCCTCGCCGCGACCGGCCGCGCCGCCGAGACCTTCCGTCTCGCCGACCGCGGGCGGGTCGCAGCAGGGCTCCGGGCCGATCTGGTCCTGCTCGACCGGGATCCGGCCGTCGACCCCGCCGCATTCCGCCGACCGGTCACGGTCTGGATCGCGGGTCGGCCGGCCGACTGACCGGAACACCGCGATCGCCGGATCCCCAGCCGGCCCGGTGCCGATCAGATCCGATGGTGAATCCACTGGTACCAGGTGTAGGCCTTGATCGCGACGTAGTAGGTGTAGGCCGTTCCGTAGCAGCTGTAGCGGTAGGGGTTGGAGCTGCCGAAGGTGTAGCGGCAGTTCTGCTTCATCTGACCCAGCAGCGGGCCGTCGCAGGTGCCATGGGAGTGGCCGGCCTGCAGGCACAGGTCGTGCCGGGCGCACGGCCCGCGGAAGTCGGCAGTTCCGCCGACGAACCAGCCCGGGAAGTGGATCGAGTCCGGCGAGTGACTGCAGTAGTCGTGCAGGACGGTGTTGTCGGTGGTGTGCGGGTCGTAGCAGTACGACGTCGGCACCACGACCTTTCCCTTGTGTGGCGTGGATTCCGACTTGTGGCTCTGGCAGTGCAGCCGGGCCGCACTCGCGACCACTGCCGTCCTCGGTGCGGCCGACGCCTCGCTGGAGCCGACGAGCGACAGCACGGAGGCGATGAGGATGACGGCCGCCAGCAGCGCCGACATCTTCGGAGGGTGCTTCATCGTGTCCCTGACCTTCCCAGATCTGCGTCTCCGCGCCCGGGGCCCGGCGGTGAGATCCGTGGGCTGGCTGAAGCTTCGATCCGGGACGAAACTGCTGTCAACGGCTCTCGGGGCGCACGGGCGGAAGATAATTTTTCTCTCCTCGCCGGTCCTGGAGCGTCATCCCCTTCGGGAGGCGAACCGCGCCACCGGGGCGTTCTTGCCGATCGTCTCGCCGGCCTCAGCCGCACAGTCAGGACCAGAACAACTCATCGGGTGAACCCCGGGCGCAGCCGACCGCTCTAGACCACCGAGCCGCGACCGAAGGTGGTGCTCACCCCGTCGGAGTAGAGCACCGAGTCCGGTGGGCGCGCGGCCAGGCCGGGGAAACCGCAGTGGGCCAGCAGGTCGTCCTGGAGCTCGATCAGCCGGGCCGGTCGCAGTGTCCACGGCCGATGGGTGTTGGGCAGGTAGAGGGTGCGGCCGAGGTGGCGGGTGTGCAGACCCCAGCGGGCGGTCAGGAACCGGGCCTGCGGATCGTCGACCACCGGCGCGGTCTCGTCGATCTCCACCGTCACCCGGCTGCCCGGTCGGCTCCGACCCCGACGGCGGTGTGAGGCGTACGTCAGCCGGTTGTCCTCTTCGGTGACGGACATCCGGGACCAGCGGTAGGGCAGCCCCAGCGCGAGCTGGGCGCCCAGCACGAAGGCCAGCCGCTGCGATTCGAGGGTTCGGAACACCACCCCCCGGCGCCCCTGAGCGTCGACGCTGTAGAGCCGGACGTTGGTCTCGGCGAAGCTGCCGACCCACGGCAGTGGCAGCGGCGCGCCGATCCAGGCGTCGGTCAGCCGGAACGGGATCAGACCGACCCAGGAGGAACCGTCGAACTCGTCCGGCCGGGTGCCGACCGGCAACAGCGGCGCGACCTGCTCTGACGGCACCCGCCAGTGCAGGAAGGTGAGTCTGCGCCAGGACTGGCCCAGTAGCGCCCGTCCGGCCAACTCGGTGGCGACAGCACTGATCGGAACCGGGCTGATCGGAACCGGGCTGATCGGAACCGGGCTGACCGGCGCCGGCTCAGGCGAGGCTGGCGACACCGGCCGGCAGCAGGCGGGCGCCCAGCAACTTCTCGGTGTAGCCCGCCCGGTCCAGCAGCGGGACGATGCCGCCGTTGTGGAACGGCCAGCCCGCGCCGAGGATCATGCACAGGTCGATGTCCATCGGGGCGGCGACCACACCTTCGCCGAGCATCAGCCCGACCTCCTCGGTCAGCGCGCCGAGGGCCCGGTCGTAGACCGCCTCCGGACCGCTCGGCCGGTCACCGCCGGCGAACATCGCGCGCACCTCGTCCGGCACGAACGGCTTCCCGTCCTCACCGACGTCGTAGACACCCTTGCCGCCCGCCTCGACCAGCGCCTGCAGACCGGGGGAGACGCCGAACCGGTCGCCGAACCGCTCGTGCAGCGTTTCCGCCACGTGCAGGGCGATCGCGGGCCCGACCAGCCCGAGCAGCGCCATCGACGACATCGGCAGCCCGAGCGGACGCAGCGCGGCGTCGGCCACCTCGATCGGGGTGCCCTCGTCGACGGCGGCCATGATCTCGCCCATCATCCGGGTCAGCAGCCGGTTCACCACGAAGGCCGGCGCATCCGCCACCAGCACCGCGTTCTTCTTCAATCCCTTGGCCACGGCCAGAGCGGTGGCCACCGTCGCGTCGTCGGTGTGTTCGGTCCGGGCCACCTCCAACAGGGGCAGCACCGCCACCGGGTTGAAGAAGTGGAAGCCGACCAGCCGTTCCGGGTGCTGCAGATCCGCCGCCATCTCACCGACCGACAGCGAGGAGGTGTTGGTGGCCAGTACGCACTCCGGGCCGACGTGGGCTTCCAGCTCGGCGAAGACCGCCTTCTTCACCCCGACGTCTTCGAAGACGGCCTCGATCACGAAGTCGCAGTCGGCGAAGTCGGCCTGATCGGTGGTGCCGGTGACCAGTGCGGTGATCCGGTTCTGTTCGTCGGTCCTGATCCGACCCTTGGCCGCCAGCTTCGCCAGCTCGTTCCCGATCCGGTCGAGACCGGCGTCGACCCGGGAGCGGTCGAGGTCGGTGATCACCACCGGCACCTCGAGCCGGCGGGCGAAGACGAGGGCCAGCTGGGTGGCCATCAGGCCGGCGCCGACCACCCCGACCTTGCCGACTTCCCTGGCCAGGAAGCGATCCGGGGCCCCCGCGGGCTTCCGGGCCCGCTTCTGCACCAGGTCGAACGCGTACAGGCTGGCCCGCAGCTCGTCGGTCATGATCAGGTCGGCGAGCGCATCGTTCTCGGCCTCGAACGCCTCCTCCCGGCCGGCGGTCTTCGCGGCCAGGATCAACTCGAGTGCGCGGTGCGGGGCGGGCGCAGCCAGGCCGACCTTGCTGATCACCAGCTTGCGGCCCCGGGCGACGGCGTCGTCCCAGGCCTGGCCGCGATCGATCTCGGCCCGCTCGACCACGACCTCGCCGCTCACCACCCGGGCCGCCCAGTCCAGCGAGCGTTCCAGGAAGTCGGCACCGTCGAAGAGGGCGTCGGCGATGCCGAGTTCGGCGACCTGTGGCCCGGAGAGCATCCGGTTCTGGTTCAGCGGGTTCTCGATCATCACCTGGACGGCCTTCTCGGCCCCGATCAGGTTCGGCAGCAGGTAGGCCCCGCCCCAGCCGGGCACCAGCCCGAGGAAGCACTCGGGCAGTCCGATGCCGCGGGCCGCGGCCGAGACCGTCCGGTAGCGGCAGTTCAGGGCGACCTCCAGCCCGCCGCCCAGCGCCAACCCGTTGATCAGACCGAAGGTCGGAGTGGAAACGCTGCCCAGCTTGGAGAACACGGCGTGGCCCAGCTCGGCGATCATCCGCGCCTGACGCCGTTCGGTGAGCTCGGCGATGCCGGTCAGGTCGGCCCCGGCGGCCAGGATGAACGGTTTGCCGGTGACGGCGATGGCGACGATGTCGTCCCGGGCGGCGGCCCGGTCGATCGCGGTGTTCAGGCCGGCGAGGCTGCGCGGACCGAAGATGTTCGGCTTGGTGTGATCCTGGCCGTTGTCCAGCGTGATCAACACCGCGGTGCCGGCGCCGTGGGGCAGGGCGACGTCCCGGCTCAGGGCTCTGGTCACCAGTTCGTCGGTGCTCAGGGCGGTGGCCTCGCCGATCAGCTGCTGCAGTTCGTCGTGGTTCACCGGACTCGCCCTTCTGCTTCGGCAGCCGATCCGCTCCCGGCGTCGGCACCGGAATTGCTGCTGTGGTGGGGGTTCTCCCAGATGACGGTGCCGCCCATGCCGAGCCCGACGCACATCGTGGTCAGGCCGTAGCGGACCTCCGGATGGTCGCGGAAAGACCGGGCGAGCTGGATCATCAGCCGGACGCCGGAGCTGGCCAACGGATGCCCGAGCGCGATGGCGCCGCCGTAGGGGTTCATCCGCGGGTCGTCGTCGGCGATGCCGAAGTGGTCGGCGAAGGCCAACACCTGAACGGCGAACGCCTCGTTGATCTCGATCGCGCCGATGTCGTCGATGCCCAGACCGGCACTGCGCAAGGCGCGTTCGGTGGCCGGGATCGGCCCGACCCCCATCACCTCGGGCTCGACCCCGGCGAAGGCGTAGGAGACCAGGCGCATCGCCACCGGCAACCCGAGTTCGGCTGCGACCTCCTCGGCGGCCAACAGACTGGCGGTGGCCCCGTCGTTCAGGCCGGCCGCGTTGCCCGCGGTGACCCGGCCGTGCGGGCGGAACGGCGTGCGCAGCCCGGCCAGGGCCTGGGTGGTGGTGCCCGGACGGGGCGGTTCGTCGACGGTGGCCAGACCCCAGCCCTGTTCGGCGCTGCGGGTGGCGACCGGCACCAGGGCCTCCTGCAGCACCCCGTCGGCGTAGGCCCGGGCGACCCGGTCCTGGCTGAGGGCGGCGAATGCGTCGGTGCGTTCCCGGGTGATCGCCGGGTAGCGGTCGTGCAGGTTCTCGGCGGTCGAACCCATGATCAACGCGGAGGTGTCGACCAGGTGTTCGGCCACGATCCTCGGGTTCGGATCGATCTGCTCGCCCATCGGGTGCCGGCCCATGTGTTCGACGCCGCCGGCGATCGCCACGTCGTAGGCGCCGAAGGCGATCCCGGACGCGGTGGTGGTGACCGCGGTCATCGCCCCGGCGCACATCCGGTCGATCGCGAAGCCGGGGACCGACTTGGGCAGCCCGGCCAGCAGCGCGGCGGTCCGGCCGATGGTCAGGCCCTGGTCGCCGATCTGCGTGGTCGCGGCGATCGCCACCTCGTCCACCCGCTCCGGCGGCAGTTCGGGATGGCGACGCAGCAACTCGCGGATGCAGTTGATCACCAGGTCGTCGGCGCGGGTCTCGGCGTAGATCGAACCGGCCTTGCCGAACGGGGTACGGACGCCGTCGACGAAGACGACATCGCGGGATGGACGAGGCATGAGCCCTATATTACTCACGAGTAACAACGTGAGCGCCAGGGCCGGAGCCGGTCGCGTTCGTCGCCCGTTCTCGGGTCCCGGCCGCCCGGACGGGGCATGATGAGCGGGTGAGCGACGAACCGGCGCAGCACGGGAGAACTCCCGACGGCGAGTGGGCCTATCCGACGAAGGGATGGGCCTCCTGGTTCGCCCGCTGCTGCCTTCCCGGGTCCTGCTCCGCGTGACCGAGCAGCAGCCGGGATCGGAGCGGCCGCGTTCGGACTGGTCGCGCCGGGCCGAACAGGCCAGACAGGACGGCTCCTGGTACGCCGATCGGGAGCAGTACGTGCCGCTGAGCACACCAGAGCGGAGGCGGCGTTTCTTCACCTGGGCGGTGCCCTGGTTCGTCGTCGGCTTCGCCGTCCGTCTCGGCCTGGAATTGATTCGTCACCATGCCGATGCCTGGTCGCCCGGCAGTCTGGTCGAAGATGCGCTCGCGCCCTTCTTCGCCGCGGTGCTGGCCGGCTCGTTCGCCGCCTGGCCCACCCGCCGGCGCCGGTACCGCCGGAACAGCGACCGTGAGCGTTGACCGATTGGCCGCCGCGTTCGTCTGCCCGCTGTGTTCCGGCCGGTTCACCCTGCGGCACGAGCGAACGCTGGTCTGCCCGGCCGGTCACGCCTTCGACCTGGCCCGAGAGGGCTACGTCAACCTGGTGCCGCCACAGGACAAACGCTCGAAAGAACCCGGCTACAACGCCGACCTGATCCGGGCCCGGCACGACTTCTTCGACGACGGCGGCTACCGCGAACTGGCCGAGGCGATGGCCGACGAAGTTCTGGCCGGTCTGGGTGATGTCCCGTCATCGGCATCGGCATCGTCATCGTCCTCGGCAGCGGGGAAGGTGCTGGACGCCGGTTGCGGCGAGGGCTACTACCTCCGGGTGCTGCGCGAGCGAGCGGCCGGGTTGGACCTGATCGGCACCGACCTCTCCAAGCCGGGGGTCAGGATCGCCTCCCGGCTCGATCCGGCCGGCGCCTACGCCGTCGCGAACTCCTTCCGTCTGCCGGTGGCCGACGACTCCCTCGACCTCGTCGTCAGCCATTTCTCGCCGATCCCGACCGACGAACTGGCCCGGGTGCTGCGGCCCGGCGGTGTGCTGCTGACCGGCAGCCCGGGTGCGGACCATCTGTTCGACCTGAAGGCGCTCGTCTACGACACCCCGACCCGCCACGACGAGGGCGCCCACCGGATCGCCGATCCGCGGTTCGTCCCGGGGAGCCGGCGCGTGGTCCGCTACCGGCTTCGGGTCGATGATCCGGCGATGCTGGCCGCACTGTTCGCGATGACCCCGTTCGCCTACGGCGCCAACACCGGGGTGCTCGACGACGCCGCGTCGGGCGTGTTCGGCACCGACGTCCACGTGCTGTTCGATCGCTACCGCTTCCAGCCCTGAACACCTGCGGCGCGAGCCGGATCGACCTCAGGTCGGCCGGATCGACGTCAGGTCGGCCGGATCGACGTCAGGTCGGCCGGATCGACGTCAGGTCGGATCGGGCAGCAGCGGCGTGATCATCGGCACCACGATCTCGCGTTGCCACGGGCGGGCGCCCTGACCGGCGAGGAAATCGTCCACCGTGGCCTCGTCGACCACCGCCGGCGGGCTCCAGGCGAGCTGGCGCAGGAAGTCCGGGGTCAGCAGGTTCTCGGCCGGCAGGCCGAGCTGGTCGGCCTTCTCTCCCACCGCCTGCCGGACCCGTCCGAGCCGGGCGGCGGCCACCGGATCGCGACTGGCCCAGATCCGGGCCTGCGGCGGCCCGTCGAGCGGCCGGTGCAACGGCGGGTGCTGGTCGGGTGGCAGGTTCAGGGCGGCGTCCAGCGCCTTCAGCCAGTTGGTCTCGTACCGCTTGGTCGAACGCCTTCCGAACGCAGGCAGGGTTTGCAGCACCCGTCGGCTCGGCGCCCGGTGTGCGGCGATCTCGATGATGCCGGCATCGGAGAGCAGTCGTCCCGGTGCACGATCGGTCCGGCGGGCGATGGCGTCCCGGGTCAGCCAGAGCTGCTCGACGATGGCCAGGCCGACCGAGTTCCGGATCCGGTGGATGCCGGACGTCCGGCGCCACGGATCGACCCGGGGTGCCCGTGGCCGGGTCGCGTTCTCCACCAGCCAGGCGAACTCCTGCCGAGCCCATTCGGCCTTCTGGGTTTCTTCCAGCTCGTCGGCCAGCACCGCTCGCAGTTCGATCAGCAACTCGACGTCGAGGGCGGCGTAGGTCAGCCATTCGGTCGGCAACGGCCGCGTCGACCAGTCCGCCGCCGAGTGCTCCTTCAGCAGCCGGACGCCGAGCAGCGTCTCCACCAGCGTCCCCAGGTTGACCCGGGGGTAGCCCAGCAACCGGCCCGCGAGCTCGGTGTCGAACAGCCGTTGCGGCACCAGGCCGATCTCCACCAGACACGGCAGGTCCTGGCTGGCGGCGTGCACGATCCACTCCGCATCGACGATGATCCTGGCCAGGGCGCCGAGATCGGCGGGAACCTCCGGTCCGACCGAGGCCGACCGTCCTCCACCCCTTCCGGCACCGGCACCGGCTCCATCAGCACTGGCACCGGCACCGTGAGCCTGGTCGGTGGCCACGGCGACCGGGTCGACCAGGTGCGTCCCGCTGCCGCTGCGTCGCAGCTGGATCAGGTAGGCCCGCTGGCTGTAGCGAAAGCCGTGCGCGCGCTCGGCGTCCACCGCCACCGGACCGGTGCCGGCGGACATCGCCGTCTCGACCTCGGCCAGCGCCGCGCGGGTCTCCACCAACGGCGGCAGCCCATCGGCCGGGCTGGTGAGCAGGGTCGGCTCGGCGGGCTCGACGTCCGGACTGGCCGGGTCGGCATCGGGGTCGTGCGGGCAGGTGCTCGTGCGGGCCCGTTTCCTTGGGGGGAAGGGACGACGTCAAAGGGACCGGCTTCGACGCGGCGACCGTCTCGACGGCATCGACACCACACCCGGAGGCAGCGGCGGAAGTCCGGCGGTCATGCACAGCAGTTCAGCCCAGGCGTCCAAATGGGGGACCAGCGAGGCCTGTTGGCTCAGCTCGGGTGTCCAGGAGGCGCGGACCTCGATCTCGGCCCGCGGCGGGTCCTCGGCCATCCCGCCGAAGGACTCACTGGCCACCGAGGTCACCGTGCCGCTCGGGGCCAGGTAGTCAGCGGAGTGCGCGTCCAGGGCGTCGATCAGCCAACTCCAGCCCACCCGGGCCAGCAGCGGATCGGTGACCATCTCCGGATCGACGTCGGCGCGGGCGAACGTGACGCAGCGGAAGGTGCCCTCCCAGGCCGAGTTGCCGGCCGGATCGTGCAACAACACCAGTCGGCCGCTGCCGATCTCGTCCTCGCCGATCATCACGTCGGCGGTGATCGCGGCGGCGTACGGGGCGATCCGCTGCGGGGCGGGGATCTCCTCCACCAGCAGCTCGGCCCGCCAGGCGGCAGAGCTCAGCTCCGCGGTGACCCGACGAAAAGCGTCGGGCGCCGCGGCGGATCCGGTGTGAGCAACCACACGTGGACCCTATGCGCGCGAACGGGACCCCGCCGGGGCGACGCGCCGCGTTCGCGCTGCGTGGCAGGATTCGCAGCGTGCCTGTGGAGTCGTCGCTGATCGCTGCCTGTCGCCGACGCCAGGAGCGGGTGCCGGTCTGGTTCATGCGCCAGGCCGGACGCTCGTTGCCGGAGTACCGGGCGGTACGCGAGGGCATCCCGATGCTGGAGAGCTGCACCCGGCCCGAGCTGGTCGCCGAGATCACCCTGCAGCCGGTCCGGCGTTACGGCGTGGACGCGGCCATCTTCTACAGCGACATCATGGTGCCGCTGAAGGCGATCGGGGTCGACCTGGACATCGTCAGCGGCACCGGGCCGGTGATCGCCGAGCCGATCCGGGACCGGGCCGGGCTGGCGCAGTTGCGGACGCTGACGGGCGACGACGTCGACTTCGTCACCGAGGCGGTCGGCCTGCTGATCGCCGAACTCGGCCCGACCCCGCTGATCGGTTTCGCCGGCGCCCCCTTCACCCTGGCCAGCTACCTGATCGAGGGCGGCCCGAGCAAGGACTACGCCAAGACCAAGGCCCTGATGCTGGGCGACGAAGTCCTCTGGGGCGAGCTGTGCACCCGGCTGGCGGCGATCTCGGCCGAGTTCCTGGCCGTCCAGGTCCGGGCCGGGGCGGCCGCGGTGCAGTTGTTCGACTCGTGGGCCGGGAGCCTGAGCGCCGAGGACTACCGGCGTTACGTGCTGCCGTACTCGACCCAGGTGCTCGCCCGGGTCGCCGAGCTGGACGTGCCGCGGATCCACTTCGGCGTCGGCACCTCGGAGCTGTTGGGCCTGATGGGGCAGGCCGGGGCGGACGTGGTCGGGGTCGACTGGCGGCTGCCGTTGGCCGAGGCCAGCCGGCGGATCGGGCCCAGTTACGCCGTCCAGGGCAACCTCGACCCGGCCGCACTCGGCGCACCCTGGCCGGTGCTGGCCGAGCGGGTCCGCTCGGTGCTGCGGTCCGGCGCCGAGGCGCCGGGGCACGTCTTCAACCTCGGTCACGGGGTGACGCCGGCGGTGGACCCGGACGTGCTGGCCCGGGTGGTCGAGTTGGTGCAGTCCGAAGGGGCGGCGATCCGGGCCGAGGTGCGCGCCGACTTCGGTCCGGACGCGATGTCGGGTGGCTGAGCGGACCGCGGTCGTCGTCGGGGCCGGCATCTCCGGTCTGGTCGCGGCCCGGACGTTGGCGGCCGAGTCCGGTCTGCGCGTCCGGGTGCTCGAGGGCTCGGGACGGCTCGGCGGCAAGCTGGCCCGGACGACCTACGAGGCCCCGGCCGGGTCGGACGGCGCCGAGTCGCTGGCCCTGGACGTCGGCGCCGAGTCGATGCTCGCCCGGCGGCCGGAGGGGGTCGCGCTGATCGACGAACTCGGGCTGGCCGACCGACGGGTGGCACCGACCGCGGCCAAGGCCCAGGTGCTGATCGGCGGCGAGATCCGTCGGCTGCCCACCTCGGCGATGGGGGTACCGACCGATCTGGCCGCACTGGCCGGCTATCTGAGTGCCGACGGGCTGGCCCGGGCCCGGACCGAGCCGGACCGGCCGGCGCCGCCGCTGGCCACCGACGTCGGCATCGGCGCCTACGTGGCCGAGCGGTTCGGGGCCGAGGTGACCGACCGGCTGTTGGAGCCGCTGCTCGGCGGGGTCTACGCCGGCCGGTCGCGGGAGTTCTCCTTCGCCGCGGTCAATCCGGCCCTGTGGGCGCGGGCGTCGGCCGGCGGGTCGCTGCTGGCGGCGGCCGCGGGGCTCGCGGCGCGGCGACCGGCGGCGGCGGTGGACACCCCGGTCTTCGCCGGCCTGGACGGGGGAGTGACCGGGCTGATCGACGCCTTGGCCGGGGATCTCCGTGCCCGTGGGGTGAGGATCGACTGCGGCTCACCGGTGGTCGGGCTGGGGCCCCGGCCGGGCGGCGGCTTCGTGCTCGACGTCGGTGGGAGCGACCGGGAGAAGGTGGAGGCCGACGCCGTAATGCTCGCCGTCCCGGCCCCGGCGTCCGCCCGGCTGCTGGCCGAGGTGGTGGTCGAAGCGGCGCGCGAACTCGCCGAGATCCCGTACGCCTCGGTGGCGGTGCTGTCACTGATCGTCCGCGGGGCGGAGCTGACCGGTTCCGGGCTCCTGGTGCCGCCGGGCGAACTGCCCACGGTGAAGGCGCTCACCTACGCCCACAACAAGTGGACCTGGGTGGCCGAGCGGGCCGAACGCCGGTTCGGCGGACCCGTCGGCGTCGTCCGGGCCAGCGTCGGCCGCTACGGCGAGGCCGAGACCCTTCAGGTGCCGGACGACGCCCTGCTGGCCCGGACACTGCGGGAGCTGTCCGGGGTTCCCGGCTGGGCCGAGGCGGAGGTGATCGAGTCCCGGGTGCAGCGCTGGGGCGGCGGGTTGCCGCAGTATCTGGTCGGCCACCCGGACCGGGCCCGGCGGATCCGGGAGGCGGTGGCGGGGCGCGGCGGCCTGGCGTTGGCCGGTGCCTACCTCGACGGACCCGGGCTACCCGCCTGCATCGCCAGCGGTTTGGCCGCCCGACGATGCTTAGCTGTGGGTTGAGTTCCCGTACACGGGAAGCGAATCTCACACCTTGTTGGCAGCACAGGAGACAGAGGAGCTATGAAGGCGCGCGACATCAACGACACCATCCGCTACACGATGTGGTCGGTGTTCCAACTGACCACGCGCCCCGACGGCGACCCGAAAGAACTGGCCGCCGCGGCGATCGCCGAGGTCGAACAGGCCGGCGCCGGCTCGGACCTCGACGTCCGTGGCTGGTACGACGTGGCCGGGCTGCGGGCCGACGCCGATCTGATGGTGTGGTGGCACGCCCCGGACTCGGAGACCCTGCAGGACGCCTACCACGCCCTGCGCCGCTCCGACCTCGGCGCCACCCTGGCCCCGGTATGGTCGCAACTGGCGCTGCACCGTCCGGCCGAGTTCAACAAGGGCCACGTGCCGGCGTTCATGTCGGGTGAGGAGGCCAAGGCCCACCTCTGCGTCTACCCGTTCGTCCGCTCCTATGAGTGGTATCTGCTGCCGGAGCCGGAGCGGCGGGCCATGCTGGTCGAGCACGGCCAGCTCGCCCGGCCCTACCCCGAGGTCCGGGCCAACACGGTCAGTTCGTTCGCGCTCGGCGACTACGAGTGGATGCTGGCCTTCGAGGCCGACGAGTTGCACCGGATCGTCGATCTGATGCGCGAACTGCGCAAGGCCGCCGCCCGTCGGCACACCCGGGAGGAAGTCCCCTTCTACACCGGCCGCCGGCGCGACCTCGCCGACATCGTGGCCAGTTGGTGAGTCCATCGGTTGGGCGAGCCCAGCCGGAACAGATGTCACCCGGTGACGGTTGTGCTCTGTACACGTACGAGAAGGAGGATCGAGATGACCGAGACCAGCCCGGCCAGCAGCGTCGGCAAGGTGATCAAGTCCGAGGACGAGTGGCGTAAGCAGCTCAGCCGGGCCGAGTACCACGTGCTCCGCGAGGCCGGCACCGAACGTCCGTTCGTCGGTGAGTACACCGACACCACCACGGCCGGCGTCTACCGCTGCCGCGCCTGCGGTTTCGAGTTGTTCCGCAGCACCGAGAAGTTCTCCTCGCACTGCGGCTGGCCCTCGTTCTTCGCCCCGCTGGCCGAGGACCGGGTCCGCTACATCGAGGACCGCTCGATGTTCAGCAAGCGGATCGAGGTGCGCTGCGCCCGGTGCGATTCCCACCTCGGGCACGTCTTCGAGGGCGAGGGTTACGACACCCCCACCGATCAGCGCTACTGCATCAACTCGATCAGCATGACCTTCGAGCCCGCGCAGGGCTGACTCGCCTCGACGCTGGTGGCGGACCGGGTTGTCCTACCCTGAGCCCATGCCGACACCAGCGGTCGAGATCGAGGTCGGTCCGCGGACCGTCCGGGTGACCAGCCCGGACAAGCTCTACTTCCCCGAGGTGGGCCTGACCAAGCTGCAGATGGTGCAGTACGTACTGGCGGTGGGCGAGGGGATCTTCGCCGCCCTGCAGGACCGGCCGGTGACGATGGAGCGGTGGCCGGGCGGGTTCCGGCCGGACGCCACCCTGAGCAGCCGGGACGGCTCCTACGGCGACGCCTTCTACCAGAAGCGGGTGCCCACCAAGGGGGTTCCGGACTGGGTCGAATCGGTCGGCATCACCTTCCCCTCGGGACGGACGGCGAACGAGGTCTGCGTGACCGAGCTCGCCACCATCGCCTGGATGGCCAATCTCGGCACTCTGCGTTACCACCCGTGGCCGGTGACCCGGGCCGACCCGGACGCGGTCGACCAGCTGAGGATCGACCTGGATCCGCAGCCGGGTACGGATTTCGCCGACGCAGCCCGGGTGGCGCACGTGCTGCGCGAGGTGCTCTCCGAGCTCGGACTGGTCGGCTACGCCAAGACCAGCGGCGGACGGGGCGTGCACGTCTTCGTGCCGATCGAACCGGACCACGGGTTCGTGGCGGCCCGGCACGCCGTGATCGCCATCGGACGCGAGCTGTCCCGCCGGATCCCCGAGCAGGCGACGATCAACTGGTGGAAGGAAGAGCGGGGCAGCCGCATCTTCGTCGACTTCAACCAGATGTGCCGCGACCGGACGATCGCCTCCGCCTACTCGATCCGGCCGACCGCTACCGCCGTCGTGTCGGCGCCGGTGTCCTGGGACGAGCTCTCCGAGGTCGCACCGGAGGACTTCACCATCACCAGCATGACGGACCGGTTCGCCGAACGGGGCGATGTCTGGAAACCCTTCTACAGCGAGAAACCGGGCCGACTCGAGGCAGCCCTCGACCTCTACGAGCGGGACGTCCGCGAGCTCGGCACCGGGAAGTACGGCGGGGCCGAGATGCCCTACCCGCCGGATCATCCGAAGATGCCGGGCGAGCCGTCCCGGGTGCAGCCGAGCCGGGCCCGCGCCGACAACCCCGACTTCGCCTGAGCCTCAGCCCCGGCCGGAACGGCCTGAACGGTCCGAACTCAGTCGAGCAGACCGGTCAGCAGCCAGACCGCCAGAGCCGAGACCACGAACACCGCCAGCGCCAGCCCGGCCACCGCACCCGGCGTCCAGCCCTGTCGCGGGGGTGGTGACGTGACCTCTGCTCGGGCTGCCGTCCCGGTGCTCTTCCTGTCGGTGCTTCTTCTGTCGGTGGTCGCTCGGTCGGTCCGGTCGCCGTCGGCGGAACGGACGTCGTCTCCGGAGTGTCCGGGCTCCGGACCCGGCGCGCCAGCACGACGGTCTCCGCACCGCCGAGTGACGGTTCCTGCTCCGAGAGCTGCTCCAGCAGGTCGATCAGCTCCAGCGCCGAGGCCGGCCGTCGGTCGGGGTCGAAGGCGAGCGCATCGGCCAGCAGCCGGTCCAGGGCACTACCGCCGTCGATCGGTACCGGTCGGCGCTCGGGGCTGCGCATCGCCACGTCGGAGACACTGCGTTCGTCGCGGAACGGGGCCTCGCCGGCCAACAGCGCGTAGCCGACGGCGGCGATCCCGTAGACGTCGGACTGCACACTCAACGGCGCGGCCCCGTGGGCCTGCTCGGGCGCCATGTAGGCGGGGGTGCCGGCCGACATGGTCAGTCCGGAGGCCTCCGCGAGGGCCTTGGCCGTGCCGAGATCGGCGATCATCAGCTGGTCGGGCCGGCTGTCGCGGCGCCGCAGCAGCAGGTTGCTGGGCTTCACGTCCCGGTGCAGGATCTGCTGGTCGTGCAGCACCTGGACGGCCCTGGCCGTCTCGATCGTCAGCTCCAGCGCCGTCCGCCGTTCGACGCCACCGACCAGATTCGCCACCGTGCCGCCGTCGGCGAAATCCATCACGAAATAGCTGCGGTCGTCGGGCAACGTCCCGATGTCGTGCACCCCGACCACCCGTGGGTCGGAGATCCGGCGCAACAGCCGGGCCTCGTCGACGAACCGGGCGCGGACGTCGGCGTTACGGGCCCAGTTGTCGGCCAGCACCTTGATCGCGACCGGGACGTCGAGCTCCTCGTCCCGGGCCAGCCAGACCGTGGCGAAGGCGCCGCTGCCCAGGACACGCCGGGTCGCGTAGCGCCCGATCCGTCGTGTTCCCTCGTCCATCGTCGTCACCTGCGTCATTATTGTGCACAGTCGTGCCGGATTCAGTCATACTTTGACCTGACCGGTGAGCGTCCCGGTCAGTCCGGGGAAGGACACGGTATCGGTCCCGCGGCCGATTCGCGTCCGGCCGCGTTGCCGGGAGCGCCTGGGCGGCGCGGCCGGGGCTGATGGCTGGACCGGGCGTTACGGTGACCGGGCCGGGAGAGCAGGGCAAAGCAGCGGCCGGAAGAGCAGCGGGCCGGGAGAGCAGCGGGCCGGGAGAGCAGCGGGCCGGGAACACAGCCGGAGTCGTCGGGAGCAGAAGTCGTCGGAAGGGGGAGGGATGGCGCGGACAGCGGTGGCTGCCGCCGTGATCGGTGCCGTCCTCGCCGGATCGGCGACCGGCCTCGGACTGCACGCCTGGCGCCCCGATCCCTTCGCCGGTGCCGCTGAGCCGGCGCCCGGGTCCTCGGCTCCGTCGACCCCCGGTGGAGCCAGCGGTTCGCCCGATCCCTCGCCCAGCCCGGCACCGTCGTCCCCGTCGGCGACGAGGTCGACCGAGAACTCGCCCAGCCCGTCGCCGTCGGCGAGCCCCAGCCCGAAAGCCTCCTCGAGCTCCAGCCGGTCGGCCTCGCCCAGCCCCAGCCGCAGCCCCAGCCCGAGCCACTCAGCCTCGAGCAGCCCCGCCAGCGATCCTGATCCCGACTTCGACCGCAGCGCTCTGCTGCGCACCACCGACTTCACCGCACACGGTTGGGCGCAGGCGCGGGTGACCAACAGCTATCCCTCGTTGCCGCAGCCGCCGATCAACCCGTGCGCCGCGATCACGCCGGGCCAGGTCGGTCTGCTCGAAGGCAACGCCGGCGCCTGGAGCAGCAGCCACACCACCGCCCAGGAGACGGTGGCGCTGTTCACCGACACCACCCTGGCCGACAAGGAGTTCAACCGGCTGCTCAACCAGATCGCCAACTGCACCAACACCAACGTCCGGCTCGCGGGCTTCGCCCGCACGACGAGCGCCTCCGGGGTCGACTCGATCCGCTGGTGGAACACGTTGGGCCCGGATGCGGCCCGAGGCATCATCGGGGTCGTGCGGACCGACAACCGGGTGGCGGTGCTGAGCATCAGCTCACCCGACAGCGACCCCGACGACACCCACGCGGGCGGCACCACCGAGGTCGGCACCCTGCTCGGCATCGTCGGCCAGCGGATCGGCTAGAGCGCTCAGGGGCCAGTTCGGGAAGCGGTGCGGCAGACTCGACCCATGGCCACGCATCGACCCCCGCCCGAGACCGACGGCCGACCGCTGACCGAGCAGCTGCAACTCCCGCCCGGCCCGGCGGATCTGGGCCGGTTCGACCCGCACGCGACCACCGGCTTCCCGGGCCGCGCGGGCCGCAAGGGCAAGAAGGACGCGCCCGAGGTCGTGGCCGCCCTCAGCCCCGAGCTGTCGGATCTGCAGGAGCGGCTGTTCGCCGCCGGCCGAGCCGACCCGAAGACCGCACCGAACGTCCTGGTCGTGCTGCAGGGGATGGACACCTCGGGCAAGGGCGGAGTGATCCGGCACACCTTCGGCCTGGTCGACCCGCAGGGCCTGCAGCTCACCTCGTTCAAGGCGCCCACCCGGGCCGAGCGGCGACACCCCTACCTGTGGCGGATCGAGAAGGCGCTGCCGCGACCCGGCCTGATCGGCATCTTCGACCGCTCGCACTACGAGGACGTCCTCGTCGTCCGGGTCGAGGAACTCGTTCCCGAGGTGGTCTGGCGGGCCCGCTACGACGAGATCAACGCCTGGGAGGCCGGGTTGGCCGCCGCCGGCACGACGGTGATCAAGTGCTTCCTGCACATCTCGGCCGAGAAGCAGCGCGAGCGATTGGCCGAGCGGCTCGCCGACGAGACCAAGTACTGGAAGTACAACCCCGGCGATCTGGCCGCTCGGGCGCGATGGGACGACTACGTGCTGGCCTACCAGGCTGCCCTGGAGCGCTGTCACACCCCGGCGGCGCCCTGGTACGTGATCCCGGCCGATCGCAAGTGGTACCGCAACTGGGCCATCGCCCAACTGCTGCGGGAGAAGCTGCGCAGCCTCGGTCTCGGTTGGCCGCCGGCCGACTTCGACGTCGCCGTCGAGCAGGCCAGGGTCGCCGAGAGCTGACGTCCCTCGCTCAGGCCCCGACGACGCTCAGGTGCCGGACGGGGGCCGGCTCGTCCGCGACGTACCCGTCCAGATCGACCAGTTCCATCGCCGCGACGACGTAGCGACTGAGGGTGGCGTCGACGATCTCCGGCCCGGCGCCGAGCGGTTCCGACACCGCGACCGCGCCACCGCGCAGGGCGTCGTCCCGCAGCTCCAGGTACTCCTCGTCGTGGGCCAGGAACAGGCTGCCGACGGCGATGTGACGTCGGCCCTGACCACGGAGCGACCGGATCGCCTCCGACACCGACGGGCCGCCGTCGTGGGCGTAGGCGGTGACGCAGGGCAGCTTGTGCCGGGCCGACCACTGCCGCGCGCGCCGGGCCAGGCCGGCGTTCTCCGGCAGTCTCGGGCTGCCGGCCGAGGCCAGCACCAGGGCGTCCAGTTCGGTCACCCGCCGGGCGCGGAGTGACTCCCGCAACCGTCGGTCCACGACGCCGAGCAGCACCGGATCGGGGCCGATGGACCGGGCCGCCAGCAGGGCCATCCCCGGCTGGGCCGCACGGGCGGCCGCCATCAGTTGCGGCAGTTCCCGACCGAGGACACCGCCGTCACCGAGGCCGAGGGGGACAGCGACCACCTCACGGACCCGGCGGCGCGCCAACTTGCCGATCAGCTGCGGCAGTGAACCGCCTGAGCCGGAGCCGCCGGACCCGGCCGAACCGCAGTCGAGCTGGGCGACGTGGACGTCCAACTCGGGCCGTTGGGCGGCGATGTCGTCGCGGATCTGCTGGCCGACTCCGGCGGCGCGCGGGTCGCCGCCGGCGGTGCCGAGCAGGACCAGCGAGGGTGCGGTCATCAGTCGACCTCTGCGTCTGTCGGGGCTGCGTCTTGGGGCTGCGTCTGTCGGGGCTGCGTCTGTCGGGGTCGGCTGGGTGGAGGCGGTCCGGGCGTTCAACGAGGTGGGCCCGGACATCCCGGCGCCCAGGGTCCAGCCGTCCGCCTCGTCGACGATGATGAAGGCACCGGTCGGCCGGTACTCGCGATAGGGATCGATGGGCAACGGTGTGGCCAGGGTGATCTTGACCCGGCCGATGTCGTTCAGCCCGATGGAGTCGGCGGGCCGCCACCTCGGCAGCTCACCGGGCTCGATGTCGAGGTCGAGCACCTGTTCCACCTCGGTGATCATCGCCTTCGTGATGCTGGTGCCGTGCTGCACCAGCACCCGGCTGCGGGGGCCGACGGTGCGGTCGCTCAGCCAGGAGACCGTGGCGTGCAACTGCTTGCTCGGTGACGGCGGGGCGTTGGTCGAGGCCAGCAGATCGCCACGCGAGATGTCGATGTCGCTGTCCAGCCGTAGCACCACCGACTGCCCGGCGATGGCTTGTT
This sequence comes from uncultured Actinomycetota bacterium, assembly GCA_963740925.1. GTDB lineage: Bacteria > Actinomycetota > Actinomycetes > Propionibacteriales > Propionibacteriaceae > Microlunatus. The sequence continues at coordinate 110,288 of CAVUFZ010000005.1, read as the reverse complement.
CCAGTGGCCCGTCCGGCGTGTCGATAGCGGTCACGGTGGCCCGCGAGCCGCGCGGCAGCACGATCACCTGGTCGCCGACCCGGACCCGGCCGGACTCGATCTTGCCCGCGTAGCCGCGGTAGTCGCCGTCGACCTCCGGGGCCCGGGCCGCCCACGGCGCCAAGGAGGCTCCTTGCGGCCGGATCACGTTCTGTACCGGGAATCTGAGCTCGCCGCCGACGGCCAGCCTGGTCACGTCGACCGACTCCAGGAAGCCGAGCACGGTCGGGCCCTCGTACCACTCGGTCCGGCTCGAGGCGACCGCCACGTTGTCGCCCTCGGTCGCCGAGACCGGGATGCAGTGCAGGTCCGACAGGCCGAAACTCCTGGCCAGCAGGGCGAAATCGGTGGCGATCGCGTTGAAGACGTCCTGGGAGAAGTCGACCAGATCGATCTTGTTCACCACCAGCACGACGTGCGGCACCCGCAGCAGAGCGGCCACGGCCAGATGCCGACGGGTCTGCTCGACCACGCCGTTACGGGCGTCCACCAGCAGCACGATCACGTCCGCGGTGGAGGATCCGGTCACGGTGTTGCGGGTGTACTGCACGTGTCCCGGGCAGTCGGCGAGGATGAACTTACGGATCGGGGTGTGGAAGTAGCGATAGGCGACGTCGATCGTGATGCCCTGCTCGCGTTCGGCCCGCAGACCGTCGGTCAGCAGCGCGAGGTCGGCCTGGGCCAGGCCCCGCCGACGGCTGACCTGCTCGACGTGGTCGAGGGTGTCACTCAGCACCGAGTTCGTGTCGAACAGCAACCGACCGACCAGGGTCGACTTGCCGTCGTCGACGGATCCGGCGGTGGCCAGCCGCAGCAGGGTACGGCCGGCGCCGGATTCCTGGCGGCGCTTGACGCTGGCGGTCATCAGAAGTACCCCTCACGTTTACGGTCTTCCATCGCGGCCTCGCTCAGCCGGTCGTCGGCCCGGGTGGCCCCGCGCTCGGTCAACCGGCTGGCCGCGACCTCGGCGATCACGTCGGCGACGGTGGTCGCGTCCGAGAGCACCGCGGCGGTGCAGGACATGTCGCCGACGGTGCGGTAGCGCACCGAACGGACCTCCGAGGTCTCACCCTCGGCCAGCGGGGTGACGTCGGTGATGGCCATCCACATCCGGTCCCGCTCGACCACCTCACGCTCGTGGGCGTAGTAGATCGAGGGCAGATCGATCTTCTCGGCCTCGATGTAGTCCCAGATGTCCAGCTCGGTCCAGTTCGACAACGGGAACACCCGGACGTGCTCGCCCGGGGTGTGCCGGCCGTTGTAGAGCGACCACAGCTCGGGGCGTTGGTTCCGCGGCTCCCACTGGCCGAACTCGTCGCGCATGCTGAACACCCGCTCCTTGGCCCGGGCCCGCTCCTCGTCCCGGCGGCCGCCGCCGAAGACGGCGTCGTGCTTGCCGTTCTGGATCGCGTCCAGCAGCGGGACGGTCTGCAGCGGGTTGCGCTGGCCGTCGGCGCGCTCCCGGAGCCGACCGTCGTCGATGTAGTCCTGCACCTTCGCCACCTCGAGTTCGGCGCCGTAGAAGGCGACGGCCCGGTCGCGGTAGTCCAGCACCTCGGCGAAGTTGTGCCCGGTGTCGACGTGGAGCACCCCGAACGGCAGCGGGGCCGGCCAGAAGGCCTTGGCCGCCAGGTGCAGCATCACCACCGAGTCCTTGCCGCCGGAGAACAGCATCACCGGCGAGCGGAAGGTCGCGGCGACCTCGCGGAAGATGTGGACGGACTCCGATTCCAGGCTCTGCAGTTCGGTCAGTGGCCGGGTCGTGCTGCTCATCGGGCGTCCTCCTCGGCCTGCCCCGACTCCAGCAGCCCGTCCAGCAGCGCCTTGGACGAAGCGACCGACGTCGGCAGGTCGGTGGTCTCGGTGTCCAGGACCAGTTCGGCCGCGGCCGGGATCTCGTACGGGTCGTCCAGACCGGTCAGGCCGGAGATCTCACCCTTGCGTGCCTTGGCGTACAACCCTTTGACGTCACGGGATTCGGCGATCTCGAGCCGGGTCGCGACGTGGACCTCGGCGAACGCGACCCCGTGCTGGACGTGGTCGGCCCGGACCGCGTCGCGCGCCTCGGAGTAGGGCGCGATCACCGGCACCAGGGTGACCACGCCGTGCCCGGAGAGCAACCGGGCCACGTAGCCGATCCGGGACACGTTGAGGTCGCGATCCTTGCGGCTGAAGCCCAGTTCGGAGGACAGATAGGGACGCACCTCGTCGCCGTCGAGCACCTGCACCTCGACCTGGTCCCGCATCAGCTCGGCGGCCAGGGCGTGCGCGATGGTCGACTTGCCGGCCGACGGCAGACCGGTGAACCACAACGTGACCCCGCGCTCCGGGCGCCGGGCGCCGCTCGTGGTTGGTGCGTTCCGGGGCTCGGCGTCGGTCGTCCCCGCCCCGTCGTTTCGCTGACTCACAGTTGGATCCCGCATTCGGTCTTGCCGAGGCCGGCCCAGCGGCCACCCCGGGCGTCGTCGTCGGTCGGTTTGCTGGTGCACGGCTCGCAGCCGATCGAGAGATAACCGTCGGCCAGCAACGGGTTGCTGATCAGACCGTGGGCCTCGACGTAGTCGGCCACGTCATCGTCGGTCCAAGTCGCGATCGGAGCGATCTTAATCATCTGCTTGCTCTCGGCGTAGGACACGACCGGCGTGTTGGCCCGGCCGAGGCTGTCGCTGCGCCGGACGCCGGTGGCCCAGGCGGCGTAGGGCTTCAGCACCCGGGCCAACGGCTCGACCTTGCGCATCCGGCAGCAGGCGTCAGGGTCCCGGGCGAACAGATCCTTGCCGTACTTCGCATCCTGCTCGGCCACGCTCAACTCGGGCTGCACGTTCACCACGTGCACGTCGAAGATCGCCTCGACCGCGTCGCGGGTGCCGATCGTCTCGGCGAAGTGGTAACCGGTGTCGAGGAAGATCACGTCCATGCCGGGCGCGACCTGCTCGGCCAGATGGATCATCACCGTGTCGCTCATCGAGGAGGTCACGGCCAGTCCGGCACCGAACTCGGCGAACGCCCACTGCAGGATCTCCAGCGCCGGCGCGTCGGCCAGCCGCTCGTTGGCCTCGATGGGCCAACTGCCGCATCTGCGCCGGCGTCCGGACCGCCCGATCGATCTGACCCACACTCATCGCTGCCCACCCCGTGTCGTGATCCCTAGGAACGTCACGGAAAACGCCCGCAGGCAGCTGCGGCATTCCCAGCCGCCGCCCTCGATCGGGAACAGCGTCTCCTCCGCGCAGTACGGGCAGTACATGACGGCCTGGCGCTGCGGCTGTTCGCTCATGCTCGCGTCTCGCTCACCGGAGCACTCGCTCAGACCAGTGCGGACTCGTCGGCGCGGCCCACCCACTGGGCGAAGCGTTCGCCGTCGGTGCGCTCGGCGAGGTAGGCCTTGGCCAGCCGCTCGACGTAGTCGGGCAGCTCGTCGGCGATCACCTTGTGACCACGCAGCTTGCGCCCGAAGCCGGCGTCCAGACCGAGCCCGCCCCCCAGGTGCACCTGGTAACCCTCGACCGGTTGGCCGTTCGGGCCCGGCAGCAGCTGGCCCTTCAGCCCGATGTCGGCGACCTGGATCCGGGCGCAGCTGTTCGGGCAGCCGTTCAGGTGCACGGTGATCGGATGGTCCAGATTGCCCAGCCGGGACTCCAGCTCGTCGACCACCCAGGCCGCCCGGGCCTTGGTCTCGACGATGGCCAGCTTGCAGAACTCGATCCCGGTGCAGGCCATCACCGAGCGCCGCCAGGCGTTCGGGTTGGCACTCAGGCCCAACTCGGCCTCGACCTCGGCCACCAGGGCGTCCACCTCGTCGGCCGCGACGTCCAGCACCAGCAGCTTCTGCATCGGCGTGGTGCGGATCCGCGACGAGCCGTGGGCCTCGGCCAGCTCGGCCAGGCGGAGCAGCTTGTCGCCGCTGACCCGGCCGGCGATGGCGGCGAAGCCGACGAAGAACCGGCCGTCCTTCTGGGCCGAGACACCGATGTGGTCGCCGGGTGCGGTCGGGGTCTGCGGCGCCGGGCCGTCGACCAGCTTTCGCTTCAGGTACTCACTTTCCAGCGTCTCGCGGAACTTCTCCGGACCCCAGTCGGCCATCAGGAACTTGATCCGGGCCCGGGTCCGCAGCCGGCGGTAGCCGTAGTCACGGAAGACGCCGACCACACCGGCCCAGACGTCGGCGACCTCGGCCAGCGGCACCCAGGCGCCGAGCCGCTGGGCCAGCATCGGGTTGGTCGACAGCCCGCCACCGACCCAGAGGTCGAAGCCGGGACCGTGCTCGGGGTGCTCGACGCCGACGAAGGCGACGTCGTTGATCTCGGGCACCACGTCCTGGCTGGGGTGGCCGGTGATCGCGGTCTTGAACTTGCGCGGCAGGTTGGAGAACTCCGGGCTGCCCAGGTAGCGGTCGGTGATCTCGGTGACCGCTGAGCTGCCGTCGATGATCTCGTCGGCGGCGATGCCGGCCACCGGTGAACCCAGGATCACCCGCGGGCAGTCACCGCAGGCCTCCATCGTGGACAGCCCGACCGACTCCAGCCGACGCCAGATCTCGGGGACGTCCTCGATCCGGATCCAGTGCAGCTGGACGTTCTGCCGGTCGGTGACGTCGGCGGTCCCGCGGGCGAAGTCGACCGAGATCTGGCCGATCACCCGCAGCTGTTCGGTGCTCAGCGCACCGCCGTCGATCCGGACCCGCAACATGAAGTAGGAGTCGTCCAGCTCGGACGGCTCGAGGGTGGCGGTCTTGCCGCCGTCGATGCCGGGACGGCGCTGGGTGTAGAGGCCCATCCAGCGGAACCGGTTCCGCAGATCGGAGGGGTCGATGCTGTCGAAACCGCGGACGGAGTAGATGTTCTCGATCCGGGCCCGGACGTTCAGCGCGTCGTCGTCCTTCTTGCCCTGCTCGTTGGCGTTCAGCGGCTCGCGGTAACCGAGTGCCCACTGGCCCTCGCCCTTCTTGCGACGGGGGGCCGGCTTGCGGACGGTGCGCTCAGGTGCGGTCTCGGTGCTCATCGGTTCCTTCGCGGGTCGGACGGGGCGGTCGGTCTGATCGGTCGGTCTCGTTCGCTCGGCCCCGGAGTCCCTGGGGACGAAACGGAGTCGGCCTCGTCGGGGCTCCTCGGCTGATCAGTTCGGAGAATCCGAGCGATCAGGACGCAGTCGACGGCGGGCGAACGTCAGACCGGTCGACAGATCATCGACTTCAGCCGACCGAGGTCGACGAAGCGTCGCACCGTCCACCGGGACGTGAGCCAGCGGTCGCCGGACACACAGGTCCGATCGGCTGGGGTGCGCATGGGTCAAATCTCGGCCAGTGGACGAGCCGAATCAAATCAAAATCCCGAATCGTGAGACCTCTGTCCGAATAGTGAGAAGTCAGGCGCTGAGCCGGTGGACCTCTGCCGGGCGGTCGGACCGGGGCCGGCTCTGCTCGCTGCGGTCGTCGTCCGGCTCCGGATCTGGTTCCGGGTCCGCCCGGACGTCCGGGTCCGCGTCGGCCGCGGCCCGGGCGGAGACGGCGGCGGCCACCTCCTCACCCGGCGAGGCGAGCGCGGCCGACCGTGCCTCCAGCGGATGGGTGATGGACTCGTCCGGCCGGTGCTCCTGGTCGTGGTCCACACCGGTGTAGTTCGGCCAGATGACGTCGATGGCGGAGTTGAAGGCCGCGCCGATCAGGACGGCCAGGCTCATCACGTAGAGCCAGATCAGGATGGCGATGGGCGCGGCCAGGGGTCCGTAGATGGTGGTGCTGCCGGTGGAGGCGTTCAGGGCGAACTTGAGCAGCGCGCTGCCGCCGAGCCAGATCAGCAACGACAACCCGGCCCCGGGCAGATCGGTGCGCCATCGGCTGCGGACCGGGACGGCGAGGTGGTAGAGCGTGGTCAGGAACAGCACCGAGGAGATCAGCAGCACCGGCCAGTAGAGGTCGCCGAGGATGCCGAGGGAGTCGGGCAGCAGCCGGTCGATCAGATCCGGACCGGCCAGGGCCAGCGGCACCAGCACCACCCCGACCACCAGGATGACCAGGTAGAAGACGAACGACAGCCCGCGGGTCTTGAACAGGCTGCGCCGGCCGCCGAGGCCGTACATGATGGTGATCGTGTCGAGGAAGACGTTGAGGGCACGCGATCCGGACCACAGCGCCAGCACGAAACCGATCGAGATCACCGAGTAGCGGCCGCCGGAGAGGACGTCGGTCAACGTCGGCGCGATCACCGCCTGCACCGACTGCTCGTTCAGCACCCGGGAGGCCAGGGCCAACAGCTCGGACTGGAAGCTCTCGATGGTGGCGAAATTGAACTGCTGGGCCACGAAGCCGACCGCACCGGCCAACCCGAAGATCAACGGCGGCACGGAGAGAATGGTGAAGAAGGCCGCCTCGGCCGCCAGCCCGGTCACCCGGTAGCGAAAACAGCCCTTGAACGTCTCGGCCGCGAGCCGGGCGACGATCGCGAGCATGCGTCGGACGGGCACCGGGAGACGGTGTACCGCTGCGGCACGCCAGTCGCTCCACGCGGTCATGGCGCCAGCCTAGGGCCGGCGGGGGGTTTCGTCCGGGATCCACGAGCGCCCGTCCGGCCCCGCAGTGGACCCGCGGGAGACCCGGTGCGCCCGCAGGGCGACCGCCAGCCGCCAGAGCTGACGCTGGGCCAGCAGCGTGAGCAACCCGGCCACCGTCATGCCGACCAGGTTGATCCCGAGCTGGGCCGCCGATCCGATCAGGTTCGTCCCGTCACCGAAGGCCAGCGACAGGGCGAAGTCGCCGGCCGCCGGCACGGTGGTGACCGAGATGAACACCCCGACCAGGGCGTTGGTCTTGCCCGCCGTCTGGGAGAGCACCCCGGCCGAGCCGGCCAGCACCGCGACCACCGCGGACCAGATGTCGGGCCGCCAGATGAAGGCGGTCAGCGGCCGGGGCCCGGTGATGTCGGCGAGCTCGGCGACGCCCGTCGCGCGGGCCAGCAGGGCGAAGGCGAGGGTGACGAGGATCGCGACGACGAAGCCGCGGGCCAGCAGCCAGATCGCCCTGCCGCTCAGCCGGAAGTCCCGCAGCGCCAGCCCGAGCGCGAGGGCGGCGATCACCCCGAACTCGGGCCCCACCACCATCGCGCCGACGACCAGGATGGGGGAGTCGGTGATCACCGCGACCGCGGCGATCATCGTGGCCAGGCTCAGGAAGACGTAGAACGACCAGGAGCCGCGGACGTCGCCGTAGGCACCGGCGCGCACCTCGTCCCAGACGATCGCGTCGTCCGGTGCACCCATCGCCGCCCGCTCGGTCGCGTCCGCGTTGCGCGAGGGGGATGCATCGATCTTGGAGATGGTGACCGAGCCGTGGTCGTAGAGGCCCTGGTCGCGCAGGTACTCCAGCACGTCCCCGGCGGCCTCGCGGGTCACGTCGCAGTGGATCAGATCGCCCGGTGGCGAGCAGGCGACACCGGGCAGATACACCACCGCGGTCACCCGGTCGTCGCCGACCAGGTGGTCCCGGACAGCCGCGCCGGAGGATCCGGGCGCGATCAACCGAAGGTGGAGCATGGGCCGAACTGTAGTGAACGCCCGCGGGGGTCCGGATCCTCCAGCCGGTGCCGCTGAACCGATGACTCCGACCCGGCGCCCGGAGCCCGTCCCGGGCGTACGCTCGGCCCAGTACCTGCCGAGACCCTCCGAGATCGGGAGACCGGGATGGACCACACCGATTCCAGCCAGCGCACAGCGTCGGATCTGCTCGACACCCTGCGCGGTTGCGCACGTCGCTTCGCCGCCTTCGCGGTGGCGAACTGGACCGGCCCGGTCCCGGACTACCAACCGGGCGCCGCCTTCGACGACGCCGCAGTGCGGCTCTCAGAACTCGAACGGGTGCTGGATCTGCTGGAGCAGACCAAGCTCCGGATCGCCGACCGCGGCTGGACGGCGGGGGGCTGGTTCAGCGTCGAGGCGATCGGGACGATCGGTCCTCGGACCGGCGGCACCGGAGGGGACCGGCCAGCCGGGGCCGGGACGGACACGGCTGGGTCAGCCGGCGATCCGGTCCTGCGCTACGCCGATCACCATGAACAGCGGGCCCTGTTGCGCCGTCCGTCCGGGGCCGGCGCGGCCTGCCTGATCGGGTCGATGCTGCTGCTGGCCGAGGACCAGGACACCGCGCACAGCCTGGACGACGTCCGGCGAGCCGGCGACGAGTTGTACGAGGCCGCCCACGAACGTGCCGGCCACGCCAGCTTCGCCCCGGGCCACCGCTTCGCCGCGAACCAGCGACGGGCCCACCTGCGCGTCCTGACCGCCTGGAACGACGAACCCGGACGCACCCAGGGTGACGTCATCGATCTGCTCAACCGGGGGATCTCCCGCACCATCGCCGCCTGCGTGGCCTGAGCAGGGCTCGAGCACGGCTTCAGCACGACTCGAGCGTTCTCGATCGCTCCCTGAAGATTGTCGCCGGGAGCCAGTTCGTTGAGGCCTACTTCAGGTTCGTGCCGCACTCTCAGATCATGAACTTCCTCACACACCTGGGTCTGGCCGATCTGGTCATCGCCCTGATCGTCGTCGCCAGCATCCTCGGAGCCCTACGCCGCCGGGCCGGGCTGATCGCCGCCCTCGCCTCGGGAGTGGGTACGGCCCTGGTGCTGTGGCTCGTCGCCGGCGCCCTGCTCGCCTGGGGACCGTCCTCGATCGCCTCGGTCACCCAGAGCAGCGCTCTGCTGCAGTTGGTCCCGCCACCCGTGCACGCCCTGCAGCAACTGGGTGACCTGGTCGGCCAGGGCATCGCCCGCCTCGACCGCCCGGCCTGATCAGGCGAGTCCGGGCCGCCCGCCTCGTCGCAGGTGTCCGGCCCGACCGGCCCGGATAAGGTGGTGCCGTGTCCGATTCGCGGCCGGTCTCCCGGACGGTCAGCCAACGGACGATCCGGCGCTGGCGGCAGTATCTGGCCGACGAACGTGCCGAGGGTGCGGTCTACCGCGACCTGGCCGGGCGGCGCGGCGGCGAGGAACGCGAGATCCTGCTCGATCTAGCGGCGGCCGAGAAACGGCACGAGGAACACTGGCTGCGGCTGCTCGGCGACGACGTCGGCACTCCGCTCCGCGGCGACATCCGGACCCGGTTCCTGGGGTTCCTGGCCCGTCGGATCGGCTCGGTGTTCGTGCTGGCCCTGGCTCAGCGGGCCGAGTCCCGATCGCCCTATGAGGACGATTCCGACGCCACCGCGGCGATGGCCGCCGACGAGCGGATCCACGAGGAGGTCGTCCGCGGGTTGGCCGTCCGCGGCCGGAACCGGCTGTCCGGCACGTTCCGGGCCGCGGTGTTCGGCGCCAACGACGGCCTGGTGAGCAACCTGTCGCTCGTGCTCGGGGTGAGCGCGAGCGGCATCTCCAACCAGTTCGTGCTGCTGACCGGTCTGGCCGGCCTGCTCGCCGGCGCTCTGTCGATGGGCGCGGGGGAGTACGTCTCGGTCCGGTCCCAACGGGAGTTGTTGGACGCCTCCACCCCGGCCCCGGAGGCGCAGCAGGCGCTGCCGGCCCTCGACCTCGACGCCAACGAGCTGACCCTGGTCTACCGCGCCCGGGGGATGGATCCGGACGAGGCCGCCGCGCACGCCGCCGACGTGCTCACCGGTCTTCGATCAGGCCCCCGCTCGGCCCCCGGCCCGGCGGCGGCCGTACCGATCAGCGCCACCGGTCCCGTGGCTCACCCCATCGCATCCGATCCCGTTGCGACGGAGCCGGTCGTCGACGAGCACGAGGCGGTCGGGAACGGTCTCAGCGCCGCCCTCTCCAGCTTCTGTTTCTTCGCCTCCGGGGCGGTCATCCCGGTGCTGCCCTATCTGTTCGGCGCCCAGGGTCTGACGGCGGTGGTGATCGCCGCCGTGTTGGTCGGCCTGGCTCTGCTGGGCACCGGCGCCGTGGTCGGGCTGCTCAGCGGTGCCTCACCGCTGCGGCGTGGACTGCGGCAGTTGGCCATCGGCTACGGAGCCGCGGCCGTGACCTACGCTCTCGGCCTGCTGTTCGGCACCGGTACCGCCTGAGAGCCCCCCGTCACTCCTCGGGAGCGGGCCCTGAGACGACGCTGAGCCGGGGCTGAGCGTCGGTATCGGATCAAATTTTGCTATCTGCCCCATCCGATCCGGCGATGGTGTCGAATACTGCCTGAAGCAGACAGCATGTCAGCACTCCAAAGATCACCGGGGGGAGCCATCAAACCGGGGGAGGAAAGGGCAGCGCTGCCGCTCGGACGAGGTCTCGTGTGGGAACGAGATCGAGCTCGAGGACCAGTCCTATCCGTTCTGCAGAAGGAAAATCCATGTTCGGAAAGAAAACCGTGGTTGACATGATCAACCGCAGCTCAGCCACCGAGACCGACCGTCGCAACTTCCTCAAGGCCACCGGTCTTGCGGGAGCGGGTGTCGTCGGCGGGGCGGCCCTGCTCGGCTCCGGCGCGGGCACGGCTCACGCCGACGGCGTCATCAACGACGAGTCCATCCTGAACTTCGCCCTCAACCTGGAGTACCTCGAGGCGCAGTTCTACCACTACGCCGTCTACGGCACCGGTCTGTCGTCATCGATCACCGACGGTCGCGGCAACATCGGCCGGGTCACCGGCGGCGCCCAGGTGCCGTTCGCCAGCGCCTCGGTCAAGGCCTACGCGACCGAGATCGCCGGTGACGAGCTCGCGCACGTCAACTTCCTGCGCTCCGCTCTGGGTGACTCCAAGGTCGCCATGCCCGACATCGACCTGAAGACGAGCTTCAGCAACGCCGCCATCGCGGCCGGCCTGATCAAGTCCGGTCAGACCTTCGACCCGTTCGCCAACGAGAACAACTTCCTGCTCGGCGCCTTCATCTTCGAAGACGTCGGGGTCACCGCCTACAAGGGCGCTGCTCCGTTGATCACGAACAAGACCTACCTGGAGGCGGCCGCCGGCATCCTCTCGGTCGAGGCCTACCACGCGGGCATCGTCCGCAGCGCGCTGTACAACAAGGGTCTGGCCGCCCAGGCCAACGCCATCTCCGACGCCCGCGACAGCCTCGACGGGAAGACCGACGACGACCAGGGCATCACCCTGGGCGGCAAGGCCAACCTGGTCCCGACCGACGTCAACGGCATCACCTACAGCCGGACCCCCGGCCAGGTGCTGAACGTCGTCTACCTGAACAAGGGTCAGGTCAGCGAGGGTGGGTTCTTCCCGCACAGCGTGAACGGCACGCTCCGGATCAGCCAGAACAACGGCTGACCTTTTTCACCAGCTCCACCTGAACGTCCCTGCGCCCGCGGGCCGCGCCGGATCACCGGCCGGCACCGCGGGCGTTTCGGCGTCCACGGCCGGTTTCGGGAGTGACGGTCAGGACAGGATGCGAAGCCGGGTCGGGACGACCGCCGCCGGCTCGGGCAGCCGCAGCCGACCGCCGGCCCGGGGTGATCGAACCCAGTACCGACGCCTGCGTTGCTCCGGTCGCCGACGGCAGGCTGCCGGCCAGTCCGTGCACGGTCAGGAAGCCCAGCAGCGCGACCAGGTAGGCCTCCTTCGCCTGCGCCGGCAGACCGAGGTCGTCGATCGTCGAGACCGTGGTCGGTGCGGCGAGCGCCTCGATCCTCCTCATCAGCACGGGGTTGCGGACGCCACCACCGGAGACGATCAGCTCGCTCAACCGGTACTCGGCACACGCCGAGGCGACCAGGGCTGCCGTCAGCTCGGTGACGGTCGCCACCAGATCGTCCCCGGCCGGCAAGCTCAGTCCATCGGCCGCCAACGTCTGCTCGACGTAGCCCGGATGGAACAACTCCTTGCCGGTGGACTTCGGCGCCGGCCGGGCGTAATAGCCCTCCTCCAGCAGCACCGCCAACGCAGCCCGGTCGACCCGACCGCGGGCGGCGCGGGCTCCGTCGGCGTCGAAGTGCTCGGCACCGCCGGTGAGGGCCACCACCGCCGCGTCGATCAGGGCGTTGGCCGGGCCGAGGTCGTAGGCCAGGACCGGCTCGGAGCCGGCCACGACAGTGATGTTGGCGATGCCGCCGAGGTTGAGCGCACCTCGGCGACCAGGTCGGCTCAGCCAGCAGCAACGCATCCAACGTCGAGGCCAGTGGGGCCCCGTGCCCGCCCCGGGCGAGATCGGCCGAGCGCAGATCGGAGACGACCGGAATCCCCGTGTGGGCAGCGATCCAGGCCGGTGCACCGAGCTGCAGGGTGCCGAGCGGACGGCCGTCCTCGACCCAGTGGAAGACGGTCTGGCCGTGCGAGACGACCAACCCGACCCGACCCTCACCGGGGCCGTCACAGGCCGCGGCGGCCGCGGCCCCGAACACCTGGCCGAGCTCGGTGTCCAGCCGGCAGACCTCCTCGATCGTGGTCGGGTGCGGCGGCAGGACCGCCGCGATCCGGGCCCGCAGTGCGGCCGGGAAGTCGCTGCTGACCAGGCCGAGCGGGGACAGCGTGATGGTGTCGCCGTCCAGCTCGAGGTCGGCGGCGGCCGCGTCGATGCCGTCGTAGGAGGTCCCGCTGATCATCCCGACCACTCTCACGTCCGCATTCTCTCCTTCCGCGTGATGACTCCGGGTGGTGACTCCGAGGTCAGCCGCCGGTGTCGTGCAGATGCTGATGGGCGGCCCGGAGTGCGGCCTGCCAGCTCGGGGCGTGCGGACGCGGCGATCCGAGCACGTGCAGCCGGTTGGTGGCCAGCACGATGCTCGCCCGGTGCCGCGGCATGATCGCCACGCTCACCCCGGGAAAGCCCGGGTGACCGTAGACCGGCGCCGAGCAATCCGCCACCGTGGAGGTCTCGACCCAGAAGCCACGGGCCTGCCCCGGATCGGGCCCCTCGGTCAGGAAGGAGCCGAGCGTCCCGGCTGAGAGTGGCCCGGCCCCGTCCAGACTTCTCAGAAGTCCGTGACCGAACGTCAACAGGTCCGGAACGGAAGAGAACAGCCCGGCGTGGCCGGCGACGCCGTGGCAGCCGTGGCAGGCGTTCCCGTCGTTGACCTCACCGATCAGCGGCCTCGTCCGCCAACCGCTGAAGTCGCTCGACCGCTCGGGCACCGGGTAGGGCCGCTGCGTGTCGATCATCTCCCGTTCGATCCGGTCGCCGATCGAGGTTGCGGCGACCGGCCCGGCCGGCGGGGCGGCGTACCGGGTCGAGTCCAGTCGCCACGGCTCCAGGACCAGGGCCGAGACCGCGGTGGTCAGCGGAGCTCCCCAGGCGGCGGCGACCACGGCCCCGAGCAGCAGGAACCCGAGGTCGGAGTAGTGCCGACCGGTCGCCGGCTCGCGCGACGGCGGGTAACGCAGCTCGAGTTCGCCGATCCGCCCGATCACCTGCTCGTGGGTGTCGGCTCGTAGGTAGAGCGGCCGCCACTCCCACAGGCCGGCCCGGTGCAGCAGGAGCCGATCGATGCCGAGGTCGGCCAGTGGTGGTCGCAGCTGCGGCAGGAACCGCCCGATCCGGTCGTCCCGGCGGAGCACGCCCTGGTCGACCAGAGCCATCAGCGCCGTGGTGGTGGCCATCACCTTGGTCACCGAGCCGAGGTCGAAGGCCGTCTCGAACGTCATCGGCAACGGCTGGTCCACCCCGATCACCACCCGGTGGCCCTGCGCGACCCAACTGGTCCCCGAAGGCGTCCGGACCGCCAGGCAGCCGCCGGGCGGCGGGTCGCCCGGCGCGAAATCCTCGCTCAGGACGGCCTTCAGAGCCGTCTCCAGAGAAGTGTTCGAGGCCATGTTCGACGCCGTGCCCAGGGCCTCGGCGGAGATCAGTCCGCGACCGACCCGCGGTCGTTACCCGCACCGACGCCGACGCGTTCGTCCTCGTTCTCGTCCTCGGCCGATTTCGAGGCGAGCTGGACGACACCGGCCACCACCAACACGAGGGCCGCCACCTGGAAGATCAGCTGCACGGCATTCGACCCGGCGGTCTCGTCCAGGACCAGGGCGCCGAAAGCGAGCGCCACCAACACCTGGGCGATGTTCAGCACCGGTGCGGTGACCGACAGCCGGGTGGCCTGGTAGGCGAGTTGGTTGGACAGGATCGCGGCGACGCCGACGACGACCAGCACCCACAGCGGCCAGTAGGTCAGCACCGCCGGAATGCCGTCGCCCAGCCGGTTCAGCACCAGCTTCGCCTCGCCGGCCACCAACCCGAACAGGATTCCGGCCGCCATCGCCAGCCGGACGCCCCGTCGCCGGCCGACCGTGGTGGCCCGGGCGGCGAGAAGCAGACCGGCCGCCAGCACCACACCGGCCACGGTGACGATCACCGCCACCGTCAGGTTGGCCGGGTGGTCGGTGACCGTCGGACGGGCGATCAGGAAGACCGCAAGCCCGACCCAGGTCAGGATCAGCCAGATCAGCGTCCGGGCCGGCGGGAACCGGTGGGCCAGTCCGGATCGGATGATCACCGCGAAGACGATGCCGCTGACGATCACCGGTTGGACCAGGGCAAGATCGCCCTGGCTGAGCGCCGAGGCGTGCAGGGTGAAGGCGACCGCGCTCAACACCAGACCGACCACCCAGGAAGGCTGATGGGCCAGCCGCAGCACGAAGGCGACCTTCGATTCGTCCTCGGCCGGAGCCGCGCCGGCCACCCGGTGCTGCAGCGCCGACCCGGCCGCGAACGAGGCAGCGGCCCCGAACGCCAACAGCACCGCCAGAATCACGGACTCACTCTAGGCGTCGCGGCGCCATTCCCTCGACTCCCTCGGCATCGTCGGCCCGACATCCGACGCCGTCCTCTCAGCCACCGGCGAACCGTGCTCGACGCAGCCGGCGCCTCGTAGGCGACGATCAGGCGTCCTGGGAGAGGGATGCCGTTCGTTTCCACCGCCGCGTAGGGGACCGGCGTCGGGTTACCGGTGCAGCCCCTCTCCGGACAAGGGTGACCGCCCGCCCTTCTGGTCGATGCGGGTGAGGCCCTCACCGACGACGCTCACCTCGGTGACAGGACGTAGCGAGGACGCGGCCGGCCTCAGGTCGAGGAGTCAGCTGGCCCGACCGGTCAGCGCGGACTCAGCATGATGATCTAGGTTCCTTGTCACTCGTCAAATCTCCGTGTGGCCGAATCTCCAGAGGAGCGCGTATGCCGAAGGTCGTCGTCATCACCGGAGCGTCAGGAGGGATCGGTCGCGCGGTCGCCCGCGAGTTCGCCGAACCCGGATCGCGACTGGCCCTGCTGGCCCGCGGCGAACAGGGTCTGGAGGCCGCGGCCCAAGAGGTGCGTGAGCGTGGTGCCACCGCGCTGGTGGTCCCCACCGACATGGCCGACCACGAGGCGGTGGAGGCGGCGGCCGAACGGATCGAGAACGAACTCGGACCGATCGACATCTGGGTCAACGTCGCCTTCACCGCTGTGTTCTCCCGCTTCTGGCACGTCCAGCCCGAGGAGTTCAAGCGGGCGACCGAGGTCAGCTACCTCGGTTATGTCTACGCCACCATGTCGGCGCTGAAGCGGATGATGCCGCGCGATCGCGGCACGATCGTCCATGTCGGCTCGGCCCTGGCCTATCGCGGGATCCCCCTGCAATCGGCCTACTGCGGTGCCAAACACGCCATCCAGGGGTTCAACGAGTCGGTGCGCTGCGAGCTGTTGCACGAGAAGAGCAACGTGCACGTCACCATGGTGCAGATGCCGGCGGTGAACACGCCCCAGTTCTCCTGGGTGTTGTCCCGGATGCCGAACCACGCTCAACCGGTGCCGCCGATCTACCAACCAGAAGTCGCCGCTCGCGCCGTGCGCTATGCCGCGGAGCACCCGAAGCGCCGCGAGTACTGGGTGGGCGCCAGCACCGTCGGCACCCTGGTCGGGGACAAGTTGTTCCCCGGCCTGCTCGATCTCTACCTGGGCAAGACCGGGTTCAAGTCCCAACAGACCGGGGAGAAGAAGGATCCGGATCAGCCGGTGAACCTGTTCGAGCCGGCTGACGGCCCGGACGGGAAGGACTTCGGAGCCCACGGGGTCTTCGACGACCGGGCCACCCCGCACGCCCCGCAGCTGTGGTTCTCCCATCATCACAAGACGTTGGTCAGTGCCGGGACGATCGCGGTCGCCGGCGCAGTCGGCCTGCTGGCCCGGAAGCTGGGCCGATGAGCGCGCGGGGCAAGGCGGCCAAGGCCGCCGCGGCCGCGGCGGCGGTCAAGACCACCAAGGACGGAGTGGACGCGGCGACGAGGCGGCGTGGGTCGCTGCGAGCGTCCGGCGTCCTCGGTCTGGCCTGGGGCGCAGTGCTGATGGGTGAGGGTCCGAAGTTGTTCACCCTGGTCCAGGGCCGGGAATCCGAGCCGCTGGACGACGACGCGATGGCCGTGCTCGCGGCCCGCTATCTGGCCCAGGGGACCGTACAGGTGATCGCGCCCCGGATGTTCGGCCCGTTGTACGCGGTGGTCGACGGTCTGCATGCGGCGAGCATGGTGGCGCTGGCGATCGCCGAACCGCGACGTCGCCGGGTCGCCCTGGTCAGTGGCAGCATCGCGGCGATCGGGTGTGTGGTTGCGGTTCGAGCCAGTCAGGGCAGGGGTTGAAGATGAAGGTAGAGAAAGAAGCCGTCCGTTACGTCCACGACCTGCGGACCGGCCGGTTCGAACGGACCTTGTGTGCGGTGACCGCGGCCGGCGCGGCGGTGGCCACCGCAGAGATCTTCTTCGAGCACGACTCGGCCAGCTTCGGTAACCGGTTGATGTGGCTGCCGATCGCGCTGGGCCCGGTCGGGATGGTCGCCGGCATCGCCGGGGTGTTCAGCAAGAGGGCGGCCCGGACGGCGCTGCCGGTGGTCTCGGCGGTGATCGTGGCCAACGGTCTGCAAGGCACCTATCTGCACGCCCGTGGCATCGGTCAGAAGCCCGGCGGTTGGAAGAACGCCTACTACAACATGGAGATGGGCCCGCCGCTGATGGCGCCGCTGCTGGTCACCATGGTCGGCGGCATGGGTCTGCTGGCCTCCATCCTGCGGCGGGAGAAATAGTGGCGCGAGAGATCCGGCGGCCGCAGACCGGGACGGTCCCAGGCAACCGTGAGTCGCGGTTTCCGGGATTCGACGTGTTGGCCCAGGCCGACCACTGGGATCCGGTGACCACCGGCGTGGTGATGGCGCGACTGTCGTTGCCCGAGCCGCTGCGCTTCTTCGATCTCCGTGCGGAGGCGATCGCTCGGCCGCTGCTGGACCACCTGCTGGATCAGTGGGACGAACCCCGGGTGCCGGTGCTGGAGATGATCGACGCCCGGCTGACTGAACGGCAGACCGACGGCTGGCACTACAGCGACCTGCCCGAGGACGGTGAGGCGTGGCGCCGTTCGCTGCAGGCTTTGGAGGCGGACGCACAGGCCGGCCACGACCAAGGGTTCGCCGAGTGCAGCCGGCCGGCGCAGGCCGCGTTGATCCAGGCCGTGCAGGACGCGGGTGAGGGGCAGTGGCACGGGATGCGAGCCGACCGGATCTGGTCGCTCTGGACCCGCTACGCCTGCACCGCTTTCTACGCCCACCCCTGGGCTTGGAACGAGATGGGCTTCCCCGGCCCGGCCTACCCGCGGGGCTACAAGAACACCGGGATCGACGCCCGGGAGCCGTTCGAGGTGGCCGACCACCGCCCGCTCGACCCGACCCGGGTCTCCTCGTGAGCACCTGGCTGCCCGACCCGGTCCGTCGGCTGGGCTCCGCCGGCAGGGCCTTCTTCGACGCCCACGACGGAGCGGCGGACAAGGTCCGGGAGCGTAACGAGTCGGCCTGGCTGCTACCCGTAGGTCAGGAGCGCACCAACCATCGGCTGCGGCGGGACATGCGCCGTTACGACCCGAGCGACGTCGTCGACGCGGTGATCGTCGGCTGCGGTGCCGGTGGTGCCACCACCGCGCAACGACTCGCCCGGGCCGGCTGGAGTGTGGTGGCGCTCGACGCCGGGCCGTTCTGGGATCCGGACGCCGACTGGGTCTCCGACGAGGCCGGCTCGCACCACCTCTTCTGGACCGAGCCGCGGGTGATCAGCGGCGACGATCCGGTGCCGTTGGGCTCCAACAACTCCGGCCGCGGGGTGGGCGGGTCGATGATCCACTACGCCGGGTACATCCCGCGGTTCCATCCCAGCGACTTCAGCACCTTCACCGACGACGGAGTGGGCGCGGACTGGCCGATCGACTACGCCGAGATGTCGCCGTACTACAGCGCGATCGAGGGCGAACTGCCGGTGGCCGGCGAGGACTGGCCGTGGGGCGAGCCGCACCGCTATCCGCAGCAGGCGCACCCGGTCGGCGGGAACGGCGAGATCTTCCAGCGCGGCGCACTCAGGGCCGGTGTCGAGACGAAGGTCGGTCCGGTGGCTATCGCCAACGGCCGGTTCGGACATCGTCAGCACTGCATCTATCGCGGTTTCTGCCAACAGGGCTGCAAAGTCAACGCGAAGGCCTCACCGTTGATCACCCACGTCCCGGACGCGCTCGCCCACGGTGCCGAGGTCCGCGCGGACGCGATGGTCACCACGGTCGAGATCGATCAGCAGACCGGCCGGGCGATCGGCGTCCGCTATTTGCGGCACGGGGTGGAGTATCTGCAGCGGGCGAATCAGGTGATCATCGCCGGCTACTCGATCGAGACGCCCCGGCTGCTGCTGAACTCTGCCTCGAAACGCTTCCCGGACGGATTGTGCAACGACTTCGATCAGGTCGGGCGCTATCTGATGGTCCAGGGTGCGCCGCAGACTGCGGGTCGTTTCGACGCCGAGGTCAGGATGTACAAGGCGCCCCCGCCGGAAGCCTCCAGCGAGCAGTTCTACGAGACCGATCCGAGCAAGCCTTACAAGCGCGGTTTCTCGATCCAGACGGTGTCGCCGTTGCCGATTGCCTGGGCCGAACACATCGCCGGCCAGGGCCACTGGGGCCCGGCCCTGCGCCGCTACATGAGCGACTTCGTGCACTGGGCCGCCCTCGGTGCGTTGTGTGAGTTCCTGCCCCAGGCGGACAACCGGGTCACGCTGGCCGAGGAAAAGGACCGATACGGGCTGCCGGTGGCGAACTTCTCCTACAGCCAGTGCGACAACGACAAGCAGCTGCTGGCCGCGGCGCAGTCGGTGATGGAGGAGATTCTGACCGCAGCCGGTGCGGACGAGGTGGTCACCTTCACTCGTAACGCCCATCTGGTCGGCGGCGCCCGGATGGCGGCGGACGCAGAACACGGGGTGGTCGACCGCGACTGCCGCAGCTTCGCGGTGCCGAACCTGTCCGTCGTCGACGGCAGCGTGTTGCCCACCCAGGGCTCGGCCAACCCGGCCTTGACCATCATGGCCAACGCCGCCCGGGTCAGTGATCTGATGATCCGTTCGGCCCGCTGAACCCCATCGTCCCAGCGCCCACAGACGCCCTCCGACTCGGTCGCCGACTGCCGCTGAGGCGGCGTCTACGCCGACGTGGGCCTCGGCGCAGCAGACCGCCGCCGGCTTTCGGGGGAACGATCGCGGCCGCGAGTATCTAGGAGAACGGCGACAGGTGTGCCGGGCTCGCACCCCGGATCCGGACGTTGACGGTGCACGGCTCGTCACCGAGGTCTGCCAGGACATCTTCGGGTTTAGACCCCGGCGACCAGGATCTGAATTTCACACCGGGGTCTGGGAGGACGCCGCCCCAGCGCGACGATTTTTCACTGTCTCTGCGGCACGAGAACTGGTGTGCACGCCAGTCCACTCCCGCTGGTGGGCGATACTGGGATCGAACCAGTGACCTCTTCCGTGTCAGGGAAGCGCGCTACCGCTGCGCCAATCGCCCGTAAGGGTGGTGCGGTGTTTCCTGCGACGGTGGACCAGACCATCCGAGGTGGGTACGGGATTTGAACCCGTGTACACGGATTTGCAGTCCGTTGCCTCGCCTCTCGGCCAACCCACCATCTCGAGTTGGACCTCCTGGAGTGGAGACCCGCTCCGAGCGGACGACGGGATTCGAACCCGCGACCCTCACCTTGGCAAGGTGATGCTCTACCAACTGAGCCACGTCCGCACGCTCCGCCCGGACCCGAGCTCACACTTGGGTCGTCTGCGGTGCGGTGAGTAACCATAGCCGAGCCCGAGAGCTGCCACAAACCCGGTTCTGCGCCGGGTCGCGGTTCGGCCGCGGCGCCGGTCGGCCATGATGGGGGGATGACCACCGACGCCCCCGCCCGTACCGCCGAAGCCGTAGCTCCCGCCGGAACCGCCCCGGTGACCGAACATCTGCGGATCTGGGCCAACGGCACGCTGTACGACACGCCGGAGCAGGCGAAGGTGCCGGTGACCGATCACGGGCTGGTCGTCGGCGACGGGGTCTTCGAGGCGCTCAAGGTGGTGCAGGCCGGTCCGTTCAGCGTCCAGCGACACCTGGACCGGCTGACCCGTTCGGCGGCATCGATGGGACTCCCGGCACCCGACCACCAGCTCGTCCGGGACGCCATCAGCGCCGTCCTGGCCGACCGGACCTGGGCGGAGGGCAAGATCCGGATCACCTACACCGGGGGTCTCGGCCCGCTCGGTTCCCAGGCCGCCTTCGGTCCGGCCACACTGGTCGTGGCCGCCGATTCGCGGGTGGTCTCCGCGCCGGTCGCGAGCATCGTGACCGCGCCGTGGAGCCGGAACGAGAACGGGGCCATGACCGGGGTGAAGAGCACCTCGTACGCCGAGAACGTCCGCGGCCTGGCCTATGCCGCCG
Organism: uncultured Actinomycetota bacterium; assembly: GCA_963740925.1. Lineage (GTDB taxonomy): Bacteria > Actinomycetota > Actinomycetes > Propionibacteriales > Propionibacteriaceae > Microlunatus. The sequence continues at coordinate 89,623 of CAVUFZ010000005.1, read as the reverse complement.
AACGGGACGCCGAGGAGTCGATCTTCGTCAACACGGCCGGTCAGGTCTGCGAAGGCACCGGCTCGAACATCTTCTTCGTCCTCGGCTCGGAGGTGGTGACCCCGCCGCTCAGCGCCGGCCCGCTGCGCGGAGTCACCCGGGACCTGCTGCTCGAATGGTGCGACATCGTCGAGCGTGACCTCACCCTGGAGGAGGCCAAGGCCGCCGACGAGGTCTTCATCACGTCGTCCCTTCGCGACGTGCAGGGCATCAAGCGTTGGGACGACGTGACCTACGACGCCGTCGGCGCCAGGACCGCGGAGATCGCCACGACCTTTGCCGAGCGGAGCCTGGCCGACCTCGAGCCGTGATCCCGCCGGGGACGCCAACTGGTGACGCCTGCTGAGCCAGGCCCGATGGGGCAGACCCGCTAGGACAGAAGTGAACTGGGTCGGCGTCCGTCGCGGGATGCGGTAACCTAGGCAGCCGCGTCGGGGATCGTGTCCCGGCCAGGGGGCGATTGGCGCAGTGGTAGCGCGCTTCGTTCACACCGAAGAGGTCACTGGTTCGAAACCAGTATCGCCCACCCCACCCAACCGGTTCGGAGCACCGCGAATCGGCTCCAACTCCCACCCTTGAACGGATCCGAGCACTCCTCGAGTGCTCGGACCCGCATCACGACGGTTGACCCGTTCAGGCCCCGGCTGCGCTGAGTTCGTCGACCAGGGACCGGGCGTTCGGCTCCCAGCCCAGATCGATCCGGGCCTTGGAGCCACTGGCCTGCTGGTCGAGCAACAGAGCCTCGGCGAACAGGTCACCGACCCGGCTGCCGGCCTCGTCGACGCTGCCCGGCGTGACGGTGCCGTCCGGACCGACGACGGCCTGACCGATCTCACGGACGGTCGGGTTGTCCCCGCCGGCACCGATGTAGGTGACGTGACCCTCGGAGCGTTCGAGCGCGAGCACGTAGAGCTCGGCCAGATCGCTCGCGGCGACGGTGGTCCAGTGCTGGTCGCCGGACCCGAGCAGCACCAGTGCGCCGTTCTCGTCGGTCGGCCCGTTCTTGATCATCTCCGCAATGCCGGCTCCGCCGGGGCCGTAGACGATGCCCGGTGCGATCAGCGTTGCTTTCACCTCCGAGGACAGCACGGCGTCCTCGACGTCCGAGCGCCAGGCGGTGATCTTCGGTGCGTTCTGCGGGTCGTCCTCGCCGATGTCGGTGCCGTCACCCCAGACCCACACCCCGCCGGTGTGGACGTAGGGCTTGTCGGTTCCGCCGAACGCGGCGGTCACCGCCCGGACCACGGCCTGGTCCATCCCGGGACCCTGGTTGTCGCTGGCCAGATGAATGGCGCCGTCCACGCCGCTCAACTGCTCGCCGAACCAGGCCGGATCGGTGATGTCGCCGACCACGGCCTCCGCTCCGCCCTCGGTGACCTTGCTCGCCGAGGAATCGCTGCGGACCGCGGCCAGCACCTGGTGGCCGGCATCGCGTAGTGCGGCCAGAGTGGCCGAGCCGATCAGCCCGGTGCCGCCGGTCAGTAGTACTCGCATGGTGAACCCCTTTCGTCACCGGCGAGAACCGCGCGGCACGGGGAGAAATTCCGCCGAACTGACACAGATGACTCACAGCTGCTACCGAGGCCCGGCCCAACACCGGCGTCCACAGTGAAGACCGCAACCGCACCCACCCGGATCGAGCCCCGAACCCGGCGCAGCTGAAAGAGAGACGTCCATGACGCAGACCGTCGTGCGGACCGACCCGGTCGGTCCACCCAGCGACACGCGGCGCCCCCTGGCCAGCAGGATGGCCAGCGGCCCGCACCTCGCGCTGGCCGGTCTGGTGATCGCTGCACTGGTGCTGCGGTACAGCCTGGTCGACATCCAGACCGGGGACTACCGCAACTTTCTCGACCCCTGGTACCAGCACCTCCGGCAGGCGAGCGGGCTGTCCGGTCTCGCCGACATCAACTCCAACTACAACACCCCGTACCTGGTACTGCTGGGGTTGATCAGTAAGACCCCGATCCCCGAACTCGTCGCGATCAAGTCGCTCTCGGTGGCCTTCGATCTGCTGCTGGCCTTCTTCGCCTACAAGATCATCGCGCTGATCAAACCCCGGGCCCGCTGGCTGCCGACGTTCGCGGCCGGCGCGGCGTTGTTCCTGCCCACCGTGGTGATGAACTCCAGCGCCTGGGCCCAGTGCGATTCGATCTATGCCTCGCTGTGTCTGGGCAGCCTGTACTTCCTGATGAAGAGGCAGGCATGGCTGGCCTGTGCGCTGTTCGGGCTGGCTTTCGCCTTCAAGCTCCAGGCGGTCTTCCTGCTGCCCGCACTGCTCGGCGTGCTGTTGATCAACCGGCTCCGGATCCGTGCCCTGCTGGCGGTCCCGGTGGTCTTCCTGGCCGCCCTGGTGCCGGCCTGGCTGTCCGGCCGGAGCCTGTTGACCCAGCTGATGACCTACCCGAACCAGACCTCCGACACCGGCGGGAACGCCGGCGGTGGTGCCGGTGGTGCTGCTGGGGCTGGGGGTGGAGGCCTCGGACGAGCGACCGGGGGAGCCGGCACCGGGACGCGAGGGGGCGGCGGATTCCAACCCGGGGCGAACAGCGGGCCGCCGTCCGGCGCGAGTGGGACCGGCGGCTCCGGCGGCTTCGCCGGTTTCGGAGGTGGGCCCGGGGGTGGTACGACCCGGGGCGGCTTCGGCGGCGGCGTCGGCACCGGCCACGCCTACACCGACAACGCGCCGACCTGGTACGCCTGGCTGCCCTCGGACGCCTCCAGCTGGTGGAAGTACGTCGGGTTCGGCCTGGCCGCGGTGGTGGCGATCGTGTTCGCGGTGATCCTGTTCCGCCGTCGCCGCCAGCTGTCGCCGGCCGAGATCCTGCTGGTTGCGGCCGCTTCGACCCTGATCATCCCGTTGCTGCTGCCGCAGATGCACGAGCGGTACTTCTATCTCGCCGAGATCCTGACCCTGTTGGCCTGCTTCGTCGGCCGGGGCTGGATCGCCGCCGCGGCCTGTATCCAACTGGCCACGATCACCACCTATCTCGCCTACCTGAACAACACCACCTACGTGCCGCTGGGCCTGGCCGCGCTGGTGGCGATGGCCGGGGCCGTCGTCGCGGCCGTGGTGTTGCTGCGGGCCCTGCGAACCCCGGGCTCAGGAACGACAGCGTCCGGCGGAACGGAATCCGTGCCGACGGATCAGCGACTGGAGGTCCAGCCGGACTGAAACCGGTCAGCCGCCGGCAGGGCGTCAATTACGCTGTCCCTTGCGCCGTGCCGGCGCTCCAGTCACTCAGAAGGGAAGTGTCGTGCCCGCCATGTCGATCACCGTGGTCCGTGCCAACGGCTCGGGGGAACCCGAAGCCACGCCGCAGGTGATCGACACCACCCAGACCGCGCTGGACCTGTTCGGTGACGACAAGTCGGTGCTGGCGGTCAGGATCGACGGCGAATTACGCGATCTGGCCACGCCGATGGCCGACGGGATGAAGGTCGAGCCGGTGCTGATCGGCAGCCCGGAGGGGCTGGCCATCCTTCGGCACTCGGCGGCGCACGTCGCGGCCCAGGCCGTCCAGCAGTTGCGCAGCGAGGCCAAGCTCGGCATCGGGCCGCCGATCGTGGACGGTTTCTACTACGACTTCGCCGTCGACCAGCCGTTCACGCCGGAGGACCTGAAGGCGATCGAGAAGCAGATGGGCCGGATCGTCAAGGAGCGGCAGCGGTTCCGGCGCCGGGTGGTCAGCGACGACGAGGCCCGGGAGGAGTTGGCCGACGAACCGTTCAAGCTCGAACTGATCGGCCTCAAGGGCGGCGCTGAGACCGGGGGCGCCGGCGACGCACCGAACGACGAGGACGGCTCCAGCGTCGAGGTCGGCGCCGGCGAGCTGACGATCTACGACAACCTGCGCCGGGACGACTCGGTGGCCTGGCGCGATCTGTGCCGCGGCCCGCACGTCCCGCACACCGGCTACATCCCCGCCTACGCGCTGATGCGGGTCTCGGCCGCCTACTGGCGTGGCGACCAGGCCAATCCGCAGCTGCAGCGGGTCTACGGCACCGCCTGGCCGAGCCGGGACGAGCTCAAGGCCTACCAGACCCGGTTGGCGGAGGCGGCCCGCCGCGATCACCGCAAGCTCGGCCGTGAGCTGGATCTGTTCAGCTTCCCCGACGAGATCGGCTCCGGTCTGGCGGTCTTCCACCCCAAGGGCGGCATCCTGCGCAAGACGATGGAGGACTACTCCCGTCAGCGGCACGTGGAGGCCGGCTACGAGTTCGTCAACACCCCGCACATCACCAAGGGCGAGTTGTTCGACATCTCCGGCCACCTCGGCTTCTACGCCGACGGGATGTTCCCGCCGATGCACCTGGACGAGGAGCACCACCCCGACGGCAGCGTCAAACGGCAGGGTCAGGACTACTACCTGAAGCCGATGAACTGCCCGATGCACTGCCTGATCTTCCGGTCCCGCGGGCGTTCCTACCGCGAGCTGCCGTTGCGGCTGTTCGAGTTCGGCAGCGTCTACCGCTACGAGATGTCCGGGGTGGTGCACGGCCTGACCCGGGTGCGCGGGATGACCCAGGACGACGCCCACATCTACTGCACGCCCGACCAGTTGCAGGACGAGATCAAGTCGCTGCTGCGCTTCGTCCTGGACCTGCTGGCCGACTACGGGTTGAGCGACTTCTACCTCGAGTTGTCCACCCGGGACCCGGAGAAGTCGATCGGCACCGACGAGGAGTGGGAGCGGGCCACCGCGGCGTTGCAGCTGGCCGCCGACGACTCCGGTCTCGAGCTGGTCCTCGACCCGGGCGGGGCCGCGTTCTACGCACCCAAGATCAGCGTCCAGGCCCGGGACGCGATCGGCCGGACCTGGCAGCTGTCGACCATCCAGGTCGACCTGATGCTGCCCGAGCGCTTCGGCCTCGAGGTGACCGCACCGGACGGCAGCCGGCAGCGTCCGGTGATGATCCACCGGGCCCTGTTCGGCTCGATCGAGCGGTTCGTCGGGGTGCTGACCGAGCACTACGCCGGCGCCTTCCCGCCCTGGCTGGCCCCCGTCCAGGTGGTCTGCATCCCGGTCGCCGAGGCGTTCAACGACTACCTGCAGGCCGTGGCCGAACAGCTCAAGATCGCCGGCGTCCGGGTCGAGGTCGACACCTCCGATGACCGGATGCAGAAGAAGATCCGTAACGCCACCCAGCAGAAAGTGCCGTTCATGTTGATCGCCGGGGGAGAGGACGCCGCCAACGACGCGGTCTCCTTCCGCTACCGCGACGGCACCCAGAACAACGGGGTGCCGATCACCGAGGCGATCGTCGAGATCGTCGGGGCGATCGCGGACCGTCGACAGCTGTGAGGCCGAGATGAGCGTCGACCAGCCGCCCGGGCCCGGTCCTGAATCTCGACCTGAGCCTCGATCTGAGGTGCAGGTCGAGGACGCGACCGGGTTCGCCGGCACCCCGGACCCGTTCGAGCGGCTCTGGACACCGCACCGGATGGTCTACATCAACGGTGCCGACAAGCCGCCGACCGCCGAGGCCGAGGTCTGCCCGTTCTGCCGCAGCCCGAAGCGCCCCGACGCCGACGCACTGATCGTGCACCGGGGTGAACACGCCTACGTGGTGCTCAACCTTTATCCCTACTCACCGGGTCATCTGCTGGTCTGTCCCTACCGCCACGTCGCCGACTACCCGGAGTTGACGCCGGCCGAGACGACCGAGGTGGCGGCCCTGACCCAGCAGGCGATGCGGGTGCTGCGCTCGGTCAGCGCACCGCACGGCTTCAACCTGGGCATCAACCAGGGTGCGGTCGCCGGGGCCGGTATCGCGGCCCATCTGCACCAGCACGTGGTGCCGCGCTGGTCCGGCGACGCGAACTTCCTGCCGGTGATCGCCGGGACCCGAGCACTGCCGCAGTTGCTCGGCCAGACCCGCGAGGTCGTCGCGGCGGCCTGGGCCCAGGGCAGCGATCAGAGCGGCGACCAGGGCAGCGATCAGGGCAGCGATCAGGGCAGCGATCAGGGCAGCGAAGCCCCGACCGGAGAGGCCGGCGGCGCCTGATGCTGGAACGCTTCCGCACCGCCTGGACGAAGGTGATCGCCCCGATCGCCGCACTCTTCGTCCGGCTCGGCGTCTCACCCGACGTGATCACCATCGTCGGCACCCTCGGTGTCGTGCTCGGAGCACTGGTCTGCTTCCCCAACGGCTGGCTCTGGCAGGGCGTGTTGATCATCACGGCTTTCGTCTTCGCCGACATGGTGGACGGCCAGATGGCCCGAACCACGGGAACCACCAGCAACTGGGGCGCCTTCCTCGACTCCAGCCTGGACCGGCTCGGCGACGGTGCGGTCTTCGGCGGCATCGTGGTCTTCTTCGTCGGCCAGCGGGATTCGGTGCTCTGGGCCTCGGTGACGCTGTGGGCTCTGGTGTTGGGTCAGCTGACGTCCTACGTCCGGGCCAAGGCCGAGAGTCTCGGGTTCACCACCAAAGGCGGGCTCGCCGCCCGCGCCGACCGGCTGCTGATCATCCTGGTGGCCGCCTTCCTGGCCGGACTGGGTGTGCCGGTCGTGCTCGAGGTCGCCGTCTCGTTCCTGGCCCTGGCCAGCACCATCACCGTCGTGCAGCGGATCAGCCAGGTCCGACGGCAGGCGCTCGGGCAGGTCGATGGCTGAGGCCCCGACCGATCGGGGCCCGCACCGGATCGGCAGCCGGGGCAACCGGATCAGCAACCGGGCCGGTCACCGCATCGGTCACCGGGCGACCCGGCTGCTCTACCGCTACGGCTGGCGGCTGGGGCCGCGGATCCCGTCCCGGCTGGCCGGGTTCGTCGCCGAACAGGGTGCCGCCATCGCCGTCCGGCGTGGCGGGCGCTACCAGGAGCAACTGCGGACCAACCTGCGGCTGGCCAGCGGCCGGGACGTCGAGGACGACCTGCTCCGCGCCGCGAATGCCTCCTATCTGCGCAACCTGCTGGAGATGTTCGCCCTGCCCGGCTGGAGCACCGCCGAGCTCAGCGCCCGGGTCACCACCCACGGCGAGGACGTCCTGCGCCGGGTCTTCGACGAGCGCGGCGCCGTGCTGGCGTTACCGCACAGCGGCAACTTCGATCTCGCCGGGGCCTGGGCCTGCAGCACCGGGATGCCGGTCAGCACCGTGGCCGAGCAGCTGCCCGGGCCGGAATTCGCCGCCTTCCTGGAGTTCCGGACCCGGCTCGGGATGAGGGTCTACAGCCACACCGACCCGGGCGCCATCGGCCACCTGGTCAGCGACGCGCGGGCCGGGCGGCTGATCTGCCTGATCGCGGACCGGGACCTGAGCGGCAGCGGGGTCAGGGTCCGCTGGCGCGACCAGCAGGTGTCGATGCCGGCCGGTCCGGCGGTGGTGGCCCGACGCAGCGGCGCCCCGCTGATCCCGCTGGTCAGCCGGTTCACCCCGGACGGCATGCGGCTCACCTTCGGGACCGAGATCGAACCCCGGCCGGGACGCGACGGGCTGACGGCGATGACCCAGCAGGTGGCCGACTTCTTCGCCGCCCAGGTGGCCGAGGCCCCGCAGGACTGGCACCTGATGCAGCCGTTCTTCGCCCCGGATCCGGCATCGGCCGGATGAGCGCGCCGTTGAGACCGTTGCGGATCGGCCTGGTCTGCCCGTACTCGATGGAAACCCCGGGTGGCGTGCAGAACCACGTCCTCGGTCTGGCCGGCTACCTGAGCGCCCAGGGACACCGGGTGCGGGTGCTCGCCCCGGGCCGCCCGGACCGTGGGCGGTTGCTCGACCACGGCCTGGACGAGAGTCAGATCGACAGCGCCGGCGCCTCGATTCCCGTTCCCTACAACGGATCTGTGGCCCGGGTGAACTTCGGGCCGGTCAGCTTCGCCCGGGTCCGGCGGTGGCTGCGGGCCGGCGACTTCGATCTGCTGCACCTGCACGAGCCGGTGACGCCGTCCATCTCGGGCTGGGCGCTGGTGGCCGCCGGGACCGGTCTGCCCGTGGTCGCCACCTTCCACACCGCCACCCCGCGGTCGCGGACGATGGAACTGGCCGGCCGGCTGCTGCGCTCCACCATCGACCGGATCGACGCCGGGATCGCTGTCTCCGAGGTGGCCCGGCACGTGGTCGTCCAGCATCTCGGCCGGGACGCGCTGGTGATCCCCAACGGCTTCGACCGCAGTGCCTTCCTGGTCGACGGCCCGGACCCGAACGACGGTCCTGATCGAGGCGATCGCCCGGGATCGCCGTGGCGGAACGGGCGATCGCCGCGGATCGCCTACCTCGGCCGGCTGGACGAACCCCGCAAGGGACTGGACGTCCTGCTCGCCGCCGTGCCGGCGATCCGCGCCGTCCACCCCGACGCCGAGGTGATCATCGCCGGCCAGGGCCGCCGGCCGCTCGGCCCGGATCTGATCACCCCGGGTCGGATCGAGGACCGGGCACGGGCCGAACTGCTGGCCTCGGTCGACCTGTTCGTCGCCCCGCACGTGGCCCGGGAGAGCTTCGGCATCGTGCTGATCGAGGCGATGGCCGCCGGTGCCGCGGTCGTCGCCTCCGACCTGGTGCCGTTCGCCGAGCTGTTGGGCGACCGGCTCGGCTACCTCTTCACCACCGGCGACCCGGACGCCCTGGCCCGGGCCGCGCTGGTCGCGCTGGCCGACGACCGGCGCCCGCTGCGGCAGCGCGCGGTGGCCGGCACCAGCCGCTACGACTGGTCGGTGGTCGGCGCCCAGATCCTGGACGTGTACCGCTCGGTGCTGGCCACTGGTGCTGCCACCGACCCGGATCCGCACCCGGCCGCGACGGAGCCCCGGACGATCGACCCCGGCTCGCTCGGTCTGGCCCGGCAGGCCCTCCGACTGCTGGCCACCCGATCGCTCGACCCCGCTGCTCGGCAGGATCTGACCACGGGCGTCCGGCGGGTCCTGGACGTCGGATCAGCACCGGCACAACGCAGTCGGGCCGCCGCCGCGCTGAGTGGGTCGCTCGCCGCGACCGACGGCCGCCGGAGACCCGGCCGCCCGGGTGCCGGCCGGGACGAAGGGACGTCCTTGCACAGAGCCGAGAACGATCAGTACGTTAGGCCCTCGTCGGGTTCGCCGGACCGACGGCGGATCCCGGACTCGCGCGATCGTTCCAAGGAGCGGGCATGAACTACCCCGAAGACCTCAAATACACCCCCGAGCACGAGTGGGTGCGCGAGGGCAACGAGTCGACCGTCCGGGTCGGGATCACCGACTACGCCGCCGAGCAGCTGGGCGACATCGTCTTCGTCTCGCTGCCGGAGATCGGCGAGACGGTGACCGCGGGCGACACCTGCGGTGAGCTCGAGTCCACCAAGAGCGTCTCCGACCTGTTCGCCCCGGTCAGCGGAGTGGTGACCGGGATCAACGAGGTGCTGGACGGCACCCCCGAGCTGGTCAACTCCGAGCCCTACGGTGACGGCTGGCTGTTCGAGGTCCAGACCGGCGACGACGAAGACCTGGACTCCCTGCTGGACGCCGACGGCTACGCCGAACAGGTGGAGAGCTGATGCCGTTCTGCACCCACTGCGGTCACGACAATCCCGACGGCAGCAACTTCTGCAGCAACTGCGGCCGGCCGCTGAACCGGCCCGCGCCCGAGCCGACGCCGGTGAGCGGTGACACCACCCGGACCATCCCGGTCATCGGCGAGGAGCGGGACGACAGCGGGCTCAGCGCCGAGGACGAGGCCGCGGTCAACGCGCTGCCGCAGAGGCTCGGCGTTGCTGATCGTCGAGCGCGGCGCCAATGCGGGCAGCCGGTTCCTGCTGAACTCCGACCACGTCGCCGCGGGCCGATCGCAGGACGCCGACATCTTTCTCGACGACATCTCGGTCTCCCGTCAGCACGTCTCCTTCGTCCGGACCGACGAGGGGATCATCGTCCGCGACGTCGGCAGTCTGAACGGCACCTACGTCAACCGGGAGAGTGTCGACGAACGACTGCTCCGCGACGGCGACGAGGTGCAGATCGGGAAGTTCCGGCTGGTGTTCTACGCCAGCAGCAGCGACTGAGACCCGTCGGCGGCCGGTAGCTGAAGACTTGCCGATGTCGGCCGCCGGTTCTGCCCGGATCACAGACAACTCGCTTATGGTGGGCCGCCTATGGTTGCCAAGTCGACGTTGCGCAGCATCGGTCAGGTGCTCAGCGGGCTCAAGGGTGACTTCCCGGACGTTTCGATCTCCAAGATCAGGTTCCTGGAGAGCGAGGGTCTGCTCGCACCCCAGCGGGCCCCTTCGGGGTATCGGCGCTACTCCCAGACCGACGTGGACCGGCTGCGCTACATCCTCACCGCCCAGCGCGATCAGTACCTGCCGCTGCGGGTGATCCGGGAGCAGCTCGCCCGGATCGACGCCGGCGAGAGCGTCCCCGGGGCAGCCCGAGCCGGCGACCGGCCTGATCCCTCGACCTCGACCTCACCTTCAACCGGGCCCGACGGGCCGGCGAGCGGGGCGGAGCCGACCGAGGCGACCGGATCGGTGCCGGGATCGGTGCCGGCGCGACCGGCCCCGACGAGCCCGTCGAGCGCGAGAGGCCAAGCAGAGGGCGCCGCCGCCCGGCCGGCCCCGGGCTCCGGTCGGACCGCGGCCCGCCGCCCACCGGTCCGGTTGTCCCGGACCGAGCTGCTCCGGGTCAGCGGTCTGTCGGAGGCGGCCCTGAACGAGCTCGAGCTGATCCAGGTGATCCAGCCCCGGCGGGGCAGTCACCACTACGGCCGGGAGGCACTGGCCGTGGCCGTCGCAGCCAAACGGCTGGCCGTCTACGGCATCGACAGCCGGCACCTCCGGGCGTTCAAGATGGCCGCCGACCGCGAGATCGGCCTGGTCGAACAGGCGATCGCACCGCACGTCCGCCGGTCGCGTAACGGGGCCGAGGTGACGGCCGAGGTGACCCAGCTGATCGTCAGTGTGCACGCCGCGCTGGTGCGGATCGGGATGGATCGCTGACCCGGACGCCCACCGATCGTGTCGCCTCGGGGCGGAGACGTAGTGTGGTGGGCATGCGTGAGCTCGATGTCGTCGGTGTCCGGGTAGAGATGCCGTCGAACGCGCCGATGGTGCTGCTCCGCGAGGTCGGTGGATCCCGTTACCTGCCGATCTGGATCGGGGCCGGCGAGGCCTCGGCGATCGCGAACGCCCAGGAGGGCGTCGTCCCGCCCCGTCCGCTCACCCACGACCTGATGGTGGACACGCTGGCCACCCTCGGCCACCGGCTGACCGAGGTGCACATCACCGAACTCGACGGCGGCACCTACTACGCCGTGCTGCTGGTCGACGGGATCGAGGTCAGTGCGCGTCCCTCGGACGCGATCGCGCTGGCCCTCCGGGTCGGCTCGGACATCTACTGCGCCGACGACGTGCTCGACGAGGCCGGGGTCGAGGTGCCCGAGAGCGAGGAGGCCGAGGCCGAGGGCGGCGGCGATGAGCCCGCCGCACCGGTCGACTCCGACAACGAGATGGAGAAGTTCCGCGAGTTCCTCGACCACGTGAACCCCGACGATTTCGTCACCGGCGAGGAGCCCAAGTCCGGCTCCTGAACCGGCCTGTGAACCGGCCTGCCAGCTGAATCCGGGCTCTACCCGGGCCACTCCTGACCGTTGCGCTCGCCTCTGGGGGACTCTGCCGGGACCCGGAGTCGCAGGCTCGATCAGGCGTTCTCGAAGCCTCATCCTCAGGTTGAGGCCAGTCCCTCCGGGGCGAGACGTACCCGGCGTGTCGTTGACCGGCGCGAAGGCCCGGTCGTAGCGTTCAGGACGTAATCCCGCGGCTGGAATTACCTCGGCCGCATTCAGCGAGGCGAAGCGAGCAGGTGCAGGACCGGTCCACGAGATGAGGACCGGTCGATGACGGATCGGTCGGGGGCGGCCGGAGAACGCCGGAGGCAGATGTGAACAGCCACGATGAGGTGAAGGGCGCGGGGGCGCCGCTGGATCGGGGCGTGATCGAGGGCGCTCAGGACCTGCTCTTCGACGGCGACTTCTCCCCGATGCCGGCCGATCTCGGCTACCGCGGACCGGTGGCCTGCAGCGCAGCCGGCATCACCTACCGCCAGCTCGACTACTGGGCCCGGACCGGCTTGGTCGTCCCGGAGATCCGCGGGGCCCACGGGTCGGGCAGCCAGCGGCTCTACAGCTTCCGCGACATCCTGATCCTGAAGGTGATCAAGAAGCTGATCGACGCCGGCATCTCGCTGCAGCAGATCCGGACGGCGATCGACCACCTCCGCGCCCGCGGCGTCGACGACCTCAGCCAGGTCACCCTGATGAGCGACGGCGTCACGGTGTTCGACTGCACCTCCGACGACGAGGTGATCGATCTGCTGCGCGGCGGCCAGGGCGTCTTCGGGATCGCGCTCGGCAGCGTCTGGCGCGACATCGAGGGCACCCTGCACGAACTGCCGGGGGAGCGGGCCGAGGAGCCCGAGCCGCTGCTCGGCCAAGACGAGTTGTCCCAGCGGCGGCGCGCGCGGACCGCCGGCTGAACCCGCACCCCGAACCCACGCCATCGCCCTCGCCCCGATCGTGAGCAGGGTCAGCCCGGCACGGGCTAGGATGAGGTAGCTGCATCAGCCGCCGCGGGAGAGATCATCACTGTCGATGGCGCCGAAGGGGCAACCTCCCCGGAACCTCTCAGGCACCCAGACCGCGTCGCGCATGCGTCCGCCCGGATTCGCCGCACCGGCAGATCCGTGGCCAGGCTTGCTTCCTGGCCGGGCGGTCGCGGAACTCTGGAGCCCACCGGGTGACAGAGGGGGACCGTACGACCGGCGTCCCACGTCGGTGAGTACGGCACCGCCCGCTGACGAGAGACCGGCGCAGCATGACCGACACCCTGATCCAGGTCGAGCCGAAGCTCGATCGTGACGCCGTCCGGACGAGCGCGGCGCCGTTCGTCGAGCGGCACATCGGACCGCAGGCCGCCGAGCGGGACGCCATGCTCGCCGCGCTCGGTTATCCGGGCCTGGACGCCCTGGTCGAGGACGCGATGCCCGCCTCGATCCGGACCAACACCCCGTTACGGCTGCCGCCGGCCCTGAGCGAGCACGAGGCGCTGGCCTGGTTACGCGGTCTGGCCGCGGCCAACCGGCCGTTGCGCTCGATGATCGGGCTGGGCTACCACGGCACGGTGACGCCGACGGTGATCCGGCGCAACGTGCTGGAGGATCCGGCCTGGTACACCGCCTACACCCCCTACCAGCCCGAGATCAGCCAGGGCCGGCTGGAGGCGTTGATCAACTTCCAGACCATGATCGCCGATCTCACCGGGTTGCCGACCGCAGGCGCCAGCCTGCTGGACGAGGCGACCGCGGCGGCCGAGGCGATCGCACTGGCCCGCCGCAACGTCAGGTCCGGCAGCGTGGTGCTGCTGGACGCGGCCACCCTGCCGCAGACCGTCTCGGTGGTCCGGACCCGCGCCGCCGGTCTCGGGCTCGAGGTCGCGATCGCCACCGGACCGCTGTTGGACGAACTCGACCGACACGACCTGTTCGCCGTCCTGGTGCAGACACCCGGGGCCGAGGGTGAGGTGCTTGCCACCGCCACCCTCCGGAGGATCGCCGAGCGGGCGCACGAGCGGGGGGCGATGGTGATCGCCGCCTGTGACCTGCTGGCCCTGACCCTGCTGACCGCCCCCGGTGAGTGGGGGGCCGACGTCGCGGTCGGCTCCAGTCAGCGCTTCGGCGTCCCGCTGTTCTACGGCGGCCCGCACGCCGCCTTCATGTCCGTCCGCTCCGGCCTGGAACGTTCACTGCCCGGCCGGCTGGTCGGGTTGTCGGTGGACGCCGACGGGGTCGGGGCCTACCGGCTCGCGCTGCAGACCCGCGAGCAGCACATCCGCCGGGACAAGGCGACCTCCAACATCTGCACCGCCCAGGTGCTGCTGGCCGTCGCCGCCGCGATGTACGCCACCTACCACGGCCCAGACGGCTTGCGGGCGATCGCCGAACGGGTGCACCGCAACGCCGTCGAGCTGGCGAGTGCGCTGAGCACCACGGCCGGGGTCGAGCTCGTCCACCACGTGTTCTTCGACACCCTCACCCTCCGGGTGCCCGGACGGGCCGAGCAGGTGGTCGCCGCTGCCCGGGAGTCCGGCGTCCATCTGCGGTCGGTCGACGCCGACCGGGTCGGCGTCTCGATCGGCGAGGACGTCACCGCGGCCGACCTGGCCGCCGTCCGGGCCGCGTTCGGGGCCGGCAGCAGTTCTGTCGTCGCCGGCGACGTCGGGCCGGACGAGGGTGCCGACGACCTCGCCGGCTACCGCCGGACCAGCGACATCCTGACCCATCCGGTCTTCCGGACCCACCACAGCGAGACCGCGCTGCTGCGCTACCTGCGGACCCTGTCCGATCGCGACTTCGCCCTCGATCGCGGCATGATCCCGCTCGGCTCGTGCACCATGAAGCTGAACGCGACCACCGAGATGGAGCCGATCTCCTACCCCGGATTCGCCGACCTGCACCCCTACGCACCCGCCGTGGACGCGCAGGGCTACGCCGAACTGATCGACCGGCTCGAAAGCTGGTTGGCCGAGGTGACCGGCTACGACCGGGTCAGCGTCCAGCCCAACGCCGGCAGTCAGGGCGAGTTGGCCGGCCTGCTGGCCATCCGGGGCTACCACCTCGCCCGAGGCGATGACGAGCGCGTGGTCTGTCTGATCCCGTCCTCGGCGCACGGCACCAACGCCGCCTCCGCGGTGATGGCCGGGATGAAGGTCGTGGTGGTCAAGGCCGGCGCCGACGGTGGCGTCGACCCCGACGACCTGGCGGCCAAGATCGCCCAGCACCGGGATCGGCTGGCCGCGATCATGGTCACCTATCCCTCCACCCACGGGGTGTTCGAGGAGGGGATCACCGACCTGTGCGCGGCCGTGCACGAGGCCGGCGGCCAGGTCTACGTCGACGGGGCCAACCTGAACGCCCTGCTGGGCCTGGCCCGGCCCGGGGAGTTCGGCGCCGACGTCAGCCACCTCAACCTGCACAAGACGTTCTGCATCCCGCACGGCGGTGGTGGCCCAGGGGTCGGACCGGTCGGCGTCCGGGCCCATCTCGCCCCGTTCCTGCCCGGCGATCCACTGGCCCCGGCCTCAGCTGCAGGATCGGCCTCGGCGGCTGGCCAGGACGGTTCGAACGGCGGTTCGACCGGTGGCGCGAACGGTGACGCGAACGGCGGCGGGGCAGTCTCGGCGGCCGCGTACGGTTCGGCCGGCATCCTGCCGATCAGCGCGGCCTACATCGCGATGATGGGGGCCGACGGACTCACCTCGGCCACCGAACACGCGCTGCTGGCCGCCAACTACGTCGCGCACCGGCTACGCGATCACTATCCGGTGCTCTACGCCGGCCGCAACCGACTGGTCGCTCACGAGGCGATCCTCGACCTCCGGCCGTTGACCAAGGCGACCGGCGTCAGTGTCGACGACGTGGCCAAACGGTTGATCGACTACGGCTTCCACGCCCCGACGATGAGCTTCCCGGTCGCCGGGACGCTGATGGTCGAGCCGACCGAGAGTGAGAACCTGGCCGAGCTCGACCGGTTCTGCGAGGCGATGATCGCCATCCGGGCTGAGATCGACCGGGTGGCCGCCGGGGAGTGGCCGGCGGGCGACAACCCGCTGCGGAACGCGCCCCACACCGTGGCCGCGGTGACCGCGGACGAGTGGACCCACCCCTACTCGAGGAAGCTGGCCGCCTTCCCGGCCGGTCAGCACCGCGGTCCGATCGAGGCCGGCGGCGCGGACAAGTACTGGCCGCCGGTGGCCCGGATCGACGGGGTCTACGGCGACCGGAATCTGGTCTGCTCCTGCCCGCCGCCGGAGAGCTTCGAGGACTGAGCCCGATCGGCCGGGCCCGAGGTCCGGGCCCGGCCGACCGAGGTCGTCGCCCGGATCGATCGGCTCTATCGTCCGGGCGAGGCGGCGTTCGCGGCTCGGACGAACTCCATCAGTGCCGGTGACGGCCCGCCGTGCTGCTGCTCGATCTGCTCGGCGTTCTCGGCCTGCATCCGGTAGAGCGACTCGCGCAGCCCCTCGTCACCGCCGTGGAACTGCTCGAGCAGACCCATCCACTCGCCGGCCAACTGCTGTGCCTCGGATGAGGCCGGGTCGGTGCCGGCGTCCACCGCCCGCTGCACCCGAGTGATCAGGTCGGGCCAGGCCGCCTGTACGTTCTCGACGGCCTGCTCGCCCTGCTGCTCACGTCGCTCGGCCAGATCGGCCAGTTGCTCGTCGCTGAAGTACTTCTTCACGGTGTCGTTCACGGTGATGACCCTCCTGATCAGTTCCAAGAAGTCGGTGACCGGCGCCCGGCCGAGCTCGTCCGCCACAGCCGCCACGGTGTTCAGCTGGGCCCGGAGTGTCCGGATCGCCACCAGTTGCCGGTCGAGCTGGGCCCGGTGCTGATCGAGCAGTTCCCCGATCGGGCGTTGACCGTCGATGACGTCGGCAATCTCCCGCAGGCCCAGCCCGAGCTGACGCAACGCCAGCACCCGGTAGAGCCGCTCCACATCGGACTCGTCGTACAACCGGTACCCGGCGCCGCTGCGGGCCGACGGCTGCACCAGACCGAGATGGTCGTAGTGGTGCAGGGTGCGGACCGTCAGCCCGGTTGCGGTCGCCAGGGGCCCGATCTGCCACGTCTTCTGCGTGGGCTCGAGGTCTGCCATCAGCCGGTCACCTCACTTCTGCCGGCACCGGATGTGCCGACCCCGACGACGCTAGAGACTGACGTCGCGTCAGGGTCAAGCCCGATCCTCGTCCCGCTTCCATCACGCCATGATGCAGGGGAGGACGCGTCCTACCTCAGCGCAGCACGCAGTGCAGGCCCGTCTGGTCGAAGGTCAGCCGGTTGCTCCGGGGACAGCGGATCAGCGACAGCCATTCCGTGACCAGCTGAACGGGGGTGGCCGTAGTCGGCGCCGCGGTCGGGGTCGGGCTGGACGTCGGGGTCGGGCTGGACGTCGGGGTCGGGCTGGACGTCGGGGTCGGGCTGGACGTCGGGGTCGGGCTGGACGTCGGGGTCGGGCTGGACGTCGGGGTCGGGCTGGACGTCGGCGTCGGATCGGGCGTCGGCGTCGGATCGGGCGTCGGCGTCGGATCGGGGGTCGGCGTCGGATCGGGGGTCGGCGTCGGATCGGGGGTCGGCGTCGGATCGGGGGTCGGCGTCGGATCGGAACCACCGGTCGGATCCTGCAGCGGGATCTCGACGCTGGCCAGCTGCCAGTGACCCTCGTTCGGGAAGCGGTCGCCGAGGCCGATCCACTGCGGTGACGTCGGGTAGCTCAGGTACTGCAGCCAGAACGAGTCACCCGCATCGGTGTCGACCCAGCTGTGCCGCAGCGTCTCACCGAACCGCGGGTAGACCGGAGCGGCCTGATCCCAGTTGTGACCCGTCGTCCAGACCTCGCCGCCGACCGTCTTCGTGTACAGCTTGACGTTCGGCGCCCCGTCGTCGTCGGCGGCGGAAGCGGCAGCGGCGACCGCCGGCCCGGCGTTGCGGTAGGCCACCACCGAGATCGACGCAGGATAACCGGACCGGGCCAGCTGGGTGGACACCGCGATCCGGGTGCCCGCCTTCGGTGCGAACGCCTGCCAGACCTCGGCCGTGCCGTAGCCGGTGTTCGGGCTACGGGTGACCATCTGCCACGTCGGGCCGGCCCCGCTCAGTCGGGCGACCTGCTGGGCGCCGTCGCCGGGGCCGTCGGCCGAGATGAAGGCGACCACCAGTTCGTGGTCGCCACCGGTGACCACCGCCGGGCTGTCCAGATCGTCGTCGGCGCCGAAATCGGAGCTGACCTCGGCGTCGACCGTGACGGCACTGACCGGAGGCAGCACCGGATCGTTGATCCGGAACGCGGCGTCGACGTCGGTCGCCGGTAACCAGTCCGCACTGCCGTCCTGGGTGACGTGCAGGTCGCAGTCACCCTCGCCACGCAACCCGATCACCACCGTGGTCATCGGGTCGGTCGTCGGGTCGGTCGTCGGGCCGTCACCGGAGGACGTGGACGACTGCACCACGCAGGTCGTCGGGTCGGTGGAGGCGACGACCACCGGCTGGCCCGAGCCGCCACCGTGCACGGTGACGGCGGTGGTACCGGAGGAGAGGTCGACGGCCGGGATCGGGTCGACGACCAGGGTCTGGGCCGCCTTGGCCACGTCGAGGTCGAGGCTTCCGAACGCCGGCGGCGTGTCTCCGTCACCGGAGTAGGCGGCCTGGACGGTTGTGGCGCCGGCGTGGGCGAAGATGGTAGTGCAGGTGGCGACTCCGTCCAGGACGGGGACCGCCTCGCACCCGGTCACCGGCACACCGGCACTGGTCAGTGCGACGGTGCCGGCTGCGCCGACCAAGGCCGTCGAGCCGGACCCGGTGACGCCGGTGGGGGAGAGGACCGCGGTGGTCACGGTCACCGCAGTGCCGACGGTCGCCGCCGGGTCGACGCTCAGCTGCAGCGGGGTGACCGAAGTGCCCACCGGGAGCCCGTTGCGGACGGCGAACACGTAGCTTCCGGCCTGGTCGGAGTCCCGGCTGCCGTTGACCAGACCGGTGCCTGCGTCGGTGTCGAGCAGGGCGCCGGCGACCCGGCTGCCCGGGAAAGTGAACGCATGGGCGGGGTCCCCGTCGCCGGCGGAGAACCCGGCGACGGCCCCGGTACCGCCCAGACCACGCCGGCCACCGGAGGCGTCCCCGCTCTCCCAGGTGATGGCGCCGTAGTCGACGACGATGTCGAAGTCCCCGGCGCCGACGTCACCGCGGTCGACCAGCAGCAACTGGAACGAGTTCAGCTTGTCGGTGTGGGCCTTGTAGTAGCCGGCTCGGTCCCAGTCGACGCAGAAGGCGGTTCGGCCCCGGAACGTCGTCCGGCCGTAGCTGACGGGTCCGGAACCGGCCCCGCTGGTGTCCAGGTCGGCCAGGAACGGGGCGACGATCGGCGTCTGGACGGTGTCGAAAGCTGCCGCGGTGCTGCCGGCCTTGGCCTGGCCGAAGGTCAGGTTGCCGTTGGTGTTGACGAAGACCGCGTTGCGGATCGAGCCGTAGAAGTCGGCGGTGAAGGGCAGCGCGACGGCGGCGGAGGAGACCTCGTCTCCGGCGGTCAGCACCGTGCTCAGGCAGCCCGTGTCGTCGATCTCGGCGGTGGGGGCGGTGACCACGGCGGCGGCCGCGGTGATGTCCAGGCGGTGGGTGAGGACCGGGGTGCCGCCGCGCGTGTCGGTCAGGGCCGGGCCGGTGGTGGTGATCGAACGGACAATCTGCTGGGCGCTGGCGGCCGGGTTGGCCTGGGCCAGATCGGCCACCGCCCCGGCGACGTGCGGCGCGGCCTGAGAGGTGCCGGTGCCGGTGATGCCGGCCGCGACCACCCGGACGCCAGGTGCCAGCACGGACAGGTTCGCCGCGCTCTGGGAGAAGCAGGCGATGTCGTCGGCGTCGTGGTGGGTGGCGGCGACGCCCGGGCAGAGGGCGACGTCGAAGTCGTGGTCGTAGACCGCTCCGACGCTGACCGCGCCGGTGGCACAGGCCGGGATGTCGACGCCGGAGTGGAACGCCCCACCGCTCAGCGCGCTGTTGCCGGACGAGGCCACGGGCACCACGCCGAGCGCCCGGAGATCAGGGAACGCCGCGGAGTAGACGCCGGCCGCAGCACTGCAGTCGCCGGTGTAGTAGGTGCCGGTGAAACCGAGGCTGAGGTTGACGGCGCGGACGTTGCGGGCGGCCGCGTCGGCGGTGATCTGGTTCAACGCGCTGAGCAGATCGGCCTCGCCGAACTGCAGCGACCCGCCTGCGGCCGGCTTGAAGACGTTGTAGACATCGAGATGCGATTCCGGCGCGGTGGCCGCGACGATGCCGGACACGTTGGTGCCGTGGCCGCTGGGATCGATGTCCAGGGCGCCGCTCCGGCTCACGTCGACCAGCCGGTCGATCCGGCAGCCGGTGCTGCCGGCCCCGGCCGTGCAGTCACCGAAGGTGGCCTCGGCACCACTACGGGTCCAGTCCACACCGGTGTCGATCACCGCCACCCGGACGCCGGAGCCGGTCAGTCCGGCAGCCTGAGCCTCGGGCTGGTGAATCAGCGTCTGGTCGGTGGTGGTGGCGCTCGCCCGGCCGGTGCGTAGTGCCCGGATCTCGCTGACCCCCGGGGCGGCAGCAAGCCGGTCCAGGGCCGCGGTCGAGGAGACGGTGACCACCTGAGCGGGCAGGTGGGCGAACTCGCGGCTGACCTTCAGCCCGGCGCCGGCCGTGCCCAGCGCACGCTTCTTGGTGCTGGCCAGCGAGGACGAGACCGCGTCGGTGGCGCGTTGGCGAGCCTGCCGGCCGGAGCCGGGATGGCGGCGGGCCTCGGTCAGGGCGGACGAGGCGTCGTAGCTGACCAGCACCTGTTGCGGGCCGCCCGCCACCGCTTGGCGCAACGACGCCGGCACCGTGGCCGTGGCCCGCCCGGTGCTCGACGTCGCGGTCTTGACCGGTTGTGGTGCTCGCCCAGGCACAGATCCGGCCCCGGCCGCGGGTGAGACCGGGCCGGCGGCGGCCGAGAGGGACGGGTAGAGCAGGGCCAGTGCCGCCGTCAGGACGACCAGTAAGCGCACGGGCCCGGGTCGGTTCCGCGCAGGCCGGGGCACCGCTGGAGTTGGCACGAACGAACAGTATGGGACCGGAACCGACACCGCCACCGGGGACGGAAAGCAACTCTCCACGGCACAGCTGAGTAGGTTCTGACCCCGTCCGGCGGCCTCGTGAGAAGCTGAGGCCGATACGCGAGGAGGGGCCCTGATGAGCCAACCCGTACTGGTGACCGGCGCGTCCGGTTTCGTCGGATCGAAGCTGTGCGCCGCCCTGACCGGGGCCGGCCGGACGGTCCGCGCCATGACCCGTCGGCCCGAGGAGTACCGGGGCAGTGGTGACCCGGTCTTCGGTGACGTCGCCGACCCGGACAGCCTGGCGGAGGCGCTGCAGGACGTGGGCGCGGCCTACTACCTCGTGCACTCGCTGGGCTCGGCCGACTTCGTCGCCGAGGACGCCGAGGCCGCCCGGGCGTTCGGGCAGGCCGCCGCCGAGGCCGGGGTGGGCCAGATCGTCTACCTCGGCGGTCTCGGCGACGACCGTGACGACCTGTCGGAGCACCTTCGATCTCGGCGCGAGGTCGAGGGTCTGCTCGGTCAGGCCGGGGTGCCGGTCACCGTGCTGCGGGCGGCGATCGTGATCGGTCACGGCGGGATCTCCTGGGAGATCACCCGGCAACTGGTCAAGAACCTGCCGTTGATGGTCGCCCCGGTCTGGGTGCGGACGCGCAGCCAGCCGATCGCCCTGCCGGACGCGATCCGCTATCTGGTCGGGGTGTTGGACGAGCCGCGGGCACTGGGGAAGATCTTCGAGATCGGCGGCGCTGACGTCCTCAGCTATTCCGAGATCCTCACCCGCACCGGTCGGATCCAGAACGACCGGATCACCCCGGTGCTCACCGTCCCGTTGTTCACCCCGAATCTGTCTTCCTACTGGTTGGCCCTGATCACCGACGTCGACGTGGCCACCGGCCGCACGCTGATCGACTCGATGAGCACCGAGGTGATCGTCTCCGACGACACGATCCGCGAGGTGGTGCCGTTCGAGCCGATGGGCTACGACCAGGCGGTCCGGCTCGCGCTGGTCGAACGGGAAGCAGAACGCCAGGTAGAGCACGGGGACGCCGCAGCCGCATCCTCGCCGGTCTGAAGCTCGAATCTGACCCTGTGACGGTGGAGACCTCGATGAGCGGGTTGGGATGAGCGAGCCGGCACCCGTGAGTGCGCCGATGACGGTCAGTCCGCCCGATCGCCGTCGGATCATCGTGGTGCTGATCACGCTGGTGGTCGGCGCGACCCTGCTCGGACTCGGCCTGACCACCCCGGCCGACCAGCCCTCGTTCTACCTGCTGACCGGATCGCTGGCCGTGGTGTGGGTGGCCGGTGCGCTCGGCTCCGGCGCACTGCACCTGGGCAGCGTCCGGCGCCACGACGCCCGGATCAGACCGGTACTGGCCCCGATCGTCCTCGGGCTGGGTGTCGGGGCGGTGTTCGTGGTCGGTGGGCTGATCGTGCGCGAGATCCCGCCGCTACGCGATTACGTCCGCAACGTGCTCGGCCACGCTGGGGCCGGTTCGGCGGTGCTTCCCGTGGTCGTGCTGATCACGCTGGTCAACGGGGTCGCCGAGGAGGTCTTCTTTCGCGGGGCCCTGTTCGAGGCTGTCGGCCGACGGGCGCCGGCCCTGGTCACCACCCTGGTCTACGCGCTGGCCACGGCGACCACCGGGAACCCGATGCTGGTGCTGGCGGCACTGCTGCTGGGTGCTGTGCTGGCCCGGCAACGCCGGGTGACCGGGGGAGTGCTGGCGCCGATCATCACCCACGCCACCTGGTCACTGGTGATGTTGTTGCTGTTGCCCCTCGCCATCGGCTGAGGGAGGACGCCAGCCGCTACCGTTGCGCCGTGCACCTGGCCGAGCTGTTCGAGCGGGTCGGCCCGATCCTGGGGTTCCTGGTCTGCATCACGGTGGTGGCCGAGCTGGCCGACCGGATCGGCCTGTACGACGTTCTCGCCCGGGAGGCCGCCAAACTGGCCCGCGGCTCGACGCTGGTGCTGTGGCTGCTGGTGGTGCTCGTCGGC
This sequence comes from uncultured Actinomycetota bacterium, assembly GCA_963740925.1. Lineage (GTDB taxonomy): Bacteria > Actinomycetota > Actinomycetes > Propionibacteriales > Propionibacteriaceae > Microlunatus. Next base: position 66,998 of record CAVUFZ010000005.1, on the reverse strand, counting down.
AGCATCAGCTCTGCAGTGTTGAGCCTGGATACCACGGCCGTCCTGATCACCCCCGTGGTGCTCGTGCTGGCCCGACAGCTCGGACTCGACCTGGCCCTGTTCGCCTTCACCGCGGTCTGGCTGGCCAACACCGCCTCACTGCTGCTGCCGGTCTCGAATCTGACCAACCTGCTGGCCTGGAACCGGCTCGGCGGTGGCGTCGGACGGTTCGCCGCGCTGATGTGGCCGGCGGCGCTCGCCGCCGTGGTGATCACGGTCGTGGTGGCCGCGCTGATGTTCCGGCGCTCGCTGCGCGGCCGCTACGCCGATCCACCGCACGTCGAGATCGTCGACCGGGTGCTGTTCTGGATCGCCGCCGGGGTGTGTGCCGGGCTGGGACCGGCGTTCGCGGCCGGGGTCAACGTGGTGGTGGCGGCCGGCACCGGAGCATTCATCCTGGTGGTCGCCTGCCTGGTCCGTCATCGCTCGTACGTCAGTTGGCGACTGCTGCCCTGGCCGTTGGTGGTCGGGGTGAGCGCGCTGTTCGTGGTCGTCCAGTTCGCCCAGGAGCACGGCCTGTCGGACGCTCTCGGCCGGCTGGCCGGCACGGGCGACGGGTGGCTCGACCTCCTGCGGCTCTCCGGGGTGGCGGCGCTGAGCGCGAACCTGGTCGACAACCTGCCGGCCTATCTGGCGATCGAACCCCTGGCTACCTCGCCACACCGAATCGCCGCGCTGCTGATCGGCGTCAACGCGGGCCCGCTGATCCTGCCGTGGGGCAGCCTGGCCACCTTGTTGTGGGCCGGCCGTTGCCGGGCCGCCGGGGTCGAGGTGCAGTGGCGAGCGTTCGCCCTCCGCGGGCTGATCCTGGTCCCGTTGCTGATCCTGGGTAGTGTCAGCGCCACGACGCTGCTCGGCTGATCGGCACCCGTTTCTCACTCAGCCTTTCATTAGACTCACCGCCATGATGATTCACCTCAGGCTCCTGATGGCCGACCTCGATCGCGGCGCAGGACGCGGTCGTCAGGTCAGGGCCGTCACCCACATCGCAGCGGCCCAGGGAGCCGCATGAGCTCGGTGGTGGCCAAGGCCAAAGGCCTCACCCGCAAGCCCCCGATCGCGCATCTGCTGCGAGCAAACGAACGTTTCAGCGGCCGGCTCGGTAACCAGTTCGGGGCAGCCGTGACCTATTTCTCGGTGCTGGCCGTGGTGCCGATCCTGCTGTTCGCCTTCTCGGTCACCGGGTTGGTGCTGACGGTGATCAATCCCGACGCCCTCGATTTCGTCATCGATCAGGCCCGATCGGCACTGAGCGGCTTCGGCCTGAGTGCCTCGGGTCGGACCAAGGTCTTGAACTTCGTGGAGAGTTCGCTGCGCAACTGGGCTGCGCCCGGCGTCGTCGGCGTGCTGTCGGCGTTGTACTCCGGGGCCGGATGGGCCGGGAACCTGAAGAACGCCGTCCGGGCGCAGACGGTCGACAACTTCGACGGTCAGATCCGCGAGGACGACAACATCGTGATCAAGACGCTGAAGAACCTGGGGATCCTGCTCGGGCTGCTGGTCTCCATCGTGGTCACCTTCGCCGTCACCTCGATCTCCACCACCCTGTCGACCGCGATCACGTCCTTCACCGGGCTGGACCAGATCGGCTGGTTGACCCCGGCCCTGCAGATCGTCCCCATCTTCATCTCCATCGCGGCCGGCTGGCTGGTCTTCATGTACCTGTTCCGGGTATTACCCGAAGAGCACGAGTCCGGGCCGGCGATGCGCCGCGCGGCCCTGATCGGCTCGATCGGGCTGGCCGTCCTGCAGTACGGGTCGACGCTGGTGCTGAAGCTGTTCCGTAACAACACGGCTATTCAATTGTTCGGACCGGTCATCTTGGTGATGCTGTTCTTGAACCTCTTTGCCCGGCTGATCCTGTTCGCAGCGGCCTGGATGGACACCTCGGAAGCACCGAAGAAGTCCGACTCGAGCGTCGGACAGCGGTCGGGGCAAGGTGGTGAGCCCGCGCCGGCGGCTCAAGTCGGTCACGGCCACCAACCCGACCACCAGTCCGACCACCAGGGCGAAGTCGACGAGGACGAGATCGCTCCTGGCATCCGGACGCCGACCGGTCAGGTCCCGGCGGCGGTCGCCCTGCGCTCCAGCCGGTTGAGCCTCGGGGCCGGCTACCTCACCGGGGCGGCCACCGGAGCAGGTCTCGGCGCCCTGCTCGCCCTCGGGATCGGCAAGATCACCGGTCGCCGCCGCTGATCCACGCGGTCTCACGGTCGAAAGCCGGACCAGACGCGACCGGTCCGGCGGATCGGTCTGGCTGATCCGATCGGACGACACGATCGGACTGACACGATCAGACTGATCCGATCAGGCGGGCCTGATCACGCTCCCGATGAGGCGAATGCTTCCTCGGGTGTCACCGAACGTCCGGCCCGGCCGGGCCACTGCATCCCGAAATCTGCCACCAGATCCATGAACCCCACCACCACCTCGGGTGCGGGCATGCCCCACTCGGTCAGATCGGTGGTGGTGTGGCCGCCCCTGACCAGGGCGACGTCGTAACCACGGATCACCGCACTGTGCATCGTGCAGCGAATGCACTGTTCGCTGGCCGCCCCGACCAGGATCAGTTCGCCGACGCCCAGCCCGGCCAGAACCTGCTCGAGATCGGTGTCGGCGAACGCGTCGCCGAACTCCTTGCCGACCCGAGCTTCGCCCTCCGCCGGCTCGAATCCGTCGATCAGCTGCCAGCCGTCAGTGCCGACGGGCCGGTTCTCGTCCTGATCCTGCACCCAGACCACCGGGACACCGGTGCCCCGGGCCCGGGCCACCAACGCCGCGACCGTCGCGGCGACGGCGTCGATGTCGTAGGCATCCTTGACGACCCCGACCTGCAGGTCGACGACGACCAGGGCCCGGTTGGGGCGGTTCTCGAGAGTGGACATCAGCAGGACACCTCTTTCAGTCAGACACCGGCTCAGTGGCCCGAGCCACCGGCCGCGGCGGTCGCCGGCTGGCCGATGTCGGCCAGCAGAGCGGTGTACCAGTCGGTCTCGATGTCGAACGGCTTCGCGCCCGCGATCCGCTCGAACTCGATCGCCCGCAACTCGTCACCCTGCTCGTCGTCCTGCCCGATCACGCCGGACTCGCCGCGCAAGGCGCACTGAACGGCCAGTTCGGTCATCGAATCGATCAGGGCCAGATCCTCCTCGTGCGCGGCGGCGGAGCGGGCGAAGTAGCCGGACTTCTGCACCAGCACCTTCTCGGCCGAGAGCCGCTGGGCGAACTGCTTGCCGAACCACTGGCCGGGGTTGATCGTGTCGATCTTCACGTGGCCGAACGGATCCCGGGCGACCTCGTCCCCGGACCGCTCGATCTCGGCGACGATGGCGTCCAGACCGGCGCCCTCGGAGACGAACAGGTTCACCGAGCCGACCTCGTCCATCACGGCCGCGAGCCGCTCGGCCTCGGCGTCCAGATCGAACTGGGCCTCCGGCACGTAGACGCCGTGCACGTCCCAGGCCTCTTTGCTCAGCCCGATCTCCGGCAGCCACTGCTGCTTCTCGATCCAGGCGCGATAGGCCCGGGCGGTGGCTGCGGTGAGCCAGCCACAGTTGCGACCCATCACCTCGTGCACGATCAGCATCCGCGAACCCGAGTTGTGTTCGGCGAGCACGTTGACGGCGAACTCGGCGCCCTCGTCGGCCGCGGTCAGTGCGCCCAGGGACTGCCGGATCGGGACGATGTCGTTGTCGATGGTCTTCGGCAGGCCGACCACCGTCAGCTGGTGGCCGTGCTCGGCGAGATAGGCGGCGAGATCGGCGGCCGTTGTGTTGGTGTCGTCACCGCCGATGGTGTGCAGGACGTCGACACTGTCCTGGGTCAGCCGCTCGGCAGCCGCCTGCAACGGGTCGACACCCTCGGCGACCAGGCCGCGCTTGACCAGGTCGGCGGCGTTGGTCAGCTTGACCCGTGAGTTGCCGATCGGCGACCCGCCGAAGGCGCGCAACAGGGCGGCGTTCTCCCGCACGGCCGGGGTCACGGTGATCGAATCGCCTTTGAGCAGGCCCTGGTAGCCGTAGCGGTAGGCGATGATCTCGATCTCCGGGGCGACGGCGCTGTAGCGCTCGATCAGGCCCCCCACGGCTGCGGAGAGGCAGGGCGCGAAACCGCCGGCGGTCAGAAGGGCGACTTTGTGAACCATGCCCGACAGCCTAGTGAGAAGCGCTGACACCCATCGATTCGCCTCCGCTGCCGGTCGGCTCCAGGTAGCGGGCGCCGGTGCCGCCGGCGGACGCCTGATCCTCCGGATTCTGCAGTGCACACCGCTGCAGGCTCAGGCAGCCGCAACCGATGCAGCCGTCCAACGAGTCCCGCAGCCGGGTCAGCCGGTCGATCTGGTCGTTCAGCCGGGGCCGCCAGCTCCGCGAGAGCCGGGCCCAGTCGGCCTTGGTCGGGGTCCGGGCCCGGGGCAGCGTGGCCAGCGCGGCGGTGATCTCGTCCAGGCTCAGCCCGACCCGTTGGGCCGAGCGGACGAAAGCGATCCGGCGCAGGGTCGAACGGCGGAACCTGCGCTGATTGCCCAGCGTGCGTTCCGAGCTGACCAGTCCGTGCGCCTCGTAGAACCGGATGGCTGAGGGGGCCACGCCGGAGCGGGCCGAGAGGTCTCCGATGGTCAGGAGGTCGGTCGCTCGCACCTGCTCACGCTACCAGCTGACCTCACCTGAGGTTGAAGTTTGCCGACGGTCGGCTGCTGCGCCTCGGCCCGCGGGCCGGGCCCGCCCCGTCGAGCCCAGCCCGTCCGACCCGGAGCGTCCGAGCCGGTTACCATCCGGGCATGGCGCGCTACTTCGACGTCCACCCGGTCGACCCGCAACCGCGAGCGATCGGGCAGGTCGTCTCGATGCTCCGCGACGACGCCCTGGTGGTCTACCCGACCGACTCCTGCTACGCCCTCGGCTGTCAGTTGGGCAATCAGGCCGGCCTGGACCGGATCCGGGCGATCCGACGGCTGGACGACAAACATCACTTCACCCTGGTCTGCGCCGACTTCTCCCAACTCGGGCAGCTGGTCCAGATCGACAACGCGGTCTTCCGGTTGATCAAAGCCAGCACTCCCGGCCGCTACACCTTCATCCTGCCGGCCACCCGTGAGGTGCCGCGCCGGGTCCTGCACCCCAAGAAGCGGACGGTCGGGGTCCGGATCCCCGATCACCGGGTGACCCAGGCGCTGCTGGCCGCGGTGGGCGAACCGCTGCTCTCCAGCACGTTGCTGCTGCCCGGTGAGGACGAACCGATGACGCAGGGCTGGGAGATCAAGGACGCTCTCGACACCCAGGTGGACGCCGTCCTCGATTCCGGGGACTGCGGAGCCGAACCGACCACCGTGGTCGACCTGTCCGGCGACGAACCGGAGATCCTCCGGCTCGGGGCCGGGGACCCCACGCCGTTCGAGTGAAGGACCGGGCCGCCTCGCCCGGCAGGCGGCTCAGCGGTTGGCGTGCTTCGGCACCGCCTCGGAGGCCTTGATGGTCTCGTCGGCGACGTGCTCGGCCTTCGCCTTAGGGCGCCGGCGACGGACCAGGTCGATGATCCCGAGCAGCAGCGAGGCCAGCACGAAGGCCACCGTGGTGCGCAGCGAGACCGACAGGGCGTGGCCGTAATCACCCCTGGTCGAGGCGAGTTGGGAGAAGAACTGGGCCAGCACCAGGGCCACGCCGATCGACGAGCCGACCCGCTGCGCGGTCTGCAGCATGCCACCACCCGATCCGGCCTGGGCCGGGTTCACCTCGGCCAGGGTCAGGGTGACGTTGGGCGAGATGACCAACCCGCCGCCGATGCCGGCGATCAGGAAGGACGGCGCCAGCTTCAGCCCGACCATGCCCTCGAAGTGCGGCAGCAGCAGATCGATGCTGATCAGTCCGGCGGCGACCAGGACCAGCCCGAGAACCACCAGTAGGCGGCCGAACCGTTGCACCAGCCGGCCGCCGACCCAGGCAGAGACCGCCGAGCCGATGGCGAACGGCATCTGGGTGAGGCCGGCCTGCAAGGCGCTGTACTGCAGACCGGTCTGTAGGTAGAGGGTGGTGATCAGGAAGATCGAGGTGAAGCCGGCGAAGTAGAACGTTCCGAGGCTGAGCCCGACCAGGTAGGGGCCAGGTTTCAACAGACTGAGTTCGACCAGGGTCTCCTTGGCCTTCGAGCGCCAGAACCGTTCCCAGAACAAGAACCCCACCAGCACCGCCGCAGCCGGTATCAGCAGCCACCAGGGCCGTTGGCTGAGTGGAGTTCGTTCGCCGCCCTCGACCAGTGGGTAGAGGACGAGCAGGATGGCCAGAGCGAACAGCACGACGCCGACCGGGTCGAGGGACTGCTGCTTGCGGCCACCTTCGGCCTTCGGCAGCCAGCGGACGGCCAGAATGACCGCAGCCACCCCGATCGGTGCGTTGACGTAGAAGACCAGCCGCCAGCCGAAGTCGGGCCCGCCCACGTTGACCAGCAGCCCGCCGAGCAGCGGGCCGATCGCGGTGGCGATCCCGATCGAGGCGCCGAACAGACCGAAGGCGCGGCCCCGTTCGGGCCCTTTGAACATGTTCTGGATGAAGCCGGACACCTGCGGCGCGATCATGCCGCCCCCGAAGCCCTGCACCACCCGTGCGATCGATAACACCACCGGCACCGGGGCGGCACCGGCCGCCATGCTGGACAGCGTGAACAGTGCGACGCCGATCAGGAAGATGGTCTTGCGGCTGCGGGCGTCGCCGAGCCGGCCGGCGGGCACCAGGGCCACCCCGAACGCCAGGGAGTAACCGGCCACGATCAACTGGATGTCGGTGTCGTTGGCGTCGAGGCCGTCCCGCAGCGAGGGCAGGGCGACGTTGACGATGCTGACGTCGAGCAGGGTCATCCCGCCCGCGACCAGACAGACGGCCAGAGCCTTCCAACGGTTACGGTCGGCTTCGGACTGAGCTTGGGGCACGGGTGAACCTTAGAGGTGGGGTGAGACAAAAGTTGCGGACCGGCGGGGACTGGCGTCAGGACCGGATCGGCGCGGCGCTGCGCGGTGAGAACCCGACCGTGATCCGACGGTTGTCGAACGCGTTCGCGGTGATCGGTGACGCTCAGTTCTTACCTGGGTATTCGGTGCTACTGATCGATCGTCGTGGTGTGGACCGGTTGAGTGACCTGACCCGGACCGATCGGCTCGGCTTCCTCGGCGACCTCGACCGGCTCGGCGAGGCGGTCGAGAACGTCTGCCGGCGACGTGACGCAAGCTTCCGACGGGTGAACCTGGAGATCCAGGGCAACCTGGACCCGTTCCTGCACGCCCACGTCTGGCCCCGGTACGACTGGGAATCCTCGGACCAGGTCACCCGCCCGGTCGGACGCTACCCGTCGTCGCGGTGGAGCGACCCGCTCACTGCGCTCGGCCCGGCCCACCAGCCGTGGCGGGCCGAACTCGGTGCAGAACTGGACCGGCTGGGTGCCGAATCCGACCCGCGCAGGACAACCGAGCGCGGCGAGACCGAGCTCAGTTGACCCACTTCATCCCGCTGTAGGTGACGTCCGCAGCGCTCAGGTAGCGGTCGGTCTTCTGGTAGTAGACCTGGCCGCGGACCGTGCCGGTCTTGGTGTTGATGGTCAGCAACCGGGTCGGGTTGTCGTGGTTGTCGTGGAAGCACTGCAGGAAGCTGGTCACCGGATCGCCCGAGCGGGAGTCGGTCCGCGAGGCGTAGCTGCCGACGTGGCCCGACAGCACGACCTTGATGTTGGCGTTCTTGGAGATCAGGTTGTCGTAGAGGTACTTCGGGCTGTTCGCGCCGTACTCCTTGTCGGTGTTGATCGCCCCACCGCCGGTCAGGTAGGAGTGGGTGACCAACAAGACGTTGTCGTGCGGGTGGGCCTTGACCACCTGATCGGCCCAGTCGATCACACCCTGGCGCGGCCACAACTCGAGATTCAGCAGCATCCAGGTCTTCCCCTCGGCGCTGAACTCGGAGTAGGTGTTGTCGATCTTCCCGCTCTCGTAGTAGCCACGAACGGCGCGGAACCGGTCGAGCGGGAAGAAGGAGTTGAACGTGGTGGTGTTGCGGAGGCCGATCCGGACGTCGGTGCCGGGACAGGCCGACCCACCGGGGCAGACGGCGGCGCCGTCGTGGTTGCCGATGGTCGGTGACCACGGCAGACCAGCCTGCTCGAACACCGACATCGCCTTGCTGGCCACGGTGTACTGGTCGTGGCCCGGGGTGTCCCAGTTGACCAGGTCGCCGACCTGGGTGGCGAAACGGAGGTCCAGACTCTTGCGATGGGACACCAGCCAGCGGTTCCGGTCGGCGAAGCGGGTGTCGGTGCCGGTCTCCAACTGGGTGTCGGGCAGCACCGCCACCGTGAAGACGCCATCGGTGTCCGAGGCGCCACTGGAGGTCAACGGCGGGGTGGTGTAGCTGGTCGGCAGCCGGCCGCCCGGGGACGTCACCGGGGTGCCCGACCCGCCCGAGCCGGATCCACCCGAGCCGGAGTTGCCCGAGGTGGGGGCGGCGTAGAAGATCTGGTCCTCGGCGACCCACTTGTTCGCCTTCAGGGTGGCCGGGCTCAGGGTCGGCGCGCTGACCTGATGGGCGCCGTCCAGGGTGTAGCGCTGGACGGCGACGCTGCACGAGCTGTCGGCCGTGGCGTCAGTGGCGACGTAGAAGCCGACCCCCTGGTCGGCGTACCCCTTCGCCTTCAGGGCCGAGATGTCGGTGCTGTCGAAGGCATAGATGAAGTCACCGCGCAGGAACATCCGGTGCACACCGGCCAGACCGGTGCCGGCCTTGTTGGAGACCAGGAACGCGGGGCTCAGGGTGGCGCGGAAGCCGTACTTGGTGGTGGCGTCGGCGGCCTCGGTCTTCGAGGTCGTCAGCAGACTGGCGTGGCTGGTCGGATTCAGCTCGTAGTAGAGCGGGGTCGTCATCGACGCGCAGGCGCCGGTCGACGCGGCGGCCGCGGGGAGTGCCGGGCCGGAAGCAAGGGTGGTGACCAGGCCGACGCCGCCGAGCAGGGCGAGGGCGGTGAGCGAGCGGCGGCGGGTGGGGTCGAAGGACCGGCTACGGGTCGTGGGGTGTCCAGGCACCCGCATATGGTGCCCCGGCTTTCAGCCCTTCCGCCACATGTAACACGATCGTTACCAAGAAAATCTCAGGGTTTTCTTTGGCGGATCCAACCCTTTGAATACCTAATGCGTCTCGGCGGCGAGTTCCAGACTGCGTCCGGTGGTGCGCGGACCCAGGACGCCGACGTTCAGGCACAGCAACGCCATCACTACCGCCGAGCCCGAGAACACCCCCACCGCGCCGAAGCCGTCCAGGGCGGCGACGGCGACGAAAGGCAGCACCGCCGAGACCGCTCGCGACAGGGAATAACACATGCCGACCGCTGTCGTCCGTACCGACGTCGGGAAGATCTCGGCCTGGTAGACGTGGTAGGCGTTGCTGAACACGTTGCTCGCCACCGTCAGCAGGAACCCGGCCGCCACGATCAGGGCCGTGTTGGTGGCGAAGCCGAACACGATGCCCAGGACGGCGATCGCGATCACCGAGACGATGATCAGGTACTTCCGCTCCAACCGCTCGACGATCGGGACCGCGAGCAGGGCCCCGATCGGGTAACCGCAGAACGCCAATGCGCTGTAGCCGAGCGAACTGGTGACGGTGTACCCCTTGCTGGCCAGGACGAGCGGGGCCAGGGTGCCGAAGCCGTAGTAGCCGACGGTCTGCAGCACGTTGAAGATCATCATCATGACCGTCCGGCGCCGGTATTCGGAGCCGAAGAGGTCGCTCAGCCGGACCCGGCCCACAGACCGTTCGGAAGCAGCGGTCGGGGCGGACGGTCGGGGCGGAGGTCGGGGCAGAGGTCGGGGCAGAGGTCGGAGTAAGCGGTCGAAGCGGAGGTCGTGGCACCGGCGCGCCGCTCGATCTCGGCCACGATCTGCTCGGCCTCGGCGTCCCGGCCCTGCGTCTGAAGCCAGCGCGGTGACTCCGGCAGCCGACGACGCACCAGGAAGACGAAAAGGGCCCCCAGGCCACCGGCGACCAACAGCCAGCGCCAGCCGTCCAATCCGAACACCTGTTGGGAGGCGACCAGCCGGGCGCCGATCAGGGCGGCGACGGGGACGCCGAGGAAGCCGACCACGTAGGCCCAGGAGATGTAACGACCCCGGACCCGGTTGGGCAGGAACTCGGCGAGGTAGGTGTCGACCAGCACCAGCTCGGAGCCGATCCCGACCCCGCAGAGGAAGCGGATCACCACGAAGAAGGCCAGGTCGGGGGAGAACGCGGCCACGATCGACAGCACCGAGTAGCTCAGCAGGTTGATCATGAACACCCGGCGACGGCCGATCCGGTCGGCCACCCGGGACATCACGTTCGCGCCGACGAACATGCCGGCGAACGCCGCGGCGATCACTGCTCCCTTGCCGGCCGAGCTCAGGTCCCACTGCTCGGCCAACACCGCGGCCAGCACTCCACCCAGGAACACCTCGTAGAGATCGAAGAACGAGCCGACCCCGACGATCGCGGTGATCTGACGATGCCACCCCGAGAGCGGAACCCGGTCCAGCCGCTCGGCCAGGCTCTGGGTGCCGGCGTGGCCGGCGGAGGCGGTCGCGGTCATGAATCACCCTCGATTCTCGAGACTCGTTAACCGATCGTGACGGGCGCCTTCGGGCCCGTCCGCTCGCGCTCGGTGCGGTTCAGGAGTATACAAACGGGTTGACCCGCTATGCAGTTCGCGCTCAGCCGAGAGGAACCGACGATGGCCACCCAGACGACTGACCAGAGCCAGGGAACGAATCCACACCTGAAAAGACACGTCGGGGTGATCGGTCTGCTGTTCGCCAGCGTCGGGTCGATCATCGGTTCGGGCTGGCTGTTCGGGGCCCAGAACGCGGCCCAGGAGGCGGGTCCGGCGGCGATCTTCTCCTGGGCCCTCGGCGGGGTACTGATCCTGCTGCTGGCCCTGGTCTACGCCGAACTGGGCGTCATGTTCCCGCTGTCCGGCGGCGTGGTCCGGTTCCCGCACATGTCGTTCGGCAACTTCGCCAGTTACACCAGCGGCTGGATCACCTGGGTCGCGGTCTCCACCACGGCGCCGATCGAGGTCGAGGCGGCCTTGCAGTACGGCACCCGCTACGCCCCCTTCACCGTCTCGCAGCCAGGTCAACGGAGACACCGTGCACACCCTGACCGCACTCGGTTACGGCGCGGCCGCCGTGTTGATGGCGATCTTCGTGCTGGTCAACTACTTCGGGATCAAGTGGTTCGCCCGGATCAACAACGTGCTGGTCGGCTGGAAGTTGTTCATCATCCTGCTGGTCATCATCGCGTTCCTGGTCACCGCCTTCCACGGCGACAACTTCACCTCCCACGAGTTCGCGCCGTCCGGCGTCCACGGGGTGTTCACCGCCATCGCCACCAGCGGTGTCGTGTTCTCCTATCTCGGTTTCCGCCAGGGGATCGAGCTGGCCGGCGAGACCGACAACCCGCGACGCAACGTGCCGTTGGCCGTGGTCGGCTCGGTACTGCTGACCATGATCATCTACATCGCCTTGCAGGTCGCCTTCGTCGGGGCGATCGATCCGGGCGTGCTGACCAGCTCGGGTACGTGGGGCAACCTGTCGTTCCAGAACGACTTCGGTCCGTTGGCCGCCGTGGCCAGCGCGCTCGGCCTGGTCTGGCTCGCCGTGCTGCTCTACATCGACGCGGTGATCTCACCCGGTGACACCGGTCTGATCTACACCACCGTCGCCTCCCGGATCACCTTCGCGATGGCCCGCAACGGCAACGCGCCGAAGCTGCTGGGCAAGACCACCAGCCGCGGTGTCCCGCTCTTCGGTCTGCTGCTCGCCTTCGTGATCGGCATGATCGTCTTCCTGCCGTTCCCCAGCTGGCAGCAGTTGGTCGGCTTCATCACCTCGGCCACCGTGTTGTCGTTCGCCTCCGGGCCGCTGGTCCACGTCGCACTGCGCCGGCAGATCCCGGACAAGGAGCGGCCGTTCCGGCTGCCCGGCGGACACATCATCCCGTTGCTGGCCTTCTACGGTTCGAACCTGATCGTCTACTGGTCGGGTTGGACGATCGTGTGGAAACTGATGGTGGCGATCCTGATCGGCTTCGTGGTGCTGGCCGTGATGAAGGCGACGCACCAGCTGGAGGGTAAGAGCTTCGACATCGGCGCCGGAGCCTGGGTGCTGGTCTGGCTGGCCGGTCTGACCCTGATCTCCTTCCTCGGCAACTACAGCGGCGGTCTCGGCGTGCTGAGCTTCGAAACCGCCCTGCCGGCCGTCGGCGTGCTGTCAGTGGTCATCTACATGCTGGCCTACCGGATGCGGCTGAGCCCGGAGCGGGCCCAGGCCTACATCGACGAGGTCGTCGAAGAAGCCGCCGTCGAGGACGATCAGCTGCAGAGTTCCTGACCGCGGCGGATCCCTGGGCCCGGCCCTCCCAGGGCCCGGAGGGCATTGACAGCGTCGGGCAGATCCGTAGCGTGACGGGTATGGACGTCTCGGCGTGGCTGCTCGACTCCGATCCGGCCATCCGTTGGCAGGTGTTGCGCGACCTGACCGACGCCCCGGCCGAGCAGGTGGCCGGGGAGCGGGCCCGGATCGCGACCGAGGGCTGGGGTGCGCGGTTGCTGGGACTGCGCGACGAGAACGGTCTCTGGCAGGGCGGGGCCTGCTTCCCGGCCTGTTTCCGGGGTGACTTCTCCACCGGTCAGCCCTGGACCTCGACCTTCCCGACCCTGACCCTGCTGTGGGAGTTCGGGCTGGATCCGACCGATCCGTCCGTACCCGAGATGGTCGCCGCGGTGGGGGAGAGCTGTCGTTGGGAGCACGCCGGCCAGCGCTTCTTCGACGGCGAGGTCGAACCGTGCATCAACGGCCGGACGCTGGGGGCCGGGGCTTACTTCGGCGCCGACGTCTCCGGCATTGCCGAGCGCCTGCTCGATGAGCAGTTGGACGACGGCGGCTGGAACTGCGAGGCAGAGAACGGATCGGTGCGTTCGTCGTTCCACAGCACGATCTGTGTGCTGGAGGGTCTGGCCACCTACGAACGGGTCCACGGCGTCTCGCCCCGACTGTCAGCGGCGAAAGAAAGGGCCGAACGCTATCTGTTGGAACGCCGGCTGTTCCGCCGGTTGAGCACGGCCGAGGTCGCCGACGCCGACTGGCTGACCTTCTCCTTCCCGACCTGGTGGCACTACGACGTCCTTCGCGGCCTGGATTACTTTCGTGCCACCGGCCGGCCGCCGGACCCGGCCGTCGAGGAGGCGATCGAGCTGGTCCGCAGCAAGCGGCAACCGGACGGGAGATGGCTGGGGGAGGGCACCCATCCCGGCGCCGTGCATTTCACTATGGAGGACGGCGACGGCCGTCCGAGCCGCTGGACCACACTGCGCGCGCTGCGGGTGCTGCGCTGGTACGAGCAAGAGTCGACGGCATGAGACGGATCGACGGCTATCGGATCGAGCCGCTGAGCCCGCGGACCTGGGACGCGTTCGCCGATCTGGCCGAACGGCACAACGGCGTCTGGGGCGGTTGCTGGTGCACCTGGTTCCAGTGTTTTCCCGACCCGCCGGAACGCAAGGAAGTGGGGAACCGGGAATTCAAACATCGCCTCGTCCAACGCGGCGAAACCCATGCGGCGTTGGTGTTCGACGGCGACGAGGCGGTCGCCTGGGCCGAGTTCGGCACCGTCGCCGAACTGCCGAACATCCACCACCGCAAGCAGTGGGAACGCGAGACCGAACAGCCGCCGGACTTCCGGATCACCTGCCTGTTCGTCGACCGTCGCTACCGGCGCAAGGGGATGGCCGCGACCGCGGTCCGGGGCGCGCTGTCCCTGATCGCCGCCGAGGGCGGGGGACGGGTGGAGTCCTATCCGCACGACGTTCCGCCGGGTAAGAAGACGTCGTCGTCGTTCCTCTACAACTCCACCCGGACGATGTACGACCGCCTCGGCTTCGACTATCTGCGGGCCAAAGGCCAGGGCAACTGCGTGATGAGCACCACCGTCGCCCCGGCCTGACGGGCACTCGGCCTGGGGGGCTGGCCTGAGGGGTTCTGGCCTGCGGCTCAGCCGGCGGGCAGGTGGAATCCGAGCGCCAGGTTCAGCGTCGTCCCGACCGTCAGGTACATCAGCCACAGGCCGGTCACGAAGTGGGCCGCGCCGAGGCTCTTCTCGAAGGCCGGGATCGGGATGCTGGCGAAGAACTCCGAGACGTAGACCCAGGTCAGACCGACGAACAGCACACCGACCGCCCAGAGACCGACGTCGAAGAAGACGAACGCGCCGAGGACGGACAAGATCGTGAACGCGAACGACATCCCGACGTTCGGCTGGGGGCTGTTGCCGCGGTAGCGGTTCCAGCCGAGCACGAACCAGTGGATGCCGTAGGCCGAGAAGGCGACCGCGGCCATGTAGAGCGCCTGGTCGTCGAAGACCCGGAACAGCGTCAGGCCGAGGAACAGGATCAGCCCGGTGATGACCTGGCAGAGCCCGGCCAAGAAGATGCCCCACATGCCCATGGAGCGGTCGACCTTCTCGTCCCGGGCGGGGAAGCCGAAGAGCTCCTGAGGTCCCCAGACCAGGTAGGTCACCCCGAGGCCGAAGAAGCCCAGGGCGACCGGGGCCAGCATTGACGACGCGAACATGACTCGTGTGACTCCTTTCGATCGGGCCGACCGATCTGTCGTGCCCTACATCATCGCTTGAAGGTTAATTAGCGACGCGATCGACCAGTCAGCCGGGGGTCGCTCAGCCCGTAGTAGACGGACCCGAACCGGTCCGGTGCCGGTCACCGGAAGATCCTCCAGGCGCCAGCCCAGCGTCCGTCCGGCTCCGAATAGCTCCCTGTGGGCCGCGGACCGGCTGGCCCGACTCACCGCCTACGCCACAGGACTCGTCACCATGGAATTTCTCATCGGCCTGGCGCTCGTCGCCTGCATCTGCTTCGCGGTGACGGTCGTCATCCAACTCATCGTGGCGGTGGTCGGCGGCCCGGAGCCGGACCTGACGCCGTTGCGGCAGTTGGCCCACATCGGCCGAGCGAAGCTCGCCGTCGCCAAGATCGACCGCGAGTACGAGGAACTGCTGGTCCGACGCTGACCATCCTCACCCAGACGTCGTTCGCGGCAGGGGAAGGGTACGCAGAGCTTTCCCCGTCCGTCCTTGCCCTATCTGACATAATGTCGCTTATCGGACAGATCTCCTGGAACCTTTTGTGTCGACCCGCAGGCCAGATCAAATCAGTTCTGCCGCGCCGGGCTGTCGTCGCCGAGGTCGGCGGTTGAGCCTAAGGCGATGACCTGAGATGGCTCTGCTCCGCGGCCGGGTCGGCCTCGTCCGCGCCGCCTCAGCCGGCACTCGCGAAGACGTGATTCTCCACGGCGACCCGGGCCTCCTTGGGGCACGGATCGGCGTGCTCGTGTCCCACGCGACCTTGACGTTCATCGCATCGACCTCATCAACTCCGGCGGCGACGTCATGACCGAAACGATGTAGGCGGTCAGAGATCAACCCACACAGGGGGCGAGGAACTATCAGACGCTGGGAGTGGCCGCAGGGATCCTTGACCAGACAGGTCCGGTTGAGTGCTACGAGAGCGCTATAATTCTGCTATGAGTGTGGAGATCCGTCAGTCAGACTTGCGCAACGACAACGCGGCAGTCATGCGCCGAGTTGCCGCGGGCGAGTCCTTCGTGGTCACTGTGAACGGCCGTGCGATCGCTGATGTGGTGCCACATCGGCAGGGCATGAATAGGCGTCGTTTCGTGCCGGTTTCCGAACTGGCAGAAGCATTCGCCGCAGATCCGGCTCCGGACCCGGCAGCTTGGCGGGCCGATCTCGCTGCTGCCGACGAAGCTTTCGGTCCGGACGAGATCACTGATCCGTTCGATCCTGCGACGTGATGGCCACCAGCGAGCCGCGCCGGGCACTGCTGGACACCTCCGTGGTGATCGATTTTCCCGCAGCGCGCGTCGCGGAGGTGGCCGATGAGGTCGCCGTGTCCGCTGTGACGATCGGCGAACTGCAGTACGGCGTAACCGCAGCGGTAGATCCACTCGCGCAAATGCACCGCCGTCGACGAGTGCAAGCGGCCCTGGATCGTTTCGAAGTGTTGTCATTCGACGTCACCACCGCCGAGTACTACGGGACCTTGGCCGCCCTTGTGCGCCAGTACGGGCGCAACCCTCGGCCACGCCGCATGGACTTGCAGATCGCCGCGACCGCAGCCCGCCACGGCTTGACGTTGCTGACTCGAAACGGTGCGGACTTCGCTGGCCTGGAGTCCGCGCTCACCGTGGTCGACCTGCCTCACGCGGTATAGCGGTCCCACGACCCGCCGCCATCAGCGAGTTGCCCGGCAGAGAGTCCTTGGGTTCTCGCGGTGATCGCAACACCAACTGATTGGGTGTCGTCCTGTGGCTGAATATTCGATCTCCATTCGACCGGACGGGTTGCAGCAGTTCTGGCAGGTCATGTCGGAGGGCGGGTTCATATCTCCGAGGCGATGGAGGTGATCGACACCAGCCGCCGCACCGGTCGGCGGGTGTTGGCTGAAGCAGGCGGAGTTCGGCTACGTCGTGGCCGGGATCTGAAGGGCCGTTGCTGACGTTCGCCGAGCGGGAAGAGATCGCGTTGGCTGGGGCGGCGGGTGAGCCGATGCGCTTGATCGCCGAGCGCCTTGGACGCAGCCCGTCAACGATCTCGCGCGAGCTGGCGCGCAATCTCGATCGAACCAGCTGCAACGCCAAGCTGACGGGCCACGAACGCCACAACCTCGTCCGGCACCTCCGACCGACCACGGGGAAATCGACCGTGACGGCTGTAGTGCTTCAGCAGTATCGCGAAACCCAGCGCTGTCGCGCCCCGCTTGCCGCCCAGCAGCGGCCGGTCCTCATCAAGCAGCGTCCAAAATTCGATCAGCTCGTCAACGTCAACCCCGACCGGCTCCATGCAACGCAATCATTCCCGCACGGCTGTACCCCGCTGCCGACCTCTTGATTGGGGCTGGTGACAGCACCGTTACCAGCACCCCAGAATGTCGAACGTGGCATCGCCGGGACAGATGTCACCACGAACCGAGCGTTATCGTCGGCCATCTTCGCGAGGGCCACGGTGAGCGCTACGGAGCCCGACGCCGGCGGACGGGCCAGATCTGAGAGGGAGAGATGGCCGAGTCACTGCTGGGCCGAGCCGGGGACGAGGTGTCTCCGCTGGAGTTGTTCTTCGATCTGGTGTTCGTCTTCGCCGTCTCCCAGCTCTCCCACCATCTGGTCGACCATCTGAGCTGGCAGGGAGCCGGGGAGACCGCCGTGCTGCTGATTCCGATCTTCGGGATCTGGTCGTTCACCAGCTTCGGGGTCAGCTTCCCGCAGGGCGGCCGGGCGGAGACGGTGTCGATCTTCGTGGTCATGTTCGTCGCCCTGTTCGTCAACGCCTTCGTCCCTCGGGCCTTCGATCACGACGGCTGGCTGTTCGTCGTGCCTTTCCTGCTCTGTCACGTCGGTGAGGTGGCCTTCGCCTGGGTGACCGCGGCCGAGGACTGGCTGCGCCGCCATTATCGGGCGATGTCGGTATGGGTGCTGGTCGAGTCGGTGCTGTGGATCATCGGGGCGATCGCCGAGCCGGAGGCCCGACTGGCCTGGTGGGCCGCGGCGGCGCTGGTCAACGTCGGCGGTTCCTGGGCCGGCCATCCGTTGCCCGGGCGGCGCTTCCACTCCGAGGAGGTCAGCTTCGATCCGGGTCGGATGATCGAACGCAGCCGGCTGTTGTTGTTGATCGCACTCGGCGAGACCGTGCTGGCGATCGGCAGCGCCGTCGGCGGAGGTCCGCGCACGGCGACGAGCATTCTTACCGCCGGGATCGCGTTGCTGGCCACGATCGCCCTGTGGATGCTGTACTTCCGTGGATCGGACCCGGTGATCCGCGCCTCGGCGGACTCGGACTCGGATCAGCTGCGGGTGGCCCGGATCGCGATGAACAGCCAGCTCATCGTCCTCGCCGGACTGATTGCGCTCGCGGTGGCGATCGAAACGGCCGTCGACGATCCGACCCGGGCCACCGCCGCCCCCGGCACCGTTCTGACCCTGCATCTCGGAGTGCTGTGCTACCTCGGGGCACAGACCTGGTATCTGCACGCTCTCAGCGGCCGTTGGTCCGGCCCACGGCTGGCCGCCCTGGCCGCATTGTTGGCGACCATCCCGCTGTCCCTGATCGTCACACCGCTCGCGGCGATCGCCATCGCCACCACGATCCTGATCGCACTCACCATCACCACCCACCGTTCGGCGACATCGGCACCGACCTCACCGGAGAAGACGGCAGGGAAAGGAACACCAGGGCCGTCCGGTTCGTGACCGCGGCTGACCGGCTCGAGCCGACGGCGCGGCCACTGCCGAGGAACAAAACGTGTGTGCCCACGGTTGTCCGACCCAAACCAAGAGCACCCTCGGTGCGGAACGCCCGAGGGTCGAGCGGAAGGACCCACCTTGTCCCGGATCACCGTCATCGGCGGCACCGGCTATGCCGGCGCCGCGATCGTCGAGCAGGCCGCCGGACGCGGCCATCAGGTCACCGCGCTGAGCACCAAACCGTCCGCCTCACCGGTACCGGCCGTCGACTACGTGACAGGGCGACGCCACCGATCCGGCGGTCCTGTCGTCGGTCATCGAGGGCGCCGAGGTGGTGGTGGCGGCTCTGGCTCCGCGCGGAGCACTGACCAATTCCTTTCGCGAAGTGACCCGCACGATCGCCCGGATCACCGACGAGGCCGGTGCCCGGCTGTACGTGGTCGGCGGCTACTCATCGCTGCGACCGGCGCCGGGGGCCGACCGCTTCATCTCCGATCTGAGCCACACCCCGGAGGCGATCCGCGACGAGGTGCTCGCCGGGGCCGCGCTGATCACCGAAGACCTGCCGGCGACTCCGGACAGCCTGGACTGGGTGTTCGTGAGTCCCCCGCTCGGCTTCGGTGCTCACGCTCCCACCGCGACGCTCGGCCGTTACGAGCTCGGTGACGACGTGGCGGTCGAGCCCGAAACGGGCGGGGTGATCTCTGCGCCCGACTACGCCCTCGGCCTGGTCGACCTGATCGAGGACGGCTCCCACCACCGGGCACAGGTCAACCTCGGCAACCCGGCCTGAAAGCCTCAGCTCACTCCCCCGGCCGTCGCCTCACCCTGCGGATCCGGACGCTTTCGACCGGCGATCCCGACCAGCAGCAGAGCCAGCACGGTGAGGGCGGCGCAGACCAGGAAGATGGCGCGGTTCGCCAGCGGCGTCAGAGCGCCGAAGGCGATGATCGGGCCGGACATGATGGACCCGATGCGGCGGGTGTTGGTGAACAGACCGGTGGACAACCCCGGCCGCGGGATGATCTGTTGGAACAACGGCAGGCCCACCCCGGCGATCGCGGCGAACGCCCACGCGTTCAGCAGCTGGAGGACCAGCAACAGCACCGGCCCGGAGATCAGCGCGACGCCGACGTAGTAGCCGATCCCGGCGAAACAGCCGCTGACGAGCAGCCGGACGCTGGAGAATCTGCTCGTCAGCCGGCCCATGACGAGCAGCGCCGGGACCTCCAGTCCGGCCGCGAGCCCGAGCGCCACCCCGGCCCAGACCACGCTGATGCCCAGAGTCTCCCTGACGTAGAGGGTCAGGACCGACAGGACCGTCGCATTACCGGCCTGTAGGAACACGAAGGCGACGACCATGATCACCACGGCCACCCGGGACAGCTGGAGCTCCTCGGCCGACCCGGTGGTCTCGGCTGCCTTCGGTGTCTCCGGCCGGGGCCGTCGGCCCACGGCCATCAGGCCGGCGGTGGTCACGACGTTCAGCACCGCAACGACCGCCAGGGCGACGAGAACGCCTCGACCGCCGAAGGCGCCGATGATCAGAGTCGCCACAGGAGGACCGGCCACCCAGGCCACCGACACCACGGCTCGGATGTTGACGATCTCGGCCGGTCTGGCCCCTGAATGGCGGAGTTGGGCGTACAACAGCGAGATCCCGACGCCGGCCGGCCCGCCGAACACCACCAGGGCGACGACCGCGACCGGCAGTGACGTGTTCACGGCGAGGACGACGGCCAAGACGAGGGTGAGAACGCCGCACGCCAGCATCGGGACCAGATAGTTCTGCCGCCGGTCGGCCACGACGGGGATGACCAGTGAGAAGACGAAACCACTGCCGTTGTAGATCGCCAGGACCAGCCCCACCTCGGCGGTCGACGCGCCGTACAAGGTCGTCAGGATCAGCGCCAACGCCGGGGCCAGGAACGCGAACTGCAGTCCCCACAGCGCCGCCGTCGACGGCACCAGCAGTCGCCTCAGCACGCCTGCCGCCTCGGCCTCCGGCCTCGGCCTCGGAAGGACCGCTCGACCGTCCGGTTCGTCAACCCGGGCCACGGGCTGGATCGGCTCCTTGATGGCTTCCTCCTGGACGTCGCTCACCACTACCTCACCAGCGCCGGGCCGGACGGTGGCGCTCACGCCTCCATCACATCATCGGCGAAGAGGACCCGGCAGGCCCAACTCCGGGTGTCGCCGCTCGCCGTGTCCTCCGACCCTGGCTGAGACGATCGGTCCGTGATGACGCTGCGCCTGGTGGAGATCGACGACGTGCCCCCGCTGACCCGGCTGGTGGCGGCGAACCGGGAGTTCATGGCCCCCTGGGACCCGGTTCGTCCGGATGACTTCTACACCGAGGACGGACAACGGGCCGCCGTCGAGGGTGTGCTCGCGCTGCACCGGGCGGGCCTGGCCCATCCTTGCCTGATCGTCGCGGGCACCGAGATCGTCGGCCGGATCACCCTGTCCGGGATCGAACGCGGCGCGTTCCAGTCCGGACGGCTCGGTTACTGGGTCAGCGAGGACGCCAACGGCCGAGGGCTCGCCTCGGCGGCCGTGGCGCAGATGGTCACGATCGGCTTCGGGCAACTCGGGCTGCACCGGGTCGAAGCCGGCACCCTGGTGCACAACACCCGCTCGCAGCACGTCCTGGCCCGCAACGGATTCACGCCGTTCGGTTTGGCTCCGGCTTACTGCAAAATCGCCGGTTCCTGGCAGGATCACCGGCTCTACCAGCGGGTGCGCCCGGAGTGAGTTCCGTGGCCGCCGTAGACCAGATCCCCCAGCGGGAGGTAGTGTCCCGCCATGGGACAGAGAGATGAGCGACGGGACGACAAGGGACCGGATGCCGATCCACAGTCCGGTCTGCAGAGCAGTGTGGCCGGCTATCGGCAGGCCCGCGAGCTCGCCGACTCGGCCCGTTTCGTCGAGGACGACGCGCTGCACCGAGCGCTGGACGAGGCCCGGCGGGCCGGCCTCGGGGTGCGGGATACCGCCAAGCTGCTCGACGTGCCGCGCTCCAGTGTGAGCCGCTGGCTCGGCCGGCAGAGCGCCACCGGCCCCGGTCCGAGCCTGGCCGAACACCCGTGGGTGAGTGAGGCCGAGGTCGTCCTGGCCAACAACCATGCCTGGCGACACGAACCGGACGAGCAGATCGCCGAGGCGCCGTTCCGGATCGAGACGACCGAGGACGGTCGCCGGACCGCATTCCTGCGTCCCGCACCGAGCAGGGCCTCGGGGCGGAGCACTCCCCCGGCCCGCAGTTGCCGCTTCGGACGCCACCAATGGCAGGAGCAGACCAACCCCGAGACGGGCGCCAGCTTCGAGATCTGCGCACGTTGCGACGCCTACCGGGACGACGGATCGGCCGCCGCGCCGAACGCGGGGGTGGCCGGCGCGGTGCAGGCCAACATCGGCGGCTTCGGCATGGCGGCCTCGGCATGTGATTCACAGCACCGACCGGACCGCCTCGGCGCAGATCGTCCGGGCCTGATCCACCGAGCCGGCCAGTAGGTGCGGATCGGGCTGCAGACCGATCACCACCTCGTCGATTCCGGTCAGCCCGGCCTGTTCGAGCAGACCTTTCTCGTTCGTCACCCACTCGGCGCGCCCGGCCAGCACGGCGTGCGCCGCCATGCAGCAGGCCTCGCTGATCAGGCCGGCGCACTGGGTCACCCGTCCGCGCCGGGCATGACCCTCCTCGGCCCCGGTCGGCCGCCTCCCGGATCTGCTCGATCAGCGCGAGATCGCGGTAGTGCAGGTCGATCACCAGCTCGCCGACCGTCAGCTTGCCGCCACCGTTGAACGTCGGACCCCAGCCGCCCAGATCGCTGAGCTGGCCGGGATGACCCAGCCGGCGGACCGAATCGGGGTCGAACCCGGCGCGGTAGTAGACCGACACGTCCCAGTCACTGTCGGCCCGGGCCCTACCCCGGGCCCGGGACCCACCCAGCGCCACCGCCTCTACCCCGGGCAGCGCGGCCAACTCGTCCGCGACCGGATCGAGGACGGACGTCGTCAGTTCATCCACGTCAGCCGCCTCAGGCACCGTCGCCTCCGGGCTCGGCACCGACGAACGGGATCCGGGCCAGTTCCTCCCACGGACCACCCCGGTAGCGCCACGCCACCCAGCCCAGCGCGTCCATGTCGAACGGCTCGAACCCGGCCCGCAGCGAATCGAGGGTCGTTCGCGCCCGGCCGGGATCGACCTTGTTCTGCACGGTGATGTGCGGACGGAACGACTGCTGGTCCTGTCGGGTCAGCTCGGACCACCAGCGCTGCTGCAGCCAGGAGTGGCGCCGCACCAGCTCCGGCGAATCCAGCTCGTAGGCCACCCCGCGGCCCAGCGACCGGAGGCCGGCGACCCGGACGGGGAACGACGGCCCGGCCGATTCACGCAGATCGGCCAGCACCTGCTCTTCCCGTTCGCCGGGCACCGCGTGGAACAAGGTCAGGTGGGCTCCCACCTTCGTCCGGCCGGCTGGGAACCAGCGTCGACGCTCGGCCTCGAACCGGGCCTGCGCCCGGTCGTCGAGCTGCAACGTGAGGACCAAGGGAGCCAGCATCCCGCCACTGTGCCGCATACGCTTCGATCAGGCATGGCAATAACGGCCCGGCGGGCCGGCCGAGCGACGACGCCAGGAGGATCCGGATGACCGAAGCCAGCGTGAGCCCCCGAACCGCAGGCAAGGCGGCCGGTCGACGTCCGCCGCTGTTGATCGCCCTGCAGACCGAGGCGACGATCCTGATGTCGCTGTCGATCGGCCAGGCCGGGTTGGCTGCGGCGTTCATCTCCAAGCAGGCCGCCACCAAGGGGCTGCACGAGGCGAACGCGTTCGTGCTGCTCGGCCTGGCGGTGATCACGGTGCTGACGGCGATCCTGTATCAGCGCCGCGGCGGTCCGATCTGGATGCCGCTGGCCGCCGTCCTCTTGCTGATCCTGATCGGGGCGCAGATCGGATTGGGCGAGTCGAAGGTCGCCGGCGTGCACATCTTCCTCGGCGTGATCTACGTCGTCCTGGCGACGCTGTTCACCTCCTACCTCTTCCGGCCCGGCTTCTCGGCCTCGCGCCGCTGAGCCGATCACTCGTACATGACGTAGTCCGGCTCCGGGTCGAGGGCCAGCACCTGCTTGGCACTCATCAGTGAGCCGCGCTGCCTGTCCTCGTGGAAGAAGAGCTTGAAGCCGGGGTGGACGAAGTCGGGCACGTATTTGTGCACGACGTCGTAGGTGTTCGTCTTCTCGGCCCGGGTGCCGATCCCGTCGACCGAGTTGACCCAGGCCACCCCGTCGAAGCGCTTCAGGTCGGACTGGTGCTCGACCACCGACACCGCCACCTGGTGGTAGACGATCGCCTTCTGCGGCAGATCGTTCTTTTTCACGATCGCCGCCACATGGGCGCCGACCTCGTTCAGCTCGTCCCCGGTGGTCGAGCCGTAGGTCCGGCCGGGAACCTGACCGGGCCCCATCGCCCACTCCGGGTCCAGGGCCAGTCCGACGTCCGGCTCGGCCAGCCACTTGTCCAGCGACTCGACCTCGGTCAGGAAGTCCGACCGCCCGGGCTGGACGTTCAACAGCAGCATCGCGTGATGGCGGCGGGCGGCGTCCAGGTAGGTCCGGATCACCGAGTCCGAGACCCGGGCGCGGTACTTCCCGCTCGGACCGGGATCGCCCTGCACCACGACGGCGATCAGCTCGAGCACCGGCATCAGCTTGCGGCCGTCGGTGTAGCTGTGCCCGCGCTTGACCAGCGCGTCCACCTCGGAGTCGAGGTCCCCGATGCCGAGCTGGCCGAGCGCCGGTGATCCCGGATAGCCCACGTAACCGACCATCCGGTAGGTCGGGAAGATCGTCCGGCCACCGCCGGGGAGCTGGCTGAGCGCCGCGGTCGGGTCGCTCGACGGGCTCGGCGTCGCACTGGCCGAGGCCGCCCCGGAGGCTGCTCCGGACGTCGCCCCGGACGCCGACCCAGAGGGAGAGGCCGCTGCGCCGGTCGATGCGGACGGGATGGTCGAGGTCGGCCCGGCCGAAGGCGCTGACGGTTGGGTGCCGCAGCCGGCCAGCAGACCGATGAGCACACCCAAGGCGGTAGCGACGCTGAGACCGGGTCGGACACGGGGGACGGAGCGGGAGAACGAGGGACGCACGGGTTCCTTTCGGGGTTTCTCCGGCCGCAGGCACTGACCTGGCATGTCGACCGGCGGCCACCGTAGCCCGCTGACCTGCGGATTCTCCGCCGTGGCGGGGCTTGTCGGCCATCTGTGACCAAACCGAAGGCTGGCGGCGAGAAATTCCGTCCGAGCCCGATCCCCGGCCCGCCTTTGCGTCTGGAATCATCGAGACCAAGGAAGGCAGTGCGAAGACCATTCACCCACGTCGATCCACCCAGGAGGACACATGAGCATGAAGGACAAGGCCGAGGACACGGCCAACGACCTGACCAAGGCCGCCAAGAAGGGCGACGGCGTCATCGGCAAGCTCTCCGAGGCCGGCTTCAAGAGCGAGTACGCCTACGTGGGCGCGTTCGCCTCGATCGGCATCTCGCTGACCAGCTGGTTCATCAGCCGCAACAAGAAGGGCGACGACAAGAGCCAGTCCGACCGCTGGGGCATCTTCATCGGCCACTGGGCGCCGACGTTCATGGCCCTCGGCGTCGCGCTGAAGCTCGAAGAAGAGAGCTGAGCCGAGACTGACGCCTCGATCTCGAGCCCGCCCCTCGGACCGTTCTTGGTCCGGGGGGCGGGCTCGTGTTGACTGTGGCCGCCGGACTCTGCCGGCCGATGCAAAGGAATGAACATGGTGGCCTTCGACGGCGCGGTACGGATCTTCGGTGTCACCCTGGTCGGGGTCAGCAAGACGACCGGGGTCAAGCTGCTGTTCACCCTGGCCCTGATCCTGGTCGTGATGATCCTGCGTGGCCTGGTCCTGATGGGGGCCCGGCGGGCACTCGGCGGCCAGGTCGGCGACCAGCGCCGGTTCTGGACCCGGCAGGGCGTTCAGGTGCTGGTGGCGATCGTGCTGGTCCTGGGCATTGTCTCGATCTGGGTGACCCCCGACACCGACATCACGACCGGGGTCGGGCTGATCAGCGCCGGTCTGGCGTTCGCCCTGCAGCAGGTGATCACCTCACTGGCCGCCTATTTCGTGATCCTGCGCGGCAACACGTTCGGCGTCGGTGACCGGATCATCCTGGGCGGGGTGCGCGGCGACGTGGTCCGGCTGGGGTTCTTGAAGACGACGATGATGGAGATGGGACAACCCCCGTCCGTCGCCGCCGACGACCCCGCCGTCTGGGTCAACGCCCGGCAGTACACCGGACGGCTGGTGACGGTGACGAACGGCGTCATCTTCACCGACCCGGTCTACAACTACACCCGCGAGTTCCCCTATCTGTGGGAAGAGATCGTGCTCCCGATCACCTACACCGACGATCGGGTCGAGGCCGAACGGGTGCTGCTCGCGGCCGCCCACGAGCACGCGCTGGTCGGCGACGCCGGGGCCGAGGAGTCCTTCACCGCGATGCAGGCCCGTTACGCCGTCTCGGAGGCCTCACTCGACCCGGCCGTCTACCTCCGGATCACCGACAACTGGCTGGAGTTGTCCCTGCGCTTCCTGGTCCCGCAGCGTGGGGTGCGCGAGATCAAGGACCGGATGAACCGGGACATCCTCGCCGGGCTGGACGCCGCCGGGATCGGCATCGCCTCGGCAACCTACGACATCGTCGGACTACCGCCGCTGAGCATCGAAGGCGGAGGCGAGCTCAGCAGCTGAGCTAGAAGTTGATCATGTGACCGGAGATGCCGTGGGCGGCTTCCTTCAGCGCCTCCGACAGGGTCGGGTGGGCGTGGATGTTGCGGGCCACCTCGTGCGCGGTCAGGTCGAACTGCTGGGCCAGGGTCAGCTCGGGCAGCAACTCGGTCACGTCCGGTCCGATCATGTGCGCGCCGAGGATCTCCCCGTATTTCGCGTCGGCGACGATCTTGACGAAGCCGGTCGCATCGCCCAGCCCGTGGGCCTTGCCGTTGGCGGTGAACGGGAACTTGGCGGTGGTCACGTCGTAGCCCTCGTCCTTGGCGGCCGCCTCGGTCAGCCCGAACGAGCCGATCTGGGGCTGGCAGTACGTCGCCCGCGGCACCATCCGGTAGTCGATGGCCATCGTCTCGACCCCGGCGATCGTCTCGGCGGCCACGATCCCCATCGCCTCGGCGGTGTGGGCCAGCATCAGCTTGGCCGTGACGTCACCGATCGCGTAGACGCTGGGCACCGACGTCCGCATGAAGTCGTCGATGGCTATCGCTCCGCGCTCGGTCATCTCGACCCCGACCTTGTCCAGGCCGTAACCCTGCGAGCGGGGCGCGAACCCGATGGCCTGCATCACCTTGTCGGCCTCGAGAGTCTGGCTGCCTCCGCCCCCCTTGGCGTCCGGAGAGGCCGGTGACACCGTCACCTTGACCTTGTCCCCGGAGTCGTCGATGTTCTCCACCTTGGTCGAGGTCATCACCTTGACCCCGAGCTTCTTGTAGGCCTTGGCCAGCTCGGCCGAGATCTCCGGCTCCTCCAGCGGGACCAACCGGTCCAGGAACTCCACGATGGTGACGTCGACGCCGTAGTTGCTCAGCACGTAGCCGAACTCGACGCCGATCGCGCCGGCCCCGGCGATGATGATCGAGCCGGGCAGATCGTCGGTCATGATCTGCTCCTCATAGGTCACCACCCGCTCGCTCAGCTCGGTGCCGGGCAGCAGTTTGGTGGTGGCGCCGGTGGCGATGATGGCGTTGTCGAAGGTGACCTCACCGGCGTCCTTGCCCTCGATCTGCAGGGTGTGGGCGTCGGTGAACGTGCCCCAGCCGTTGATCTCGGTGATCTTGTTCTTCTTCATCAGGAAGTGGACGCCCTTGACCATCCGGTCGGCCACCCCGCGGCTGCGGTTGTAGGCCACCCCGAAGTCGAAGGTCGCCTCGCCGCTGATGCCGTAGGTCTTGGCCTCCTTGGTGAAGATGTGGGACAGCTCGGCGTTGCGCAGCAGCGCCTTGCTGGGGATGCAGCCCACGTTCAGACAGACGCCGCCCCAGTACTTCTCCTCCACGATCGCGGTGGACAGCCCGAGCTGGGCGGCACGGATGGCCGCGACGTAACCGCCGGGGCCGGCGCCGAGGACGACGACATCGAAATGTGAGCTCATGGCCTCAACTCTAGGGTCCGGCTTGGAGGCCCCGCCGACAGGTCGACCGGAGCGAATGGAGAAGCGATCGAAAGCGAATCGTGACCGACGCGCCGGGCGAGACCGATGCAGAAATATCTCGGATCTGAGTTATCGTGCTGGACGTGACCGAAACGACCTTGGACCACATCGGCGGCCTGATCCGTGACGCACGCAAGCACCGAGGGCTGACCCAGATCCAACTGGCCAGCCGGCTGGGCACCTCACAGAGTGCGGTGCACCGGATCGAGGCCGGCAACCAGAACATCAGCGTCGACCTGGTGAACCGGATCGCCCAGGCCCTGAACAGCCCGACCCTGGCCGTCGGCGGCTCCGGCCCGACCCACCTGAGGGTGCAGGGCGGAGCCAAACTCAGCGGTCGGATCCCCGTCCGCTCGTCGAAGAACGCCGCCGTCGCGCTGCTCTGCGCCAGCCTGCTGAACCGCGGCACCACCGTATTGCGCGGGATCGCCCGGATCGAGGAGGTCAACCGGATCCTGGAGGTGCTGACCTCGATCGGCGTGCAGGCGACCTGGTCGGCCGACAAGGCCGATCTGACTCTGGTCCGGCCCGAGCACCTCGACCTGGCGGCGATGGACGTCGAGGCGGCCCGCCGGACCCGCAGCGTGATCATGTTCCTGGGCCCGCTGCTGCACGCCTACGACGACTTCCTGCTCCCCTACGCCGGCGGTTGCGACCTCGGCGCGCGGACGATCGAACCGCACCTGCAGGTGCTGCGCCGTTTCGGGCTCTCGGTGACGGCCACCGACGGCTACTACCACTGCACCGTCGATGCCCAAGCCGCTGCACCCCGGCCGGTCACCCTGACCGAACGCGGTGACACCGTCACCGAGAACGCCCTACTGGCCGCGGCCATGACCCCGGGGACCACGGTGCTGCGCAACGCCAGCCCGAACTACATGGTGCAGGACCTGTGCGCCTTCCTGGTCGCCCTCGGCGTCCGGATCGACGGGATCGGCACCACCACCCTGCACGTCCACGGCCTGGCCGAGATCAGCACCGACGTCGAGTACGCGCCGAGTGAGGACCCGATCGAGGCGATGAGCCTGCTGACCGCGGCCATCGTCACCGGTTCGGAGCTGACGATCGAACGGGCGCCGATCGAGTTCCTGGAGATCGAACTGGCGATCCTGGAGGAGATGGGCCTCGACTTCTCCCTCGGCGAGGAGTACCTCTCGACCAATCAGTTGACCCGGCTGGTCGACCTGACCGTCCGGCCCTCGGATCTGCGGGCACCGATCGACAAGATCCACCCGATGCCGTTCCCGGGTCTGAACATCGACAATCTGCCGTTCTTCGCCGTGATCGCGGCCACCGCCGAGGGCAAGACGATCATCCACGACTGGGTCTATGAGAACCGGGCCATCTATCTGACCGAGCTGAACCGGCTCGGCGCCCGGGTGCAGCTGCTCGACCCGCACCGGGTCATCGTCGAGGGGCCGACCCGCTGGCGTGGCCAGCACGTGGTCTGCCCGCCGGCGCTCCGGCCCGCGGTGTGCATCCTGCTGGGCATGCTGGCCGCCCGCGGCGAGTCGGTGTTGCGCGACGTCTACGTGATCAACCGCGGCTATGAGGATCTGGCCAACCGGCTGAACGCGGTCGGGGCCAACATCGAGGTGTTCCGGGACTGAGGCCGGCTCCGTCGCACCGCTCGGGCGTCAACGCCTGACGGTGCGCGGGCTGGACCAGGCCCCCCAGCCGAAGCTGTTCTTGGCGTGCACCCGCACCTGGCAGGTCCGGGCCGAGCCGAGGCCGGTGAAGTTGTAGTAGACGTCCTTGGTGCCGGACATCAGGTGGAGGCGCCAGTTGCCGTAGCTGCTCGATCCGGACGCCTGGCAGCGGATCGCCACCTCATAGCGGTAGATCGCCGACCCGTTGTCCTGGCTGCGGTTCCAGCCGTAGTGGACGTAGGACCCGTGCGGCCAGGTGAGGTAGCGGGGGCTGCCACCCGCAGTGGGCACGGCGCCCGGTGTCGTGGTGTGCACGCTCGACCAGGCGCTGTAGCCGTAGTGGTTGTGGAACGCCACGACCACCCGGTAGGCACGACCGTTGGTCAGTCCCGTGAAGGTCTTCGAGGTGCTGCTCGCCGGCAGGTAGTAGTGATAGGGCCGCCCGTAGCCGTGCAGTGCGGTGCTGTAGCGCTCGACTCGGACGACGATGCCGTCGGTGCCGGCCGGCCGGGCACCCCAGGACACCTTCATCGAGGTCGCGCCGGGGCTCAGGCTGACGCCCGGCGCCGCGGCCGTCCGCGTCCAGTCGCCGCTCAGGCAGGCGTTGCTGCCGGCGGGGGTCCGCTTGTTCACGATCGAGGAAGTGTTCCAGGACGACCCACCGAGCGCGCCCGGCAGGCTGACTCGGCCCTTGCCGGTGCAGGCGCTCATCGCCGGGATGGCGACCCGGGCCCCGGTCAGCCCGTCGCGACGGATCTCGAAGTGCAGGTAGTTCGTCCGGCACGGGGCGACGTCGCCCGAGTGCCCCATGGTGGCGATCTCGGTGGCCGGGCTGACGCGTTGGCCGTTCTTGATCAGGATCGTGTTCACGTGGTGGTACTTGGTGACCAGTCCCCCACCGTGGTCGATCCAGATCCAGTTGCCGCTGTCGGGTCCGTCCCCGCCGCTCCCGCAACCCGGCCCGGGGGCGTCCCCGACATGGGCGATCCCTGCGCCGGCGGCGTAGATCGGGTCGCCCTGGCGGCCGATGAAGTCGATCGCCCAGTAGTGATGGCCGGCACCGCCGGGGCAGTCGTCCACCGCGCAGCGGACCGAGGCCGGCGTGCGCAGCGGGAACCACAACGGATCGCTGGTGCCGTGGGCGGCGGTCGGGGCCGCGTCGGCGGCCGCCGCGGGCCGGAGTTGGCCAGGGGCCAGGCTCGCAGCCAGCACCAGGCCGAGCAGCAGAGTCAGTAGACCGCGGGCCATCGTGGGAAAACGCAGAACAGATCGAAGCATCGGGGGGAATCCTTCGGGGTTGGTTCGTGGGGG
This sequence comes from uncultured Actinomycetota bacterium, assembly GCA_963740925.1. GTDB lineage: Bacteria > Actinomycetota > Actinomycetes > Propionibacteriales > Propionibacteriaceae > Microlunatus. Next base: position 36,426 of record CAVUFZ010000005.1, on the reverse strand, counting down.
GCCGAACCGGTTAGCCGGAGATTAGTTCGATCCTCGTGCTGATACAAGCATGGATCCGAGGGCCGGACGACCGGGCGCCCTTCTCGAGAAATGGCCGGGATCAGGACATCGGCGCACGGGATCAGTGAACGGGATCAGGCGATCCGGGTGACCGGAAACACGCGGCTCGGGCTGACGATCTCGTCCTGGGCCTGAACCAGGGCCAGTTCCCGCGAGCCGGCGCGATGGGTTGCGTCGAGGACGCCGTAGACGACGGCCGCGGTGCTGGCCAGCGCTGCAGCGGGGTCGTTCGTCTCGAGCATCCCGGCCAGGAACATGGCCGCCGTCAGGTCACCGGTACCGGTGAAGTTCTGGGCCAGGCGCGGCGTCCGCACCGACCAGGCACCGGCCGCCGTGGCCACCACCATCTCGATCGCCCCGGGCGGTGTCTCGGCGTGCTGGACGCTGGTGACCAGGACGACCTCGGGGCCGGGTTCCCGGGCCTGCCGGGCGGCCTCGAGCACCGCGGCGGTGCCGTCGATCCGGCACCCGGTCAACAGTTCGAGCTCGAAGGAGTTCGGCGTGATGATCTGCGCCGCCGGCAGCACCCGGGCCCGGATCAGGTCCGGCAGCGCCGGCTGGACGTAGACCCCACGGTCGTCGTCGCCCATCACCGGATCGCAGCAGTAGACGGCCTGCGGGTTCCGACGCCTGACCAGAGCGACGGCGTCCAGGATCGCCTCGCTCACCTCGGCCGCGCCCTGGTACCCCGACAGCACGGCGTCGCAGCGCTCGAGCACCCCCCGCTCGTCGATCCCGGCGATCACCGCGCGGACGTCATCGGCCCCGAACATCGGCCCGCGCCAGGTGTCGTAGCCGGTGTGATTGGAGAAGTGGACGGTCAGCACCGGCCAGACCTCGATCCCCCGCCGCATCAGCGGGAAGGTGGCCGCACTGTTGCCGACGTGGCCGTAGGCCACCGAGGACTGGATCGACAGGATGGTGCGCACGGGGTCATTGTGGCAGCCGGCAAAACCGGTTGCCGGAAGTCCGAACCGAGGTCAGGGTGAGTCCTGTGCCCGATGTCGAACGGCTGCTGCGCGCTTATGACGACCAGCTCCGGACCGGAGCCGAGACCCCCGGTGCGATCTCGGTGACCCGGACCGGCCCGTTGCTGCTGGCCACCTTCCCCGGTGGCCGTGGCTTCATCACCTACCGCGACCTCGACGGAGCTGAGGCCGACCAGATCCGGCGGCTGGTCCGAGACGGGCTCGGCCATTTCCGATCCGACGAGGCGATCGGCCGGGTCGAGTGGAAGACCCGTGGCCATGATCACGCCCCCGGACTCACCGATGCCCTGCTGGACAACGGATTCGTCGCCGAGGAGACGGAATCGATCATGGTCGGGCGGGCGGAGTCGTTGGCCGTCGACGTGCCCCTTCCCTCCGGCGTCACCCTGCGCCGGGTGTACGCCGAGGTGGACGTCCGCGCCATGGAGGCGATGCAGGCCAGAGTGTTCAGCGATCCGACGTCCGGCGACTCATTCGACTCGATGCTCGCCGAGCTGATGGGACGACTCTCCCGAGACGACGGGATGGAGTTGTGGGTCGCCGAGGCGGACGGCCAGGTGGTGAGTGCCGGTCGGCTGGAGCCGGTTCCCGGCACGGACTTCGCCGGTATCTGGGGCGGGGCGACCATGCCGGCCTGGCGCGGCCGGGGCATCTATCGGGCCCTCACCGCGGCTCGGGCCCGCTCGGCCCTCGCGTCGGGCAAGAAGTTGATCAACAGCGACTCGACCGAGTTGTCCCGGCCGATCCTGGAGCGCTCCGGGTTGGTCAAGGTCTCGACCACGACGCCGTACCGGTGGCGGCGCTGACCCTTCGACCCCTTCGACGTCGATGAGCCGGATCAGAGGGTGATGGCGCCCAACCCGCTGTGCTCCTGCCACGACGACCAGGAGGTGTTGTAGACCGGGTAGCCGTTGGTGCCGCTGGCCTTGCCCCGCGGTGAGCCGGTGATGGTGACCGGATCGCCGGTCTTGACGTGGTCGAAGTACCACTTGGCGTTCGACCAGGACAGGTGCACGCAGCCGTGCGAGCCGTAGCTGTGGCCCGGCGACGGGTCGGCGTCGGAGTAGTGGACGAACGTGCCGGAGTTGGTCAGCCGGACCGCCCACGGGTAGTGGCCGTCGTAGTAGTTCGGGTTCGACTTGTTGCAGGTGATGCCCGCGCTGCAGGACGTCATGTGCTCGTCGGCGGTCTTGCTCACCACGGTCATGGTGCCGGTCCAGGACGGGAACTGCGGGCTGCCCGCGTCGCTGGACCAGTTCTTGATCAGCTTGCCGTCCTCGTACACCTTCGTGGTGTGCTTGCTGGCCGAGATCTTGGTCTCGAAGTCTTTGCCGATGGTGAAATCGTGCTGGTAGGCGTGCGTGCCGTAGCGGCCGTAGCCGTCCGGCACGTCGGTGAACTCGGCGTCCAGGCTGACCTTCGACCCGCTCGGCCAGTAGCCCTTGGGCCGGAAGTCGACCTGGGTGTCGCTGAACCAGTGCCAGGCTCCGGTGACCTTCTTCGAGGAGGTCAGATGCATCGCCTGCTCGATCCCCTTGCGGGCCGAGCTCTTCACCGGCTTGGTGAACACGACCACGATCGGCATCGCCACCCCGACGGTCGACTTGTCGGCGGGCACGATGCTGTCGAGCAGCATCGGCGGGCCGGAAGGATCGGCCGACTCGCTCGAACTCGGGCTGGAAGTCGGGCTGGCTGTGCCGGTCGAACCGGCGCTGCCGGACGAAGTGGCGCTGCTGGACGAAGTGGCGCTGCTGCTGGATGCGCTGGCGCTGCTGGACGAAGTCGCACTGCTGGAGGAGGTGCTGGTCGAGCTACCGGCGCTGGAGGTGCTGTCGGCGGAGGCCGACGAACTCGGGCTGGTGACCGTCGTCGGCTGACCGCCCGCCACGTCCCCGTCGGCCGGGGTCGTCCCGCACCCGCTGAGGACCAGCACCGCCGCCGTGGTCAGCGTGACGGCGCCTGCCCCCGCGCGCAGCAGACGCGCGGCAGCCGAACCTCGGGACGATCCTGACGACATGACACTCCATTCCTTGCGTTGCTCACTGCGCTGTTCGTTGCGTTGTTCGGCCTCGAGCCGTTCCGGGGGGCTTTCGCCGGACGGATCGCGGTGGACGCTGACGCCGAACATCCGAACCGGTTGACTCGAACTGCTCGAATCGAACCGCTCGGCGCAGTGCATCCATTGACTAGCTACCGTCGTGGCTTATCGTAACCGGCTCACCGGCCGATACCGAGGAGCTTCGTTGTCTGTGCCCCAATCGAGACCCGAGAACCTGAGACCCGAGAACCTGGGACCCGAGATCGAACAGCTGATCGCCACCAGTGTCGGCGCTCAGTCGATCGAGGTGTCAGTGAGCCTGATCGGCCGCTCCGGCCCGGTGCTGGCCCGGGACGAGCGGCGTCCGCACTATGCGGCCAGCACGATGAAACTGCCGGTGCTGCTGGGCGCCTACCGCGAGCGGGACGCCGGCCGGCTCGATCTGCAGGAACGGGTGGAGGTGCACGCCGACTTCGCCTCCCGGGTCGGCTCGCCCTTCACCGTGGACCGCGAGGAGGACTCCGACGACGAGGTCTGGGACCGGCTGGGTGAGACGGTGAGCCTGGGCTGGCTCTGCCGGCGGATGATCGTCCGGTCCAGCAACCTGGCCACCGACCTGGTCTGCGAACGACTCGGCTGGCCTGCGGTGGACGAGGCGGTCGCGGCCTGCGGGGTCGGCCCGTCGGCGGCCGAGGGCGGGCTGGAGGTGCGCCGGATGATCGGTGACTTCGCGGCTCAGGCCGGCGGCTGGTCGAATCTGATCAGCACTGCGGGACTGGCGACCATGTTGACCGCGCTGTCGGCCGGGGCCGGGGCCGCACCGGCCACGACGGTCGAGGTGCTGGACGTGCTGGCCGCCAACGAGATGGGCCGGGACGTCCGCGCCGGCCTGCCGCCGGGGGTCTGGGTCGCGCACAAGAACGGCTGGGTCAGCGACGCCGTTCACGACGCCGCTCTGGTCCGCCCCGCCGACGCGCCCGAGTTCGTCCTGTGTGTGGCCACCAGTGGCGTCTGGGCCACCGAGGATGACGGCCACGCGCTGATCGCCGCCATCGCCGCCCTGGTCTGGGAGCACCGGCACTCCCTCTGACCCGTCCCGGGTGCTGAGACCCCGGGCGGACCGTACTCGGACGCCGAGGCGAGACCGGGACGGCTGTCCGCGATGCGGCGGGGTAACCGGCCGAGAATGTGCTGAGAGCCCCGACCGATCGCTGCAACCCCTTCGAGCCTTCTCCTACAGTGGGTGGATGCCCGTGCCAGTCGACGAGACCGAGGAACCGGCCGTCGACCAGGACGAGACGGCAACGGAACTTCCCGTTCCCGACGAGCAGCCCGACGGACATCTCGATCAGGATCCGGATGAGGATCTGGACCGGGAGATCCTGATGGCGGAGGTCGAGGACCGTTGGCGCTGGCGCCGACACCTCCGCGCAGACCCGCGGCGGCGGGCGATCTACCGCTTCTTCGTCGGTCTGGCCGGCGGTCTGTTCATCGTCGCCGGCCTGGTCACCGGTCCGCTGCCCGGGCCCGGCGGGATCCCGCTGGTGCTGCTGGGGTTGGCCATCTGGGCCAGCGAGTTCCACTGGGCCCACCGGCTGATGATGAGGTTCCAGGATCTGCTGCACCGCTTCCGGCAGTGGAGCCGTCCCCGGCAGGTGCTGTTCTGGGTGATCTTCTTCGCCTGCTGCGGGCTGCTCGGTTGGCTCTACCTGGTGGTGCTGGGCGTTCCCGGCTGGATGCCGGCCGCCGCGGTCGGCTGGCTGCAGCGGCTGCCGGGGGTCTGAGCGAGGATGGACGCCCGCGACTTCCCGTTCTTCGACGCACCGTTCCTGGCCTTCGCCCATCGTGGCGGCGCCCACTACCCGCCCAACGCCGGCCGGGAGAACACCCTGTTCGCCTTCGGCCAGGCCGTCGAGCTCGGCTACCGCTACCTGGAGACCGACGTGCACGCCACCGCGGACGGCGTCCTGGTCGCCTTCCACGACGTCCGGCTGGACCGGGTCGTCGGACGTCCGGGCCTGATCGGGGAGCTGACCTGGCCCGAACTGCGCGAGGCCCGGGTCGGCGGACAGGACACCGTCCCGCGCTTCGGCGAACTGCTCGAGGCGTTCCCCGACGCGCGGTTCAACGTGGACGCGAAGTCCGACCGGGCGGTCGACCTGCTCGCCGCAGCCATCCGTGACCATGAGGCCTACGAACGGGTCTGCGTGGCCTCGTTCAGCGCGAGGCGGCTGCACCGGCTGCGGCGGCTGCTGCCCGGGGTGCCGACCTCGGCCAGCAGTCGCGGAGTGCTCTGGAACCGGGCCGTCCCGGCGTTGACCCGGTGGCTGAACTCCCCCGGGGTCGCTCTGCAACTGCCGCTCGACCACGTCGTGGCCGGTCGTAAGGTCCGGATCCTGACCCACGCGCTGGTCACCGCCGCCCACCGGGCCGACAAGCAGGTGCACGTCTGGACCGTCGACGAGACGCCGACCATCGAATGGCTGCTGGATCTGGGTGTCGACGGCATCTTCACCGACCGGATCGATAGGTTGAAAGACGTGCTGACCAGTCGAGATCTGTGGGTCTGAGGGATGACCACCCCGGCGGTCGCGCCCGACGCCCCGGCCTCCGGAGCCGCGAGCGCCCCCCGGCGACGCACGGTGCTGGCCTGGGCCTCCTGGGACTGGGGATCCTCCGCCTTCAACGCCGTCATCACCTCTTTCGTCTTCGCGCCCTACGTCATCCAGGGGGTGGTCGGTGACGCCCGACCCGGTGGCCTGACGGGCAACACCTGGCTCGGCATCTCGACCGCCTGCGCCGGCGTGCTGATCGCGTTGTTGGCCTCGGTCACCGGCCAGCGGGCCGACGCGGGCGGGCACCGGCGCCGCTCGCTGGCGATCTGGACCGGCCTGGTCGTGCTGGTGATGCTGGGCCTGTTCAGCGTCAGGGACGACCCGTCCTATCTACCGATCGCCCTGGTGCTGCTCGCCGTCGGCGCGATCTTCATCGAGTTCGGCGGCGTCTCCTACAACGCGATGCTGCGCCAGGTCTCGACGCCCGCCACCGTCGGCCGCGTGTCCGGCTTCGGTTGGGCGATGGGCTACGCCGGCGGGATCGTGCTGTTGTTGGTGCTCTACCTCGGCGTCATCCATCCGGCCGTCGGCTGGTTCGGCGTCACCTCGGAGGGCGGGCTGCGCTACCGCACCGTCGCGATCATCGCCGCGGTCTGGTTCGCGGTCTTCGCCCTGCCCGTGCTGTTCGCCGTCCCGGAGGTGGGGGCTCAGGCCAAGGCGCGCCGGGTCGGGCTGATCGAGTCCTACAAGCTGTTGTTCCGCGACGTCCGCGAGCTCTACCGGACCGACCGGAACGCCGTCTTCTTCCTGATCGCCAGCGCCCTCTACCGCGACGGTCTGGCCGCCGTCTTCACCTTCGGCGCGATCCTGGCGGTGAGCGTCTACGGGATGGCCCAGGGCACGGTGTTGATCTTCGGCATCGTGGCCAACGTGGTCGCCGCCATCGGCGCCCTGGTGATGGGCCGGTTGGAGGACCGGATCGGGCCGCACCGGGTGATCGTCATCTCCCTGATCGGGCTGATCGTCTCGGCGATGGTGCTGCTGTTCGCCCACGGCGTGACCATGTTCTGGATCTTCGGGCTGCTCCTCACGTTGTGGGTGGGGCCGGCCCAGGCCAGCTCCCGGGCGTTCATGGTCCGGGTCGCCCCCGACGGACGGGAGGGGCAGATGTTCGGGCTCTACGCCACCACCGGACGGGCGGTCTCGTTCATCGCGCCGGCCCTGTTCGCCCTGTTCTCCGGACTGTTCAGCGACCGGGTCGGTATCGTCGGGATCGCCCTGGTGCTGTTGGCCGGGTTGATCGCTCTGCTCAGGGTGAAACCGCCCGTGACAGCGTCGTGAGCAGATGAGAGACAGAAAAGCGGCCGCGAAGGAACAATCGGCGCCGCTCGGCGGTTCTGAAGATGTACAGCATTCGTGGGAGAGGGGTTCGACATGGCAGATCGTTCACTGAAGGGCACCGGTCTCGGGGCGAAGAGCTTCGAGGACGAGGCCGGCGTCGAGTTCGCCGCGCGCCGGGAGATCAGCTACGACTGCCCGCGCGGCCACGAGTTCAGCCTCGTCTTCGCCGAGGAGGCCGAGATCCCGTCGCTGTGGGAGTGCCCGCGCTGCGGTGCGGAGACGCTGCGCCGCGATACCGAGCGACCGAAGGCCAAGGACGAGAAGCCGGCCCGGACGCACTGGGACATGTTGCGCGAGCGCCGTTCGATCGCCGAGTTGGAGGAGTTGCTGGCCGAGCGCCTCGACCTGCTCCGTTCCGGCCAGATGGGCCCGAACTACCGCGCGACCGGCAGCACCAAGAAGAGCGCCTGATCTCAGCTCCGGGCTTTCGGCCCGGACGCCAGCCTGACACGAACGCCGCCTCACCGGAATCTCGGTGAGGCGGCGTTGTGCTGTTCCGGGACCGCGCAGTTGTCGAGTGGGACGCGTTCAGCGGTGATCCAGCTCAGCGGTGATCCAGTTCAGTGGTGATCGAGTTCGCCGCGGATGACCGTGGGGTCGGCGTCCGGGCGTGATCCGCCGGACGACGGGTCGACCACTTCGCCCTCGATCAGGTCGTCCGGGTTGCCGCGGTAGGCCGCCGTCCGCAGCCCGGGGGCCACCTGGGAGAAGCCGCCCCGGCCGGCCATCCCGGCGAGGCGCCGGGCCACCGCGAAGCCGAGGACCCAGCGGGCCAGTGGCCGGGTGAACGGGATCAGGCAGATGAAGCCGAGCAGGTCGGTCAGGAAGCCGGGGAAGATCAGCAGCACGCCGCCGACCAGCACCAGCGCGGCGTCGGTCAGCTCCCGGGTGGGTGCTCGTCCCTCGCTCAGGCTGGCGTTCAGCGCCCGCCACGCCGTCCGGCCCTCCCGCTTCATCAACCAGCCGCCGAGCAGGGCCTCCGCGATCACGATCGCCACGGTCGGCAGCACACCGATCCACTGGCCCACCTGGATCAGCAGCCACAGCTCGAACAGCGGGACGGCGATCAACACCACCACGGCGATGATCAACGACAGGCTGCCAGGACGTCTCATGGTTCCATCGTCCCGCAGCGAGACGGTGATCCCAAGCGATCAAGCTGTGGAACGACCCTGAGTTGCCCCCGGCCCTGTTCTCCGTGGATCCCTCGGAACCCAGAGAACCCCGGACGACTCCGGACACCGTCGGTGGTGTTCACCCACGGTGCCGGGCGGGCAGACTCGACAACGCTGCGCCAGCTCGAGCGCGGGAGGTCGGGTGCGGGGGTCAGTCGCGGACGGCCCGGCGGCGGTCGGCGACCGACGTCCGGTCCCTCCCGGCCAGGCCGCGGAGCTGCTGGGCCCGGTAGGCGATGCCCCACAAGGTGGTGCGCAGCAGGGCCTCGATCACGATCCGCTGGCTCATCTTGGAGTCGCCGTACTCGCGTTCGATGAACGTGATGGGCACCTCGACCACGGTGAAACCGGCCCGGAGCGCCCGCCAGGCCAGATCGACCTGGAAGCAGTAGCCGGCCGAGGCGACGGCGTCCAGCCCGAGGCCGAGCAGGGTCTCGCGCCGGAACGCCCGGAAGCCGCCGGTGGCGTCCCGCAGCGGGATGCCGAGGACGAAACGGGTCCAGAGGTTGCCGCCGCGGGAGAGCACCTCACGCGACTTGGGCCAGTTGACCACCCGGCCGCCCTTGACCCAGCGCGAACCGAGCACCAGATCGGCCCCGTCCAGCGCGCCCAGCAGATCGGGCAGCTGCTCCGGCTGGTGCGAGCCGTCGGCGTCCAGTTCGACCAGCACGTCGTAGCCGCGGTCGATCCCCCACTGGAATCCGGCCAGGTAGGCCGCGCCGAGGCCGTCCTTGCCGAGCCGGTGCATGACGTGGATGTTCTCGTCGGCCTCGGCCAACCGGTCGGCGATGTCGCCGGTGCCGTCGGGCGAGTTGTCGTCGGCCACCAGGATGTCGGCCGCCGGCACGGCCGCGCGGACCCGTCCGGTGATCCGCTCGACGTTCTCGGATTCGTTGTAGGTCGGGATGATGACGAGGATCTTGCCCAGCTCAGTCACGGTGATGTCTTTCTCTCGGTGGCTTCGACCTCGTTGTCATCCGGACCGCTATTCGGAGACGCGCCCCGAATCGGTTCACCCATCCTGGCCCACGGGCGGGCCCGGCAGCTACTTCCGGGCCGAACCACCGGCTGCGGGACGCCTGCCCGCGCGTCCGGGGACGAAGGCGCCGGCCAGCACGAACAGGCCGGCCAGGACGGCCAGGGCCGCGTCGATCCAGCCGCCGTAACGGACGGCCGGGGTGATCGCGTTCTGCAACGGCATCGTCACCACCTGGTCGGTGTGGGTGAACTGGTCCGAACGCCAGACCACCTGACCGTCGGCGTGGATGAAGCCGGAGACGCTGTTGGTGGTGGCCACCGCGAAGTCGCGCCGGGTCTCCATCGCCCGCGCCCGGGTGATCGCGAACTGCTGCTCGATCTGGCCGGTGCCGCCGTAGGTGGCGTTGTTGCTCTGCACCATCATCAGCTGGGCCCCGGAGGTGATGGCCTGGTGCACGGTCGCGTCGTAGGCCAGCTCGAAACAGATCACGTCGCCGACCCCGACCTGCTGCCGGCCCGTGCTCGTCTGCAACGGCACCCGCAGCACCCCGGGCCGGGTGCCCGGGATCGACTGCGCACCGACCAGCTTCAGGATGGGCAGCAGCGGCAGCAGCTGGTCCCGGAACGGGATCCACTCCCCGAACGGCACCAGGTTGCGCTTGTCGTACCGGGCGGCCACGGCCCCGTCCGGCTGCCACCACAGGGCCGAGGTCTGTCGCTCGTCGCGGCCGGGGCCTTCCATCACGGCCCCGACCATCACCGGCACGCCGGCGATGGCGGCGGCGGCGTTCACCACGATCCTGGTCTGGGCGTCCAGGGTCGGATCGATGTCGGTGGAGTTCTCCGGCCAGAGGATGAAGTCGGGCTGCGGCTGCCGGCCGAGCCGGACCTGGGTGACCAGGTCGGCGGTCTGGCTGAGGTGGTTGACGGTGACCGTCCGGGCCCGGCCGAGTGCCTCGATCCCGCGTCCGGGGACGTTGCCCTGGACGATGGCCACGTTGACCGACCCCTGGCCGGTCGCCGTCGGCTGCCAGCCGCGCAGCGGCAGCCCGGCCCCGAAGACCACCACCCAGGCCAGCACCGCGATCCCGATCCGGGCGGGCAGCCCGAGACCACTCCGGGCCCGACGGCGGCGCGGCCGGACGACCAGCCAGGCCAGCAACTGGGCCGTCGCCGCGGCCAGGAAACTGACCCCGGCCACCCCGACGAAGGGCAGGAACCCGGCCAGCGGGGTGTCGACCACGGCGTAGCCGATCCGGGTCCAGCCGAAACCGCCGAACGGGATCCGGGAGTAGCCGTACTCGACCAGCACCCAGGCGGCGGCCGCCCCGACCGGCCACCAGCGCAGCCGGGTGATCAGGCTGAGACCCAGCCCGAGCAGGGCGAAGAACAACGCCTCGAAGGCGACCAGGACGATCGCGACCGGCAGCCCGAGGACGTGGATCCAGCCGATCGTCAACGTCAGCATCACCACCCCGAAGACGAACCCCAGACCGAAGGCCCGTCGCGGCCGGGCGCCGTAGGCGGCGACGGTGAGGGCCGCGACGCCGAGGAAGAGCAGCGGCCACAGGGCGTAGGGCTGGAAGCTCAGCCCGACGCAGGCCCCGCCGGCGACGGCGAGCAGGAGGCGCCCCCAGCCGCGGCGACGTGGTTCGCGCCAGGCGGCCGCCCGCGCAGCCCGGCGCTCGGCCCGACGTCCGCCTCGGGTGTCACGGGTCGCGCGGGTGGTGGATCCGGCGTCGTCGTCCGTGGTCCGCTCGGCCCGTTCGGGGCCCGGCGTCTCGGCCGGGCTCGGCAACGGCACGGTCTTCGACACGCCGCAGAGCCTACGTCTCCGCTCCCCCGGCCCGCGGGAAATCCTGAGGATGCAGGCTCAGTCCTGGTCGGCGGGCGCGGCCGAGATGACCGGCCGGTCCTCGTAGGGAATGGAGAGGACGACGGTGGTGTGCGTGGACACCTTGCCGGCGGCCCGGATCTCGGCCAGCAGCTTCTCCAGTTGCACCGTGTTGGCGGCCTGGACCTTCAACAGGTAGCTCGTCTCGCCGGCCACCGAATAGCAGGCCGAGATCTGCGGGATGTGCCGGATCAGCTCCGGCGTGTCGTCGGGTTGATCGGCGAAGAACGGCTGGATCTGGACGAACGCGGTCAGCATCACCCCCAGCGCCTCCGGGGCGATCGTCGCCCGGTAACCGGTGATCACGCCGCGCTGTTCGAGCCGCCTGACCCGCTGCTGGGCCGCCGACGTCGACAACCCGGTCTCCCGTCCGATGTCGGTGTAGGACATCCGGCCGTCGGCGGCCAGCAACGAAAGGATCTGTCGATCCAGCGACTCCATCGGCCAATCGTGCCAGGATCGAACCGTGGCGAGCGAACATCTGATGCTTCTGGACACCGCTTCGTTGTACTTCCGTGCCTTCTACGGGGTACCGGACTCCCTTCGGGCTCCGGACGGGACGCCGGTGAACGCCGTCCGCGGGTTGAGTGACTTCATCGTCCGGCTGGTCGAGGCCTACCGTCCGAGCCATCTGGTGTGCTGCTGGGACAACGACTGGCGGCCGGCCTGGCGGGTCGAGTTGATCGACTCCTACAAGAAGCACCGGGTGGCCCGGGACGGCGACGGGATCGCCCAGATGTCGACCTCGGCGGCGACCGCGGCCGAGGAGTCGCCGGACGGGTTGGCCCTCCAGGTGCCGCTGATCCAACAGATGCTGGCCGCGCTCGGCATCGCCGTGGTCGGGGTGGACGGCTACGAGGCCGACGACGTGATCGGGACGCTGGCCGACCGGTTCGCCGCTCGACCGGCACAGAGCGCGAAGACCGGCACGGCCGGGATGGACGTGGACGTGGTGACCGGGGACCGGGACCTGTTCCAACTGGTCGACGACGACCGCGGGATCCGGGTGCTCTACATCGCCCGTGGCGTCGGCAAGCACGAGCAGGTGGACGACGCCTGGATCCGGAACCGGTTCGGGGTTCCGGCGGCCCGTTACGTCGACTACGCGGTGCTCAAGGGCGATCCGTCCGACGGGTTGCCCGGCGTCTCCGGGGTGGGCGACAAGACCGCGGCCGGATTGGTGCAGGCCCACGGCGGGCTGGAGCAGATCCTCGCGGCGGCCAGTAGCCCGACCGGGACGATCAGTGCCGGCCTCCGCTCGAAGCTCGGCGCGGCGATCGACTACCTGGCGGTCGCCCCGCAGGTGGTCTCCGTGGTCCGCGACGTCGCCGTCGACCTCGACCTGGACCGACTGCGGCTGCCGAGCGAGCCGGCCCATCCGAGAACGTACGCCCGGCTCACCGAGGAACTCGGGCTGGGCACGAGCGCGACCCGGATGCTCGCCGCGCTGTCCGGCTCGCACTGAGCTATGACCGATTGAGCCTGACGAATTGAGCGACGCCGAGCTGAGCGACGCCGAGCTGAGCGACGCCGAACTGAGCGACGCCGAACTGACCGGCGCCGGCCCGACCGGGTTCGGCTTCCGTGCAGACCGGGTCGGCAGGGTGAGCGTGGTTCAGAGCGATGCCTCGCCGGCCCGCTCCCGCACCCGGTCCGGCGTCGGGTCGGACCACTGCTCCGGGTCGATCTCCTCCGCTGCCCTCGCCGGGGTCGAGGCCGATCCACCCGGCAGGCCGGCCGCTCCCGGGGCGGCGGTCGAGCTGGTCGGCGGGGCCGGCAGCCGTCCGGGCAGCTCTCGTGGGGCCTGGTCGAGGAGCGCACGGACCGCGTCCAGGAACGGGCGATCGTCGCCGGGCCGATCGCCGAGGAAGTGCCGCCGGACGGCGGCCCGGGCGGTGCTCGTCCCCTCCGGGCTCGACAACCCGTCGATCCAGCCGGCGATCTCGGCCCGGTGCCGATCAGGCGCACCGAAGGCGTCCGCACTGATCCGGTGGGCGGCCAGCGTGCTGGGGTAGAAGGTCGGGGCCTCGGCCGGGTCGAGGCGACCGGGCAGCACCACCGCGTAGGGCTTGTCGGTGGCGAAGTAGTCGACCAGGACACTGCCGACGTCGGTGACCAGGGCGTCGGTGGCGGCGAAGTTGTCCAGCAGCGACGTGCCCCGGTTCTCCTCGGCGAGCCGGTGCGCCCGGCCGGTGGCGGCCCGGTCGGCTCGCAGCAGGTCGTCCACGGCCTCGATCTGGCCCTGTTCGGCACCCAGCCAGCTGAACGGGTGCGGCCGGAAGACGATCTCGGCGCCGGCCGAGACCAGCGCCGCCGCGACCGCGTCGGCCACCGGTAGCGAGCTGACCGAGCTGACGGCGTTGTAGCCGCGCCAGGTCGGGGCCAGCAGCACCCGCAGCGGGGTTGCCGCATCGGTCGCCGTTGCGGTTCGTGAACCGTCGGCGGCCCGGTCCAGGTCGGCCAGTTGGGGCCGGCCGACCACGGTGAACAGCGCGTGGTCGATCTTGACCCCGGACTGGGCGTAGCGGTCGATGGCGGCCTGGCCGGCGACGAAGACGTGGTCGAACATCGCGTGCATCGGGTGCACCGACATCTCCTTGTCGGAGTCGCCGTGGCCGAGGTAGACGTGGCGCAACTGCCGGTAGAGCACGAAGTTGGTGTTCTCCGAGACCCCGTTGACGTAGAACGCGGCCCGCAGGCTCGGCACCAACAGGGCGTCCAGGTCGGCCCCGGCGGGACAGCAGATCACCGGTGCGCTGGTGAGCGCGCGGGCGTGGGCGATCGCCTCCTGATGCCGGACGACGACCAGGTACGGCTCGTCGAGCTTGGCCAGCTGTGGCAGCCACATCGCGAGCTGATAGGACCCGTCGTTGCGGCGGGCGGTGTAGACCACGAACCGTGGCCGGTAGACGGCGAGCGCGGCGGTCAGCGCCGAGCGACGGGACGGGCGGCGCTCGAGCTCGGCCCGCAGCCGGGCGACGATGACGGCCATGCCGAGATCGCCGATCCCGACCAGGGCGAGCGCCAGCGGCGACCAGCCCAGACCCAGGGTGGTGACCACCAGCAGCAGTACCGCACCGGCACCGATCCGGAGCAGCCGGAGCGACGGCCTCGGCTGGGTGGAACGCAGACCGGGCAGGCCGCTGACCACAAGTCGGGGCTGTCGCTCGAGCAGGCTGACCGCGGGCAGCGCCAGCACCAGCAGCGCGACTCCCACGGCGGTCAGCACGTCCACCACCCGGGTGCCGGTCGAGGTGGCCGGCTGCCGCAGCGCGGGCGCCGGGCAGGGTGACCTCGAGCACCGTCCAGCCGATGGCCAGGGCGAACAGTGCCTCCACCCCGATCGCGGTCGTGATCCGTCGGATCACCGTGCGGACTCACTCCGGGGACGACCCGGGGCGGTCTGCGTCCTCGACGTCACCTCGTCCCCTCACTCGTCGTCCACCAGCATGGTCAGGGACCGGCTTGGTAGCCGGCCGGCCCCGATGCCGGGTCGGCCCGTACCGACCTCGGCCCTGAGCTTAGTGTTCGACGCGGGCCTCGGGCCGAAACACGACAGAACTCACCGGCAGGATGTTCCTCGGCCTGCGACTCCGGTCGGCCGCACCTGCAGGACCGAGGGCTCACGGGCCGGCGGTGATCGCCTGCCGGGCAGCGGCCAGAAAGCTGTCCGCCCCGGCCGCCGGTGAGAGGTAGTAGTCGCGCAGGGAGATCCGGTGCGCCAGCAGCGGATCCTCACCCAGGAGCGCGTCCAGGGCCCGGCCGAGGTCGAGCTGATCGGTCGCGTCACGGAGCAGGTCGCCGTCGATCGGATAGCCGCCGGCGGCGGCCGGCATCTCGGCCATCAGCTGCCCGGGGCTGCGTCCGACCGCGACCACCGCGAACGGCTTGGTCGAGGCCAGGTAGTCCGAGACCATCGCCGAGACGTCGCTGATCATGGCGTCGGAGGCGTTGAAGCAGTCGACGCTGCTCGACTCGGTCTCGGCCCGGGCGCCCCACCAGTGGTCCCGCCCGGTGTCTTCTCGATCTCGTTCCAGCAGTTCGCCGATCGCGGCGATCTGCGCGCGGGCGTCGGGGAAGCGGTAGTTGAACGGGTGGGCCCGGAAGATCACCCGGGCCCCGCGCTGCAGCAGCGCCCGGACGATCCGCAGGCCCTGCGGCAGGGAGGACAGCTGCGAGTCGGCGTACGGTCCGCGCCAGGTCGGGGCGTAGAGCACGGTCGGCGCGGCGTCGGCCCGGTCCCCTCGGGCCGGCCCCCGGATCCCCTCGACCTGCGGCCGGCCGACGATCCGGAACTTCGCGGCCGGGATCTCCACCCCGTGCCGGGCGTAGCGGTCCACGCCCGCCCGGCCGGCGACGAAGAGCAGGTCGTAGATCGCGTGCACCGGGTTGTAGCAGGCCGGCTTCTCCGAATCGCCATGGTTGAGCCAGACGTGGGTCAGCTCGCGCCGTTCGATCAGGTGGGTGTTGCGGACCGCGTTGTTGACGTAGAAACACGCCCGCAGACCCGGCACCAGGACAGCCTCCAGACTGCCCAGGGTCTCCCGGAACAGCACCGGGACCCGGCCGCCGGTCAGAGTCCGCGATATCGGCGAAGGCCGTCCGGTCCCGGCAGAGGATCAGGAACGGCAGCCCGATCCGTTCGAAGTAGGGCAGCCACATGCCCAGCTGGTAGCCCGCCCCGATGCCGGAGCCGAAGTAGACGCAGAACGACGTCCCCCGCTCACTCAGCACCGCCGGCAGCCGCTGCTCGGCGGTCGCGGCATCCTCGGCCCGCCGGAACGCCGATCGCACCAGCAGATGCAGCGGCGAGGCCGGCCGGGACGGCCAGCACCGCGAGCAGCACCAGACCGGGGAGGGTGAGCGGAGCGGCCGCGAGCAGCCCGAGGAAGGCGAGGCCGATGGTGCCGGCCAGCGGGGCCCCGAGTTGTCGACCTGCCGGCACCGCTCGGATCCGCAGCCGGTCGAGGCCGGAGGCGATCACCCCGTCGGCGCTCAGCAATCGCAGCGCGGCCTCCTCGGCGGCGACCGCGGCCAGCACGATCGCCGTCATGATCAGCATCGACAGCGTGACCGGCGTGACGGGCCCGGAGCCACCGAGGTGTCGGGCGAGCGTCGCGGCGCAGGACAAGACGAGTGCGGTCCGGGCCACGGCGATCACCCCGATCCGGTCGACCGGTCGGTCCGGGCCGAGGCCACCTCGGGAGCGACCCGACCCGCGGAGCTGTGGCAGCAGGGCCGACAGCCCGATCACCACCGTCACCACACCACCCGCCACGCCGAGCGCCAACAAGGCTGATGCCCCGTCCGAGGCCCCGTTCGATGCCGCGCCGGGCTCTGCACCCGATCCCGCGCCTGATCCCGGGACTGATCCCGTCAGCGCCGCGGCGAGGGCCAGGGTCGAGCCGAGCAGCGCCCCCAGGGTGCGGAGCAGGACGAGGGCATGCCGTCGGACCGTGTCCCGGCTGACCCGGCTCGTCCCGTCGTCGGTCTCGGCGCTGAGCTCGGCCGGCCCGGCCGGTGAGTCCAGGACGTCGATCACGGCGTCGGTGAAGGTGGCGGCGTAGGCCGCTGCGGGTCCGGCCGCGGCCGGGCCCAGGTAGTCGGCCCGTAGTTCGAGCCGGCGACCGGCCAGTGGATCTGCACCGAGCATGGAGCCGAGGGCGGCGTCCAGCCCGCGCAGCCCCGGGTCGACCAGATAGGCGGCCCGGGCGATCGGGTAGTCGTGGACGAACTGCTCCAGCGCGTCGGTGGTGGCGATCATGGCGTACGGCTTGGCCGAGAACAGGAAGTCCGAGACGACGCTGGAGACGTCCGAGACCAGCGCGTCGGCGTCGTTCATCACCTCGATGATCGGCCCCGACTCGGCGGCGGCCCCCCAACGGTGCTGTCGCCCGGTCCCGGCGGCGTCGGCGGCGAGCAGGGCCCGGATCCGGGTGGCGACCGCGGCGTCGGCGGGGAAGTCCTCGCTGAAAGGGTGCGGCCGGAAGATCACCGTCGCGCCGTGGGCCAGCAACGCGGTGACGATCTGCTCGCCCGAGGCCAGCGACGACAAGGCGGTCTCGCTGACGTGGCCCCGCCAGGTCGGGGCGTACAGCACGACCGGATCCCCCGCCCCGGCCAGAGGCCGCTGCGCCGGCCGGACGGATTCCACCTGGGGCCGTCCGACCAGCCGGAACTTCTCGACCGCCGATCGTCACCCCGTGGTCGGCGTAGCGGCGAACCGCGGCGGGGCCGGCGGCGAAGACGACGTCGAACATCGCGTGGGTCGGGTTGTAGGAGGGCGGTTTGTCGGAGTCGCCGTGCCCGAGGTAGACGTGCCGCAGCCGCCGGAAGCGGGTCAAGGCGCCGTTCCCGGAGGATGCGTTGACGTAGAACGCGGCTCGCACCGACGGCACCAGGGCAGCTTCCAGCTCGTTCGCGGTCCGCCGCGACAGCACCGGGACGTGCCGGAGCTCACTCAGCGCGGCCAGTCGCTCGGCCGGCAGCTCGGATCGGGTGATCACCACGAACCGGCGTCCGGTCCGGCGCAGGTAGGGCACCCACATCCGGACCTGGTAGGAGGCGTCGTCCGGCCGGGCGGTGTAGAGGACGAACTCGGGGGCGTAGGCGGCGAGCGCGGCCGGCAGCTGCCGGGACAGGCCGGCTCCGCCGCGCCGACGGGTCCGCGCCCGCCGGACGACCAGCGCGACCGGGACCAGGCTGAGCACCGCGATCAGCGTCCAGACCCAGGCCGGCGCGCCGACGAACCCGACCACGGCACCGGCCAACAGCCCGGCTCACCGACGCCCAGCCGACCACCGTCAACCGTCGCGGGGCGGGCGGCAGCGGCCGGACGCCGGGCAGAGCGTGGACGAACGGCACCGGCAGCCGGACCAGCCGGTTCACCAACTCCTCGACGGCGATCGCCGCGGTCAGGATCAACGCAGCCAGCCCGGCCCAGGCCAGCTCGAGCACCGAGGTGGCGCCGGACCAGCAGCAGAGCACCACCGGCACCGCGCTACCCCGCAGGATGGTGGCCGCGCCGAGGACGAAGGTCCGCTGCGGATCGAGAGCAGCCCGACGCCGGGCCCGCAGCAGCGCAGCCGCCGCCACCAGCACCGGGATCGCCAGAAACACCGGGATCACCGGCGCCGCGCCGGGCCACGGCCGCGTCGACAGGCCGGCCGCTGAGGTCAGGGCCCGGCCGGCCGGACGATCGAGGATCAACAGCACCGCGGCGGTGGCCAGCAGCAGCGCCGAGCCGAGATCGGACAGCAGATCCGGCAGCCGGTCGTCCGGTTCCGTGTCGATCCCGGTGCCGATCCCGGTGCCGGCCTTCAGGGCACCCTCCACGCCGACACCAGGACTCGGCGGAGCGGTCGAGGGACGGGAGCGGCGTTCGGACCCGGCTGACACGCGCCACACTCTAAGTCGGCCCCCTGACAAATCCCGGGACCGAGGCCGGGGACGGCACAGCGGGTGCCACAACGGGGGCCGCAGCAGCCGTCCGGGCGCGGTGACCGGCCGCCGGCGCACAGCTGCGTTATCGTCCCGTTCGTGCCAACCCGATCTGCCCGTCTCGCCTACCGACGGCTGCGGGAGCTGTCGGAAACACCGCTCAACCGTCTCCCGCCGCGGGCCCAGGCGCTGGTCCGCCAGGCCGGTCGACGTGCCGTCCCGGCCGCGCGCCGGGTGATCGAGTCGCCGCTGCTGCAGCCGCTGGTCAGCGTGGTGGTGCCGGTCTACAACGTCGAGGCGTTCCTGGCCGAGTGCCTGGACAGCCTGCTGGCCCAGACCTACCCCCGGCTGCAGATCATCGCCGTCGACGACGGCTCACCCGACGACTCCATCGCCGTCCTGCGCCGTTACGCCGCCCAGGATTCCCGGATCGAGATCCTGCGGCAGGCCAACGCCGGTCTCGGCGCGGCTCGCAACGCCGGCGCGGCCAAGGCACGTGGCCGGTTCCTGATCTTCGTCGACTCCGACGACGTCCTGGTGCGCGACGCGATCGCCAGCTATGTCCGTTCGCTGCGTCGCTCCGGGTCGGACTTCGCGGTCTCCTCCTACCGCCGGATGAACGCCGGCGGCAGCTGGCCCGCGGCGAGCTGGATCCGCGAGGCCCACCGGACCACCCGCTACGCGACCACCCTGGCCGAGTCGCCGGACATCCTGGTCAACGCGGTCGCCTGGAGCAAGTGCTACCGCCGCGACTTCTGGCAGCGGCACGCCTTCCGCTTCCCCGAGGGCGTGCTCTACGAGGACCAGGCGGTCTCCGCCCGGGCCTACGCCCTGGCCGACACGTTCGACCTGCTGGCCAAGGTCACCCTCAACTGGAGGGTCAGGCACGACCGTTCCTCCATCACCCAGCAGCAGGCCACGATCGGCGACCTGCGGGCCCGGCTGGAGGCCGCCTTCAGCTCGCTGGACGCACTCCGGGCCGGCGGTGAAGAACTGGGCCACGACGTCCGGCTCGGGCAGTTGCTCGGCAACGACTTCCCGCAGTCGATCCGCGCCGCCCAGCACACCGGCCCCGACCCCGCGGCCGAGCCCGGCGGTGAGTTCTGGGACGAACTGGCCGCCGGGCTGAAGAAGTTGCTCGACCGGGCCACCCCGGAGGTCTGGGCCCGGGTGCCGGCGCAACACCGGCTGGCCATCTCTCTGGTCGTCGCCGGGCACTACGCCGAGGCCGTCGACCTCGTCGGCCTCAGCCACGACGACCGGAAGCGCTCCCCCGCACTGATCCGCGACGGTGCGGTCTACGTCCAGTTCCCGGCCCGGACGGCGCTCGGCCTGGCCGAGGACGACCCGATCCTGGCTCTGGCCGAACATCAACTGGGCCAGATCACCGGGATCCGGCACCTCCGCTGGCTGGACGACGGCCGGCTGGAGCTGCGCGGCTGGTGCTATATCGACAACGTCGACACGATCGAGGCGCAGCCGGTCCTGACCGGCTTGCTGGTGCCCCGCGGCCGAGCGGCCACCGAGGTGGAGCCGCTGCGGATCCCGGCGGCGATCACCCCCGATCCGGCGGTCACCGCGATGACCAAACACCGCTACGTCAACTACGAGAACGCCTGCTTCACGCTGACCGTGGACGCCGGGAGGATCCCCGTCGCCGACGGCTCGCCGACCCGCTGGCGGATCGAGATGGAGATCGACCAGGCCGGATTGCATCGGGCAGGTCCGCTGAAGGGGCTCCAGGTCGCCGGCTCGGGCGACCGGCTGCCCGGCACCTTCCTGCCCGACGGACGCCGGGCCACCCTGGCCTACACCGGCCGGGACGGGCTGATCCTGACCGTCGCCCCACCGCTGGCGCTGGCGACCTCCGCCGACCTGACCGGACGCCGGCTGGAACTCACCGTGCAGGGCGCCAACGGCTTCGTGCCACGTGAGATCGAGCTGACCGGGTCGGGCCTCGGTGCCGTCGAGATCACCCGCCGCGGCCGGCGCGACGCGAAGGCCGTTCTCCGGGCGCCGGTCCGGCCGGATCCGGCGACCGGGCTGGCGAGCGTCGGCCTCGAGCTCCCCGGACCCGTCGGTCCGCCTGTCCTGGTCTCACCGGTCGCGGGCCCCGACGCTGCGCCATCGGTGCGCCGCAGACACAGCCCGACGCTGTGGACGCTGCGCGCGGTCTCGGTCGACGGACGCAGGACGCCGGTGGGCGTGGCGGATCCGGCGTTGCTCGACCGCGTGCTGACTGCGGGGGTGGCGGCCAACCCACGGCTGAGGATCACCGCCCACGCCAACCTGGGGCTGATCCACGAACCCCGAGCCGTCCGGATCGGTTCACTGGCCGTGCGCGGAACCACGCTGGCGCTCACCGGAACCATCATCGGCGGTGCAGCCCCGGTCCGGATCCGGCTGGTCGCACCGCACGCCCGGGCCGACGTCGTGATTCCCCCGAGCGCCGACGGCGCCTTCAGCGCCGAGCTGGTGCTGCGCTCGGATCCCTGGCAGCGCGGCGATCGGCCGCTGCCGGTCGGCCAGTACCGGCTCACCGCCGAGGTGCTCACCTCCTCGGCCGCGACGGCGAGCGGCGAACCGGACGGCGAGGTCGTCCCGGTCGAGCTCGACGAGCAGACGATCTCGACCCTGCCGGTCGAGTTCAGCGGGACCGAGCTGCGCGGCACCCTGCAGTTGGCGCCACCGGTCGGGCTGGCGGTGAGCCTGACCCTGCCCCTGACCGATGCCGAACGCGGGGCCCGGCCGCAGGAACAGCTCCAGCAGCGGTTGCGGTCACGGCTTTCTCATCCACAGAAGGAATCCGGCGCGGTGCTGTTCCGGTCCTACTACGGTGAGAGCTGCAGCTGCAACCCGCTGGCCGTGCACACCGAACTGCGTCGCCGCAACAGTGGCCACACCCTCTACTGGGCGGTCCGCGACCACTCGGTCGCCGTGCCCGAGGGTGGCATCCCGGTGATCCACGAGAGCGCCGAGTGGTACCGGTTGCTGCACGAGGCCGAGTACTACATGGACAACATGCACCAGGCGATCTACCACGCCAAGCCGGCCCACCAGGTGCAGATCCAGACCTTCCATGGCTACCCGTTCAAGCAGATGGGCCGCTCGCACTGGCGGTGGCAGAACCGGGACGTCGCCCACATCCGCTCCTATCTCGACCGGGCCGCCGACTGGGACTACCTGGTCTCCCCCGCCAGCTACGGCACCGAGGCGTTGTGCGCGGAGTTCGGTTTCCCGAACGAGGTGCTGGAGATCGGCTACCCCCGCAACGACGTCCTGCAGAGCGCCGAGGCCGACGACATCCGACACCGGGTGCGGACCGGGCTCGGGATCCGGGCCGACCAACAGGTGGTGCTCTACGCGCCGACCTTCCGCGATCACCTTGCCCAGAACGACTTCCGGGCTGCGATGGTCGACTTCCTCGACACCCGTCAGCTGGCCGCCGAACTGGGTGAGGACTGGGTGATCATGGTCCGCGGTCACGCCTTCAACGCCCGGGTGGCCAGCCGGCTCGGATCGGCCGGCTCGGTGATCGACGTCACCGACTACCCCGACGTCAACGACCTCTGCCTGGCCTCGGACGCCGCGGTGCTGGACTACTCCTCGCTGCGCTTCGACTACGCCCTGACCGGCAAGCCGATGCTGTTCATGGTGCCGGATCTGAAGCTGTGGTCGGAGAGTTCGCGCGGTGCCCTGTTCGCCTACCCGCCGACCGCCCCCGGGCCGATGCTGAACACCACCGCCGAGGTCGCGGAATCCCTGCTGGGGTTGGAATCCGTCCGGGCCGAGTACGCCGAGGCCTACGCGACCTTCCGGTCGACGTTCTGCGATCTGGACGACGGGCACGCCGCCGCCCGGCTGGTCGACCGGGTCTTCGACCACTGAGCTCGCGTTCAGGCCAGAACGTTCAGGCCCAGATCCTTCAGGCCAGGTCGCTCAGCAGCAGGTCGACCGCCCGTTCGGCGGCGTGGCCGTCGTCGAACGGGGTGAACCGGTCGGTCCAGGCCCGGTAGCGCTCGGCGAACTCCGCCGGGACGCCGTCGCCGGCCCGGTCGATCTCGTCGGCCACCGCGTCGGTGCTGCTCACCAGGGGTCCGGGCGCCGACTCGCGCAGGTCGAAGTAGGTGCCGCGGGAGCGTTCGGCGTAGTCGTCCAGATCGGGGACGAAGAAGATCATCGGCTTCCCGGTGATGGCGAAGTCGAACATCATCGAGGAGTAGTCGGTGACCAACACGTCGGCGACCGCGAAGAGATCGGTCAGCTCCGGGTAGCTGGTCACGTCGATCACTGCGGGCCCCTCGACGTCGGATCCGCTGCGCAACGTGTTGGCGTGGCCGCGGACCAGGATCGTGACCGCCGGTCCCAGTCGGGCCGTGAGGCGGGAGAAATCGAGCCGGCGGGTGGCGTGCGTGCCGTCCTCCCGCCAGGTCGGGGCGAACAGCACGGCCCGCTCCCCCGGACCCAACCCGATCCTGGTGCGGACCCGCTCGCGCTGCTGCTCGTCCAGACGTCGGCTGAGCACGTCGTTGCGCGGATAGCCGAGCTCGACGATGGTGCCGTCGTAGGCGTAGGTCCGGGCGAAGATCTCTGTGCTGTAGGGGTTCTGCGAGATCAGCCAGGTCCACTGACCGGTCTGGTCGGCGAGGTCGGCCCGATAGGCCGCGGACTGATCGGTGCCGATCCGGTCGGTGCCGAGCCGCTTGAACGGGGTGCCGTGCCAGGTCTGCAGGACCCGCTGTCCGTCTCGTCGCCGGAAGTCGCCCCGGAGCCAGCAGTTGGTCACGACGAGCCGGCTGCGGGCCCGGGCCGCGAAGTGGTCGCGGCTGAACCAGACGACCGGCGTGGCGCCGGCCGGAACGGGCACCGAGAGATCCGCCACCACCCAGTACTCGGCCAGGCCGGAACGTCGCCGCAGCAGCTCGTCGCGGATCGGCCGGACGTTGTCGCCGGTGGAGCGGCCGTCGAAGCAGTCGAAGAGGACGGACTCGGCCAGCGGCTCGGCCAGCACGGCCGGATCGCTGCGGTAGTACTCGGCCAGCTGCAGCATCCGGAACCGGCCACCGTCCTCGACCCCCCGCGGGACGGAGATCCGGACGGCGAACTCGCCGCGGCCGCTGCGCTCGATCCGGGCGCCGAACTGGGCCAGCTCGACCCGCCGGCCCAACCCTGCCGCCAGCTCGGGGCTGACGCCGACCGGGACGGGCCCGGCCTGAGCGTCGCGCTGCCCGGCCCGCTGTCCGTCCGGGGCCGGCGCCGAGCTGTCCACAGCCGAGAACACCGAAGCCTCGAGCAGCACCCGGTAGCGGCCACTGGCCAGGGGCAACAGTTCGGTGGCGAAGCGGTTCGATCCGAGCAGGGCGAAGACGACCACGACGCCGGACGCATCACGGGTGGTCGATTCGGCCCGGACGTGTTGGCGTTCGCCCTCCAGCCGGCACCGGTCCGCCGTGAGCCGATCCTGTTGGTCGGCAGTCAGCCCGGTCAGCCGGACCCGCAGCCGCGCGGGGTCGCCGGGCACCAGGCCGGCGTCGACCACCCGGGCCGCCTCCGTCCCCCAGTCCAGCCGGAGCAGGCCGGACGCCGAGGCCGTCAGCGCCCACGCCGGCCCGGCCGCCGGTGACCAGCTCTCGGCCGCCGGTGCCCAACGGACCACCCGGAGGTGGCCGAAGGCGTCGTGCACCTCGATCCCCCAGCGACCGTCGGCCGCCGTCATCCGGGTCAACCGTGCGAGGTCGATCCGGACCCGCCGGCCCAGCCTGCTCAGCGGCAACGTCAACCGTTGTGGCCGCTCGGCCCGCTCGCCGTCGCGCTTCTCCGGCCACTGCACCAACGCCGCGCGGCGCGGCAGGAACCAGCGGCTGCAGCTCAGCCCGAGCACGATCGCCTCCGGGGTGGCCCGAACCCGTCCGGCCCGCACGTCCGGCCACTGGAGCCGCACCGACAGACCGATCCGGTCGACCGGCTGCACGACCACCAGCGGCCCCTGTCCCGATCCGGCGTACCAGGGCGGGACGGCCGCAGCCGAACCGAACCGGGCGACCCGGGCGAAGGGCTCCTGGCGCTGTCCGGCGGCGTCGCGGATCCGGATCTCGAGCCGCCAGCCGTGGTCGCGTCCCGGGCCCGCCCCGACCAGGTCGCCGACGTCCAGCACGGCCCGGAACGAGGCGCCGGCGCGGTCGAGGGCTCGGTCGACCTCGGCCCGGTTGACCTCCTCGTCGGCGGTGAGCTCGGCCCGGACGACGACCGGCTCGGTGCCGGCCGGTCCGACGGCGACCAGCGAGATCGACTCCGGGTTCACCTCGGCCTCGCTCCGGAACGCCCACCCCGTCAACTCCAGCCGGTCCTCACCCAGTGCGACGATCGCGCGCAGATCACTGGTCAGCCTGCCCGTGGTCTTCGCCGGCGCCGGCTGCAGGGCCGGACCGATCGGAGCCGGCGTCCGGGCCAGCGCCCGGGCCAGCGGGGTCCGGAGCGGGGCGGGCAGCGCCCGGCCGGCCCGTCGACCCAGGACGACCGCCCGCTCGATGGTTCGTCGCGGTGCTGACTGCGGACCAGGCATTGGCGAAGGCTAACCGACTCCGGACCAGGGACGATCCCCCAACGCCCTCGCGGTAATAGGCTCCTGCGGTGAGCAGCCCCAGTGAAGCGTCCGCCGATCTCCCGACGTCCGATCACCCGAGGTCCGATGACCTGACGTCCCGGACTGCCCCGACGACGGACCGGCTGCGCAATGTGGCCGTGGTGTTGGCCGGCGGGACCGGGACCCGGGTCGGGTTGAACATCCCGAAGCAGCTGATCAAGATCGCCGGCAAGCCGATCATCGAGCACACCATCGCCGCCCTGCACGAATCGCCGCTGATCGACGAGATCGTCGTGATGATGACGCCCGGCCACCTCGACCCGGTCCGGGCGATCGTGCGGGACAAGCAGTTCGGCAAGGTCAGCCAGATCCTCGAGGGTGCCGGCACCCGGAACGACACCACGGCCGCGGCGCTGGCCGCTCTCGGTGAGACCGACTGCAACGTGATCTTCCACGACGCCGTCCGGCCGCTGGTGTCCCAGACCATCATCGCGGCCAACGTCGCCGCCCTGGCCGACTACGTCGCCGTCGACACCGCGATCCCGTCGGCGGACACGGTGATCCAGGTCGACCCGCTGGTCACGAGCGAAGCGGCCCGCTCGCCCCGGAGACGGGCCCGGTCACCTCCACCATGACCGACGTCCTGCCCCGGCATCTGCTGCGCCGCGGGCAGACACCGCAGTCGTTCCGGTTGTCGGTGATCAGGGAGGCCTACGCCCGGGCCGCCCGCGACCCCGGTTTCACCGCCACCGACGACTGCACGGTCGTGCTGCGCTACTGCCCGGACGTCCCGGTCGCGGTGGTCGCCGGTCACGAACGCAACATGAAGGTCACCGAACCGATCGACGTCTATCTGGCCGACAAGCTGTTCCAGCTCACCTCGGCCGACTCACCGGGCGAGTTGAGCGACGCCCAGTACGCCGCCGACCTGGCCGGGAAGACGGTCGTGGTCTTCGGCGGCTCCTACGGCATCGGCGGCGACATCGCCGAGCTGGCCGGCCGGCACGGGGCCCGGGTGTTCACCTTCGCCCGCTCCTCCACCGACACCCACGTCGAACGCCGGGCCGACATCGCGGCCGCGGCGGCGCAGGTGCTGGCCGAGACCGGCCGGATCGACTTCGTGGTCAACACCGCCGGTGTGCTGCCGATCAGCCCGCTGGCCGAGACCACCGAGGAAGAGATCTATGCGGCCACCGAGATCAACTATCTGGCCCCGATCTTCATCGCCCAGGAGTTCTTCCCCTACCTGGCCCGGACCCGGGGATCCCTGCTGTACTTCACCTCCTCGTCCTACACCCGCGGCCGGTCGGGCTATTCGCTCTACTCCTCGGCGAAGGCCGCGGTGGTCAATCTGACCCAGGCGCTGGCCGACGAGTGGGCCGGCAGCGGGGTCCGGGTGAACTGCATCAACCCCGAACGGACCGCGACCCCGATGCGGACGAAGGCCTTCGGCGAGGAACCGGCCGCGACCCTGCTCAGCTCGACCGACGTGGCCGCCCGGTCGCTGGACGTGCTGCTCTCCACCCAGACCGGGCACGTGGTCGACATCAGGCGGGAGTCCGGTCCGGCGGCCCTGACCAACGGCTGAGCGTCCTGACCAGCGGCTGAGCTCCTGACCGGCGGTGAGCAGTCACCAGACCAGGTCGGAGACCACCAGGTTGTGGTCGCTGGCCCGGGCGCTGTCGGTCACCTTGACCACGTTGTTCCAGACCCGGCACCCGTGGAAACCCTTGCTCATGGTCTTGTCCAGCCGGGTGCCGTAGTTGTTCACGCCCGGGCTCACCGTGACCGCATTGTTGGTATAGGTGCCGTACTCACCCGCGGATCCGCCTGGTCGCGACGTAGCTGTCGGTGTAGCCGGCACTGACCAGGCTGTCGTGGGCCGAGTCGCCGTAACGGTCGTTCTGCCAGGAGTTCATGTCCCCGGAGATGATGACCGGCAGGTGGCTGGTGTTGATCTTGTCGATGGACGCCGTGACCGTGGCCATCTGGGTCTGGCGCAGTTTGTCGAACGAGGCCTGGTCGGCCGCCGTCCCGGTGTGCCGCTTGTCCAGGTGGACCGAGACGACGATAGAACTTCTTGCCGTTCGCCTTGTCGGTGAACCAGGCGTATCCGGCGAACCGGGTGAGGGTGGTCGGATCCGAGCTGCGCAACGGTAACCGGATGCTGCAGCTGCTGGAGTAGGCGTGGGATCCGGTCGTGTTGGAACACACCGAACCCAGCGTGTATTTGCTGCTGTCGTAGAGAATGCGCTCGCCCTGGGTGTCGACGTGGTCGTCGGGATTCGTGTACGGGGTGGTGCGGACGAGGCGGTAACGCCCGGCGCCGAAGGCGGCCAGTTGGGTGACCAGGCTCTCGTCCTGTCGCGGCGTCCCGTCGTTCCAGCCGGACTTGCCGTCGGCCCGGCCCACGTTCAGTTCCTGCAGCGCCACCACGCCCGGGTGGTAGTAGATGATCTGCCGGGCCACGGTCGCGACCCGGGTGGACCAGGGTTTCGCCGGCGCCGGGGCGGAGGCGGTGAGCACGTTGAAGCTGCCGACGGTGACCCCGGCCGCAGTGTAGGTAGGAACCTTCGGCATGCCGGCCTGGAGGTAGCCGTAGGCCCGGCGGGCGGTGCTGGTGCCGACGGTGTTCACCGCGGTCAGCCTGAAGTAGACGACGTTGCCGCTGCTGAGCGGAGCACCGGCCGCGCTGAGTTCGGCACTGTGGAAGGTGAACGAGCGCGCCGTACGGGCGATGGTGAAGACGTGCGCGTGGCGTCCGGTCGACGGCATCGTGGTGTTGGTCTTGCTGAACGGGTTGAGGCCGGTCTCCAGCTCGAAACCGGTCGTGTTGTGCCCGCCCTGGGTCCAGGAGACGGTGAAGGTGCCCGCGGTGGCGGCCTGCACCGTCACCGCGCTGATCGAATCGGGCAGGGTCGCCGCCCGGGCCGGTGGTGCGGCCAGTAGGGCGGAGACGCCCAGAGCTGCGCCGGTCACGGCGATCAGGGCGGCGCGGATCGGTCGGGGGGAACGTGCGGCCATCGGGGGGGACTCCTGCTCACGAACGCGGGTACCGGAACGAAATCGGGCCGGCAGGGTGAACCTAAGCTCGGCCCGGCCGTCCGGGGAAGCCCCCGATCAAATACTGAGAATCCGGTGAACACCGGCGTGTCTACTTGCTTGCTTCCCGATTTTTCTCGACGTCTGACCCACAGACGGCCCTGATCTCGGCCAGGACGGCGGCGTAGGTCTGCTCGATCTCTCCGTCCCGACTCGGCACGATCCGCAGGTTCGGCCGGTCCGGGGCGAGCTCGGTCAGCCGGGCGTGATAGCGGTCGAGCTGCTCCAGGCCACCACTCAGGTCGAGTTGCCGGGCGGCCTCGAGATGCGCCGGGTCGACCGGGCCGCGAGCGCCGTCGGTCCGGGCCAGGAAGCGGCGGCGGGTGTTCGCCGGCGTGTCCGAGAGCAGGAGTTCGGCAAACGCCACGCCGGCCTCGTCGGCCAGTTCGTCCAGCTGTCGCAGGAAGCCCCGGTCGGCGAGTAGTTGCGGGACGATCACGTCGTGGCCGGCGGCCAGATGCGTCCGGGCCGCGGCCAGCGCGATCGCCCGGGCCGCCAACCCCGCCGGCCCCGGAGTCTGCTGCCAGCACCCCAGCAGATCCCGGATCCGGTCGATGTCGAGATTCAACGTCAGCGGGTGATCACCGGCGTACCGCCGGGCCAGCGTCGACTTGCCGCTGCCCGGCGCGCCGTTGAGCAGGATCAGGGTCGCCACCACGCGGTCGCCTTCCACAGAGCTGGGCGCCGGTCAGTGCCGGTAGACGTCGCGGAACGTGGGCACGAACGGGCGGTGCCGGAGCGGGATGTGCGCCTGTTCGGGGGTCAACCCGCCCTTCTTGCAGTTGCACCGTTCGCAGGCCGCGACCACGTTCAGCCAGTCGGTGCCGCCGCCCTGGCACCGCGGCACGATGTGGTCGACCGTCGTGGCCGGACGCTCGCAGTAGGCACAACGGAACCGGTCGCGGCGCATCACGCCCTGCTTGGAGTACGGCAGCACCCCGGTCTTGTCCCAGCGCCACTTGGCGTAGACGTAGCGCAGCAGTTGGACGGCTCGCGGCAGCGGATACGGCCCGTACATCTCGCCGGGCACCGATTCGTGCACCTGCGCCACCTGGCGGTAGAGCATCTTGATGGCGTGCTGGAGGGAGACGACGCCCAGCACCTCACCGTCGAGGTTGTAGATCATCACCTGGCTCATCGGCCCGCCCTCACCCGTTCGCAGCCTGCTGGTGCCATTCAACCCCGTCGGCCCGAATCGGCCGAGCTGATTGTCGCGTGGCGCAGGTCACAGTCAGACGAAACGTAGGTGACGCCCGGACCAACTGTCCAGAGGTTTGTGCTCAGCCGGCCATCGTCTTCGCACCGTCGATGCTCTCCCGGATGATGTCGGCGTGGCCGGCGTGCTGCGCGGTCTCGGCGATGACGTGCATCAGCACCCGGGCGTTGCTCCACGCCTCGTCGGCGAACCAGGGCGCCTTCGGCAGCTGGTGGGCGACGTCCAGATCGACCGAGCCGGCCAGTTCGACCGTGCGGGCGTGGACGGCGGCGTACTGCTCCAACGTCTCGGCCAGGGTCTCGTCGGGCAGCAACCGGAACCCGTCCAGGAAGGCCTGGTAGGCGTCCGCGTCGGCGGCAGCGCCGGTCGTCGGCCTCGGGCGCGCCGTGCTCGATGAAGTCGAGCCAGCCGTCGACGGTCGAGGTCACGTGCTTGACCAGACCGCCGAGGCTGAGGCTGCTGACGGTCGGGGTCGAGCGGGCCTGCTCGTCGCTCAGGCCCTCACAGGTGACGAGGAACAGACCACGGTGCTTCTCGAGCATCGCGATCAGCTCCGCGCTCCGGCCGGTGGTCCGGGTCTGGCCGGTGGTCCGGGTCCGGCTGGTGGTCTGGTTGGTGCTCTGGCCGGTGGTGGTGTCGGACATGGAACGCTCCTCGGGTCGGTGGATCGGTCGTGTTCTCACGGTAGCCACCATTGCGGCCAGTTTCTGACCGCAATGACCGTAGGCTTCGAGCATGGCCAACACGAGTTCCCGCACCCTGCGGTTGCTGTCGCTGCTGCAGAGCCGCCGCTACTGGCCGGGACCCGATCTGGCCGACCGGCTCGGCGTTTCGTCCCGGACCCTGCGCCGCGACATCGACCGGCTGCGCGAGCTGGGCTATCCGGTGGACGCCAACCCCGGCGTGGACGGGGGGTACGCCCTGGCTGCCGGTGCCGCGATGCCGCCCCTGGTGGTCGACGACGACGAGGCGATGGCCCTGGCTGTGGCCGTGCAGTCCCAGCTGGCCGGCCGGTCGTCCGGGCCCGACGGCGACGAGGCAGGGCTGCGGGCGCTGACCAAGATCATCCAGGTGATGCCCCGGCGGCTGCGGGCCCGGCTGGACGCGGTCCGCAGCGCGACCACGCCGGTCAGCTGGGCCGAGACGGACGACCTCCGCCTCGACCCGACGGTGCTGTCCACCCTGGCGCTGGCCTGCCGCGACCGGGAACGGGTCCGGTTCGACTACCAGGGCCTGAGCGCCCCGAGGACGAGCCGGCGGGTCGAGCCGCTGCGGCTGATCTCGCTCGGCCGGCGGTGGTACCTGGTCGGCTACGACCTGACCCGCGGCGACTGGCGGACGTTCCGGATCGACCGGATCGGCGCGGCCGAGAGCACCGGGACACCGTTCGCGCCCCGGACCCCGCCGTTCGAGGACGTGGCCGACTTCATCCGATCCCGGGTCGGTGGCAGCGCGGCCGGCGGCCGGCACCACGTCGAGGTCGAGGTGCACGCCCCGCCCGCGCGGGTCGTCGAACGGTTCGGCGACTGGGCCCGGGTCGAGCCGGTCACGGCCGAACGCTGCCGGCTGACGATGGACACCGACCGGTTGGAGGGGCCGCTGTTCGCCCTCGGCGGCTTGGGCGCCGACTTCACCGTGATCGGCCCGCCCGAGCTCGCCGCCCTGGCCCTGGAGTGGGCGGCCCGGTTCAGCCGAGCTGGAGCAGGGTGACGATCCGGTCCGCCGCCTCGGCCGGGGTGAGCCGGCTGTTGTCGATCCGGTGGTGCAGATCGGGGTAGCAGAAATCGCCGTCGGTGTTCAGCCGGTGGTTCGCGTCGTCGGCCAGCAGCAGCGACCGGCTCAGCTCGACGTCCCGCTTGCTGCGTTTGTGCTCCAGGCGTTCCGGGGTCTCGTTGCGGAGCAACCGGGTCGCCTGGTCGGCGGACAGCTCGACGAAGTCGACCCGGCCGCCCGAGTTCCGGACCGGCTCGGTCAGATGGTCGGTGTACTCCCGATCGGCCGGATCCTCCAGCGCCCAGACGAAGGTGAAGATGAGGCCCGGCAACCCGGCGGTCACGGCCTCCTCGATCACCCGGCGACGGATCTCGCGCACCAGGGTGACGAACGGTGCCGACCCGTGCGGGAACACGTCCCGGATCGGCTCGATGCTCAGATGGTTGTGGAACAACGGATAGCCGGTGCGCTCGCTGAGTTCGCGACCGACCGCCATCTTCCCCACCGCGGAGGGTCCGAAGATCATCACCAGGTGCACGGGTCGATGGTGTCAAACACCACCGTGGACCGCGAGACCTTTGTTGCTTCCTCGCTCACCTCGACAGCTCGGCAGCTGTCGGCACCGTTCACCCTACACCGACGTCAGGTCGAGCTGGGCCATTCCGTGCCCACCCGCTGCCACGCCTGGTCGATCTCGGTCACCGTCTGCGGGGGCAACGGCCCACGTTCGGCGGCTTCGATGTTGCGGCGGAGGTTCGCCAGCTTGGCCGTCCCCACGATGGCGCTGTCGACTCCGGGCGCGTACGCGCTGAAGCGGAGGGCCAACTCGGCCCAGTCCAGCTCGCCCGGGCTGATGTCCAGTTGCTGGAAGCGTTCCCAGTACAGCTCGGCGTAGTTCCCGACCGGCCGCTCGGCGAACCGCCACGGCGCGTTGGCGATCGGACGCTTGGCGATGACGCCGAGGCCGCTGCCGTCACCGACCACGTTGCGCAGGTTCCACTGGTCGGCGACGTTGATGCTGGTCTCGATCGCGCCGAACCGGTCGGAGTTCACCGCGAACGCGAGGTGCTCGTTGTCTCCGCTGTAACCGGCGACGCCGATCTTGCCCGCGGCCACCGCCGCATCCAGGGCGTCCTGCAGATCGCCGCGCTCCAACACCGTCACCGGGCAGGAATGCAGGAAGAAGACGTCGACCCGATCCGACCGCGTCCGGCGCAGACACTGCTCGATGCTCGCGGTGACGGCGGCCGGGGACCACTCGGGGTGTCCGTCGATCGCCTGACCACCCTTGCTCGACAGCACGAACTCGTCGCGGCGCCCGCCCAGGTGCCGACCGATGCGTTCCTCGCTCAGCCCGTAGCCGGCGGCCGTGTCGATCAGCGTCACCCCCAGATCCAGCGCGCCGTGGAGGACCTGGGCGGCCTCGTCCTCGCTCACCTCGGCCGCCCCGATCTGGCCGGCACCCAGGCCGACCGCGGACACGCTGAGCCCGGTGTTTCCGAATTCCCGTTGCTTCACCATGGCCTTGGTGTACCTCACCGAGCACCCACCGATGGCTGCG
This sequence comes from uncultured Actinomycetota bacterium, assembly GCA_963740925.1. Lineage (GTDB taxonomy): Bacteria > Actinomycetota > Actinomycetes > Propionibacteriales > Propionibacteriaceae > Microlunatus. Next base: position 3,721 of record CAVUFZ010000005.1, on the reverse strand, counting down.
GCCCCTCGGTTCGGGTGTTCACCGATCCGTCGTGCTGCCCCGTACCGACGTCTTCAGCCTGAACGAGGCACGCTGATGTTCGACACTTTCCAGACCACTCTCCGACAACTGTCGGGATGACAGGATTCGAACCTGCGACCCCCTGACCCCCAGGTGCCAGAAGTAGGGCTCCCAAGCCTCTTGGCCTGGGGTTTTGCATTTCAGCAGTGTGCTCTGCGCGTCACATTTTGCACGGTTTGCTGGCTGGTGGTCACCTGATTGGTCCACCTCCGCGGACGTAGCCCCGCACAAGCGAAGCTCCAAACTAGACTGACCACATGGCTAACGGAGTTGAGAGCAGCGTCTGGGAAGTCCCCTCCGATGTCCTACCGCACACCGTCGATGCCGACACCCTCTATCTGGTTCCGGGGTTCCGCGATCCGGACGGGCTGCCTGCATACAGACCCGAGAGCATGCAACTTCAGAAGGGTGCCGCCTCTCAGCATCTCCGCCTCGAGTATTCGCTGGCGGAGGACGACCGGCGCTTTGTGGACTACTTCTCCGCAGATGCGGAAGAGATTCAGCTTTGGCTTGCCGCCGCCGGGCCTGTCACGGACGTCCTGCTGTTCGGCCTTGGCTACATGGTGAACAGCATCCTGCGCCGGCGCGGCAACAAACCCGAAGCCATTGAAACGGTCCCGCTCGACCTGCGAATCGCTCGGTTAGATCCGAAGACAGGAAAGGCGCGTGGTATCCGACTGCGAGGAAACGCTGCGGACGTTATCGACGCAGTGCAGGAACTCAAACGAAAGCCATGAACTACCGGATGCTCCTCTTGCATGCCGGTCCCGTACCACCCGCCAATGGACCCGTGCGTGAGAGTTTTCTCCTCTCAAACGGGACACAGTCCTTGCAAGACGCGGCCGAGTGCTATGAAGCCGTTGTGTCCGGACTCCATCTCGACGGCCTGCTTCCTGTCGAACGCTTCCTCGCCGAGCCAACCCCAGATGCTGAGGCGATAGAGGATCTCCGCGACGAATGGGTTCGGATTCGCAACAGCCTCGACGACGAGGACATCGCTATACAGCGCGGAGCCGCGGACCGCGCCGTAAAACAAGCAATGCGCGCCTTGAACCATCTTGAGGACACTGGACTTGCCGAGGAAGCTCATATCTGGGTTCACCGCACGGCCAGGCTTCGGACCGGCCTTTACGGATGCCGCATCAGGGCCGAGGGCGACACCGTCTGGTCTGACTGTGCGGTGCGCATCTCGCACGAACGTTGGGGCGCGTCAGTCGAAATGACGACTGTGTGGAACTGTTCTATTTGCGGAGACCGGTTCGATTCCTGCCAGCACGATCCCGACGCGACCTACGATGTCTCCATCACTCGGCTGACGAACGGCGAGTGCTCAGCTTGCCTCGAAGTGTCCTGCAACCACGAAGACGGCGAGATCATTCGGACGACGCCGTTTCCGGTAGCCGTGTCTATCTCGGCAGGCGCGGTTGCGGTCGTCGAACGCCCGCGGTATCCGGACGCGCGCCCGACCTGCGTCAGCCTTCCGATCACTCCGGAAAGCGAACTCTTCAGCAGCGCCCTCGCCGGCGAACTGAATTGTGATCTTTGCCTGAAGCCTTGTCCGGGGTGGAGCTACATGCATCACAACTGATGCCCACCGCTCCGAATATCAGGTCAGGTCCGTCGACTCGTTGCTACTAAGCCATGTGTGAATCGAGGCAATTACAGCCGCCATCTGGGACGCGGTCGCGTCAACAGGAAGTTCCAGGTAGTCAGGAGAATCGATCTCCAGCGAGGGAAGTGGCTCCTCACGGAGTCGCACAACGACCGCACCGGCCGCAAGTAGATCGCGCGACTTATCGCGGTCGGTCTTAGCTTTGTCCGCATGCCAATAGCTTCCGTCGTACTCCACAAGCAAAGTCCGTCCGTCGCTCAGCGGGACGGTGATGTCAGGCACCCAAACAGACCGCCGCGTGAACGATTCGCTCCGTAGCGCCAACCCGCTGGAGGCTTCACCGAAAGCCTTGCGAATCGCTTCAAAGTACCGCAACTCCACCATCGACTTGCCACTCTCCCGGCACTGCGGACAGGTGGACCCGTGCACCCGTCCAGTCGTCGCAATACGCCATCGGTGTGATCGATCGTTGGGGCAGACCCACTCCGGCACGAATGGGAGGGAGCCGGTCGGACGGACGTGCCAGGCACTGAGCGGATTCTTGGCGGACCACTCCTTGGCAAGATCCGGGAAGTGCCAAGCAAGCGAATCGAGAATCGTGCGGCATTCCGGGCACCTCAGTCGCTCTCGTCGCTCACGCTCCGCGGGCGTTGCTACCCACTCGTGTCCGCAAGCAGGATCACGCCACTGAATCCGACGCTTCGAAATGGGCGAGATCCCGGCGACCTGCAACGGGAGGTTCTTGGAGGGGTGCCATTGCTCCACCAGCTCAGGGTTCAGCCTTAGTGTCGGCCCGCTGCTCTCAACCACGGAATCAGAGGTGGGTTTTGCGAGGCGGGAGCGCCTAGGGTTCACCTGGCAGCTACAGCCCCACCCGATGTCGCCGAGCCTGTCCGCAGTAATCCGTCCGCAATAGCGACATCGAACGCGGTACGCAGGTGGAACAGGCGCCGGTCCGAGATAGTCGTAGCCGTGTGATTCCGAAAACTCGCGGGCGTCGTCATCGTCAACCACATCGGCACCGATCGGGACCGCGCCAAGCCCCAGCGCATCGGACGTCCACTTGCACCAGTAGCACGCACGGCAGGTCGATTCTTGCCACGAGTTCTTGTCGAGCGTGTAGACGAATCTGTAGTGCGCCTCGCAGCCGCACGTCAGGCACCGCGTCAGGCGGTAGGCGGTCGGGCTGACGAATGGTTCCATCTTAGCCCGCCCTGGTGAAGAATCTCGATGATGTGATGGTCGCACCAGGCTGGCTTCGTGCGCGTGCCGTAGGCGGCCAGCGCATCGCATCCGCCCCACGCGCACTGCTTGATCGCCATGGGTCCATGATCCCGCACGCAGTTCTTCTGCGTCGTCAGCCACTCCCGCGTCTTGTGGGTAGGAGTCGACGTGTTCGCCTCGTCCGTAACCACCGTCAAAGCTACGATCGAACCAACCGGCAGCGTTCGCCGAATCGAGTTTTTATGGACGGCCCGCTCGGAAATATCGGCGCGCGAAGGGCTGGACATGGCATACGAGCAACTCCCGATAGTTGACGTCGATCTGAACGGGCTACTGCTCGACCTCGACAACTACCGCATTCCGACGCATCGCGATGACGAGGCGGCGGCGTTGAAATACCTCTTCGCCTCCGAGGACGTGCTCGGCGGCGGCGACGTATCGTCGGTTATGGTGGCTTCGACAACGAGGTCCCGCGGTGGTCTTGATCGCGAGGGAAGTGCTGACAAGCCTCCCTACATCGTTCTTGAAGGCAACCGGCGCGTCAGTGCGCTCAAAGCGCTACAGGACCCGTCGGTCGTCCCGGGCCACGAAACTGAGCTACGAGCACTGCTAAAGCGGTACGCGGTGGAAGCCGAGAACCTTCCGAAGCGCATCCGGGTTCTCGTAGCGCCGGACCGCGCCACAGCAGCGCCTCACGTCGCGCGCTTGCATACCGGGATCTCAAAGCGACGCTGAAGTCGTGACCAGCAGGCGACGTTCTACTACTCGTTGATTGATGCCCAGACAACGGTTGATGATGTCAAGGCCCAGTACCCCGACGTGGAC
>CAVUFZ010000004.1:0-294138 GCA_963740925.1 uncultured Actinomycetota bacterium | reverse complement strand
TGACCCCCAGTCAGGTGCGCTACCAAGCTGCGCCACATCCCGTTCGGACCGTTCGAGACCGGCCGAAGAGCTCGCCGGGCCCGGTTCAGGTCCGAGCGAAGACTCTACACGGCCCGGTCAGCGTTTGCCGCCGCGCTTCTCCCGGGCCCGGACCTGCAGATGGACCGGCGAGCCGGTGAAGCCGAACTCCTCGCGCAGCCGCCGCTCGATGAAGCGCTGGTAACCCGCCTCCAGCGTCCCTGAGGTGAACAGCACGAACGTCGGCGGCGCCGTCTGGGCCTGGGTGCCGAACAACACCCGGGGCTGCTTGCCGCCACGGACCGGGTGCGGGTGCGCCGCGACCAGCCGGCCGAGGAAGGCGTTCAGCTTGCCGGTGGAGATCCGGGTCTCCCAGCCCGCCAGCGCCTCCTCGATCGCCGGCCCGAGCCGGTCCAGGTGCCGTCCGGTCTGGGCCGAGACGTTGACGTGGCCGGCCCAGCCGAACTGGACCAGGTCGCGCTCCATCTCGCGTTCGAGGTAGCGGCGCCGTTCCTCGTCGGTCAGGTCCCACTTGTTGAACGCGATCAGCAGCGCCCGGCCGGACTCCTCGACGCTGCTGAGGATCCGCAGGTCCTGCTCGCTCAGCGGCTCGCTGGCGTCGATCACCACCACGCAGACCTCGGCCCGCTCGATCGCGCCCTGGGTCCGCAGACTGGCGTAGTACTCGTGGCCGGAGGCCTCCTTGACCCGGCGGCGGATGCCGGCGGTGTCGATGAAGCGATAGACCTGCCCGTCCAGCTCGACCAGCTCGTCCACCGGGTCGACGGTGGTGCCGGCCACGTTGTCGACCACCGAACGCTGCTGCTTGGCGATCTTGTTCAGCATCGAGGACTTGCCGACGTTGGGTTTGCCGACGATGGCCACCCGCCGCGGTCCCCGCTCGACCTGATCGCCCTCGCGCGGAGCCTCGGGCAGCGCGGCCAGGATCGCGTCCAGCAGGTCGCCGCTGCCCCGGCCGTGCAGGGCCGAGACCGGATAGGGCTCACCCAGGCCGAGGTTCCACATCGCGGCCGCCTCGGCCTCGGTGCGGGCGTCGTCGACCTTGTTGGCCGCCAGCACCACCGGCTTCTTGCTGCGCCGCAGCACCCGGACGACCGCCTCGTCGCTGTCCAGGGTGCCGACGGTCGCGTCCACCACGAACACCACCGCATCGGCCGCGCCGATCGCCAGCTCGGCCTGCTCGGCGATCTGGGCGGCCATCCCCTTCGCGTCCGGGGCCCAGCCGCCGGTGTCGACCAGGACGAACTCACGTCCGCTCCAGTTCGCGTCGTAGGACACCCGGTCCCGGGTGACCCCGGGGACGTCCTGGACGACGGCCTCGCGCCGACCGAGGATGCGGTTGACCAGCGTCGACTTGCCGACGTTGGGACGTCCGACCACCGCCACCACCGGCGGTGTGATCACCGCTTCGTCGGCGAGGTCGAAGTCGGTCTGTGGGTCGGTCATGGCGTTACCTGCTGGCTGTCGGAGTGATCCCGCTGGGGTTCTTCGGCTTGGGCGGGCCGGGCAGCGGGAAACCGGTCAGCTGTTGGGCGGCGCGGACGTGATCGGCGAGATGGGCGCGGATCCGCTCGGTCTGGATCGCGACCGCCGCCTTCCGCCGTGGCCAGGGCGACTGGGCCACCCGCAACGGTTCACCGTACACGACATGGATCTCCGCCCCCCGGTGCGGAACGCCGGACGAGGTCTGGCCGGCCTCCCGGGTGCCGAGCATCGCGACCGGCACGATCGGCGCACCGGTGACCATGGCCAGATAGGCCGCACCGCCGCGGGCGTGGGTGACCTCGCCCGCGTCGCGGAACCCCTCCGGGAAGACGGCCAGCACCTGGCCGGCCCGCAGCAGCTGCACCGACCGGGTCACCGAGCTGATGTCGAGGGCCCGGCGGTTGATCGGGATCTGGCCCGCCATCAGCAGCATCCGGCCGATCGGGCCCTTGAACAGCTCGATCTTGGCCAGCGCGTAGCTCGGTCGCGGGGTGACGCCGACCAGGATCGGTCCGTCGACCGCACCGAGGTGGTTCGCGGCCAGGATCACCGGCCCCTGCCTCGGCACCAGGGACGAGCGGTGCACGTGGATGTCGAACCAGCGGTGCAGCAGCCAGTTCCCGGGCCGTCGGACGACCGTGAGCAACGCGTGCCCCGGCGTGGGCAGGTGCCGGGTCAGTGGCAGACCCGGATCGATCTCGAATCTCACGGTCAACTGATCTCGGCGTACGGGGCGGCCAGCGCGCAGATCTGCTCGATCACGTCGTCCAGGCCGAGGTGGGTGGAGTCGACGACGGTGACACCGGGGGCGGCCGAGGTGAAGGCGGCCACGGTGGAGTCGTCGGCGTCGCGCCGGATCACCTGATCGGTCACCGCGGCCTGGTCGACGGCCTCACCGAGCTCGGCCTGACGGCGGGCCACCCGGGCGTTGGGGTCGGCGACCAGCAGCACCCGGACCTGGGCGTGCGGTGCGACCACGGTGGTGATGTCCCGGCCCTCGACGACGATGCCGCGGTGGGCCTCGCTGATCAGAGCCCGCTGCCGGGCGATCAGATCGGAACGGACGTCGAGGTTGGTGGCGATCGCACTGACCGCGGCCGACACCTCCGGTGTCCGGATCGGGGCGCTGACGTCGGTGCCGTCGACGGCGATCGTAGTCGTCTCCGGATCCAGGTCGATCTGCAGCTGCGCACTCCTCGACCAGCGCGCTGACCTTGCCCTGGTCGTGCAGGTCGGTACCGGTGTTCAAGGCGAGCCAGGTCGCCGCCCGGTACATCGAGCCGGTGTCGAGATAGGCCAGCCCGAGCCGCTGCGCCACCCCGCGTGCCGTGCTCGACTTGCCCGAGCCGCTGGGCCCGTCGATGGCGACGACGAGTTGATCGAAGGGTTCCGGCACCCGGACACACTACTGGAGTGCGGACGGACGTCCCGTGGACGAGCGCTCAGTCGGACGGGCGCTCAGTCGGACGGGCGCTCAGTCGGACGGGCGCTCAGTCGGACGGGCGCTCAGTCGGACGAGCGCTCAGTCGGTGGAGCGGGCGTCCCCGGCCAGCGAGACCCGCCAGCCGCCGTCCCTCATCCCGACGACCAGGCTCGCCGCGTGGTCGCCGGTCACGGCCAGGTCGAGATAGCCGATCTGGCGGGTCTGGTCGTGCTCGATCGAGATGTCCTCGACGTTGACGCCGGCCTCGCCGACCTCGGCGAACAGCCGGGCCAGCGCACCCGGGGCGTCCGGGATCTCGATCACCACGTGGGCGTAGTCGGTGGGCGCCGCGCCGTGCTTGCCGGGGATCCGTTTCGTGCCGGCGACGGCGGCCTCCAACTGGGCCCGGACACCGCCGTCGCGCTGGCCGGCCGGACCGCCGACGGCCTCGATCAGGTCGTCCAGGGTGTCCCGAACCGCTCGCAACTCGGGCAGCAGGGCCACCGAGTTGGCGCCGATGATCTGTTGCCACAGATCCGGATCGCTGCCCGCGATCCGGGTCACGTCGCGCAGACCCTGTCCGGCCAGTTCCAACTGCTCGGTGCTCATCTCGGTCAGCCGCTGGGCCATCAGCACCGACATCAGGTGCGGCAGGTGCGAGACCCGGGCCACCGCCGCATCGTGCCGTTCGACGTCCATCACCACCGCGTGCGCCCGGCAGGACGCCACCAGCGAACGCACCACCTCGACCCCGCCCGGTGCCGAACGGCGGTGCGGCGTGATCACCCAGGTCCGATCGACGAACAGGTCGGCGTGCGCCGTCATCGGCCCGGTCCGCTGCGAGCCGGCCATCGGATGCGAGCCGACGTAGCGGTCGAGTTCGACCGAGGAGTCCCAGAGCTGGTGCAGGACACCGGCCTTGACCGAGCCGACATCGGTGATCGTCGCGTTCGGGTAGGTCTGCAGTGACTCGGCGATCACCGGGCCCAGCGCGGCCGGTGGGACGGCGACCACGACCAGCCGGACGTCCGCGGCGACCGGTGGCTCCACCGTCCCGGCGCCGAGGCTGGCCGCGACCCGGGCGTGCGATCCGCGCAGATCGCTGAGGTGGACCTGCTCACCGGCTGCGGTCAGCGCGCAGCCGACCGACGCCCCGACCAGCCCGGCCCCGATCACCACGACCGGGGAGAGGTTCACGACGGGCTGCCGTACGGGCTGCCCTCGGCGTCGTCCGGCCGGTCGACGCTCTCCGGCCCACCAGCGCTCTCCGGCCGATCAGCGGGGTCAACGGATTGGGGGCTGTCGGCGTTGTCTGCGTTGTCAGGGCTATCGGCGTTGCCGGCGTTGTCAGGGCCGGCGGGCACCTCGGGCAACTGCTCGAGCGTCCTCGTCTCGACCGTCTCGGTCTCCGACTCGGCCCCCGCACCGGCGTCGACGCCCGAACCCGCGCCATCCGGCCCGCCCGCGGCCGGCCCGGCCAGCACCCGGGCCAACTGCTCCCCGGCGATCCGCCGGAACTTCCGCGGCAACGCCCGGGTCCGGTCCAGCACCGCGACCTCCAGCGCCTCGACCCCGATCTCGCGTACCGGGGCGGCCGGTCCGCCGTCGCTGCCCAGACCGCGCACGGCCAGGGCGATCGCCTCGGACAGGCTCAGCTCGGCCTGGAAACCCTCGCGGATGGCGGCGGCGATGGCGTCGGCCGAGCCGCCCATCACGGCCAGATCGGCCTCGTCCTGGACCGACCCGTCGTAGGTCAGCCGATAGATCTGATCCTCGGCCGGCCCGGCGCCGAGCTCGGCCACGATCAGCTCGACCTCGTAGGGCTTCTCACCGCCGGAGGAGAAGATGGTGCCGAGCAGCTGGGCGTAGGCGTTGGCCAGTCCTCGGCCGGTGACGTCGCGCCGGTCGTAGCTGTAGCCGCGCAGGTCGGCGTGCCGGATGCCGGCGATCCGCAGGTTCTCGAACTCGTTGTAGCGCCCGACGGCCGCGAACCCGATCCGGTCGTAGATCTCGCTCACCTTGTGCAGCGCCTGGGAGCGGTTCTCGGCCACGAACACGATGCCGTCGGCGTAGTGCAGCACCACCACCGAACGGCCGCGGGCGATGCCCTTCCGGGCGAAGTCGGCCCGGTCCTTCATCTGTTGCTCGGGGGCGACGTAGAACGGCATGCTCACGGGCGGTCTCCGGCGGTGGTACGGCGGTGGGCGATCACGATCAGCTAGTCAATCACGCGCCGCAGACAGCTTCTCGGCGCGAGTTCCGGGCACGAGTTCTCGGCGTGAGTTCTGGGGCGCGAAGCCACTAACGGGCGACCGGGCCGTCGGGGCGCTCCATCCGGGCGGCGACCACGGCTTGGACGATCTCGGCGATCTGGTCGGCGTCGATCCGCTGGACGCCGTCCGCGGTCGCGCTGAGCACCACCGGGAAGATCCGACGGGCCAGGTCCGGCCCGCCGGTGGCGGAGTCGTCGTCGGCGGCGTCGTAGAGCGCCTGGATCACCGACAACGCCGCGGTGCCGAGATCGGCGTCCGGCCGGTACAGCTTCTTCAGCGACCCGCGGGCGAAGATCGAACCAGAGCCGACGGAGTAGAACTGCTGCTCCTCATACCGGCCGCCGGTGACGTCGTAGGAGAAGATCCGACCGCAGCGCTCCCCCGCGTCCCAGCCGGCGAACAGCGGCACCGCAGCCAGCCCCTGCATGGCGAGCCCGAGGTTACCGCGGATCATCGTGGCCAGCCGGTTCGCCTTACCCAGCAGGGAAAGTGGGGCACCCTCGATCTTCTCGTAGTGTTCCAGTTCGACCTGGAACAGGCCGATCATCTCCAGCCCGATCCCGGCCGAGCCGGCGATCCCGATCATCGAGAACTCATCGGCGGCGAACACCTTCTCGATGTCGCGCTGGGCGATCAGGTTGCCCATCGTGGCCCGCCGGTCACCGGCCATCACGACGCCGGCACCACCGGGCGCACCGGTCCCGTCGTCGAAGGTCGCAGCGATCAGCGTGGTCGCGTGCGGGCTCAGCTCGGCCGCCGAGCCGGCCGGCGTCCGGGACCCGGGAAGGACGTTGGGTGCGACCGGACGCGGCGAAGTCGCTGAACGAGGACGACCCGGCCCGCAGGTAGGCCCCGGACAGGCCGCCGATGCCGTCGTGGTCGAGCCGGCTGCTGCTCACTGGCCACCCTTCTGGACGAACGAGCGGACGAACTCCTCGGCGTTGACCTCGAGCACGTCGTCGATCTCGTCGAGCAGTGAGTCCACGTCGGCGTCCAGCTCGGACTTCTTGGCCGTGTCGGTCGTCGGCAGCTCGGTGGTCTCGGTCTCGGTGTCGTCGCGGCGGGTCCGGCGCCGGCTCTGCTCGGATTCAGCCATGTCACTCCTCGGTGTACTGAGCTCTCGATGGTCCGGGGCCAGCCTAATCGGCGTCCCCACCCGGCAGGCCGCATCAGGTCTCGGATCGGCTCCGGTTCCCCGGTCGGGGGCGCCGCGGGGGCCGCCGCCGCGTGACGTCCATGCCGACCAGGACGTCCGGGTCGGCGATCAGTTCGATCTCGCTGATCAGGCCCTGGCTGAGATGGAAGGCAAAGGCGACCTTGACTTCCTTGGCCATGAACCAGGCCGCGCCGAGATCACCGTCGACCGATGCGGCCAGCGCACCCTTGCTGCCGTTGAACCGGGCGGCGACGGCCGCCGAGCCGTCGTAGACCGGGTCGGCACCGGTACGTTGGCCGACCAGATCGGCCCGCATCACCACGTCCGGAGCCAGCAGCGTCATCAACCGGGCCAGTTCGCCGCCGTGCGCGGCGTCCAGAAACGCCTCGACAACCCTCGTGTTGTTCGCTCGGACGGTGCGTTCGCTCACCGTCTCGGGCCTTCCCTGCACCTTTCGGCGGCCACGGCTGGCCAGCTGACGGACCGCCGTCTCCGACCGGCCGAGGATGGGACCGATCTCGCCGAACGGATAGCCGAACACGTCATGCAGCACGAACGCCGCCCGCTCGGCCGGGGCCAGCGACTCGACCACCACCTGCATCGCGGCCCCGACCTGCTCGGCCAGCACCACGTCGGCCTCCAGATCACGGCCCAGGTCGGAACCTGCGCTCGAGGTCAGCGACGATCCCTGGTCGAGCTCCACCTCGCCGCGGGTTCGCCGCCGCCGCAACTGGTCCAGACACAGCCGGGTCACGACCGTGGTCAGCCAGGCGGGCGGGTCGTCGATCTCGGCATCGGACCTGCTGGTCCCGGCCGTCCCGTACAGCCGGAGCCACGCCTCCTGGACGACGTCCTCGGCCCCGCCGCCGGCACCGAGAATCCGGCCGGCGATACCGGTCAGCCGGGCCCGTTGCGCCTCGAACTCTGCCACGTCCATTCTGCTCACCCTCTCCTGACGTCTCGGCTGCGCCGAAGGTGACCGGATCCTTCTGGGGGGCGCCGGGCCGTCACATCCAGGCCGGCACGTCCGAGCCGGCACATCCGGGCCGTCACATCCGGGCCGGGGCGTGCGTCAGTCGAGTATGACCATTCACAGCATCGTCTACACCGTCACCGACATCGACGCCGCCAAGGCCGTCCACACCGCCCTGCTCGGGGTCGAACCGCATACCGACACCCCCTACTACGTCGGCTACCGCGTCGACGGGGTCGAGATCGCCCTGGCCCCGGGCGCCGGGCACGCCAGCGTGGCGCAGGTCGTCGTCGAGGACATCGAGGCCACGCTGAGCGAGCTGGAGGAGGCAGGCGCCACCCGGAAGGACGAACCGAAGGACGTCGGTGGCGGTCTGATCGCCACCGTGACCGATCCGTCCGGAAACGTCCTGGGCCTGATCCAGCCCAGCTGAACCGCAGGCCTCGCGCGCGGACAGGCTCAGGTCGCGGTTCGGGGTCAGCGACCGAGTGCGGTGAACAACTCGGCCACGTCGGTGCAGCCGTCCAGCAACTCCCCGACCTGGGCCTGCGTCCCGCGCAGCGGGTCGAGCAGCGGCACCCGCTGCAGCGCCGTCCGGCCGGGGACGTCGAAGATCACCGAGTCCCAGGAGGCGGCCACCACGTTCGGAGCGAACTTCTCCATCACCCGGCCGCGGAAGTAGGCCCGGGTGTCGGCCGGCGGCTGCGTCCGGGCCCGTTCCACGGCGTCGTCGTCGACCAGCCGCCGCATCTTGCCCCGGGCCACCAGGGCGGCGTACAGACTGCGCTGCGGGCTGACGTCGGCGTACTGCAGGTCGATCAGACTGAGTTTGGCCGCGTCCCAGCCGAGCGCATCGCGCGACCGGTAGGACTCCAGCAGCGCCAGCTTGGCCACCCAGTCCAGTTGGTCGGCCAGCTCGGTCGGGTCCCGGCGCAGCTGGTCCAGGACTCCCTGCCACCGGTTCAGCAGGTCGTCGTTCTCGTCCCGGTGCTCGGCGCTCAGATCGGCACCCGGCCCGTCGTGCCAGGTCGAACAGGCGTCGAGATAGGCCTGCTGCAGCTGGATCGCGGTCATCGTCCGGCCGTCGGCCAGTTCGAGCCGCGCGGTGCAACTCGGATCGTGGCTGACCGTCTGCATCGCCGGCACCGACCGCAGCAGCCGCAGATTCGTGCCCAGCCCGCCGGAGCTGATCATGGCCAGTACCAGCGCCGCCGTGCCGACCTTCAGATAGGTGGAGATCTCGGAAAGGTTGGCGTCACCGGTGATCACGTGCAGCCGGCGGTGCTTGGCGGCGTCGGCGTGCGGCTCGTCGCGGGTGTTGATGATCGGCCGGTTCAGGGTCGTCTCCAGCCCGACCTCGGCCTCGAAGAAGTCTGCCCGCTGACTGAGCTGGAAGCCGGGCGTGCCACTGGCCTGACCGAGCCCGACCCGGCCGGCCCCGGTGACGATCTGACGGGAGACCAGGAAGGGGGTGAACTGGGTGACGATCCGGTCGAACGGCGTCCGGCGGTCCAGTAGGTAGTTCTCGTGGGTGCCGTAGGAGGCGCCCTTGCCGTCGGTGTTGTTCTTGTACAACCGGACCGGCCGGCCCAGCCGCCGGGTCGCCTCCGCGGCGGCGATCGCCATCACCCGGTCGCCGGCCTGATCGAAGCGGACCGCCTCTCGGGCCGTGGTCACCTCCGGACCGGAGTACTCGGGGTGGGCGTGGTCGACGTAGAGCCGGGCACCGTTGGTCAGGATCACGTTGGCCATGCCGAGATCGGAGTCGGTCAACTGGTCGGGATGCGCGCTGGCCCGGTCGATCTCGTAGCCCCGGACGTCCCGCAACGGTGACTCGGTCTCGTAGTCCCAGCCGGCGGCACGTTCCTGCCGGCCGGTGTGGTCGGCGTAGGCCTTCACGACGTGGTTGGACAGCTGCATCGGGTGCAGTTCCTCACCGAGGGGCTGGCCCAACGCCGAGATGCCGTATTCGGTCTCGATCCCGAACACCCGCAACGGTTCCGGCGCGCTCACCGCCGGCAGTCCGGACGAGGCAGCGGGTCCGGACCAGAGGGGCGCGCACACATGAACACGAGCCTAGTGCGGACCCGGCGACCGTGCTGACCGATGACCGTGCCGACCGACAACCGTGCCGACCGACGACCGATACCTCCTCGGCGCCTCGTCCGGTCCGAGGTCGCCGTGCAAGGTGCTCGGTGATCGGGCAGGAATCAGCCGCGGATGAGGCAGAACGGGTGTCCGACCGGGTCCAGGAAGACCCGGAAACCACCGTCGGACGACGGCTGCTGCGGGTGCACCCGGGCGCCGATCTCGACCACCCCGGGCGTCGCGGCCTCGATGTCGGGGACGGAGAAGTCCAGATGGAACTGCTGCGGATGCGCCCCACCGGGCCAGGTCGGCTCGACCCAGTCCCCGATCCGCTGGAAGGCGAGCGTGGCCCGACCGTCCGGATTGTCCGGGCTGATCCCGCCACCCGGTGGGGCCAAGGTGGCGAACCCGGCGTCCGAACCCTCCTCCACCGGCCAGCCGAGCAGGTCGGCGTAGAACTGGGCCAGCACCAGCGCGTCCGGACAGTCCAGGATGACGAGATCCAGCTTGGGTGTGATGGCTTTCATCCGTCGACAGTAGCGGCCACAGCCGTTCGGCCGACAGAGATCAGCCCGGTCCGACACCCGTCAGCCGCAGCTGCAGATCGGTGATGATGACGCCGAGTCGACCCGAGGTGAGCAACCCCGGACCAAGCGGCCCACTGGTGTCCGTGCCCACCTGCGGCAGCCGGCACAGCGCCGACCTGGCGGCCTCGCTCAGCCGCGCCAACTGCCACTCGATCTCCTGCCGCGCCCTGCTCTCGGCCTCCGCAGCGTCCAGGCTCTCGGCCTCCGCAGCGTCCAGGCTCTCGGCGCCGTCCAGACCGGCGGCCTGTGCGGCGTATCCGGCGGCGCCAAGAGCATGGGCACCCATGTGCGCGACGGCCGCAGCCTGCCCGGCGGCCTGGGCCGCCGCGTGCGCGGCCGGCGGCCAAGGGTGGGCCGCCGGCACTCCACCGCGGGTCCGCTGCCGGATCGCGTCGGCGGCGCCGAGCTCACCGTCGGCGAAGGCCCTCGCCCGTGCGATCAGCTCTCGCGGCCGGGCGTCCCCCGGCGCGGCCTGCTCGAAGATGCCCAGGACGTGCTCGGCGCAGTCCGCAGCCCAGCTCGCGACGACCATCCGTTCGGGCCGGCTGAGACTCTGTGGTGAGGGCACAAACCGATGCTGCCAGTGATCCCGAAGACGGCGGAAACGCGGACGTGCTAGGGATAGGCCATGGCAGAGAAGAAGAACGAGGCCGGATCACTGGTGGCCGGGGTGGACGTCGGCGGGACCAACATCGAGGTCGGGCTGGTCTCCGACGACCACAAAGTCCGTGCCCGGGCCAAGGCGCCCACGCCGACCGACGGACCGGACGCGGTGCTGGACACCATCGCCGAGCTGATCGGCTCGCTGGACGACAAGCCGCTCGCCGTCGGTGTCGGCATTCCTGGCGTGGTGCACGAAGGCCAGGTGCTGACGGTGCCCAACCTGGCCAACTGGAACGAGACCTTCGACCTGGTCGAGGCCCTGCAGCAGCGGGTCGATCTGCCGATGGCGTTGGGCAACGACGCCAACGTCGGACTGCTCGGCGAGTGGGTGGCGGGCGCGGCCAAGGGCAAGCGCAACGTCCTCGGCCTGTGGATGGGCACCGGGGTCGGCGGCGGGCTGATCCTGGACGGGCGTCCGTTCGACGGCTCCCGTGGTGCGGCCGGCGAGATCGGGCACGTGGTGGTGCTGGCCGGCGGTGCGCTCTGCACCTGCGGGCGCCGCGGCTGCGCCGAGGCCTACGCCGGACGGCGTTCGATGCGCGGGGTCGCCACCTCGATGGTCGACGCCGGCTGGAAGACCTCGCTGTTCGACATCCGCGACGAGGAGGACAAGCCGACCCTGACCTCCAAGGTGTGGGCCGAGGCGCTGGACCAGGAGGACGAACTGGCCACGAAGTTGTTCGACACCGCGATCGAGATGCTGGGCGTTGCCGTCGGTTCGGCGGTCAACCTGCTCGACCTCGATCTGGTGATCGTCGGCGGTGGGCTGGCCGAGAAACTCGGCTCCGACCTCGCCGACCGGATCGCCGAATCGGCGCGGCCGTGGATGCTGCGCCCTTCGCCGGACCTGGAGTTCGTGGTCTCCGAGCTGGAGGACGACGCCGGCGTGGTCGGCGCGGCCTCGCTCGGCCGGGCCGTCCTGCTCTCGAGCTAGGGCCGGGCCGGGATCAGATGAGTTCGAATCGAGAGGTCAGAACGATCCAGCCGGCTGCCTTCGCCGTCGACGTCGTTCTGGTCATCGTGTTCGCCCTGGTCGGTCGGCAGGCGCACGGCGAGGGCATCGATCCACTCGGTGTCGCCTCGACCGCCTGGCCCTTTCTGGTCGGCACCGCGGTGGGCATCGTCGTGGCGCGGGCCTGGCGGGCACCGTCGGCGATCCGGTCCGGACTGGTCATCTGGCCGATCACGGTGGCGGCGGGAATGCTGTTGCGGGTCGCCACGGGCGCCGGGGTCGAGGCGTCGTTCGTCGTGGTCGCGACGATCGTGCTGGCGGTCTTCCTGCTCGGCTGGCGGCTGGCCGTCCACGGGATCAGAGCAGTCGCTGCGCGATCGCGGACAAGCCGGCGCGCCGGACCGGACCGAGCGGATCGACCAACTCGAGCTGTCGCCGGAAGGCCCCCGGCGGACAGCCGTAAGCCGCACTGAACCGACGCGAGAAATGGTAGGGGTTGGCGAACCCGGTCGCCCGCGCCACCGACGCGAGCGTGGCGTTACTGCGCTGCAACGAGATTGCGGCCCGGGCCAACCGGATCAGCTCCAGCGCATGCGCCGGTCCGCAGCCGAACTGCTCCCGGAACAGCCGGTGCAGATGGCCCGGTGAGAGATGCGCGGCACCGGCCAGCTCGGCGATCTCCACGGTGCCCATCCCACCCGCGGTCCAGCGCCGGCGGACCAGAGCGGTGACCGCATCCAGGTGGTCCGGCCAGGTTTGCGGTGCGCCGGTCGCCGGCGGGGTCAGGACGACGTCCAGCATCAGTGCGACCACATGATCGCTGCGATCCAGCGCCTCGTCCGATCCCATCCCGGACAACTCCAGCAGGTAGTCGCACAATCCCCGCAGGACGGGCAGCGCGGACATCGACCAGATCGCCGTCCGGTCCGGCATCAGAAGGCCGGCCCCTGACGGCCCGGTCTCCAGCAGACCGAAATGGAGAAACCCGTGCCGACTGTGCCGGGTCTCGTCCCAGCGGAATTCGTCCACGCTGCCCCGCCGGGCGAAGGCCAGCTGGCCCGGTTGGAGGATCTCGGCGACGGATCGGCCGAGTGTCCCATCGGGGCCCGGATCCTGCCGGGACCAGCGCACCGAGCCCTCCAGCAGCCAGATCAGTTCGTGGTCGCCGACCTGGCGCGGCCCGAAGGTCGAACCGGCGGGATAGTCGGCGATCTGGGCGGTGGAGTGGACCGCCACCCGGCGCAGCTGCGATGTCACTTTCGGATAGTAGTTCGTCATCATCAGGCATTGGCCGAACCCATTCGCCGGTGGCAGGTTGGTCCGTGATCTAGACCACTTGCGGTCCCACCGCAGCCCTGTCATGAACGGAGAAGAACTCATGAGTGCATCGGTCGTACACCGATCCTCCACCACGTCCGCCACCGGTCCCGTCGGAGGCTCGAATCCGCTGCTCAGCGTGTTTTCTCGGAGCAGTCCGGAGTTGGTGACGTCGTTCCAGAAGAACGGATTCGTGCTGCTGGCCGACGCACTCGGCCCGGACCAGGTCGCCGAGGTCAATGCGGAGGCAGAACGGTTGTGCCGAGGTGACCTGGGCGACATCTTCGAGAGCGACCCGGATGCGGCCACCAGGACCACCGGTCCGGACAGGCCAGCATCGGATATTCGGGTGAAGCGGGCCGCGGCCGACCTGACCGATTGGTCCACCGCGGACGTGATGCGGGAGTTCCTCTGCATCCATCATCCGCACAAGATCTCACCGGTGGCCCGACAGGCGATGACCGAGCCACGGATCGTCGAGGTGTTGACCGACGTGATCGGACCCAACGTCAAGGCGATGCAGTCGATGCTGTTCATCAAGTCCGAGGGCAAACCCGGACAGGCCTGGCACCAGGACGAGTTCTTCATCCCGACCCGGGACCGCTCCCTGACCGCGGTCTGGATCGCCCTGGACGACGCCACCGTCGAGAACGGCTGTCTGTGGGTGTTGCCCGGGTCGCACCGGCGCGGGGTGCTCTACCCCGACCGCGACCAGGACGACCCGGACTTCGACTGCTCCAGCGAGGCCTACGACTTTCCCTACCGGGACGACGAGGCCGTCCCGGTGGAGATCCCGGCCGGCACGGCGATGATCTTCAACGGCTATCTGTTGCACCGCTCGCTGAAGAACACCACCGGCCGGAACGGGGACGCCCGGGGCTTTCGACGCGCCTTGACCTTCCACTACATGAGCGCGGAATCCCTGCTGCCCTGGCGGGCGATGCCCGATGACGTGCACATCGGTAAACACGACTTCCGCGACATCGTGATGGTCGCCGGTGAGGACCCCTACGCCTACAAGGGCATCACCGACGTCTCTGGTCGCGCACTCTCGTGCCGACAAGGACGGCGGCTGCGACCGCTGACTACTCGGCGTGCGCGGCCTTCTGCTGGCCGGGTGCGCGGAAGGCCAGGAAGAACGGCAACAGGAACAGTCCGAACGCCACCGGATGGATCCACAGCTCGAAACCGGGGTTCGGGCCCATCGGGTTGTTGAAGAACGGGAAGAAGATCCGGGCCAGGATCTGGAAGTTCACCACGTAGAGCAGTAAGCCGTAGACCAGGGCGCCGATCACCAGAGCGAGATGGTTGCGCAGGAACGGCAGCACCACGACGGCGAACACCATGCCGTACAACAACGACAACATCAGGTGCACGATCACACCGGCGACCACAGCTTCTGGCGTCATCATCGGCTTGTCGCTGCCGAAGAAGATGGTGGAGATGGACAGGAACGGCGCGATGGCGGGCTTGCCGTGCGCTACCGCGAACCACATATTGGCCAAGATGAAGAACAGGCCGCCGAACAAGCCGGCCACTGCGCCCCGGCCTGCCATCTCGCCGATGGTGCGGGTGGTGGCGATGCCACGCTCGTGAACAGTCGTACTCATGGACTACCCCTTCGATCGATCAGTGGGTCCGACGTCCGGACGCGGTGGATCCGCGCGATGCCCACATCTGATTGAAGGCTCAATTCGACCGATCAAGACCCGGTCTGTCGTAAATCTGACAAACTCGACCGGTGGAACCTCGACATTGGACCGTGCCGGCCCTGAAGAAGAGCCTGACGATGCTGGCCGGCGACGCCCAGCAGATCGACCAACAGGTGCGGCAGGCAGCCTGGATCGCCCGCTGCGTCGGACGCGGCGACTCGGCCCCGCTGACCAGCGAGGACGTGGTGGCGATCGCCGACTCCCTGGAAACACGGACGTCGAAGGACGGTCAGGTGATCTTCCGGGCCGGGGCGCCGGTCGACGGGGTGTGGATCGTCCGCAGTGGACAAGTCGAGCTCTCCCTGGGCCGCGGTAACGACAAGGCGGTGGTCGGTATCCTGCGGGCCGGAGACGTGGACGGCGACATCCAGTTGCTGCTCGCGATGCCCCACACCTACACGGCACGGGCGCTGGGTCCGTGCACCGCGCTCTTCCTCTCCGGCGCGCAGTTCGAGCAGTTGCTGGCCCAGCGCCCGGCGATCGCCCGGCGTTGGCTGTCCAGCATCGCCGAGCGCCTGGCCACCGCCCAGCTCCGGGTGATCTCGTTGATCGGCAAGTCCCTGACCGAGCAGGTCGGCGCCCTCCTCGTCGACCAGGCCGTCGACGACCGGGTCCGACTGCCACAACGGACCCTGGCCGCCATGCTCGGGATCGCCCGGGCCTCGCTGAACAAGGCACTGAAGGACTTCGAGCGCTCGGGCTGGATCCGGGTCGAGTACGCCGAGATCACCGTGATTGATGCCGCGGCCCTGGCCGGCCCTGACGAGAACGGCTGAGCACCCGGATCGGCCAGCTCGCATTCTGGGGCCTCGTCCCTACCCCCTCCCGGACCCGACTTTGCGACCGTTCGGCACAGTTTGCGCCCGCTGCAGCAGTCGCAAAGTGCAAGAACCGGTCGCAAAGTCGGGTGGGTGGGCGGGCAGGGGGCCGACTGCGGGTGGGCGGCCAGGCGGGCGGACGCGCGGCCACCCCTCTTGAACCCGACTTTGCGACCGTTCGGCACAGTTTGCGCCCGCTGCAGCAGTCGCAAAGTGCACGGACCGGTCGCAAAGTCGGTGGGTGGGTGGGTCGACGGCGGTTGGACGGGCGGGTGGACGGACAGCGGGTGGACGGACAGCGGGCCGACGGACAGCGGGCCGACGGTGAGCGGGCCGACCGCCACCCCCTTCCGGACATTTGCGACCGTTCGGCACAGTTTGCGCCCGCTGCAGCAGTCGCAAAGTGCACGGACCGGTCGCAAAGTCGGGTGGGCGGGCGGGGGGCGAGCGGCGGGCGGAGGACGGACGGGCGGGCGGATCGGGTCGAACGGGACGGGGACGTCAGGGACGGGCGATGATCTCGCCGTGGACCAGGGAGAACCAGCCGTCCGGGTCGTCGGCCCAGGCCGTCCAGGCGGCGGAGATCTGCTCCAGTTCGGCCCGGGTGGCAGCTCCGTCGTCGACGAGTTGGCGGGCCAAGGACGATTCCAGGATCCGGGCCGCCCACATGTCGGCCCAGCCGTGCCGGGTCGCGGGAGTGGCGTGGCACCAGGTGCTCGAGGTGGCGGTGACGTCGCTGAGACCGGCGGCGTGGGCCCAGGCCAGCAGACGTCGCCCGGCGTCGGGTTGCCCACCGTTCCGCAGTGCCGCCGCCCGGTAGAGCTCGAGCCAGCGGCTCAGCTCCGGTGATTCGGGGTACCAGGTGAAGCCGGCGTAGTCGGCGTCCCGGGCTGCGATGACCCCGCCCGGCGTGCAGACCCGGCGCATCTCCCGCAGCGCCTGCACCGGGTCGCCGACGTGCTGCAACACCTGGTGGGCGTGCACGATGTCGAAGCTGTCGTCGTCGAACGGCAGCGCGTGCACGTCAGCCACCCCGAAGGTGATCCCCTCGACCCCCTGCCGCTGCGCCTCGGCCTGAGCTATCGCCAGGGTCTGCTCGTCCACCTCGGTCGCGGTGACCGCGGCCGGTCCGAGCCGGCTCGCGAAGTCGACGGTGATCGTCCCCGGACCGCAGCCGACGTCGAGCAGACTCGAGCCCGGGGCGCAGGTAGGGCTCCAGATAGGCCGCCGAGTCGGCGATCGTCCGGCTCCGGTGCGAGCGCAGCACCGAGTCGTGGTGGCCGTGGGTGTAGACCGCACCGGCCCGATCCTCGCGTTGCTGACTCACCCGCCCATTCTGACCGACGGCACCGGACCGCTCAGAGGTACTGCCCGGTGTTGCTCACCGTGTCGATCGAGCGGCCCGGTTGGGTGCCCTTGTTGGAGCTGATCAGCGTCCGGATGAAGACGATCCGCTCGCCCTTCTTACCCGAGATCCGCGCCCAGTCGTCGGGGTTGGTGGTGTTGGGCAGGTCCTCGTTCTCGGAGAACTCGTCCACACAGGCCTGCAGCAGGTGCCCGATCCGCAGACCCTTCACGCCTGTGTCGAGGACGTCCTTGATCGCCATCTTCTTGGCCCGGTCGACGATGTTCTGGATCATCGCGCCGGAGTTGAAGTCCTTGAAGTACAAGGTCTCCTTGTCCCCGCCGGCGTAGGTCACCTCGAGGAACTGGTTCTCCTCGGAGTCCTCGTACATCCGGGTCACCGTGCGCTCGATCATCGCCTTCACACAGCGTTCGCGGTCCTGGTCGAACTCGGCCAGATCGTCGCTGTGCAAGGGAAGCGTGGTCGTCAGGTACTTGCTGAAGATGTCCCGGGCGGACTCGGCGTCGGGACGTTCGATCTTGATCTTGACGTCGAGCCGGCCGGGCCGCAGGATCGCCGGATCGATCATGTCCTCCCGGTTGGAGGCACCGATGATGATCACGTTGTCCAGGCCCTCGACACCGTCGATCTCGCTCAACAGCTGCGGCACGATGGTGTTCTCGACATCAGAACTGACCCCTGAGCCGCGGGTGCGGAACAGCGAATCCATCTCGTCGAAGAAGACGATCACCGGCATCCCGTCGGACGCCTTCTCCCGGGCCCGTTGGAAGACGAGCCGGATGTGCCGCTCGGTCTCGCCGACGTACTTGTTCAGCAGCTCGGGGCCCTTGATGTTGAGGAAGAAGCTGCGGCCCTCGCGGCCCGTCTTCTCCGCCACCTTCTTGGCCAGCGAGTTCGCGACCGCCTTGGCGATCAGCGTCTTGCCGCAGCCGGGCGGGCCGTAGAGCAGGATGCCCTTCGGCGCCTTCAGTTCGTGCTCCTCGAACAGTTCGGCGTGCAGGAACGGCAACTCGACCGCGTCCCGGATCGCCTCGATCTGGCCGCCGAGGCCGCCGATCACCGTGTAGTCGATGTCCGGCACCTCTTCGAGCACCAACTCCTCGACGTCCAGCTTCGGCACCCGCTCGTAGGCGAAGTGCACCCGCCGGTCGATCAGCACCGAGTCCCCGGCGCGCAACGGCAACTCCTTGAGCCGGTGGGCGACCCGGACGACGCTCTCCTCGTCCCCGTGCCCGACGATCAGGCCGCGTTCGCCGTCGGCCATCATCTCCTTCAAGGTGACGACCTCGCCGACCTCGTCGAACTCGAGCACGCCGACCACGTTCAGCGCCTCGTTCAGGATCACCTCGCGCCCGCGCTCCAGCGGATCGAGATCGACGTCCGGGCTGACGGCGACCCGGAGCTTGCGGCCCGCGGTGTAGATGTCGGCGGTGTGCTCGTCGATCGACTCCAGGAAGACGCCGAAGCTGGCCGGCGGCTGGCCCAACCGGTCGACCTCGGTCTTCAGCGAGACGATCTGGTCCCGCGCCTCGCGCAGGGTCGCCGCCAACCGCTCGTTGTTGGCCCCGGCCGTCCGGGCGTCGGACCGGGCCTCGGCCAACCGCCGCTCCAGGGTGGCCAGATCGTTCGGGTGGGCCGAGACGCCGCTCGCGCAGCCGAGTGAGCTCGACCTGCAGTGCCTCGATCTGGGACGCGTCCCCGGGACCGTTCGGTCCGGGGCGTGACGTGGGTTCGCTCATCCAGAACACCTCCTGGTTTTCGACCCTACCTGCGGCAGACGACAGTTGTGTTCCATTCCCGGTCGACCGGGTGGGGTGTCCGGCCGGGCGAGCCCGGTCGGCGCCGGCCGGGTTCAGCGGTGCCGGTGGTCAGTCCGGGTGGTCAGCGGCCGCCGGGTGGTCAACGGCGAGGGCCGGTGTAGTCCTCGCCGTAGGCGCCCGGAGCCGGGCGGCGCTTCTTCTCCGGTGCGACCACACCGGGCGCGAGTCGTCGGCTGGTGATCAGGAAGCCGGTGTGGCCGACCATGTTGTGCGACGGGCGGACGGCCAGGCCCTCGGCGTGCCAGCTGCGCACCATCGACTCCCCCGCCGCCGGCTCGGTGAACCCGGTGTGGGCCCGCAGCGTCTCCACCACCCGGCCCAGCTGGGTCGTGGTGGCCACGTAGGCGCACAGCACCCCACCCGGCACCAGTCGGGCCGCCACCGCGTCGACGCACTCCCAGGGCGCCAGCATGTCCAGCACCACCCGGTCGATCTCGGCCGGCGCGTCCGGATCGGGGTGCTCGGAGTCCGGGGTGAGGGCTTCGACCAGATCCCCCACCCGCAGCCGCCAGGCCGGATGCTCGGTCCCGAAGAAGGTGCTCACGTTGGTCGCGGCCACGGCGGCGAAGTCCTCGCGCCGCTCGTAGGAGTAGAGCCGTCCGGTCGGCCCGATCGCCCGGAGCAGGGCACAGCTCAGCGCTCCGGAACCGGCACCGGCCTCCAGGACCCGGGCGCCGGGGAAGATGTCGGCGTCCATCACGATCTGGGCGGCGTCCTTGGGATAGATCACCTGCGCCCCGCGCGGCATCCGGACGCTGAACTCGGCCAGCAGGGAGCGGAAGACCAGATAGGCCACGCCGAGAGCCGACTTCACCACCACCCCCTCCGGGCCGCCGATCAGCGCGTCGTGCTCGACCGCACCCTTGGCGGTGTGGAACTGCTTGCCCGGGGTCAGCACGATGGAGTGCCGACGACCCTTCGGATCGGTCAGGGTGACCCGCTCGCCGGCCTGCAGCAGCCCGACGACCACCCCTGAGGGCACCGGCGTCACGGGGGCTTCGGCTGCCTCCGCGGCTCCCGGGCCTCCGGGGGCTTCGGATGCCTCCGGGGCTTCGGGCGTCTCGGTGGGTCGGGAGAGGTCGAGATGGTCGGAGTCAGTCACGGTTGATCCCCCACAGCCCGAGCGTCCAGCCGGGGCCGTAACTGGTGCTGGTGGTGCTGACCCCGGCCGCGGTGAACAGCACCTCGTCGCTCTGCGACATCGGCAACACCACGTCGTCCTTGGCCGCCTGCTCCTGGATGACGGCCAGTGCCGCGTCCGGACTCTGCCCGACGCCCGCGGCCCGGGCCTGTACGGCGGCCTTGTCGATCGTCGACTCGCTGGCCGGCAGCGGATCGTTCAGCACCGGCTGCAACCAGGACAACGCCGTCGGGGTGAACGCCTTCCGGTCCTCCAGCAGCAGGTCGGTGTCACCGTTGCCCGGCCGCAGCCGGACGCTCATCCCGCCGGTGTCCTCCAGCCGGCCACGGACCTGGTTGGCCTCGTCGCCCGCGTTCGGCATCGAGGCGTCGTAGCCCAGGGTGAGCGAGATCCGGTCGGTCCAGGTGACCTCGGCGGTGGAACTGCCACCCAGCGGGAACGAGCTGTGATGGCCGGGGATGCCGTAGGGCACCACCGAGTCCAACGTCCGGTCCTCCTGCAGCGCGCCCGCGATCACCTTGCGCAGCGCCGTGTCACTGCGCAGCTTCGAGGCCGGGTTCCAGCGCAGTTGCAGCACCCGGGCCCCGGGCAGCGTCCGACGGGTGTAGCCGGTCTCGGTGGTCCGGTTCGCCGACCCCTGGATCTGCGCCCCGAACCGCGACAACGCGGCCGAGGAGAGACCGCGCCAGACGACCTCGGCCCGGTTGGCCTTCATCGCGTCCTCGATGGTGGCCGAGTTCGGTTCGGTGAGGATCTGGATGGTCGGCAGCTGACCCCTGGTCGGACCGACGTAGCCGTTGAATCTGGTCAACACCAGCGCCTCGTCGGTGAACGAGCTGACCTGGTAGGGACCGGAGCCGACGATCTCGGCGCCGTTGGGCTGCAACTCGTCGGGGTCGTAGACCTTGCTGTCCACGATCGACGCGGCCGGGCTGGCCAGCGCCCAGGCGAACTGGTTGTCGTAGCGGCTGAGCACGAACCGGACCGTGGTCGCGTCCGGGGTCTCGATCCGGCGCAGCGACTCCAGCGCCGAGGCCGACGAGCCCGGGACGTCCAACCTGGCGGCCCGGTTGATGCTGAACTTCACGTCTGCGGAGGTGATCGGATCGCCGTTGGAGAAGTGCAGGTTCGGCATCAGCGTGCAGGTCTCGACGGTGGGTGCGGTGAAGGCGCAGTCCCGGGCCAGGTCGGCCTTCAACGCGGTGCTGCCCGGATCGGCGGTGAGCAGGCGCTGGAACACGTTCTCGATCAGGATCATCGACCCCTGTTCGGTCGCTTCCGCCGGGTCGGCCGTCCGGATCTTGTCGGTGGTCATCACCGTGAACGGACGCGGCGCGGCGCTGCTCGCCCCCGTCGACGGCGCCTGGCCCGGCTCCGGGTCCGAGGACGTGCAGCCGGCCAGTGCGACCAGGACCAGCAACGCCGAGACCATCGCGAGGAGTCTGGTCGAAAGGCGGGTCGCAGTCTCAGACCGCATCCGGGCCCACCATCTGCCCGGTCGACTGCCCGGTCGACTGCCCATCCGGGCCGGCCGGCTGCTCGGCCGGCTGCTCGGCCGGATCGGCAGCGAACCCGGCCACCAGCTCGCTGACGCCGGCGGCGTCCAGCCCGGTCAGGGTGCTGCGCTGGATCCGGCGCGGGGCGTCCGGCAGCGGGACGATGTGTTCGACGGCGATCACCACCGCACCGGCCGCGTTGCCGGAGGCGGCCCCGGGCACGCTGTCCTCGAAGACCACGCAATCGGCCGGATCGACGCCGAGCCTGGCCGCAGCGGTCAGGTAGGACTCCGGATGCGGTTTGCCCTCGCGCACCTCGTCCCCGGCCACCGACAGGGCGAAGCTACCGGGCGGCAGCAGGCCGATGACGGCGTCCAGCAACGAGCGGTAGGAGGCCGAGACCAGGGCGCAGGGGACGCCGGCCTGCCGGAAGGACTCCAGCAGTTCACGCGCCCCCGGTCGCCACGGGATCGGGTTGGTCTGCACGAACGCGACCACCCGGGTCAGCAGCTGGTCCACCACCCAGGCCGGCTCCAGATCGGTCCGGCCGATGGTCTGCAGGATGTAGGCGCCGGAATCGAGCAGCGAGTTGCCGACCAGCTGGTGGGCGTGCTCGTCCGACCACTGCCCGCCCAGGCCGCCGATCAGCTCGTACTCGGCCTCGATCCAGATCGGCTCGGTGTCGACCAGGGTGCCGTCGAAATCCCAGAGGGCGGCGGCAGGTCGGGTGATGTCAGGTGTCATGGCGGGGCCATCATTCCAGCCGGGCCAACCCCGGGGCCATTCCGACACCGGCCGACCACCGATCCGACACCGGTCCAAGACCGGCCCGACACCGGTATCGGCGGCGGGCCGGGCACCGGCATCGACGGGGCCGGCCGGCTCAGCGGGCGTTGAAGTACTTCGCCTCCGGGTGGTGGACGATCATCGCGTCGGTGGACTGCTCGGGGTGCAACTGCAGCTCCTCGCTCAGTTCGACCCCGATCCGCTCGGGCCGCAACAGCGACACCAGCTTGGCCCGGTCCTCCAGCTCCGGGCAGGCCGGATAGCCGAAGCTGTAGCGCGAGCCGCGGTAGGCCTGGTCCCGGATCATCTCGTCCACCTCGCCGTCGTCGCGGGCGAAGCCGAGGTCGGAGCGGATCCGGCCGTGCCACATCTCGGCCAGCGCCTCGGTCAGCTGGACGCTCAGCCCGTGCAACTCCAGGTAGTCCCGGTAGGCGTTCGCCGCGAACAGCTCACCGGTCACCTTCGCCACCTGCGCGCCCATGGTCACCAGGTGGAAGGCGATCACGTCCGGCCCCTTCTCCTTGGCCAGTTCGACGCTGCGGAAGAAGTCGGCCAGACACAGGTGCCGGCCCCGGGTCTGCCGCGGGAAGGTGAAGCTGTGCAGCACCGCCGCCGGATCGCCGACGTCGGGCCGGGCCGGATCGAGGACGTAGACGGTGTTGCCCGAGCTGTAACAGGGCCAGTAGCCGTAGACCACCGAGAACTCGGCGATGCCCTCGGTCTGGACCCGGTTCAGCCAGGCCCGCAGCCGGGGCCGCCCGTCGCTCTCGACCAGCTCCTCATAGCTCGGGCCCTGCCGGGAGCCCTTCAACCCCCACTGGCCCATGAACGTCGCCCGCTCGTCCAGATAGCCGGCCACATCGGCCAGCGGGATGCCCTTGACGATCCGGTCGCCCCAGAACGGCGGCGTCGGGACGTCCACGTCGAGCGCCACATCGGAGCGTCGCTGGGTCGACTCGGCATCCGGCGACCCTTCGGCCCCGGTCGCCTCGGCACCCTCAGGACGGGGACGGGCCTTGACCCGACGCTCCCGCGGGGCCGGCAGCGCCGCACCCTCCTCGCCCCGCTTGACCGCCATCAGCGCGTCCATCAGCCGCAGCCCCTCGAACGCGTCCCGGGCGTAGCGGACCTCGCCGGCGAACACCTCACGCAGATCCTGCTCGACGTAGGCCCGGGTCAGAGCGGCACCGCCGAGGAAGACCGGGAAGTCGGCGGCGATGCCGCGCTTGTTCATCTCCTCCAGGTTCTCCTTCATCACCACCGTCGACTTCACCAACAGCCCGGACATGCCGATCGCGTCGGCGCGGTGCTCGGTGGCGGCGTCCAGGATGGTGGTGATCGGCTGCTTGATGCCCAGATTCACCACGGTGTAACCGTTGTTGGTCAAGATGATGTCGACCAGGTTCTTGCCGATGTCGTGCACGTCGCCCTTGACCGTGGCCAGCACGATCGTGCCCTTGCCGTCGGAGTCGGTCTTCTCCAGATGCGGCTCCAGATAGGCCACTGCGGTCTTCATCACCTCGGCCGACTGCAGCACGAACGGCAACTGCATCTGGCCCGATCCGAACAGCTCGCCGACGGTCTTCATCCCGGCCAGCAGATCGGAGTTGATGATCTGCAGCCCGGATTTCTCTTCCAGGGCGAGATCGAGGTCGGTCTGCAGGCCCTTGCCCTCACCGTCGACGATCCGCCGCTGCAGTCTCTCCGCCACCGGCAGCGCGGCCATCTCGGCCGCCCGCTCGGCCCGGGTGTCGGCCGCGGTGACGCCCTCGAACAGCTGCAGGAAGCGCTGCAGCGGATCGTAGGCCGGCTCGTCGTCGGTGGCCGGACGCCGCCGGTCGTAGACCATGTCGAGCGCCGCTTCTCGTTGCTCGTCGGGGATCCGGGCCATCGGCACGATCTTGGCCGCGTGCACGATGGCCGAGTCCAGCCCGGCATCCACGCACTCGTTCAGGAAGACCGAGTTCAGCACCACCCGACCGGCCGGGTTCAGCCCGAAGCTGATGTTGGACAGGCCGAGCGTGGTCTGGACGTCGGGCCAACGGCGCTTGATCTCGCGGATCGCGTCCATCGTCTCGATCCCGTCGCGGCGGGTTTCCTCTTGCCCGGTGGCGATCGGGAAGGTCAGCGCGTCGATGATGATGTCGGAGGTCCGCATCCCCCAGTTGGTGGTCAGGTCGGTGATCAGCCGCTCGGCCACCCGGACCTTCCACTCACAGGTCCGGGCCTGGCCCTCCTCGTCGATGGTCAGCGCGACCACGGCAGCGCCGTACTTCCGCACCAGGGCAGAGATCTTGGCGAACCGTGACTCGGGAGCGTCGCCGTCCTCGTAGTTGACCGAGTTGACCACGCAGCGCCCGGCCAGGCTGGCCAGACCGGCCTCCAGCACCGCCGGCTCGGTGGAGTCGATCACGATCGGCAGCGTGCAGGCGGTGGCGAACCGGGAGGCGAGCTCGCGCATGTCGGCCGGTCCGTCGCGGCCGACGTAGTCGACGTTCAGATCCAACAGGTGGGCGCCGTCGCGGACCTGGGCCCGGGCGATGTCGACGCAGTCGTCCCAGCGCTCGGCCAGCATCGCCTCCCGGAAAGCCTTGGAGCCGTTGGCGTTGGTGCGCTCGCCGATCGAGAGGTAGCTGGTGTCCTGCCGGAACGGCACCTCGGCGTAGAGCGAGGACGCCGCCGCCGTCGGTTCCGGCCGGCGCGCGGTCAGCGGCCGGCCCCGGACCCGGTCGACGACCTGACGCAGGTGCTCCGGCGTGGTGCCGCAGCAACCGCCGACCAGACCGACGCCGAACTCGGCGGTGAACGTCTCGTGGGCGTCGGCCAACTCGGCCGGGGTGAGCGGGTAGTAGGCGCCGTCGGAGGTCAGCTGCGGCAGGCCGGCGTTCGGCATGCAGGCGACGCCGATCCGGGCGTGCCGGGAGAGGTGCCGCAGGTGCTCGCTCATCTCGGTCGGGCCGGTGGCGCAGTTGAGCCCGATCAGGTCGATCCCGAGCGGCTCCAGGGCGGTCAACGCGGCCCCGATCTCGGAGCCGAGCAGCATGGTGCCGGTGGTCTCGACGGTGACGTTGACCACGATCGGGACGTCCCGGCCGGAGTCGGCGATCGCCTCCTTGGCCGCCAGAACCGCAGCCTTGGCCTGCAGCAGATCCTGGGCGGTCTCGATCAGCACGGCGTCGATGCCGCCCTCGATCATGGCCGCGACCTGGGTGCGGTAGCCGTCCCGGATGGTCTCGAAGCCGATGTGGCCCAGGGTGGGCAACTTGGTGCCGGGGCCGACGCTGCCCAGCACCCAGCGGGGCCGGTCGGGGGTGGCGTGGGCGTCGGCGGACTCGCGGGCGATCCGGGCCCCGGCCCGGGCCAGCTCGGCGATCCGGTCGGGGATGTCGTACTCGTTCAGGGCGGCCAGGTTGGCCCCGAAGGTGTTGGTGCCGACGCAGTCGGTGCCGACGTCGAAGTAGGCGTCGTGGACGGCCCGGACGACGTCCGGCCGGGTGACGTTCAGGATCTCGTTGCAGCCCTCGAGCTGGTCGAAATCGTCCAGGCTGAGGTCGTGGGCCTGCAGCATCGTCCCCATCGCCCCGTCGGACACGACGATCCGGCTGGACAGGGCGCTGCGCAGGTCGGTGGTCACGCTCTGAGGATAGGTGTCGGGCGGCGGGGGCGGTCCGCTTTGTCAGCTGGTGAGCCGGTCCCGGCTCGATCCTCGGGTCAGGGTTCGCGATCAGCGGACAGTCCGGGAACGGCGAACCCCGCCCGGGCACGAGAACACCGCACTACAGTGGCCGCTATGGCAGATCAGCACACCGGCAAGGGTTTGCGGGACCTGACCGACCCGCTGGTGGTGGTGGCGTTCGGGGGTTGGAACGACGCCGGCAACGCTGCCTCGCAGACGGTGGAGCACCTGGCCGACACCTACGGGGCCGACTCGGCGTTCAGCATCGACCCGGACGACTTCTACGACTTCCAGGTCTCCCGGCCGCAGGTGGAGAGCACCGAGGACGGCGGCCGCGAGATCGTCTGGCCGAGCACCGAGCTGCGGATCAGCAGCCTGCCCGGCGGCCGCGATCTGGTCCTGGTCAGCGGGTTGGAGCCGAATTTCCGCTGGCGGCAGTTCGTCACCACGCTGGTCTCGGCCGTCCGCTCCACCGGCGCCCGGGAGGCGCTGGTGCTGGGCGCGATGCTGGCCGACCACCCGCACACCCGGCCGATCCCGGTCAGCACCACCACCGGCAACCCGGAGCTGGCCCGCCGGCTCGGACTGACCGATTCGACCTACGAAGGCCCGACCGGCATCGTCGGGGTGGTCTCGGACGCCCTGGACCGGGCCGGGCTCGAGGTGATCAGCCTGTGGGCCTCGGTGCCGCACTACGTCTCCCACTCCCCCTGCCCCAAGGGCACCCTGGCCCTGCTCACCCGGATCGAGGAGTTGCTCGACCTGAGCCTGGACCTGGGCGAGGTCCCGGAGCTGGCGCGGGCCTGGGAACGTGGCGTGGACGAGCTGGCCGCCGACGACGCCGAGGTCGCTGAGTACGTCTCGCACCCTGGAGCACCAGCGCGACGAGACCGATCTGCCCGAGGCCAGCGGGGACGCGATCGCCGCCGAGTTCGAGCGGTATCTGCGCCGGCGCGGCGACAAGAGCTGAGCCGAGCCGAGGCCGATTCTGGCCTCACCGATTCTGGGCCTCACCGATTCTGAGCCTGACCGATTCTGAGCCGGTCTCGGTGCCAAGCCGATCCCGGGGCGGGTGCTAGCGGGCGGCGGCACCGTCGGCGGCGTCGCGGAGCGCGTTGATCATCGCGTCCGGATCCTCGGCACCGAAGACCGATGATCCGGCCACGAAGGAGTCGGCGCCCGCCGCCGCGGCCCGTTCGATCGTCTCGAGAGAGACCCCGCCGTCGACCTGGAGCCAGACGTCGGCCCCGAGCCGGCCCAACAGGGCCCGGGTGCGTTCGATCTTGGCCAGGGTCAGATCCAGGAAGGACTGACCGCCGAAGCCGGGCTCGACGGTCATGATCAACACCAGGTCGACCTCGGCCAGGAGGTCGGCGCAGGACTCGATCGAGGTGGCCGGCTTCAACGCCACGCCGGCCCGGGCGTCCTTCTTGTGCAGTTCGCGGGCCAACCGGACCGGAGCCGCGGCCGCCTCCAGGTGGAAGGTGACCGACTCGGCCCCGGCCTCGGCGAAACCGGGGGCCCACCGGTCCGGCTCCTCGATCATCAGGTGCAGGTCGAGCATCTTGTCGGTCACCGCCCGGATCGACTCGACCACCGGCAGCCCGATCGTCAGGTTCGGGACGAAGTGGTTGTCCATCACGTCGACGTGCACGGCGTCCGCGCTGGGGATCCGTTCGATCTCGCGCTGCAGGTTGGCGAAGTCGGCGTTCAGGATGCTCGGCATGATGCGGTTCGGCACCCCTGAACCCTAGACCCGCGGATCACCCGGGCCGCCCGTGCTACTCGCGGTGCTGGGCCACGTTGATCACGTGCCCGTCAGGGCTGCGGACGAAGAACCGGCGGATACCCCACGGCTCGTCGGTGATCGGGTGCACGATCTCGTAGCCACGCTGCCGCGCCTGCGCGTAGGCGGCGTCGACGTCCTCGACCTTGACGGTCAGCACGGAGTCCTCCGGTGCCGTGGCGTCCCGGGTCACCACCTGGACGGACGCGCCCGAGTCCGGGGAGGTGAACCGGGCCACCCAGCCCTGGTTCATTCCCACCTCGCTCAGCCCGAGGAAGGAGAAGAACTCCCGGGCCCGCTCGACGTCGTCGGTGTGCAGGTTGGTGATCGCCTCGACCGCTCTCATGGTCCGATCCTGACACCCCGGCACGGGCTCGCTCAGCCCAGCTTGCGCAACAGCGCCACGAACATGGCGTCGGTGCCGTGCCGGTGCGGCCACAGTTGCAGGTAGTCCGGCTGCTCCGGG
Source organism: uncultured Actinomycetota bacterium (assembly GCA_963740925.1). Taxonomy (GTDB): domain Bacteria; phylum Actinomycetota; class Actinomycetes; order Propionibacteriales; family Propionibacteriaceae; genus Microlunatus. Next base: position 266,115 of record CAVUFZ010000004.1, on the reverse strand, counting down.
TCGGCCGCACCGCTGACCTCGGGCAGCAGCGACGGGACGCCGATCACCTCGACGTCGGTCCGTTCGGCCCGCACCGACCCGACCAGGTCCACCGTCTCCCGCCGGTGCGGGGAGCAGGTGACGTAGCCGACCACGCCGCCGGGCCGGACGGCGTCCAGCGACCGGTGCAGCAGCGCCGCCTGCAACGAGACCAGTTCCTCCAGGCTCGCCGGATCGCGCCGCCACCGCGACTCGGGACGACGGCGCAGCGCACCGAGCCCGGTACAGGGGACGTCGGTGAGCACCTTGGCGAAGCTGTCGGAGCGCCAGGCGGGCCGGGTGCCGTCGGCGACCACCACCCCGGGCGAGACACCGGGGCGGATGGTGTAGCCGGCGAGGGCCCGGCGCACCAGCTGGGCCCGGTGCGGGGCCAGCTCGGCGGCCAGCAGCAACCGGTCCTGCTGCCGGGCCAGCCCGGCCAGCAGCGCACTCTTCCCACCCGGACCGGCGCACACGTCGAGCCAGGGTCCGGCCGGGCTCTCGGCCCGGGCCAGCGCCAGGGCCGCCAGTTGGGAGCCCTCGTCCTGGGCCCCGGCCCGGCCCTCGCGGACCGCCGCGAGATCGGTCGGCAGCCCCCGCCAGGCGGCGGCGTAGGGCGACCACCGACCCGGTTCGGCCCCGTCGGCCACCAGTTCGGCGACCTCGGCCAGCCCCGGCCGGACGGCCAGGCTCACCACCGGGCTCGCGTTGTCCGCGGCCAGCATCGGCTCCAGCTCGTCGGCGGGCAGCCGGTCGGCGAAGGCCTCGACGATCCAGCGCGGATGGGCGTACCGCAGGGCCAGCGCGTCGAGGTGGTCGAGGCCGGCGGTCAGCTCGGCCAGCCAGTCCTCCCAGCTCCGCTCCGCGACCCGGCGCAGCACCGCGTTGACCAGGCCGGTCACCCGGCGGCCGACGGTGACGGCCGCGAGGTCGACCGTGGCGGCGACGGCGGCGTGCGGCGGGACCCGCATCGAGAGCAACTGGTGCGCGCCGAGCCGGAGCAGGTCGAGGACGGCCGGCTGCAGGGTCGAGAGGGCGCGGCCGGAGGCGGCGGCGACGATCGCGTCGTAGCTGCCCTGCAGCCGACAGGTGCCGGCCAACAGTTCGGTGGCGAAGGCTGCGTCCCGGCTGTTCACGCGCTGCCGGCGCAGCTGCTGGGTCAGCTCGAGGTTGGCGTAGGCCCCGTCGGTGTCCACCGCCCGGAGCGTCTCGAACGCGGCGAGCCGGGCCGGATCGGCCCGACGGGTGCCGGCCGGGCCCGGCCCGCCCCTGTTCTGGCCGCCCCTGTTCTGGCCGCCCCTGTTCTGGCCGCCCCTGTTCTGGCCGCCCCTGTTCTGGCCGCCCCGGTTCTTCCCGTCCCCTCGGGTGCTGGCCGGGCTCACCGGCCGAACCTCTCGTCGGCCACAAGAGCGGCACCGCGGGCCCAGTCCGCCGCCGCCATCGGACGCTTGCCCGGCGGCTGCACGCTCAGCAGTTCCAGACTTCCCGCACCGCTGCCCGCGTCGGCGCCCGGATCGGCACCGGCCCCGACCCGGACCGAGGACCGGGTGACGGCGATCTCGCCCGGCTCCAATCCGTCGGTCTGTGGGGCCGGTCGCGCGGTGATGATCTTGAATCGGTCCCCTCGCAAGGTCGTCCACGCCCCCGGGGCCGGGGTGCAGGAACGGATCAGCCGGTCGAGCTCGGAGGCCGGGCGGGTCCAGTCGACGGCCGCGTCCGCCGTGGTCACCTTGGGGGCCTGGGTGATGCCGTCCGTCGGTTGCGGCGTCGCGGTCAGCCGCCCGGCCTCGATCCCGGTCAGGGTGGCGGCCAGCAGGTCCGCCCCGCGGACGGCCAGCCGGTCCAGCAGTTCGCCGGCCGTGTCGCTGGGACCGATCGGTTCGCGCAGGCTGTCGTAGACCGGGCCGGCGTCGAGCCCGGCGACCAGCGAGAACGTGGTCGCCCCGGTGACCGCATCGCCGGCCCGGATCGCGTGCTGCACCGGCGCCGCGCCCCGCCAGGCGGGCAGCAGCGAGAAGTGCAGATTGACCCAGCCGTGCCGCGGCAGATCGATCGCCGGCTGCGGGATGAGGGCGCCGTAGGCCACGATCGGGACGCAGTCCGGACCGAGCTCGGCCAGCTCGGCCAGAAAATCGGCACCGCGAGGTCGGTCGGGACGCAGCACCGGTAACCCTTCGTCCAGCGCCCGTTGGGCCACCGGGCTGGGCCGCAACTTCCGGCCCCGGCCGGTCGGTGCGTCCGGCCGGGTGAGCACACCGAGCACCCGGTGTTCCGAGGCGAGCAGGGCCTCCAACGACGGGAGCGCCACCTCCGGCGTCCCGGCGAAGACCACATTCACGTCCAGAAGCTTAGGGGTGACGACGTTCCGGGGTCGGCGGCGAGCCCGGACCACGGGGTCGGACCGCGGAGGTCGGCGCAGCCTGCGGGCCACGTCGGCGCGGTCGGGGCGGACGGAGATGTCGGTGCCGTCGGTCGGCCGGAGCGGCAGCGTCGCCCCGGCCCGACCAGACCCACCCTGCTGCAGTTCGGAGACCACCGTGACCTCGGCGACCGGATCGTCAGCCTCAGCGGGAACGGCGAGAGCTGCGGGAGGACGGCCGAGGCCGCCGCGTCGCTGACGGCGAAAAGCCCTGGTTGAGCCGGGCCTGATCGCGCGACCACCGGGGTGTTCCGGACCGGACCGGATCACGGCCGGGATCGCGGTCGGGAATGCTGCACGCGATCAGTTGAGCGCGACCCCGTCCGCCGACCGCGGCCCAGGGCCAGCAGGAAGACCACGGCTGTGACCAGTTGCACCTGTGCGGGCAGCAGCCACCAGGGCCGGTCCGGGCCCAAGCGGAGAGAGCAGGAGATCGGCGAGCGCGACAGCGAGCACGAAGGCCGCCACGAACCATCCGGTCGCGCCACCGGCCGCCAGGCCCGGCTCGCCGTCGTTCGGCCGCAGCTGTGGTCCACCACGCCCGATGTCCGCTGGGGACACGAGAAAAGTTTTTCGGATCGCCACCCAACCAATGCGGTCGACGGTGACTACCTCGGGGTGAGAACGACAGCGAGGGCGCAGAGACGGTGCCCGAGAAGCCGCTGGATCAATCGACCGATGAGAGGGAACCATGTCAGTCCAGACCGCAGGAACCACCCGCACGAAGACCGGCCCCGCAAAGACCGCCCGCCCGGCGCGAAGACCCGTGCCGCCCGGGCCGCCGTCGGCCTTTCCGCCGTAGCCGCCGTGGCCGCCACGCTGGGTGGCCTCGGGACCCACGCCGCCCAGGCCGAGACAACGGCGCAGTTCGGCACCGCGAACCTGATGCAGGGCCAGGACATCGGCTCGGTCAAGGACGATGTCGGGGAGCTGAACTTCCAGCAGACCGATCTCTACGGCGCCACCACGCTCAGCGCCTGCACCGGCGAGAGTCGATTCGATGCCGTCACGCAGGACAAGCGACTGGTCAGTGACGGTTCCCGGTGGACCAACAGCGACGGCGCCTCCGATGGGCTGGTCACCGAGGCGATCGCCCAGGCCAAGAGCCCGGCCCAGGCCAAGAAGGACGCCCGCGCCGTGATCGATGCGCTCAAGACCTGCCAGCACGAGCCCAAGGGCCACTGGCGCTACGGGCAGGTGTACCACGGCCCGCTGCGTAACGGGGACCACGTCTGGCTGGACTCCATCGACGGGAACGGCAAGGTCACGGGCGGTGTCGGCGTGATGCTGCAGGGCAGCCGGTTCGGCGTGGTCGAGGTCTCTTCGGCCATCGGCGACGGGGACGACGCCATCAAGAACACCCTCCTGCCGGCCCAGGACCGGCTGGCGGGCTGACCGGCTGACCGTTCGCCGAAGAGGCGAACCCGAGGACGATCGAGGCGAGGAACACATCGGGGGCCCGGGCCGCACCGTCGAGGATGCGGCCCGGGTGTTCGTCGCTGTCCAGAAGTCGCCGGGGCCACGAGTTCGAGCGGTATCTGCGCCCTCGCTTCGGCCGATCTCTGCTGCCGTCCTCTGCTGCCGTCCTCCGCTGCCGTCTGCGCCGACCGCCACACCGAACGCCGCACCCGATCGCCGCACCCGATCGCCTCAGCCGATCGACACCGGGTCGACCTGGATCCGCAGGGCACCCTCGGCCTTCTTCGCGCTCCGGACCGCTGCCACTGCCTTGACGGCCTCGGTCAGATCGGCGCCCCGGCTGAGCGGAGTGCGGAGCGTCAGCCGGTGCAGCACGAACTCGCCGGTGACGTTGGGGCCCAACTCGGCCGGGCCGAGGAGGTCGGTCGGATCCGGGAATCGCCCTGATTCGGCGACCTCGGTCAGGCTCTCGCGGCGGCCGTCGACCGCAATCAGCTTCACCGCCGGCGGGAACCGCGCCGCCACCCGGTCGGCGAGTTCGCGCGCAGCGAAGCCGGCCGGATCGACCCGGATCAATGCCTGCAGGCTGCGGGCCTCCGGCGGGCCGACAGCGATCACCGTGCCGCCCTCCTCGCCCGGACGCACCAGAGCCACTGCGTTCAGCCACCGGCGGAGCGCCTCCTCCGCGGCACGCAGATCGCTGCGCAGCAGACTGAGGCCGGCGTCGAGCAGCACCGCCGCGGCGTAGCCGGTCGGCGCCGCCGGCTCGGCCCCGGGGGTGGCGACGACCAGCGCCGGGGTGTCGTCCACCTGCTCGGCGAGCCGGCCGCCGGTCGACTGGCGGACCGGGACCCCGGCGAAGGCCCGGCCCAGTTCCTCGGCCGTCCGGCTGGAGCCGACCACGGGCGCCCGCCACCGCTCGGAGCCGCACTCCGGACACTGCCAGCCCACCAGCAGCCGACTGCACCAGCGACAGCTCAGCAGACCGGGCCCCTGACGGGCCGGAGCGCCGGGGTTGCCAGCCGCTTGGTGGCCGGCTGGGTGACCGGATGAATGGCCGGGCAGCTCCGGGGACGAGGACTGCGGATCGGCGCGGGCCGGACCGTGACAATGCGGGCAGCGGACCGGCGTCCAGCAGTCGGCGCAGGCCAGACCGAGCAGATAACCGCGTCCGCGGCACCTGGACCAACACCGGTCCCTGGCTCAGCCCGACCCGGATCACCTCGAACACCTCGTGCGGCAGCCGGCTCGACCGGGCGGCCGGATCACGGGCCAGAGCCGTGTCGGAGTCCGCGGCGATCCGCATCCGGGGCGAACCCCGGCGGCCGGCGACCCGGTCGGCGGTGAGTTCGCGTAACCAGCCGCGTTCGACCATCCGCTGTACCTCACAGCTGCGGGCGTAGCCCGCGAACAGCACCGCGGTCTGCTGCCGGTCGGCCCGGATGGCCAGCACCTCACGAGCGTGCGGGTACGGCGCGCGGGGCTCGGCGAGCAGGTCGTCCCCGTCGTCCCACAGGGCCACCAGGCCCAGGTCCGAGACCGGGGCGAAGGCGGCGGCCCGGGTGCCGATCACCACCATCGCCTGGCCGTGCAACGCGGCCAGGAACGCCCGGTACCGGGCGGCGGGCCCCAGATCTGCGCTCAGTTGGACGAAGTTGCCCACCCCGAGCTCGGCCTCGCAGGCCGCGGCCAGCCGGTCCAGGTCGTGCTGGTCGGGGACGACGAGCAGACTGCCCCGGCCGCTGCGGGCGGTGGCGGCCGCGGCCCGGGCGAACCCTGCGGCCCAGTCACCGGCCTCCCCGTGGGCCGGGATCGGCTGCCAGGAGGCTCGCGGCCGGCCGCCGTGCTGCAACGCGGCCAGGAACTCAGGACCGGTCGGGTAGGCCGCGAACGGGTCCGGGCCACCGCGTTCGTCCGGAGCGCCCGACCGTCTGGTCACTGTCTCATCGACGGTCGCATCGGCGGCCTCGTCCGCAGACTCGTCGACGGCCTCGTTCGCAGACTCGTCGGCGGGTTCGTCGGAGCGCTCGACGCCGGTCTCCTTCGCCGCAAGCCGTTCGGCCCGGGCCTGCCGGCTCGACTTCTCGGTGCCGGCGTGTCTGGGCGGGACGGCCAACCGCATCACATCGGCGAAGCACCCGGCGTAGTGGTCGGCCACGGCTCTGATCAGTCCGGCGACCTCCGCGGTCAGTACCGGCTCGTCCGAGACCACCTTGTGCAGGTCGGCCAGCTTGCGGTCGTGATCGGTCTCCTCGGCTCGTTCCAGCACGAAACCGTCCCGCAGCCGGCCGGCGAACCGCACCCGCACCCGGGCACCCGGCACGGCTTGGGCGTCCAGTGCGGCCGGCACCCGGTAGTCGAAGGGCCGGTCGAGGTGACTGAGCGAGACGTCGACCGCGACCCTGGCCACCGGCAGCGCAACCGTCGGCACGGCATCGTCGACCGGCGGCACGGACCTCGGCACCGTGGCTGGTCGGCGCTCCGCCGGCGGCTCGGCAGGTCGATCACGGTCATGCCCGGGAGGCTAGGACGACCCTCTGACAGTTTCGGATCCCGTCCGTCTGCGGCCTCACCGGAGCGGTCAGCGTCGATCGGCCGGACCGATCAGGTGCCATTGCTGCGACATTCCCGGTGAGGCACCAACTGCCGGCCTGCCGAAGTTGTGCTGTGCCCTCGGGAGGGTGAGACCACGCCTCGAGCGCGGTGAGCCGAGCGAAACGATGTGGTCGGGCGCTGGCACCAGAGTGGACGGGGACGGGCCGAACACGATCCCGATGACCTCGAATGCCCTCATCCCGACTCCCTCCCCATCCGTCTCTGCGTCCCGACCCGGCCTGGGGTCGACACGTTGACGCTCCCGTGCCGTAACAACGGTGCCACAGTGTCGGGGTGAACGAGATCGCATCGGACGCCGTTCCCGCCCCCGACGGGCATGCACCCGCCACCGGAGGCGACCAGGAAGGTCAGGTTCGGGCCCGGACCCTGCTCGCCGAACTGGGAACGGCGATGACGGCGACCGGGCAACCGATCCACGAAGTCGAGGCCGACGTCCGGCTGGTCGCCCGTCGGCTCGGATACCCCGACGCCCAGGTCGCGGCCGCGCCGACCGGGATCACGGTGTCGCTCGGTCGCGGCGAGCCGGCCTCCTTCCTCGCGGTGCCCGGCTCGCTGCGCCTGGACCAGGCCGCCGACGTGGTGTTGATCCGCTACCGGCTCGCCCAGGGCCAGCTCGGGCCGGCGCAGGCTCTCACCGCCCTGATCGGACTCCGGTCCCGACCGCCGCGATACCCACCGGTCGTGACCTACCCCGGCTGGTTACTGGTCTCGGTCGGGATCACCCTCATCCTCCAGCCGGCCTGGCCCAACGTGGTCGCCGCGGCCCTGGCGGGGCTCGTGGTCGCGGTGTTGGCCCGCCTGGCGCGGGCCCGGCAGTTGCTCAGCACCCTGCTGCCCACCCTGGCCGCCTTCGTCGTCGGCTGTGGGATCTTCGGGGCCGCCGAGCTCGGCTGGCTGACCGGTCCGCTGCGGACCCTGTTACCGCCGTTGGCCGTCCTGCTGCCCGGCGCGACGCTCGTCACCGGCATCTCCGAACTCGCCGCCGGGGCGATGGTGGCCGGCAGCGCCCGGCTGGTCTACGGCTCGGTCCAGTTGCTGCTGTTCGCCCTCGGGGTGGTCGCGGCCGCCCGGTTGATCGGGCTGCCCGCGGCCGAGTTGGGCAACATCGCCGTCCGTCAGCTCGGAGGGTGGGCACCCGTCGCCGGGCTGTTGATGATCGGCGTCGGTCTGTGTCTGCTGGAGGACGTCTCGTTCCGGCTGTTCGGCTGGATCCTGGCGGTGCTGGTGATCGCCTTCGCCGCACAGACCCTCGGCCAGCGGTACGGCGGGCCGGGGGTCGGCTCGTTCCTCGGTGCGGTCGCGGCCACCCTCGGCTCCCGGCTGGCCGAGTTGATCAAGCCGACCCTGCCCCGACTCGTGGTGTTCCTGCCCAGCTTCTGGCTGCTCGTCCCCGGCAGCCTCGGCCTGCTCGGTGTGTCCCAGTTCGGCCTGGATTCGGCGAACGCCGCCGCGGCCACGGCCAGCGCGGTCGTGGTGGTGGCCGCGATCGCCCTCGGCCTGATCGTCGGCGCGACCACGGCGCGCGCACTGGCCGGTCTCAGCCGCCGTCTGCTCCGCCGCCGGAATCCGGCCGCCGCAGAGCGCTACCCGACCGAGTCGTTGTAGTTGTCGATCGCGGCGGCCGCGTCCTTCTTCTCGGTCTGCATCGCGGTGAGCGGATCCTGCCCGATCAACGCCTTCTCCAGTCCGTCCTCGCTGGCCTTGCGGATCTGCGGCATCGAGCCCGCCAGACAGCCGGTGGTGGTCGGGCCCAGCTTGGTGTTGTCCAGGGAGCGGACCGCCACCTCGAACAGCGGGTTCTGCTTCAGGTACTGCTTCTCCACCGGCAGATCCAGGGCGTCGTTGTTGACCGGGAAATAGCCGGTGTTGGTGTGCCAGAAGGCCTGCGACTCCGGCGAGACCAGGTACGTCACGGACTCCCAGGAGGCCTCCTTCTCGGCCTCGCAATGTCCCAAGCCGGGGATCCACGGACTGGCGCCGCAGATGGACGGACCGGCGCCGTTCGACAGCGGCCCGCTGACCGTCGGGAACGGTGCCGCATCAAACTGCGGCAAAACACCGCCGAGGCCTGCAGGAGAGGCCGACCGGGTTCGGCCTTGACGCCGGCCGTCAGCGCGTCGACGATCGCGCCCGGCCGCCGGGCGGCGACCACATTCTTGGCCACCCAGCGCACCGCATCGGAGGCGGACCGGTCGACCTCGGACGGATCCCTGCCCGAGAACGCACCGTCGCCGTGCCGGGCCGTCCCGCCGTAGCTGTCGACGATGATCTTGCGTCCGGTCAGCCCGGCACCACCCATCGGGCCACCGATCTCGAACCGGCCGGTCGGCTCGTTGGTCGGCGCGGTCGCTGCGTCGCTCGGAACGTGGCCGGCCGAGCTGATCGGGCCACGCTGGCCAGGTTGGTGATCTTTCTGCCGTCATTCTGGATGCTGGTGCCGCGCAGTCCGAGCCTGCCGAACGTGTCCCAGATCGGCCTGGACCCGATGAACGCCACGACCACCACCTTCTCGACGATCGGCGTGACCGCTGCGATCGCCCTGGGACTGATCGCCGGCTCGGGTGCGGGCGCCTCATGCGCCAGGCTCATGCGTCGGATCCACCCTCGGTCGATCCCTTCGCGGTATGGACGGTCTGATCCGGCTTGACCCGGGACGAGGGCTGCTGCCAGGCTTGCGCTGTTCGGCGGACCCGCTGAGCACCGCCTCGGGGGAGACGGCAGAACGGAGACGAGCGTGTCCGCTCGCCGCATGCGACGCCGCCGACTGGCCCACCGACTGGGTGCCGTCGGCGTCGCCGGAATTACCGGAGTCGGCTCGCTCCTGCTGGCTGCGCCAGCCGGCGCCAGCCCGACGGTCTCGACCACACCATCGGCCGCCTCATCGGCGAAGCCGTCGACCACCGTCACGCCCGCAGCCAGTGTGAAACCGACGGCGGGTCCTCCGGCCGGCATGAGTTCGTCGTCCGGTCCGAGCCGCACATCGGCCGGCCTCTCGGCCACACAGAGCGCCGCGAGTGCGTCCCCTGGGCCGCGGTCATCCGCCGCGGTCTCGGCGGCCCGGACACCGACGTCTCTCTCGGGCCCGGATTCGGGGAGCGCGAGCCCCGCCGCCGCGCCGACTCTCACTGCCAGCCCGCCAGCCATCCCGTCTGCTACTCCGACGGATGACGATAGCCCGAATCCCGCCGGCAGCCCGAGGGCCACCGCCGCAAAGGCCAGCAAAGCCTCGAACCGCAAGCAAACCGCCGCAATCGAGGCCGATTTCGGCTACCAGAAGACCCGGGTGCTGGTCCGTTCCGATCCGGATTTCGCCGCCGGGATCAGCACCCTGGGAAGCACACTGCGGCTGGTCGAAACCGATCAGGACGGCAACGTCGTCTCCGACACGACCTGCACGACGTCGGAGAGGGATGTCACCGGCACCTCGGACGCGACTCAGTGCCTGGGCAACACCTTCGGGGACCTGATCGGCATCGGGGCCGGCGACACGCTGACTGTCTCCCAGCTCAGCGCGGCCGCCGGATTGCAGATCGACCCGACCGTCCGCAGCATCCCGCCCGGTCCGTGCGAGGACTTTTTCGGCTGCCAGGTCGATTCCCTGCTCTTCACCGACGAGCTGGACGCCGATCCGGACGCCGATCCGGACGCCATGGCCGACGTCGACCGTGCGGCAGAGGCCACAGCGGTCGATGTCCCGGTCCTCGACAACGACGACCTGCACGGCGCTACCTCCGTGCAGGTGAGCATCGCCACCCCGCCGACCAACGGCACGGCCACCGTTCTGGACCCCGCTACCGGCGTGGTCCGCTACGTTCCCGATGCCGGCTTCACCGGTCAGGACACCTTCGTCTACCAGGTCCAGACCGAGTTCGGGACGTCCAGCGCGACCGTGACCGTCACGGTCGACGCCAGGCCCGCTCCGACCCCTACCCACCCACACCCCCCCGCCCCACCCCGACACCCACCCCGACCCCCACCCCTACCCCGGTCCCCGGTCCGACGGTCACCGTGACGGTGTCCCCGACGGTGACGGTGACCGCGACGTCGACTCCCTCGCCGACCGCTTCGCCCACAACGACCAGCTCGCCGAGCTCGACACCGAGCGACGGCCCGGTCCCGTCGCCGACGGCGTCCACGTCCCCGGTCGGCGGCCAGGGCGGCTCGGACCCGAGCGACGCGGCGCCGCCGGCCGCTGGTCTGGCCGAGACCGGCAGCCCGTCCTGGCTGGCCGCGGTACTGGGTCTCGGTCTCAGCTGCTGGGTCGGCGGGGTCGCCGTACTGCGCCGGCGGCGCTCCACCACGGCTTCGTCCTGCAGGCGTGACTGAGGCTTCGGGCTCGAAGCCACCCGGGCGCACCGGGCCCGGGCACTGCTGGTGGCAGGCCCGGGTTGGCACCGGCGCCGGTGCCGACCAGGTGCTGATCGTCGCCTCGCGCCGCCATCCCGACGGCAGCATCGTCCAGTTCGAGCCCGGGGCGGTGGCCGAGCTCGACCCCGACACCGTGGTCTGCACCGTCCTGCTGGACCGGGGCGAGGTCAGGGCCGTTCGGGTCGGCGGCGCCGTCGCGCCGGCGCCACCCGTCTGGTACGTCGAGCTGGCCGTGGACGCTGTGGACAACGCGGCCCGTCCGAGCACGACCCTGGTGGCCTTCCTCGCGCCAGGTCCGGCGCCCGGTGAACTGCTGACCGACGAGCAGGCCACTCAGGTCCCGGTCGCCAGCGCCGACCAGGTCGGCGCCCTTCGCTGGTGGTCCGCCGACGGCGAGGTCGATCAGATCTACGTTCACCCGGACTGGCGGAGGCGACACCTCGGCTCGGCCCTGATCGCGGCCGCGGCCGGACTCAGCGCGGCCCGAGGCCGGCCCCGACTGTGGGGGGACGGCCAGCGGACGGCGCTGGGCGAGCGATTCCGTAACTCCCTGAGCTGGCGCGACCGGACAGCCGAGCTCAGCCACCTGTTGGCCCCGATGACCCCCGGCGATCCGGCCGGTGACCAGGGTGGGTCCGTCCATCCGTGATGCGGGAGGCCTCAGCCCTTGACGGCGGCGGCCAGTGCGTCGGCCCGGTCGGTCCGCTCCCAGGTGATCTCCGGCTCTTCCCGGCCGAAGTGGCCGTAGCGGGCCGTGGTGGCGTAGATCGGACGGAGCAGGTCCAGCGCGTCGATGATCGCGCCCGGCCGCAGGTCGAAGACGCTCAGCACCGCCTGCTGGATCTGACTGACCGGTACCTGTTCGGTGCCGAAGCACTCGACGTAGAAACCGACCGGGTGCGCGGCGCCGATGGCGTAGGCGACCTGGACCTCGCAGCGCGCGGCGAGCCCGGCCGCCACCACGTTCTTGGCCACCCAGCGCATCGCGTAGGAGGCGGAGCGGTCGACCTTGGACGGATCCTTGCCCGAGAACGCACCGCCGCCGTGCCGGGCCATCCCGCCGTAGGTGTCGACGATGATCTTGCGTCCGGTCAACCCGGCGTCGCCCATCGGGCCGCCGATCTCGAACCGGCCGGTCGGGTTGACCAGTAGCCGGTAGTCGCGGGTGTCGAGGTCGTAGCGCTCCAGCACCGGCTCGACCACGTGCTTGCGGACGTCCGGGGCGAGCAGGGCGTCCAGGTCGATGTCGGCGGCGTGCTGGCTGGAGAGCACCACGGTGTCGAGCCGGACCGGCCTGTCGATCCCGGTCTCGGGATCGGGGGCGTACTCCACCGTGACCTGGGTCTTGCCGTCCGGCCGCAGGTACGGCACGGTCTGGTCCTTGCGGACCAGGGCCAACTGCTCGCTCAGCCGGTGCGCCAGTTCGATCGGCAGCGGCATCTTGTTCGGCGTCTCGTTGCAGGCGTAACCGAACATCAGGCCCTGGTCGCCGGCTCCCTGGGAGGCGAACCGGTCCTCGCCGACGCCGGAGTCACTGCCGGAGTCACTGCCGGAGCGGGCGCCGGAACCGGTCCGTCCCTCGTAGGCCCGGTCGACACCCTGGGCGATGTCGGCCGACTGCTGGCCGATGGCCACGGTGACCCCGCAGGAGTTGCCGTCGAAGCCCTTGGTGGAGGAGTCGTAGCCGATCTCGACCACGCGGTCGCGGACGATCCGGGGAATCTCGACGTAGGCGTTGGTGGTGACCTCGCCGGCCACCACGACCAGGCCGGTGGTGACCAGGGTCTCGACCGCGACGCGGCTGAGCGGATCCTGGTCGAGCAACGCGTCCAGGATCGAGTCGCTGATCTGGTCGGCGATCTTGTCCGGGTGGCCTTCGGTCACCGATTCGGAGGTAAACAGTCTGCCGGTCATGGAGCCTTCTCTGGGCTGACGTGCCCTGCGTCAAGGTGTGCTGGAGATGTCTGGTGGGAGCGGGTGTTGCGGTCGAGGGGGCACGGATGCCCTACCGGAGCCAGCTTAACTTTTCGTCCGGAGCGCCAGCGCCGCATCCCAGATCAGATGGGCCAGCACGTCCTTGCTGCCGGGGTGCGGGCCGTCCGCCCCGGCTGAGCTGAGCAGGGTGATCTCGCTGTCGGCCCGGCCGAACACCCGTCCGTGGCCGACGGCGTTCAACACCAGCAGGTCGCAGCCCTTGCGGGCCAGTTTGGCCTCGCCGAGGGCGCGCAACTCGTCGGCGTCCGCGGCCGTCTCGGCGGCGAATCCGACGATCACCTGACCCGGCCGGCGCCGGTCCCGGACCAGACCGGCCAGTACGTCCGGGGTCTGGGCCAGCGTCAGTGACAGCGCCTCGTCGCCCTGCTTCTTGATCTTGGACCCGTGGTAGTCGGACGGGGTGTAGTCGGCCGGGGCGGCAGCCATCACGACCAGATCGCAGGACGGGGCGACCTCGGCCATCGCCCGCTGCAGATCACCGGTCGAGGTGACCGGGTGCAGTTGCGCCGCGCCGGGAGCCGGACGGTCGACGTTCGCGGCCACCAGCTCGACCCGGGCCCCGCGCAGCAGAGCCGCCCGGGCCAACGCCCAGCCCATCAGACCCGAGGAGGAGTTGCCGAGGAAGCGCACCGGATCCAGGTGTTCCCGGGTGCCGCCGGCCGATACGGCCACCCGCAGGCCCGCGAGATCACGAGCAGCCGCTCTGACGGCCAGGCCCGGAGTGCTGAGCAGCGTCTGCGCCACCGCGGCGATCTCGGCGGGCTCGGGCAGCCGCCCGGGCCCGGAGTCGGCCCCGGTCAACCGGCCGGAATCGGGCTCGAGGACGACCGAACCGCGGGAGCGCAGCGTCGCCACATTGGCCACCGTGGCCGGGTGCTGCCACATCTCGGTGTGCATGGCCGGGGCGAAGAGCACCGGGGCACGGGTGGTCAGCAGGCAGTTGGTGAGCAGGTCATCGGCCCGGCCGGCCGCGGCCCGGGCCAGCAGATCTGCGGTGGCGGGGGCGACCACGACCAGATCGGCAACCTGTCCCAGCCGGACGTGCGGGACCTGCTCGACGTCGACGAAGACCGAGCTGGCCACCGGCTGGCCGGACAGCGCCTCCCAGGTCGGTGCGCCGACGAAACGCAGCGCGTTCTCGGTCGGCACCACCTGGACCTGATGACCGGCCTCGGTGAGCTGTCGCAGCAGCGAGCAGGCCTTGTAGGCGGCGATGCCGCCGCTGACCCCGAGCAGGATCCGGCTCACCTGTGGTTCACCACCGCGTCGTCTCCTGAGCGGACCACCGGCCACATGTGCAGGCCGAATCTCCGGGGCGGGACGTCGGTTCGGGCCGTGGCTCAGGCGCTCTCGTCCGGGCCGGCGTTGTCGGTGAACGTCGGCACCGCGCTGACCGGGGCGACCTGAGCCTGCTCGGCCTCCTCGGCCTCGGGATCGATGTCGGTGCAGGTCAGCACGCCCGCGTTCACCTCACGCAGCGCGATCGACAGCGGCTTCTCCTGCACGCCGGTCTCGACCAGCGGGCCGACGTGGTCGAGCAGACCCTCACCCAGCTGGGAGTAGTAGGCGTTGATCTGGCGGGCCCGCTTGGCGGCGTAGAGCACCAGTTTGTACTTCGAGTCGGACTTGGTGAGCAACTCGTCGATCGGGGGGTTGGTGATGCCCTCGGCGGCCGTGTTGTTGACAGTCACAATGTTCCTTAGGACGAAAGGTGTGCTGCGGGCAGACGTGCCTCACAGACCGAGCAAGCCTACCAACTCGGCCACAGCGGAGTCGATGTCGTCGTTGACCACGACGTGGTCGAACTCGTCCATGGCGGCCAGTTCGTCCCGGGCGGTGACCAACCGGCGCTCCCGCTGTGCCGGCGCCTCGGTGCCCCGACCGGCCAGCCGCCGGGTCAACTCGGTCCAGGACGGCGGGGCCAGGAACACGAACCGGGCCTGCGGCCAGCTGTCGCGAACCTGTCGGGCACCTTGCAGGTCGATCTCCAGCACGGCAGCTTTCCCACTGGCCAAGGCCTGCAGCACCGGTGCCCGCGGGGTGCCGTACTTCGCCGCGCCGTGGACCACCGCCCACTCCAGCAACTCACCGCCCTCGATCAGCCGCCCGAAGGAGTCGTCGTCGAGGAAGAGGTAGTGCTGTCCGTCCACCTCGCCGGGACGCGGTGACCGGGTGGTGGCCGAGACCGAGACCCAGACGTCGGGCCGGACGGTCTTCAACCGGCTGACCACCGTCCCCTTCCCCACTCCGGCCGGGCCGGAGATGACGGTCAGCCGCGCGTCGGGTTCGGGCACGGGACGGTGGAGAGCTGAGTCATGAGAACTCGGAGATTAGCCCCGCCGTCTGGTGTTTGCCCAATCCGCGCAACCGCCGGTTCGAGGCGATCTGCAGCCGTTCCATCACCGCGTCCGCCCGGACCGTTCCGACCCGGGGCATCGACTTCAGCACGTCGACGACCTTGGTGTGGGCGACCACGTCGTCCTCCGCGGCCAGCGACAGCACCTCGGCCAGGCTGAGCGACCCGCCGCGCAGACCGTCCTTCACCTCGGCCCGCCGACGGCGCGCCTCGGTGGCGGCCGTCCGGGCTGCGGCGCGCTGTTCGTTGCTCAACGATGGGATCGACACGGGTGCTCCTCTGCTCGTCGGCCGGGCCAGTTCGGCGTTCTGCCTGACGGTCGGCCCTGGTCAGCGGACCGTCTCGGGATCATTCGCCACCGCCGGTGCCTTGGATGCAGGGCCCGGCGCCGCTGCGCTCAGCCCAGTGATCGCTGCGCTTCCTCGATCGCCACCCTCACCGCCGCGACGTCCGGCCCGGCTGCCATCACCGCCCGGCTGGAGGACGGCAGCACGAACCGCCGGGATTCACCGAAGACCCGCTGCAGATCGTCGGCTCCCCCACCCTGGGCGCCGACCCCCGGGGCCAGGATCGGCCCGTTGACCCGGGACAGATCCAGTGCGCCGATCATGGCGGCGTCGATGGTCGCCCCGATCACCAGGCCCACCGAACCCCAGGTCGCAGCCTCCCGGTCGTCGTCCGCCTCCTGCAGTTCGGCCGTGTTGGCCGCAACGGCGGCCTCGACCACCGCCTGCGCCACGGAACTCGGCTGCCCTTCCCCCTCCGACGGCAGCAGTGCGCGCTGGAACGCTCCGGCCTCCGGGTTGGACGTCGCGGCCAACAGGTAGACCCCGCGACCGGTGCGCCGGGCCTGCTCGATCGCCCCGGTCAGCGAACCGACACCCAGATAGGGGCTGAGGGTGATCGCGTCCGCAGCCAACGTCGAGTCGTCCCCCAGATAGGCCGTGGTGTAGGCGTCCATGGTCGAGCCGATGTCACCGCGTTTCACGTCCAGCAGGCTGAGCAGGCCGGCGTCGCGGCAATCGGTGAGAACCCGTTCCAGTACGGCGATCCCGGCCGAGCCGAACGCCTCGTAGAAGGCCGACTGCGGCTTGACCTGGGCGACCCGCCCCGCGGCGGCCTCGACCATGGTCCGGGCGCATCGCTCCAGCCCGGCCGCGTCGACGTCGAGGCCCCAGGCCCGCAGCAGCGACGGATGCGGGTCGATCCCCACGCACAACGGTCCGGACGCGGCGACGGCGCGGCTGAGCCGGCGCCCGTAGGAAGCGGTCGTACCCGACGACCGGGTCCCCCGGTACGGGACGTGCGGGTCGGTCGGTCATCGCTCACTCCGCTCGATCGGTGTCGTTCCCGGTTGGGCCAGCCGTCGATTGATCGCCCGGACCAGGCCGGGCCCGGAGTAGATGAAGCCGGTGTAGAGCTGCACCAGGTCGGCCCCGGCGTCGACCAGGGCCGCGGCGTCGGCCGCGGTCATCACGCCACCGGCCCCGATCAGCGGCAGGTCGCACTGCCGGCGCAGATGGCCGACGACCTCCCGGGCCCGCCGGGTCAGTGGTGCACCGGAGAGCCCGCCGGGCTGCTCGCCGCTGGCCCGGTCGGCGGCCTGCAGGTGCTCACGGGCCAGCGTCGTGTTGGTGGCGATCAGACCGGCGACCCCGCGGGCGAGGCAGACCTCGACCACCTCGTCCAGTGCCGGCCAGTCCAGATCGGGAGCCAGTTTGACGAAGACCGGCGGACCGGCCGTCTCCGCCGCCGCCGTGCTGAGGGCGCCCAACAACTCATCGAGCGCGGCCCGGTCCTGCAACTGCCGCAGCCCCGGGGTGTTGGGGCTGGAGACGTTCACCGCGACGTAGTCGGCGTAGGGGCCGACGGCGGCGAAGGACTGCAGATAGTCCGCGGTGGCCTCGGCCAGCGGGGTGATCTTGCTCTTGCCGATCGAGATGCCGATCGGGATGCCGAGGGCCGCGTTGCCGCGGACGACACCGAAGGTCGCGAGCCGGTCGGCCAGCGCCTGCGCACCGGCGTTGTTGAAGCCCATCCGGTTGATGATCGCGCGGCTCTGCGGCAACCGCACCAGCCGCGGTTTCTCGTTACCCGGTTGGGGATGCGCGGTGACCGTGCCGAGTTCGGCGAAGCCGAAACCGAGCGAAGCCCAGGCCCGGGCGGCCTGGCCGTTCTTGTCCAGTCCGGCGGCCACACCCACCCGCCCCGGGAAGTCGATGCCGGCCAGCCGGACCCCGGTACCCGCCTTTCCGCCGATCGGACGTCCACCGAGCAGACCCCCGCCGACCAGACCGGTCAGCCGACGACCCGCGGCCCGTCCGGCCAGGGATTCCAACTGGGACAGGGTTTGCTCGTGCACCCGTTCGGCATCGCCACCGAACCGGCGGAACAGCACCGGTCGCAACAACCGTTCGTAGCCGGTGATCAGCACGGTGGCGCTCCGGTCGCGATCCTCACGGGGCAGGGGCCGGATGCGTTCCGGCCACCGGGGCCAGTTCGGGCTCGGCGGTGCCGGCATCGCTCTGCCAGCTCTGCAGCGACCGGACGCCGATCTCACCCGCCAGCAGTGCCTCGATCCCTTGCACAGCAGCAGAAAGGCCCTGCACCGTGGTCACGCAGGGCAGGTTGCGCGAGACCGCGGCGCTGCGGATCTCGTAGCCGTCGAAGCGCGGCCGGCCGTCCGGGCTGAGCCCGTGCGGGGTGTTGAAGATCAGGTCGACCTCGTTGTCGTGGATGGCCTGCACGATCGTCTTCTCGCCGTTCGGGCCCGGGCCCTGGGAGTGTTTGCGGACCGTGGTCACCGCGATCCCGTGTCGACGCAGTACCGAGGCGGTGCCGGCCGTGGCCAGGATCTCGAAGCCCAGATCGGCCAGCCGCTTGACCGGCAGGATGACGTGCCGCTTGTCCCGGTTGGCCACCGAGATGAAGACCGCACCCTTGGTCGGCAGCGGGCCGAACGCGCCGGCCTGACTCTTGGCGAAAGCGATCCCGAAGCTGACGTCGAGACCCATCACCTCGCCGGTGGACTTCATCTCCGGGCCGAGGATGGTGTCGACCGAGGTGCCGTCGACGGTGCGGAACCGGTTGAACGGCATCACCGCCTCCTTGACCGCGATCGGCGCCCCGTGCCATTCCGTCGTGCCGTCACCCCGGGCCTTGAGCATCCCCTCGGACCGCAGCCCGGCGACGGTGGCGCCGAGCATGATCCGGGCCGCCGCCTTGGCCAGTGGGGTCGAGGTCGCTTTCGACACGAACGGAACCGTACGGGAGGCGCGCGGGTTGGCCTCCAGCACGTAGAGGGTGTCGCCGTGCAGGGCGAACTGGATGTTGATCAGGCCGCGGACGCCGACCCCGCGGGCGATCGCCTCGGTGGAGACCCGGATCCGGTCCACCACCTCGACCCCGAGGGTGATCGGCGGCAGCGCACAGGCCGAGTCGCCGGAGTGGATGCCGGCTTCCTCGATGTGCTCCATCACCCCACCCAGGTAGAGATCCGTGCCGTCGTAGAGGGCATCGACGTCGATCTCCACGGCGTCGTCGAGGAACCGGTCGACCAGCACCGGGTGCTGCGGTGAGACCTCGGTGGCCCGGCCGATGTAGGAGCTGAGAGCGCCCTCGTCGTAGACGATCTCCATCCCCCGTCCGCCGAGGACGTAGGAGGGGCGGACCAGCACCGGGTAGCCGATCTCGGCGGCGATGTCGCGGGCCTCGATGAACGAGCGCGCCATCCCGTGCTTCGGGGCCGGCAGGTTCTCCGCGGCGAGCACCTCGCCGAACGCACCGCGCTCCTCGGCCAGGTGGATCGCCTCCGGGCTGGTGCCGACCACCGGCACCCCGGCGTCCTTGAGCGCCTGGGCCAGCCGCAGCGGGGTCTGCCCACCCAGTTGGACGATCACCCCGGCGATCGGACCGGCCGCCTGTTCGGCGTGCACGACCTCGAGCACGTCCTCCAGGGTGAGCGGCTCGAAGTAGAGCCGGTCGGAGGTGTCGTAGTCGGTGGAGACGGTCTCGGGGTTGCAGTTGATCATGATCGTCTCGAACCCGGCCCCGTCGTTGTCCGGGGCGGCGGACAGGGCCATCGAGGCGTGCACGCAGGAGTAGTCGAACTCGATCCCCTGGCCGATCCGGTTGGGCCCACTGCCCAGGATGATCACCGCCGGCCGATCCCGTGGCCGAACCTCGGTCTCAGCGTCGTAGCAGCTGTAGTGGTACGGCGTCAGCGCGGCGAACTCGGCCGCGCAGGTGTCGACCGTCTTGTAGACCGGACGGACCCCGAGCGCCCAGCGGACCCCGCGGACCACGTCCTCGGACAGCCGCCGCAGCCGGGACGATCTGGAGCGTCGCTGATCCCGTGCCGCTTGGCCAACCGGAGCACGTCGGCGGTCAGCTCGGGTGCGTCACGCACCACGTCTGCGCGACCTCGCTGATCAGGAACAGCTGGTCCACGAACCACGGGTCGATCTTCGTCGCCTCATGTACTTGCTCCGGGCTGGCCCCAGACCGGATGGCCTCCACGACTACGCCAAGCCGACCATCATGCGGTCGAGACGCGAGCCTGAGGTCCTCAACTACTCGGCTGCGCCGACGCGGGGATCTCGCGGGACCAGTCGAACGGCGCGCTCGGATCCTCCAGGCTGCGCAGCGCCTTGCCCAGGGCCTCGGTGAAGTTACGGCCGATGGCCATCGCCTCGCCCACGCTCTTCATGTGGGTCGTCAACGAACTGTCGGCGGTCGGGAACTTCTCGAACGCGAACCGGGGCACCTTGACCACGACGTAGTCCAGCGTCGGCTCGAAGCTGGCCGGCGTCTTCTCGGTGATGTCGTTGGGGATCTCGTCCAGGGTGTAGCCGACCGCGAGCTTGGCGGCGATCTTGGCGATCGGGAAACCGGTCGCCTTGCTGGCCAGTGCGCTGGAGCGGGAGACCCGCGGGTTCATCTCGATCACGATCATCCTGCCCGTCGCGGGATCGATCGCGAACTGGATGTTGCAGCCACCGGTGTCCACCCCGACCGAGCGGATGATGGCGATCGCCACGTCACGCATCCGCTGGTATTCCCGGTCGGTCAGGGTCATCGCCGGGGCCACGGTGATCGAGTCGCCGGTGTGCACGCCCATCGGGTCCAGGTTCTCGATCGAGCAGACGATCACCACGTTGTCGGCCCGGTCCCGCATCACCTCGAGCTCGTACTCTTTCCAGCCCAGGATGGATTCCTCGATCAGCACCTCGGTGGTCGGGCTCGCGTCCAGTCCGGCACCGGCGATCCGGCGCAGGTCGGCCTCGTTGTGGGCGAAACCGGATCCGACCCCACCCATGGTGAAGCTGGGCCGGACCACCAACGGGTAGCCGAGCTCCTCGGCCGCACCGACCACCTCGACCATGGTGTGACAGACCACGCTCCGGGCCACCTCGGCCGGACCGCCCGCCACCCCGGTCAGGGTCTCCACGACCTCCTTGAACGTCTCCCGGTTCTCGCCGCGGCGGATCGCCTCCATCGAGGCACCGATCAACTCGACGCCGTAGCGCTCCAGCGTGCCGGCGTCGTAGAGGGCCATCGCGGTGTTCAGGGCGGTCTGCCCGCCGAGGGTGGCCAACAGCGCGTCCGGACGCTCCTTCTGGATCACCTTGGTGACGAAGTCGGGGGTGATCGGTTCGACGTAGGTGGCGTCGGCCAGCTCGGGATCGGTCATGATCGTGGCCGGGTTGGAGTTGATCAGGATCACCCGGTAGCCGAGCTCGCCGAGCACCCGGCAGGCCTGGGTGCCGGAGTAGTCGAACTCACAGGCCTGGCCGATCACGATCGGCCCGGAGCCGATCACCAGGATGGACTTCAGATCGGTGCGCTGCGGCATCAGGCGTCTCCCTTCCCTCGATCGTCCTGGGCTCGATCGTCCTGGGCTCGATCGTCCTGGGCTCGGTGCGCGGCCGCTTCCTCCATCACCGTGACGAAGCGGTCGAACAGGTAGCTGGCGTCGTGCGGCCCGGCGGCGGCCTCCGGGTGGTACTGGACCGAGAAGCCGGTCAGCCTGCCCTCGGCGTCCCGCAGTTCCAGGCCCTCGACCACGTCGTCGTTCAGCCCGACGTGGCTGACCCGGGCGGTGCCGTACGGGGTGTCGATGTCGGTGCCGATCGGCGCGTCGACGGCGAACCCGTGGTTGTGGGCGGTGATCTCGACCTTGCGGGTGCTCAAATCCATCACCGGCTGGTTGATGCCGCGGTGACCGTAGGCCAGTTTGTAGGTGCCCAGGCCCAGCGCCCGGCCGAAGATCTGGTTGCCGAAGCAGATCCCGAAGTAGGGCACCCCTTCGGCCAGCACGCCTTCCAGCAGCTCGATCGGCTCGGTGGTGGCGGCCGGATCGCCGGGACCGTTGGAGAAGAAGACGCCGTCGACGCCCAGCTCGCGGATGGCGGCCAGGTCGGTGTCGGCGGGCAGCACGTGGGTCTCGATCCCCCGCTCGGCCATCCGGTGCGGGGTCATCGACTTGATCCCCAGATCGATCGCGGCCACCCGGAACCGGGGTGACTCGCCGGCCGGCAGCTGCGCCGGGACGACATAGGCCTCCCGGGCGCTGACCTCGCCGGCCAGATCGGCCCCGGTCATCGCGGGCGAGTCCAGGACCCGGGCCAGCAGCGCCTGCGGATCGGTCTCGACGGTGGAGATGCCGACCCGCATCGCGCCGCGTTCGCGCAGGTGCCGGGTCAGCGCCCGGGTGTCGATGCCGGCGACGCCGACCACACCCTGGGCGGCCAGTTCTTCCTGCAGCGGACGACGGGCCCGCCAGTTGGACGGCACCCGGGCCGGGTCGCGGACGACGTACCCGGCGACCCAGATCCGACCCGATTCGTCGTCCTCGTCGTTCCAGCCGGTGTTGCCGATGTGCGGCGCGGTGGCCACCACGATCTGGCGGTGGTAGCTCGGATCGGTCAGCGTCTCCTGGTAACCCGACATCGCGGTGGCGAACACCGCCTCACCGAAGGTCTCGCCGGCGGCTCCGAACGACTCGCCGACGAAGCTCCGACCGTCCTCCAGAACCAGCAGAGCCGGCCCGCCGGGCCGTTTCGCCGAACTCGTCGAACTGGTGCTGACCTCAGATGATGACGCAGACATCAACCGTCCTTTCCTGCCTCACCGGACAGGTCTTAAAGGGTGGTTTGTACGGCTGGACGCTACCAGTTCGGGCCGTCCTGATCCGAACTGCTGGTCTGGATAGTTGCATGATGTAACCACATTCTCTATAGTTGTGTGCACCAACCAAAAGAGTTGAGAATCAGAGGAGTACGCGGATGCTGTCGGAAGTCAGAGCGGCCGAGTTGCTCGGGTCTCTCTCCACCCTGGTCCGGACCACCCGGGCTGTGGCGGCGAAGATGCACGGAAGCTCGATCACCGGCACCCAGGTGGGTGCCCTGAAGGTCCTGGCCGCGGGCGAACTGCGGATGGGTGACCTGGCCGACCGGCTGCTGGTCGCGCCGTCGGTCGCCTCCCGGGTGGTCGCGACGCTGGAAGGTGACGGGCTGGTGCAACGCCACCCCGACCCGGCCGACGCGAGGGCCTGCCTGCTCGGGCTGACCGACCTCGGACGTGCCCGGCTCGCCGAGCGCCAGCAGTACTCCCTGCAGCTGCTCCGTGAGGTGCTGGCCGACTGGACCGACGAGGAGGCCGCCGCCGCGACCGCCTCGATGGCCCGCCTGGACGCCCGCATCCCCGTCTTCACCGAACGGATGCTGAGCGAGTCGCCGGTGCGGCCGGCGCCGACCGAGCGGCCCGACCGGCCGGCCGTCCCCCAGAATTTCCGGACCCCGCTCCACCTGAGCGATCAGTCCGACCACGCACTCGAGATGGAGAAAGTTTCCTGATGTCCACCGCCACCGCACCGACCGACCAGGTCACCGCGAACGCACCGGCCGGCACGAATCCGAACTCGCCCGGATCCGCCACCGCGCAGGGCGAGCCCGGTCCGAACCGGCCCCTGAGCCACGCCGAGATCCTGAAGGTGATGACCGGTCTGCTGGCCGGCCTGTTCACCGCTCTGCTCTCCTCGACCATCGTCTCCACCGCGCTGCCGACGATCATGTCGGATCTGCACGGCACCCAGCGCCAGTACACCTGGGTGATCACGTCCTCGCTGCTGGCCCTCACCGTCACCACCCCGATCTGGGGCAAGCTCTCGGACCTGTTCAACAAGAAGCTGCTGGTGCAGCTGTCGATCGTGCTGTTCGTGCTCGGCTCGATCGGTGCCGGGTTCTCCCAGACCGTCCCGCCGATGATGGCCTTCCGGGCCGTCCAGGGCGTGGCCATGGGTGGTCTGACCGCCCTGACCCAGTCGATCATCGGTTCGATCATCCCGCCGCGTCAGCGCGGTCGTTACAGCGGCTACATGGGCGCCGTGATGGCGGTCAGCACCGTCTCCGGTCCGTTGCTGGGCGGCGTCATCACCCAGCATCTGGACTGGCGCTACTG
Source organism: uncultured Actinomycetota bacterium (assembly GCA_963740925.1). Classification (GTDB taxonomy): domain Bacteria; phylum Actinomycetota; class Actinomycetes; order Propionibacteriales; family Propionibacteriaceae; genus Microlunatus. The sequence goes on along the minus strand of CAVUFZ010000004.1, from coordinate 242,464 downwards.
CTTCTTCGTCTGCGTCCCGCTCGCCGTCGTCGCGCTGTTCGTCCTGCAGAAGACGCTGCACCTGCCGACCGTCAAGACCGAGGTGCACTTCGACTACCTCGGCGCCGTGCTGATCGCCGTCGCCGCCGCCCTGCCGATGGTCTGGGTCACCTTCGCCGGCTCCAGCTACGACTGGATCTCCTGGCAGTCCGGGCTGTTCCTGCTCGTGTTCGCAGCGTTCGTGGCCGGGGTCATCGTGACCGAGCTCAGGGCCCGGCAGCCGATGGTGCCGATCCGGGTGCTGAAGAACAGCACCACCGCGCTGATGATCCTGGCCAGCCTGGGCGTCGGCATCACCCTCTACGGCAGCAGCACCTTCTTGACCCAGTACTTCCAGCTGGCCAAGGGCGACACCCCGACCATGGCCGGGTTGATGACCATCCCGTTGATCATCGCCCAGATGCTGTCCTCCACCATCGGCGGGCAGATCGTCACCCGGACCGGACGGTGGAAGCCGATCATGGTCTTCGGCTCGATCGTGCTGCTGCTCGGTCTGGGCGGGATGTCCACCATCGACGGGCAGACCCCGTACTGGCAGCTGGCGATCTTCATGGCCGTGATGGGCATCGGCGTCGGCACCTTGTTGCAGAACATCGTGCTCGCCGTGCAGAACACCGTCGACGTCAAGGACATCGGCTCCAGCTCGGCCACCATCTCGTTCTTCCGCTCCCTCGGTGGCGCGGTCGGCGTGACCGTGCTCGGCGCGGTGCTGGCCGACAAGGTGGGGGCCCGGATCACCGACGGCCTGGCCGCCCAGGGCATCGCCGGGGGTAGCGGCGGCGGCATCAGCAGCCTGAACATCTCCAACCTGCCGGCCGCGGTGCAGGACATCGTGCACGGCGCCTACGGCGACACGTTCGGTGAGTTGTTCCTGATCGCCGGCATCATCGCCATCGCCACCCTGGTCGCGGTGATCGCCGTCCACGAGGTGCCGCTGCGGACCACCATCGAGCTCAAGCCGGAGGCCGAGCAGACCGATCAGGCCGAGCAGGCTCAGACCGCTCAGGCTCCGACCGATCAGGCTCGACCGGTCAGGCTCAGACCGCGGCGGCGCCGGCCACGCAGCCGGCCACAGCACGCTCGGGTCGAGGACGGTGCGCGACCGAGCTCCGCCGGGGCGGCTGCACCGGCTGAGCACGAGGTGCCGGCCGCCGAAGACCTGGACGACCCGAACGCCCGGCTCGCGGTCGCGGCGATCGACGTCCTGGCCGCAGCGCAGCAGCAGGTCGCGGCCCGTGGCACCAACCCGGCCGAGCAGCAGCGGCGACTGACCGAGCGGATCGACACGCTCGGCCGTGAGCTCGACCAGCTGGTGGCCCGCTTCCACGGCGAGTTGGACCAGATCCGCGCCGCGGTGGCCGAGCCCCGGAGCGACCGCGCCGACAACGGGTACGACCGGGACGGGGACCAGGACTTCACCGTCGGGGTCGGCGGGGACCACCTGCGACGCTACGAGTACAGCCTGCTGCTGGACAGCCAGCAGACCGCGGAGCGGGTCACCCGGATCGCGCGGCTGGAGGCCGAGCGGGTGCTGACCGAAGCCGACACCCAGCGGGCCGACCTCGAGGACCGGATCGCCCTGCTGCGCAAGACCGAGGCCGAACTCGCCGAGCGGGTCCAGGAGCAGCTGAAGGCCTGAGTCGAGCGGACAACGTCCCGGATCCGGCCGCGAGTACGCGGTCGGATCCGGGACGTTGCTCGTTCGGGGTGAATTTCCTGTGGATAAGCCGGGTTCACGTCCGTCCGGAGGGTCGTGGCGGCCGCAGGCTGATCGGGTGCACCCACGTCAACAGCCGGATCCGGCCCTGCTGCGGCTGGCCGCCGCCCAGGACGGCGTGATCACCCTGGAGCAGGCGCTCGGGCTGGGGCTCAGCCGGCATACCGTCGCGCGGCTGGTGCGTGAGCGCCGGTGGACCCGGCTGTGCCCCGGGCTGCTGTTGCTCGAGGATCGGTCGACGGGCGGACCCGTTCCGTGGCGGGCACTGGCCTGGGGCGGCGTCCTGGTCGGCGGCGACCGGGCCCGCCTGGGCGGACGAGCAGCCGCGTTCTCGGCCGGACTGATCGACACGCCGCCCGACGACATCGACGTCTGGGTGACCGCAGACGCTCCGGTGCCCCTGCGCCGACCGACCGGCCCCGGCACCGGTGGGGTAGCGGCGCCGGTGTCACCTGGAGGTTCCGACGCGATCGGCACGGGGTCCGCGGCCGGACCTCCGTCGGCCGACCACCCAGGATCCGGCTCGAGGACGCCATCGTGGATCTGGCCTCGGACGGGGATGAGAACGAGGCGATCGGACTGATGACGACCGCGCTCGGTCGGCGGCTGACCTCCCCCGCCCGCCTCACCTCGGTCCTCGACCGGCGTCTCAGGGTGCCGAACCGGCATTTCCTCACCGCCGTCCTCCGCGACGCCGCCGACGGAGCCGACAGCCCGCTGGAGTTGCGCTACCTACGCACGGTCGAGCGGGCCCACGGATTGCCGACCGGGGAACGCCAGGTGCAGCGAGGCCGGACCCGGATGGACGTTCTCTATCGCCGGTGGCGGCTGGTGGTCGAGCTCGACGGGCGGCTGGGCCACTCCGGCGCCGACCGGTTCCGCGACCTGGAACGGGACAATTCGGCGACCGGGGACGGGTTGTCCACCCTGCGTTACGGCTCGGCCGACGTCTACGGCCGACCGTGCGACGTCGCGGCGCAGGTCGCCCACAACCTTCGGCTGCGCGGTTGGCCGGGTTCGCCGACCCGGTGCCCGGGCTGCCGGGCCCGCAACCCCGGGAACGTCCAGGATTCAGCCGCGTAGTCGCGGCCGGATCCGGGACGTTGCCAGGACTTTGCCGGGCCGTGGCGCTTCAGTCGCGCAGCAGTGCGGCGAGAACCCCGTGGACGAAGGCGGGCGAGTCGTCGGTTGAGAGCTCACCGACCAGGGAGAGCGCCTCGGCGACGGCCACGGCCGGCGCCACCTCGAGCACGTCGATCTCACAGATCGCGATCCGCAGCGTGATCCGGTCCACCCGGGGCAGCCGCTCCAGGGTCCAGCCGCGGGCCAGCGCCGACCGGATCCGGGCGTCGATGGAGGTGCGGTTGGCCTGCACGTTCTGCACCAGCCGGGTGGTGTACTCCCGGACCGGCGGCTCGGCGGCGGCCGTCCGGTCCGACAGGGTGGTCAGTACGTCCTCGCCCCGCAGTTCGGCCTCGAACAAGATGTCCAGGGCCCGCTTGCGCGCCTTGCCCTGGGTGGTGCGGTGCACCGGCTCGGGCGTGACCGTCCGCTCGAGTTGGGCGTCGTCGGGGACCGGAAGGCTCAACTGCCGATCCGGCCCAGATAGTCACCGGTACGGGTGTCGACCTTGACCTTCTCGCCGACGGTCAGGAACAACGGCACCTGGATCTGCAGATCGGTCTGCAACGTGGCCGGCTTGGTGCCGCCGGTGCTCCGGTCGCCCTGCAGGCCCGGCTCGGTGTAGGTGATCTCGAGCTCGACCGAAGCCGGCAGATCGATGTAGAGCGGATTGTCCTCGTGGATGGCCACGGTGGCGGTCTGCTCTTCCAGCAGATAGTTCTTCGCCTCGCCGACCACCTCGTCGGGGATCGTCAGCTGCTCGTAGCTGGCGGTGTCCATGAACACGTAGCCCGCGCCGTCGTGGTAGAGGTACTGCATCTCGCGCCGGTCGACGTTGGCGCTGTCGACCTTGGTGTCGGAGTTGAAGGTCTTGTCCACGACCTTGCCCGAGAGCACGTGCTTCAGCTTGGTCCGCACCACCGTGTTGCCCTTGCCGGGCTTGTGATGCTGGAACCAGATCACCGACCAGAGCTGCCCGTCCAGGTCGAGCACCATGCCGTTCTTCAGGTCGTTCGTCGAGACCACGAGAAATTCCTCACCATTCGTCTTGCGTTCGAGTCGTCTTGCGCGTTCGCGTCGCCGGATCCGGAGGCGTCCGTCGCCCGGCCAACGCCCGAGTTTAGCCTTGCCCGGTGATCCGCACCGAACTGCTGGCCGCGCTGCCGCCGCTGCGGACGGAACGACTGCTGCTCAAGCCGATGGGCCCGGAGTTCTTCCCCCAGGTCTGGCGGACGCTGGCCGATCCGGAGCTGGCCCGGCTGACCGGCACCCATCGCACCTTCACCGAGGACGAGGTCCGCACCCACCTGGCCCGGCTGCGGACCGACCGCAGCCGAGCCGACTGGGCCATCCTGCGCCGCAGCGACGCCAGCTACCTGGGCGAGGTGGTGCTGAACGGACTGGACGCCGACAACGCCGCCATGAACTACCGGATCTCGTTGCGGGAGACCAAGATCTGCGGCCAGGGCTACGGCACCGAGGCCGGCCGGGCCGTGATCAACTTCGGGCTGGCCGTGATCGGCCTGCACCGGATCGGCCTGAGCGTCTACGACTTCAACGAGCGTGCCGTGGCCAGCTACCGCAAGCTCGGCTTCGAGCACGAGGGCAAGCTCCGCGACGCACTGCAGTGGGAGGGGCGCTGGCACGCGGCCCTCCTGATGGCCGTGGTCGCGCCCGACCTCTCCGCGCCGGACCTCTCTACCCAGACCGACCAGCCCCAGCCCGACCAGCCCCAGACCGACCAGCCCCGGACCGACCAGCCCCTGACCGAGGTGTCCGAGACGGACCCGTCCCAGCCGGCAGCGCCGAACGAGGAGACCACATGACCGATCTGGTGATCGACTTCGAGACCCTGCACCCGGTCAGCGGACCGTCCCGGGCTGCCGGCCGGCTGCTGATCGACGGCGGCCGGATCGAGGCCGTGACCGAGGCCGGAGCCTCCGTGCCCGACGGCGTCCCGGTGCTCCGGGCGCACTGTGTGACACCCGGACTGATCAACGCCCACGTGCACCTGGAGATGGACGCCGGGCCGGACTCGGCCGGTGCGGTCAAGGCCAGCACCCCGACCCAGCGCGCGGTGGTCGCCGCCGTCCAGGCCGCGAAGACGGTGCGCTCCGGGGTGACCACGGTCCGCGACCTCGGCTCCAGCCACGGCATCGCGGCCGAGATCGGCACCGCAGCCACCTCCGGGCTGATCGCCGGCCCGGACGTGGTCGCCGCCGGCCGGGCCATCTGCATGCAGGGCGGGCACGGCTGGTTCATCGGCCGGCAGGCCAACGGTCCCTGGGACGTCCGGACCGCCGTCCGCGAGCAGTTGGCGGCGGGTGCCCGCTGCATCAAGTTCATCGCCACCGGCGGTGTGCTGACCCCCGGCGCGATCCCCGGCCGGGAGCAGCTGACCTTCGAGGAGTTGGCCGCCGGGGTGGACGAGGCGCACCGGCACGGGCTGAGCGTCGCCGCCCACGCCATCGGCACCACCGGCATCCACAACGCCGTCCGGGCCGGGGTCGACTCGATCGAGCACGGTCATCTGATCGACGCCGAGGGGATCGAGCTGATGCTGGAGCACGGCACCGCACTGGTGCCGACGCTGGCCGCACTGTGGTGCATCGTCGAGGCCGGCCAGGCCTCGCCCGATCGTGGCGGGATGCCGGAATCCGTGCTGAGCAAGGCCGAATCGGTCGCGGCCACGGCGCAGGCCAACCTGCAGGCCGCGGTCGACGCGGGGGTGCGGACGGTCGCCGGTTCGGACGCCGGGACGCCGTTCAACTTCCACGACGGGTTCGCCCACGAACTCGATCTGATGAGCTCGATGCTCGGTCTGTCGGCCGAGCGGATCTTGCGGGCGGCGACCCTGGACGCCGCCGAGCTGCTCGGCTCGCCGGCCGGCCGGATCGAGCCCGGAGCCCCGGCGGATCTGTTGTTGCTGGACCACGACCTCGACCGTGCCGACCCGTTCGCCGATCCGCAGCGGGTGATCAGGGCCGGCCGGGTCGTCTGAGGCCGACCCCGACGCCGGGACGACTCAGGCCGATCGGCCGCTGCCGCCGAGCAGCCGCCGGGTCAGCATCCGGACGGGCCGGGTGAGGACCAGCAGCAGCAACGGCAGCGTCCCCCACGCCGGCTGGATCAGGGCGAGCGCCAACGCGAGCAGTAGCAGCACGACGGGTACGGCGTTGTCGATCACCGAGCGACGGTCGAGGTGCTCGTGACCCAGCGCTCCCCCGCGGGCCAGCAGTACCTCCTCGAACCGGGACATGATCATCAGGAAGGCGATCGTGCCCAGGTAGAGGGCCAGCCCGCTGCGGTCCCGCCCGCCGTCGACCTGGACCACGGTGACCACCGGGAGGACGACGATGCCGACCAGCCACAACATGTTGACCCCCAACAGCCGTGGCACCCCTCTGGTCGCCCGGTCGAACAACTGGTGATGTTCCATCCAGAACGCGGCGATCACCGCGAAGCTGATCCCGGCGGCCAGCAGGTCGGCGGTGTTCTCGCGGAGGAAGTCCAGTCCCGTCCCACCGTTCAGCTCGCGGGCGTTGTCGACCAGCGGCAGCGCGACCAGCGTGATGGCGATCGCGACGACGGCGTCGCTGAAGAAGACCAACCGCTCCAGACCGGTCGGGCCCTCGCGTTCGTCCCGCTCGTGGTCCCCGGCCGGCCCTGCCCCTTGGTTCGCCTCAGCCTGTTCACTCATCGGCACCGAACGCTACCGGGTCACTCGATCCCGGCGACGGCGTCCAGCTGCTGCAGCAACTCGTGCGCGGCCAATTCGATCGACTTGTGCCGCCATTCGCCGGCCCGGTAGACGCAGGCGATCAGCCCGGAGCGGTGCACCCGCCGGAAGTCGCCGACCACGAACGCGTAGCGAGCCTTGGTCTCGTCGTTCGCGCCCTCGGTCAGGCCGAGATGCCAGGCTGCGTAGTCGTCCCAGCCGTGCCGCTCCAGATAGTCGTTCTGGGCCTCGGCGCTGGGTTGGACGTCACCCCAGTCGCTGTCCAGGACGTACTGCTTCTTCTCGATCAGCTCACCGATCCGGCTGACCGCTGTGTCGTTCACCTCGTACTTCGCCATGAGGTTCACCCTGACAGCCGCTGCCGGGGACCCCGGCGACCGGCTCAGTGCGCGACGGCGGCGGCGTAGCTGTCGGCCAACAGCTCCGGCGACGGCCCGGAGAGCACCGAGGCCCGGGCCAGGCCGTCCAGGATCACGAACCGCAGGGTCGAACCGCGGGTCTTCTTGTCCAGCGCCATCGTCTCGGCCAGCTCGTCGAAGGCGTCCCGGTGGTAGCGGGTCGGCAGCCCGACCGAGGCCAGCACGGACCGGTGCCGGGTCGCGGTCGCCTCGTCCAGGTGCCCGGCCCGGCGGGCCAGTTCGGCCACGAACACCATCCCGACGCTGACCGCCTCGCCGTGCCGCCAGCGGTAGTGCTCCCGGCGTTCGATCGCGTGGCCGAGGGTGTGACCGTAGTTCAGCAGCTCCCGTCCGACGCCGTTGCTGCGCCCGTCCAGCGAGGACGATTCGCGCAGGTCGCCGGAGACGACCGCGGCCTTGACCGCGACACTGCGCCGGACCAGCTCGGCCAGCAGCGAGCCGGCGTCGGCGTCGAGGGCGGCGCCCGGATCGGCCTCGATCAGCTCGAGGATCACCGGGTCGGCGATGAAGCCGCACTTGATCACCTCGGCCAGCCCCGAGGCCAGGTCGGGACGGCTCAGGGCCGGCAGTTGGTCGAGCGCGCAGAACACCCCGATCGGCTCCCAGAAGGCGCCGACCAGGTTCTTGCCCTCCGGCGTGTTGATCCCCGTCTTGCCGCCGACGGCGGCGTCGACCATCCCCAGCAGCGAGGTCGAGACCGTGATCAGCTTCACCCCGCGCAGCCAGGTGGCGGCCACGAACCCGGCCAGATCGGTGGTCGCGCCACCGCCGAGACCGATCACCAGATCCGAACGGGTGAAGCCGTCCCGGCCCAGTGCGGACCAGCAGCCGGCCAACACCTCGGTCGTCTTCGCCGCCTCGGCGGTCGGCACCGGCAGCTGTGAGGTCTGCAACCCGGCGCTCGTCAGGGCTGCGGCCAGCTCGTCGGCCAACCCGGCGCAGACGTCGGGCCGGATGATCGCCACCCGCTGCGCCTCGACCTGCCCGCCGGCCAGCGCGACCACCTCGCCGATCAGGTCGAAGCCACGGCGCCGGTCGCCGATCCGGACCAGGTAGGGACGTTCGGCGTGCACCTCGACGCTGCTGTGCTCGCCAGGGGCCTGGTGGTGCCTCAGGGGGGTTGTGGCCAGCGGCGCGGTGATCGCTGCTCATGCCGGCTCCAGCTCGGCCAGGATCGTCTCCAGCACCATGGCCGGCAACTGCTCGTCGGTGGGCACGGTGAGGGTGGCCACCCCGGCGTAGAGCACCGCCCGCTCGTTCAGCAGCCGGACCAGTTGGCCGCGGACGTTGCCGAGCAGCAGCGGCCGGGACTCGTTCATCCCGATCCGGTGGGTGGCCGAGGTGGCGCTGACCTGCAGCCAGACCACCCGGTGCCCGGCGAGCCCGGCCCGGATCTCGGCCGAGGTGACGGCGCCGCCGCCCAGGGAGACCACACCGCCGGTGTCCAGCAACTCCAGCGTGGTCTCGCGCTCCAGCGCACGGAAGGCGGGCTCGCCGTCCACGGTGAAGATGTCGGCGATGCTCTTGCCGGCCCGGGCGCTGATCACGTCGTCGACGTCGGTGAAGGCCACCCCGAGCCGTTCGGCCAGCATCGCGCCCACCGTCGACTTACCCGAGCCGGGAGCCCCGACCAGCACGATCGTGTCCGGCACGGTGCTCGGAGTCCGGTCCGCCGGGCTCACGGCTGCAGCTGCAGACCGCGATCGGCCAGGTCGTCGAGGTAGGCCCGGACGTTGCGGGCGGTCTCGGTCACCGAGTCGCCGCCGAATTTGTCCAGGCAGGCCTCGGCCAGCACCAGCGCGACCATCGCCTCCGCGACCACCCCGGCCGCCGGGACGGCGCAGACGTCGGAGCGCTGGTTGTTGGCCACCGCCGCCTCTCCGGTCCGGACGTCGACCGTCCGCAGCGCCCGCGGCACGGTGGAGATCGGTTTCATCGCGGCCCGGACCCGCAGCCGGCCGCCGACGCTCATCCCGCCCTCGGTGCCGCCGGAGCGGTGCGAGGCGCGGCCGATCCCGCCCTCGCCACGGACGATCTCGTCGTGGGCGGCGCTGCCCCGCATCCGGGCCAGCTCGAAGCCGTCGCCGACCTCGACCCCCTTGATCGCCTGGATCCCCATCAGTGCGGCGGCCAGCCGGGCGTCCAGTCGCAGATCGCCCTGGATGTGCGAGCCGAGCCCGGGCGGCAGCCCGTCGGCCACCACCTCGACCACGCCACCGAGGGTGTCGCCGTCCTTCTGCGCGGCGCGGACCTCCTCGATCATCGCCTCGGCCGCCCCGGGGTCGAAGCAGCGGACCGGGCTGTCGTCCACGGCGGGCAGGTCGTCGATCCCCGGCACCACCCCGTACGGCGCGCGGACGGTGCCCAGCTCGACCACGTGCGAGACCACGGTGATGCCGAACGCCTGGGCCAGGAACGCGCTCGCCACCCGGCCGACGGCGACCCGGGCCGCGGTCTCCCGCGCGCTGGCCCGTTCCAGGATCGGGCGGGCCTCGTCGAAGCGGTACTTCTGCATCCCGGTCAGATCGGCGTGACCGGGGCGGGGCCGGGTCAGCGGGGCGTTGCGGGCCAGCGCGGCCAGCTCGTCGGCGGGCACCGGATCGGGCGCCATCACCGTCTCCCACTTCGGCCACTCGGTGTTGGCGATCTCGATCGCCACCGGCGAACCGAGCGTCGAGCCGTGCCGGACGCCGCCGAGCAGGGTGACCTGGTCGGCCTCGAACTTCATCCGGGCCCCGCGACCGAAGCCGAGCCGCCGGCGGGCCAGAGCGTCCTGGATGTCGCCGGTGGTCACCTCGACCCCGGCCGGCAGGCCCTCGAGAATGGCCACCAGACCGCGACCGTGGGACTCCCCCGCCGTCAACCAACGCATGATCGCCAGTGTTTCACGCGCCGGGACGGGCGCCGAGTTCCGCTCGACCCGCGGCCAACAGCAGCTGCGGGTCCACGGTGCGGCCGGTCATCAGCTCGAGCTGGCCGACGGCCTGGTGGGCCAGCAGGTCCAGGCCGTTGATCACCGTCCGGCCACCGGCCCGCGCGGCCGCGGCCAGAGGCGTCGGCCACGGGTCGTAGACCACGTCGAACACCGCGCCCACCCGGTCCAGACCGGCGGCGTCCTGCTGCACCTTCTCGGCGACGGCGGCCGCGGTCACGGTCGAGAGCAGCAGGTCGGCCGGGTCCGGCGTGTCGTCGAAGTCACCGCCGAGAAGATCCAGGCCCAGTTCGGCGGCCAGCGGCGACAGCGCCGAGATCTGCTCCGGCCGCCGGGCCAGCACCTGCACCGAACGGGCACCCAACGCGGCCACGGAGACCAGTGCGGCCCGGGCCGTCCCGCCCGCACCGAGGACGCAGACCCGGCCCACGTCGTCCACCCCGGCGGCCCGCAACGCCTGGACCAGCCCCGCGATGTCGGTGTTGTGGACGGCCACCGTGCCGTCGGGCTCGACGATCAGGGTGTTGGCCACACCGGTCAACCGGACCTCGTCGGACGGGGTGCCGATCCGGGCCGCGGCCGCCTTCAACGGCATGGTCAGGCTCAGTCCGCGCCACTGCGCTCGGTCTTCAGCGTCGCTCAACCGGGCGACGAAACCGCCGAATCCGTCCTCGTCCACCTCGAACCGGTCATAGCTCCAGTCGGTCAGACCGAGTTCGGCGTAGGCGGCCCGGTGCAGCGCGGGCGACAGCGAGTGCGCGATCGGCGAACCGAGAACCGCGCACCGGGTCCGACCGCGCGGCCGGCCCATCAGCCCCAACCCATCAGTTGCCCAACCAGCAGGCTGCACCGAACCATCAGGTGCAGCGGCCCTGGTGGGCCTGACACCAGGACTGGAACTGCTCGACGTTCTTCTCGTGCCCGGAGTAGTCGTTGGCGAACTTGGTCTCGCCGGTGTCGAAGTTCACCGTGGTGAAGTAGAGCCAGTCCCCGTCGGCCGGGTTGGCCGCCGCCTGCAGCGCGGCCTTGCCGGGCGCGGCGATCGGCCCGGGCGGCAGGCCCTGGTGGTTGTAGGTGTTGTACGGCGAACTGCTCTTCCGGTTGGCCGCGGTGGTCGTCGTGGTCTTGAGGTCGAGCGCGAAGACGAGCGTCGAGTCCAGTTGGAGGGGCATGCCGCGATCGAGCCGGTTGTAGAGCACCCGGGCGACCTGGGCCCGATAGCGCTCCTGGTTGACCTCCTTCTCGATGATGCTGGCCACGATCAGCACCTGGTACGGCGACCGGTTCAGCGTCTTGGCCTGCGCGCTCAGGTCGAGGTCGCCGGTCACGGTGGCGTAGCGAGAACTCATCTGCTTCAGCACGGTGGTCGCGGTGGCGCCCTGGGTCAACTCGTAGGTGTCGGGGAACAGCACCCCTTCGGGGTTGTTCTTGGCGTAACTCGGCAGCCCCAGCGACTTCGGGTCGGCCAGCGCCTTCTCGTAGTCGGCCTTGCTGATCTTGGTGCCCTTGACCAGGGCCGCCACCTGTTCGCTCACCCGCAACCCCTCCGGCACGGTGACCTGGTTACGGACCCGGTAGCGGGCCGGGTCGGTCAGGATCTGCAGCGCCCGGGTGGCCGGGATCTCGGTCCGCATCAGGTAGCTGCCGGCCTGCACGGTGGGCGTGCTCTCCTCCGCCTTGACCGCCCGGTCGAACGCCTTGGTCGAGCGGATCACGCCCTTGGTCTGCAGGATCGTGCCGATCGCGGTCAGCGAACTGCCGCTGGGCACGGTGACGGTGATGCTGGCCTTGCCGGCGGTGTCGGTGTAGTCGGGTACGTCCTCGAAGGAGGCGATGAAGGACGACGCGCGGTCCCACAGGAAATAGCCGCCGCCGCCGAGCACGGCCAGCGCCACGATCACGGCCAGGCAGCCCTTGCCGCGGGCCGCGAACTCCTTGGCCGGGTGCGGTTTGTGCTCCGGGTCGAGCAGGCTCACCGGTCTCCTCCGGCGTCGCGACCGGCGGCGGCGCCGTCCTCACGATCGGGGTGGGTGCGCCGCTGCGGGTCGGCCCCACTGGCCGTCGAGACGTTGTTCACGCGGGCGATACTACGGCGCCGGGTGGACGTCCCTGGTGTCGTTCGATCTCCAACGCGCGCTCCAGGATCTCCCTGGCTGCGGCCTGATCGATCACCGATCGCTGCTCGCGGGCCTTCTTCCCGCCTGCGCGCAACTGCCGGGCGGCCTGAACGGTGGAGAGCCGTTCGTCCACCAGCCGCACGTCGATCGGCGTGTCGGAACCGGTCCCGCGGGCCGCAGCAGCACCGAAGTCGGAACCCCGCGGAGCGGCTCGGGCGGCCAGGGCCGCGGCCAGCGCGGCGGCCCGGGCCCGCACCTTGACCGCGGCCGGACCCTCGTCCCCGGTCAGTGACAGCGGCAGCCCGACGATCACCTCGACCGGCTCGTACTCGTCGACCAGCGCCAGCAGCGCCGCCAGCTCATCCGGTCCGGCGGCGACGGTCTCGACCCCGAAGGCCAGGGTCGCGCCCGGGTCGGTGGCCGCGACCCCGATCCGGGCGTCCCCCCAGTCGATGCCCAACCGGCGGCCGGGCCGGACGCTCACCAGCCCGAGGACTGCAGCACGTGGCCGACGGCGTGTTCGACCGCGGTCAGCGCGTCCGGGATCCGGTTCGCGTCACTGCCGCCGCCCTGGGCCAGGTCGTCCTTGCCGCCGCCGCGGCCGCCGAGGGTCTGGCTGGCTGTGGTCACCAGCTCGCCGGCCTTCAGCCCGCGATGCCGGGCACCCTCGGTGGTGGCCACCACGACAGCCGGCTTCTCCGCCGTCCCGCCGAACAGGGCGATCACCGCCGCCTGGTGCTGGCGCCGGTTGCGCAGTTCGAGGGCCAGTGTCCGCAGGTCGCCGCCGGAGACCGGGCCGGTCGCCGGGTCGAAGCGGTGCCCGATGAAGTCGACTCCCCACATCTCGTGGCCGCCGGACAGGATCGGCTCGACCTGGGTCAGCAGGTTCTGCGACCGCAGTGCGGCGATCTCGCGCTCGGCGTCCTTGAGCTGGCCCACCATCCGGTTGATCCGGTCGACCAGCTGGTCGGGTTGGACCCGCAACGTCTCGGTCAGTCCGTGCACCAGCGCGCGCTCGGCCGCCAGTTGGGCGAACGCCTCCATCCCGACGAAGGCCTCGATCCGGCGGACCCCGGAGCCGACCGAGGACTCGGCGTTCACCGCCAGCAGCCCGACCTGGGAGGACTGCTGGACGTGGGTGCCCGCGCACAGCTCGCGCGACCAGCCGTCGCCCATGTCGACCATCCGGACCACGTCGCCGTAGACCTCGCCGAACAACGCGGTCGCACCCATCGCCTTGGCCTGCGCCAGCGGCATCTGGGTCGCGGTCACCCCGAGGTCGTCGCGGATGGCCTCGTTGGACAGGGTCTCGATCGCCGCCCGCTGGTCGTCGTCGATGCTGTGGCCCCAGGCGAAGTCGAGCCGCAGATAGCCGGGCCGGTTGAACGAGCCCCGCTGCAGCGCGGTCGGGCCGAGGATCTCGTGCAGCGCCTCGTGGATCACGTGGGTGGCCGAGTGGGCCTGACACGCCCCGAGCCGCCAACCGGCGTCGACCTCGGCGCGCACCGGCTGCCCGGCCCGCAGTTCGCCCTCGGCCACGGTCGCGTGGTGGACGACCAGGCCCTTGACCGGGCGCTGCACGTCGGTGACCTCCAGCCGGAGGCCGTCGGCGGTGATCAGGCCGTGGTCGCCGGACTGGCCGCCGGACTCGGGATAGAACGGGGTCTCCTCCAGCACCAGCTCGATCCGGTCCCCCGGCCCGGCCGAGGTGACGACCGCGCCCGCGGAGATGATGGCGCGCACCGGGCTCTCGCCGTTCAGGGTGTCGAACCCGGTGAACGGGGTCTCACCCCGCTCCCGCAGCTCGCGGTAGATGCCGCTGGTCTGGACGCCGCCCTTCTTGGCCTTCGCGTCCGCCTTGGCCCGTTGGCGTTGCTCGTCCATCAGGGAGCGGAAACCGGCCTCGTCGACGCTGAGCCCCTGCTCGCCGGCCATCTCCAGGGTCAGGTCGATCGGGAAGCCGTAGGTGTCGTGCAGCTGGAAGGCGCGTTCGCCGGTGAGCCGGGAGGCCTGCTGGTGCTTGGCGTCGGTGACCGCCAGGTCGAAGATCTGGGTGCCGGCGGTCAGGGTGCGCAGGAACGCGTCCTCCTCGCCGTAGGCGACCTCGCTGATCCGGTCCCACTCGGCCTCGACCTCGGGATAGGACGTCTTCATCGCGTCCCGGCTGACCGGGAACAACTCGGCGAAGCTGGGCGCGTCCACGCCGAGCAGCCGCATCGAGCGGACCACCCGGCGCAGCAGCCGGCGCAGCACGTAGCCGCGCGCCTCGTTGCCGGGGGTGACGCCGTCACTCATCAGCATCATCCCGGAGCGGACGTGGTCGGCGATCACCCGCAGCCGGACGTCGTCCTCGGCGCGGGCGCCGTACTGCTTGCCGGCGATCCGGGCCGCCGCGTCCAGGACCGGACGGACCTCGTCGATCTCGTAGAGGTTGTCCACGCCCTGGAGCAGGGTGGCCATCCGCTCCAGCCCGGCGCCGGTGTCGATGTTCTTGGTCGGCAACGGTTTGGCGACGTCGAAGTCGTCCTTGCCGCGGACCGCGGAGAGCTCCTCCTGCTGGAAGACGTTGTTCCAGATCTCGAGGTAACGCTCCTCGTTGACGTCCGGGCCGCCGCCGGGACCGAACTCGGCTCCGCGGTCGTAGAAGACCTCCGAATCGGGCCCGCCCGGACCGGGGACGCCCATGTGCCAGTAGTTCTCGGTCAGGTCGCGGCCGTAGATCCGGTCCTCGGGCATCCCGATCGACCGCCAGATCTCCCGGGCCTCGAGGTCGCCGTCGGGGTAGGCCGGATGGAAGCCGGCACCGAGCACCGAGACCGAGATCCGCTCCGGGTCGAAGCCGAGGTTGCCGTCCTCGACCCGGCCGGTCAGGAACTCCCAGGTCCAGGGGATCACCTCGGCCTTGAAGTAGTCGCCGAAGGAGAAGTTGCCGAGCATCTGGAAGAAGGTGCCGTGCCGGGTGGTCTTGCCGACCTCTTCGATGTCGAGGGTGCGGATCACCTTCTGACAGCTGACGGCCCGCTTCCACGGGACCGGCTCGAGACCGGTGAAGAACGGCACCATCGGCACCATGCCGGCCACCACGAACAGCAGGTTGGGGTCGTTGGAGACCAGGGAGGCGCTCGGCACCTCGGTGTGGCCGTGACGGACGAAGAAGTCGAGGTAGCGACGCCGGACGTCGGCGGTTTTCATGATCAGGGATTCCTTGCCGGGTGGATGCCCGCCGCCGGCTCTGCCGTTCGGCGGGGCGGGATGTGAGGACGCGGCTATTCAGCCAGGCCGAGCGTGTCGCGGAGTTCCGCCTCGCGCTCGGCCATCGCAGCTCGCATCCGGGCGGCGAAATCCTGGGCCGAGGCGCCGACGCCGCCGGCCGAGTCGACGACCCGCCGGCCGAGTGCCTGCGGGTTGGCCTGGCGCAGATAGCCGCGGACCTTGACCACGGCGAACACGGTGACGCCGGCGCCGACGGTGAACCAGAAGACCCGTCCGATCATTCCGACCGCTTCCCGCGCTTCCCGCGCTTGCTGCCGCCCCCGCTGATGGCCTTGCGGACGCCGTAGGAGAAGGCCGCGGTCTTGACCAGCGGGCCACCCAGCGTCGCCGAGAACAACGTGGTCAGTGAGGCCGCGTTCTCGCTCACCGTGGTGGCGTTCTTGCTCACCTTGGCCACGTCCTCGGTCACCACCGACAGCTTCTCCAGCTCGGAGTTGGTGGCCCGGACGGTGCCCTGCAGCTCGGTCAGGATCGGGACGCTCTCGTGGCCGATGTCGCGCACGGCCAGTCGTAGTTCCTCCAGCACCCGACCCAGCTTGAGCAACGGGATGGCGAACAGGACGACCAGGACGGCGAACGCGATCGCTGCGATCAGCCCCGCGATGGATCCTGCAGTCATGGGTCGAGTCAACTCCTCGGTCGGTGATGTCCGGGGATGACCCTACCGCGCGACGGCCGCCCCACTCTCCGTTCGGGGCGGCTGCGTCAGGCCCGGGTCGAGGATCGGTCCGGCAACCGGGCGCCGACCTGGTCGCCGATCGGCCCACCGGCGCCCGTGCCTCCCGGGGAATCGCGGTCGTCCAGCTCGGCGGTCTCGTCCTCGGTGAACAGCCGGGAGCGGATCAGGAACCGTTGCCCGGTGGGCGCCTCGACCGAGAACCCGGCGCCGCGGCCCTTGACCACGTCGATGGTCAGGTGGGTGTGTTTCCAGTAGGCGAACTGCTCGGCGCTCATGTAGACCGGGATCGACTCGGGCGTGCCTGCGTCCAGATCCCCGAGGTGGACGTCGGCGTCGCTGATCAGGAACTCCCCGTCCGGGAAGCACATCGGCGAGGACCCGTCACAACAGCCGCCGGACTGGTGGAACATCAGCGGACCGTGTTTCTCCCGCAGGCTGCGCAGCAGTTCGGCCGCCTGTTCGGTGACGGCGACCCGTTCGGTCATGATCGACTCCGTTCTGTTCGGTGCTGTTCAGGTTCTGGGCGTCCACGTTTTGCAACCTGCAGGTTCAGGGCGTCCAGGTTCAGGTCGGATGTCCGAAGGCCCGGCGCGCCCCGACCGACCCGGGAGCGTGACCTGGCGGCCCCGCATCCCGCGCCGGTCGAGGTCTTCACGGTCCGGTACGACCGTTCAGGCCGCCGGCGATCAGAAGAAGCCCATCGCGTTCTGGTCGTAGGAGACCAGCAGGTTCTTGGTCTGCTGGTAGTGATCGAGCATCATCGCGTGGTTCTCCCGGCCGATCCCGGACGACTTGTAACCGCCGAAGGCGGCGTGCGCCGGGTACTGGTGGTAGCAGTTCGTCCAGACCCGACCGGCCTGGATGTCCCGGCCGGCCCGGTAGGCGGTGTTGGTGTCCCGGGACCAGACGCCGGCGCCCAGCCCGTAGAGGGTGTCGTTGGCGATGCTGATGGCGTCCTCGTAGTCGTCGAAGCCGGTGACCGAGACCACCGGGCCGAAGATCTCCTCCTGGAAGACGCGCATCTTGTTGTTGCCCTGGAAGATGGTCGGGGCCACGTAGTAGCCGCCGGACAGATCCCCGCCGAGGTCGACCCGCTCGCCACCGCAGATGATCCGGGCGCCTTCCTGGGTGCCGATCTCGAAGTAGCTGAGGATCTTCTCCAGCTGGTCGTTGCTGGCCTGGGCGCCGACCATGGTCTCGGTGTCCAGCGGGTTGCCCTGCTTGATCGCCTTCACCCGGTCGGTGGCCGCGGGCAGGAACTGGTCCAGGATCGAGTTCTGGATCAACGCCCGGCTCGGGCAGGTGCAGACCTCGCCCTGGTTGAGGGCGAACATCGCGAACCCCTCGAGCGCCTTGTCGTAGAACGCGTCGTCCTTCGTCGAGACGTCTTCGAAGAAGATGTTCGGGCTCTTGCCGCCGAGCTCGAGAGTGACCGGGATCAGGTTCTGGCTGGCGTACTGGCTGATCAACCGTCCGGTCGTGGTCTCACCGGTGAAGGCGATCTTCCGGATCCGCTTGGACGAGGCCAGTGGCTTGCCCGCCTCGACCCCGAATCCGTTGACCACGTTGAGCACGCCGGGCGGCAGCAGATCGGCGATCAGCTCCATCAGCAACAGGATCGATGCCGGGGTCTGTTCGGCCGGCTTGAGCACCACCGCGTTGCCGGCGGCCAGGGCCGGGGCGAGCTTCCAGGTGGCCATCAACAGCGGGAAGTTCCACGGGATGATCTGGCCGACGACACCGAGCGGCTCGTGGAAGTGGTAGGCGACGGTGTTCTCGTCGATCTGGCTCAGATGCCCTTCCTGGGCACGGATCGCGCCGGCGAAGTAGCGGTAGTGGTCGACGGCCAACGGCAGGTCCGCGGCCAGCGTCTCCCGGACCGGTTTGCCGTTCTCCCAGGTCTCGCCGACCGCCAGCATCTCCAGATTCTGCTCGATCCGGTCGGCGATCCTGTTCAGGATGTTGGCCCGTTCGGCCACCGACGTCTTCCCCCAGGCCGGGGCCGCGGCGTGCGCGGCGTCCAGGGCCAGCTCGATGTCCTCGGCGGTCCCGGCGGCGACCTCGCAGAAGGTCTGCCCGGTGACCGGTGAGGGGTTCTCGAAGTAGTTGCCCTTGACCGGGGCGACCCATTCGCCGCCGATCCAGTTGTCGTAGCGGGATTTGTAGGTGACGACACTGCCGTCGGTCCCCGGTTGTGCGTATACGGCCATCCGATCCACTCCCTCGTGGTGCTCGACTGACGGCGGCACGGTTGCCGCACGTTCGCTCCTGCACGCTAGAACGGTCGAGGTTGCCGCTACGTTGCACGCCGCCGTGCCCAGGTGAGTTGAGTCCGAGGTGGCGTCAGGATCAGCGTTGGAGAGTTCCCGAAATTCAGCGCAGAGCCCGGGACAGGTCCTGGCAGTGACTGAGGACCTGCGGCCGCCGGGGCGAACTCGGCGGCAACGAGGCCAACGCGGCGGACCAGACGGCGAGGTCGTCGTGACCGTGGTCGGTGTCGGCGAAGCTCAGCAACGCGTCCGGGTCACGGCGATCGAGCAGCGCCCGGCGCAACTCGTGGTGCAACGTCGACCTCAGCTCGACCACCCCGGGGGCCTCGGAACGCGGCAGCACCGGACCGGGGTACTGCGCCACCGCGGCCCGCAACCGGCCCGAACGGAGGACGGCGCGGAGGTCGACCAGATCGGTGCGGACGCCGCGGAGCAGTCGGTACGGACGCGAGGTCATCGGCAGCGGGCCGGAGGTGACGGCGTCCAGCGCCGTCCGCAACCGGGACATCTCGGCCCGGACGGTGACCGGCGAGATCTCCTGCTCCGACAGGGCGAGGGCGAGTTCGTCGGCGCTGAGACCGTCGCGGGCCTCGCTGAGCAACAGCAGGATCTCGCTGTGTCGTAAGGAGAGTTCGGTCGGCAGTCCGGTCGAGGAGTCGGTGACTGGTCCGGTGGGCTGGGTGCCCGCGGTCAACAGGGCACGGCGCCGGCCGAGCACCCTCATCGTCGCCCCGGCCGTGCTGCCGGGCTCGGTCAGGCGGTCGGCCAGGCGGTCGGCCGGCGGTCGGCCGGGCGGTCGGCCGGGCGTGCCTGCGGGCGTGCCTGCGGGCCCACGGTCGCGGTCCCGTGGACGGACCGGTCCAGCCGCTCGAAGCGCAGTTCTGCCTCGACCGCGGCCACGGTCGCCCGGACCAGGGCCAGCCCGTGCGGACCCGCCACGTCGGGCCCACCGGTGAGGTCGAGCACGCCGACCACCGCCCGGGTGTCCGGATCGTGCACCGGAACGGCCGCGCAACTCCACGGGGTGACGGGCCGGGAAAGGTGTTCGGCGCCGAAGATCTGCACCGGTGTGCCCAGGGCCAGCGCCGTGCCGGGGGCGTTGGTGCCGGCCGAGGTCTCGCTCCAGTTGGCGCCCGGCAGGAAGGCGATCCGTTCGGCCCGGGACCGCATCGTGGTCGCGCCCTCCACCCAGAGCAGCCGGCCGGCGGCGTCGCTGACCGCGACCAGCATCCCGGCCTCGATCGCGGTCTCGACCAGCAGTCGGCGGATCGTCGGCATCGCCGCGAACAGCGGATGCTCGGCCCGGGCCGCGGCCAGCGCCTCGTCGTCCAGTTCGAACCGGGCCATGCTCTGCTCGGGGTCGAGCCCGTCGCGCAGGCAGCGCCGCCAGGAGTCCAGGACCAGCGGGCGGATCTCCGGGGCCGGCGAGCCCGACCGGACGAAGTCGTCGTGGGCGCGGGCCAGGGTGCGGGTCAGCGCGCTCAGGTCGGAGCCCGGTCGGACGGGCAACTCGCCCGGTCCGGCCGGCGGCACCTGGGTCGGGCCTGCCCTCCTCGGCATGGCCCGAGCCTAGCGCCGCGGGCGTGATCTGACTGCTGCGAGCTCAGCGTTGTTCTCGCCCGAGCAACTCGGTGATCCGCTGGGCCCGTTCGGCCAGCCTGGCCTCAGCGCCGTGGTCGGTGGGCCGGTAGTAGCGGGCGCCGACCAGTTCGTCGGGAAGATACTGCTGGGCGGCGATCCCGTGCGGCTCGTCGTGGGCGTAGCGGTACCCCGCGCCGTGGCCGTAGGTCTTGGCGCCGGCGTAGTGGGCGTCGCGCAGATGGGCCGGGACGAGCCCGATCCGGCCCTCCCGGACGTCGGCCAGAGCGGCGTCGACGGCCATGATCACGGCGTTCGACTTGGGGGCCAGCGCGAGCGCGATCACCGCCTGGGCGAGGTTGATCCGGCCCTCCGGCATCCCGATGAACGCGACCGCGTCGGCCGCCGCGACCGCCGTGGTCAGCGCGGTCGGATCGGCCATCCCGATGTCCTCACTGGCCAGGATGATCAGCCGGCGGGCGATGAACCGTGGGTCCTCGCCGGCCGCCAGCATCCGGGCCAGATAGTGCAATGCGGCGTCCACGTCGGAGCCCCGGACGGACTTGATGAAGGCGCTGATCACGTCGTAGTGCTGGTCGCCGTCCCGGTCGTAGCGGACGGCCGCCTTGTCCACGGCCAGCGCCACGATCTCGGGGGTGATCTCCACCGGACCCGCGTCGGTGCTCGAGTCGGCCCGGAGGGCGGAGTCCTCTTGCGTCGCGCCGTCCTCGACGTCCTGAGCGCCGCCCTCGTCGGTGGGCGGCGCCGATCGGAGTGCCTCGGCGCCCGCGGCCGACTCCTCCAGGTAGGTCAGCGCACGCCGGGCGTCCCCGCCGGCGAGCCGCAGCAGATCGGCACGGGCGTCCTCGGCCAACTCGAAGGACTCCCCCGCCGTGGTCCGCAGCCCCCGCTCGTCGTTCAACGCACGGTCCAGCAGGCCGGAGATGTCGTCGTCGGTCAGCGGCCGCAGGGTGAGCAGCAGGGATCTGGACAGCAGCGGCGAGATCACCGAGAAGCTCGGATTCTCGGTGGTGGCGGCGATCAGGGTCACCAGCCGGTTCTCCACCGCCGGCAGCAGGACGTCCTGCTGGGCCTTGGAGAACCGGTGCACCTCGTCCACGAACAGCACGGTCTGCTGGTTGTGGACCAGGTCTCTGCGCGCCTGGTCCAGCACGGCCCGGACGTCCTTCACCCCGGCCGTGACCGCCGAGATCTCGACGAACCGCCGGTCGGTCTGGCGGGAGACGACCGCGGCGATCGTGGTCTTGCCGACTCCGGGCGGTCCCCACAGGAACACCGACATCGGCTCGCCGCCGGCCAGCCGACGCAGCGGCGAGCCGGGGCCGAGCAGGTGTCGCTGCCCGACGATCTCGTCCAGGCTCCGCGGCCGCATCCGGACTGCGAGCGGCAGTTGCGACTGCGCCCGGGGATCCTGGCTCAGGCTGCCGGCCTGCGGTGCTCCCGGCGCCGCGCCGGCCCGGCCCGCGGCCGACGAGGCAGCGGTCTCGGTGTTGCCGAACAGGTCTTCCGTCATGGCGTCATCCTCGCCCACGTGGTGGTTGATCGGTTCGATCGCTCACCCGGCCAGGACGACGCGGGCGGCACGGCGTCGCGGCGACGACCGGGCGGCACGTGCCGTCACCGGTCGAGCGGCGAACGGCGTCACGGAGACTCGGCAGCGCCAAGCCCTCCCGCCCCACCGCGAGCCGCCGTCACCGGCCGGCCGTCAGGACTCGAGTCTCGTCCGCCCCGCCGCCGAGGGGATCGACCGGCTACCGACGGCGGCCGCGGCGGCCGAACCGAGCCCGATCTCACGTCCCGAGCCGCGGAGAGGGCGTCGCAGCGTCACCGGGCCGCGGGGCCGTCCTCGGGGCTTGGTGTCGGGCTTGGCGTCGGGCTTGGCGTCGGGCTTGGCGTCGGGCTTGGTGTCGGGCTTGGTGTCGATCCCGGCCTCCTTGCGCTGCTGGGCGGTGATCGGCGCCGGCGCCTCGGTCAGCGGGTCGACCCCGCCACCGGACTTGGGGAAGGCGATCACGTCCCGGATCGAGTCGGTGCCCGAGAGCAACGCGCAGATCCGGTCCCAGCCGAAGGCGATGCCGCCGTGCGGCGGTGCACCGTAGGAGAAGGCGTCCAGCAGGAAGCCGAACTTCTCGCTCGACTCCTCCGGGGTCAACCCCATCACCGCGAACACCCGCTCCTGGATGTCACGACGGTGGATACGGATCGACCCGCCACCGATCTCGTTGCCGTTGCAGACGATGTCGTAGGCGTAGGCCAGGGCCGAACCGGGATCGGTGTCGAAGCTGTCCATGCTCTCGGGCTTGGGCGAGGTGAACGCGTGGTGGACGGCGGTCCAGGCGCCGGAACCGACGGCCACGTCACCGGCGGCGACGGCCTGGCTGGCCGGCTCGAACAGCGGTGCGTCGACGACCCAGACGAAGCTCCAGCCGCTGTTCTCATCGGATTCGGAGTTGGAGGCCGGGATCAGACCGGTGCGCTTGCCGATCTCCAGCCGGGTGGCCCCGAGCAGCGCCTGGGCACCGGTCCGCGCACCGGCGGCGAAGAAGACACAGTCCCCCGGCTGGGCGCCGGTCGCCGCGGCCAGCCCGGAGCGTTCGGTCTCGGACAGGTTCTTGGCCACCGGCCCGGCCAGCTCGCCGTCGGGCTGGACCAGGACGTAGGCCAGCCCTTTGTGGCCACGCTGTTTGGCGAACTCCTGCCAGCCGTCCAGGGTGCGCCGGGGTTGGTCGGCGCCTCCGGGCATCACCACCGCACCCACGTACGGCGCCTGGAAGACCCGGAACGGGGTGTCGGCGAAGTAGTCGGTGAGTTCGGTGATCTCGAGGGAGAACCGCAGGTCGGGTTTGTCGGTGCCGTAGCGGTCCATCGCCTCGGCGTAGGTGATCCGCGGGATCGGCCGGGGCACCTGAACGCCGATCAGTTCCCACAGGTTGGCCAGCAGCTCTTCGCTGAGCGCGATGATGTCGTCCTGGTCGACGAAGCTCATCTCGATGTCGAGCTGGGTGAACTCCGGCTGCCGGTCGGCCCGGAAGTCCTCGTCGCGGTAGCAGCGCGCGATCTGGTAGTAGCGCTCCATCCCGGCCACCATCAACAGCTGCTTGAACAGCTGCGGGCTCTGCGGCAGGGCGTACCAGCTACCGGGACGCAGCCGGGCCGGCACCAGGAAGTCCCGGGCACCCTCCGGCGTCGACCGGGTCATCGTCGGCGTCTCGATCTCCACGAACTCGTGGTTGGCCAGGGTCTCGCGGGCCATCCGGTTGACGGCGCTGCGCAACCGGATCGCCTTGCTGGGAGCCGGTCGGCGGAGGTCGAGGTAGCGGTATTTGAGCCGGGTGTCCTCACCGACCTCGGCCCGCTCGTCGATCTGGAACGGCAGGGTGGCGGCCGGGTTCAGCACCTCGAGCTCGCGGGCGGCGACCTCGATCTCTCCGGTCGGCAGGTCGGGGTTGGCGTTGCCCTCCGGACGCGCCTCGACCTCGCCGGTGACCGTGATGCAGTACTCGTTGCGCAGTTCGTGGGCGCCGGAGGCAGCCAGGATCTCGTCCCGGACGACGACCTGGGCGACGCCGGACGCGTCTCGCAGATCCAGGAAGGCGACGCCGCCGTGATCTCGCCGCCGGGCCACCCAGCCCGCCAGGGTCACGGTGGTGCCGGCGTGCTCGGCACGAAGTGTGCCGGCCTGATGGGTGCGAATCACGAACTGTCCTTCCGAGAAGTGTCTGACCCCGCATCGGAGCAGGGCCGGTCATCGATCCTACGAGGGAGGACGGGGTGGACGCTCATCGGTTTCGCCGGGCGGTGCGGCTGGGGTGAAGTAGGAGAGGCGGAAGCAGGAAGCTGTTCGGTCGGCGTAGATCGGCAGGTCTGATCCGGAGCCTCGGGCAGACCCGTCGCAGAGTCTGTCGGGCAGACCCGTCGTGAAGCGTGCCGGGCTGGCTGACCAGGCGCGAACCCCGGACAGACCTGGCGCGAACCCCGGACAGACCTGGCGCGAACCCCGGACAGACCTGGCGCGAACCCCGGACAGACCTGGCGCGAACCCCGGACAGACCTGGCGCGAACCCCGGACAGACCTGGCGCGAACCCCGGGCAGACCAGACGCGAGCCGCGCCCGATCACCGGAAGTCCCGGGAGACATGTCGGGCCGGCAGCATCGAGGCGACCTCGGGGTAGACCCCGCTGAGCCGATCCAGGCGGTCGGCGACCAGGTTGGTGACACCTTCGTTGTGTTCGATGATGCCGCGGATGATCAGGCCGGCCGAGTTGCGGGCGACCCGGCGGTAACGCTGCCAGAGGGCCTGGGAACAGACCACGTTGAGCATCCCGGTCTCGTCCTCCAGGTTGAGGAAGGTGACCCCGCCGGCGGTGCCGGGACGTTGCCGATGGGTGACCAGACCGGCCACCCGGACCCGGGTGGTGTTCTGCCCCGGCCCGAGATCGCCGACCCGGAGGACCTGGTGCCGGTCCAGTACCGGACGCAGGTGGACCATCGGATGATCATCGGGCGAGACATCGGTGGCCCACAGATCGGCCAGGGTCGACTCGATCGGACTCATCCCGGGCAGCTCCGGCGGTGGCGCATCGATCGCGGTGCCGTCGAGCAGATCCGGACGATCGGTGTACCCGGCACTCCACAGCGCCTGCCGCCGGGTGAGGTCGAAGCAGTCGAACGCTCCGGCGGTGGCCAGAGCCTCGGCCTGCCGGGTGCTCAGACCGGCCCGCCGGACCACGTCGGTGATCGAGCTGAACGGCTGGATCTCCCGCTCGGACACGATCCGCTTCGCCACCTCCAGGCCGACGCCCTGAACTGAGTCCAGGCCCATCCGCACCGCGCAGCGACCGTCGCGCCGATGGGCCGGGGTGGGGTCGATGACCAACCTGTCGAAGCGGCCGACCTCAGGCTGGTCCCGGTCCAGACAGCTGGGCACACCGGTCGGGGCGAGGATGCCCGGACCTTGGGGCCGGGTCGTCGGGGCGGGAAGCTCCGCCGCAGAAGAGGATCCGGGTGTTCGGGATGTGGTCGGACCGGCCGGGTCGACGGTCCCCACCCCGAAACCCTCGACCGGCTCGGAAAACAGCCCTTCGGCCGGCTCTGGACACCCGCGTCCGGGCTGAGACAACGGGGGCTGAGACAACGAGAGTTCTCCGGGCAATTCATCGCCCGGCTCGAGACCGGCGATGGCGCCGGAGCGGGCGATGTCCGGACGACGGATCTCCACCCCGTGCCGGCGGGCGTCGGCAACCAGCGACTGTGGTGAATAGAAGCCCATCGGCTGGGCCCGCAGCAGGCCGGCCAGATATGCGGCCGGATAATGCAGCTTGAGCCAGGCCGAGGCGTAGACCAGGAGGGCGAAGCTGCAGGCGTGGCTCTCGGCGAAGCCGAAGTTGGCGAAGGCGACGATCTTGTCGTAGATCTCCTCGGCCAGCTCACCGGTGATGCCGTGCGACTCCATCCCCTCGAACAGGGCCGCACGCAGTCGCTCGATTTTCTCCACCCCGCGTTTGGATCCCATCGCGCGACGGAGCAGATCGGCATCGTCGCCGCTGCAGTTGCCGACCGTCACCGCGATCTGCATCAGCTGCTCCTGGAACAGCGGGATCCCCTTGGTGCGCTTCAACACCGGTTCGAGCAGCGGATGCGGATAGCTCACCTCCTCCAGACCGGTGCTGCGTCGGACATAGGGATGGACCGCACCACCTTGGATCGGGCCCGGTCGGATCAACGCCACCTCGACCACCAGGTCGTAGAACCGCCGGGGCTGCAGTCGCGGCAGGGTGCCGATCTGGGCCCGGCTCTCCACCTGGAACAAACCGACCGAATCGGCCCGGCAGAGCATGTCGTAGACCGCAGGTTCCTCCTTGGGCAACGTCTCCAGCCGCCACCGCTCCCCGACCCACTCATCGACCAGGTCGAAGGTCTGTTGGATGGCGTTGAGGATGCCCAACCCGAGGAAGTCGAACTTGACCAGCCCCATCCAGGCACAGCTGTCCTTGTCCCACTGCAAGACGGTGCGGTCGTCCATCCGGCCCCGCTCGATCGGACAGACCTCGCCCACCGGTTGTTCGGTCAGCACCATGCCGCCGGAGTGGATGCCCAGGTGGCGCGGTGACTTGAGTAACTGGTTGGTCAGCGACACCACCTCGTCCGGGATGTCGTGGTCGGAGTCACCGATCCCGCTCCAGCTGTCGATCTGCTTACTCCAGGCGTCCTGCTGGCCGGTGGAGTAGCCGAGCGCCTTGGCCATGTCCCGGACCGCCGACTTCGGCCGGTAGGCGATCACGTTGGCGACCTGGGCGGCGTTGCGCCGGCCGAACCGGCGGTACACCTCCTGGATCACCTCTTCACGTCGTTCGGAATCAAAATCGACGTCGATGTCGGGCTCCTCGTCCCGGGTCGTGGCCAGGAACCGCTCGAACGGCAGATCGAACTTGATCGGGTCGACGGCCGTCACCCCCAGGGCGTAACAGACCACCGAGTTGGCCGCGGATCCCCTGCCCTGACAGAGGATTCCGCGCTCTTTGGCGAAAGCGACCATGTCGTGCACGATCAGGAAATAACCCGGGAAGTCCTTCTTCTCGATCACCGCGAGCTCCTTGTCCAGCCGGGCCTGCGCCACTTCGCGCCGGTCCGGATAGAGCTGATCGGCGCCACGCCGGGCCAGCTCTCGCAACCAGCTGATCGGGGTGTGGCCCTCCGGCACGTCCAGTTTGGGCAGCCGTGGACTGGCCGCCCGGAGATCGAAAGCGAGCTCGTCGGCCAGCGCGACCGTCTGGGCGATCGCCCCGGGATAGCGGGCGAACCGGGCGGCCATCTCGTTGCCGGACCGCAGAAAGGCCGTCGGTGGGGGTAACCAACCGTCCATCTCGACCAGACTCCGACGTCCCCGGACCGCCGCCATCGCACTGGCCAGCCGGTAATCGGACGGCCGGGCGTAGTGCACGTTGTTGCTGGCCACCACCGGCAACCCGTGATCGCGGGCCAGCGCAGCCAGCGCGTCGTTGTGGACGGAGTCGAGCGGCAACTGATGATCGATCAGTTCGACGCTGACGTGGTCGAGGCCGAACAACGCGGTCAGCCGGTCGAGTTCCTCGGCTGCCACCTCATAACCCCGTCGGACACCGTCACGTACCAGAGCCCGACGGACCGCACCCTTACGGCAGCCGGTCATGATCATCCAGTCACCACCGGCCCGGGCGGCGAGTTCGTCGATGTCGTAGAGCGGACGGCCCTTCTCGTCCCCGCGCAACTGGGCTTCGGTGATCGCTCCGGCCAATCGGTGATAGCCGGAGACACCGGCAGCCAGCACCAGCAGATGCTCACCCTCCGGGTCAGCGACACCGTTCTGGGGCGTGCGTAAGCCCAAGGACAACTCTGCCCCGAAAACCGTCTTGAGGTCGTACTCCTTGGCCGCCTCGGCGAACCGGGATACGCCGTAGAAGCCGTCGTGATCGGTCAGGGCCAACGCGTGCAGACCGAGCCGGACCGCCTCTTCGATCAGTGATTCGGGATCGCTCGCCCCGTCGAGAAAGCTGAAGTCGGAGTGGGCGTGGAGTTCGGCGTAGGGGACGACCGGCTCAGGGGGCGCGGTGGCCTTCGGATCCGCTTCGTAACGGGGTTTGCGCTCCCATCCGGGCGACCCGTCGCCGTCGCCCCACGGCTCCCACGGCCGGGGACGCTCCCGGGCGGCTCGTTCTCTGGCCGCCCGCTTCCGGGCCACCAGATCGGAGTTGAGGGTGTCAGCAGAAATTCTCCCGGCCGTCGAAGCCGCTGTGTCCGCCGGGATCGCTGTGTCCGCCGGGATCGCTGCGTCTGCAGGGATCGCTGCGTTCGCCGGGATCGCTGCGTCTGCAGGAGACGCTGGATTTCCGGAGGCGTCTTCTCCTTCGTCAGCTCCCTCGTCAGCGGCGGGTGATTCTGCGGACGGCGACTGTGCTCGCGCGCCACCATCGTCGCGCTTCCCGGGCTTCCGTCGACCGGACAGCCGCCGCTCCAACTCGGCCCACGGGATGTCCGGGTTCTCCCACCCCATCAGCGGTTCCCTGCTGCGGCCAGCTCGAAACGTGACCCGGCGGCTCCCGCGGCGGCGTCTTCACAGTCGGCCTCGAACCCACCGGTCTCGAACTCACCGGCCTCGAACTCGACGGTCTCGAACTCACCGGTCTCGAACTCACCGGTCTCGAACTCGCCGGTCTCGAACTCGCCGTCTGGGAACCACACCTCGGACCACTCGTCGAACAGATCGATCTCCGATTCCGGGAACGCCGGCGACTCGAGGAGGGCGGGACCGGCCTCGTCGACGAATCCGGACCATGGTGCGACCAGCCGCTCCTCGGCAGGCTCGGGGCACGGTGGAACACCTGATCCGGTGGGCTGGACGAGATGACGGTCGCGGAGTCTGCGGTTGAGGATGGGTCGCTGTTCGGGATCGGCCCACCGGGGCGGGATCCAGTGCGGCAACCCGTCGACCATCCGACAGCTCCAGCCGTGGGCCTCGAAACGGTGGTGGTGATAGCGACAGAGCAGGGTGAGGTTGCCGATGTCGGTGTCTCCACCGCGCTGCCATTCGGTGATGTGGTGATGCTCGCACCATTGCGGTGGATGGTCACAGCCCGGGAAGGTGCAGGCCTCGTCGCGGGCGATCAGGGCCAGGATCTGATGCCGGGAAGCGAATCGTCGCTGTCGACCCAGTTCGAGTACCCCACCGGTCCGGGTCGTCGAGACGGTGACCACCTCGGCCTCACCGGCCCAGGACGAGAGGCTCCTCACCGGGACCAGCGAACCGTCGCTGCACCGACCGAACCCGCGATCGGCCCGGACCGTCGCTTCGCTGACCGTGATCAGAACCGTCGCCGGCACTCCGCCGGACATCGGCAGGGTGCCCGATCGCAGCAACCGTTGCGCGGCCTCCGCCAGGGCGTCGTGCAGCCGGGCCGGGTAGTCCCGATCGTCGGCACCGGCGATCTCACCTTCGGCCGGACACGACGGGCGGCGGCGGGCCAGCGGCAGCAGCACCGCGGACAACGCCGCCCCGGTTGGTGGCGTGAGCACACCGCGCAGGGAGTACATCCCGTCTTTGCGGACGGTGAGCTGGACTTCGCGAAGGGTCTGCTGGGCGCGTTCGTCGGCCAGCACGCCGTCCGGGTCGACGCACTCCACGACCCGCTCGGCACAGCGCCGGAGTTCGAGCGGATCGAACGTGGCGGCGAACCCGGTCAGGTCGGCTTCGACCTCGGCGACCAGTTCGGGGGTGACCGCCGCGAGGTGGCTGAGCCGCTCGAGCTTCTCGGTGGCCGTGATGATCACCTGCGCCTGACCGGGCGAGACCGATCCGTCCCGTTGCGCTGCGGCCAACACCGGCCGTTCGGGAGGCAGCACCTCGCCCACCGTGGTCAGCCGTGGATGCAGTGCCCCGTGGGCCAACACCCGCTGTCGGGCCTCCCCCGGGCTGAGCATCAACGTCTGGGCCAGAAAACGCGTGGTCGACCGGACGCACCGGGCCGCCGGGATCTCGTTGGTCTCCAGCGCGTGGACGATCTGGTGATCGACCAGGGACAGCCGGTTGCGGACCCGTTCGAAGCGCCGGGCGAACTCGATCACGGTGTCCGCCGGGCAACGATCGAGCTCAGCTTCAGCGACGCAGAGCAACCGATCAAGTTCACCGTCCAGGCGTACGACCGCGCTCAGCGCTGGGTTCGACGCTGGTTCAACGTCGCGCACTGCTCGGCCGGGAGATCCATGATCTGATCATACTCGAACACCTGTTCGATTACTAGCACCCAGACAAACTTCCGCGACTCCTGAGGTCGTCAGCCCTAGTGTTCTCCCGGTGACGTCTCGCGCTCCCCTCACCGGTCGGGTCGCACTGGTCACCGGCGCCAGCCGCCGGTCGGCGATCGGTGCAGCCGTCGTCCGGCGTCTCGTCGCGGACGGAGCGGCAGTCGTCGTCCATTCCTGGCCCGCGGCCGACGGCGACCGAGCCGATCCCGGCGGCACCGAGTCCCTGGTCGAGGAGCTGCGGAGTGCCGGCGGACGGCTCGCGCAGATCACCGCCGACCTCGCCGATCCCCGAACCCCGGCCGCGCTGGTCGCTACTGCGCAAGAATCCTTCGGTCGGCTGGACATCGTGATCGCCAACCATGCACGCAGTGTGCGCCAGTCGTTGGAAGAACTCACCGCCGACGAACTCGATCTCACCTACGCCGTCAACACCCGGGCCACGCTGCTGCTCCTCCGGGAGTTCGCCGCCCAGCGAGAATCGGGCCCCGGTGGCCGGATCGTGCTGTTCACCTCCGGGCAGTACCACGGGGTGATGCCCGCCGAGCTGCCCTACATCGCCTCCAAGGCGGCCTTGCGCGAGTTGACGCCCACTCTCGCCGCGCACCTGATCGCTCGCGGAATCACGGTCAACTGCGTGAACCCCGGCCCGAACGACACCGGCCACCACGACGACGCCGCCTGGGCGTGGGTGGCAGAACGCAACCCGGGAGGCCGGGCCAGCACCCCGCAGGACACGGCCCGTCTGGTCGGCTGGCTGGTCGGCGACGAGGCCGAGTGGGTGACCGGCCAGGTGATCGCCTCGGACGGTGGCTGGTCCGCCCTCGGCGCCTGAAAAGCCTGAAAAGCACCGACGAGCAGAGCCCGGTGACGCTCGACGTACCCGGGCCTGTTCAGTCATAGCGGGCCTCGGTCCACCAACTGCCCTTCTCGGCCACCAACAGCCAGGCGCTGCCGTCGACCCCGACCAGCTGGAACCGGGCGATCCGGCGGGCCTGCCGGGGATCCCACCAGAGCTCGTCGATCGGCCACGGGCCGGCCCAGGCCTCGACCGGGACGGGGTCGGCGTCCTGGCCCGGGCAGAAACTGGCCGGGATCCCGCTGACCGCACCGCGCTCGGTCACCGTGACCGGCAGGCCGTCGGCGGTCAGCACCCGGGCGGGCCGGGGCCGGGTGAAGATCCGTGCCGGAGCCGGGGCGGGCAGACTGCCCGGCCAGGGCAGACCACCTTTGCGGGCCACCACCTCGTCCTCACCCCAGGGCGTCAGCTGCTGTCGTTCGGCCGGCTGCCGACCGCCCTGGAGCTGCGGGGAGAGGACGCCGTCGAAGCCGACCATGCTCTGCACCCGGGCCATCCCGCGTTCGATCTGCTCGTCCGGGGCACTGCCCCACAACCCGTCCCCGGTGTTGCCGAGTTGTTCGACCACCTCGGGTGAGAACCGGACCGAACTGACCGGATCGGGGGCGGGGTCGGCCTGCAACTGCCATCGCAGCCGGTCGATCACGTCACCGGCGGAGAACCAACGCGGATGTGACCAGCGGCGGTGGCCGTGCCAGCCGTTCTCGGTCTGCACCTCGATCCGGATCCCGGTGCAGACCTGACCGAGACGGGCCAGATCGCCGACGAACCGCTCCGCGGTCTGCCTGCTGCTGAAGGCGATCGGCTCGATCGTCTCCAGCCCGGGCGCGAATCCGATCTGCTGGATCAGCTCGGGCGGAGGCCGGCGGCCGGCCGCCGTCCGCTGCTCGCGACCGTTGGCCACCCGGTGCGCCCAGACCCCGAACCGGCCGAACCGGGTGGCCACGTCGGAGGCGGGCAGCCGGGCGAAGTCGCCGAGTGTCCTGATCCCCATCCGGCGCAACAGGCTGACCACCTCGGCGTCGCCGAGCACCCCGACCCCGAGCCGGGACAGGAAGGACGCCGAATCCGCCGGCTCGACCACCACACAGTCCTGGACGGCCGCGCCGCGAGCGGCCTGCTCGGCGGTGAACAGGCTGTCGGCCACCCCGAACCGGCAGTCCCAGATCCCGGTCGTCACCAACCGCTCGGCGATCACCGCCGCCGCCTCGGGCTCGCCGCCGTAGAAGCGGCTGGGCACCCGCAGCGCGCACAGCCCCGGACGCAGCGGCTCGACCCCCGGGCTGACCTCCTCGATCGCGGTGAGGACGGCGTCGAAGGTGCGGCTGTCCCGTTCGGCGTTGCGCTCGAGCAGCAACAGCTCCGGGCACCGGGAAGCCGCATCCCGACGTCGCATCCCCCGCCGGACGCCGTCGGTCCGGGCCGCCGGTGAACAGGCGAAGATCTCGCCCTTGTCCAGCACCGCGACCGGCAGATGGGCGGGCAGGTTCTCCTCGGTCATGGCCGCGACCACCGGCCAGTCCGGACACCAGATCACCAGCACCCGCATCCCGGTGGTCGAGCGCTCCTCGGGCCTGGTCAACTCGGTCTGGGTCATCTCAGCTCGGTCTGGGTCAACTCGGTCTGGGTCATCAGCTCGCCTCGACCGCCCGCAACCGGGGACGGGACTCGAACCCGTCCACCGGAGCCTCGTTCGGGCCGTCGGGATCGACGATCCGGACCCGGGCCTCGGCGTCGGGCAACCACAGCTCGGCCTCCGCCGTCGGCGAACCGACCCGGCCGGACGTCACCCGCACCCGTCGTCCGCTCAGATGGCCGTGGCCCTGGCCGATCCCGGACCACCGGGTCTGCCGGATCCGGAGCCGGGCGTCGCAGCGTGGCCAGTCACCCAGAGCGATCAGCGCCGCCTCCCGCTGTCGTAGCCGGGAGCCGAGCCGGGCCGCCTGGTGCGGACCGACCACGCCCGCACCGCCGCCCGCACCGCCGCCTGCACTGCCGCCTGCACTGCCGCCTGCACGCCTGCCCGGGACGTCCGCGCCGGGTGGTTGGACGACGACCACGGTCAGCACGTCGATCATCGCCGCGGCCACGTTCAGCCACTCGTCCCCGGGCTCGGGCACCAGGATCGTCCGGTCCGGGTCGACCCCGAGCGCGGCCGCCGCCTCGATCCCGAAGTCGGGCACCCCGACCACACCGCACCAGGAACCGGCCGAGGACGGCCCGGCCATCAACGC
Organism: uncultured Actinomycetota bacterium; assembly: GCA_963740925.1. Taxonomy (GTDB): domain Bacteria; phylum Actinomycetota; class Actinomycetes; order Propionibacteriales; family Propionibacteriaceae; genus Microlunatus. The sequence continues at coordinate 209,690 of CAVUFZ010000004.1, read as the reverse complement.
CATGGCCAGCAACGGCGAATCCACCGCGTAGCTGGCTCCGGTCCGCAGCTGAACCAGGGAACGCAGGGCCGGTAGGGTCGGCAGCGGTTGGGACACGGACGTCCCCTGCATCCGGTGGACCTGCTGCTGCAGTTCGCGGACCGTCGCGGCCGCGTTCGCCGACGACACCGGGCCGCGGAGCGAAGACATCGGGCCGCGGAGCGAAGGCATCGCAGGAGCACTCACCGGACCATAATCGAACAGGTGTTCGGCTAAGTCAATGGCTGTCCCAGCCGACGGAACCGCGCGCCAGCTGAGGAGAACAGTGTCCACCGGCGAGACCGAGGTCGGAGAACCCGACCTGATCCGGGTCCAACGCGGCACCGGCGACGGCTGGCGGCCGGCCAGATCCTCCGGGGTGTCCATCGTCACCGACCGCACCGGCGCCGGGCTGAGCGTCCGGGTCAGCGCCGGGGCCGCCGATCCCGACGTCAGCCGGGTCCACCTGCGCTGGCGGCGGCCGCTCGTCGACCGGTCGCCGATCGAGGCAACCCCAGCGGCCCGGCCGCGGCACCTGATCCTCGGCGACGCCTGGGAACGAAGCTACGGCGATCTGCAGTGGCGCGGTCTGCAGCCGGAGCGGGTGCTGCCCTGGACGGTGCTCGTCCACGACCAGGTCACCCAGACCACCTGGGGGGCCGGGGTGGAAGTCCGCGGTGGCGCCTTCGCCAGTTGGACGGTCGATCCCGAGGGCGTCTCGTTGTGGCTGGATCTGCGCAGCGGTGGCGGCCCGACCCGGCTCGGCGACCGGTCGCTCACCGCCGCGGTGGTCCGGTTCGTCGAGGGCGACGACGAGCCCTACCTGGTCCAGTGCGCGTTGAGTGCGGTGCTCTGCCGCGACCCGCTGCCCTGCCCACCTCTGGTCGGCGCCAACAACTGGTACTACGCCTACGGCCGGGACTTCGACGCCGCCGCGGTGGTCCGCGACGCCACTCTGATCGCCGAACTGGTCGGCGACCATCCCGTCCGGCCGTTCGGCACCATCGACGACGGCTGGAGCCCGGACGGGACCGCCGACGGCCGGCCCGCCTCCGGTGGCCCCTGGGACCGCGGCCGGGCTCCGGAGTTCCCGGTGATGGCGGAGGCGGCCGCCGCGATCGCCGCCACCGGCGTCCGGCCCGGCATCTGGTTCCGGCCGTTGCTGTCCAGGGAGGATCCGGGGCCGGAGGCCGGACGTCCGTGGCAGGGCGGCTACGCCCTCGACCCGAGCCACCCGGGCACCCTGCAACGGGTCGCTTCCGACGTGGATCGCCTACGTGGTTGGGGTTTCGAGCTGATCAAGCACGACTTCTCCACCTTCGAGGCGCTCGGCCAGTGGGGTCCGACCATGACCGCCCGTCCGTCCGCGCCGGAGATCGCCCCCCATGACCGGAGCCGGACCAGCGCCGAGGTGCTGGTCGATTTCTACCGCACCGTGCACGAAGCGGCCGGGGACGCGATCGTCCTGGGCTGCAACGTGATCGGACATCTCGCCGCCGGTCTGGTCCAGGCCCAGCGCACCGGCGACGACACCTCGGGCCGGGTCTGGGAACGGACCCGCCGGATGGGCGTCAACACCTTGGCCTTCCGGCTGGCCCAGCACCGCCGCTTCTTCACCCTCGACGCCGACTGTGTGCCCAGTACCCCGCAGACCCCGTGGGCGCTGAACCGGCAGTTCCTCGAACTGATCGCCCACTCGGGGACGGCCCTGTTCGTCTCGATCGACCCGGCCACCAGGACCGACGCGGTCGACGCCGACCTCTCGGCCGCGTTGCGGTTGGCCCTGGACGGAGGCTCGCCGGGCGGCATCGAGCCGCTGGACTGGCTGCAGACCAGCACACCGCAACACTGGCGGGTCGACGCCCAGACCCGTGAGTTCAGATGGTACGACGACGGCGGTGCCGATCCGCTCGATCTGACCGACGCCCCGGACGAGGTCGACTGAGATCCTGCTCGACCCGAGGGGAGTCGATTCAGAGAGCCCGGTTCAACAGAAGTCGGCCCGAAAACCTGCTACCGAAGGACATCATGACCAGGACAGCGTTGATCACCGGTGTCGGCCGGCGTCGTGGGATCGGGGCCGGCATCGCCGCCGGGTTGGCCGCCGACGGGTGGGATCTGGTGCTCTCCTACTGGAGCGACTACGACGACCGGGTCGACTACGAACGCGGACCGGACGACCCGGCCGCCCTTGCGGCCGAGCTTCGCCGCGGCGGAGCTCGGATCGAGTTGGTGCCGGCCGACCTGGCGGATCCGGACGCCGCATCCGGCTTGGTGGATCGGGCGACCCAACGGTCAGGACCACTGACGGCGTTGGTGATGTCGCACTGCGAGAGCGTCGACTCCGGCATCCTCGACACCACGGTGGAAAGTTTCGACCGGCACTATGCGGTGAACGTCCGGGCGACCTGGCTGCTGATCGCCGCGTTTGCCCGTCAGCTGCCCGACACTCCTGCCGTGGTTGAGGAAAACCAGATTCCGGCCGGCGGCAGTGTGGTTGCGCTGACCAGTGACCACACCGTCCACAACCTGCCCTACGGTGCGACCAAGGGAGCTCTGGACCGGTTGGTGCTGGCCGCCGCCCACGAGCTCGGCCACCTCGGCCTGCGCTCCAACGTGATCAACCCCGGGCCGATCGACACCGGCTGGATGACCGAGGAGATCCGGGCCGCCGGCCTGGCCCAGCAACCGCTCGGCCGTCTCGGAACGCCTACGGACACAGCGAATCTGGTCCGTTTCCTGCTCTCACCGCAGGGTGGCTGGATCACCGGTCAGTTGCTCTACAGCAACGGTGGCTACCCCGGCCAGTAGAGCGGCGCGGCCGGACGGCCCGGCTACGGCACAGGCCCTCAGCTACGGCAGCAGGCTCCTCAGCTTCCCACGGCGCAGGCTAGTGCTGCCGCACCTTGGCCACGAAGTAGCGGTGCAGCCGCAGATCGCCACCCACCTCGGGGTGGAAGGCGGTAGCGAGCCGATGATCGTCCTCGACCGCGACGATCCGGTCCCGGGCCCGCGGATCGGCGGCGTGCTCGACCCGGCCGAGCACCCGGACGCCTGGTCCGCACTCCTCCACCCACGGCGCCCGGATGAAGATCGCGTGGAACGGGCCACCCTCGATCCCGGTCACCGAGACCTCGTCCTCGAACGAATCCACCTGCCGACCGAACGCGTTCCGGCGGACGGTGATGGCCAGTCCGCCGAAGCTCTGCTGATCCGGACGTCCGTCCAGGATCTTGTCGGCCAGCATGATCATCCCGGCGCAGGAGCCGTACACGCACAGCCCGTCCGCGATCGCGGCCCGGATCGGATCGTGCAGCCCGAAGATCCGCGACAGCTTGTCGATCGTGGTGGATTCGCCACCGGGCAGCACCAGCCCGTTCAGCCCGGCCAGCTCGACCGGGCGCCGCACCGCGACCGGCGTGGCCCCGCTGTCGGCCAACGCCTGCAGGTGTTCGCGGACGTCGCCCTGGACGGCGAGCACGCCGATCAACGGCCGCGCCGGTCCCCCGCCCGAACGGGATCCGGCCGAACGGGATCCGCCCGAGTGGGATCCGCCCGAGTGGGATCCGGCCGTCACCAGCCGCGCTCGGCGAGCCGGTGCGGCTCGGGGACGTCCTCCACGTTGATCCCGACCATTGCCTCGCCCAGCCCGCGGGACACCTTGGCGATCACGTCCGGGTCGTCGTAGAACGTGGTGGCCTTGACGATCGCCGCAGCCCGTTCGGCCGGGTTGCCGGACTTGAAGATGCCGGAGCCGACGAACACGCCCTCGGCACCCAGTTGCATCATCATCGCGGCGTCGGACGGGGTGGCGATCCCACCCGCGGTGAACAGCACCACCGGCAGCTTGCCGGCGGCAGCCACCTCGGCGACCAGCGAGTACGGGGCCTGGAGTTCCTTGGCCGCAACGAAGAGCTCGTCCGGCGACATCGAGGTCAACCGGCGGATCTCACCCCGGATCGTCCGCATGTGGGTGGTCGCGTTGGAGACGTCACCGGTGCCGGCCTCGCCCTTGGAGCGGATCATCGCCGCCCCTTCGGTGATCCGGCGCAACGCCTCACCGAGGTTGGTGGCCCCGCAGACGAACGGAACCGTGAAGGCCCATTTGTCGATGTGGTGGGCGTAGTCGGCCGGGGTCAGCACCTCGGACTCGTCGACGTAGTCGACCCCGAGCGACTGCAGCACCTGGGCCTCGACGAAATGACCGATCCGGGCCTTGGCCATCACCGGGATCGACACCGCCTCGACGATGCCGTCGATCAGATCCGGATCGCTCATCCGGGCCACGCCGCCCTGGGCCCGGATGTCGGCCGGCACCCGCTCGAGGGCCATCACCGCCACTGCACCGGCGTCCTCGGCGATCCTGGCCTGCTCGGCGGTGACCACGTCCATGATCACGCCGCCCTTGAGCATCTCGGCCATTCCGCGCTTGACCCGCGCCGTCCCGGTCTGCGCTGCTTCGCTCACTCCATCACCTTGTCCGTGTCGATTCACTGTTCGCTGGTCGTTCTCCGAGATCTGAGTTTACCGGGCTCAGCGCTGCCGCCCGGCCACCCTCAGCGGGGCCGGAACGCCGACCCGACGCGGTCCAGCGCACCGTCCTCCACCGGCAGCTCACCGCGCCGGACGGCCTGGAGAAGTGCGGCGTGATCGGCCTCGGTCTGGTCGGCGTAACGCCGGGCGAACTCACCGAAGGCCTCGGACAACGCCGCACCCTTACCGATGTAGCCGGCGATCATCGAGGCGCCGCTGGTCCGGGCGTGCCCCTTGGCCAACAGGTGACCGACGATGCCGGCGTAGTCGGCGAGCGCGGCGGGGCCGATCGCGTCCAGCGCGACACTGCCTTTCATGTTGCGGAACTGCCGGACGTAGAACTGACGGCCCTGCACGCTCGTCCAACCCAGCAAGGGATCGCTGACCGTCTGCAGCGCCTGCTGGTACTCCACCACGCGTTGACCCTGGTGCTGGTGCCAGGCCGAGTCGCCGTGCACGTAGGGGGCCAGCACCGATCGGCGCGCCTGCTTGAGCTGGAGGAACACCACGTCGTCGGGTGAACTGCCCTCCAGCAGGGCGACGTAGGCCCGCAGGCCGACACTGCCGACCCCGACCACCTTGCGGGCCACGTCGAGCAAGGTGTAGCCGCCGAGCGCCCGCCGCCAGTGCGGGGCGAGGGTCTGCAGATAGTCGTCCAGACCCTCGCGCGATCGCCTCGGCTGTCCGGCCCCGGGCCCGCACGATCAACGGCGGCTCCTCCACGATCCGGCGACTCCCGTGGTGCTCGTGGGTGAACCGCGGCAGCGCCCGGTCGCTGGTCCGTTGCCGGGCCCGCCGGGCCGCCCGGGCGATCTCGTCCCGCAGCGTCTTCTCGGTCGCGGTCTCGTGCAGCCGGCCGACGTCGAGCCGGTTGTAGGACCGTTGCAGCAAAGGCATCTCGGCCAGGAAGGAGACCTCATCGCGGTAGGCCAGCACGCAGCCGGTGACCGCCTCCCGACACTGGTCCTCACTCGCCCCGTTCTCCCGGCCGGCCACCCAGATGCTGGCCGTCAGCCGACGCAGATCCCATTCCCAGGCGCCGGGGTGGGCCTCGTCGAAGTCGTTGAGATCGATCACCAGTTCACCCTCGGGCGAGGCGTAGAAGCCGAAGTTGCCGAGATGGGCGTCGCCGCAGATCACCGGCGTGATCCCGGTCGCCGGCAGACCGGCGACGTCGTGGGCCATCACCACCGCCGTGCCGCGCAGGAACCCGTACGGCGAGCTGATCATCCGGCCGACCCGGACCCCGATCAGCTCGGCCAGCCGGCCCTCGTGCGAGCGGTTGATCAGGGCGACCGGGTCGGGCCGGTCGACCGGCGCTTTCCACTCCCCCAGGGACTTCCGTGGCACGTCGGCTCGCAGCCGGCGGCCGAGCGCATACCGGTCGGCGCGTGAACTGGGCCGGCGGCGCAGCGAGAAGAAGCTTTCACTCTCGGCGTTCGTCACCACGACGTGATGGTGGTTCGCAGCCAGCTCGTTCATCGTCCCTCCGATTCTCCGCGCAAACCCCCGCCGTCCCGGTTACTCGGTGCCGAAGTCGGCCCTCACCTGTGGCCGCAGATCGGCCTCGTTCGGCTGCCAGCGGCCCGGATCGGCCGGCAACTGTTCACCGGTCCGGATGTCTTTCACCTCGCCGTGGGCACCGGATCCGAACCAGACGTAGGGAATCGAGCGCCGGTCGGCGTAGCGGATCTGCTTGCCGAACTTGTCGGCTTTCGGCGCCACCTCGCTCGAGATGCCCCGGGAGCGCAGCTGCTCGGCGACCGCGACCGCATCGTCCCGGCTCTGCTCGTCGTCGACGGCGACCAGCACGCAGGTCGGCACCGGCCGGGACGCGCTCAGCATTCCCTTGCCCAGCAGGGGAACCAGCATCCGGGAGAGGCCGATGCTCAGCCCGACCCCGGGGTAGGCGGCCTTGCCGTCGGCGGCCAGCGAGTCGTAACGCCCGCCGGAAGAGATCGACCCCAGACCCGTATGGCCACGCAGTTCGGTCTCGTAGACGGTCCCGGTGTAGTAGTCGAGCCCGCGGGCGATCTTCAGGTCGGCGACCAACCGGCCGGGAGCGTGCCGGGCCGCCGCCGAGACCACGTCGGCCAACTGGTCCAGCCCCTCGTCCAACAACTCGGAGGTGACGCCCAGGGCGCGGACCTCGGCGACGAAGGAGGTGTCGGCCGAGCTGATCGTGGCCAGCCGGACACACGCGGCGGCCTGGGTCTCGCTCAGAGCGCACTCCTCGACCAGACCGGACTCGACCCGGGCCGGGCCGATCTTGTCCAGCTTGTCCACCACCCGCAGCACCGCGGTCGGGTCCTCGATGCCGAGACCGAGGTAGAAGCCCTGAGCCAACCGCCGGTTGTTGACCCGCATCAGTACCGGTGGCAGCCCGAGATCGGTGTGCAGCCGCTCGAAGGCGGCCAACGTGACCAGCGGCAGCTCGACGTCGTGGTGACCGGCCAGCCGCTCGGCGTCGACGATGTCGATGTCGGCCTGGGTGAACTCGCGGTAGCGGCCCTCCTGCGGGCGCTCGCCCCGCCACACCTTCTGGATCTGGTAGCGACGGAACGGGAACGAGAGCTGGCCTGCGTTCTCCAGCACGTAGCGGGCGAACGGGACGGTCAGGTCGAAGTGCAGCCCGAGCTCGTCGCGGGTCTCGGTCTCGGCGTGGATCCGGCGGACGGTGTAGACCTCCTTGTCGATCTCACCGCCCTTGGTCAGTCGCTCCAGCGGCTCGACCGCCCGGGTCTCGATCGAGGCGAACCCGTGCAGTTCGAACGTCTCGCGCAACCGGTCGACGACGAACTGCTCCACGACGCGCGCGCCGGGCAGCAGTTCAGGAAAGCCGGACAGTGGGGTGGGACGAGGCATACGGATTCAGGCGTTCCTTCGAGATGGATTCGGGATGGATTCGAGAGCGGGGATGAGCGGTCGGTGCACAGACGACCAAGGGTCAGGTTATGCCGAACGGGGCAGGAACGGGTTCTGGTTCCGCTCCCGGGCCAGGCTGGTCTGCGGTCCGTGGCCGGGCAGCAGGATCGCGTCGGCCGGCAGGGTGAGCACCACCTCGGCCAGCGTCCGTTCCATCACCACCGGATCGCCTCCGGGCAGATCGGTGCGGCCGACCGAACCGGCGAACACGACGTCACCGGTGAAAACCACCGTGCCCGGTGCCGGCTCGCCGTGATAGCTCAGGGAGATCAGGGTGGAGCCCGGGGTGTGGCCGGGCGCCGGTAACAACTCGAAGTCCATCCCGGCCAGCCGGACCGGTCCGGCGCCGAGCTCGAGCCGCTGCGCCGGCAACGCCCGGGCGGCCGGGGCGTCGGCTCCGACGAGTTCGGCGAACAGCGCGTGCATCTCGCTCGGAAGCCCGGACAGCGGGTCGCTCAGCTGGCCTTCGTCGCCGGCACCGACCCAGCACCCGACCCGATAGCGGTCGGCGACCAGCGCGGCCGAGGCCGCATGGTCGAAATGGCCGTGGGTGAGCAGCACCGCGGCCGGGGTCAGGTCGTGTTCGGTGAGCAACGCGTCGATCTGGTCGGCCGCGTCCATCCCGGGATCGACGATCACGCAATCGGCGTGCGAATCTGAGGCCACCAGGTAACAATTTGCGGCGAGAGGACCGGCCGGGAACGCAGCGAGAAACACATCGCCGACAGTATCGGGCAGGATGAAGACCATGAACGACGACGCAGACCGTGGGCAGGAGCCCGAGGCGCCGCCACTGGATCAGGCGCCCCGCGATGACGACGCACGCCCGGACGCACCGTCAGAAGCCACTGCACCGAGCGACGCCGACACCGACGCAGGCCCGTCCGAGCCCGCACCTCCGGCCGACACCACGCGACCACGGCTGAAACCACCGCTGAAACCAGCGCCATCACCCCGGCACCGGCGGCAGCGCCAGCACCGGCTGGCGCACCGAGTGGGACGCCGCGGCCGGTGCCGAAGCCGGCGGTCCCGCGTCCCCGGCCGCCCCGGCCCACCGGGCCGGCCGCTGCTCCCGCCGCCTCGCCCGATTCCCCCACCCGTCCCGCGGCCGACGCCCCGGTCGCGGCGGTCGAACCGACCGAACCGGCGGACGGCGGGTCGGACGGGGCCGAGGCGCCGTCCGGGCCGCCTGCCGCCAGCTTCGGCCGGGTGGCCGAGGACGGCACGGTCTACCTGCGGACCGCCGAGGGCGAACGCCCGGTCGGTCAGGTCCCGGACGCCACCGCCGAGGAGGCTCTCGACTTCTTCGTCAAGCGCTACGACGCCCTTGCCCTCGAAGTGTCGCTGCTGGAGCGCCGGATCAGGTCCGCGGCCCTCTCGCCCGAGGACGCCGGGACGTCGGTGAAGACCGTCCGCACCTCGATCACCGACGCCCACGCCGTCGGCGACCTGGACGGACTGCTGGCCCGGTTGGACGCCCTCACACCGCTGCTCAACCAGCAACGGGCCCGGCGCAAGGCCGAGCGGGCCAAGCAGTCCGAGGCGACCCGGCAGGCGAAGGAGAACTTCGTGGTCGAGGCCGAGCGGCTGGCCCAGGGCAACGACTGGCGCGGTGGCGTGAACCGGTTCCGCGCCCTGCTGGACCAGTGGAAGACGCTGCCACGACTCGACCGGGCCACCGACGACGCCCTCTGGCACCGCTTCAGCAGCGCCCGGACGCAGTACACCCGGCGGCGCAAGGCCCAGTTCGCCCAGCAGGCCGAGCAGCGGGAATCGGCCCGGGAGACCAAGCAGAAGATCATCGTCGAGGCCGAGAAGCTGGCCGACTCCACCGAGTGGGGCCCGACCACGGGCGAGTTCCGTGAACTGATGTCGCGCTGGAAGGCGGCCGGGCCGGCCCCGCGAGACGTCGACGAAGAGCTGTGGGGGAAGTTCCGCGGCATCCAGGACACCTTCTTCGCAGCCAAGCAGGCCGCGATGTCGGAGCAGGACACCGAGTTCCGCGCCAACCAGCAGGCCAAGGAGGCGCTGCTGGTCGAGGGCGAGCGGCTGTTGCCGGTGACCGATCTGGAGGCGGCCCGGGCGGGCTACCGCGACCTGGTGGAGCGGTGGTCGGCGATCGGCAAGGTGCCGCGGGACGCGATCCGAGGTCTGGAGTCACGGCTGCAGGCGATCGAGTCCGCGGTCCGGGGTGCCGAGGAGGAACGGTGGCGGCGCACCAACCCGGAGGCCCGGGCCCGGGCCGAGGAGACGGCGGCCAAGCTGCAGGCCCAGATCGCGGCCTATGAAGAGCGCGCCAGCAAGGCGGCCGCCCGCGGCGACAGCTCGGCCGAACAGGCGGCGAAGGACGGTGCCGCGACCTACCGTGAGTGGCTGGCCCAGGCCGAGCGGGCGGTCGACGACTTCAGCGGCTGAGTGCGTCGGCCCTCGGCACAGACCCCTCGCTGAAGGGTTGCTGAAGCTCCGGGCGATCGGGTCGCGATCGGGCGCGGTTGCGGCTGAGACTGAACCACGTCAGTCCAGCTCGATCCGTCGAGCCCGTCCGTTCAGCCCAGCGAAAGAGGTAGCACCGTGCCGATGAAGACCCTGACCAAGACCCTGATCGGCGCCGCCGCCGGTGTGGCCGCCATCACCGCCGCCGGCGTCGGCATCGCCAGCGCGGCTCCGTCGACCCCGTCCGCGAGCCCGAGCGCGGGTTCGTCCAGCGCCACCGCCAAGCCCGATCAGAAGGCCGACAGACCACAAGGCGGGCCAGAACGGCAAGAAGAAGCACCCCCTGCTGCAGCGGGCTCAGCACGCCGAGCTGACCGTGGGCGGGGCCAAGAAGCAGCGCACCCTCGATCTGCAGCGCGGCACCGTGACCGCGGTCAGCGGCAGCAAGGTCACCGTCAAGAGCCTGGACGGCTTCACCGCCAGCTACACCGCCGACACCAAGACGACCGTCCGGAAGGACAAGAAGAAGGCCGCCGTGGCCGACGTCAAGGTCAACGACCGGGTCCGGCTGACCGCAGTGAAGTCCGGTTCCACCCTCACCCTGAAGCATCTCGGGGACGCCGGGCCCAAGAAGTAAGGAACCCGCGACGCAGGTCACCAGCCCTTCGACGGGCTCAGCACGCCCGGGGTTCGGGGGAACGTCAGACCCGGTGTGCTGAGCCTGTCGGAGTCCTCTTCGGACTACTGGTTGACCCGATAGACGTCGAAGACGGCGGGAACGCCCCGGACAGCGCTCAGCACGTGGTCCAGGTGGGTCGGATCGGCGGTCTCGAAGGTGAACTTGGCCTTGCAGATCCGGTCCTTGCTGGTGCTCAGCCCGGCCGAGAGGATGTTCACGTGCTGGTCCGACAGGGCCCGGGTGATGTCGGCCAGCAGCCGGTTCCGGTCCAGGGCCTCGATCTGGATCGCCACCAGGAAGGCGCTGGCCGCCGTCGCGGCCCAGCGGACCTCGACCAGCCGCTCGGGCTGTGAGCGTAGATCGGCGGCGTTGACGCAGTCGATCCGGTGGACCGAGACGCCCGAACCCTTGGTGACGAAGCCGAGGATCTCGTCGCCGGGCACCGGGGTGCAGCACTTGGCCAGCTTGACCCACAGGTCGCTGCTGCCGATCACCTCGACCCCGGCCTCGCCGCCGCGGGAGCGTCGCCGGCGGCCGGTGACGACCCGGTCCTCGCTGGTCTCCTCGACCGCCTCCTCCTCACCGCCCGCGGTGCCGATCAGTCGGGTGACGGCCGAGCCGGCGCCGACCGTGCCCTCCCCGATGGCCGCGTACAGCGCGGTGACGTCCTTGAGCCTGAAGTGGTCGGCCACCGCCGTCAGGTGCTCGACGGTGAGCAGCCGCTGCAGCGGCAGCCCGGCGCGGCGGAGCTGGCGGGCCAGCTGGTCGCGCCCCTGCTCGACCGACTCCTCCCGGCGCTCCCGGGTGAAGTGGTGCTTGATCTTGTTCTTGGCCCGCGGGCTCTTGACGAACTCCAGCCAGTCCCGGCTCGGGCCCGCGTTCTCGGCCTTGGAGGTGAAGATCTCCACCGCGTCACCGTTGGAGAGCGCCGACTCCAGCGGCACCAGCCGCCCGTTCACCCGGGCTCCGACGGTCCGGTTGCCGACCTCGGTGTGGATGGCGTAAGCGAAGTCGACCGGGGTCGAGCCCGAGGGCAGCGACAACACCTCGCCCTTGGGGGTGAACGCGAACACCTCCGAGGAGTTGATCTCGAACCGCAGCGAGTCCAGGAACTCACCGGGGTCGGTGGTCTCTCGCTGCCAGTCCATCATCTGCCGGACCCAGACCAGGTCGTCCCCGCCGCCCTTGGCCGTGGCCGGCGTCTCCCCCAGGTTCCGCGCGCTCTCCTTGTACTTCCAGTGCGCGGCGACGCCGAACTCGGCCCGGCGGTGCATGTCGTCGGTGCGGATCTGCAGCTCGACCGGTTTGCCGCCCGGGCCGAGCACGGTGGTGTGCAGCGACTGGTACATGTTGAACTTCGGCATCGCGATGTAGTCCTTGAACCGGCCCGGCAGCGGGTTCCAGCGGACGTGCATCACCCCCAGCGCGGCGTAGCAGTCGCGAGGGTTCTCCACCAGGATCCGCAGGCCGACCAGGTCGTAGATGTCGCCGAAGTCGCGGCCGCGGACGACCATCTTCTGATAGATCGAGTAGTAGTGCTTGGGCCGGCCGGTGACGGTGGCCCGGATCTTCGCCGCCCGCAGGTCGGCCGACACCTGGTCGATCACCCCGGCCAGCAGCTGGTCGCGCTGCGGGGCGGCCTCGGCGACCAGCCGGACGACCTCGTCGTAGACCTTGGGGTGCAGCGTGGCGAAGGAGAGATCCTCCAGCTCCCACTTGATCGCGTTCATCCCCAGCCGGTGGGCCAGCGGGGCGTAGATCTCGAGTGTCTCGGTGGCGATCCGGTGCCGCTTGTCCGGGCGCAGGTGGTGCAGCGTCCGCATGTTGTGCAACCGGTCGGCCAGCTTGATCACCAGCACCCGGATGTCCCGGGCCATCGCGACCACCATCTTGCGGATGGTCTCGGACTGGGCCGCCTCGCCGTACTTGACCTTGTCCAGCTTGGTCACGCCGTCGACCAGCAGCCCGATCTCCTCGCCGAAGTCGCGGGTCAGCTGGGCCAGCGTGTACGGGGTGTCCTCGACGGTGTCGTGCAGCAGCGCCGCACACAGCGTCGCCTCGGTCATCCCCAGCTCGGCCAGGATCGTGGTGACGGCCAACGGATGGGTGATGTAGGCGTCGCCGCTCTTGCGGCGCTGCCCCTCGTGCATCCGCTCGGCCGTCCGGTAGGCCCGGACGATCAGGTCGGTGTCGGCTTTCGGGTGGTTGGCCTTGATCACCGTGACCAGCGGATCGAGCACCGCCGGCTGCGGCCGGCTACTGCCGAGCCGGGCCAGTCGTTGCCGCATCCGGACCCGGGGCACGTCGCCGCCGCGCCGGTCGGCGGGGCCGGGATCGGCGGACCGGGACATGGACCGGGAGGCAGCTCCGGATCCGGCGGCGGAGCGGTCCTGCGGGGTCACCGGGCCCGGCAGCGGAGCGCCGCTCGGGTGCACCCGGGTCACCCCCGGCCCGGACTGATCGGTCTGCCGGGTGGCCGCGTCCTGCTCGGGCTCACCGGCCGGGGCATCGGCTCGGGCCGTCGGACGGTGAGTTTCGGTCGAGGCAGCGTTCGGCCCGGACGAAGGCTGGTTGGCCCCGCGTCGTGCGATCCGGTCGCGCCGGACCTGGGCCGGGTCGTCGGCGGCTGTTCCGACGCTGGCGGGTTCGCTCAACTCTGCAACCTCCGTGTCCGCATCCCTGCTGCCTCACACGTGGCGTCGACCGGGAACCGACGCCGGTACGTGGGTCAACACGAATACGTCGGAGTGTAGTCCCCGGGCGGCCGGGCCGGGTACGGCCGCTGGATCGGTTCAGTCCCGCCCGGTTCAGTCCTGCTCGGTTCAGTCCTGATCGGTTCAGTCCTGATCGGTTCAGTCCTGCTCGGTTCGGTCCCGCCGGCCCGGCTTGCTCGCCCGCTCGGAATTCTCCTTGTCGGCGGCCTTGGAGGCGACCTTGGGCACGGCCTTGCGGACGACCACCAACTGGTCACCGACCTCGAGGGCCGCGACCGCCGGGTCGTAGAACCGGCGCAAGGTCTTGTTCCGGACCACCCCGAGCACCCGCTCGCCGGGCAGGTCGGACGGGTTCAGCCCGGCGTCGTCGCGGGCGACCTGCCGCTCGGCGATCTCTAGGCCCTCGTTGGCGCTCAGCAGGTCCTCGATCACCGTGCCCAGGTTCGGGCTGACCGCGGACAGTCCGAGCAGCCGTCCGACCGCGTCGGAGGAGGTGATCACCGAACTGGCGCCGGATTGGCGCAGCAGCGGGACGTTCTCGCCCTCCCGGACGGCCACCACCAGATGGGTGCCGGGGTTGAGCTGCCGCACGGTCAGGGTGACCAGGATGGCGGTGTCGTCCCGGTCCAGGGTGATGATCACCTGCCGGGCCCGGGGCGTCTCGGCCCGGTGCAGGATCTCCCGTCGGGTCGCGTCGCCCTGGATCGCCGCGTAGCCGGCCAGGTTGGCCTCGGCCACACAGGCCGCGGAGTCGTCGATCACCACCAGTCGGGAGGCCTCGACCCCGCTGTCGCGCAGGGTCTGGATCGCGCTGCGGCCCTTGGTGCCGTAGCCGATCACGATGATGTGGTTGCGCATCTGCTTCCTCCAGCGAGAATCGCGGATCAGCCGCCGGCCCTCGCTGGCCAGCACCTCCAGCGTGGTACCGACCAACAGCACCAGGAAGGCGATCCGCATCGGGGTGACCAGCAGGGCGTTCAGGATCCGGGCGTGCGGGGCGACCGGGGTGATGTCGCCGTAGCCGGTGGTGGTGATGGTGACGGTGGCGTAGTAGATCGCGTCGATCAGCGAGACCCGGCCGTCGGAGGTGTCGGTGTAGGCGCCCCGGTCGAGCCAGACCAGGCAGACGATCACCACCAGCAACCCCAGAGCGACGGCAACCCGGCGGCCCAGCTCGCGGGCGGGCGAGACCCGCCGGGCCGGCAGGCTGACCAGCGCCGGCGCCGGTCTCACTGTCCCGCGGTCGAGCGCAACGCGATCAGGTCGTCGATGCCGGCGGCGTCGAGCTTCTGCCGGCCGTCCAGGAAGTCCAGCTCCAACAGCACCAGCACGGCGACCAGATCGGCGCCGAGCTTGCGGATCAGCTCCGCGGTGGCGGCGACCGTGCCGCCGGTGGCCAGGATGTCGTCCACGATCAGCACCCGCGACCCCGGCGCGATCGCGTCACTGTGCACGGTCAGGGTCTCGGTGCCGTACTCCAGCTCGTAGGTCTCCTCGACCGTGTCGCCGGGCAGCTTGCCGGCCTTGCGGATCGGCACGAAGCCGGTGCCCAGGCGGAGCGCCACCGGGGCGCCGAAGATGAACCCGCGGGCCTCCATCCCCACCACCACGTCGATGTCGCCGGGCGCCCGGTCGACCAGTTCGTCGATCGCCGCGGCGAATCCGGCCGGATCGGCCAGCAGGGTGGTGATGTCCTTGAACAGGACCCCCGGCTTGGGGAAGTCCGGAACGTCACGGATCAGCTGCGCCCAGTCGCTTCCGAGGGACGTCGAGGATGCTGCAGGCACGGGCCGAGCCTCACTTCTTCCGTTGGCTGCGGGGCTTCTTCTCCGGCTGCGGACGTTTGGCCGCACCGTCGTTCAGCGGCGCGGACGGCCGCCGGCTGCTCATCGACAAGGTGATGGTGCGCGCCCCCGCCGGTGAGCTGGCAGAACCGTTGCCGTCGGCGCCGGATCGATCCTCGCCGCCCTCCGCCCGAGTGGCACGGCCACCGACGCCCACGGCCACCTTCTCGGTCTCGGAGCCGCTCTGGAGTCCCTCAGCCGACGGGTCGGCCGCTTCGGCGGCGGCCTTGCGGGGTCGCTTCGGCCGCTCCTCGGTCTCGGCGCCGTCACCGTTCTCACCGGCGGGCAGTCTGCCGGCCTCACGGGCCCGGCGGTTCTCCACCCGGCGGCGCTGCTTGATCATGTCCGGCTCGCGCTCCTTGAGCTGGGCCAGCAGCGGGGTGGCGATGAAGATCGAGGAGTACGCCCCGGAGATCATGCCGACGAACAAAGCAAGCGCGAGGTCCTTCAGCGGGCCGGTGCCGAGGATGAACGCACCCGCGAAGAGCAACGCCGCCACCGGCAGGACGCCGATCACCGTGGTGTTGATCGATCGCACCAGCACCTGGTTGACCGCGGAGTTGGCCGCCTCGGAGTAGGTCTTGGTCGAACTCGACTTGATGTCGCGGACGTTCTCGCGAACCTTGTCGAAGACCACCACGGTGTCGTAGAGCGAATACCCGAGGATGGTCAGGACGCCGATCATGGTGGCCGGCGAGACGGTGAACCCGACCAGCGCGTAGACGCCGACGGTCAGGATCAGGTCGTGGGCCAGCGCGGCCAGCGCGGCCAGCGCCATCTTGCCGTTGCGGAAGTAGATCCAGATCACCAGTCCGACCAAGACCAGGAACACCACCAGCGCGATGATCGCCCGGTCGGTGATCTGAGAACCCCAGGAGGCACCGATCAGGCTGTAGGCCACGTTGTCGGTGGAGGTCCCGACCTCGGTCGCGATGGCGGCCCTGACCCTCGGCACCTCGGTGGTCGAGTCCAGCGTCCGGGTCTGGACGCGGATCTGGTTGCCGCCGATGGTGGTGACCTCGGCCTCGTTCAGGTCCGGGACACCGGAGTTCTGTAGCGCGGTCTCCATCCGCGTCACCGACTGGCTGGTGACGGTGGCCGGCGCCTGGAAGTCGGCCCCGCCGCGGAACTCGATGCCGAAGTTCAACCCCCGGATCAGCGTGGCCAGGATGGCGATCAGGATGGCCACGGCGGAGATGGTGTAGAAGAGGCGGCGGCGACCGATGAAGTTGTAGGAGATCTCGCCGGAATAGAGCTTGTGGCCGATCCGTCCGAGCTTCGACATCAGAGCTCACCTCCTGCGGTGGCGACCTTCGCCTGGTCGGTTCTAGCGCCCTCGGCTCGGGCCAGTGCGGCGTCCGGTGCGGCCGAACCGCGGATCCGGCTGCGGGAGCCGGGCAGTCGTTTCACCCCGAGGTGGTTCGGGTCGAGGCCGGAGAGTTTGTGGCCGTGGCCGAAGAACTTGGTCCGGGCCAACAGGGTCATGACCGGCTTGGTGAAGGTGAACACCACCAGTACGTCGATCAGGGTGGTGAGGCCGAGGGTGAAGGCGAAACCCTTCACCGCGCCGATGGCCAGGATGAACAGGATCAGGGCCGACAGCATCGAGACCGCGTCCGCGATCAGCACCGTCTGCCGGGCCCGGCGCCAGCCGGTCTCGACCGCCGAGCGCAGACTGCGGCCTTCGCGGACCTCGTCCCGGATCCGTTCGAAGTAGATGACGAAACTGTCCGCGGTGACCCCGATGGCCACGATGGCGCCGGCGATGCCGGGCAGGCTGAGGGCGAAGCCGGCGGAAGCGCCGAGCAGGACCATCGCGGCGTAGGTGACGGCGGCGGCGATGACCAGCGAGCTGATCACCACGATGCCGAGGCCGCGGTAGTAGAGGAAGCAGTAGAGCACGACCAGGGCGAGGCCGATGATGCCGGCGACGATGCCGGCGTGCAGCTGCTCACCGCCCAGGGTGGCCGAGACGTTGTCGACACTGGAGACGGTGAAAGCCAGCGGCAGGGCACCGTACTTCAGCTGGTTGGCCAAGTTCTGCGCCGATTCCTGGGTGAAACTGCCGGTGATCTGGGCCTGGCCGCCGGGGATCGGGGACGAGACCGACGGGGTGGTGATGACCTTGCCGTCCAGCACGACGCCGAAGGTGTTGTCCGGGGACTGCCGCTGGGACAGCACGGTGGTGGTCTGGTTGAACAGATCCGCAGCGGCGGAGTTGAAGCTGAGGTTGACCTGCCAGCCGACGCCGTTCTGGATCAGTCCGGCGCTGGCGTTGCTGAGCTGGTTGCCCTCGATCACCGTCGGGCCGAGCAGGTACTTGGTGGTGCCGCCCTCGTCGCAGGCGTAGAGCGGCTGGTCGGCCACGTCCGGGTAGTACTGGGCGACGTTGGGGTCACAGGTGAAGGTCTCGAAGGTGGCGGTCTGGGCGGCGGTGGGCTGCCAGTTGATCGCCGTGGTCTGGTCGGTACCCTGGCCCGCCACGCTGGGCAGCGGGGTGGACGGCGGGGCCGGCGGTGCGGTGGGCAGCATCGGGGCCGGACGTCCGTTGCCGGTGGCGCTGCTGCTCGGCTGGGAACTGGCCTCCGAACTGGCACTCGTACTGGGCTCGGTGCTGGCCTCAGAGGTGGCCTGGTCGGTGGGGACGCTGCTGGGCTGGGTGGTGGTGCCGGTGGAACCGGTGGCGGCCTCGGAGGCGTAGACGATCCGGAACCGGAGCAGGGCGGTCTGGCCGACCCGGGCGACCAGGTCGTCTCGGCTGACGTTCGGGACGCTGACGATGATCTGGTTGCTGCCCGAGGTGCTGACCTCCGACTCACCGACGCCCAGGCTGTCGACGCGCTGCTGGATGATCGTCTTGGCCTGATTCAGGCTGGTCGGATCGATCGCGGACTGGTTGTCGGTGTTGCGGGCGGTCAGCGTCACCGTGGTGCCGCCGCGCAGGTCGAGACCGAGCTTCGGGGTCCAGGAGTGGGTAAAGCCCATCACCGTGTACAGCGCGGCGATGACGATGGCCAGCCCCACCAGGACGCGGAGGGGATGGCTGACTTTGGTTGGCACGACTGATCAGACCTCGGTGTTCGTCAGTCCCGGTTGGACTGGTTGTCGGACGACGTGCTGCGGTTCGCATCCTCGGAGCGGGATCCCCCGGCCTCGCGGCCGTCCTGCTGACCGGCGGCGCGATCGGAGGCCTCGGTGCCGGCGGACCAGGTGGCGGCCGGGCCGGCGGACCAGCCTTCGTCCCGACCGGCCTCGCCGGCGGAGAGATCGGAGGTGGCGTCGGGGTAGGCGCGACCCGAGGCCTCGGGCGGCCAGACCGTGCCGCCGGACGTCGCCTGCTCCACCGGCACGTCGGTGTAGGTGGGGCGGTCGTAACCCTGGCCGGCGTCTGGGGTGGTCGTGTCGGTGTAGCCGGCGGCGCCGTCCACCATGCCACCCGCGCCGCTCGTGCCGTCGGCGTCCGCGCCGTAGCCGGCCGCACCGGTCGCCGCGTTCGTGTTCGTGTTCAGGACATCGGGAGCGTCCTCGTCCCCGGCGGGGACGGCGCGCGACATCGCCTGCTTGAGGATGGTCAGGCGCTGACCCGGCGAGGTCTCGACCACCATCTGCTTCTCCCCCACCGCGATCACGGTGGCGAAGATGCCGCTGGTCAGCATCACCCGGGTGCCGGGCTCGATGGCGGCCAGCGTCTGGGCCTGCTGCTGTTGCCGCTTACGCTGCGGCCGCAGCACGACGAAGTACATCAGCAACACCAGGACGGCGATCAGGGCAACGGAGGCGTACGGACTGTTCGGCATAGCTCCAGAATTCTCAGGTCAGACGGATGACTTGACCGCCGTACTCTACCCACTCACGGCCAGAAAGCCGGATTGTCCGCCTGCGCCGCGAGCCGGTCTGATCAGCCGAACAAGTCCGGCTCGTCCTCCGTCGTCCCCTCCGACGGGACATCCGGGTCGGCTACCGGAGGGCTTCCGGGCGCGACAACGCCGAGGACGGGGGCGTGCGCCGGCGGGGTCAGGCCGAGATGGCTCCAGGCCGACGGGGTGGCCACCCGGCCTCGAGGCGTCCGCATCAGGAACCCCTCCCGGACCAGGAACGGTTCGGCCACCTCCTCGACCGTCTCGGTCTCCTCACCGACCGAGATGGCCAGCGTCGACAGCCCGACCGGACCACCGCCGAACCGGCGGCAGACGGCGTCCAGCACGGAGCGGTCGAGCCGGTCCAGGCCGATCTCGTCCACCTCGTAGAGGTCGAGGGCGGCCCGGGCGACGTCGACGGTGACGATGCCGTCGGCGCGGACCTGGGCGTAGTCGCGGACCCGGCGTAGCAGCCGGTTGGCGATCCGTGGGGTGCCGCGGGAGCGGCGGGCGATCTCCGCGGCAGCCCGTGGGCACGCAGCTCGGCACCGATCAGCGCAGCCGAACGGACGACGATGTGCTCGAGCGCGTCGGTGTCGTAGAAGTCGAGCTGGGCGGTGAAGCCGAACCGGTCGCGCAACGGGCCCGGCAGCAGCCCGGCCCGGGTGGTCGCGCCGACCAGGGTGAAGCGCGGGATCTCCAGCGGGATCGCGGTCGCGCCCGGGCCCTTTGCCGACCACCACGTCGACCCGGAAGTCCTCCATCGCCAGGTAGAGCATCTCTTCGGCCGGCCGGGACATCCGGTGGATCTCGTCGAGGAAGAACACCTCGCCCTCGACCAGTCCGGACAAGATGGCCGCCAGATCGCCCGCGTGCTGGATCGCCGGCCCGCTGGAGATCCGCAGCGGCGCGTTCATCTCGGCCGCGATGATCATGGCCAGGGTGGTCTTGCCCAGGCCGGGCGGGCCGGAGAGCAGCACGTGGTCGGCCACGGCGGCGCGGTGCCGGGCGGCCTCCAGCACCAGTCCGAGCTGGTCGTGGACCCGCGGCTGGCCCTCGAACTCGGCCAGGCTGGTCGGCCGGAGCGCCGACTCGGCGGAGCGTTCCTCCGGGTCGGGTTGCGGGTCGACCAGGTCGCGGTCCTGACTCACGCCACTCCCGCGGTCCGGGCCGGGACGGCGGCGGGCGGGACCGGTGGAACGGTGCTCACTTCTTGGCCAGGATCTGCAGTGCCGCCCGCATCAGGACGGCCACCCCGACGTCCGGGTCGTCGGTGACCATCGATTCGACCCCGGTGCAGGCGGTCTCGGCGTCCTTGGCCGACCAGCCGAGACCCTGCAGGCCCTGGGAGACCTGGTCGCGCCAGACCGGCCCGGCGCTCGAGGCGACTCCCCCGGTCACGCTCGCCGAGTCGGCCGTCCCGACGGTGTTGATCTTGTCCTTCAACTCGATCACCAGCCGCTGTGCCCCTTTGCGCCCGACCCCGGGGACCCGCATCAGCGCCACCAGGTTCTCGGTCCGGATCGCGGTCCGGAGGTCGTCCGGGGTGAGGACGGCGAGGGCGGCCTGGGCGAGCTTGGGCCCGACCCCGGTGGCGGTCTGCAACAACTCGAAGCAGTCGCGCTCCTCATCGGAGCCGAAGCCGTACAGGGTGAGCGCGTCCTCCCGGACCACCAGCGAGGTCGACAGCCGGGCCGGCTCGCCGACGGCCAGGGCCGCGGTGGTGTTCGGACCGCAGAGCGCCCGGATGCCGAGGCCGCCGACCTCGATCACCGCCGAGGTCGCGGCCAGGGTGAGGACGGTGCCACTCAGTTGGGCGATCACCGGCCCACCCGCTTCAGCGTCGCGAAAGCCTGTCGTTGCCGGGCGGCCTGTTCGCTCGCCGCGGCGGCGGCGCTGCTCAACCGGTCGGCGGACGCGCCCCGCCAGAGATGGCAGACGGCCAGGGCGAGCGCGTCGGCGGCGTCAGCGGGCTTCGGCGTCTCGGTCAGCCGCAGCACCCGGGTGACCATCGCCCCGACCTGGGCCTTGTCGGCACGGCCCGAACCGGTGATCGCCGCCTTGACCTCACTCGGGGTGTGCAGCGCGACCGGGACGCCGTTGCGGGCGGCGACCAGCATGGCCACCCCGGCCGCCTGGGCCGTCCCCATCACCGTCTGCACGTTGTGCTGGGCGAAGACCCGCTCGACCGCGACCCGATCGGGCTGGTGCTGTTCGATCCAGGCCTGGAACGCTCGCTCCAGTACGACCAGCCGGTGGGCGACGTCGTCGGAGGTCTCGGTCCGGACGACGTCCACCGCGACCATCGTCGGCGGCCGTCCCGGTCCTCCGTCGACCACGCCGAACCCGCACCGGGTCAACCCCGGATCGATGCCCAGCACCCGCACGTCGTCCCCTCCCTGTGCCCGGTTCGCCTGTGCCCGGTTCGCCCCTGCCTGGATCGCCCTGCCCGGATCGAGGCCCAGGTGTCGAACAGATGTTCGATCCTAGGTGCGCCGGCCCGCCCGTAAGGCCCCGCCACGCCGGGGCACTCCGACGTCCACTCGAGGTCGCCAGCGCGCTCGGTGACACTCGCTCCATCTGCAGCCGACTTCGCGGCCGCCCACCTCACTTTTCGACCGCCGCCGCAGCCCACCTCCCTCCCACCCGACTTTGCGCCCCTTCACCTCAGTTTGCGACCGCTGCCGCAGCTCACCTCCGTCCCACCCGACTTTGCGACCGTTCGCCTTACTTTGCGACCGCTGCAGCAGACGCAACGTGCAGTAAACGGTCGCAAAGTCGAAGCGGGACGCGATCAATGACCGGATTCAGCCCGAAACCGAGCGGCAAGCCGGCAGGACGATGGCCAGCTCGACCCTCCCGACTCAGCCGGCTTCCACCCGACTCCCACCCGACTCCCACCCGACTCCCACCCGACTTTGCGACCGTTCGCTCTACTTTGCGACCGCTGCAGCAGACGCAACGTGCAGGGAACGGTCGCAAAGTGGAGGTGGACACGACCGGACCGAGCACTGCGGACCCTGCAGAGGTATCGGCCGGTCAGCTGGCGCGGCGGCGGGTGGCGAGGTCGATGGCCTGCTGGACCCAGCTGACGACCAGGCCGGGGCGGAACAGATCACCGAACGTCCAGCGAACGACCTCATAACCCAGCCGCCGGATCGAGTCCTCCCGACGCTTCTCGGCGAACACGACGTCTCCCGGGTCTTGCCCCGGCCGCAGCAGACGTCCGTACTTGACCCGTCCGTCGAACTCGCCGATGACACCCTGCTCGCGCCAGAAGAAGTCGGATCGACCGATCAGGTCACCGTCCGGCGACCTGATCTCGAACTGCAACTCCGGAGCAGGAAGCCCGCCGGACACCAGGATGACCCTGCTCACCGACTCGCCCGCGGACTCGCTGCGCCGGTCGAAGAATGCGCAGGCACGTCGGGCCCGGATCACCCCCGGACGGCGGAAAGCGAGCGCAAGACTGTGATCCAGTTCAGGCGTCCCGACCCCAGCGGCGAGAGCAGCGTCACCGGGAATGACCGACTTCGCCAGCGGCAACGCCCGAGCGAGGTCCACCACCGTCCGGGCCAGCGTGGTGACCGGCAGCCCGTCCACGACGGTCAGCTCGGACGGATCGAGACGGGCGATCCTGAGATGGACGCAACCGCGATCCTGGCCGCCGTTCGTCGGCATCCGGGTGATTTCGACCCGATCCGGCGGCGACTCCAGCGGCAGACCCCAGAGGACGGCGGCCGAGCGGTGACTGACGACCGAGTCGGGTGCGCAGACCGGCAAGGTCGCCCGAATGAGACGGCGATGCTGCTCGATTGCCGAAAACGGTGCAGCCAGGCCGTCGACGGCGTGATCCACGGTATGGCTGTAGACGCCGCGTCGAATCCGGCTCCTCTGCTGGGATCGCACCAGTTGGCGCAGTTCGGCGTTGCTGTAGCCCGCGGCCAGCAGGTCGCGCGTCGATGCGAAGGATTCCACCGTTCCAGCCTGAGCCAGATCCGACCCGGAAACAGGCCGTCGATGGGGGTTATCCACAGGCAATCTCGGCCATCCTCAAGCCGGTCGGCGACTTTGCGACCGTTCACCCCACTTTGCGTCTGCTGCAGCAGACGCAAAGCGTGAGAGCGGGTCGCAAAGTCGGGGAGAGGGCCAGGTCCAGGTAGGACGACCGTCGAGTCACGCACGGACGGACGTCGACACGGACGGGCTGAGCGAGACGATCGGCGAGACGGGCTGACGAGACGACGGGCCGCCTCAGCGGACGCCCGGGCCGGACCTGGTCGTCGTGCTGGCCCGCCAACATCGTCCCGACCGGACGACTTTGCGACCGTTCAGCACACTTTGCCTCTGCTGCAGCAGACGCAAAGTGCACGAAAGGGTCGCAAAGTCGGGGCGGAGGAGGCGGGGACGGGAGGTGAAAAGCCGGCAGACCTGGGGGTCAGGCGTCGACGAGGGCGTCCTCGGGGGCGTCGATGTTGGCGTAGACGTTCTGCACGTCGTCGGAGTCCTCGAGCGCGTCGATCAGTCGGAACACCTTGTCCGCCACGTCGGCGTCCACCGGCTGGGTGAACTCGGGGACGAAGGAGACGTCGGCCGATTCGTAGTCCAGTCCGGCGGCCTGCACGGCGGAGCGGACCCGGACCACGTCGGCGGGATCGGCGAGGATCTCGAAGTTGTCGCCCTGATCGAGAACCTCT
This sequence comes from uncultured Actinomycetota bacterium, assembly GCA_963740925.1. Classification (GTDB taxonomy): domain Bacteria; phylum Actinomycetota; class Actinomycetes; order Propionibacteriales; family Propionibacteriaceae; genus Microlunatus. Next base: position 185,990 of record CAVUFZ010000004.1, on the reverse strand, counting down.
TCGGGATCGGCGTCCAGCGTCGCCTCGAGGAGATCGTCCTCGGTGACGTCTGCGTCCCTCCTGCTCCTTGGCCACCACCACGACCGCCTTGCGGTTGAAGACCCGGGCCACCGACCCGGCGTCGGCCATGCTGCCGCCGTTACGGGTGACCGCCACCCGGACGTCGGAGGCGGAGCGGTTGCGGTTGTCGGTCAGACACTCGATCAGCAGCGCCACCCCGGCCGGGCCGTAGGCCTCGTACATCAGCGTCTCGTAGTCGGCACCGCCGGACTCGGCCCCGGAGCCACGCTTGACCGCGCGGTCGATGTTGTCCTTGGGGACGGAGGTCTTCTTGGCCTTCTGGATGGCGTCGAAGAGAGTCGGGTTGCCGTCGACGTCACCGCCGCCCATCCGGGCCGCGACCTCGATGTTCTTGATCAGTTTGGCGAACGACTTGGCCCGACGCGCGTCGACGACGGCTTTCTGGTGCTTGGTGGTCGCCCATTTGGAGTGTCCGGACATGACCCCGATCCTAACGCGCCCGCCGGGAAGGACGTCGAGCTCAGCTCGGCCAGATCCGCGCCCGGTCCGGCTGACCGCCCTTGCCCGGCGCCTGGGTCTGCTGCCAGACCCGGCGCCAGCTGCCGGCCGGCGGGTCGATCGACTGCCCTGGTTCGCGCGGGTGCCGCTGGGCCTGCCACCAGGTGGTCGCGTCCTCGTCGATCAGTTGCTTCACCGCGGCCGAGACCCGGTCGCCGAGCTCGGCCGGCTCGGTGTCGGCGTCCGGACGCAATGCGGCCCCGAAGCCGACGCTGATCCGGGACCGGCCGTCGTCCCCGCCCAGCCGGATCGGCCAGGGACGTCCGCGCGGCATCACCGCGTAGGTGCCGCGGACGCCGGCCGGGACCAGCGGCAACTGCTGCTCGACCGCGAGCCGGGCGGCCAGATCGGCGAACCGGCCGAGGAAACCGTCCCCGGAGCGCCGTCCCTCGGGATAGATCAGCAGGTTCCAGCCGTCGGCGAGCAGGTCCTCGGCCCGGATCCGACCGCCGGGGCGCGAGCCGAACCCGGAGCCGGCCGTGCGCATCCGGTCCGTGTCGAGCAGGACGGCGTTGAAGACCAGGGCCGAGGCCTGGCGGCGCCAGCCGCTGTCGAAGAGTGCCCCACCGACGGCGGCGACCACCGTCCGGCGCCGGACCTCGGGCGGCAGCGTGCTGAGCAGCACCGGGGTGTCGAGATGGCTGGCGTGGTTGGCCACGATGATCATCGGCCCGCCGCTCGTCGCCAGCTCGGCGATCGTCTCGACGCCGCGGCTCTCGACCTCGACCTCGGAGTTCAGCACCGGACCGAGGGCGAGGCGCTGCAGCAGCGAACGGGCGACCTGGGCCAGCGGGCTGCGCGGCCACCCGGTGCCCTTGGGCAGGCCCGGCGCCCCGGACGAGACGGCCGGGCTCAGCGCTCGGTCCGGTGCCCGACTGGATGCACGTCGCCTGCACGATCGGGTACACGGTCCTCAGCGGACATCGGCGAGCACCCGCGGCGGGTTGTGCAGATAGCGGATCTTCGGGCTGTGCCCGACCCCGGCGGCGACGATCTCCAGTGCGTCGGCCAGGGTCGAGGCGGCCCGCATCCCCAGCCGGGCCGCACTCTCCCGGTCACCGCCCACCACCACGATGTCGCCGCAGTGACGCAACGCGGGCGCCATCTCGTACCAGCGGTGGAACGGGTGGACGCCGTGGAACGCCTGCGAGGTGCGGTAGAGGTGGCGCCACCACGGGTCGTCGGCGAACGCCGGCTCCAGTTCGGCGGCCATCGTCTCGGCGTCGGTGGTGGTGGTCAGCACCGAGGAGAAGAAGTCGACGTAGGACGGGTGGTGCAGCGCGCTGAAGTCACCTGCGAGCGGGTGGTAGAGAATCACGGCGCCGCCCTCACGCACCATCGGTGCGCCGGTGATCGAACCGAAACCGGCCCCGAGCGCGCTCCAGGCCGCCAGCACCGGGTTGGTCAGCGAGCCGATGCTGTAGGCCGTCAGGTCGGGTACGCCCAGCACCAGCACGTCGGCCTGGCCGCTGACCTCGACGGTCTGCTGCTGCCGGACGGCGGCCTGGCTGGCCGCGTCCACCGCGGTCGGGTCGCCGGCGTTGACACCGCTGATCCGCACGCCCGCCTCGCGGACGGTGGCCAACCGCCTCGGCGCCCGGCCGGGCATCACCGACAACCCGCGTCGGGCCACCTCGAACGTGGCCCGGGCGGCCAGATTCCACTCCCATTCGCGTCGGCCGAGGAACTCCAGCGGGCCGAGATGCGGGGTGCCGGCCACCACGGCCTCGATCGAGAACACCGGCACCGCGGCCCCGATCGCCGCCGCGGCCCGCTCGGCCGGGTTCGTCACCGGCGGCCAGGCCGGCCAGGCCCAGCTCGGCGTCGATGGTCTGCCGGCTGCCGAGCCGTCGGCTGATCGCGCCGAAGCCGCCACCGCCCTGGCCCTCGACCAGGTGCACCACGATCAACAGATCGGAGGCGGCCGCCCGGGCGTTGATCGCCACCTCGGCGCCGGCCTGGCCCTCGCCGGCCTGGCCCTCGCCGGACCCGTCGGACCCGCCGAGGAGGTCAGTCCTTCGGGGTCCTCGGCGTCGTGCTGCAGCAGTCGGCCTGCGGACCAGAACGAGCGGAACACCCGCTCACCCAGCAGATGGCGCAACTCGGCCTCGGTGTTACGCCGGTTCAGGCCCAGGCCGTTGATCAGCACGACGTCGTCGACGCCGGCGGCCGCAGCCAGGCTCAGCACCCGCTCGATGATCCGGCCCCGGACGTCGGGGGCCCGCAGCTTGACCGAAGGGACGGACAGGTCGTCGAAGGCGATGGTCAGCGCCATCCCCGGTCGCAGCCGGTCGGCCAGCGGATCGGAGTCCAGCGGGGCCGCACAGGCCGCGTCGACGGCCTCGGTCAGATCGTCGACGGCGACGACCGCGTCGGCCGGATAGATCACCTCGGTGCCGACCGGGAACTGCTCCAGCCGCAACTGTGGGCCGTGGTGGACCAGCAGCGGCGGCGTCCGGTCGTCGACCTCGAGGACAAAACCCGGGCGGGCCATTCAGCGATCTCCTTCTGCTGTTCCGCCGTCCACGGCGGGCTGTTCGTTCGGGTTCGGGTGGGCGCCGTTCGTCAACGCCGGCGCGGCCGGAGATGCCGGAGCGGCCGGTGTCGGTACCGGTGCGGGTGGCACCGTCCGCGCGTCGGCGGACAGGCCGGTCAACGACCAGCGTGGCGTCTGCGGCTTGATCTTCCACTCCACCTGCGTCCACTGCTGGGCGCGGGCGGCCCGCATCAGCGGGATGTCCGGGCTGACCACGACCGGTTTGCCGACCACCGACAGCATCGGCAGGTCGGAATGGCTGTCGGCGTAGGCGAAGCTCTTGGCCAGGTCGAGGTCGTGCTGGCCGGCGTAGTGGTTCAGCCAGGCCGCCCGGGACTCCCCCACCAGCGGCGGGCCGACCAGATAACCGGTGCAGCGTCCGCGCTCGTCCACGGCCAGGTCGGCGGCCACGATCACGTCGAACAACGGCGCCAACGGCCGGGTCAGCGGCCGGATCGCCCCGGTGATCAGGATCGTGGTGTGACCGGCCGCGCGGTGCTCGCGGACCCGGCGGACGGCGTCCGGGCTGAGCCGGCTGAGGATCTCGGTCGACATCGCCGTGTCGACGAACTCCTCCAGCGCCGCCAGGTCGGCGCCGGCGTAACGCCGGTAGACCGCACGCAGGAAGGTGCCGCGGTCGCGCCGCTCGGCCCGCAGATAGCTGGGCAGTTTGCGGATCACCCGGCCCACCTCGGCCAGTTGCTGGGCCCGGTCGAGCCCGGGCAGCTTGGACCACAGGTACTGCTCGATCACGTTGGTCGACATGATCGTGCCGTCGAGGTCGAAGACGGCCAGCACCTTCGGCTTGTCGACCGATCCGCCGTCCTTGGTCAGGTCGGCCCAGGTACTCGGCCGGGCGCCCCGTTTGCGTCGCAGCGCGTCCATCCGGCGGACCGGCGCGGTGATGGAGGGGCAGTGGATCCGCTCGACGTACTCGGTCCAGTCGATCACCCCGGTGTCGAAGGCGAAGTCGGCCTGGTCGGCCGGATCGAGGGAACGGGTCAGCCGCAGCGTGTTGTCGTCGACGAACGTCAGCTCGGACTGGGCGTACTCGTTGTAGAGGCCGAGGTAGCGGCGCAGGAAGTCCAGTCGGGTCCGGGTCCGGTCCAGGTCGCGGGCCATCTTGCGCACCCGGGGCGAGCGCGGCAGCCGGATCAGTGCCCGCTCGGCGATCGCGTGGGCCCGCTCCGAGGTCGACAACAACCGCTCCACCGAACCGGCCCCGGGGAACTTCCACTGCGGCAGCCGGGCCGCACCGCGGGCCCCGCCCTCGAACGGGTGCGCGGTGAAGTAGTTGCGGATCCGGGTGTAGAAACCGGCGAAGGTGATCGGGTTCCGGGCCCCGGAGCTGACGTGGTAGTACTCGGCGACGCCGATCTCGGGCTCGGTGGCGCAGACCGCGATGGTCGCGTTCACCACGTGGTCGCAGGGGACGACGTCGACGGTGGAATCCGGGGAGGCCGGGAACTCCGGCAACTCGCCGCGGCCGTAGGCCAGGATCAGCGGCTCGGCCATCTTGAAACCCTCGATCCAGCCCGGATAGGGGTGCACGAGGGAGGACTCGACGATCGCCGGCCGGACCACCGAGACCTTGATCTGGGCGCCCTTCTCGGCCACCACCCGTTCGCCGAGCGCCTTGGTGAAGGTGTACACGTCGGTCCAGCCGAGCGAGCGGGCCCGCTCGGTGCCGGCCTCGACCAGTTTGGCCTGCACCCACTCCTTGCGCCGGCGCTCGGTGTCGGCCGCCGTGGTCAGGTAGCCCGCCGCCCGGTGCTCGCGTTCGGCCTGCTTACGCAGGGTGGTCAGCTGTTCGGCCGTCCGGGACTCGGCCTCGATCAGGTCGCGCATGGCCAGTCCGGCCCGCGTCTCGGCGGCGTAGTCGATGTCGTGGGCGTGCGGCGCCTCACCGATCGCACCCCGCCGCCGGCCGGCGGTGTAGGCGGTGGAGATGTGGACGTAGTGCGGGATGTGGTCCGGCTCGCCGTCCTCGCCCCGGCAGGCCTGCAGCATCTTGTCCATCAGCGCCTGGGTGCCGACCACGTTGGTGGTGAAGGCCTGGTCGATCGGTGGGTCGAAGGAGACGTCGCCGGCGCAGTGGATCAGCACGTCCAGCCGGCGCGGCAGGTCCGGCACGTTCGGCAGATCGCCCTCGATCACCAGCATCCGCTGGGCCAGCAGCTCCTCCAGCCCACCGGCGGCGGTCCGCAGGTCGGCGAAGATCTTCTTCTTCAGCACGCCGATGGTCCGCTGGTGGGCCGAGGCCGACCCCTTGCGCCGGACCAGCACGCCGACCCTGGTGTCGGGCAGCTCGGTGAGGATCTTCCACAGCAGTTGCTCGCCGATGAAACCGGTCACCCCGGTCATCACGATCAGCTTGCCGCCGAGCAGATCGCGCAACCGGCCGGTCAGGGTCGGGCCGGGATGGTCGGCGGCGGTCGGTTCGATCCGGGTGTCGAGGACGTGTTCGAGATCCGGCCCGGCCGCGGGCTGCTCGATCCGGTCGGCGATGTCGGTCATCGCTGCGCCCCCGCAGGCTGCCGGGCGACGGCGAGGGCGTCGGTCAGGGTGAAGTTGCCGACGTAGAGCGCGGTGCCGATGATCGCGCCCTCGACCACACCGCCGTCGGCGCGCGGCCCGGCCATCGCGGTCAGCCGGGCGATGTCGTCCAGGCTGGAGATGCCGCCGCTGGCCACCAACTGCGCCGGGGTGCGTTCGGCGATCTCGGCCAGCAGGCCGAGGTTCGGGCCGGCCAGCATCCCGTCGGAGTTGACGTCGGTGACCACGTAGCGGGCGCAGCCGGCGGCGTCCAGGCGCTCCAGGGTCTCGAACAGGTCGCCGCCCTCGGTGGTCCAGCCCCGGGCGGCCAGCCGGTGCCCGTCCGGGCCGGTCCGGACGTCCAGCCCGATGGCGATCCGCTCACCGTGCTCGGCGATGATCTCGGCGCACCAGTCGGGACGCTCCAGCGCCGCGGTGCCGATGTTGACCCGGGCGCAACCGGTGGCCAGCGCCCGGTTCAGGCTCTGCTCGTCGCGGATGCCGCCGGACAACTCGATGTCCAACCCGATCACGCCGGTCATCTCGGCGATCTCGGCGATCACGTCCCCGATCACGCCGGCGTTGCTGCCGCGGCCGAACGCGGCGTCCAGGTCGACCAGATGGATCCATTCCGCCCCGGCCTCGGCCCAGCGGCGGGCGGCCTCGTGCGGTTCGCCGAACCGCTTCTCACTGCCGGCCCTGCCCTGCACCAACTGGACGGCCTGGCCGTCGGCCACATCGACGGCAGGCAGCAGCACCAACGAACTCACCCGCAGACCCTATCCGAGATGACGCGGCCCCAGATCGCTCCAGTCGAGCACCTCGGCCACGTCGGAGGTCCGGAGCGGGGCGAACAGGTGCGGGAAACCGCCGTCGCCTTCGACCACGATCGGCCCGTCGACCCGATCGGTGGCGAGCCGCAGCAGCGCCAGATCGGCGTCGGCGACGTCGCCGAGGTGGCGCTGCCGGACGCCGCTCAGTTGCGGGCCGAACGAGCAGTGCACGAACCCCGCCTGCTGGTAGCCGAGGCCCCGGCTCGACCACGGATAGCCCTCACCGGCCTGGGCCCGGTGCCAGGCCGAGCGATCGGCCAGGTGGAAGACCTCGCCCTGCGGTGGCTGGTAGGCCTCCAGCAGGCCGCGGGCGATGAGGTCCGGGCCGAGCGACTCGGCGTCGGTGAAGGTGTGGGTCCGCAGGCCGAGGCCGGCCGCGGCGGCGCAGTTGGCGGCCGCGTCGTCGACGAACAACGTCCGGCCGGGGGTGAGCCGGTTCCGCTCGATCAGCCGGGCGAAGATCGCCGGATCGGGCTTGGCCAACTGCTCCTCACCGGAGACCATGATCGACTCGAACCGGCCGAGCAGGTCGAAGCGCGACCGGGTCTCGGCGAACGTGTCCGCGGCCCAGTTGGTCAGGGCCAGCAGCCGGACGCCGGCCGCGGCCAGCCGGGCGATCAGGCCGGCGGTGCCCGGCACCATGCCGGGAATGGTCAGCGCGAAGTGGCGCCGGTAGGCCCGGATCGCCTGCTCGCGATGCGGCAGCCGGCCGATCAGCTCGTTCTCGCCCTCGGCCCAACCACGGCCGCCGTCCTGGCTGCGGTTCCAGTCGGCGAAGGAGATCTCGGCCAGGAACGGCTCGATCTCGTCGGCCGGGAGTTCCTGGGCGAACGCGGCGTGCGGATCCCAGCGGAGCACCACGCCACCCAGGTCGAAGACCACGGTGTCGATCTCGGCCGGGTCGATACCGGCTGGGTCGATACCGGCTGGGTCGATATCAGCGTCGATCTCGGCCGGGTCGAGATCGGCCGGGTCGACGCCCCCGGGATCACTGCCGACCGAGTTTCGCCGGGTCACAGGGTGGCGACCCAGTTGGCGAGCAGCCGGGCCCCGGCCGCCCCGGATTTCTCCGGGTGGAACTGGGTCGCGCTCAACGGGCCGTCCTCGACCGCGGCCACGAACCGGTCGCCGCCGTGCTCGGCCCAGGTCGTCGGTGCCGCCACCGACGTCTGCCGGACCCCGTAGGAGTGGACGAAGTAGAACCGCTGGTCCTCGACGCCGTCGAAGAGCACCGAGCCCTCCGGCGCCGCCACCGTGTTCCAGCCCATGTGCGGCAGCCGGGTCGCCTGCAGCTGTTCGACCACGCCGGGCCAGCGGCCGCAACCGGTGGTCTGCTCACCGTGCTCGACGCCCGAGCCGAACAGCACCTGGTGGCCGACGCAGATGCCGAGCACCGGACGTCCGGCCCGGACCCGCTCGGCGATGATGTCGTCGCCGCCGACCGCCCGCAACCCGGTCATGCAGGCCGCGAAGGCGCCGACGCCGGGGACGACCAGACCGTCGGCCCCGAGGGCGGCCCGGGTGTCGGCGGTGACCCTCACCGCGGCGCCGGTGGCGGCCAGCGCCCGTTCGGCGGAGCGGAGGTTGCCCGACCCGTAGTCCAGGACGACCACCCTCCGGGTCGGAGCGGCACCGCTCACAGCGCGCCCTTGGTGCTGGGCACGCCGTGCACCCGCGGATCGGGGGTCACCGCGTCCCGCAGCGCCCGCGCCAGCGCCTTGAACTGGGCCTCGACGATGTGGTGCGGATCGCGGCCGGCCAACACTCGCAGGTGCAGGCAGATGTGGGCGTGGAAGGCCAGCGTCTCCATCACGTGCCGGGTCAGCGAACCGCTGTAGGGGACGCCGGGAGTGGTCGAGTCCGGCGCCGGGCCGCCGCCGATCAACACGTACTCCTGGCCCGCCGGCTCACCGGAGTGGACGCAGTAGGGCCGACCAGAGACGTCGACCACGGCCTGGGCCAGCGCCTCGTCCAGGGGGACCAGCGCGTCGCCGAACCGGCGGATGCCGCGCTTGTCGCCGAGCGCCTGCCGGATCGCCTGGCCGATCACGATCGCGGTGTCCTCGACGGTGTGGTGGGCATCGATCTGGGTGTCGCCGCGGCTGATCACCTCCAGATCGAACAGGCCGTGCCGGGCCAGCGCGGTCAGCATGTGGTCGTAGAACCCGACGCCGGTGGAGATGCTGGACTCGCCGTTGCCGTCCAGATCGAGTTTGACCGAGACGCTGGATTCGGAGGTCGAGCGGGCGAGCTCGGCCCGGCGGGGCTGGGTGGTCATGGCTGCTCCTGTCCGGTGGGGAGACCTGCTTCGTGGGCCGGAGCCCGATCCGGCAGGCTCTGCAACAACGCGGCCTTGAAGGCCGACATCTCCGCCGGGGTGCCGGTCGAGACCCGGAGCCATCCGGCCGGGCCGGTCTCGCGGATCAGGACGCCGCGGTCGAGCAACGCCTGCCAGACCCGGTGGCGGTCCTGGAACCGGCCGAACAGGACGAAGTTCGCGTCCGACGGGGCCACCTCGAAACCCTGCCCGCTCAGCCAACCGGCGAGTTCGTCGCGGGTCTCGCGCAGGGTCGCGACCTGGGCCAGCATCTCCGGCGCGTGGGCCAGCGCCACCCGGGCCACGGCCTGGGTGACCGCGGACAGGTGGTACGGCAACCGGACGATCCGCAACGCGTCGACGAACGCGGGCGCCGCGGCCAGATAGCCCAGCCGGCCACCGGCGAAGGCGAACGCCTTGCTCATCGTCCGGCTGATCGCCAACCGCGGGAACCGCGGCAGCAGGCTCAGGGCGCTGTCCGTCCCGGGTCGGGCGAACTCGTAGTAGGCCTCGTCCACCACGACCACACCGGGCGCCGCCGCGCAGATCGCGGCCAGCACGTCCAGATCGACCGCCGTGCCGGTCGGGTTGTTCGGGCTGGCGATGAAGATGACGTCCGGACGGTGCTCCGCGATCGCCGCCAGCACGCCGTCCGGGTCGAGGGTGAAGTCGTCCCGGCGCGGAAAGGTCAGCCAGTGCGTGTGGGTGTCCCGGGCGTACTCGGGATACATCGAGTAGGTCGGGGCGAACGACAGCGCGCTGCGGCCGGGGCCGCCGAAGGCCTGCAGCACGTGCAACATCACCTCGTTGCTGCCGTTGGCGGCCCAGATCTGCTCGGCCCCCAGCCCGTGCCCGAGATAGCGGGCCAGATCGGTCCGCAGCGCGATCGCGTCGCGTTCGGGGTAGCGGTTCAGCCCGCTGACCGCCTCGGCCACCGCGCGGGCCGCGTCGGCCACCACCGCCGGGCCCGGCGGATAGGGGTTCTCGTTCACGTTCAGCAGCACCGGGACGTCCAGCTGCGGGGCGCCGTACGGCTCTTCGCCGACGAGTTCGGGCCGCAGCGGCAGCTCGGCCAGGGCGGGGTTCGCGGTTCCGGTCGACTCGGAGGTGATCACGCCGGCCGCCCGTCCGTCACGGAAGTCGGTTCGGAAGCCGGTTCGGGGGTCGTCCCGGGGGTCGTCTCGGCCCGGCGTCGGCGGCGGATCGCCACCGCCGCGGCGTGACCGGGCAGGTCCTCGGCCTCGGCGAACAACTCGACGCCGCGGCCGATCCGGGCCAGCGCGTCGTCGTCGTAGTCGATCACGTGCACGGCCTTGAGGAAGCTCTTCACGTTCAACCCGGAGGAGTGGCAGGCGCAGCCGGCGGTGGGCAGGACGTGGGTGCTGCCGGCGGAGTAGTCGCCGAGCGAGACCGGTGAGAACGGACCGACGAAGATCGCGCCGGCGTTGACGATCCGGCCGGCCACCGCGGCGGCGTCCCGGGTCTGGATCTCCAGGTGCTCGGCGGCGTAGGCGTTGACCACGGCCAGTCCCTGATCGAGATCGGCGACCAGGATCGTCGCCGACTGCGGTCCGGTCAGGGCCGTCCGGATCCGGTCGGCGTGCTTGGCCGCCGGTAGTTGCCGATCGAGTTCGACTCGAACGGAATCGATCAACGCCGTGGAGTCGGTGACCAGTACCGAGGCCGCGTTCGGATCGTGCTCGGCCTGCGAGATCAGGTCGGCCGCGACGAAGCCCGGATCGGCCGAATCGTCAGCCAGGACGGCGATCTCGGTCGTCCCGGCCTCGGAATCGATCCCGACCAGACCCTTTAACAGCCGCTTGGCCGCGACCACGTAGATGTTGCCCGGCCCGGTGACCAGATCGACCCGGGGACAGAGCCCGGGGACGCCGTAGCCGAACATCGCGACCGCCTGGGCACCGCCGACGGCGTGCACCTCCTCGACGCCGAGCAGCGCACACAGCGCCAGGATGTTCGGGTGCGGCAGACCGTCGAAGTCGACCTGGGGCGGCGAGGCCAGAGCCAGGGACGGGACCCCTGCCTCCTGGGCCGGCACCACGTTCATGATCACGCTGGAGGCCAGCGGAGCCAGCCCGCCGGGCACGTAGAGCCCGACCCGGTTCACCGGGATCATCCGCTGCGTCACCCGGGCCCCGGGCGCCAGCTCGATCCGGGCCTCGGTCTCACCCCGCTCGGCCCGGCTGACCCGGCGGCGGCGTTCGATCGAGACCTCGAAGGCGGCCCGCAACTCCGGGTCCAGCTCGGCCAGGGCCTGATCGAGGCGTGCGGCCGGCACCCGGAAGGACTCCGGCACGACGTGATCGAACCGCATCGAGAACTCGGCCAACGCCTGCACACCGTGCTCACGCACGGCCTGGCAGATCGGACGGACCACCTCGACGGCGGCGTCCACGTCGAAGTCGGCGCGCGGCACCAGAGCCCGGTAGTCGTCGAGGCTCAGTGCGCCCACCCGGTCGCGGAGATCGATCTGGCGTAACACGTGACTGAGTCTACGGAGAGCGGCGACCGGTTATCGGCCCTCGTCCCAGCCCACGGCGGCCAGCACGGCCTCGGCGCTCTGGGCCGGGGTCAGCCGGGTGACGTCGACCACCACGTCCTCGGCGGCACTCCGCTCGAGGATGGCGGCCAACTCGCGGACCCGGTGCAGATGCCAGTCGAGGTCGTCGGGCTGCAGATCGTGGCGGTGCCGCTGCCGCAGCCGGCTCTCGACCAGTGCGGGGTCGGCGGTCAAGCGCACCACGCTCACCGGCACCCCGACCGTCTCGGCCAACGACTGCCGATCGGCCGCGGTCTCCAGCACGTCGGCCAGCACCAGCCGGCGCGCACCGTGCCGGAGGTAGTTGCGGCTGACCGCCGCCAGGTTCTCCCGCCCGAGCCGGCCGTGGTGCGGGTCGTCGGCCGGTGCCGGCCAGGCCCATCTCAGCCGGTCCACGTCGATTACCGCGCCCGGGAGACCCGCGTCCCGCCACCGGTCGCCGATCACGTCTGCGGTGGTGGTCTTGCCCACCCCGACCGTGCCGGTCAACACCAGGCATTGCGGCTCGCCGTCCATGGCCGGAGCCTAGAGGCGGGCGGAGTCGGATCGGCGAAGTCGGATCGGCGGAGTTGGGCCGGCGGCGAATCGACCTGGAATGATCGGCCCGTGTTCCCCGGCTTCGGCACCGTCGTCAACGTCGCGACCGTTCTGGCCGGATCCGGCCTCGGCCTGCTGCTCGGTCACCGGCTGCCGGTGCGGACCAGGAACACCGTCACCGACGCCCTCGGCCTGGTCACCCTGCTGATCGGCGCCCTGTCGGCGGTCTCGGTCACCTCACCGGTGCTGTCGGCCGCGGTCGGCAGCCACGCGCCGGTGCTGATCGTGCTCGGCTCGATGCTGCTCGGCGGCATCGTCGGCTCGCTGCTCGACATCGAAGCCCGGCTGGAAAGCCTCGGCGGCTGGCTGCGGCGTCGGTTGCGCCGTCCGTCACGGCGTCGGGGCCAGAGCCCGGACGACGTCTCCACTGCAGACCGTCCGGATCAGGAACGCTTCATCGCGGGCTTCGTCACCGCCTCGCTGGTGTTCTGTGTCGGCCCGCTGACCATCCTCGGTTCGCTGGACGACGGGCTCGGGCTGGGTGCGGACCAGCTGATCGTCAAGGCCGCCCTGGACGGGTTCGCCTCGATCGCGTTCGCCGCCTCCCTCGGTCTCGGGGTGATGGCCTCGGTGGTCTCGCTGATCGTCATCCAGGGTGCGCTGACCCTGGTCGGCGTGCTGCTCGGCAGCTTCCTGCCGCCAGCCCATCTGGACGCCATCACCGCGGTCGGCGGGCTGCTGCTGCTCGGGGTCGGGCTGCGACTGCTGGCGCTCAAGCAGGTGCCGGTGGGCAATCTGTTGCCGGCGCTGATCGTCGCCCCGCTGTTGGTCCAACTGGTGGCGGTGCTGCGGTGAGCGAGCAGTACGAGAGCGAGCAGCAGGAGAGCGGGCAACAGACCAGCGGGATCAGCAGGCGTGAACGGGCTCGGCTGCTGCGCGCCGCCGTCGGCCTGGGTCTCTACGCGGCCGCCTTCGGGGCGGCCTACGGCGCGCTGGCGACCGGCACCGGTCTGTCGGTGGCCCAGACGATGGTGCTCAGCCTGGTGATGTTCAGCGGGGCCTCCCAGGTCGCGCTGGTCGGCGCGGTCGGGCTCGGTTCGCCGTTCGCCGCGATCCCGGTGGCGCTGCTGCTGGGAGTGCGGAACGCCTTCTACGGCGTCACCCTGTCCGAACTGTTCGACCTGCGCGGCTGGCGCCGACCGCTGACCGCACACTTCGTGATCGACGAGACGACGGCGATGGCGGTCGCGGTCGCGAACCCCCGGGCCAAGCGGTACGCCTTCTGGGCCACCGCGGTGATCCTGTTCTGCCTCTGGGAGATCGGTTCGCTGCTCGGTGCGCTGCTCGGCCGCAGCGTCGATCCCGCGGCGTTCGGCCTGGACGCGGCCGCACCAGCCGTGTTCCTGGCCCTGCTCTGGCCCGGGCTCGGCACCACCAAGGCCAAGCTGGTCGCCGCCGCCGGCGTCCTGATCGCGGTGGCGCTGATTCCCGTTGCCCCACAGGGAATCCCGGTGATCGCCGCTGCCGGCGTGGCCGTCGTCGCCGGCCTGACCCGGGAGCCCGCGGGGACAGTGGGGACAGCGGAAACAGCGGGGGCGGCAGGGGCGCAGCGATGAGCGCACTGTGGGTGGTGGTGATCGTCTCGGCCGTCGGCTGCTTTCTGCTCAAGCTGGCCGGGGTGTCGCTGCCGAAGTCGGTGCTGAACCAGCCGAAGGTGCAGCGGATCGCCCGCTACCTGCCGATCGCCATGCTGTCGGCGCTGGCCGCGGTGGAGCTCTTCGACGGCGGGCACGGGCACTACCGGTTCGACTGGCGCACCGTCGCCGGCGTGGCGGCCGGGGCGGTGGCGCTGCTGCTGAAACGGGGATTCCTGGTCGTCTTCGTGGTCGCCGTCGGGGTCACCGCGCTGTTGCGGCTGCTGACCTGAACCCGGGCGGCGGTCCGGACCACCCCGACATTCCCGGCGCAGACGAGGGACAACGATGACGAAGAAATCGAGAGCGGCCGGCGGGACACCCGCCACGGAGCTGCTGAGCCGCTCCGGGGTGGACTTCACCCTGCACCCCTACGACCACGATCCGGCCGTCACCGACTACGGCGAGGAGGCGGTGGCCGCGATCGGCGGCGACGCCCGACGGATCTTCAAGACCCTGATCGTCAGCGTCCCGGGCCGGCCGGAACGGCTGGTCGTGGCCGTGCTGCCGGTGGCCCGGCGTCTCGATCTCAAGGCGATGGGCGCGGCGGTCGGGGCCAAGCGGGTCGAGCTGGCCGAGCCGGCCCTGGCCCAGCGGAGCAGCGGCTACGTGCTGGGCGGCATCTCACCTCTCGGTCAGCGCACCGCCCTGCCGACCGTGCTGGACGCCTCCGCCCTGGACTTCCCGACGATCTTTCTCAGCGCCGGGAAACGCGGCCTGGAGGTGGAGCTGCGACCACACGATCTGATCGGGTTGACCGGGGCCACGGTGTCGTCGATCGGTCACTGAGGAGACGACCGGGCGACCAGGGCAGGACGGCCGTGCGGGGTCAGCCGCCCCAGACCGCGCGGGCCCCGCTGTCCCCGGTGATGACGACCTGATAGGTCGAACCGACCGCCACCAACACCGCGAGGACGGCCAGCACGACGGTGATCACCGTCGGGGCCCGGCCCGTGAGCCGCCCGCGCGCGTCGGTCAGGAGCGGGCCGTGCCAGAGCCAGACCGCGATGGCGACGACCAGCATCGCGATCGCCCAGGGCAGCAGCAACTCGCCCCGCTCCTGGTGTTCGCGGACGTCGATCCCGGGCAGGCTGGCCTCCAGGGCCTCGCCGGCCTGCTGGGTGATCGGGACGAAGATCAACACCACCACGGCGGCCAACGGTGTCACGATGCCCAGCCGTCTCCGGGCCACCGGCCAGACCGCGTGCAGCAGCAGGGCCAGTGCGGTCAGCGGCATTCCGATCACGATCACGTGTACCAACAGGGGGTGCAGGGGCAGTCCGTTGACGGTCATGCTGGGACTACGAGTCCTCGGGCGGAAAAGTTCACCGGCGTGGCTCCTGAATTGAACGAATCAGCTCGACCCCCCGTACTGATGTCGAGAGACTATCCGAAATTCGGTGGACCTCCGGCTGACCAGGTATGACGGATCGATCGAGATCAATCGAGAGGCACGATGGAGCAGACCCGGCGCTGGGAGCTGGCTGAGCTGTACGAGCAGCACTCCGCCGCGCTCTGGCGACACGTCGTCCGGCTCACCGGGAACGCCTCGATGGCCGACGACATCGTCCAGGAAACCCTGTTCCGGGCCTGGAAACGGCGGCACACTCTCGACTCGGAACCAGCCGGCCTTCGACCGTGGTTGTTCCGGGTCGCCCACAATCTGGTGGTCGACGACGTCCGCAGCGCCCGGCGCCGGCACGAGTCGGTGACCGAGACCCTGCCCGAACAGCCCACCGCAGACCGCACCAACGCCCTCTTCGACGCCTGGATGGTGGAGAGCGCACTGACCGAGCTGAGTCCGGACCACCGGGTCGTCGTGATCAACGCCTACTACGGCGGAAAGACGGTGCCGGAGATCGCCCGCGAGCTCGGCGTCCCCGAGGGCACCGTCAAATCGCGGCTGCACTACGGCCTACGCGCACTGAGGCTTGTCCTGCAGGAGAAGGGAATGACCCGATGAGCGGGCACGATCCGCGCTTCGATCAGCTGGACGGCGCTTACGTCCTGGGTTCGCTGAGTGCGGACGAGCGGCGGGAGTACGAAGATCATCTGTCCGGCTGTGGCCGGTGCCGAGCTCAGGTCGCTGAGCTGACCGCGTTGCCCGGCCTGCTCGGCCGGCTGCCGACATCGCGAGCACTTGACCTTCTCCCGACTGGTGCGATCGCCGGATCAGAGCTGACGGCTGAGGCTGATTCCCTGACGCCCACGGAGCTGGCCCCACCTGCAGATCTGGCCCGGCGGCTGCAGCGGCGGGCCGGCAGGACTCGGCTGCGGGCCAGGATGACTGCGGTCGGCGCAGCCCTGGTCGCTGCGGCCGTGGCCGTAGTGGTCGTGCTCGGCATCCAGTCGATCCGGCCGGCGCCGACCGTGACCGCCGAGTTGGCGCCGACCACAGCGCTCGGCTCACCGGCCGACCTGACCGCCTCGGTGAAGCTCTACCGGAGGGCCTGGGGCACCGAGGTGGACACCGAGTGCCGGCACAAGGTGACAGCCGCCGGCGAGTATTCCCAGCTGCAGTACGGCCTGTACGTGATCGGTTCGGACGGTTCGGAGAGCCTGGTCTCCAGCTGGCGCGGCATTGCGAAGTCGCAGATCGACACCGTCGCGGCGACGGCGACCCCGATCGACCGGATGAGCCGGCTCGAGTTGCGATCCATCGACGACGACCGACTGCTGCTGGCCGCACCGGTGCACGGCTGAGGCTCAGCCCGACCGGCCAGGTGGCGCCGGCACCGGACCGGGTTGGCAGCGCGGACACCACCAGGTGCGGCGTTGTTCCGGGTCGCCGTCCACCTGGGCCCGGACCTCGATCATCGTGCCGCAGCGCAGACAGTGCCGGTGCGCCCGGCCGGCCACCCAGTGCTGGGCGCCGCGCCGGTTGTGCCCGGTGGTGACCTGGTAGGCACCCGGGGTCAGCGCCGAATGCCGCAACGTCCGCACGGCCAGCGCCACCAGCCCGGCCAGATCGACGTCGCCGACCCGGGTCCAGGGGCTGATCCCGCGCAGGAAGCAGAGCTCGTTCACCCAGAGATTGCCCAACCCGGCCAATGATCGCTGGTCCAGCAGCGCGGCGTTGATCGGCCGGTCCGGATCGGCGCCGAGCCGGGCCACGGCCGCGGCCGGATCCCAGTCGGACCGGAGCGGATCCGGCCCGAGATGGCCGACCACCTCAGCCTCGTCGGCGGTCGGCACCAGGTCGGTGACCGGCAGCGAGAGGCCGTAGGCGGTCGGGCCCGACTCGGTGGCCAACAGCACCCGGATGTCGGGCTCGAACTTCGCGCGGCAACTGCTTCCCGGCCCCGACCACACTCCACGAGCCGTCCATCCGCAGATGGGTGTGCAACGTCCACCCGTGGTCGAAGCGGGTCAGCAGGTGCTTGCCGTGGGTGACGTTCTCGCTGATCCGCCGGCCGACCAGATCGACGCCGGCCAGCTTGCCGCGCCGCAACTCGGCCCGGACCAACGTCCGGCCGACCAGGACGTCGAGCTTGCGGGCCACCAGATAGACGCTGTCACCTTCGGGCACTCAGCTCGCCTTCTTCGCCGCGGATCTGTCGGCGGTGGGTTTCTTGGCCGGAGACTTCTTGGCCGGAGACTTCTTCGCCGCGGACTTCTTCGCTGCCGACTTCGTGGCGGTGGACTTCTTGGCCGTGGACTTCTTGGCCGTGGACTTCTTGGCCGTGGATTTCTTGGCGCCCGATTTCTCCGAGGCCGCTGTCGTGGCCGCGGACGTCGAGGTGTCGCCACCGGCGGCGGTCTTCGACCGGCTACTCCCCCGCTGCTCCACACTGCGCCGCAGGGCCTCGACCAGGTCGATCACCTCACCGCCGCGATCCTCATCGGGTTCGGCACCGAAGGTGGCGGCGGTGTCGACGGCGTCGCCCTCCTTCAGTTTGGCCTCGATCAGCGTCTTGAGCTGCGCTTGGTAGTCGTCGGAGAACTTCTCGGGTGAGAAGTCGGTGCTCATGCTGTCCAGCAGTTGCGCGGACATCTTCTGCTCGGCATCGCTGACCTTGACCGACTCCTTCAGCGACGAGAAGTCGGCCTCGCGCACCTCGTCGTCCCACAGCAGCGACTGCAGCATCAGCACCTTGCCCCGCGGCCGCAGAGCGCCGAGCCGGGTCTTCTGTCGCAGCGAGAACTGGACGATCGCCGTCCGCTCGGTCTGCTCCAACGCCTTGCGCAGCAGGGAATACGCCTTCACCGCGGTCTTGTCGGGCTCGAGGAAGTAGCTGCGGTCGAGCATGATCGGGTCGATCTGGTCGCTGGGCACGAACTCGACCACCTCGATCGCGTGGTCGCGTTCGACCGGCAACGAATCCAGATCGTCCTTGGTCAGCAACACCGTCTTGTCGCCCTCGTCGTAGGCGCGTTCGATGTCGGCGTACTCGACCTTCTCACCACAGATCTCGCAGTGCCGCTCGTAGCGGATCCGGCCGCCGTCGGCTGCGTGCACCTGATGCAGTGACACGTCGTGATCCTCGGTGGCGCTGTAGACCCTGATCGCCACGCTGACCAGCCCGAAGCTGATCGCACCCTTCCAGATCGATCGCATCGGCCCAGTCTTGCAGGCCCCCCGGACGGGCAGGCGGCATGATGGATCCATGCCCGGGGACGATCCGCAGACGGTGACCGTTGCCGGACGGCGGCTGAAGCTGACCAACCTGGACAAGGTGCTCTACCCCGAGACGCAGACGACCAAAGCCGACGTGCTCGCCTACTACGCCGAGATCGGGCCGCTGATGATCCCGCACCTGCGCGATCGTCCGGTGACCCGGAAGCGCTGGGTGCACGGCGTCGGGACGGAGGCCGAGCCGGGCTCGGTGTTCTTCGAGAAGAACCTGAATTCGACCTCGACCCCCGACTGGATCCAGCGGCACCCGATCACCCATTCCGACCGGGTCAACCACTACCCGATCGTGAACGACCTGGCCACGCTGACCTGGCTGGCCCAGCTGGCCTCACTCGAGATCCACGTGCCGCAATGGCGGTTCGGGGCGAACGGGCAACCCCGGAACCCCGACCGGCTGGTGCTCGACCTCGACCCCGGCCCCGGGGTCGGTCTGCCCGAGTGCGCCGAGGTGGCCCGCTGGGCCCGGGCGCTGACCGACGACATCGGCCTGGAGCTGTTCCCGGTCACCAGCGGCAGCAAGGGCATCCATCTCTACGCCCACCTGGACGGCAGCCGCTCCTCGACCGACGCGTCCACCATCGCCCGGGAGATCGCCCGGACCCTGCAGTCCGACCACGCCGACCTGGTGGTGGCCGAGATGGCCAAGGCCCAGCGCAAGGGCAAGGTGTTCATCGACTGGAGCCAGAACAACGGCAACAAGACCACCATCTCGCCCTACTCCCTGCGCGGCCGGATCCGCCCGACGGTGGCCGCGCCCCGGCGCTGGGACGAACTCGACGAGGATCTCGAACAGCTCGACCACACCGACGTGCTGGCCCGGGTGGCCGAGCTCGGTGACCTGATCGCGCCGTTGGATCCCCACCAGGACAGCGATCCGGCAACCGACGGCCATCCAGGAACCGACAGCCATCCAGGAACCGATAGCCACCCAGGAACCGACAGCGATCCGGCCCGTCCGGACCGGTTGCGGACCTACCGCGGCATGCGCGATCCGCAGAAGACGCCGGAGCCGGTACCGGGCGAGGCGCCGGCGACGAGTGACGGGCAGAGCTTCGTCATCCAGGAGCACCATGCCCGCCGGTTGCACTACGACTTCCGGCTCGAACACGACGGGGTGCTGGTCAGCTGGGCGGTGCCCAAGGGCGTCCCCACCGACGGCAAGGCCAACCACCTGGCGGTACAGACCGAGGATCATCCGCTGGCCTACGGCGCCTTCGAGGGATCGATCCCGCACGGCGAGTACGGCGGCGGCGAGGTGTTCATCTTCGACGCCGGCAGCTACGAGCTGGAGAAGTGGCGCGACGGTCAAGAGGTGATCGTCACCCTCAACGGCACCAGGGAGGGCGGCGTCGGGACCGGCTGCAAGGTGGCCCTGATCCACACCGGCGGCAAGGGCAACCAGCCGGAGAAGAACTGGCTGATGCACCTGATGGACGGCTCCCCGGCCGAGCCCGACCCGGTGGACGTCTCGGCCGGCTCGACCGACCCCCGCCGGCACGTCGCCGCGGAGGCCACCTGGTCACCGGACCGGGGCCGGATCCCGCTGACAGCGCGGAGACGCCGGAAGAGACGGAGACGCCGGAAGAGACGGAGACGCCGGAACCGCTACCCGAGGAGGTCAAGCCGATGCTGGCCTCGGCGATCACCCTCGAGCAGTTCGGCGACCCCGACGGCTGGGCCTTCGAGATGAAGTGGGACGGCGTCCGTGCGGTCTGCCGGGTCGCCGGTGACCGGGTCGAGTTGCTGAGCCGACGCGGTCTGGATGCGGCGAGGACCTACCCCGAGATCGCCGAGGCCTTGACCGGGCTCGGGGTCACCTCCGCCGTGCTCGACGGCGAGGTGGTGGCGATGGACGAGCACGGTCGGCCGAGCTTCTCCCGGCTGCAGCAGCGGATCGGGTTGACCCGCGCCGCGGAGGTGACCGCGGCCCGGCGCGCCACCCCGGTCCAGCTGGTGCTGTTCGATCTGCTGGCCCTGGACGGGCACTCGTTGCTACGTCAGCCCTACGACACCCGCCGCTCGATGCTGCTCGAGCTGATCGGTGACCGGCGCGGTCTGATCCAGGTGCCGCCCAGTTTCGACGGCCCGCCCGAGGAGGTGCTGGAGATCAGCAAGTCCCTCGGCCTGGAAGGGATCGTGGCCAAACGTCACACCTCGGTCTACCAGGCCGGTGGCCGCGGTCGGACCTGGCTCAAGATCAAGAACTTCCGCACCCAGGAGGTCGTGGTCGGCGGCTGGAAGCCGGGCCAGGGCCGCCGCGACGGCGGGGTCGGATCCCTGCTGCTCGGCATCCCGAATTCGGACGGGCTGGCCTACGTCGGCAAGGTCGGCACCGGCTGGACGGACGCGATGCTGACCGAGATCCAGTCCCGGCTGGACCGGCTGGCCCGCAAGACCAGCCCGTTCACTCGACGTGCCGAGGATCGACGCCAAGGACGCCCACTGGGTGACGCCCTCGCTGGTGGCCGAGGTCCGCTACGGCGAGTTCACCACCGACCACCGGCTGCGGCACCCGTCCTGGCGGGGCTGGCGC
Organism: uncultured Actinomycetota bacterium; assembly: GCA_963740925.1. Classification (GTDB taxonomy): domain Bacteria; phylum Actinomycetota; class Actinomycetes; order Propionibacteriales; family Propionibacteriaceae; genus Microlunatus. The sequence goes on along the minus strand of CAVUFZ010000004.1, from coordinate 165,233 downwards.
GAGGACAAGTCCGCCGCCGACGTCCGCCTCGAGACCTGAACCCTGACCACCTCACCCGAGGGACGCCGTCCCTGGTGCGCGGATCGTGAGCGGCGGTTGAGGAATGCGGTGCCCACCCGGGCTTATGGTCTCAGCAGAGGGTCACAGCGTGGCCCCCGATCCGACCGGATGCAGGTGAGGCAGATGTCGATGGTGGCGGCTCCGCGACGTGGCCTGTTCGCCCCCGCGATCGGTGAGGGCTCGCGCGGCAACGCCGTCGTCTGGACGGTGATCCGGCTGCTGGTCGGGGTGATGTGGCTCTACAACGTCGCCTGGAAGGTGCCGCCGACGTTCGGCGGACTGCGCGGCTACACCACCGACGCGGTCACCCATCCGGTGTTCGCCCCGTACGCGTGGCTGGTCCGACACGTCGTGTTGCCCCACTTCACCGCCTTCGGCTACGGCGTGCTGGTGGTCGAGACCCTGCTCGCGGTGACCCTGTTGAGCGGATCGTTCGTGCGGTTGGCCGCGCTGGTCGGCGCCCTGCAGGCCCTGGCCATCGGGCTCTCGGCGGCCGAGGCGCCGGGTGAGTGGCCCTGGTCCTACCTCTTGATGGTGTTGGTGCAGCTGGCGCTGCTGGTCGGGAACGCCGGCCGCTACCTGGCGGTCGACGCCGTCCGGGCCGGCCGCGCCACCGGGCGGCCTCTGGCCCTGTTCTGGGGTGTGCTGACCGGGCTGCTCGGCATCCCGGGCGGTCGTCGCCGGGCTCGGCCGGTCGGTGACCGCGGCCCCCGGGACCAATCTGCAGCTGCGCGGGCTGGAGTTCGGGCTCGGCGTCTACAACCTGCTCGGCGGCCTGTTCCTGCTGGTCGTCGCCGTGATCCTGCTGCTGTGGTCCCTCAGCCGACTCCGCTGGCTCGCCGCAGCCGGCGCCCTGGTGGCCGCCGTCGCCGCGGTCCTGCTGCGCGTCCAGATCGGGTTCGACCCTCCGCTGCTCGGCGGCGACGGCAGTTCTGCTGCGTACTACTTCACCCTGACGGTGGTCGCGCTCGCCCTGACCCGACGTCAGGTCGCGGACGCCGACCAGGCCCCGCCCGGGTCACCGCAAGCCAGAGCGACCGTCGGCCCGGACACCCCGAGGAGACCGACCGCGGCTGACCCGACCGCGGCTGACCCGACCGCGGCTGACCGACGCTGATCCGACCGGCGCCTGAGTCGACCGGTGCCTGAGTCGACCTCGACCTCAGCCGACCTGGGCCTGATCCCAACCGGGATCGGCCGGCCCGTCGCCGAAATCGGGGATCTCCAGCCGGGCTGCGTTCTGGCGGGCCGAGTCGAAGGCGATCACGCCGGGCAGGGTGAACCGGGCAGCCCGCCAGGCGTTCACCGGCGGCTGGGTCGTCGTGGTCACCGCGCGGACGAAGTCGTCGGCCAGGAAGTGGTGACTGCCCTCGTGCCCGTTGTGGGCGCCCTCGAACTCACGGGGCAGCCGGGAGCGGTCCTGGACCTTGGCGTTGCCGGAGCTGAAGCTCTGCAGCAATGCCGGGTCGATGTTGCCGGCCTGCTCGGGCAGCTGGCCGTCGCCGGTGTAGAACAGATCGCTGATGTCGCGGGTCTCGCCCTTGGCGTAGTCCTCGCCCGCGGTCTTGACGCTCAGCGTGGCCCCGAAGCCGGACTGCTCGAAGACCTGCTCGGTGCCGTAGAAGCGGAACCGCGACTCGTGGCCCTTCCAGTAGCCGACCCGGCGGAACTCGTTCGTCCGCATCGTGCCGCCGTCGGCCAGCTCGAACAGGGCGGTCATGTTGGAGAAGTCGTTGTTCCACTGCGAGACCTCGCGATCGAACACGCCGTCGCCGCGGTCGTCGGGGATCCCGATGCAGGACACGGAGGTGGCGTGGGTCGGCAGCGCACCGAGCACGCCGCCGATCGCGTGCGTCGGGTAGAGCATCGGCGGGTAGGAGGCGGTCGCCTTCCAGTCCTCGCCGCCGCTGAACTGGTAGGCGGAGTAGAACCCGTTGTCCATGTCGTGGACGTAGTCGCCCTCGGCGTAGAACACCCGGCCGAAGGCGCCGGCCGCGATCTGCTGCCGGGCCCAGATGACCGCCGGGTTGTAGTAGCTCGTCTCCCCCATCATGTAGATCAGGCCGGTCTGGTCCACCTTGGCCACGATCTGGGAGATCTCGTCGGCACTGATGGCCATCGGCACCGCGGAGTAGACACATTTGCCGGCGTCCAGGGCCTGCAGCACGATCGGGCCGTGGCTCCAGCGCTGCGTCATCACCGCGACCGCGTCGACGTCGGAGGCGAGCATCTCCTCGATCCCCGGGAAACTGCCGGCCAGGCCGTAGCTGCTGGACGTGCTCGGCGGCCCGCTCGGCCACCACATCGGTGACGTAGACCGCCTCGACGTCAGGATGGAGTTGCCAGAGGCTGATGAAGCTGCCGGCGAACTGCCCGGTGCCGATGACGCCGATCTTCATGTCAGGAACAACCCTCTCGAGATGCGGTGAACCGCGATGCGTGGAATAGACCACCACCGTATCGGCCGGTCACCGGGCCGACGTCTCCTGGGCGGCGGTCTCCTCCTCGTCCCGGCCGAGGGAGGATCGCAGCAGGATCGGGATCACCACGCCGAACGCCCAGATCACCAGTGAGGCCTTCGTCTTCAAGGTGAGCTGCACCGGCACCGTCGCACCGGCCTTCGCCGAGGACAACCGCTCCACGAACGAGGACGGTCCGAGGTGGTACCCGACCCACCAGCAGACCAGCGCGGCGGCCAGGGCGCCGGTGATCGCGACCGGCACGGTCGGCCAGCCGAGCGGATGGAACCAGCGCCAGGCGACCAGCCCGAGCCCGACGCAGGCCAGGAAGCCCAACAGGCAGAACCAGGCGTCGCTGCCGAACATGTCGGCCAGCCCGCGTTCGTTGGTGCTGGCCACCCCGTTCGTGCCGACCGTGTAGGCGGGCAGCGGGGCGACCCCCTCCCAGACCACGCCGATCGCCGCTCCGACGGCGATCGACAACACCCAGAACCCGATCAGCCAGCCGGTGACCCGAGCCCGGGCCCGGCTCGGCGTCGGTTCGGTCGACGCGGCCGGCTCGGCTCGGCGCAGTCGGTTCGGCCGGCGCAGTCGGTTCGGCCGGCGCAATCGGTTCGGCCGGCGCAGTCGGGTCAGCCGACACGCTCGAATCGGACGGCGCCCTTGGGTCGGACGGGCCGCGTGACCCGGGCGACTCCGACGTCCGGTCGACCGGTGAGCCCGGCTCCGGACTCACGAGGCCAGACACGACGGCCCGAGCAGCGCCTTCAGATCGGCCATCAACGGCTGTGACGGGGTGACGCTCAACTGCTGGTCCAACCGCATCAGGGTGGTCTTCTCACTGGCCAGCAGCCGCAGCCGCACCTCGGTCATCCCGGGATGGGCCTGCAGCACCGAGCGCAACTGCTCCACCACCGGCGGGGTGCAGCGGACGGCGGGCAACGAGATCACCACCGGTCCGCTCGGCCCGTCGGTCACCTCCGGCAGGGTCAGCTCCGAACCGATCAGGGCGGTGCCGTCGTCGTCGACCCGGACCTTGCCCTTCACCCGGACCACCACGTCGGTGGCCAGCACGGTGGAGACCAGGTCGTAGGCCTTCGGGAACAGCAGCACCTCCACCGAGGCCTCGAGATCCTCCACACTGATCACCGCCCAGACGTCGCCCCGCTTGGTCGTCTTGCGGGTGACCGTGGTGATCATCCCGGCGATCGTGATCATCCCGTCCTTGGGGCCGTCGTCGGCGATCAGCGAACCGATGCTGAGATCGCGTTCGCGGGCCAGCACGTGCTCCAGACCCTGCAGCGGGTGGTCGCTGACGTAGAGGCCGAGCATCTCGCGTTCGAAGGCGAGCTTGGTCCGCTTGTCCCAGTCCTCCAGATCGGGCACCTGGCCACTCAGCGAGGCGACCGAGTCCTCGGCCCCGCCGAAGCCGAAGTCGAAGCCGTCCTGGCCGATGGACTCGTTGCGTTTCAGATCCAGCACGGCGTCGACCGCGCCCTCGTAGACCGTCATCAGGGCCCGGCGGGTGTGGCCCATCGACTCGAACGCGCCGGCCTTGATCAGCGACTCCACCACCCGCTTGTTGCAGGCCGCCAGCGGCGCCTGGCTGAGGAAGCCGTGGAAGTCGGCGGCCTTGCCCTGCTCGTCCCGGGCGGTGACGATCCCGTCGACCACGTTGGCCCCGACGTTACGGACGGCGGTCAGCCCGAACCGGATGTCCGGCCCGACCGGGGTGAAGTTGGCCTCGGACTCGTTCACGTCCGGCGGCAGGACCCGGATCCCCATCCGGCGGCACTCGGCCAGGTAGATCGCCATCTTGTCCTTGTCGTCCTTGATCGAGGTCAGGACGGCGGCCATGTACTCGGCCGGGTAGTGCGCCTTGAGGTAGGCCGTCCAGTAGGAGACCAACCCGTAGGCCGCACTGTGGGCCTTGTTGAAGGCGTAGTTGGAGAACGGGACCAGGACGTCCCAGAGCGCCTTGATCGAGGAGGCGGAGAAGCCGTTGGAGATCATTCCGGCCTCGAAGGTGACGTACTCGGCGTCCAGCACCTCCTTCTTCTTCTTGCCCATCGCCTTGCGCAGCAGGTCGGCCGAGCCCAGGCTGTAGCCGGCCAGCTGCTGGGCGATCTTCAGCACCTGCTCCTGGTAGATGATCAGGCCCCAGCTCTCGCCGAGGATCGGTGCCAGCGCCTCGGCCAGCTCGGGGTGCAGATAGCTGATCTCCTGCTGGCCGTTCTTGCGCAGCGCGTAGTTGGTGTGGGAGTTCGCCCCCATCGGCCCCGGCCGGTACAGCGCGCCGAGGGCCGAGATGTCCTCGAACCGGTCCGGCCGCATCAGCCGGCACAGCTGGCGGTACCCCGAGGAATCGAACTGGAACACCCCGAGGGTGTCGCCGCGGCTGAGCAGGTCGTAGGTCTGCTGGTCGTCCAGGGACTTGCTCAGCTCGTCCAGGTCGACGTCGACGGCCCGGTTGAGCTTCACGTTGTCGAGGGCGTCGCTGAGGATGGTCAGGTTGCGCAGGCCCAGGAAGTCCATCTTGACCAGGCCGAGCGACTCACAACTCGGGTAGTCCAGCTGGGTGATGACCGCACCGTCGGCCTCCCGCTTCATGATCGGGATGATGTCGATCAACGGGTCCGAGGACATGATCACCCCGGCCGCGTGCACACCCCACTGGCGCTTCAGCCCCTCCAGGCCCATCGCGGTGTCGACCACCCGGTGCGCATCGGCGTCGGCGTCGTAGAGCTGCCGGAACTCACCGCCCTCGTTGTAGCGGCTGTGTGCGCTGTCGAACAGGCCGGTCAGCGGCACGTCCTTGCCCATCACCGCCGGCGGCATCGCCTTGGTCAGCCGCTCACCGACCGCGTAGGGATAGCCGAGCACCCGACCGGCGTCCTTGACCGCCTGCTTGGCCTTGATGGTGCCGTAGGTGACGATCTGGGCCACCCGGTCGTCGCCGTACTTGTCGCTGACGTAGCGGATCACCTCACCCCGGCGGCGGTCGTCGAAGTCGACGTCGAAGTCGGGCATCGAGACCCGCTCGGGGTTGAGGAAGCGCTCGAAGATCAGCCCGTGCTGCAGCGGGTCCAGATCGGTGATCCGCATCGCGTAGGCGCAGATCGAGCCGGCGCCCGAACCACGGCCCGGCCCGACCCGGATGCCGTGGTCCTTGGCCCAGTTGATGAAGTCGGCGACCACCAGGAAGTAGCCCGGGTAGCCCTTGCCGACGATCACCTCGATCTCGTAGTCCGCCTGCCGCCGGGCGGCGTCCGGAACGCCGGCGGGGAACCGGGCCTGCAGGCCGACCTCGACCTCCTTGATGAACCACGACGTCTCGTCCTCCCCGGGCGGGCAGCCGAAGCGGGGCATGAACCGCCCCTCGCCCTCGGTGAAGGAGATGTTGCAGCGCTCGGCGATGGCCAGGGTGTTGTCGCAGGCCTCCGGCAGCTCGGCGAACAGGGCCCGCATCTCGGCCGGGCTCTTCAGGTAGTAGCCGTCGCCCTCCAGCTTGAACCGGTTCGCGTCGGCCATGGTCGAGCCGGACTGGACGCAGAGCAGCACCTCGTGGCTGCCGGCGTCCTCGCGGTGGGCGTAGTGCAGGTCGTTGGTGGCGACCAGCGGCAGCGACAGGTCCTTGGCCAGCCGGAGCAGATCGGCCCGGACCCGGGACTCGATGCTGAGCCCGTGCTCCATCAGCTCGACGTAGTAGTTCTCGGGCCCGAAGATGTCGCGGAACTCGGCCGCGGTGGCCACGGCCTGGTCGTACTGGCCGAGCCGGAGGTAGGTCTGGACCTCACCCGACGGGCAGCCGGTGGTGGCGATCAGGCCCTTGGCGTAGGTGTTCAGCAGTTCCCGGTCGACCCGGGGCTTGTAGAAGAAGCCCTCCAGCGAGGCCCGGGAGCCCATCCGGAACAGGTTGTGCATGCCCTCGGTGGTCTCGCTCAGCAGCGTCATGTGGGTGTACGCGCCGCCGCCGGAGATGTCGTCGCCGTTCGCGGCGGCCTTGGCGTCGCCCCAGCGGACCCGCTTGCGCTCGCTGCGGTGGGTTTTGGGGGTGACGTAGGCCTCCAGGCCGATGATCGGCTTGACGCCGGTCTGCTTGGAGGCCTTGTAGAACTCGTAGGCACCGAACAGGTTGCCGTGGTCGGTGACGGCCAGGGCCGGCATCCCCATCCGCTCACTGCCGGCGAACAGGTCGCTGACCCGGGCGGCCCCGTCCAGCATCGAGTACTCGGAATGGACGTGCAGATGGACGAACGAGTCCGACGAACCGGACGGACCCGCTGAACCCGAACCTGCCATGTGTGTTTCTGACCTCCGGATGAGTCACCGATGCGGACGCGAGCGGTCACTGTACCGGCGATCCGGAAAGGACCCGCCGGGGTGGCTGTTCGCGTTCAGTTGGCGCTGGGGGAAGTCAGCGAGAGGTGCCAGGTTAGTCGCCCCCGGCGCCGGATCCATGATCCGACTCGCCTCTGACAAAAGCTCTGCGGCCGGCTCTGGCCGGCTCTGCGCCGGCTCTGAGCCGGCTCGGCCGGGGCTCTGGGCGGGGTCTTGGGTGGGGCTCTGGGCGGGATCTGAGCCGGGGAGGTCTCGGCTCCGAACCAGGGGTGTGATGTCCACACGTCCGGGTGCTGCCACCGACCCGCACCCCGCTCCCGCACCGACCCCGCGGCGGCGGCTGCTGCAGGCCGCCGGCTGGACCGGGCTGGCCGGCCTGACCGGTCTGGGCGGCACCTTGCTGGCCGGCTGCGGCGCGCCGGCGGGCGCCGGCACGGGCCCGGCCGCAGGCGAGGGGGAGAATCCGGTGATGACGATCAGCTACGGCCCAGATCCCAGCCAGTTCGGCGAACTCACCCTGCCGCCGTCCGGATCCGGGACGCCGGGGGCGGCGTTGCCGGTGGTGGTGATCGTGCACGGCGGCTTCTGGCGGACGGCCTACGACCTCGATCTCGGCCGGCCGCTGGCCGAGGACCTGGTCGCGGCCGGGTTCGCCACCTGGAACATCGAGTACCGCCGGGTCGGTGCCGGGACGGGCGGTGGCGGCGGCTGGCCGGCCACCGGACTGGACGTCGCCGCGGCGGTCGACGCGTTGGCCGGCCCGGTCCAGCAGGCGGCCGGTGGCCGGCTGGATCTGGACCGGGTGGTCGGCCTCGGGCACTCCGCCGGCGGCCAGCTGGTCGGTTGGCTGGCCGCCCGCCCCGGGCTGCCGGCCGGGGCGGCAGGCAGTGCGCCGACGGTCCGGCTCCGGGGTGCGGTGGCCCAGGCCGGGGTGATGGATCTGATCAGCGCCGACGACGAGCACGTGGGCGGCGCCGCGGTCGCGGACTTCCTGGGCGGTTCGGCCGCGGACCGGCCGGAGGTCTACGCGGTGGCCTCGCCGGCCGCCCGGGCGCCGATCGAGACCCCGGTGGTCTGCGTCCACGGCCGCTCCGACACCACGGTGCCGGCCAGCCAGTCGGCCACCTTCGTCGCCGCCGACCAGGCGGCCGGCGGCCGGGCGAGCCTGCAGCTCGTCGACGGCGACCACTTCGCGATGATCACCACCAGCAGCAGCGCCTGGGCCCGCTGCCGGGACGCGGTCCGCCGGTTGCTCGGCTGAGCCCGGCCGGGATCGGTCAGTGCCTGGCCTCGATCGGCCAGACCTCGACCACCCCCGGGTGGTCGCCGCCCTCGTCCAGGACGTGCAGCCGGCTCCACATGTTGACCGTCCCGCAGGCGTGGTTGGGGACGATCCGGACCAGATCGCCGACGCTCAGGGCGGCGGTGCCGGGCCCGGTCAGGTAGCCGTGCTCCTCGTTGCCCTCGGCGAAGGTGATGCCGGCCAGCGGGTTCAGCTGCAGATCGCAGACCAGCCCGAGCCCGCCCATCGCCCCGATCGCGTCCGAGCTCATCGCCTTGCTACCGGCGTCGACGATGGCCCGGCCGTCGCGGGCGGCGTTGACCACCCGGGCCAACACACTCAACGCGCACTGCTCCAGCGTCGCGCTGCCCAATCTCAGCTGGGTGCCGTCGTAGAAGACGTAGGTGCCGGGACGGGCTTCGCTCACCCCGGAGGTCAGCGGCACCGACGCGACCCCGGGGGTGGAGCCGACCGAGACGATCTCCAGCTCGTGTCCGGCGGTGCGCAACTGCTCGGCCAACCGGACCATCGCCGAGCCGACGTCCGCCCCGACCCGGCCGCGTTCCTCGACCGCGGCCACGCCGGTCAGCTGCCCTTCGTGGGTGGTGATGCCGCGGCAGCGCAACCCGGGCAGCTCGACCAGCCGGTCCAGCAGAGCCAGCGCCTCGTCGGCGTCCACCCCGGTCCGGCCCTGGCCGGTGTTCACCTCCAACAGATAGGGGACGCTGACGCCGCGTTCCTCGGCCGCCGTCGAGACCGGCAGGGCGGCCTCGAACGAGTCCAACTCGATGGTGACCCGCCCGGTCGCGGCGGCGTCGAGGGCGAAAGCGACCTTCACCGGGCCGACCGGCAGGTGCGCCCAGAACAGGTCGGCCACCTCGTGCTCGAGCAGCCAGCACACCTCGGCCGGGGTCGAGCAGGTGAACCCGATCGCGCCCGCCTCGAGCTGCCGGCGGGCGACCTCCCAGCACTTGGAGGTCTTGACGTGTGGACGCAACGCCACCCCGGCGCGGGCCAGCGTCTGCGCCATCGCCGCGATGTTGGTCTCCAGCCTGGTCCGGTCGACCAGCAGCGCAGGGGTGGCCAACTGGTCCAGGTGCGCCGGCAGGTCGGGGTCGACGGATCGTGGGGATGGGATTGCCCCGGGTACCGGAGCTGAGGTGGAGAGGGTCACGACGTCAACGGGCTCCAGGATCTTCTCGAGAGTGACGAGGTTGCGGACGGTGACCGGGACACCCAGAGCCCGGCCCAGCCCGGCGGCGAGCTTACTGCGGCCGATGCCGGCGCCGAACTCGATGAACACCTCGCGGCTGCGCAGCTCGAAGCGCTCGGCCGCCGTGGCCAATGCGGCCAGCCGCTCGCTCGCCCCGGCCGGAACTCGAGCGCTGGTCAGGGCGAGCGTCACCTGCTTCGGGTCGCCGCCGGGATACGGGTTCTCCGCCAGCAACGAACGGAGCTGCATCGTCGTCCGGATCATCACCGGCACCTCGAACCCGTACCGCTCCCCCAGCGCCTGCTCGAGCCGGTCGGCGAAGGCACCGGCCGCCTCCCGGGTCGAGAACCGGACGTTGCCACTGTTCAGAAAGGTCCGGACGTCGGCGCCGCCCAGCTCGTCGACCAACTCGCGTAGGTCGGCCATCCGCACCAGATGCCTGCCGCCGACGTTGACACCGCGGAGCAGGGCCACGAGTTCGGTCATCATGCCGCCCTACGCCTCGGTTGACCGGTTCGGTCCCACCTGATCAGGGACTGTGTCGGATCAGACCATCATCTGACGAGCGGTCGGCGGGATCGGCTTCGGCAGCTTGGTGGTGCCGGAGAGGTAGGCGTCCACCCCGGCCGCGCAGGCGCGGCCCTCGGCGATGGCCCAGACGATCAGCGACTGACCGCGTCCGGCGTCACCGCAGGCGAAGATCCCGTCGACGTTGGTGGCGTAGTCGTCGTCCCGGGCGAGGTTGCCGCGGTTGTCCAACTCGACCCCGAGACCCTCGGTCAAAGTGGTGGTGTCCGGGCTGACGAAGCCCATCGCCAGCAGCACCAGCTCGGCCGGGATCTCCCGCTCGGTCCCCTCGACCGAGTTGAACTTGCCCTCGCCGAACTTCACCTCGCTGATCCTCAACGAGGCCACGTTGCCCTGGTCGTCGCCGACGAACTCGGTGGTGGAGGAGGCGTAGACCCGCTCGCCGCCCTCCTCGTGGGCCGAGGAGACCCGGTAGATCATCGGGTAGGTCGGCCACGGTTGGGCCTCCGGCCGGCCCTCCGGCGGGGTCGGCATGATCTCCAGCTGGGTGATCGACTTGGCCTGCTGCCGGATCGAGGTACCCAGGCAGTCCGCGCCGGTGTCGCCGCCGCCGATGATGATCACGTTCTTGCCCTCGGCGGTGACCTGGTCGGCCGGCGCGTTGCCCTTGACGGCCCGGTTGGCCTGCGGCAGGAACTCCATCGCCTGGTAGATGCCGTTCAGGTCGCGGCCCGGCGCCGGCAGATCCCGGCCGACCGTCGAGCCGATGGCCAGCACGACCACGTCGTAGCGCTTCTGCAGCTCGGCCCAGCTGACGTCGCGACCGACCTCGACGCCACAGCGGAAGTTGGTGCCCTCGTCCTTCATCTGCCGGATCCGGCGGTCCAGGACCTTCTTCTCCATCTTGAACTCGGGGATGCCGTAGCGCAGCAGCCCGCCGGGCGCGTCGGCCCGCTCGAACACGGCCACGGTGTGCCCGGTCCGGGTCAGCTGCTGGGCGCAGGCCAGCCCGGCCGGTCCGGAACCGACCACGGCGATGGTCCGGCCGGTGTGCCATTCCGGCGGCTGCGGGGTGACCCGGCGGTCGTCCCAGCCCTTGTCGATGATGGCGACCTCGACGTTCTTGATCGTCACCGGATCCCGGTTGATGCCGACCACGCAGGCCGTCTCACACGGTGCCGGGCACAGCCGGCCGGTGAACTCGGGGAAGTTGTTGGTGGCGTGCAACCGCTCCAGGGCCACCTCCCAGTCGTCGCGCCAGACCAGGTCGTTCCACTCCGGGATCAGGTTCCCCAGCGGGCAGCCGGTGTGGCAGAACGGGATGCCGCAGTCCATGCAGCGGCCGGCCTGCTCGGAGATGATCGGCAGCACCGCCCGGCCCGGCGTCCCCGGGTAGACCTCTTTCCAGTCGTGGACGCGTTCGGTCACCGGTCGCCGGTCGGCGACCTGTCGCGGCGTCGTGATGAACCCACGCGGATCAGCCATGAAAACCTCCAGAAGAAACAACGAACTCAGAACAGCCCGGGGCCGGGCTCGGGGCGCACACCGTCACGGTGGAAGCGTCGTCCTCGCTCATCCCGCGGCCGCCTGCATCATCTTGAGCGTGGTCGCGTTCTCGTCCAGACCCTCTTGCTCCGCCTCGTCCTTGGCCTTGAGCACCTTGGCGTAGTCCCGCGGCAGGATCTTGGAGAACCGGGAGACCGAGGCCGACCAGTCCGAGAGCAGCCGCTCGGCGACCGCGGACTCGGTCTCCTCCAGGTGCTTGCGCACCAGGGCCTCCAGCCTGGCCTCGTCGTCCTCGTCCAGGTCCACCAGATCGACCAGTTCGCGGTTCAGCCGGCTCTCGTCCAGGTCGAGCACGAACGCCGTCCCGCCCGACATCCCCGCGGCGACGTTGCGTCCGGTCGCCCCGAGGACGACGACGATGCCACCGGTCATGTACTCACAACCGTGGTCACCCAGACCCTCGACCACCGCGGTGGCGCCGGAGTTGCGGACGCAGAACCGTTCGCCGACCTGGCCGCGGATGAAGATCTCACCCGAGGTCGCGCCGTAGCCGATCACGTTGCCGGCGATGATGTGGTCCTCGGCGACGAACCCGGCCGAGCGGTTCGGCCGGATGATCAGTCGTCCGCCGGAGAGGCCCTTGCCGAGGTAGTCGTTGGTGTCGCCCTCCAACCGCAGGGTGATCCCGCTCGGCAGGAACGCCCCGAAGCTCTGCCCGGCCGACCCGGTGAAGGTCAGGTCGATGGTGTTCTCGGGCAGACCTTCACCGTCGGTGGCCTTGGTCACCTCGTGGCCCAGGATCGTCCCGGCGGTCCGGTCGACGTTACGGATCTCCAGCGCGGCCCGGACCAACTCGCCGCTCTCCAGCGCCGGCCGGCAGAGCTCGATCAGCTTCTGGTCGAGCTTGTCCTCCAGCCCGTGGTCCTGGCCGATGATGTTGTGCCGGGGCGCGTCCTGCGCCAGTTCCGGCAGGTGCAGCACCGGGGCCAGGTCGAGGTCGTGGGCCTTCCAGTGCTCCACCGCCGGCGCGACGTCGAGCGCCTCGACCCGGCCGACCGCCTCCTCGATGGAGCGGAAGCCCAGCTCGGCCAGGTACTCGCGGACCTCCTGGGCGATGAACTCGAAGAAGTTGACCACGAACTCGGGCTTGCCGCTGAACTTCGAGCGCAGCTCCGGGTTCTGGGTGGCGACCCCGACCGGGCAGGTGTCCAGATGGCAGACCCGCATCATCACGCAGCCGCTGACCACCAGCGGGGCGGTCGCGAAGCCGAACTCCTCGGCCCCGAGCAGCGCCCCGATGATCACGTCCCGGCCGGTCTTCAGCTGACCGTCGACCTGGACCACGATCCGGTCCCGCAGCCCGTTCAGCAGCAGCGTCTGCTGGGTCTCGGCCAGGCCGAGCTCCCAGGGTCCGCCGGCGTGCTTGAGCGAGGTCAGCGGTGCCGCACCGGTGCCACCGTCGTGACCGGAGATCAACACCACGTCGGCCTTGGCCTTGCTGACCCCGGCGGCGACGGTGCCGACGCCGACCTCGGCCACCAGCTTCACGTGCACCCGGGAGACCGGGTTGGCGCACTTGAGGTCGTGGATCAGCTGCTTGAGATCCTCGATCGAGTAGATGTCGTGGTGCGGCGGCGGCGAGATCAGGCCGACGCCCGGGGTGGAATGCCGGGTGCCGGCGATCCACGGGTAGACCTTCGGCCCGGGCAGCTGACCGCCCTCGCCGGGCTTGGCGCCCTGGGCCATCTTGATCTGGATGTCGCTGGCGTAGGTCAGGTACTCACTGGTCACCCCGAACCGGCCGGAGGCGACCTGCTTGATCGCGCTGCGCCGCTCCGGGTCGTGCAGCCGGTCGGTGTCCTCGCCGCCCTCGCCGGTGTTGGACCGCGCCCCGAGCCGGTTCATCGCGATCGCGAGCGTCTCGTGCGCCTCCTTGGAGATCGAGCCGTAGCTCATCGCCCCGGTGGAGAACCGCTTGACGATCTCGCTGACCGGCTCGACCTCGTCGATGTCGATCGGCGACCGGCCACCGGACTCGACGTCCTTGAACTTGAGCAGCCCGCGCAGCGTCATCAGCCGGGTCGCCTGGGAGTCGATGTGGGAGGTGTAGGCCTTGAAGATGTCGTAACGGCCGGCCCGGGTGGAGTGCTGCAGCCGGAAGACGGTCTCGGGGTCGAACAGGTGCGGCTCGCCCTCGCGGCGCCACTGGTACTCCCCGCCGACCTCGAGCCGGCGGTGGGCCAGCGGGATGCCGTCGCCCGGGTAGGCCTGCAGGTGCCGGGCCTCGATCTCGCGGTGGATCTCGGCCAGGCCGATGCCGCCGAGCTTGCTGGTGGTGCCGGTGAAGTAACGCTCGACCACCGGCCCGGACAGGCCGAGCGCCTCGAAGATCTGCGCGCCGGTGTAGGACGCGACGGTGGAGACACCCATCTTGCTCATCACCTTCAGCACGCCCTTGCCGAGCGCCTTGACCACGTTCTTCACCGCGATCTCGGGCTCGGTGTCGAGGTAGACCCCGCGCCGGGCCAGATCCTCGGCGGTCTCGATCGCCAGGTACGGGTTCACCCCGGCCGCGCCGTAACCGATCAGCAGGGCGACGTGGTGCACCTCGCGGACGTCGGCACACTCCACGATCAGGCCGACCTTGGTCCGGGTCTTCTCCCGCACCAGGTGGTGGTGGACGGCGCCGGTCAGCAGCAGCGACGGGATCGGCGCCTGCTCGGCGTTGGAGTGCCGGTCGGACAGGATGATCGTCCGGGCGCCGTCGGCGATCGCCTCGGAGACCTCGGTGCAGATCTCGGCCAGCTTGGCCTCCAGTGCCTCGGGACCGCCGGTGACGTCGTAGAGCCCGCGGGCCACGTAGGCGGCATAGCCCGGCAGGTCCCCGTCCCGGTTCATCAGCCGGATCCGGGCCAGGTCGTCGTTGTCCAGCACCGGGAACGGCAGCACCAGCCGCCGGCAGGACGCGGGGCCGGGTTCGAGCAGGTTCTGCTCCGGCCCGATGGTGTTGTAGAGGCTGGTGACGAGCTCCTCGCGGATCGCGTCCAGCGGCGGGTTGGTCACCTGGGCGAACAACTGGGAGAAGTAGTCGAAGAGCATCCGCGGCTTGGCGCTGATCGCGGCCACCGGTGAGTCGGTGCCCATCGAGCCGATCGGCTCGGCGCCCTTGGCCGCCATCGGCGCGAGGATGATCCGCAGATCCTCCTCGGTGTAGCCGAACACCTGCTGACGGCGGGTGACCGAGGCGTGGGAGTGGACGACGTGCTCGCGCTCGGGCAGGTCGGACAGCCCGAGCCGGCCGCCCAGCAGCCATTCGCCGTAGGGCTCGGCCGCGGCCAGGGAGGACTTGATCTCCTCGTCGGAGACGATCCGGTGCTCGTTCAGGTCGGCCAGGAACATCTTGCCCGGCTGCAGCCGGCCCTTGCTGACCACCGTGGACTGGTCGATCTCCAGCACGCCGGCCTCGGAGGCCAGGACCACCAGGCCGTCGTCGGTGACCCAGTACCGGCCGGGACGCAGCCCGTTGCGGTCCAGGGTCGCCCCGACCACCGAGCCGTCGGTGAACACGACCCCGGCCGGCCCGTCCCAGGGCTCCATCAGGCAGGAGTGGAAGGCGTAGAAGTCGCGCCGGGCCTGATCCATCTCGGCGTTGTTCTCCCACGCCTCCGGGATCATCATCAGCACCGCGTGCGGCAGCGAGCGGCCGCCCAGGTGCAGCAGTTCGACCACCTCGTCGAAGGAGGCGGAGTCACTGGCCCCGGGGGTGCAGATCGGGAACAGCCGCTCCAGGTCGCCGGGGATCAGGTCGCTGGCCAGCAGGTTCTCCCGGGCCCGCATCCAGTTCCGGTTGCCCTTGACGGTGTTGATCTCGCCGTTGTGGGCGATCATCCGGTAGGGGTGGGCCAGCTCCCAGGCCGGGAACGTGTTGGTGGAGAAGCGGGAGTGGACGACGGCCAGCGCGCTCTGGACGCTCTCCTCGCCCAGCTCGGGGAACAGCAGTTCCAGCTGCTCGGTGGTCAGCATCCCCTTGTAGACCAGTGTCCGCGAGCTCAGCGAGGGGAAGTAGGTGTCGGTCTCGTGCTCGATCCGGCGGCGCAGACAGAACGCCATCCGCTCCAGCGCCAGACCCTGGACGGGGGTGTGCGCCCCCGCGACGAGCAGCTGCTCGAAGTGCGGCATCACCGCCTTGGAGACCTCGCTCAGCGACTCCGGCCGGACCGGGACCTCACGCCAGCCGAGCACCTGGAGACCCTCGTCGGCGGCCAGCTCGTCGATCCGCCGCTTGACCGCGGCGATCTCGTCGGCGTCGGTGGGCAGGAAGGCGTTGCCGACCGCGTAGGTGCCGGCGGCGGGCAGCTCGAAGTCGCAGGCCTGGCGCAGGAAGGCGTCCGGGACCTGGATCAGGATGCCCGCGCCGTCGCCGGCCTGGGCGTCCTTGCCGGTGGCGCCCCGGTGGTCCAGGTTGCGCAACGCGGTCAGGCCCTTGACCACGATGTCGTGGCTGGGGACGCCGGTCAGGGTCGCGACGAAGGCGACCCCGCAGGCGTCGTGCTCGTAGGCCGGGTCGTAGAGACCCTGGGCGGCCGGCCGGGCCGAACCCGGGACACGTGCCGGGACGGTCACCGGAGCAGGTGCCGGGACAGCTGCGGGGTGCGAGGCAGAGCGCGGGAACATGACGTCCTCCCGTGGGGTCGGTGCCAGCAGATGGCCTCTGGCGCGGATCGTGATCTGGTGGTGCGGAGGTGATCCGGCAGGGCCGGGTCCGTCGTCGAAGCTCGAGCGGCTGCGCGGCGTCGATGCCGCTGAACCGGTGCGCGGTGATCGGTTTCCGTGCTTGCGGGAGATGTTCCCCGCCGGGCCCGGTCACGGACGCACCGAGGACGACGTTGGCCCCAGTGCCGAGAGCCTAACCCAGACCGACCTCAGTCTGCGTCGTCAGTTTCAGGGCGTGAACCAGGGCGTGAACCAGGGCGTGAACCGGAGCGTGAACGGGAGCCGGCTGCGGTGGCCGAACCGACGACCGGACCCTCGGCTTCGGCCGGTGCGGCCGGCTCGCTCACGTCTGCTGCGTCGTCGGGGCCTGCAGTTTCGCCAGGATGTCTCCGGTGTGCCGGCTTCGTCCGGGTCGTCGGCGGGTGCAGCAGCCTGCTCGGCGGCAGCGCCGTCGCCCTCGACGACCTCCTCTCGGCCCGGTCGGCGTCGGATGAGGTAGCTGTAGAAGATGAGTGCCGCCACGAAGACGATGACCGAGGTGTAGTCGTTCAGCCGGAAACCGCCGATCCGGTTCACGTGGTCGATCCGGAGCGCCTCGATCCAGAACCGGCCAGCGGTGTAGAGCACCACGTAGAGGGTGAACACCTTGCCGTGCCCGAGCCGGAACCTCCGGTCGGCCCACAGCAGCACGGCGGCCACCGCGAGATCCCAGATCAGTTCGTAGAGGAACGTCGGGTGGAAGGTGGCGTACTGGGTGAATCCGGACGGGCGGTACTGCGGTGCGATCTCCAGGCCCCACGGCAGGGTGGTCGGCCGGCCGAACAACTCCTGGTTGAAGTAGTTGCCGATCCGGCCGAGGGCCTGGGCGATGACGATGCCCGGCGCGCAGGCGTCCAGCAGGGCGGCGAACCGCACCTTGCGCCGGCGGGCCACCAGCCAGGCCCCGAACGCGCCGAGCGCCACCGCCCCCCAGATGCCGAGGCCGCCCTGCCAGATGTAGAAGGCGTGATACCAGACCCGGCCGGGCCCGAAGTACAGCTCGTAGTCGGTGATCACGTGGTAGAGCCGGGCGCCGACGATGCCGAACGGCACGGCCACGATCACCACCGACTCCAGGGTGTCCCGGGTGCCGCCGCGCGCCTCCCAGCGCCGCACCGAGACCACCATCGCCACCACGATCCCGGCGATGATGCAGAGCGCGTACGCCCGGATCGGGATCAGCCCGAACAGTTCCCAGGTGCCCTGGGACGGGCTGGGGATGAACATCGCGACCGGCAGGGTGGTCGGCAGGGTGATCAGCAGGGCGGTCATGATGCCGCTGCCGGAGCCGCGGCGGCGGCGCTCGAATCGGTCGAATCGGACGGAGCAGGCGGATCGGACGGATCGGACTGAGCAGGCGGGGCAGGCGAATCGCCCGCCGATCGGACGCCGGCGGCCAGGTCGGCGACCACCGCACGCAGTGCGCTCAGATCGTCGGGCCGGCCGGCCTCGTCGGCGTCCACCAGGGTCTGGACCAGCGCCGAGCCGACGATCGCGGCGTCGGCGTAGCGGTTGATCGCGGCCGCCTGCTCGCCGTTGGAGACCCCGAGCCCGACCCCGGCCATCGCAGCCGGGTCGTGCGCCCGGATCCGGGCGACCAGTTCCGGCGCGGCGCTGCTGGCCTCGGCCCGGGCCCCGGTGACGCCCATCACCGCGGTGGCGTAGACCCAGCCGCGACAGGCGTCCACGGTGCTGGCCAGTCGTTCGTCGGTCGAGGACGGCGAGACCAGGAAGATCCGGTCCAGCCCGTGTGCCTCGGAGGCCGCGAACCAGGCCTCCGCCTCGTCCGGCGTGAGATCGGGGGTGATCATGCCGGCCGCGCCGGCTCCGGCCAGGTCGCGGGCGAACGCGTCCGCGCCGTAGCGCTCGACCAGGTTCCAGTAGGTCATCACCACCGCCGCGGTGCCGGTCCGGGTCACCGTTTCCACCGCACGGAACACGTCGGCGGTCCGGACGCCGCGCTGCAGCGCCCGGGTGCCGGCCTTCTGGATCGTCTTGCCGTCCATCACCGGATCGCTGTAGGGCAGGCCGACCTCGACCAGGTCCACCCCGGGCGAGTCGCCGTCTCCGGTCAGCGCGCGGAAGGCGGCCAGGGAATGCTCGACCGACGGGTAACCGACCGGCAGATAGCCGACCAGCCCGCCACGTCCGGCCTGTCTGAGGTCGGCCAGTAACTGACCGGTGTGGCCCAGGTTCACGCTTCGGCCCGCCTCACAGGTTGCCCTGTTCGCCCACCGTGGTCGCGGCTGCGTCCTCGGCCGCCTTCACCGCGTCACCCTCCCGGGCAGCTCTGCGGTCGGCTTCGTTGTCGGCGGTGCCGTCGATGCCGAACCAGCTCATCGCGGTCGCCACGTCCTTGTCGCCCCGACCGGACAGGCTGACCAGGATCAGCGGCTCCCGGCCCAACTCCTCGGTCAGCCTGGGGCCGAGTTTGAGCGCGCCGGCCAGCGCGTGCGCGGACTCGATCGCCGGGATGATGCCCTCGGTCCGGCAGAGCAGACCGAAGGCGTCCATCGCCTCGGCGTCGGTGATCGCCTCGTAGTGGGCCCGGCCGGCGTCGGCCAGCCAGGCGTGCTCGGGGCCGACCCCGGGGTAGTCCAGCCCGGCCGAGATCGAATGGCTGTCCTTGGTCTGGCCGTCGGCGTCCTGCAGGACGTAGGTACGCATGCCGTGCAGCACGCCGACCTCGCCGTCGGTGATCGCGGCCGCGTGCCGGCCGGTCTCCATCCCGTCGCCGCCGGCCTCGAAACCGTAGAGGCCGACCTGGCTGTCGGGGATGAAGTCGGCGAAGATGCCGAGCGCGTTGGAGCCGCCGCCGATGCAGGCCGCGACGGCGTCGGGCAGCCGGTCGTAACGCTGCAGCAGCTGGGCCCGCGCTTCGGTCGAGATGATCCGCTGGAACTCCCGGACCAGCTCGGGGAACGGATGGGGGCCGGCGACCGTGCCGATCAGGTAGTGGGTGTTGTCGACGCTGGAGACCCAGTCGCGCATCGCCTCGTTCATCGCGTCCTTGAGCGTCATGGTGCCCGAGTCGACGGCGATCACCTCGGCCCCGAGCAGCTGCATCCGGGCCACGTTCAGCGCCTGCCGCTCGGTGTCGACCTTGCCCATGTAGACCCGGCACTCCAACCCGAACAGGGCCGCGGCCGTGGCGGTGGCGACCCCGTGTTGACCGGCGCCCGTCTCCGCGATCACCCGGGTCTTGCCCATCCGCTTGGTCAGCAGGGCCTGGCCGAGGACGTTGTTGATCTTGTGACTGCCGGTGTGGTTGAGGTCCTCGCGCTTGAGCACGATCCGGGCTCCGCCGGCGTGTTCGGCGAACCTGGGCACCTCGGTGAGCGGGCTCGGCCGGCCGGTGTAGTCGGCCTGCAGGGCGGCCAGTTCGGCGGCGAAAGCCGGATCGGCCGTGGCGAGGCGGTACTCGGCCTCGAGTTGGTTCAGCGCGGCGTAGAGGGCCTCGGGGACGAACCGGCCGCCGAAGCGGTCGAAGTGGCCGGCGGCGTCCGGCAACCGGGGCGCCTGCTCGGCGGCGGCGTCGGTCACGGGCGGATCAATGGTCAGGGACATGGTGGTGACTCCGATGGTTGCTCAGGTGATGACTCAGATGAACGAGAGGCGGGGACGTCGGCGTAGGTCGACCCTAGGTCGGACCGCCGACATCACCATCGGTGCGAGAGGGCGGGGTGCGCTCCGGCGGCCACCAGATCGGCCACGCCGGCCCGCGGGTCCCGGCCGGTGACCAGAGCCTCGCCGACCAGCACCACGTCGGCGCCGGCCTGGGCCAGCTCGATCACGTCGTGCGGACCCCGGACGCCGGACTCGGCGATCTTGACGATCCCGTCGGGGATGCTGGGCGCCAGCTCGGCGAACAGGCCCGGATGGACCTCGAGGGTCTGCAGGTTGCGGGCGTTGACCCCGATCACCGTGGCGCCCGCCTCGACGGCCCGGCGCACCTCGTCGGGGTTGTGGGCCTCGACCAGCGGGGTGAGACCGATCGAGACGGCGCGCTCGACCAGGCAGACCAGTTCGCTGTCGTCGAGGGCGGCCACGATCAGCAGCACCAGGTCGGCACCGGCGGCGCGGGCCTCGAACAACTGGTAGGCGGTGACGATGAAGTCCTTGCGCAGCACCGGGATGTCGACCGCGAGCCGGACGTCGACCAGATCGGCCAGCGACCCGCCGAAGCGGCGTTGTTCGGTCAGCACGGAGATCACCGCAGCCCCGCCGGCCTCGTACTCCCGGGCCAGCGCGGCCGGATCGGGGATGTCGGCCAGGGCGCCCCGGCTGGGGCTGGCGCGCTTGACCTCGGCGATCACGGCGACGTCCGGGGCCCGGAACCGCGGCAACGGGTCGAGGGCCGGATCCACCCGCTGCACCCGGTCCTTGAGTTGGCGCAGGGAGACGACGGCCTCACGCTCGGCGAGGTCCTTGCGGACCCCCTCGACGATCTCGTCCAGTACTCCCATGGCGACTTCCTCGATTGGCTGTGCTCGATTGGCTGTGCTCGATTGGCTGTGCTCGGTCGGCGGGCTCGGTCCGGCGACTCGGTCAGTGCCCGGTGTGAGCCACCCCGGCCGACTGGTCGGAGGCGCGGGCCGCCATCCCCCGGGCCCCCATGCCGACCGATCTCATGATCACGGTCAGCAGCAGGGCGACGACCGTGATCGCCACCCCGATCCAGAAGACCAGCCAGTTCGGGCCCAGCACCAGGCCGATGCCCCCGACGAAGAACCCGACCAGCGCGGTCAGCGATCCGGCCCAGGCGGCGGGCGTCTTGCCGTGATGGACGCTCATCCCGGCACGCACGTTCGCGTACGGGTCATCCGGTTGGTTGGTCTGGCTCATCTCGACGACCCCCTGCGCTCTGATTTCTCCGGCGTGGCGTTGCTGACTGCTTCGGTGACGGATCCCGTGACTGATCCGGTGACCGGCTCGGTCACCGGCTCGGTGACGTGCTTCCTGGTTGGCATTGTCTCCCGGCTGTCGGCGATTGACGAATCCGGGGCCGGGCCCGCGGCCGGTGACAGGGTCGGATCGGCGCCCGCGTCCTGGGCCTTCCACCACAGCGCCGGATCCGTCGTCGGATCCGGGCCAGGACTCCCGGCGGTACCGACTGCGAGGCCCGGATCCTGGTCGACCGCGGCGCCCGACCGCGCCAGCGCGGCCTCGGTCTCGGCCTGTCGGGCGAACCGGTCCGGACGGACCGGCCATCGACCGGCCCGTACCACCATCACCACCGCCCCGACCAGGACCAGCACCCCCGCGGCGGCGTAACCGAGGTTCCACCAGGTCGGGTCGAGGGAGTAGTCGTCCATCAGCGAGACCTGGCGGACCTTGTCCTGGACCGCAGCCGCGCCCGGACGTAACCGCAACGCCCCGATCACCAGGATCGCCACCCCGGCCAGGCCGAGCAGAACGCCGAGGATGCGCCGCCCGATCCGGCGCAGGGCCAGGGCGAGGACCCCGCCGACCAGTGCCACCACGCCGAGCGCCTGGGTCAGGCCGGCGGTGGCGTCGGTGCCGCTGAAGGTGACGCTGGTGCCGTCGCCGCGGGCCCGCCACCAGGGCTGGGCGCCGGCGATCAGGCAGAGCAGCCCGCCGACCAGCAGCCCGGCGAAGGCGAGCGTCCGGCTTCTCCCGGAACTCCTGGGGCTCACGGGGCTGGCGGGACTCACGGGGCTGGCGGGACTCATGGGGCGCGGAAGCTCTGTGCGGTGTGGACGGCCCGGATCACGGCGGCCGCCTTGTTCTGCGACTCCTGGTCCTCGCTCTGCGGGACCGAGTTGGCCACGATCCCGCCGCCGGCCTGGACGTAGGCCACGCCGTCGCGCAGCACCGCCGTCCGGATGGCGATGGCCGCATCGGCGTCCCCGGCGAAGTCCAGATAGCCGACCACCCCGCCGTAGAGCCCGCGCCGGCTCAGCTCGAGTTTGTCGATGATCTCCATCGCCCGCACCTTCGGCGCACCCGACAAGGTACCGGCCGGGAAGGCGGCCAGCAGCACGTCGAAGGCGGTCCGGCCGGCCGCGATCGTCCCCAGCACCGTCGACTCCAGGTGCATGATGTGGCTGTAGCGGCGGACCTGCATGAACTCGACCACCTCGACACTGCCCGGCACGCAGACCCGGCCGAGGTCGTTGCGGCCCAGGTCGACCAGCATCACGTGCTCGGCACGCTCCTTCTCATCGGTCCGCAGCTCGGTCTCGAACGCCTGATCGCTCACCGGGTCGGCGCCGCGCGGCTTGGACCCGGCGATCGGATGGGTGATCGCGGTCCGCCCGGACGGGCCCTCCTTGACGGTGACCAGGGCCTCCGGGGAGGAGCCGACGATGTCGAAGCCGTCCATCCGCAGCAGATACATGTACGGCGAGGGGTTCGTCAGCCGCAGCACCCGGTAGACGTCCAGCGCGTCGGCGTCGGTGTCCAGTTCGAACCGCTGGCTGACCACGATCTGGAAGGCCTCACCGGCCTTGATCTCCTCGACCGCGTCCAGCACCGCCTGCTGGTAGTCGGCGGCGCTCCGCTGCCGCCGGACCGGGGCCGGCTCGGCGCCGGTGCTGCTGCGGACGGCCATCGACGGGGTCGGCTCGGTCAGCCGCCGGGTCAGTTCCTCGACCCGGTCGACGGCGTCGGCGTAGGCCTCGTCCACCCGTTGGTCGGTGCCGTCGTGGTTGAAGGCGTTGGCGATCAGCCAGATCTCGCCGCGCTCGTGGTCCAGCACGGCCAGGTCGCCGGCCAGCAGGAAGCCGACCTCGGGGATCTGCAGGTCGTCGGTGGTGGTCTCGGGCAGCAGTTCGACCCGGCGGACGGCGTCGTAGGAGAGGTAGCCGACCAGACCGGAGGTGAACGGCGGCAGCCGCTCGTCCCGCGGGGTGTGCAGCAGCCGCAGTGTCTCGGCGATCACGGCCAGCGGATCCCCGTCGCTCGGCAGCCCGGCCAGGCCTCGGCCGGTCCAGACCGCCTGACCGCCGGCCTCGGTCAGGGTGGCGGTGCTGCTGACCCCGATGAAGGAGTAGCGGGCCCAGACACCCTGTTCGGCGGATTCCAGCAAGAAGGTCCCGGTCGCGTTGCGGCTCAGCTTGGCGTACAGGCCGACCGCGGTCTCGGTGTCGGCCAGCAGCCGGCGGTAGACCGAGATCACCCGCCGGTCGACCGCCTCGGCCCGGAACCCGTCGAGGTCGGGGTGGATGGTGCCGTCCGGACCGTCCCCGCTCATCGGCGACCACCCCGGAGGCTGTCGACCGCAGCAGCACCGGCAGCCGTCTCGGCTGGGGCGACGGATGGGGCTGCGGATAGGGCTGCGGATGGGGCTGCGGATGGGGATGCGGACGGGGCTGCGGGGTCGGTCACGACCACCGGCAGCGGGTCGGCGTCGAAGCAGGTCCGCTCGCCGGTGTGGCAGGCCGGGCCCTCCTGCCGGACGCTGACCAGCAACGTGTCGCCGTCGCAGTCGAGGCGGACGCCGTGCACCCACTGCCGGTGGCCACTGGTCTCCCCCTTGACCCAGTACTCCGAGCGGCTGCGCGAGTAGAAGGTGCTGCGACCGGTGGTCAGCGTCCGGGCCAGCGCCTCGTCGTCCATCCAGCCGACCATCAGCACCTCGCCGGTGCTCTCCTCCTGGACCACCGCCGGCACCAGCCCGGCCGCGTCCCGCTTGAGCCGGCCCGCGACGGCCGGGTCGAGGACGTGCTGCGTCTCGTTCACCGTTCCCACTGTTCCATCTGCCACGGCCCCATTGTCTGTCGTCTCGGCCGGATGGACGACAAGGTGTGGGATCGGTTCCCGTCTACGGGAACCCGAACCACACCTAAGGTGCGGATCGGGCCCACCTGGGTGAGAATCATGGGCATGGGCAAGCTGGGAAGCATCGTCATGATCATCATCGGCGTCATCGCACTGCTGTTGGGCGGGCTCTGGGTCGGTCAGGGCTCGAACCTGATCAAGGGCAGCTTCATGACCGGATCGACCATGTGGCTGGTGATCGGTGCGATCGTCTTCCTGGTCGGGGTGTTGCTGATCATCGCCGGCATCGATCGCGGCCGGAAGGCCCGCCGGAGTTCCTGACCCGGCCCGACGAGCGCTCGCGGCCCGGTCGGAGCGGTCCGACCGCCGGGGCGGACTCAACCGGCCCGGCCGGCTCGGCGGATCGACAGACCGGCTGCCGGTAGGGACGCGACGGCGATCAGCCGAGACCTACGGCGGGCCGCACCCGCCGGCGACCGCTGCCCGCCCCCGTGATCCGACGGACCGGGATCGTGATCGGGTTCGCCGGCGCGATCCTCGTTCGGGCGGGCTGCACCACGCCGCTCGCGCCGACGTCAGTGATCCGAAACCCGTCACCGATCGGGCAGGTCGTCTCGAAGAGGCGGTGAGAGGCACCGTCGGGTTCGTCACCGCACCGAGCGTCCGGAGCAGTCCTTCGGGGCCGGGGGCGGGTGAGACCCGACGTCGACCCGGCCGGCGAGCGATCTGTTCGGGGTTCAGGCCGACTCGCCGGCGGGTCGGAGGGGAGGGGGGCAGATCCGGGTGCGGGTGCCGGGAGATCGCACCCGGACCTGGCTCAGTTACGCACCCAGAACGGGACGGCCTGCCCGGCCGCGTCGGTGACGTGCAGATCCGAGTTCAGCATCCGCTGCGTCGAACCGGCGTAGGTGCGCTGGATCTGGAAATCGAAGTAGCCCTGCTTCGCCCCGCGGTCGAACGTGGGCCGGTTGACGTAGACCTTCAGCGAGTCGGTGGCCGAGCCGCCGCCGATGTGACCGCCGACGTTGCCCTGGCCGTAACCGACCGGCTGGGAGGAGTCGGTCCGGTTCAGGTAGTTGGCGATGAAGGTGCAGTCGTTGAAGGTGTAGGTGCCGGTGCAGTACTCGAAGTTGAAGCACGAACCGGACAGGCCCCACCCCTCGGTCGGGTCGTAGCTGGCCACGCCACCGGAGTCGCCCGAACCGTTGTACTCCGAACGGACGCGGGTGAAGGTGCCGTTGGAGCTGCCGAAGGTCGACGGCATCCCGGCCACCGCGTGGTGGAAGTAGCAGTCGGTGACCGTGCTGTTGTTGCTCCAGCCCAGCATGATCGGCGACGACCCGACCCGGGTACCGGACGCGTCGCGGCAGTTGATCTCCGATCGCAGCACGGTCGGGTTGTCCGAGTGCAGGAACAAGAACGCCGCCGTCTCACCACCCGGTGAGTTACGGAAACCCCGGTGGGCGCCGTTGGCGTAGACCTGGACGATCCGGCAGTTCGACTTGGTGAAAGCCAGCGCGCTGTAGGCGACACCCCCGAAGTCGCGGCCCCGCATCTCGAAGTTGGCGAAGATCGAGTTGGGGCTGCTGCAGCCGATCGCCCGCTGGTTCGCGCCG
This sequence comes from uncultured Actinomycetota bacterium, assembly GCA_963740925.1. Lineage (GTDB taxonomy): Bacteria > Actinomycetota > Actinomycetes > Propionibacteriales > Propionibacteriaceae > Microlunatus. The sequence goes on along the minus strand of CAVUFZ010000004.1, from coordinate 139,733 downwards.
CCGTCCTTCTTCAGCTGCTTCGGCGCCCGGAAGGACGAATCGGACAGTTCGATCACCGAGTTCGGGCCGAGACCGATGATGCCCCGCTTGGCCCGGACCATCTCGTTCCACTGGTAGTTGTTGCTGACGAATCCCTTGGAGGAGTCCACCAGATAGGACTGGCTCGCCTCCGGCAGCACCAGGATCTCGTGCGGCTGGCAGCCGGCGATGGCCTCCTGGATGGTGGCCGAGCGCGGCGAGCTGTAGGGCCACCACTTCAGGTTGGCGTCACTCGGGACGCCGAGCTCGGATTTGAGAGTGGTCAGGGAGGTGTAGCGCTTGGGTCCGTAGCCGGAGGCGGCAGCCGCCTCAGCGGGTGCTGCCGACCCGGCGGCCAGCGCGCCGCCGGTGAGCATGGTGGCGGCGGTGAGACCACCGAGGCCCAGGAACCGCTTGCGGGAGATCGTGCTGTCGGTCATGTCTGATCCCTTCGGTGCGGCGCCGGGTCGCCACGAAGTTTGGTGACCGGTGCGGCGACAGGGATCTCCTCGCTGGTCGGTCCGGGGGCGGATCGGCCGGCGAGGCAGTTCGGGGTGGAACTCGTCGGGGTCGGATGGGGTTCTGAGCCTGTGTCGCAGCCGGTGCTGATGTCGAGCCGGACGCTATCCACCTGAGAAACCCTCAGTCAAGCCCGCATTTCTGAGATTGCCTCAGGTGCACGCGTCCATTTCGACTCGAAAGTGCCCGAAAGCGACGACAAGACGATCGGTCAGAGACAGATGCGAAGTGCCTTCGACGCCCCGGGTTCAGACCAGCGGGGGCGTGCGAGCGGCTCCCGGGGTCCGGTCGGAACCGGCGTGGAAGCGCGTCCGACCCCGCACTCCGGCCCGTTCGGGGCCCGAGTGCGAGGTCAGTTCTGCGATCGGCTCAGCCCTGCGGTCGGCTCAGTCCCTGCCGTCGGCTCAGTTCTTGCCGCCAGCTCGGTTCCTGCAGGATCGGCTCGGTTCCTGCAGGATCGGCTCGGTTCCTGCGGTCGGCTCGGTTCCTGCAGGATCGGCTCGGTCCTGCGGTCAGCTCAGCTTCTGCAGGATCAACTCGCGGACGCGGCCGGCGTCGGCCTGGCCGCCGAGTTGCTTCATCACCGCTCCGATCAAAGCCCCTGCCGCCTGCACCTTGCCGTCCCGGATCTTGTCCGCCACCCCGGGGTTGGCCGCGATCGCCTCGTCCACCGCGGCCCCGAGGGCCCCGTCGTCGGAGACCACGGCCAGGCCGCGGGAGGCCACCACCTCGGCCGGACTCCCCTCGCCGGCCAGCACGCCCTCGAACACCTGCCGGGCCAGCTTGTCGTTGATGGTGCCGTCCTCGACCAGAGCCTGGACCTCGGCGACCTGCTGCGGGCTGACGCCGACGGCATCCAGCTCGACGCCGCGCTCGTTGGCCTGCCGGGCCAACTCACCCGACCACCATTTCCGGGCCGACTGCGGACTCGCGCCGGCCGTCACGGTGGCCTCGATCAGGTCCACCGCGCCGGCGCTGATCACGTCCCGCAGTTCCAGCTCGGAGAAACCCCAGGCCTCACTGACCCGCTTCAGCCGGACCGCCGGCGGCTCGGGCAGGCTGGCCCGGAGTCGCTCCACCCACTCCCGGCTCGGGGCCACCGGCAGCAGGTCCGGATCGGGGAAGTAGCGGTACTCCTCGGCCTGCTCCTTGCTGCGGCCGGGCGAGGTGGTGCCGGAGGTCTCCTGCCAGTGCCGGGTCTCCAGCTTGATCGTCCCGCCCTCGCCGAGCACGGCGGCCTGCCGGGTGATCTCGTAGCGGACGGCCCGCTCGATGCTGCGCAACGAGTTCACGTTCTTGGTCTCGGTCCGGGTGCCGAACTCCGCCTCCGGGCCGCCGGGCTCGGTTCGGGGCCGCAGCGACAGGTTGGCGTCGCAGCGCAGCGAGCCCTGCTCCATCCGGACGTCGGAGACGCCGAGACCGCGGAGCAGATCGCGCAGCATGGCCACGTAGGCCCGGGCCACCTCCGGCGCCTTGGCCCCGGCACCCTCGATCGGCTTGGTGACGATCTCGATCAGCGGCACCCCGGAGCGGTTGTAGTCCAGCAGCGAGTGGTCGGCGCCGTGGATCCGGCCGGTGGCCCCGCCGACGTGCAGCGACTTGCCGGTGTCCTCCTCCATGTGGGCGCGCTCGATCCCGATCCGGTAGCTGTGCCCGTCCACCTCGACCTCGGCCCAACCGTCGTAGGCGATCGGCTCGTCGTACTGGCTGATCTGGTAGTTCTTCGGCATGTCGGGGTAGAAGTAGTTCTTCCGGGCGAACCGGCACCACTCGGCGATCGAACAGTTCAGCGCCAACCCGATCCGGATCGCCGACTCGACCGCGGTCTCGTTCACCACCGGCAGCGACCCGGGCAGACCGAGGCAGACCGGGCAGACCTGGGTGTTCGGCTCGGCCCCGAACGCGGTCGAGCACCCGCAGAACATCTTCGAGGCGGTGTTCAGCTCGACGTGCACCTCGAGGCCCATCACCGGATCCCAGCCGGCCAGCGCCTCGTCGTAGGAGACGACCGTTGCCGTCATGCCGACACCCCTTCCAGTTCGGTGATCTCGTTCAGGATCGGCCCGCCCCAGCGGGCCTCCAGCGCCCGCTCCAGTGCGGCGCCGACCCGGTAGAGCCGGTCGTCGGCCAGCGGCGGCGCCATCACCTGGATCCCGACCGGCAGCCCGTCCTCGGGCGAGAGCCCGGCCGGGAAGGAGGCCGAGGCGTTGCCGGCCAGGTTGGACGGGATGGTGCACAGGTCGTTGGCGTACATGGCCAGTGGATCGTCGACCCGCTCCCCCAGCCGGAACGCGGTGGTCGGCGTGGTCGGGCTGATCAGCACGTCGGCCTGGGCGAACGCGGCCTCGAAGTCGCGGATCACCAGGGTGCGCACCTTCTGGGCCTGGCCGTAGTAGGCGTCGTAGTAGCCGCTGGAGAGGGCGTAGGTGCCGAGGATGATCCGCCGCTTGACCTCGGCGCCGAAGCCGGCCTCGCGGGTGGCCGCCATCACCTGCTCGGCGCTGGCGGTGCCGTCGTCACCGACCCGCAGCCCGAACCGCATCGCGTCGAACTTGGCCAGGTTGGAGCTGGCCTCGCTGGGCAGGATCAGGTAGTAGGCGGGCAGCGCGTAGCGGAAGTTCGGGCACGACACCTCCACCACGTCCGCTCCGAGGGAGGTGAGCAGTTCGACCGTCTCGGCGAAGCGCTGCTCGACCCCGGGCGCGTAGCCCTCGCCGCCGAGTTCTCTCACCACACCGATCCGCATCCCGGCCACGTCACCGGAGCGGGCGGCGCCGACCACGTCGGGCACCGGGGCGTCGATCGAGGTGGAGTCCATCGGGTCGTGGCCGGCGATCACCTGGTGCAGCAGGGCGGCGTCCAGCACCGTCCGGGCGCACGGGCCGGGCTGGTCCAGGCTCGAGGCCAGCGCCACCAGTCCGTAGCGCGAGGTGCCGCCGTAGGTCGGCTTCACCCCGACCGTGCCGGTGACGGCCGCGGGCTGGCGGATCGACCCGCCGGTGTCGGTGCCGATGGCCAGCGGCGCCTCGAACGCGGCCAGGGCGGCGGCCGAACCGCCGCCGGAGCCGCCGGGGATCCGGTCCAGGTCCCAGGGGTTGTGGGTCGGGCCGTAGGCCGAGTTCTCGGTCGAGGAGCCCATCGCGAACTCGTCCAGATTGGTCTTGCCCAGCACCACGATGCCGGCCTCCAGCAGCCGCCGGGTCACCGTCGCGTCGTAGGGCGGACGCCAGCCCTCGAGGATCTTGGAGCCGCAGGTGGTCGGGGCGCCGGACTGGGTGAGGACGTCCTTCAGGCCGAGCGGGACGCCGGCCAGCGGGCCCAGTGCCTCACCGGCGACCCGGCGACGATCGACCTCGGCGGCCGCGGCCAGAGCGCGGTCGCCGTCGACGTGCAGAAAGGCGTGGACGGCCTGGTCGACCGCGCCGATCCGGTCCAGGTGGGCCCGGGTCACCTCGACCGCGCTGACCTCACCCGAGGCGATCACGGCAGCCAGCTCGGTCGCGGTCCGTCGGATCAGTTCGCTCACGCTTCCTCCTCCAGGATCCGGGGCACCCGGAAACGGTCCTCCTCGGTGGCCGGGCCGCCGGCCAGCGCCGCCTCCCGGTCCAGCGACGGCCGGATCTCGTCGGTCCGGAAGACGTTCTGGATCGGCAGCGGATGCGAGGTCGGTGGGACGTCGGCCACCGCGACGTCGCTGACCTCGGCCACGCTGGCCAGGATGCCGTCCAGCTGCGGCGCGAGGTGGGCCAGTTCGGCATCGGTGAGGTCGATCCGCGCCAACCGCGCAAGCGCGCCGACGTCGTCGGGGCTCAAAGCCACGAGTCACTCCCTAATCGGTAATTCGGTCATCGGTAATTCGGTCATCGGTGTTGTGGTCTTGATCTCGGTGAACAGGTCTGACGGTGAGATCCGGACGGTTCGGACCACCCGGCCAGGCTCATCCTAGGTTCGCCCGACCCACTGACAGTTTTGCGGATCGGTGCCGCCTTCCCCTCGGCCCGGTCGTTCGGGCCGATCAGTCGAGCAGGGTGCGGACCACGAAACCGGTCCGGAGCTTGGGGGTGAAGAAGGTCGACTTCGGCGGCATCAGCACCCCTTCCCGGGCCGTCCGCTCGATCTCGGCCACCCCGACGGGACGGATCAGGACGGCCGCGGTGGCCGCGCCGGACCCGACCGCGGCCACGGTCTCGGCCAGTCCGTGCTGATAGCTGACCTGGGCACCCAGGCCGCCGAGTGCCTGCTCGAGCCACAGCCCGTCCAGCGCCCGGACGCCGTCGAAGACCCCGGCCCGCGGCCGGAGCCGCTCGGCGCCGGCCGGCCCGATCAGCACCAGGAACCCTTCGGCCTCCATCGCGGCCAGGGTGGCGGCCGTCGAGCTCGGAGACCGGTCCGAGCCGGGTGATCTCGAAGCTGCGTTCCAGGGCGGCGCGGAGGTCGGCGAAGGGCGTCTCGGCGTAGAGCCGGTGGATGGCGGCGACGCTGAGCTGGTCGGCGACCAGTTCGCTGACGAAGGCCAAGGTCTGCTCGCCCGCCCCAGCCCCACCTGCCCGGTCTGGTCGCCCGTCGATGCGCTCGGTGCCCGACCGCATCTCGTCACGGTAGGTACGGCTGATCTGGTAGCGGTGATGCCCGTCGGCGATCAGGACGTCGGCCGCGGCGACCGCGTCCCGGATCGCCGCCACCCGGGCCGGATCGTCGACCCGCTCCACCCGGTGCTCGACCCGTGACGGACCGTCGCCGTCGACCACCAGACCGATCGGATCACCGGGCTGCGGCCAGCAGCTCGCTCAGCCCGGCGGCCAGCGAGAGCCCCCAGATCGGTGACAGGTTGGCCTGGGTGGCACGGGTCAGTTCGAGCCGGTCCGTGGACGCCTTCGGGGTGGTGCGTTCGTGCGGCAGTACCCCGCCGGCCCCCTCGTCGACGATCTGCAGTCCGCCGAGCACGCCCGAGATCCGCCGCTCGGCACCGGTGGCGTCGGTGAACGCGAGCCGGTAGATGGTGAAGGCCGGCTGCCCGTCGGCGACCAGCACGCCGTCCTCCTGCCAGGCCCGGAGCAGACGGCCCGCCCGGGCGTACCGGTCGTCGCCGCGCGGGTCGTCGACGTGGCTGATGTTGTGCTCCGAGCGGGCGTGCAGCTGTTCGATCTCGGCCTCGGAGAGAACGTCGTAGGGCGGTGCGATCAACGGCTCGAGATCCTGCGCGGCGTACCGCAGAGCACGGAACGGCTCGAAGTCGGGCATTGGCTCAGCCTGTCACGTCGCTCTGACCAGCGCGAAAGCTGTGAGGCGCAGGACACGGCGTCGAAATGTCCCGGTAATGCCGGTAGGCCACAATGCTGGCGTGTTCCTGGTTCGTGTCTCCCTGCCCGACGTCCCCGGATCGCTGGGTTCGGTCGCGACCGCGATGGGCGCCGTCGGCGCAGACATCGCAGCGGTCGAGATCGTCCAGAAGCACGACGGCCGGGTCGTCGACGACTTCATGCTGACCCTGCCGCCGGACCGGCTGCCCGATGCCCTGGTCAGTGCCTGCCAGACGCTGGACGGCGTCAGCGTGGAGTGGATCTCGCGTTACCCCGAGGGTGGCGGGTTGCAGTCGGATCTGGAGACGCTGGAGCGGATGACCGCCGACCGTGAGCACGCGGCCGAGACGCTGGTCGCCGCCTCGCCCACCGTGTTCCGCTCCAACTGGGCGGTGCTGCTGGAGATCCTGGACCACGGTGAGGTGAAGACGACCTGCCACACCGAGCACGCACCGCAACTCGACGCCGCCTCGGCCTCCCGGTTGGCCCCGTTCGATCAGACCCACCGGATCGATCTCGACGGCGACTGGGTGCCCGGATGGAACGACTCGACGGTTCTGGTGACCCCGATCGGGCCGGGACGGGTGATCGTGGTCGGCCGGATCGGCGGGCCCGCCTTCCTGGACTCCGAGATCGCCCGGCTGCACCACCTGGCCCACCTGCTCGACCTCGGCTGAGACCGGGGACGCGGCCGATCCGGCGCTACTTGTCCAGCCCGAAACCGATCTGGCCGGTGGTGGCGTAGTAGACGTACCAGCCGAGCAGGAAGCAGGCGAGCATCGCCGCGAACAGGGCCAGACCGACCCAGATCCGCATCCGCTTCTTCTGCTTGGTGCTCGGCACCTTGCGCGGACCCCACTCGCCGATCGTCGGCTGCACCCGCGGCGGCGTCTGCCCGTTCAGGTTGAGGTCGCTGAAGATCTTCGGCACGCACCAAGCCTACGTGTCGACGGTGCCCTCGACCGGGTTCTGCCGCTCGATCAGCTCTCGCCGGTGGTGGCCACCTCGGCCGCGGCCTCCGCACCCCCGTTGAGCAGCACCTCGAAGCCTGCCGGGTCGAGGATCGGCACCTTCAACGTCACCGCCTTGTCGTACTTGGATCCCGGTGACTCGCCGACGACCACGAAAGAGGTCTTCTTGCTCACCGAGGAGGCCACCTTGCCGCCGCGATCGGTGATGGCCTGGGCCGCGGAGTCCCGGGTGTAGCCGGGGACCGAGCCGGTCACCACCACCGCCAACCCGGCCAGACTCTGGTCGAGCAACTGGCGCGGCTCGTTCTTCATCACCGCACCGGCGGCCTTCCACTTCCGGACGATCTCGGCGTGCCAGTCGACGTCGAACCACTCCGTGACGGCCCTGGCCAGGATCGGGCCGATGCCCTCGACCTCGGCCAGTTCCTCCTCGCCGGCAGCCTGCAGCGCGTCGATGTCACCGAAGGCGTTCGCGATGTCGGGTGCGACCCCTTTGCCGACGTGCCGGATCGACAAGGACACCAGGAACTTGTCCAGCGGCCGGGTCTTCGCCTGCTCCAGGTTGGCCAGCAGTTTGCGCCCGTTGGCGCTCAGCGCCCCGGCCTTGGTCCGGAACAGGTCGGCCCGGAGCAACTTCTCTTCGGTCAGGTCGAACAGGTCGCCCTCGTCGGTGAGCAGACCGGCCTCCAGCAGCGCCTTGGCCGCAGAATCGCCGAGCACCTCGATGTCCAGGCCCTCCCGACTGGCCACGTGGAAGATCCGGCCCTGCAGCTGCGCCGGGCAGGAGCGGGTGTTCGGGCAGCGGATGTCGGCGTCGCCCTCGCGCTCCGGTTTGAGCTCGGTGCCGCAGGCCGGGCAGTGGGTCGGCATCACGAACTCGGTGACGTGAGCCTCGTCGCGGAGGTCGAGCACCGGCCCGACGATCTCGGGGATCACGTCACCGGCCTTGCGCAGCACCACGGTGTCGCCGATCAGCACGCCCTTGCGCTTGACCTCGCTCTGGTTGTGCAGCGTGGCCTGCGAGACGGTCGAACCCGCCACCAGCACCGGCTCCATCACCCCGAAGGGCGTCACCCGTCCCGTCCGGCCGACGTTGACGGCGATGTCGAGCAGCGTGGTGGTGACCTCCTCGGGCGGGTACTTGAAGGCGATCGCCCAGCGCGGGGCGCGGGAGGTGAACCCGAGTTGGTCCTGGACCGAACGCTCGTCCAGCTTGATCACCGAACCGTCGATCTCGTGCTCGAAGGTGTGCCGGTTCTCACCGGTGGCGGTGATGTAGGCCCAGACCTCGGTGAGACTGCGGCAGAGCTCGGTGTGCCGGCCGACCGGCAGGCCCCAGGAGTCGAGCGCCTGGTAGACCGCGGACAACCGATCGGCGGAGAAGCCTTCGACGGCCCCCAGGCCGTGGGCGACGAAGCCGAGCTTGCGGCCGGCCGTCACCTTCGGGTTCTTCTGCCGCAGCGATCCGGCCGCGGCGTTCCGGGGGTTGGCGAACGGGGCCTTCCCCGCGTCCATCAGGCCCTCGTTCAGCCGCTCGAAGGACTGCGGGGACAAGAAGATCTCACCGCGGACCTCCAGCAGCGAGGGCACCGCCGGCGTCTTCGCACTCGCCTTCGGTGGCGAGGTGAGGCGGTGCGGGATCTGCTCGATCGTCCTGACGTTCTCGGTCACGTCCTCACCGACCCGCCCGTCGCCGCGGGTGGCGGCCCGGATCAGTCGGCCGTCCTCGTAGACCAGGTCGATGGCCAGTCCGTCGACCTTGAGCTCGCACAGGTAACCCGAGCGCTCGATCTGCTGCTGGCCGAGCTCACGGACCGCCCGCTGCGACCACTGGGCCAGCTCCTCCTCGCTGAAGCAGTTGTCCAGGCTGGTCATCGGCTGCAGGTGTTCGACGGCGGCGAACGTCGTGGACGGCGCGCCACCCACCTTCTGGGTCGGCGAATCGGGGGTCCGCAGCGCCGGGAACTCGGCCTCGATCCCCTCCAGCTCACGCATCAGTGCGTCGAACTCGCCGTCGGCGACGCTCGGGGTGTCCAGCACGTAGTAGCGCCAGCGATGGTTCTCGATGATCTCGCTCAGCTCGCGGTGCCGCTCCCGGGCCTTCGACGTCGGCTCGGCCAGCGGCTCGGGCTGCTGCTCGGACTCGGGGCCCGGCTCGGCGTGGGGCTCGGCGCGGGGTGTTTCTTCGACGGCCTCGGTCACGGGTTCAACCTAGTCTCGACCACTGACACTTCCCGTCGACTCCGCCGTCGACTCCGCCGTCGATCGCAACGTCGACTCCGCCGTCGCTCCGCCCGGGCCGGTGACACCTCGGTGGCCCGGCGAGCTCGAGGACGAGCGGGCGCGAACCGCCTGCCCGGTGCCTCCAGGAGACTGTTACCTTGCGAAGAGGAGTTCAGTAATCGGATCACCGGACCAGTCAAGGAGTGACCATGGCAATCGGAGACAAGGCGAAGGACGCCGTCCAGCAGGGTGTCGGCAAGGTGGAGGAAGCGGTCGGCAAGAAGACCGACGACGCCGAGCTGGCCGCCCAGGGCCAGAAGGACCAGAACATGGGCGAGAACCGGATGGAGACCGAGAAGGCCAAGGACGACGCCGACAACTGATCGGCCGCTCTGACGCTTCATCCTGCGCCGGGCCGGCGTCGCTAGTCCTCGAGTTGTTCCTCGACCAGTGACGCCGCCCGGCGCAACACTCTCATCCCCCGGATCGCGTCGGCCTGGCTCGCGCCGGCCCACCCGCAGGCCGGGGTCAACAGCAGCCGCCGGGTCAGGGCGGGATCCACGCCGATCCTGCGGAACGGTGTCAGGACTCTGGACGCGACCTGATCCGGGGTCGCCGTGGCGGCCCGATCCGCCGGAAGCACCCCGGCCGCGAGCCGGCCGCCCCCCTCGAACCAGCCGACGATCTGATCCCAGTCGGCACCGTCCAACAGACCCAGGTCGACCGCGACGGTCTCGAAGCCGGCGGTCCGCAACAGCTCGAACGGCGGTCGTCGTGCGCAGCAGTGCACGATCACCTCGGGCACGCCGGACTGCTCCCGGGCGTCCGAGCCATCGCCGAACTCGTTCCCGACTGCGGCGAACAACGCCCGGTAGGACTCGATCACCTCGTTCTGCTCCACCGCCCGGTGCCGGGAGAAGCCACTCGCGGTGGGTAAGGCACCGGCCAGGACGGCGGGCAACATCGGCTCGTCGAGTTGCAGCATCAGCCGCACGTCGGGCAGCCGTCGGCGCAGCTCGGCCAGCTGCACGATCAGGCCCTCGGTCAGGGACTGGACGAGTTCGCGCCGGGCCCCGTGATCGGCCAGGGCCCGATCGCCACGAGGGCGCTCGATCCCGGCCGCCAGTGTCCAGGGACCGGCGAAGGCCAGCTTCAGCGGACCGGAGTAGCCGTCGGCCGCCTCGTCCAACTGGTCGAGATCGGCTCGCAACAGTGACCTGGCGCGACGCTGGTCGGCCCCCACGCCGTCGGTCAGCCGCCAGCCTGCCGGCTGCAGATCGACGGTCAGCCCGGACAGGATCGCGGTCGTCCGGCCGATCAGTCCGGCCGGTGCGCCCCGGTCGGGAAGTTCAGGCAGGTAAGGGAGTTCAGGGCTCTCGGCGAAGACGATCCTGACCGTCTCGGCCATGGACTCCCCGGGCCAGGAACCGATGCCGGTCGCAACGACCGTGTCGAAGTCGATCATCGTTGGCCTCGTGCTCAGCGGGTCCGGGCGATGGTGGCACTGCCGAGCACCTCGGTGCCCCGGTAGCAGACCACGGCCTGACCGGGGGCGATCCCCTCGGCCGCATCGTCCAACGCGATCGACAGGCCGTCGGCCGAACCGGTCACACCGGCCGCGAGATCCTCGCCGTGCGCCCGGACCTGGACGGTGCCGGACCAGTGACCGTGGCGTGGACTGCCCGTCCAGGTCGGCCGGATCGCCTCGATCTCCCTGACCCGCAAGGCATCCCGGGGCCCGACGGTGACCGTGTTGGTGACCGGTGAGATGTCGAGCACGTAGCGGGGCTTGCCGTCGGCGGCGGGGGTGCCGATCTTGAGGCCCTTGCGCTGGCCGATGGTGTAGCCGTGACTGCCGTGGTGCTCACCCAGCACCTCGCCCTGCTGGTCGACGATGGCACCAGGGGCAGAACCCAGCCGCCGGGCCAGAAAACCCTGGGTGTCGCCGTCGGCGATGAAACAGATGTCGTGGCTGTCCGGCTTGTCGGCGACCGCCAGGCCACGGGCTCCGGCTTCGGCGCGCACCTCGGACTTGGGTGAGCCGCCGAGGGGGAAGAACGAACGCTGCAGCTGCTGCTGGTTCAGCACCCCGAGGACGTAGGACTGATCCTTGTCCGGATCGACCGCGCGGTGCAGCTGGACGCCGTCGTCGCTGCGGACCAGTCGGGCGTAGTGACCGGTGCAGACGGCGTCGAACCCGAGCGCCACCGCACGGTCCAGTACGGCGGCGAACTTGATCTTCTCGTTGCAGCGCAGGCAGGGGTTCGGTGTCCGGCCGGCGGCGTACTCGGCGACGAAGTCGTCGACCACGTCGGCGGCGAACCGGTCCGAGAGATCCCAGACGTAGAAGTCGATGCCGAGCACGTCGGCGGCGCGCCGGGCATCGTGGGCGTCCTCCTTGGAACAGCAACCACGGGCACCGCTGCGGAACGACTGCGGATTCTTGCTCAGGGCCAGGTGCACACCGGTCACCTCGTGGCCGGCGTCGACGGCACGCGCCGCCGCGACGGCCGAGTCGACCCCGCCGGACATGGCGGCCAGAACCCGCATCGCCGGACCCTCCCTCTGATCACGCTGCCCCCGCCGGACGTCGGGCAGGGTGATGGAACCGGTCAACTCTAGCCGCGTCCGGCGGTCGGCTGTTCCGGCGGCTTGGCTGATTCCGGCGGGAGTCTCAGGCGGCCGAGGCGAGCCGGGCCCGGCGGACGGCCTCGGGCAGGGCGTCCAGGGTGGCCTCGACGTCGGCCGGGGTCGTGGTGTGCCCCAGCGAGAACCGGACCGCGGACCGTGCCTGCCGCTCGGTCCGGCCCATCGCCAGCAGCACGTGCGACGGTTGGGCCAGCCCGGCGGTACAGGCCGAGCCGGTGGACGCGTCGATGCCGGCCCGGTCGAGCACCATCAACACCGCGTCCGCGTCGGCGCCGGCGAACTCGAGGTTGACGATCCCGGGCAGCCGCCGGTCGCCCTCGGCCAGGCCGTTGACGGCGATGTCCGGCACGGCAGCCCGGGCGCCGGTGATCAGCCGTCGGCTCAGGGCGGCCAACCGGACCGCCTCCGCCGCCACCGCACCGGTCGCTCCACCCGTCGCCACCCCGACCGCGGCCGCGAACGCCGCGATCCCGGCGACGTCGAGGGTGCCCGAGCGCAGATCCCGTTCCTGGCCGCCGCCGTACTGGGTCGGGACCAGACTCGCCTCGCGGCGCAACAGCAGCGCGCCGACCCCGACCGGACCGCCGAGCTTGTGGGCGCTCAGGCTGACCGCGTCCAGGCCGGAGGTGGCGAAGTCGAACGGACGGTGACCGATCAGCTGGACGGCGTCGGTGTGCAGCAGGGCGGGGCTCCGCCGACCGGCCTCGACCATCGCGTCCAGATCGGTGCACACTCCGGTCTCGTTGTTGGCGGCCATGATGCTGATCACCGCGAGCCGGTCCCGGTGCCGGTCGATCACCTCACCCAGGCTCTCGTGATCGAGCCGGCCGTCCCGGTCGACGCCGACGGTCTCGACCTGGGCGCCGTGCGCAGATCCCAACCAGGCAACGGTGTCCAGCACCGCATGGTGTTCGACGCTGCTGCTGACGATGACCGTCCGGCCACCGTTGCGACCGGAAAGGAAGCCGCCCTGGACGGCGAGGTTGTCGGATTCGGTACCGCCGGAGGTGAAGATCACCTCACCCGGCCGGGCCCCCAGACAGCCGGCGATCTGCTCCCGGCTCTCCTCGACGACCTTGCGGGCGGAGCGGCCGGATCCGTGCAGCGACGACGGGTTCCCGGTCCGAGTCGAGCTCCGCGGTCAACGCCTCGATCGCGGCCGGCACCATCGGGGTCGTCGCCGCGTGATCGAGATAGATCCGCTCCACCGGACCAGATTAGTCCCGCGATCGGTCGGGGCCGAGCGCCGAACTCGGATCCCGGGATGAGTGGGGATCGCCCCGGCAGTGGTGGAATGGCTGCGCCATGAGGTCCAGCCGCGAGTTCGACGTCCAGCCCGATCGCAGCCTGCTCCGACCCGGCCTGCGGGTGGTCATCGCCGGCACGGTCGGCCGGGACCGGCGGCCGAGTGAGTACTACGCGGGCCCGGGCAACCGGTTCTGGGATCTGTTGCTGGCCGGCGGTCTGGTGGGCGAGCGGCTCGACCCCGGCTGCGCCGACCGGCTGCCCGGATGGGGTATCGGCCTGACCGATCTGGTGCTGCAGCGGGTGCTTCGGGCCGGTCACGAACCCGAGACCCTGATCCACCGCGCACCCTTCGACGACGCGATCCGCGAGGTCGGGCCACAGGTGGTCGCCTTCGTCAGCAAGACCGCCGCGACCTGGTACGCCCGTGGGGCCGGCCACCGACTGCCGAAGGGGTACGGCGAGCTCGGCTGGGACGTCGCCGGCTACCCCGCCTTCGTGCTACCCGGCCCGTCCGGGGCCAACAACGCGATGTCGTTCCCGTTGCGGGCCTCGTTGTGGACCGACCTGGCCGACTTCCTGGACTATCTCGCTGCCGGCTGAGTGCGCCCGCGCCTTCTCGCGTCGGCCTGGCTCGGCCGAGCGGTCTGGGCATACTGGGCCGATGACCAGGGGCGCCGCGACCGTGCTGCTGGCCGTGCTGCCGGGTGCCGTGCTGGCCCTTCCGCTCGCCGGGTGCGCAGCCGACCCGAATGCCCAGCCGTCGCCGGACTCTGCATCCTCCTCAGCATCCTCTACCCCTTCGCCCTCCACCCCTTCGCCCTCCACCCCTTCGCCCTCCACCACTTCGCCCTCCACTACTACGACTTCGACCCCGACGTTCTCAGCCCGGTCGGGCTTCATCAGGGACGGTTCGATTCCGAGTGATTTCCCGTCGGCGGTGCCGAGGCCGAAGGGCACCGTCACCGCGTCCTGGAGCGGCCCGGTGGGCGACGGCCGAGGTTGGACCCTGGTCAGCAGGGTCGAGCATCCCGTGCCCCAGACCTTCGAGCTGACCTCGGATTCCCTGTTGAGAAAGGGCTTCCGGGCCAGGACGAGCACGACCAGCGTCGGCGACGCGGTCCGGATGCAGACGTTCGCCGACCAGGACTACTCGGTCGACGTCACCGTGTCGCGGTTGAGTGAGGACGACAGTGTGGTCAACACCCGGGTGACCGCGCCGAAGCGTCGTCAAGGACACGGGTGATCACGGATCGGGCGAGCTTCAGCCCCTGCGCTGCGCCACCTCGGCGCTGACCGCGGGCAGCACCGTCTTCAGGTCGCCGACCACACCGAGATCGGCCAGGGCGAAGATCGGCGCCTCCGGATCCTTGTTGACGCAGACCACCGCCTTCGAGGTCTGCATCCCGGCCCGGTGCTGGATCGCGCCGGAGATCCCGGCGGCCAGATAGAGCTGCGGGGAGACCGTCTTGCCGGTCTGCCCGACCTGATAGCTGTGCGGATACCAACCGGAGTCGACCGCGGCCCGGGACGCACCGACCGCTGCCCCGAGGGTGTCGGCCAGTTCTTCGACCGGGGCGAAGTCGCCACCGGTGCCGCGGCCACCCGACACGACGATCGCCGCCTCGGTCAGCTCGGGCCGGCCGCTGGCCCGTTTGGGCTCCGAGGCACTGATCCGCGCCGTCTTGGACGACTCGGCGATCCGGACGTCCAGACCGGTGACCACGGGTTCGGCCGGCGCCGCCTCCGGTGCGCAGGCGTTGGCCTTGACGGTGATGATCGGGGTGCCGTGGGTGACCGCGGCCTGCACACTCCAGTTACCGGCGAACACCGACTGCACGGTCAGCGGACCGTCCGGCCCGGCGCTCAGGTCGACGGCGTCGGTGATCAGCCCCGAGTCGGTGCGGACGGCGAGCCGGGCCGCGATCTCCTTGCTCTCCAGGGTCGAGGTGAACAGCACCGCGGCCGGCGCCCGGTCGGCGACGACGGCACTCAACACGTCGACCTTCGGGGCCACCAGGAACTCGTCCAGGGCCGGATCGGTCGCGCTCAGGATCTCCGTCGCGCCGTACTCCCCCAGCTTTGCGGCCAACGGCTCGGCCGCACCGAAGACCACCGCCACCGGTTCACCCAGGCGCCGGGCCAGGGTCAACAGCTCCAACGTCGGTTTCGCGACCGCACCCTCGGCCTGCTCGACCACCACGACCACCTGCGCCATGCTTCGTCCCTCGCTCTGTCTGCTCGTGTTGCCCGGATGTCTGCTGTCGAAGATGCGCTAGATGAACTTGCCCGCGGCCAGGAACTCGACCAGCGCGGCCGATCCGGCGCCGTCGTCGTCGCTGACCTGTCGTCCCGGTTCCTTGGGCGGGCGCGGGGTGGTCGACTGCACGGTCGTCCAGGCGGCGGACGCACCGACCAGGGCCGGCTCGACGCCCAGGTCGGCCAGCGACCACTCGGTCACCGGCTTCTTCTTCGCGGCCAGGATGCCCTTCATCGACGGGTAACGCGCCTCCCCGGACTGGTCGGTCACACTGACCACCGCGGGCAGTGTCGCCTCGACCGTCTGGCTGGCCACGTCGCCGTCCCGCCGGATCGTGACCGTGTTCTCCTCCAGCGAGACCGTGGCGCCGAAGGTGACGCCCGGCCAACCGAGTCGCTCGGCCACCATGGCCGGCACCACACCCATCGAGCCGTCGGTCGAGGCCATCCCGCAGATCACCAGATCCGGCCCGGCCTTGGTGATCGCCGCGGCCAGCACCGCGCTGGTGGCCAACGCGTCCGAGCCGTGCAACTGGTCGTCCAGGACGTGGATGCCGGCGCCGACGCCCATCTGCAGCGCCCGCTTGATCGCGTCCGCAGCGTCCTCGGGCCCGACCGTCAGCGCGGTCACCTCGACGTCACCCGCGTTGTTCTCGGCCAGCTGCAGGGCCTGCTCGACGGCGTACTCGTCCAGCTCGGACAACAGCCCGTCCGAGCCGGCCCGGTCGACGGTGTGATCGTCGGTGAAACTTCGCTCACCGGTCGCGTCGGGAACGTACTTGACCAGGACGACGATCTTCATCTCGCTCGCAATCTGTTCGACTTCCGGCTTCGAGACCGATATTACTCACGAGTAACAAGTGCGTCCACCGGGGCTTCGGAGCACCCGGTCGGGCCACCGGAACGATCGCGAGGGGCGCCCCTTGCGGGACGCCCCTCGCCATCGGTTGTCTGACCTCAGCAGCGGTACCTCAGCAGCGGCACCTCAGCAGCGCTGCCTCAGCAGCGGTTCACCGTCGCCGGACCACCGCGGCCTGGCCGGCCGAGGCCGGGTTGGCGGCCGCGCCGCTCATCAGGGCGAAGTAGTTCGCGTTCGGCACCCCGATCCCGGTCACCGGATCCCAGCCCTTGACCGTCCGCAGGCTCGAATCTTCGTCGAAGGTCCGCACGCTGTAGAGGATGCCGTCGGTGGCGTCCAGCCCGTTGGTGTAGTCGGCCCGGACCACCCCGAGCCGGTTCGGGTGCCGGGTGACGTCGTCGGCGATGCCCTTGGTCTGGTAGAGCTTCGGGTTCAACAGACCGAAGCCCTTGCCGCCGTTCTGCTGGGCGGCCAGTGCGGTCATCCCGGCGAACAACGGGCTGGCCAGGCTGGTGCCGCCGATCCGGTACTGGTCGTAGTGCACGCCCTCGGGGAAGGTCTGGGTCTGCCCGACCAGCATCCCGGTGTTCGGGTCGGCGTCCATCGCCACGTCCGGCACGGCCCGGCCGGCCGGAGCCGAGGCGGGAACGACGCCGTTCTGGTAGCTCGGCCGGTTGAACAGCGCCGAGTAGCCGCCGCCGGCGCCGTAGAGGAAGCCGAGCGAGGTCCAGTTCTTCCCGTTGGCCGAGAGCGAGTACTTCTCGGTGCCCCAACCGGTGTCGAAGATCCGGTTGCCGGCGTAGCCGATCCCGGTGGAGGTGCCACCGACCGCGGTCACCGTGGGCAGCGTGGCCGGGAAATCGGCCTGCTTGGCCGCGGTGGCGGCCAGGTCGTCGCCGGAGTCGCCGGAGGAGAACAAGAAGCTGATGCCCTGGGCCGCACCCTGCAGGATGATCTGCTGGTAGGCCACCACCTGCGCGGTGCCGGCGGTCTCGCCGGCGTCGCCCCAGGAGTTGCTGACGATCTTGGCCTGGTTGTCGTCCACCACCCGGCCGAGAGCCTCCTGGAAGTCCTGGTCATAGCAGCTGGACGCGGCGTAGTACTTGATCTTGGCGTCCGGGGCCATCGCGTGCACGGCCTCGACGTCGAGGGTCTCCTCACCCGACCAGCCGGACGGACCGCAGGCCTCTCGGTGCCGGTAGGCCGGGGGCAGCGACTCGGTCAGCTGACCCGCGACGTAGCTGCCGTCGCCGTTGGTGCTGGCGTAGGTGTTCGCGTCCGAGGCGATCTTCTGCCAGCGGTAGGCGTCTGTGATGGCCACCGTGACGCCCTGACCGGTCAGCTGGGTGGCGCCTTCGTAGGCCGCGCGCAGATACGGGCCGGTGTAGCCGCAGTTCGCGTACGGCAGCGTGCGGCCCTCGAACTTCGGCAGTGCGGTGCTGTAGTCGTCCTGATAGCGGGCCTGGACCTGGCCGTAGTAGGTGCTGCACGGGCGGGCGTTGCGGAAGCCGTCCGGCGGCGTGACCTTCGCCCCGGACGAGGTCGCGGCCGAGCTGGTCGTGGCCGAACTGGTCGTGGCCGAAGCGGCAGAGGCGGCATCGGAATCGGCGTCGGAGGTGATGTGGTTCGGCGCCATCTTCACCACCGTGGTGTCCAGCCCGGTCACGGTGAGCACGGAGCCGGCCACGGAGGCGGGCAGCTGGGCCGCGGTGGTCGGCGCGGTCACCGACTGACCGGCGTGGTTGAACTGGGCCAGCGTGGTGTGGAAAGCGGTCTGTAGCTGGGCCACGGTGCCGCTGGCGTTGACGTAGCGGCGCTGCGCCTCGACCGAGCCGACCCGCAACCCCTGCGACTTCAGGTAGGCCTTGACCGAATCGGCAGCCGCACCGGTCGGTGAGTAGGCGGCCCGGAACTGGGCCACGCTGAGCCAGTGACCGTAGTCGGCGGAGCGGGGATCGGACAGCGCGGCGACCTTGGCCTCGAGGGCCGCCTGACCGCCCTTCGGGGCCAGATAGACCCGAACCGACATCCGTTCGGCGCTACGGGCCGCCGTCCGGGAGCGGGGCGCGGCCGTGGTCGAGACCCAGGACGGCAATGTGCTGTTGATCTTCACCAACGACTGCGGGGCAGCAAAGGCGCCGGTGGTGTTGAGCAGAACGGTTCCCGGCACCAGTAGTGCGGCGCTGGCCAGCGCCAGTCGAGAGGTGTGTCGTGCCGGCCGCGACCGGCGGTGTCGGAATGGTTCGGATGTCATGGGGGCCCCCTGTCATGTGACGGGCACCGGTGGCCCGTCGCGTGCTGGCGAAGGTAGCGGTAACCCACGCCCAGGTCTAGGGGTAGCCGACGCGCCGACGTTCCAGTTGGGTGACGGTTCACCGCCGACGCGGACGCAACCGCTTCCGCAGAACCGACCGGGGTATCCGGCCGGCCGGACGACCGGCACAATGGGGCGCCGGGTGGGTCTGATCTACCCGGAAGCCATCCGAACGACTGCCGGAAAACGAAAGTGCCTTCATGACCCAACTGGAGTTCCCAGCGCCCAGCGACGTGACCCAGCTCGGCGCCCACGTCCGCGACGGCGGCACCGCGTTCGGCCTCTGGGCACCGCGGGCCAACCGGGTCGAGCTGGCCCTGGTGGACACCGACCGGAGCCAGCACAACATCGATCTGCGCCGGGGCAACGACGGCGTCTGGACCGGTCACGTACCCGACGTCGGGGCCGGTCAGTGCTACGGCTACCGAGTGCACGGCGACTGGGCCCCGGAGGACGGACGCCGGTTCAACCCGGCCAAACTGCTGCTGGACCCCTACGCCCGGGCCATCACCGGCGGGGTCGACTACAGCGGCCCGATCTCCGACCACACCCCCGAATCGGACTACCTGCCCGATCCGGTCGACTCGTTCGCCGCCGTCCCGCTCAGCGTCGTGGTCGAGGACTCGCCGCCGCCGACGCCGATCGCCCGGCGCCGGCCGCTGGCGGAATCGGTGATCTATGAGGTGCACGTCAAGGGCTTCACCCGACTGCACCCGGCCGTGCCCGAACACCTGCGCGGCACCTACGCCGGGCTGGCCTACCCGGCGGTGATCGAGCACCTCAAGGACGCCGGGGTGACCGCGGTCGAACTGTTGCCGATCCACCATTTCGTCTCCGAACCGTTCCTGATCGGCCGCGGGCTGAGCAACTACTGGGGCTACAACTCCCTCGGCTTCTTCGCCCCGCACGCCGCCTACTGCTCGGTCGGCACGATGGGCCAGCAGGTGAGCGAGTTCAAGGAGATGGTCAGCGCCCTGCACGAGGCCGGGATCGAGGTCATCCTCGACGTGGTCTACAACCACACCGGCGAGGGCGGCCACGAAGGGCCGACGCTCAGCTTCCGCGGCATCGACCACGCCGGCTACTACCGGCTGACCCACGATCAGCGCAACGACTACGACGTCACCGGCTGCGGCAACTCCGTCGACACCTCGACCCCCGGCGTGCTCGGGATGATCATGGACTCGCTGCGGTTCTGGGTCAGCGAGATGGGCGTCGACGGCTTCCGCTTCGACCT
Organism: uncultured Actinomycetota bacterium; assembly: GCA_963740925.1. Lineage (GTDB taxonomy): Bacteria > Actinomycetota > Actinomycetes > Propionibacteriales > Propionibacteriaceae > Microlunatus. Next base: position 120,139 of record CAVUFZ010000004.1, on the reverse strand, counting down.
GGTGACCACCCTGTTGCGCAACGGCGAGCACCACGTGATGCAGGACCACCCGTTCAAGGCCGCGATCGCCGACGACCCGGTGCTGGCCGAGGTCAAGATGATCGCCGAGCCGTGGGACATCGGGCCGTACGGCTATCAGGTCGGGGCGTTCGGTCCGCGGTGGAGCGAGTGGAACGACCGGTTCCGTGGTTTCGTCCGGGACTTCTGGCGCGGCAACGTCGGCGGCGTCTCGGAGTTGGCCGTCCGGCTGGCCGGCTCGGCCGACGTCTTCGACCACGACGGACGCCCCAGTACGGCCGGGATCAACTTCGTCACCGCCCACGACGGCTTCACCCTGCGCGACCTGGTCACCTATGACGTCAAGCACAACGGCGCCAACGGCGAGTCCAACCGCGACGGCAGCGACGACAACCGCTCCTGGAACTGCGGCTACGAAGGCGAGACCGACGACGCGGGCATCAACGCATTGCGACACCGACAGGTCAAGAACCTGATGGCCACCACCTTGCTGGCCACCGGCGTGCCGATGATCGTGGCCGGCGACGAGATCGGCCGCACCCAGGGCGGGAACAACAACGCCTACTGCCAGGACAGCCCGATCTCGTGGGTGCACTGGGACACCCAGCCCGCGTGGAACGACCTGTACGAGCTGACCCGGACCCTGACCAGGCTGCGGCGCGAGCACCCGGTCTTCCAGCGGACCGGTTTCGCCCACGGGGAAGAGGTCAAGCCACGCGAGGGCCGCCGCCGCACCGGCCGGACCAACATCGCCTGGTTCAGCGGCTATCCCCACGACCGGGCCGGTGAGATGACCGACGCCCAGTGGAACGATCCTGGCCGACGAACACTGGGCATGTATCTCGCCGACGACCGACCCGACCGGGAGTCCGAGGAGGCCTTCCTGGTCTGGGTGCACGCCGGCAGCAACCCGGTCGAGGTCGAACTCCCCGGCGGCGACTGGGCCTCGGGGTACCGGCTGGTCGTCCACACCGGCTTCGACGGCGAGATCCGGGGCGACACCTTCGCCGCGGACAGCCGGCTGACCATCCCGGGCCGGACCGTGGTCGTACTGCAGGCCGACTGACCCGCATCACCGGGCCGGAGGCGTCCTCACCGGCCGGCGCCGGGCCTCGGTGTCGATCACCCGGTCCAGCCACTCGGCCAGCAGCCGCCGCTCCGCATCGGTCAGGGGCTCCAGCGAGGATGCGGCGGCACGGAGCGCGACCGCCGGGGCGACCGCACCCTTCTCGGGCGTCCCGCCGGTGGTGACCAGACGATCGGGACCCTGCTCGGCACCGCCGTGACCCCGGTGGTGAGAGGGCCCGGTGATACGGGCGAGCACCGTCTCGAACATGACGGCGGACAGGCCGAGGTCGCGACGCTCGATCGGAGTGGCGAGCAGGGTGAGCAGGACGCCCGTTCCGGCGGCATGGATCAGGTCGACAGCAGTCGACTCGGCGACGACCAACCCGCCGGCGAGGGCCAAACGGTGGACCCGGGCAGCAAGGATCTGCTGGCCGAAGCCGGACGCCGGCGACCGCTGCGCCCGGGCCGGATCGCTCATCAGGGCGTAGACCGCAGGTTGGCTGAGACCGAAGTCGATGTAGGTCCGCCAGCCGGCACGGAGGTCCTCGATCGGATCGTGCTGTTCCTCCGAGGCCTGCCGCAGGCTCTCGGTCTTGGCCGCGACGAACGCGGCGAAGACGTGTTCGGCGACGGCATCGAGCAACCCGTCCTTGTCGCCGAACGCGCGGTAGATCGCCGGCGGCTGAACGCCGGCACGTCGAGCGACGCTGCGGGTGGTAACGGCCTCGGCGCCACCGGTCTGCAACAACACAGCGGCGGCCTCGACGATCGCGGACCGAGTATCGCGTTGTTCGGTCCCGGTGGTCACGTTCCAAAGATATCAAAGAATTGATTCCGATGATAGGCTGACGGAAACATCAACGTGTTACCACTGATACTGAGAGGTTGTTCATGATCGTCATCACCGGAGCCACCGGCGCCCTGAACGGCGCCACCGTCGACCGACTGCTGGAGCGGGTTCCCGCCGCCGAGGTCGCCGTCGCCGTCCGAGACCCGGACCGAGCTGATCGGTTCCGTCGGGCGGGCGTCCAGGTGCGGCGCGGCGACTACGCCGATCCGGCCTCGCTTCCCTCGGCCTTCGAGGGCGCCGACCAACTGCTGCTCGTCTCCTCCAACAGCCCGGACGGCGACCAGGTGTCTCTGCACGGCACCGCGATCGACGCCGCGGTGGCGGCCGGGGTAGGCCGGATCCTCTACACCAGTCATCAGGGCGCCGCAGCGGACTCCCCGTTCCATCCCGCCCAGACCCACGCCGCCACAGAAGGACTCCTGAGACGCTCAGGCGTCGCGTGGACTTCGTTGCGCAACGGCTTCTACGCCCACAGTCTGGTCTGGCTGATGGGTCCGTGGTCACGGACCGGCGTCGTCTCTGTCCCCGCTGACGGTCCGGTCTCCTGGACCTCCCGCGACGACGCCGCGGAGGGTGCCGCGATCGTGCTGGCCGCCGGCGGCGGGTACGACGGACCGGTCACGATGACGGCCGGTGCGGCACCGACGTTCGCCGAGTTGGCCAGGACCGCCTCCGAACTCTCCGGCCGGACGATCGGCTTCGAGGTGCTGGATCCCCAGGAGTGGGTCGAGGCCCAGGTCGCAGCAGGGCAGGAGCGAGCCGCCTTCTTCCTGGGCATGTACGAGGCCGCTCGCGGCGGTTTCTTCGCCGGCACCGACCCGTTGCTGCACACCCTGCTCGGGCGCGAACCCCGTGGCGCTCGCGACGCCATCGCCACCGCACTCGCGGCCTAGGCCGAGCCCCCGGCCGGAAGGCCCGAGCCGGCCGGGACGCTCAGAGCGACCGGAGCGCGTCCTGGATCGGATCGTCACCGCTGATCGCCTCGAACTGCCGGCCCAGCGCGAGCCCGTCGCTCAGACAGGCGGCGACCAGGGCGGCCACGTCGGCCCGCGGGATCGAGCCGGTGCCGGTGCTGGTTCCCAGTCGGACCGATCCGGTGCCGGCATCGTCGGTGAGGCCGCCGGGGCGGATGATCGTCCAGTCCAGATCGGTCTTCCGCACGGCCGCGTCGGCCTCGCTCTTGGCCCGCAGATAGACCTGGAAGACGTCGGCGCCGTCGATATCGTCGCCGCTCCCGGCCTGCGCGGGATCGTAGTCGTCGGTCCCGATCGCCGAGATCATCACGTAGCGCCGGACGCCGGCCTGCTCGGCCGCGCGGGCCAGCAGGATCGCACCGTCCCGGTCGATGGTCAGCTTGCGCTCGGCACCGCTGTTGCCACCCCCACCGGCGGCGAACACCACCGCATCGGCCCCGTCGACGGCCCGGCCGACGTCGTCGAGGGAGGACAACTCGAGATCCAGGACCAGCGGCTCGGCACCGGCGGTCCGCAGCTCCTCCGACTGGTCGGGATCACGGATCAGGCCGACCGGCTGGTGGCCGGCGTCGGCCAGCACTCGGGACAACAGCAGGGCGATCTGGCCGTGCCCTCCGGCGATGACGATGCGCATGAGACGAGTCTCACCGATCAACGTTCCGACCCGGCCACCGCCCCCGGCGGCTCGGCTCTCCCACCGTCTCGCTCACCGTGCTGACCACCGGCCTGTCGATCAGGCAGCCCCGGCGATCGAGAGACGGCCGAGACCAATGCCGCAGCCCGGGCCTCGGCCCGGTCGACGAACTCCAGATCCGCCTTGGTGTGCAGCAGTGCGGCGTCCACCAGCAGCGCGGCCATCGGCCCCTCGGAATGGTCTCGAGAAAGCAGGTCGAGGGCCTTCAACCGCGCCAGTTCGTGGCGTCGTTGCCGCTGAGCCACCGCGATCAACTCATGCGCGCCCTGCCGAGCCGCAGCCACCAGTTTGAGCACGAACTCGTCGCGGTAACCGCCATTGCGCTCGACCGGCTCGCCCAGCCAGAACTCCAGTTCGCTCCGGCCGGCCTCGGTCAGCCGGTAGACCCGGCGGTCCGGCTTCGAGGCCTGGGTGACGTGGGCCGATGACACCAGACCGTCCCGGGTGAGTCGATCCAGCACCTGATAGAGGTGGCCGATGTTCAACCCACCCCACTGCGGCCCGACCGCGTCCTCGAACGCGGCCCGGAGCTGATACCCGTGGGAGGGGCCGTCGTGCAGCAGAGCGAGCACGGCGTGCTGGATCGGCACGGGACCACCCTCCCACCCCGGACCTGCTCGGGGACGTCACGACGAACCGGACCCGGGCCGTCGAGTTGGTGACGATTCGGTCCGGCTGCTTGCATTGTCACAATGTAGGCCGCACAGTACGGGTGTGTTCCGCGTCGCGTTCGCCCAGCTCCGACGCACGGTGGGGCGCACACTCGCCCTGCTGATCGCGATCGTGGTCGCGACCACGAGTTTCACGGTGCTGACCGGGTCGGTGGAAACCGATCGGCTGCAGGTCCGTGGCACCGCCACGGCCGCCTTTCGCAGTAATTATGACCTGCTCGTCCGACCGGGGACCTCCTACACCCCACGGGAGACCGGTCTCGGGATGGTTCGCCCGAACTACCAGTCCGGCGTCTTCGGCGGGATCACCCCCGCTCAGCTGAACAGCATTGCCTCGATCGACGGGGTCGAGGTCGCGGCGCCGGTCTCCAATCTGGGCTACGTGAACCTGCAGGGCATCGTGAAGGTCGACCTTCGCCCACTGCTGTCCGGGGCCACCCAGCAACTCTTCCGAATCCGTCCGACGTTCACCATGGACCGCGGACTGAGCCGTTTCGTCGGCACTCCGGTCTACGTCTACGTCAGCCGCAACCGGGCGACCATCTCCACCCGACCCAGCCGCTTCGGCCTGCCGGAGGACTGGGGTGACAACCCCACCTACACCGAGCGCGTCCAGGGCCGCTCACTGCTGCTCGCAGCATGTTCGAGCTACACCCAGGACTGGCTGGACAAACTGAACCAGCAGGACAGCAGCCGCGGGTACTCGGCCACCCCGTGGGGCTACAAGGACCCCTATGCCGTCACAGCCACTCAGATGCGCTGCTACTACCTGCCGGCTCAGGCGACGTCTGCGGTCGGCTACGGCGCATCCGACCCCGATGAACCGGTCCAGCAGAGATCCCGGTCTCGCTCCGGCACAATCCTCACCGCGGTGATCCTGACGCCGAGAACCGGCTGTCTGATCTCGCCGTCTCCGTCATCTCCGGGAGCGCCCTCGGCAGCGGCGGACGGACCGCCGCCCGACACCCCGCCGACCGTCGTCGACCGCGCCACCACGATCCCCCTGCTTCGCCGCGAACCGGCCATCTCGATCGACCAGCAGGTCACTCCCAGACGTCGAGCCAATCGGCCGAGAACGCCGAACCCACCAGCGCGCTTAGCCCGAGCAGCGGCCTGATCGATCGGCTGAGCCGGCTGAAGGCACCGTGTGGCCCGATCCTTTGCGGTCTCCGTCACAGACCACCTGGGCCGGGTTGGGCAAGACCGCTCCCGATGAGACCGGACTCGACGAGGCTTCCGCCGCCGACTCCAACCTCGACGTCGGCACGTATTGGCAGGTCGGGCCGTCCGGCTATCACGACGATGGCCATGACTTGGACGTCTTGTCGGTTCCCAATCCGGCCGGGGCGTATGTCTCACCGCAACGCGGCGAGCAGGCCCCGGTCGGCAGTGACGACGACGGCGTACGCGCTGTGACCGGTCGCTCCTACCGACAAGGCGGCTTCCGGCTCGGCCGACTGAAGGTGGTCGGGCGGTTCGATCCGGCCGAGATCACCGACGAGAACGGGCTCTCCGGGCTCACCAGTCAGACCTATGCCTCTCCGCTGCTCGCCGGCGCTGATCAGGCCAGCCGGGCGGCCTTGGGTGACCGGCCGCTGGCTCCGAGCAGCAACGTGGCCGGCTACGCGGCGCAGCCGCCGGCCTTATTGACCACTCTTGCGGCCGGCCGCTTCCTGCTGAACCAGACTGATTACGGCGATCCCGAGCGCGGTCCGGTGGTAGAAGGCACCGAGGTGGGCCACGACCGCGCCGACCCGATCAGCGTCATCCGGGTCCGGGTGGCCGGCGTGAGCGGACCCGACCCGGTCTCGCGTGAACGGCTCAACCAGGCTGCGCTCGCGATCACCCGCCGGACCGGGCTGGCGGTCGACATCGTGGCCGGCGCATCCGGTGCCCCGACGACTGTGGTGACTGCCGGCCGGCCAGCACGGTCGGCCACAGTTGCGGCTCATCAAGCAGTGGGCCCGTAAGGGCGTCGTCTATCAGGTCATCATCTGCGGTCGACCGGAACAGTCTGACCCTCTTCATCCTGATCCTCACCGTCTGCACGCTGGTGATCGCGAATGCGGCCGGCGCTGCCGTCCGGACCCGCCGGGTCGGTCTCGGGGTGCTGTCCTGCCTGGGTTGGGGCGCCGCCAGGCTGTTCGGGGTGGTGCTGCTCGAGCTGGCGGTGGTCGGCCTGGTGGCCGGATTGCTCGGGACGGCCCTGGCCTTGGCGATCGGGGCGACCGGCGTGCTCGGTGCGCTCCCGATCAGCCCGCAGCGGGCTCTGCTCGCCGTCCCGCCGGCGGTGCTGCTGTCCATGCTGGCCGGACTCGTCCCCGCGCTACGGGCGGCCCGGGCGACACCGATGGACGCCGTCCGCCCGCTGGTCCGGCTGCCGCGGGCCTCCGGTCGGGTCGGCCGGACGCAGACGGTGTCCCGGCTCGCCTGGGTCGGCCTGGGCCGCACCCCGGGGCGGACCGCCCTGGCGGCCGTCAGCCTGGCCGTCGGGATCGCCGCGCTCACCGTGCTGCTGACCATCCAGCGGGTGTTCCACGGGCTGGTGGTCGGGACGCTGCTGGGCGACGCGGTCGCACTGCAGTTCCGGCGACCCGACATCGTCGCACTGGTGGCCATCCTGATCCTCGGGGCAGCCGCGGTGGCCGACGTGCTCTACCTGTCCGTCCGCGAACAGGCCGGCGAGTTCGCTGTGCTCCGGTCCGGGGGCTGGCCCGAGTCGGCGCTGGCCCGGCTGGTCACCGTCCAGGGGGTGGGGATCGGCCTGCTCGGCAGCCTGGCTGGTGGGGCAGTCGGAGTGCTGGCCGTGTTGGGACTGCTGGGTTCGGTGCCGATCGCTGTCCTGGGGCCGGTGGGGATCGCCGTCCCCTGTGGCCTGATCCTGGCGTCGATCGCCTCCCTCGTCCCCGCCCTGCTCGTCCGTCGGTTGCCCACCGCCCGACTGCTGGCCGAGGAGAACACGTGACCGGCGAAAGCGCCACGGACCAAGATCGGCTCGGGTCGCCATCCCGCTGAACGGCCTCACCAAGACCTATCCGACGTTCAGGCGACCGGTGTCGGAGAACGGAACGGTCACGGACGGGGCCGGCGCGGACGGGGCCGGCGCGGACGCTCGGCCGCCGGCCGCGGCCGACGGGATCGACCTGAGCATCGAGGCAGGTAGCACGGTGGCCCTGACCGGCGCGTCCGGCTCGGGCAAGTCGACGCTGCTTCACCTGATCGGAGCTATGGACAACCCGACTTCGGGGACGGTCGAGGTCGACGGCCGGGATCTGAGTGCTCTTCGCGGCCGCGAACTGGTCGGCTACCGGCGCTCGGTCGGGTTCGTCTTTCAGCGCTTCCACCTGTTGCCCACGCTCAGTGTGCACGACAACGTGTTGGCCCCCCTGCTACCGATCCGCGGCAGTCGCCACCTCCGCTCACGCGTCCCGAAACTGATCGAAGCAGTCGGATTGGGCGGACGAGAGCGGGCCCTGCCCTCGCAGCTCTCGGGCGGACAGCAGCAACGGGTGGCCATCGCCCGCGCCCTGGTGAACCAACCCCAGCTGTTGCTCGCCGACGAACCGACCGGCAACTTGGACTCGGCTACCGGGGAAGACATCCTCACCCTGCTGTTCGATCTGCAGGCGCGCACCGGGATGACGATGCTGATGGCCACCCACGATCTGCAGGTGGCCACCCGGTGCCATCGGTTGCTCCGGATGCGGGACGGCCGCGTCATCTCCGACGAGCTCTGCCCGAGGCCGCCTGTTCTCGAGCAGCTCGTCGCCGAGGTGTCACCGGCTGCGCGCCTGACCGTTCGGCCCGTCAAGGTCACCAGCTCAGGCGCGTCCGGTGCAGACCCAGCTCGCTCAGGCGCTCGGCGGTTCGGGCAGATCGGCCGGTAGTGCGGCCAGACCCATCTCGGCCACACTGACCAGGTCGGGATGGCTCGGCACCACCCGGACGGTGTAGCCGATCGAGCCGGTCCGACTGGCCGCGACCACGGACTCGTAGCGCCGCAGGGCGCCGCCGTCGACGTCCACCCCGGTCGGGAACGGATAGGTGGTCGTCTCGTGCAGGTTGTCCTCGGCGTCCACCTTGCCGGTGACCAGTTGCACCTCGACGTCGTCCGGGCTGAGCGAGCCGAGCCGGACCAGCGCGCTGACCTGGATCTCGGCGCCGATCTCGACCGCGTCCCCGCCGAGGCTGTCGACGTGATCGACCCCCACCTGCGGCCAGGCGGCGCGGACCCGCTTCTTCCATTCGGCCAGTTCCTGCGCGCTCTGCGGCTTCTCGCTCACCAGCCGGGAGGAGGACGAGGCCGGGGTGTAGAGCGTGGTGACGTAGTCGCGCACCATCCGCGAGGCCAGCACCTTCGGCCCGAGCCCGGCGACGGTGTCGGCCATCATCTGGATCCAGCGCTGCGGCAGCTGGTTGTGGTCGACGTCGTAGAAGCGCTCGACGATCTCGTCCTCGATGATGTCGTAGAGCGCCGCGGCCTCGAGGTCGTCGCGCTGGTCGGGGTCCTCGGTCCCCTCGGCCGACGGGATGGCCCAGCCGAACGCCGGCTCGTACCACTCGTCCCACCAGCCGTCGCGGATGGAGAGGTTGGCCGCACCGTTCAGTGAGGCCTTCATCCCCGACGTCCCACACGCCTCGTAAGGCCGCAGCGGGTTGTTCATCCAGACGTCGCAGCCCGGGTAGAGCGGCCGGGCCATCGAGATGTCGTAGTCGGGCAGGAAGACGATCCGGTGCCGCACGTCCTCGGCGTCGGCGAACTGGACCATCTGCTGGATCAGCGCCTTGCCGCCCTCGTCGGCCGGGTGGGACTTGCCCGCGATCACGATCTGGATCGGCCGGTCCGGATCGGTCAGCAGCTTCTTCAGCCGGGCCGGATCCCGCAGCATCAGCGTCAGCCGCTTGTAGGACGGCACCCGCCGGGCGAAGCCGAAGGTGATCACGTCCGGGTTCAGCACGGTGGAGACCCAGTCACTGGCCAGCCCCCGGTTGTGGCAGCTCTCGGTCAGCCGGGTCCGCGTCATCTCGATCAGCTCGTCGCGCATCCGTCGCTTCAGGGACCAGATGGTGGCCGGGTCGACCCTGTGCAGGGCGTCCCAGTCGTAACCGTCGATCACGGTGCCGCCGTTGCCGCGCGGGCTCTCCAGCAACTCCAGCAGCTCCGGGTGCACCCAGGTCTGGTGGTGGACGCCGTTGGTGATCGAGGTGATCGGCACCTCGGAGGTGTCGAAGACCTCCCACAGGCCGTGGAACATCTCGCGGCTGACCTCGCCGTGCAGCCGGGAGACGCCGTTGGCCCGTTGACCGAGCCGGAAGCCCATCACGGCCATGTTGAACTTGCCCGGATCGCCACCGGGGAAGTCCTCGGCGCCCAGGGCCAGCACCTTCTCGGTCGGCAGGTGACCGAAGCCGGCGAAGTTGTCGGTGATCATCTGGTTGTCGAACCGGTCGATGCCGGCGGGCACCGGGGTGTGGGTGGTGAAGACGCTGCCGGCCCGGGTGTGCTCGAGTGCGGTGTCGAAGTCGCTCCCCGCCTCCATGTACTCCCGGATCCGTTCCAGGCCGAGGAACCCGGCGTGGCCCTCGTTGGTGTGGAACACCTCGGGCGCCGGGGCGCCGGTGATCTCGCAGTAGGCGCGGATGGCCCGGACGCCGCCGACGCCGAGCAGGATCTCCTGGGCGATCCGGTGGTCGGTGCCACCGCCGTACAGGCGGTCGGTGGTCTCCCGCTCGGGCCCCGGGTTGGCCTCGACGTCGGAGTCGAGCAACAGCAGCGGCACCCGGCCGACCTGGGCCAGCCAGACCTGGGCGTGCAGCACCCGGCCGAACAACGGCACCTCGATCCGCACCGGCGTCGCACCGTCGGCGCCGTCCTCGTGCAGCAGGCTCAGCGGCAGCGCGTTCGGGTCGATCAGCGGATACCGCTCCTGCTGCCAGCCGGCGGCGTTCAGCGACTGCTTGAAGTAACCCTGGCGGTACAGCAGGCCGACACCGATGATCGGGACGCCGAGGTCGCTGGCCGCCTTGAGGTGGTCGCCGGCCAGGATGCCCAGACCGCCGGAGTACTGCGGCAGGACCGCGGTGATGCCGAACTCGGAGGAGAAGTAGCCGATCCCCTTCGGCGCCTGCGGCGTCTCCGAGGCGTACTCCTGATACCACTGGTCCGCGCTCAGGTAGTCGGCCAGGTCGGCCCGCAGCAGCGCGAGGTTCTTGACGAACTTGCGGTCCTTGGCCAGTTGCTTGAGCCGGTCGGCCGAGACCTCACTGAGCAACCGGATCGGGTCGCCGCCCGACTCGGCCCAGAGATCGGCGTCGACACTGCGGAACAGATCCTGGGTCTCCGGGTGCCAGCACCAGCGGAGATTCTGGGCCAGTTCGGCCAGCGACGTCAGCGATTCCGGGAGGACGGGACGGACGGTGAAACGACGGATAGCGCGCACGGCAGTACCGTATCGGCACCCACGCGGCGTTGGGAAAACTTGTCCCGACCCACGGTCGGCGGAGTCCCGACGGACGTTCTGCGAACTTGTCCGAGCGAGCCGCTAGGTTGGTTCGGTGAGCACTCAGCAACAGAGCAGCCCTGCCACGACGATCGGCCGGATCCCGGTGATCAAGGTCTCGCCGGTGGTCGAGGCCGGCGCCTATCCGGCGAAAGCGACCGTCGGTGAGGCGATCCCGATCGAGGCGACCGTCTTCCGTGAGGGTCACGACGCCGTCAACGCCACCGTCGTGCTGACCGGTCCGGACGGTGCGGAGAGCACCGCAGCGATGCAGCGGGTGCCGCCGGCCGGCTTCGACCGGTGGGGCGCGAGCGTCGTCCTCGATCAGGTCGGCCTGTGGCACTTCCGGGTCGAGGGCTGGGACGACCCGTTCGCCACCTGGGTGCACGACGCCGAGATCAAGATCCCGGCCGGGATCGACGTCAGTCTGGTCTGCCTGGAAGGCACCCGGCTGTTCGAGCCGGCGGCCGAGCGGGCCCGGGCCGATGGCGACACCGACGCCGCGAAGGTGCTGACGTCGGCCGCCGAGGTGCTCTCCTCACCGCAGCAGGTCGAGGACCGGCTGGAGGTGGCACTGGCCGACGAGGTGATGGCGGCGATGCAGACCTACGGCCCGCGCGAGCTCGTCTCCCCCAGCCCGGAGTACCCGATCTTCTGCGACCGGCGGGCGGCCCTGTTCTCCTCCTGGTACGAGTTCTTCCCCCGCTCCCAGGGCGCCAGCTACGACGAGGCCACCCGGACCTGGACGTCAGGAACCTTCGAGAGTTCGGTCGAGCGCCTCGAAGCGGCCGCGGCGATGGGTTTCGACGTGGTCTACCTGCCGCCGATCCACCCGATCGGCACCAACTTCCGCAAGGGACCGAACAACACCCTGGATCCGGGGCCGTCCGACCCGGGTTCGCCCTGGGCCATCGGCAGCCCGGAAGGCGGCCACGACGCCGTCCATCCCGATCTCGGCACCATCGACGACTTCGACGCGTTCGTGGCCAAGGCCGACGCCCTGGGTCTGGAGATCGCGCTCGACTTCGCCCTGCAGGCCTCCCCGGACCACCCCTGGGTCAAGGAGCACCCGAAGTGGTTCTCCGAGCGGGCCGACGGCTCGATCGCCTACGCCGAGAACCCGCCGAAGAAGTACCAGGACATCTACCCGATCAACTTCGACCGTGACACCGACGGCATCTACGCCGAGTGCCTGCGGCTGCTGAAGTTCTGGATCGGCCACGGGGTCAAGATCTTCCGGGTCGACAACCCGCACACCAAGCCGGTCGCGTTCTGGGCCTGGCTGCTCGGCGAGATCCGCAGGACCGACCCGGACGTGCTGTTCCTGGCCGAGGCGTTCACCCGGCCGGAGATGATGCACGCGCTGGGCAAGGCCGGCTTCCAGCAGAGCTACACCTACTTCACCTGGCGCAACGAGAAGTGGGAGATCGAGGAGTACCTGACCGAGCTCAGCCGGGACACCGATGCGTTCATGCGGCCGAACTTCTTCGTCAACACCCCCGACATCCTGCCCACCTTCCTGCAGTCGGGCAGCCGGACGGCGTTCACCATCCGGGCCGTCCTGGGCGCCACCCTGTCACCGGTGTGGGGCGTCTACTCGGGCTTCGAGTTGTTCGAGCACCAAGCGCTGCGGGCCGGCGGCGAGGAGTATCTGGACTCGGAGAAGTTCCAGTACCGCCCCCGCGACTGGGCCGGCGCCGAGGCCGCCGGCGAATCGCTGTCGTTGCTGCTGGGCCGGTTGAACGAGATCCGCCGCAACCATCCGGCGCTGCAGCAGTTGCGCGACATCACCTTCCACCAGGCCTCGAACCCGAGCGTCATCGTCTACTCCAAGCAGGCCGACGACGACGTCGTGATCGTGGCCTGCAGCCTCGATCCGCACGAGATCGTCGAGTCCGAGGTGACCATCGACCTGACGGCGCTGGGGCTGGCCCCGAACGAGGTCTACCTGGTGCACGACGAGATCACCGGGCAGACCTGGCGCTGGGGCTCGCGCAACTTCGTCCGGCTCACCCTGGACGATCCGGCGCACGTGTTCACCATCGTCCGGCCCCGGCCGACGCAGGGTTCGTCCGCGACCTCACAGACCGCGCTCGATGCCGCGAACGCGCCGGCCGCTCCGGGCGTCGCCGGGCGCACACGGGCGCGCCGGCCGTGAACGCTGCCGACGCCGCCGCAGCGGTGGACCCGACCAGCTCGGCCGATCGGTCCATCCGATGACCCCGGGCCCGAACGGCGCATCGACCACCCCGGCCGCGAACGTCGTTCCCGCGGACCGCGCCGAGGCGTTACGCGACTACATCGGCACCGCCCGCTGGTTCGGCGGCAAGGGCCGCAGCTTCACCATCGACGGGGTCAGCGACCTGGGCTGGCTCAGTGACCCGGCCGCGGGCCGCTGGCCGGCGGTGCGGACCGAGATCGTCCAGCTCAGCTACCCCGCGGTGGCCGGCCAGACCGACGATCGTGATCCCGATCTCGCGCCGGACGACCACACCGACGATCCGGCCGTCGAGTTCTACCAACTGCTGATCTCCTACCGGCCGGATCCGGACCGGAACGGCAACGCCGACTGGCCCGAGGGGCTGACCCCGGTCTGCCGGATCGAGGATCCTGAGCACGGGACGCTGGTCGGGGTGGATGCCGCCCAGGATCCGGCGGCCCGGCGGGTGCTGCTGATCCGGCTGCTGGGCGAGTACGCCGCCACCTCGGACCGGGGATCGATGGCCTTCCGGCTCCGGGAGCGGGACGCCGCCGCGGCCGACGGGCTGCACACCGACCTGCCCAGCACCATGTTCGGCGGACAGCAGTCCAACACCTCGATCATGTTCGGCGACGTGGCGATGCTGAAGCTGTTCCGCCGGCTCGAGCTCGGCCGCAACCTCGACATCGAGGCCCACCAGGTGCTCAACGACGCCGGGATCACCGACGTGGCCAAGCTCTACGGCTGGCTGGAGGGCACCTGGCAGACCACCGCCGGGGTCCGGCACACCGCCGACTTCGGCATGGTGGTGGAGAAACTGCGCGACGCCGAGGACGGCTGGGAGCTCACCTTGGAGACCCTGGGCTCCGGCGGCGACTTCAGCACCGACGCCGCCGCCCTGGGCCGGGCTCTCGGCGAGACCCACCAGGCCCTGCGCACCCACTTCGCCACCAGCACCATCGCCGGGGACGAACTGGCGCAGGTGATGGACGACCGGCTGGTCGCCGCCACCGAGGCCGCCCCGCAGCTGGCGGACCACGCCGCCGGTCTGCGCGCCTGCTTCGACGAGCTGCGCGGCCGCGAACTGGCCACCCAGCGGGTCCACGGCGACTTCCACCTGGGCCAGACCCTGCACACCCCGGACGGCTGGAAGATCATCGACTTCGAGGGCGAGCCGGCCAAGACGATGGCCGAACGGGTCGCTCCGGACAGCGTCTGGCGCGACGTGGCCGGGTTGATCCGGTCGTTCGCCTACGCCGCGGCCAGCGTCCCCGACGTCGACCCCGGCTGGGCCCAGAGCTGTCAGCAGGCCATGCTGGGCGGCTATCTGGGCAGGAACGCCGACGCCGGCGCCGACAGCCGACACCGGCACCGACGCCGACTCCGACGCCGATACCGACCGGATCCTGCGGGCCTACCTCGCCGACAAGGCGATCTATGAGGTGGTCTATGAGGTCCGCAACCGTCCGGACTGGGTCCACATCCCGTTGAGTGCGGTGGCCGCACTGGCCCGCACCTGAGGCCCGACCCGGCGTCACCGTCCCCGCTTCGACCCACCAACTCTTCGCTGACCAGACGAACCGGCATCATCCGATGCCCACGAAGGAGCACCAGATGGCATTCGATCCGACCGCCGGCCTGACCGGCTGGGATCTCGAGGGCTTCCACGCAGGCCACGACACCGAGGCCTGGCGCCGCCTGGGCGCGATCGAGACCACGGTCACCGACGACGAGCGGGGTGAGCTGTTCGGCACCCGGTTCTCGGTCTGGGCCCCGAACGCCAAGGCCGTCCGGGTGGTCGGCGACTTCAACTGGTGGAACGGCGAGGGCCACTACCTGCAGCTGGTCCCCGGCTCCGGGGTCTGGGCCCTGTTCGTCGAGGGCGTCAGCACCGGCACGCTGTACAAGTTCGAGGTGCTCGGCGCCGACGACGTCTGGCGGCTCAAGACCGATCCGATGGGCCGGTTCTTCGAGGCCGCTCCGCACAACGCGGCCATCGTCTACCAGAGCCAGTTCAGCCTGGACCGACGACGACTGGCTGTGGTACCGCGGCGAGGCGGCCGCCCACCTGCGGCCGATGAGCGTCTACGAGGTGCACATCGGCTCCTGGCGCAAGGGGCGCAGCTACGTCGACCTGGCCCGCGAGCTGGTCGAGTACTGCGCCTGGCAGGGCTACACCCACGTCGAGTTCATGCCCGTCGCCGAGCACCCCTACGAGGGCTCCTGGGGTTATCACGTCACCGGCTACTACGCCCCGGTCTCCCGGTTCGGCTCCCCCGACGAGTTCCGGCTGCTGGTCAACGAACTGCACAAGGCGGGCATCGGGGTGCTCGTGGACTGGGTGCCGGGGCACTTCGCCACCGACCCGTGGGCGCTGCAGCGCTTCGACGGCACCGCACTCTACGAGCACGAGGACCCGAAGCTGGGCTGGCATCCGGACTGGGGTTCCTACATCTTCAACTTCGGCCGCAACGAGGTGAAGAGCTTCCTGGTCTCGAACGCCCTCTACTGGCTGGAGGAGTACCACATCGACGGCCTGCGGGTGGACGGCGTGGCCTCGATGCTCTATCTGGACTACTCCCGCAAGGAAGGGCAGTGGATCCCGAACAAGTTCGGCGGCAACGAGAACCTGGAGGCCGTCGAGTTGTTGCAGACGGTGAACCAGCACCTGTACCAGCGCAAGCCCGGCATCATCACGGTGGCCGAGGAGTCGACCTCGTGGCCCGGGGTGACCCGGCCGGTCGACTGGGGCGGCCTCGGCTTCGGCTTCAAGTGGAACATGGGCTGGATGAACGACTCGCTGCGCTACTACGGCCAGCAGCCGGTCTATCGCCAGTACCACCACAACCTGATGACGTTCGCCATGTCGTACGCCTACAGCGAGAACTTCGTGCTGCCGATCAGCCACGACGAGGTCGTCCACGGCAAGGGCTCGATGTACGAGCGGGTGCCCGAGGACGAGTGGCGCAAGTTCGCCACCATGCGGGCCTTCTACTCCTTCATGTGGTCCCACCCGGGCAAGAAGCTGCTCTTCCAGGGCCTCGAGTTCGGCCAGAAGCGTGAGTTCAGCGAGCAGCGCGGCATCGACTGGGACGACTCCAACGCCTGGGGCCATCGCGGCGTCCAGCTGATGATCAAAGATCTGAACGAGATCTACAAGACCCACCCGGCGCTGTGGAAGCTGGACACCGAGGGGGCCGGCTTCCAGTGGATCAACGCCGACGACCAGGGCGGGAACGTCTTCTCCTTCCTGCGCTTCGACGGCGAGGCCGAGATGATCGCGTGCCTGATCAACTTCTCCTCCGAGCCGCGCTACGACTACCGGATCGGGCTGCCCGCCCGCGGCACCTGGAAGGAGATCTTCAACTCCGACGCCAGCCAGTACGACGGCACCGGTGAGATCGGCAACCTCGGCCAGGTGGTGGCCCGGGCCGTCCCGAGCGACGGCTTCCCGGCCACGGCGAACGTCACCATCCCGCCGATGGGCGCGGTCTGGTTGCGCTACGACCCCGAGGCCCCGACCGGCGATCCGGTCTCGATCGCGGACGAGTCGTTCGCGACCCCGGCTCCGGCCAAGAAGGTGGCCCCGCGCCGGGCGGCGAAGAAGGCCTCCAGCGCCGCCACCGCGCGCTCGACCGCCTCCGAGGGGGCCGCCGACGCGCCGGAGACGGAACCGGTCCGGCCGCCGGCGAAGCGGGCCAAGAAGACGAGCAAGGCGGCCGACCCCGCCGACCCGGCCGACGCGGGAGCCGAGTAGGCCGAGCGCCTACCGGGACCATTCGAGCAGATCGGTCGTGGGAGGGTCGAGGTGACGTCGGATTCGGGGCTGGATTCGGGTGCGGACGGCGTGAGCGTCCATCCGGTGGCCGACGGCGTGGTCGAACTGGGCCGGACGGCCGCGCGCGACCGGTCCGGCCCGATCGACGCAGCCGGATCACGTCGGCTGGAGACGCTGATCCGGGCCGCGGCCGAGGAAGTGCTGGCCGGTGGTGCTGTTCATCGGGTACAGCTGCGGGCGCCCGAGGAGGACCGCTGGTTGCGCCGGGCCGCGCTGCGGGCCGGCTTCCGGGTCGAGGGCGTCCGCCGCGCCGTCCTCCCCCGGCCCGGCGGCGGGTTCGCCGACGAGACCCTGTTCGCCCGGCTGGCCGGTGACGAGATCGGCGGTCCGGTCGGTTTCTCGGCGGTGATGAACACCGCGCTGCCGCGTAAACGGATGATCGCGCACGTCCTGATCCGGGACGCGACCGGCCGGATCCTGTTCTGCGATACCCGGTTCAAACTCGACTGGGAGCTGCCGGGCGGCATCGTCGAACCGAACGAGTCGCCGCGGCTGGCCGCGATCCGCGAAGTGCGCGAAGAGCTGGGCATCGAGCTGTCGGTCGGCCGACTGCTGGCCGTGGACTGGATGCCGCCCTACCTCGGCTGGGAGGACGCCTGCGAACTGATCTTCGACGGCGGCCTGGTCGACGCCGACGAGCTGGCCACCTTCACCCTGCAGCCGAGCGAGATCGCCGCCGTCCACCTGCTCGACCTCGAGGCCGCCGCCGAGCACCTGACGCCGCTGTCGGCCCGGCGGCTGGCCGCGATCTGCGCTCTCGGCCCAGGGAAAACCGTCCTGCTGGAGAACGGCTCACCCGTCACCGCCGAATCAACCTCCGACTGACCACGGCCGGGCTGGCCGGCGTCCTCGGCGCGATGCCGGAACGGCCGTCCGGGCGAGCCGCAGGCTCGGGCGCTGACTGCCGGCTCAGAACAGGGCGCTCATCAGCGCACGCCGGGCCTTCGCGACCCTCGGATCGGCGTTGCCCAGCGTCTCGAACAGCTCCAGCAGGCGCACCCGGGTGCGCTCCCGGTCGTCGCCGGCCGAGCTGCGGACGACGCCGACCAGCCGGTCGAAGGCCTGCTCGGCCTGGCCACCGGCCAGTTCGACGTCGGCGGCGGCCAACTGCTGGTCCACGGTCGCGTTCGCTGCCGCCGCGTCGGCCAGCACGGCCTGCGGGTCGAGGGCCACGCTGCGGGCCAGCAAGCCGGCCTGGGCCTTGCCGGCCTTCGCCTCCGCGTCGGCCGGGTCCAGGGCCAGCAACCGGTCGAACTCGACCTCGGCGGCCGCGAAGTCGCCCCGTTCGAGGGCCTCGTCGGCGGCCGCGAACCGCGGGTCGGGCTGGTCGGCGTCGGGCTCGTCCCCGGCCTGGTCGGCACCCGGCCCGGCACCGACCGACCCGGCACCGACCGACTCGGCCCGGCCGACGATGCCGTTGGCCACCGCAGCCTTCAACAACTCATCGATGTAGGCGGCCGCCTGGTCCTTGGGCAGCGCGCCCTGGAACAGCGGGGCCAGCTGGCCCCCGACCGCACCGATCACCGTGGGCACGGCCTGGATGCCGATCGCCTGCGGGATCTGGGACCCGTCCACGTTCAGTCGGGCCAGCAACCACTTGCCGCCGGCCTCGGCGGCCAGGGCGGCCAGATCGTTCGACAACAGCTCGCCGCTCGGGCCGACCCGCGGTGAATAGAACTCCACCACCACCGGGTACTGGGCCGACCGGCGGATGATCTCGGTCTCGAAGGTCTGATCGCTCACCTCCAGCACGTAGCCGCCGCCCGCACCCGACCCACCGGCGCCCGGCCTGCCCGCACCCGGAGCACGACCCGGGCCCGCCGGGCCCGGCTTGGCCTGCTGGGCCTTCGCGGCGAACTGGGAGAGGTCGATCGCACCCGGACGGTTGAAACTGGAGCTGCTCATGGGTCCATCCTGTCAAAGCGGCGAAGACCCCGACCAATCCGCTCCGGCCCGGTTCGGCCATGATGAAGCCATGGCCCATCCCCGCGCTGGCACCGTCGCCCTGCCCGAAGACCTGATCGACGTCGACGAGGTGATCTCGGCCTACTACGACCGGGTCCCCGATCCCGACAACCCCGACCAGCAGGTCGTTTTCGGCACCTCCGGTCACCGCGGGTCGAGCCTGGACACCGCGTTCAACGACGCTCACATCGCCGCCACCACCCAGGCCATCGTGGAGTACCGGGCCGGCCAGGACATCACCGGCCCGATCTTCATCGGCAAGGACACCCACGCCCTCTCCGGCCCGGCCTGGAAGACGGCGATCGAGGTGCTCAGCGCCAACGGCCTGACCATCCTGTGCGAGAACGACGACGACTACACCCCGACCCCGGCGGTCTCCCGGGCGATCATCCAGCACAACCGCGACGCCGCCCGGGCCGACGTCGCCGACGGCATCGTGGTCACGCCGTCGCACAACCCGCCCCGCGACGGCGGTTTCAAGTACAACCCGCCGCACGGCGGCCCGGCCGACTCCGATGCCACCAAGGTGATCGCCGCACGGGCCAACGAGCTGCTGCGCGACGGCTCGGCCATCAGGCGGACCGGCTTCGAGGCGGTGGCCGCCGACCTGCACCGCTACGACTACCTGCGCGGCTACTGCGAAGACCTGACCAACGTGCTCAAGCTGGACGCCATCCGCAGCGCCGGCGTCCGGATCGGCGCCGACCCGCTGGGGGGTGCGTCGGTGCAGTACTGGGACTACATCGCCGACCACCTCGGCCTCGACCTGAGCGTGATCAACGAGACGGTCGACCCGCGCTGGGCCTTCATGACCCTGGACACCGACGGCAAGATCCGGATGGACTGCAGTTCGCCGAACGCGATGGCCAGCCTGATCGCCAACCGCGACGCCTACGACATCTCCACCGGCAACGACGCCGACTCCGACCGGCACGGCATCGTCACCCCCGACGCCGGCCTGATGAACCCGAACCACTACCTGGCCGTCGCCATCCAGTACCTCTACGCCAACCGCGAGGGCTGGCTCCCGGACGCCGGGATCGGCAAGACGCTGGTCAGCTCGTCCATGATCGACCGGGTCGCAGCCGAGCTGGGGCGGACCCTGGTCGAGGTGCCGGTCGGCTTCAAGTACTTCGTCGACGGCCTGCGCTCGGGCCACATCGGCTTCGGCGGCGAGGAGTCGGCCGGAGCGTCGTTCCTGGCCCTGGACGGCTCGACCTGGACCACGGACAAGGACGGCATCCTGCTCGCCCTGCTGGCCAGCGAGATCACCGCCGTCACCGGTAAGACGCCGAGCCAGCACTACGCCGAGCTGGAGGCCCGGCACGGCAGTCCGGCCTACGCCCGGGTGGACGCACCGGCCGACCGCGAGCAGAAGGCCAAGCTGGCCGCGCTCAGCCCCGACGACGTCTCCGCCACCGAGCTGGCCGGCGAGCCGATCACGGCCAAGCTGACCGAGGCCCCGGGCAACGGCGCGGCCATCGGCGGCCTCAAGGTGACCACCGAGTCGGCCTGGTTCGCCGCCCGGCCGTCCGGCACCGAGGACGTCTACAAGATCTACGCCGAGTCCTTCCAGGGCGCCGATCACCTGGCCCGGGTGCAGGAGGAGGCCCGCGCCGTGGTCTCCGCCGCGCTCGGCGGCTGAACCCGGCCGCTGGGTCCGGCAGGACCCGCCCGGAACCGCGGTGGAGGCCCGAAGATGTACAGCAGGTGAACTCTGGCCCACAAGATGGGCCAAACGGGCTTCCCGGCTTTTCTCCGGGCCAGTGCGCCCACCAGTATTTCCCTCGTGACCGAAGCCTTCTTCATCCTTGCCGTCGTGGTCGTGACCGCAGTCGCGTTCGACTTCACCAACGGCTTCCACGACACCGGCAACGCGATGGCGACCTCGATCGCCACCGGCGCCCTCAAGCCGAAGGTGGCCGTCGGCCTGTCGGCCGTGCTGAACCTGGTCGGGGCCTTCCTCTCCGTGCAGGTGGCGCTGACCATCAGCAACAAGGTGCTCGACATCCAGGTCAAGAGTGGTGCGCCGGATCCGGCCCTGATGGGGGCCCCGATCCTGACCATCGTCTTCTGCGGTCTGGTCGGCGGCATCCTGTGGAACCTGGCCACCTGGCTGCTCGGCCTGCCCTCCAGTTCGTCCCACGCCCTGATCGGTGGCCTGATCGGCTCGGCCGTCGCCGCGCTCGGCTTCGCCGGGGTGAAGTGGTCGGGTGTCGTCACCTCGATCGTCATCCCCGCGGTCGCGGCACCGATCATCGCCGGCCTGGTGTCGGCGATCGGCACCCGGGTGATCTACGCGGTCACCGAGAAGATCGCCACCAAGAGCCGGGACAAGGGGTTCCGTTGGGGTCAGATCGGCTCGGCCTCCCTGGTCTCGCTGGCCCACGGCACCAACGACGCGCAGAAGACCATGGGGGTCATCACCCTGGCTCTGATCGGCTACGGATCCTGGACCTCGACCACCTCGATCCCGGTCTGGGTCAAGATCGTCTGCGCCGTCTCGATCGCGGCCGGCACCTACATCGGCGGCTGGCGGGTCATCCGCACCCTCGGCAAGGGTCTGGTCGAGATCGAGTCACCCCAGGGCATGGCGGCCGAGTTCTCCTCGGCTGCGGCGATCTTCTCCTCGGCCCACCTGGGTCTGGCGCTCTCGACCACCCACGTCGCCACCGGTTCGATCCTCGGCACCGGCCTGGGCAAGAAGGGTGCGACGGTCCGTTGGGGAGTCGCCGGCCGGATGGTCGTCGCCTGGGTGATCACCCTGCCGCTGGCCGCCATCGTCGGAGCGATCTGCTGGGAACTGGCCCACGTGGTCGGCGGCGGCATCGGTGTCGGCGTCGTCTTCGTCCTCCTGCTGGCTGCCGCGACCGCGATGTTCGTCCGGGCCCGCAAGAACGCGATCACCGCCCACAACGTGAACGAGGAATGGTCCGGTGGTCTGACCCCGGCCGAGGAGCAGGCCCAGGCCAAGACTCCGCTCAACGTCTGACCACTCAGCGACAAGGAACTCAGATCATGGACATCCTGACCACCACCGCCGGCGAACTCTGGAAGGTCGCCCTGGGGGCCCTGATCCTCGGCGCCGGTCTGCCCGCACTGTTCGCCCTGGGGATGCGCTCGCTGGCCAGCGGCCAGACCGTCGCGGCCGGACCGGACGGCGGTGAGGTGATCAGCGCCGGCTCCACCACGGCCGCCGGCAAGCTGGGTGCCGCGATCTGCTTCGGCATCGTCATCGCCGCCGTGCTGTTCGGCATCGTCGTGCTCATCTGGGGAAAGCAGATGTTCGGCAAGTGAGCCAGCCGGCGCCGGTCGCCGTTTCGGCTGACCTCGATCGCTCCCGTCCTCGATCCCCGCTCCAGGAGAACAGATGACCATCCCCACCGGCCTCACCACTCATGAGCCGGGCACCGGAGTCTTCTCCCGTGTGCTGGGCTGGCTCACGGCGGGCTATCCCGACGGGATCCCGCCGCAGGACCGGTTCGCCGTCGTCGCGTTGCTCAAGCGTCGGCTCAGTGACGACGAGGTCAAGCAGATCGTCCAGGAGCTGACCGGCGGCGAGTCGTCGGCCGGGACGGAGCGGGTGATCACCGACGCCGAGATCGCGACCCTGAGTCATCGGGTGCTGTCCGAGCGGCCGGGCGACACCGACCTGAACCGGGTCTCGGCCCGGCTGGCCGCCGCCGGCTGGCCGCTGGAAGGCGAGTCCGACAGCGAGGACGAGAGCTGATGGCGTTCTCCTTCGGGGCCGTGCTGAACTGGCTCAAGGCCGGGTATCCCCAGGGCGTCCCGGACGCCGACTACATCCCGCTGCTGGCCGTGCTGGCCCGGCGGTTGTCCGCCGACGAGGTCCGCGCGATCACCCGCGAGATCCGGCGGGCCGACCAGTCCCCCGCCGACAGCGTCGACATCGGGGTGCTGATCACCAAGATCACCGACGAGATGCCACGCGAAGAGGACGTCCGCCGGGTGCGGGCCAAGCTGGCCGGCGCCGGTTGGCCGCTGGCCGACGTCGCCTGACCCTGCCCCTGTCAAGACCCGGGCGAGCCCCGCTCAGAAGTCGCCGGCCGACCGGCGCGGCGTGGTCAGCAGTGAGGTCAGATCGTCGCAGGCCCGCTCGTCCAGGGACGCCAGCCCGAACTGCGCGCTGGTGATCAACTCGGTGGCCTGCTCGGTGACGGCGCGTCCGCGCGGGGTGATCGAGGCCAGCACCGCCCGGCCGTCCTCGGGGTGCCGGTTCCGTTCGATCAGACCGGCCGCCTCCAGTCGCTTGACCAGCGGCGTGACCGACGTCGCGTGCACCTGCAGACGCTCGCCGATCTTGCCCAGCGGCAGCGCGCCCCGACGGGAGAACGACAACAGCACCAGCACCTCGTAGCGGGCGAAGGTCAGGTTGAGCGGGCGGAGCAACTCGTCCAGCTCGGTCAGCACCAGTTGGTGCACCCGCATCAGGGACGTCACCGCGCGCATCCGCGGCATCTCCGGCCAGCGCCGGTCCCACAGTGAGGCAGCCTGCTCGATCGGATCGAACGGCAGCGCCGGCCGCTCGGGACGCTCGGGGGAAAGCTCAGTCATCCTCGACCTCGTACTCCTCCTCGTACTCGACCCGCTCGCTCCGCTCGGGCACCATCGAGGACCGCAGCCCGGAGCGCTGGATCACCCGCTGGATGGTCAGGTCCCGCTCGTCCGGGCGGGCCACGAACCGGATCACCCGCAGACCCTGGTCCTGCGCTGCGGTCTCGAAGACGAAGTGGCCGTAGTTGAAGATGCGGCCGACGAACGGCTTGTCCACCGTGATGTCGAGGATCCGCGACATCGGCATGGTGGCCCGCTGCTGGGAGAAGATGCCGTGCACCCGGAAGACCCGCATGTTGGTGATCACGAACCGGTCCATGTGCTCGGTCAGGATCCGGTGGGCGGCGATCAGTCCGAACACCGCGGCCGCCACCAACGGCAGTCCGACGTAGTGGACGTTGATCTCGAGGGCGCCGATCAGGGCCAGCACGGTCAGGACCGACCAGCCGAGGGCGGGCAGGTTGGCCATCGGGTGCTTGTGCACCTCGTCGATCACGATCTCGCCCTGGTCGGAGATCAGGTGTGAGGTGACCTTGGGGTCGAAGAAACCCGCCACCGGAGCCTCGAACCGCCAGACCGGCTCAGGCGGCCAGGGTGTTGAAGAAGGTGACGATCGAGTCGAAGGCGTTGCCGACGGCGCCACCGGCGGTCTTCACCGCGTCCGCCGCGCTCTCGGGCCGGGTGAACAGATAGAACAGCGCGAAGACGACGACGATCGTCACCAAGACCCGCTTGATCCACTTCACGATCCGGTCCCCTGAACTGTCGGTGCTGGGAAGGGCTGGCGGCGGACCTCAACCCCCAGACCAGACATTCCTACCGTAGAACCCCCCGCAGGCCCACCAGGCGCGCCGAAGCAGCCCTCAGTCCGACCGCTGCCCGGATCCGGCCCCGGGCACCGTGAGGATCAGCGCGTCGCCCTGGCCACCACCGCCGCACAGTGCGGCCACCCCGGTGCCACCGCCGCGTCGTCGCAGGGCCAGCGCCAGGTGCAGCACCAGCCGGGCACCGGAGGCCCCGATCGGGTGGCCGAGCGCGATCGCTCCCCCGTCGACGTTGACCCGCGCCTCGATCTCCGCGGCACCGAGCCCGAGCGCCCTGGCGCTGGCCACCCCGACCGCGGCGAACGCCTCGTTGATCTCGATCAGGTCCAGCTCCGCCACCTCGAGGCCGCCCCTGGCACAGGCGGCCCGGATCGCCGCCGCCGGCTGCAGTTGCAGGGACGAATCGGGGCCGGCCACCTGGCCGTGCGCACCGATCTCGGCCAGCACCTCCAGCCCGAGCCGCTCCGCGGTCTCCCGGCTGGTCACCACCAGCGCTGCAGCACCGTCGGAGATCGGGCTGGCCGACCCGGCGGTGATGGTGCCGTCCGGGCTGAAGGCCGGCCGGAGCGCAGCCAGCGATTCGACGGTGGTGTCTTCCCGGACGCCTTCGTCCACCTCGATCACCCGGTCCGGACCGCGACGCCGCGGCACCCGGACCGGCGTCACCTCTGCGGCGAGCACCCCGGCTGCGACGGCCGCGGCCGCCCGCTGGTGCGAGCGGGCCGCGAAGGCGTCCTGCTCGGCCCGGCTGACCTCGAGGTCAGCCCGGTTACAGCCGTCGGTCAGCGCCCCCATCGCCTGGTCGGTGAAGGCGTCCCAGAGCCCGTCCAGGGCCATGTGGTCCCGCAGCGCGACGTCGCCGTACTTGTAGCCCGCACGGGATCCGGGCAGCAGGTGCGGTGCCTGGGTCATCGACTCCATCCCGCCGGCCACGACCACGTCACACTCACCGGCGCGGATCAGCTGGTCGGCCAGGGCGACCGCGTTCAGCCCGGAGAGGCAGACCTTGTTGACACTCAGCGCCGGCACCGACATCGGCACGCCGCCCTTCACCGCCGCCTGCCGGGCCGGCAGCTGGCCGGCACCGGCCTGCAGCACCTGGCCCATGATCACGTAATCGACCTGGTCGCCCTCGATGCCGGCCCGCTCCAGGGCGGCGGCGATGGCGATCCCGCCGAGGTCGGTCGCGCTCAGCTCGGCCAGCCCGCCCAGCAACTTGGCGAACGGGGTCCGCGCCCCGCCGACGATCACCGAACCCCCGACCGAACCCATGCCTGCCGCCTCTCCCACGCACCGTGCCCGCCCTCAGGACCGCCCCGAGGCTACTCCCGGCGACGCGGCGGAATTTCTCCGGTATTTCCCGGTCCTTTCTCCGCGCCGGGCCGGCTGGTGGGCGTCCGAGCAGTTAGATTTGGGCCCGAGCCAGCGAGAGAACCAGAGGGATGTGACTGTGAGCGATTCCGAGAGTGGCAACGGCCTGAGTCTGTTCGACGAGACCGCCAGCGCCGCCGGCAACTTCCCCACCGCGTTGCGCGGCTACGACCGGGCCGCGGTGGACGAGTACGTCCGGGCTCTGGAGTCGCGGGTGCAGAGCAGCAACCACGAGCACGCCGCGATGGAACAACAGGTCAGCGAACTCCGGGCCCAGACCACCCAGCTACAGCGAGAGCTCGACACCCGGCCCACCGGCGAGATCGACTACTCCAGCCTCGGTGGCCGGGCCAGCAACATCCTGCGGCTGGCCGAAGAAGAGTCCCGCGAGCTGATGGAGAAGGCGACCGCGGACGCGAAGGCCGTCCGGGACGCGGCGAACCGGGAGGCCGACGAGGTCCGCAGCAACGCCCAGACCGAGCACGCCGAGATCAAGTCCAGCGGCACCGAGGAGATCGCCAAGCTGCGCGAGCAGGGTCTCGCCGACGTCCGCGCCCAGGTCGAGCGGGCCCGGGCCGAGTCCGGCTCACTGGTGGACGCCGCCCGCCGGGAGGCCGAGGCGCTGCGCAGAGAAGCCGCCCAGCAGGCCGAGACCACCCGGCAGACCGCCTACCTGGAGGGCGAGAGCCAGAAGCGCTCCGCCGAGACGGAGGCGACCGAGACCCGCAGGAGCATCGCCGCCGAGCGGGAGAACGCGTTGGCCGAGTTGCGCCGGATCCACAGCGAGTCGGTCGCGGCCACCGGTGCCCTACTGGCCGAGGCCACCCAGCACCATCAGGAGGCCGGCGCCCGGCTGAGCGAGGACATCGAGCGGGCCACCAAGCTGCGCGCGGACTCCGAGACCGAGGCCGAACAGGTGAAGCTGGCCGCGATCAACGAGGCCGACACGACCCTGACCGAGGCCAAGAAGCAGGCCGCCCGGCTGCGCCAGCGCACCCAGGCCGAGTTCGACTGGCGCAAGGAGCAGCTCCGGCGCGAGACCGAGAACCTGGAGCAGCGCAAGCAGGCCGTCCTGGCCCAGCTCTCGGGCCTGTCCGCCTTCGCCTCGCAGGGGGCGACCGGGTCGGCCGCTGTGCCCAGCGCGCAGGTGCCCGACCTGCCGCCGTTCGAGGAGACCGAGTTCCCGGGCCTCCCTGACGACGTGGACGACCTGCCCGGCACCGAGGCAACCGAGACCGGGGCAGCCGAACCGACCGAGGACACCGTCGATGTGACCTCGGAGGTCGCCGCCGAGGACGTTCAGGTCACCGGCCAGCCCGAGGAATCGGACGATGTCGACGCCGACGTCGAGGAGACCACCATGATCGAGGTTCCGTCTTCTCAGCCGTCAGCCGGCAGGAGCCTGAAGTAGCCCGACCGAAAGCCGGCGGCCGCCGTCAGAACAGCCGCTCGTCGGATCGGTCCATGCCGCGCAACGCGTCGTAGTCGACGATCAGACAGGCGATGCCGCGGTCGGCGGCCAGCACCCGGGCCTGCGGCTTGATCTGTTGGGCGGCGAAGACGCCGGCGACGGCGCCCAGCAGCGGGTCGCGCCGCATCAGCTCGAGATAACGGCTGAGCTGCTCGACCCCGTCGATCTCACCGCGACGTTTGATCTCCACCGCGACGTAACCACCGGTCGCGTCGCGACAGAGCAGGTCGACCGGGCCGATGGCGGTCATGTACTCCCGCCGGACCAGGCTCCACCCCGGCCCGAAGGTCTCGGGGTGCTCGGCCAGCAGCACCTGCAGGTGCGCCTCTACACCGTCCTTCTGCAGCCCCGGGTCGACCCCGAGTTCGTGCGACGAGTCGTGCAGCACCTGCGCCACCGAGATCTGCAGGGTGTCGCCGTCGCGGCCCTTCACCTCCCAGACGGCGGCCAGCGGCTCGGTCACCGCGGCCGGGATCTGCGCCTCGTCGTCCGGCCCGATCGCGCGCTCGGTCAGGGTGCAGGGCGGGCTCATCCAGTTCAGCGGCTTGTAGGCCCGGTCGTCGGCGTGGACGGAGACCGAGCCGTCGGACTTGACCAGGATCAGCCGGGTGGCCATCGGCAGGTGCGCGGTCAGTCGTCCCGCGTAGTCGACCTGACAGCGAGCGATCACCAAGCGCACCCGCGACACCCTACCGGCGTTCGGCGGCGTCCTTCTGCTCACCGGTGGCGAGGTCCGGATCCGGGAGCGGGTCCTGAAGCGGCGAAGGCCCGGGCTCCGGCGGCCGGTCGGGCTCGAGGTAGCTGGCGTAGGGCTCGACCGGCTGCCGCCGCTGGGTCCGGAGCTGGGCGATCGCCGTGTCGACCGCCCTCGGATAGGGCCGCTCGGGGTGCGGCAGCACACCCTCCAGCAGGGGCGGCAGCCGACGGGCGAGGCGGGCCTCCTCCGCACTCCGCCGTTGCCGGGCCCGCCGTCGCTCCTCGATGTCGAGTTCGTTCAGCACCTGCCCGACGGCGGCGACCAGCGGCGCCCCGACCAGCCAGGCCGAGGGGTTGCCGGTGACGTCGGTCAGTTGCAGTTCGATCAGGAAGGCGCGGGTCTCGCGCAACACCTCGACGCTCGCTCCGGCCGCCCGCTCGATCGACTCGGCCTCGCCCTCCGCCTCGGCGGAGGCCAGTTCGCCGTAGCAGCGCAGACACTCCGCGACGTCGCCCAGCAGTGCACCGAACGCCCGCCGCAACTCCTCGGCGGCGGGATCCTCCGTCCCGGGATGGTCGGTGCCCTCCGACGGACGCTCGGCCTCCGGGTCGGGCAGCCCGGCCAGCATCGCCACGAACATCGCCCGGACGGCGAGCAGGCACCGCTCCAGAGCTTGCACCGCACTGCTCAGCACGGGCTCGGTGTCCCGGACCCCCAACGCCCGCGGATTGAAGCGCCGGCTGTCCCGCAGGGCGGCCAACCGCTGGTCGGCCGAGCTGACCTCGGCGACCGCGTCCCGGGACGCGTTCAGCCACTCCTCGATCTCGGCGCGGACCGGCGCCGTGTCGATCATGGTGGCCGCCGCCTCGGTCAGCGGCCGAGCGGTCGACTCGGCCACCTTGATCACCGAGCGCCGGGCCGCCGGCGCCTGCATCGCGGTCGGGAACAACAACCCGAACGCCATCCCGACGAACGCCCCGATCAACGTGTTCAGCACCCGGGTCTCGGCCGCGACCCCGGCCTGGAAGCTGACGGCCAGGATCAGCATCGCGCTGATCGGCGTCTCCAGCGCCTGGTCGCCGAGCCGCAGCACCTTGCCGGCCAGCAGCGCGGCGGCGATCGCCAGCCCCAGGCTCCACCAGGTCAGACCGATCCAGGTCGAGAGGCCGATGGCGATCAGCACCCCGCCGAAGACGGCACCGACCCGGACCAAGCCCATCTTCAGGGTGGAGAGCGCACTGGCCTGCAGGACCAGCAGCGCGGTGAGTGGTCCGGTCAGGTCCACCTCGCCGTTGCTCAGCGCCACGGTCAGCCCGAAGGCGATCACCGCTGCCACCGTCAACCGGGCCACGGTGGTCAGGGTGGGTCGAACCGCACCCGGCACATCGGCCCAACGGCGGGGATGGTTGGGCCAGGCCAGGGAGAGCACCGAGCCGGCAGCCCGGTGCAGCACGCTCTCGTCGCGGCGTGCGGGAGCGTCCTCCCGGTCGTGCTCGAGGTCCGCCGCGGCCACCCGCCCAGCCTGCCACGCAGGCTGTCAGACTGGACCCCCGGCCGGACAGGACAGTCGAACAGGACAGCCGGACAGGACAATCGGTCAGGACAGGCGAACAGGACAGCCGGTGGAAGCGGGCCGTCCGGCAGCACGAGAGGTGGGCGATGGCCAAGGCGCGACGGGGTGGACGTCGCCCGCGCCGCGAACCGGTCCGGCCGCTGGCGATCGACCAGAGCGGGGTCAGCAAGTCCGACGGACGCTGGATCGTCCGGCCGATGAGCGGTAGTGCGACGCTCAAGCCCTACCGCTGTCCCGGGTGTCAGCAGATCATTCCGGCCGGAGCCGGTCATCTGGTGGTCTGGCCGGAGCTGCCGAGCATGCTGGCCGCGAGCGGCGTGGAGGAACGCCGGCACTGGCACCGCACCTGCTGGGAGCGACGCCGGTGAGCGCGCCCGGATCGGGGGCCACGACCACCGCGCCAGCCGGAACGCCCCCGGCTGCACCGCACCGAGCTGGGCGAGAACGGACCGCGGATCGTGTTCCTGCACGGTCTGTTCGGCCAGGGCCGGAACTGGACCGCGATCGGCAAGAGCCTGGCCGAACGGCACCGGGTGCTGCTGCTGGATCTGCCCGACCACGGCCGCTCGGACTGGACCGAGCAGATCAGCTATCCCGCGATGGCCGATGCCGTGGCCGACACCCTGTCCGAGGTCGCGCCCGGCGAGACCTGGCTGCTGGTCGGTCACTCGATGGGCGGCAAGGTGGCGATGCGGTTGGCGCTCAGCCATCCGGAGCTGGTCGAGCGGTTGTGCGTGGTCGACATGTCCCCCGTCGACTACCAGGGGCTGACCTCGTTCGGTCGTTACGTCGCGGCGATGCGGTCGGTCGATCTGGACGCCCTGCAGCACCGGTCGGAGGCCGATGCCGCCCTCGCCGGGCAGGTCGGGGATCCGGTGATCCGCGGATTCCTGCTGCAGAACCTCCGGCGGGAGAACACCGCGGACGGGGTGGTCTGGCGCTGGCAGATGAACCTGCGGCTGCTCGGTGATCAGCTGGACACGCTGGGCGGCTGGCCGCCCTGGGAGGGCCTGCCCTACCCCGGTCCGGTGCTGTGGATCGCCGGCGCGGAGTCCGACTACGTCCGGCCCGACTACGCCCCGGCGATGCGGGCGCTCTTCCCCGCCGTCCGGACCATCACCGTCAAGCACGCGGGCCACTGGGTCCACTCGGAGCAGCCCGAGGTCTTCACCTCGGTGCTGCGCCGGTTCGCCGACCGGACGTGACTCAGCCGACGCGGTCGACAGCCGCGAGTACGGCGGCCACCACCTGCTCCGGCGTCAGCCTGGTGGTGTCGATCAGCGTGGTCAGCTCGGACAGCCACGGCCGGGCCGTGTCGTAGTCGGCTCGACGTTGGGTCCGCCACCAGGAGCCGGGCATCTCGGCGTCCTCGGCGATCCGGCGCCGGTGCTCGCCGGAGTCGACGTCCAGGGTGAACCACGCGACGTCGAGACCGGCCCCGGCCAGACCGGCGGCGAGCTCGTCGAAGTAGGCCCGGACGACCACCGTCTGCGGCACCACCACCGTCCGGCGGTGGTCGAACTCGGCGCTGACCGCGAGGATCGAGGCGATGGTCAGCGAGCGCCAGGCCGGCCAGTCCTGAAAATCGGGCACCGGGCGGTGCGGGCCGAGGACGGGCATCAGCAACTCGCCGACACGTTCGGTGTCGAGCAGCACCCAGTCGGGCCGGGCCTGCGCCAGCAGCCGCGAGGTCGTGCTCTTACCGACCCCGAACGGACCGTTCAGCCAGACCACCGACGCAGGCGCCACCAGCCGAACCTACTGCCTCCACCGACGGGTGCCGGGCAGAATGAACTCAGATCGTAGGGGTGACATCGTCGTAGGCGTGACGGTCGTAGGTGACATCGTCGTTGGCGTGACGGTCGTAGGACATGACGGAAGGCGGACGGCGTTGCTGTGGTCGCTGGGACTGATCCTGTTGCAGGTCCCGACGCCGACCGCAGATCCGGACGTCTATCCGACCCAGGGCAACGGGTTCGCCGCCGAGATCGTGCCGGCGCTGTTGGCGGTCGGCGTACTGGCGCTCTTCGCGGTCTGGCTCAGCAGCAAACCGAAGCGGCGCCGACGCCGCTGAGCGCTCAGCGGCGCCGCTTCAGAACCGGCCGGCGAAATCGGCCGATGTGGTCGAGAGTTCCGGGGCCCGGGCGTAGCGGTGCACCGGCAGACCGTCCGGATCCTCGGTCCGCAGCCACTGCACCAGCTTCTCCCGCACCAGGCACTGCAGGGTGAACAGCGTCGTGGCGTCGGCCGCAGAGACCACCGCCCGGAGCGTGAGCCGGCCACCGGTGGCGTCGGTGACCAGCAGCGAGTGGCTCTCGGTGTCCCACATCTCGCTCTCGCCGAGCACCCGGTCCAGCTGGCGTCGCATCGCCTCGACATCGACCCGCCAGTCGACCTCGAAGAAGACCGCTCCGACGATCGCCGTCCCGGTCCGGGTCCAGTTGGTGAAGGGATTGGTGATGAAGTAGGTCGAGGGCAGGATCAGGCGCCGCTCGTCCCAGATCCGGACCACCACGTAGGTCAGCGTGATGTCCTCGATCCGGCCGTACTCGTCCTCGACCACCACCACGTCACCGATCCGGATCGCCGCGGAGAAGGCCAGCTGGATGCCGGCGAACAGGTTGGCCAGGCTGGTCTGGGCGGCGAAGCCGGCGACCACCGACAACAACCCGGCCGAGGCGAGCACCCCGGCGCCCAACTGCTTGACCTGGGGGAAAGTGAGCAGAACGGCGCCGACGCCGATCACCACGAACGCCACGGTGATCAGTCGCCGGGCCAGTGCCAGCTGCGTCTTGGTCCGGCGCTGATCGCGGTCGTTCTGGATCCGGCCGACCAGCCGGCGCTCGGACAGGGCGATCAGGTGGACGACCAACGAGCCGATCAGCCAGACGACCGCCCCGATCACCGCGATCAGCAGGGCGTGCCGGACGTTCGGGTGCCCGCCGCCCGGGCCATCCGGGTAGGTCACCGCGGACTTCAGCGCCACCGCGCCCAGGGTGGCCGCGGTCGGCGGCCGCAGCCGCCGCCAGCCGGAGCGGAAACCACGTCCGTGCGGGGCGACCAACCGGACGAGCACATCGATCACGAGCAACACCACGGCGGCCGCGACCAGTGCACCGCCGATCCAGATCAACCAGGTCAGAAAAGCCGAAATATCCACCACACAAAGAGAACAGACAGCCGTCAGCTATGGCTAATCTGTGTGTCGGATCGACAGGAACCTATCGGCTATTTCTCCACCACCGAGATGATCTTGGCCGGGTTGTTGGGTTTCCCGCCGCCACCGGACGCGGCGAAGCTGCCGTCCTCGCCTTCGGCCTGGATCTTGTTGACCACCGTCAACCCCGCCTGGTCCATCGTGCCGAAGACCGTGTAGTCAGCCGGCAGCGGCGAGTCGGCGTAGACCAGGAAGAACTGGGAGCCGTTGGTGTTCGGGCCGGCGTTGGCCATCGCCACCGTCCCGGCCGGGTACGTCTCCTGGCCGGACAGCTCGTCGTCGAACTGGTAGCCGGGACCGCCGGATCCGGTCGCAGTCGGATCGCCGCACTGGAGGACGAAGATGCCGGAGTCGACCAGTCGGTGACAGGTGGTGTTGTCGTAGTAGTTCTGCCGGGTCAGCGATTCGAAGCTGTTGATCGTGCACGGGGTCTTGGACCGGTCCATCGTGATGGTGATCGGCCCTTCGTTCGTGGTCAGTACGAAGGTGGCGGTGCCGGTCTCGGCCACGCCGGAGGTCTTGGGCAGATCCACCGTGCGGGCGGCCTGACCACTCTGCTCATAGCTGCACTGCTGGGTGGCATCACCGCCGGCACTCGAGGTGTTCGAGCCCGGAGCGGACTGACCCGGGACCGAACCGCAGGCGCCCAACAGGACGCAACCGGTCAGGCCGGCCAGTGCGGCGAGCGTTCGCCGGACGGGGAGGAGGACTGTGCTCATCGGGCAAGCTTGCCACGGCCTCCGGAACGGCCCGGCACGTCGATCAGCACGTTCGTCAGCACGGCGATCAGCACGTCGACACGGCACGTTCAGACGGTCCGTCGGTACAGTCTCAGGGTGGTGAATCTGACCCGGATCTATACCCGCACAGGCGACGCCGGCGAGACCCGTCTCTCCGACATGTCGCAAGTGGCCAAAACCGATCCGAGAGTCGAGGCCTACGGCGACGTCGACGAGGCGAACTCGGCGATCGGGCTGGCGCTGGCCCTCGGCCGCGACGAGCTGGAGCCGGAGCTGGTGGAGTTGTTGGCCCTGATCCAGAACGAGCTGTTCGACCTCGGCGCCGACCTGTCGAACCCGGTGGTCGACGAGCCGGAGTTCGAACCGCTGCGGGTCGACGAGGCCTCGGTCGGCCGGCTGGAGCGCTGGTGCGACCACTACACCGCCACGCTCCCCTCGTTGCGCTCGTTCATCATGCCCGGCGGGACCCCGGCCGCGGCGCAGCTGCATCTGGCCCGGACCATCAGCCGGCGGGCCGAACGGGCAGCCTGGCGGGCGGCGGAGGTCTACGGCCTCGAGCCCGGGTCCGGGGACCGGCCCGGTGGGGTCAACCCGGTGGCGCTGCGCTATCTGAACCGGCTCTCCGATCTGTTGTTCATCCTGACCCGGGTGGTGAACGGCGCCGAGCACGAGGTGTTGTGGGTGCCCGGCGGCGAACGTCGCGCCGGCGAACCCGCAGCCTCGCCCTCGACCACGCCCGGGCCCGAGACCAGAGGCAGCACCGGAGGCAGGGCGTGACCGAGCCCACCGGCGACGTGCTCCGGGTGCTGAGCTACAACCTGCGGTTCGCCAGCGAGGACGACCCGCAGCCCTGGTCACGGCGACGCCGGCCGATGGCCACCCTGTTGGCCGGTCTGGAGCCCCACCTGATCGGCACCCAGGAAGGACTCGCCGACCAACTGGACGACCTGACCTCCCTGCTCAACCAGACCCTCTCCCTGCCCGGCCGGTCCCGGCTCGACGGCACCGAAGGCCCCTACCGCTGGGTCGGACAGGGGCGGCACGGCGGCCGGACCGAGGAGTACTCGGCGATCATCTACGACAGCCGCCGGCTGGAGCCGGGGCCGATCACCCATCGTTGGCTCTCCGACACCCCGGACGTCCCCGGATCGCGCAGCTGGGGTAACGACATCCCGCGGATGATGACCGAGGCGCACTTCACCGACCGTCGATCCGGCCGGGCGCTGGTGCTGGTCAACACCCACTTCGACCACCTGAGTGAGGGCGCCCGGCAGCGGTCGGCGCGCTTCGTCCGCGACCGGATCCGGCGCCTCGACGATCCTGCCTCCGGCCGGATCGTGGTGCTGACCGGTGACTTCAACACCGCGGCACCGACGTCCGCGTGCTACCGGATCCTGCTCGACACCCCACTGGACGACACCTGCTCGACGGCCACCCGACCCGGCCCGGCGTGGGGCAGCTACACCGACTACCGGCCGCCGTCGCCCGGTGCCGAACGGATCGACTGGGTGCTGGTCAGCCCCGGCGTCCCGGTCGGCCGGGCCGGTGTGGTGGACGAAGCGCCCGAGGGGCAGTACCCGTCGGACCATCTACCGCTGCTGGCCGATCTCGAGCTCTGATCGCCGGGGACGTCCAGCCGACTCAGCAAGACGCCGCCCATCGAGGGGCTGTGCAGAGAGGGCTGCGCAGAGAGGGGATGCTCAGAGAGGGCTTCTCGGAGAGGATGGCTCAGGTGTGCGGCGCCGCGGCGCCCGGCGGGGCCGCCTCCAGCCAGCTCATCAGGCCGGTCAGCGAATCCCCGCTCATGGCCAGCTCCCAGGACTCGGGCCCCCTTTGGCTCTGCCGGGCGGCGGTCGTCCGCTCCTCGAGCCGGACGACCTGCTGCCCGGAGTACAGCGCCACCGCCTCGACGGCGTCCGGGGCCCGGCTCGTCAGGACCTGGAAGCGATGTCGTGAGAACGACATCCGGGGCGCGAACCGGTAGGAGAAGAACCGGTACCACTCCAACTTCTCACCGCTGTAACGCGCGACGCCGAGCACCCATCCGGTGCCCGGCGTCGATGCGCTCAGCCGCAGACTGCATTCGAAGGTGCCACCCTTGCGGGCCAGCCACCGGCGCCGTGCAGCCAGGACGGCCAACGCGAGGATGAGCAGGATCAGCACCAGCAGTGCGACCTCGACGCCCTCGAACAACCCGTGGAGCACGTCAGCCCAGCCTCGTTCGCAGCATCCGACGTCGCCCCATCAGCGCGGGCCTATCTGGCCTTGTGGGCTGCCCGCACCTGAGCGTTGGCGCGACGGTAGTGCAGCTTGGTCTCCTCGCTGTCGTCCCCGCCGTCCAGCTTGGCGCGGTACTCCGCGAGCTCCTTCTCGGCCTCGGCGACGCTCAGCTCCTCCGCCATCCGGGCGTACTCGCTCAGCACCGAGACCCGGCCCTGGGCCACCGAGATGAAGCCGCCGTCGACCGCGATGATCTCGCGCGTCCGACCGTCGGGGCAGACGATCTCGACGCCACCGGGCACCAGCAGGGCCAACACCGGCGCGTGACCGGGCAGGATGCCCATGTCACCGTCGGTGGTCTTGGCGATGACGCTCTCGGCCTCACCGGACCAGACCACCTTCTCGGCCGAGACGACCTCGACCTGCAACGGATCGGCCATGGTTACTGATCCTTCTCCATCTCCGACCAGCGCTTCTCGACGTCGTCCAGGGTGCCGGTGTTGAAGAAGGCCTGTTCGGCGATGTGGTCGACCTTGCCGTCGCAGATCATCTTGAACGACTCGACCGTCTCGGCCACCGGCACCGTGGAGCCCTCGATGTTGGTGAACTTCTCGGCCATGTAGGTGTTCTGGCTGAGGAACTGCTGGATCCGGCGGGCCCGGTTGACCGCGACCTTGTCCTCCTCGCTCAGCTCGTCCACACCGAGGATGGCGATGATGTCCTGCAACTCCTTGTTCTTCTGCAGGATCTGCTTGACCTGGACGGCGGTGTCGTAGTGCTCCTGCCCGATGTACTGGGCGTCCAGGATCCGGCTGGTCGAGGTCAGCGGATCGACGGCCGGGTACAGACCGCGGGAGGCGATCGCGCGGCTCAGCTCGGTGGTGGCGTCCAGGTGGGCGAAGGTGGTGGCCGGTGCCGGGTCGGTGTAGTCGTCGGCCGGGACGTAGATCGCCTGCATCGAGGTGATCGAGTTACCCCGGGTCGAGGTGATCCGCTCCTGCAACTGGCCCATCTCGTCGGCGAGGTTCGGCTGGTAGCCCACCGCGGACGGCATCCGGCCGAGCAGGGTGGAGACCTCCGAACCGGCCTGGGTGAACCGGAAGATGTTGTCGATGAACAACAACACGTCCTGGTTCTGCACGTCGCGGAAGTACTCGGCCATGGTGAGGGCGCTCAGCGCGACCCGCAGCCGGGTGCCGGGCGGCTCGTCCATCTGACCGAAGACGAGGGCGGTGTCCTTGAGGACGCCGGCCTCCTCCATCTCGTTGATCAGGTCGTTGCCCTCACGGGTCCGCTCCCCCACCCCGGCGAACACCGAGGTGCCGCCGAAGTTGTGGGCGATCCGGTAGATCATCTCCTGGATCAGCACCGTCTTGCCCACGCCGGCGCCGCCGAACAGGCCGATCTTGCCGCCCTGGACGTAGGGGGTGAGCAGGTCGAGCACCTTGATGCCGGTCTCCAGCATCTCGGTCTTGGATTCCAGCTGGTCGAACTTCGGCGCCAGCCGGTGGATCGGCCACCGCTCGGTGATCTCGATGCTGTCGGCCGGAACGTTGAGCACGTCGCCGGTCACGTTCCAGACGTGGCCCTTGGTGACGTCGCCGACCGGGACGGAGATCGGGGCGCCGGTGTCACGGACCTCGGTGCCGCGGCGCAGACCGTCGGTCGGCTTCAGCGCGATCGCCCGGACGATGTTGTCCCCGACGTGCAGCTCCACCTCCAGCGTCATGGTCGAGGTGGTGTCGCCGATGGTCGTCTCCACCGTCAGCGCGTTCATGATGTCGGGCATCTGGTCGCCCGGGAACTCGACGTCGACCACCGGGCCGATCACCCGGGAGATCCGGCCGACGCCGCCCTCGGTGGTCTCTTCTCGCGTTTCGTCAACGGTGGCGGTCATCGTTCACTCCCTGTCTCACGGTGCTTCGAACTCATCGGCGTACTCATCTGGTGCCTCAGTCGGCCTCGGTGGAGTCGGCGAGCGCGTTGGCCCCGCCGACGATCTCGCTGATCTCCTGGGTGATGCCGGCCTGCCGGGCCTGGTTGGCCTCCCGGGTCAGTCGGTCGATCAGCTGCTCGGCGTTGTCGGTCGCCGCCTTCATCGCCCGCTGCCGCGCCGCCAGTTCGGAGGCCGCAGCCTGCAGCAGGCAGTACTGGATCCGGGCCGCCACGTAGAGCGGCAGCACCTCGTTCAGCACCGTGTCGGCGTCCGGCTCGAACTCGTAGAGCGGCAGCAGATCGCCCGGATCGGGGCGGTCCTCGCCCTCCACGACCTCCAGCGGCAGCAACCGGATCACTTCCGGCTTCTGCACCAGCATCGAGACGAAACGGGTGTAGACGATGTGGATCTCGTCCACCCCGCCGTCGTCAGCGGGCTGGTTGAACGTCTCGATCAGGGCGTCGGCGATCTCACGGGCGTGGGCGTAGGTCGGCGAGTCGGAGAAACCGTTCCAGGCGCCGGCGACGGTCCGCTTCCGGAAGCCGTAGAACTGGGCCGCCTTACGCCCGGCCAGGAACGGGACGACCTCCTTGCCTTCCTCGCGCAGCAACTGGCTCAGTTGCTCACCCTGCTTGAGCACCGACGAGGAGTAGGCACCGGCCTGGCCACGGTCGGAGGTGATCAACAACATCGCCGCCCGGGTCGGATTCGGGCTCTCGGTGGTCAACGGATGGTCGACGTTGGAGAAGGTGGCCACCGCCGAGACCGCCCGGGTCAGCTCCCGGGCGTACGGGGCCGCGGCTTTCGCGTTCCGCTGGGCCTTGATGATCCGGGAGGCGGCGATGAGCTCCATCGCCCGGGTGATCTTCTTGATGTTGGAGACGGACGCACGCCGCTCGCGCAGCTCGCGCAGGCTAGCCGGCATCGATGATCACCTCCGTTCGCCTCGTCGCCCTGAAGTGCGGGGTCATCGCTTCTGCGCCACGATCTGCTCCTGCTCGACCTCGTCGTCGTCGAGCGCCTGATGCTCTTCGCGGCCGGGCAGCATCGTGCCGTCGGAGGTCTGGAAGCTCTGCTTGAAGGTGTCGATCTCCTTGCTCAGCGTCTCCGCGGTGGAGTCGTCGAACACCTTGGACTCGCGGATGTTGGTGAGCACCTCGGAGTTGTGGCGCAGGTAGTCCAGCAGCTCGGTCTCGAACCGCAGCACGTCGTCGACCGGCACCTCGTCGAACTTGCCGTTGATGCCGGACCAGACGCTGACCACCTGGTTCTCCACCGGGTAGGGCGAGTACTGCGGCTGGCGCAGCAGCTCGACCAGCCGGGCGCCCCGATCGAGCTGACGCCGGGTGGTGGCGTCCAGATCGGAGGCGAACATGGCGAACGCCTGCATGTCGCGGTACTGCGCGAGTTCGATCTTCAGCGAGCCGGAGACGTTCTTCATCGCCTTGATCTGGGCCGCGCCGCCGACCCGGGAGACCGAGATGCCGACGTCGATGGCCGGCCGCTGGTTGGCGTTGAACAGATCCGACTGCAGGAAGATCTGGCCGTCGGTGATGGAGATCACGTTGGTCGGGATGAAGGCCGAGACGTCGTTGGCCTTGGTCTCGATGATCGGCAGCCCGGTCATCGAGCCGGCGCCGAGCTCGTTCGGAGAGCTTGGCGCAACGCTCCAGCAGCCGGCTGTGCAGGTAGAAGACGTCACCGGGGTAGGCCTCACGACCCGGCGGGCGGCGCAGCAGCAGCGACATCGCACGGTAGGCCTCGGCCTGCTTGCTCAGGTCGTCGAAGACGATCAGGACGTGCTTGCTGTCGTACATCCAGTGCTGGCCGATGGCGCTGCCGGTGTAGGGCGCGATGTACTTGTAGCCGGCCGGGTCGGAGGCGGGAGCGGCGACGATGGTGGTGTACTCCATCGCCCCGGCCTCCTCCAGGGCGCCCCGCACGCTGGCGATGGTCGAGCCCTTCTGGCCGATCGCCACGTAGATGCAGCGGACCTGCTGCTCGGGATCGCCGCTCTCCCAGGCCTGCTTCTGGTTGATGATGGTGTCCACCGCGACGGCCGTCTTACCGGTCTTGCGGTCGCCGATGATCAGCTGTCGCTGGCCGCGCCCGATCGGGGTCATCGAGTCGATGGCCTTGATCCCGGTCTGCAGCGGCTGGCGGACCTCCTGGCGGTCCATCACGCCGGCGGCCTGCAGCTCGAGCGCACGCCGGCCGTTCAGGTCCTTGATCTCGCCGAGGCCGTCGATCGGGTTGCCCAGCGCGTCCACGACCCGGCCGAGGTAACCGTCGCCGACGTCGACACCGAGGATCTCGCCGGTCCCCTTGACCGTCGAGCCCTCCTCGATCCCCTCGGACTCACCCATCACCACGACACCGATCTCGCGGACGTCGAGGTTGAGCGCGATACCGACGGTGCCGTTCGCGAACTCGAGCAGCTCGTTGGCCATCACCGAGGGCAGACCCTCGACCCGGGCGATACCGTCCCCCGAGCTGATCACGGTGCCGACCTCCTCGGTCGCCGCTGCGTCCGGGTGGTAGTTCTGGACGTAGTCGTCCAGCGCCTGTCGGATCTCTTCCGGTCGAATGGTGAGTTCGGTCATGACCTCTGGTCCCTGCTCTCGGTCTCGCTGTGTCGTGTGTCGTGCTGTCTCACGTGTCGTGCTGTCTCGTTCTGGGTCGTGCTGTCTCGTTCTGGGTCGATCTGGGTCGTGCTGTCGTTCCGGGTGCTGCTCGTTCTTCAGTTCTACCCGGTCCCGGCCCGGACCGGTACCCGCCGTCAGTGCAGCTGACGGGTCGCCTCGTCCAACCGGCCCGCGACGGTGCCCTCGATCACCCGGCCGCCCAACTCCACCCGGACGCCGCCGAGCACCTGGGGATCGACGATCTCCTGCAGGGCGATCTTGCGACCGACCTGGCGGGCGAGCACGTCCGAGAGCCGGTCGCGCTGCTCGTCGGTGAGCGGCCGGGCCACCCGGACGGTCGCGATCGACCGGTCCCGCATCTCGGCCGCCAGCTCCACGTAGCCGTCCAGGGTCGCGCTGAAGCTGCGATCGCGAGCCCGGACCGCGCGCTTGACCAGCACCACGGTGGTCAGCCCGACCTTGCTGGACAACAGATCGTCGATGAGCTGGCTCCGTCGTTCCAGGCCGGCCCGTCGGTCGGTCAACGCAGAGCGCAGATCCGGGTTGCCGTCGACGAGTCGGCCGAAGCGGAACAGCTCGTCCTCGACCCCGTCCAGACCACCACCGTCCGACGCGACCCGCAACTGGGTCCGCACGGCCTGGCGCTCCAGACCGTCGACCAGATACCGGCCACCCATCCACCGTTGGCCGCTGGCCTCGGCCAGCAGCGTCGCCGCCGGCTCGCTGAGCCGGGAGTCGAAGAGTGCGTGGGCCAGACCCTTGCGCTCGTCGTCGGGCATGTTCGGATCGGTCAGGGCACGCCTGACCGGCGGCATCGTGTCGACGGCGTCGACGAGCCTGAACAACTCTGCGGCCAGATCCTCGCTGGCCGGCAGCTGGTCGGCCACCTCGTCCAGCGCGGCGATCCGGGCCGGTCGCTCGCTTCTCATCGTGTCTCCTTCCTCATCCGATCGGGTCGATCCGGGCGTTCGTCGCCGACAGCGTCGAGGTCGGCCCCGGACCGGGCACAGCCTCAGGCGTTCGACTGCTGGGACTCGCGCTGCTCGGCCTCGAGTTGCTCCAGGAACCGGTCCACGGTGCGTCGGGCCCGGTCGTCGTCGTCCAGCGACTCACCGACGATCTTGCCCGCCAGCGTGGTCGCCATTCCGCCGACTTCGGTCCGCAGCTGGGCCACGACCTGGCCGCGCTCGGCGTCCATCTGGTTGCGGGCGTTCTGCACGATCCGTGCTGCCTCGGCCTGGGCCTGCTCCCGCATCTCGGCGATGATCTTCGAGCCCTCGGTCTTGGCGTCCTCGCGGATCTTGGCCGCTTCGCTGCGCGACTCGGCCAACTGCGCCTGGTACTGCTCGAGGGCAGCCCGCGCCTCGGCCTGGGCCCGCTCGGCCTTCTCGATCCCGCCTTCGATCGCCTCGGTCCGGGCCTGATAGGTGGCCTCGAACCGGGGCACCACGGCCTTGGCCATGATGAAGGTCAAGATCCCCACGAACACGAACGCCGCAATGATCTCCGAGAGATGCGGCAGCAGTGGGTTCTCTGTGGCCAACGGGATCACTGACCTGCGAAGACGAAGGCCAGCGCGATGCCGATGATGGCCAGCGCCTCGGTCAGGGCGAAGCCGATGAACGCGGTGCTGAGCATCGCGCCACGGGCCTCGGGCTGACGGGCGGTGCCCTGGATCACGGCGCCGAAGATCAGGCCGATGCCGATACCCGGGCCGATCGCCGCCAGGCCGTAGCCGATGATCGCGATGTTGCCGTTGAGCTCCATGGGAGTCATGGGGTGTTCCTTTCGATGTTCACTAGCTGAACTGAGGGTCGGTTCTGGTCAGGACGAGTGGTGGAGCGGGACGAGCGGAGCCGCTCAGTGCTCCTCGGCGAGCGCGGTGCCGATGTACTGCGCGGTGAGCATGGTGAAGATGTAGGCCTGCAGGACCTGGACGAACAACTCGAGGGCGAAGATCGCCATCGAGAAGATCAGCGACGCACCGCCGGCCACCTTGTTGATCACCGGCGTGCTCTCCACCAGCAGGTACTCCCCACCCACCACGAAGACCAGCACCAGCAGGTGCCCGGCCAGCATGTTGGCGAACAGACGCAGCGAGAGCGTGATCGGGCGGACCAGGATGTTGGAGATGAACTCCAGCGGGATCACCAGGATGTACATCGGCCCCGGGACACCGGGCGGCATGGTCGAGTGCTTGAGGTAGCCCAGCGGGCCCCACTTCTTGATCCCGATCGCGTTGTAGATGACCCAGACCAGGCCGGCCAGACCGTAGGCCCAGCCCACGTGCCCGGCCGTCGGCAGCAGGGTCAGTGGGAAGACGCCCCACAGGTTGTTGAACAACACGAAGCTGAAGATGGCGATCAGGAAGGGCAGAAACTTCTTGAAGTCGTGGCCGACCACGTCCCGGCCGATCGAGTCCCGGACGAAGAAGTAGGCGAACTCACCGACGAACTGGCTCTTGCTCGGCACCAACTTGTTCTTCCGGGCCATCCAGATCCAGAACACGATGATCAGGCCGAACGCCACCCCGGCCTGCAGCGCGTACTTGGTGAAGCCGGGGATGCCGAACAGGTCGGGGTAGTCGAAGTCAGCGGGACCGGGCGAGGTGTAGCCGCCGTCCATCGGGATCAGGTTCGGGATCAGCGCGGGCAGCAGGTTCGCGGTGCTCATCGGTGATCTCCCTTCATCTGCTCGATTTCGATGGCTGATTCACAGGCTGGTCGGGGGTCTGGCCGGATGTCCGGTCGGGCGGGCGTCGGGCGTCCGGCCCGGCTGCTTCCGCCCTCGCCTCCTGACCGAAGTGCACGATGATCAGGTAGACCCCCAGGGCCGCGCCCACCACGATCCCGATCCCGATCAGGAAGCTGGTGTGCAGCAGATGATCCCCGAGCCAGCCCAGACCACCCCAGACCAACACGCCGGAGATCAGATAGGACAGCGCTCGCGCGGCCTGATCCATCCCTTGGGTCTGGGCCCGGTCGGCCGGCGTCGGAGCGGGCCGAGGTGAATCGCGATGCAACTTTGCCATGTCCTTCCGTACCGTAGCAGCCACCCGCCGGTGCGCTGAACCGCTTGCTCATGTGGTCTTCCGGGCAGCCAGCGCGGCCTGTTCGCCGGGGCCGCTGTGGTCGTCGGTTCCACCGGCCGGAGCGACCGGCAGGTCGTCGCCGGCCTGATCGGTGTCGTCGTAGCCGCCGTCGAAGGCGTCGATCCGCAGCCGACGGAAGACGAGCACCTCGACGACCAGCCAGCCGGCGACCACGCCGACAGTGGTGATGAACAGCGCGGTCGGCTCGATCGCCGTCCAGCTGCGCCGCTGGGAGTTGAACAACACCAGGATCAGCCCGAGGATCACCACCCGGGCGGTGTAGCTGAACATCGCGACCAGCAGCAGGGTCCGCGCCCCGGCGTCGGCGAAGCGGACCATCACCAACTGGCCGGCGGTGTAGAAGAACAGCACCATCGCCGCGGCCAGCGCCGCCGACCCCAGACCACGCGGGCCGAGGACGAGGGTGAAGACGACCAGGCAGATGACGGTGGCACCGAGCCCGCCGATGAGACCGCCGAACAGGAGTTTCCGCGCGCGCTCGACATGGATACTCGGCCCGGATCGTCCGCGGGTCGAAGAATGTTCAGTCGTCATGACGGCGGCTGTCCTGTCTGACGGCAGCAACCTGCCGTGGCACTCGTGCGGGCCGGGTCACGGTCCGTCGCGGGCGGATGAAGTTCGTGAAAACTAACACAGACCCAGCCTCAGGAGCCACTCAGAGCGGCTGTCGGTCAGCGGCCTTCTCGACCGGCCCCGGCTCGGCGGCGGGCAACGCCGCGACGCTTCTCGGCCTGGACCGGACGACCCAGAGTGAGGATCGACAAGACCACCACCGACACGATCAGCACCCCGACCACCGGGATACCCACCCGCAGGCTCTGGACCCGGCCCAGACCGATCACCCCGAACGACACCAGCGCCGACCAGACGTACATCAGCACCACCGCCCGCCGGTGGGAGTGGCCCCGCTCCATCAGTCGGTGGTGCAGATGCTGCTTGTCGGCCACGAACCACCACTTACCGGCATAGGTCCGGCGGAAGAAGGCCAGGGTGAAGTCGAGGAACGGCAGGAACATGGTGGCCACCGGCAGCAGCAGCGGCAGATAGGCCGGCACCAGGCCGCCGTGCGTGTCCTCCAGCTGGGAGCTGTCGATCTGACCGGTCAGGCTGATGGTCGAGGTGGCCAGCAGGAAACCGAGCAGCAGGGCACCGGAGTCGCCCATGAACATCCGGGCCGGGAAGAAATTGTGTGGCAGGAAGCCCAGACAGGCACCGGCGATGGCCACCGTGATCAGGCTGGAGGTGGTGGCCCGGACCAGCCCCTGGTCGACGTAGAGCAGATAGGAGTAGGCGAAGAACGCGAACGCGCCGATGCAGACCACGCCGGCGGCCAGCCCGTCCAGCCCGTCGACGTAGTTGACCGCGTTGGAGCACAACACGATGAAGAACACGGTGATCGCGATCGAGGCGGTGTTGTCGAG
This sequence comes from uncultured Actinomycetota bacterium, assembly GCA_963740925.1. Lineage (GTDB taxonomy): Bacteria > Actinomycetota > Actinomycetes > Propionibacteriales > Propionibacteriaceae > Microlunatus. The sequence continues at coordinate 75,559 of CAVUFZ010000004.1, read as the reverse complement.
TGAGATGGTCCGGTTCTGCAACGGGATGTAGAGCATCTTGACCCCGAACGCGACCACGATCCCGGCGGCCAGCACCTGGCCGGCCAGTTTGGCCAGCGCGTTCAGCTCGAACAGGTCGTCCAACACGCCGACCGCGCAGATCACCGTCGCCGCCAGCAGCACGGCCCGGGAGTCGCCCTGGACCAGGCCGGGCTTGCCCAGGAACGGCAGGTTGGTCGCGACCAGGAAGGCCGCCGCGACGCCGGCCAGGATGGCCACCCCGCCGAAGTAGGGCATGGCCACGGTGTGCACGTCCCGGTCGCGGACCTTGGCCACGGCTCCGGTCTTCAGGGCGATCCGGCGACAGAAGCCGCTGACCAGGAAGGTGGTGGCCGCGCTGATCGCGAGGACGAGCAGGTATTCCCGCACGGCTCAGCCTCTCGGCGGCTGCAGGGTGAACAGCCGCCGACGGCGCGCCGCCGGCTCGTCGGGCAGGTTCCGCGCCCCGCCGGCCGGCCCGTCGGCGGACGCCCCCGGAGTCGCCTCGGACGTCGCCCGACGTCGCTCCGGACGTCGTGGGTGCGGACACCTCGGCCGCGGGCCCGTCCGCCCGGTCCGGCACGTCGGCCAGCTCCGGGCAGACCTCGCGCAGTTGCTCCAGGGAGATCGCACCCGCCCTCAGCAGCTGCCCGTCCGGGGTCCGGGAGAAATCGACCATGGTCGACGGCGGCCTCCCCTCGTCGCCGAGTCGTCCGCCGTCGAGGTAGACGCTGACCCGGTCGCCGAGCATGCCCGATCGCCTCGTCGCAGTCCAGGGCGGCGGGCCGACCGCTGAGGTTGGCGCTGCTGACGGCCAGCGGGCCGGTCTGGCGCAGCAGGGTCCGGGCCAGCTCGTGGTCGGGCACCCGGAGCGCGATGGTCCCCTCGGTCTCCCCCAGATCCATCCGCGAGCTCGATCGGGCGGTCACGATCACCGTCAGCGCGCCCGGCCAGAAGGCCTTGGTCAACGCCTCACAGGCGGACGGGACGTCGGTGGCCAGCGCCCGGACCAGGGTCGCGTCGGCGATCAGCACCGGCGGCGGCATGTCGCGGCCGCGCCCCTTGGCGTCCAGCAGCCGCTGCACGGCCTTGGCGTCGAAGGCGTCCGCACCGATGCCGTAGACGGTGTCGGTGGGCAGCACCACGCACTCCCCGGACTCCAGCGCGTGCCGGGCCGCGTCGGCCCCCGGGCCGAGCTGGGTCTCATCGGTGCAGTCGAACCGGGCGAACTGGGGTCCGGTCGGCAGGCTCTCACCGGGTGCGCCGTCACCGGCATGACCGGGGGCCTCGATCACCCGGGCCGTCCGGCCGCTCGCCGGGGTCTCGGAGTCGGCGACCTCGTCCGGGCGCGGCTGTTCCTCGGTCGACGGATCGCTCACTCGTCCCATCCTGCCATCCGTCGGCACCGATCAGGCTCAGATCCGGCGCCCGGTGACGAACCGGGGCCGGTCGTTGAGGTCACGGTGGTCACGCAGTTGGGTGAACGCGCCGGTCCGGGCGAACACGGCGGGCGCGCTCGCCTCCTGCACCTCGGCGTGTTCACAACAGAAGCGGCCACCCGGACGCAGCAGTCGGGCCGCCGTGGTGGCGACCACGCCGATCGCGTCCAGACCGTCCACGCCGGAGAACAGCGCCAGCTCGGGGTCGTGGTCGCGGACCTCGGCGGTGACCGACTCCCACGCCTCCAGCGGAATGTAGGGCGGGTTGGCGGTGACGAGGTCGACCTGGCCGGTCAGCTCGGGCAGCGCGTCGGCGATGTCCTCGACCCTCAGCTCGACCGAGAAGCCGGCCAGATTGATCCGGGCGTAGTCGCTCGCCTGCTCGGAGAGCTCGACGGCGTACTGCCGGGCGCCCGGGGCCTCGTCGGCGATCGCGGCCGCCACCGCCCCCGATCCTGAGCACAGATCGACCACGACCGGACTCCGGTCCGCGTCCCCCGCCGCCGTCTCGTCCGCCGCCGTGCCCGCAGCTGCGCCAGCTGTGGCCCCGGCCAGCAGGTCACGCAGCCGGTCGATGGCCCAGCCGGTCATCACCTCCGTCTCCGGGCGCGGGACGAACACGCCCGGGCCGACGGACAGGGCGAGGCGGCGGAAGTGGGCCACGCCGGTGAGGTGTTGCAGTGGGATGCCCTCGGCCCGGCGTCGGACCAGTTCGCCCAGCCGGTCTGCCGTGGCGCCAGGAACGGAGTCGACCAGCAGCAGCTCAGCCGGGCGCCGGTCGAGCAGATGGGCCAGCAGGTAGCGCACGTCGTGGCCGGCGGTGGCCGGCTCGGCGCCGCTCTCGGTGAGGCGCGACCGTCCGCTCCGCAGCACCTGCTCGGTGCTCACCGGCGACCCGACCAGCTCTCCCGTTCCGGGACGGCTGCCGGGGGTCGAGCCTGAGGTGGAGGTGGGCACGACCGGCGACTTTACCGGCGTCTCCCAGCCGCCGGGTGAATTGTCCGGGCCCGGTGCTAACGTCCGGCTCACCGATTCTCAGGTCGGTTCCAGGTTCTTCGTCGGTCCAGTTCTCTTCGGTGTGGAAGGTGACGTCATGAGCAGTGCAGCGCAGGCCGGGAAGACCGCCCGGACGGACCGACCCAAGCGGAACATCGCGATCTGGTTCTTCGGCGCCCTCGGCGGCATCCTGTGGGGCTACGACACCGGCGTGATCGGTGGCGCGCTGCTGTTCATCGGACGCGACATCAAGCTCAATGCCGTTCGTCGAGGGGATGGTGGTCAGTGGTCTGCTGCTCGGCGCCATGATCGGCGCCCTTGCGGCCGGTCGACTCGCGGACCGGCTCGGCCGGAAGAAGTTGATCATCAGCGGTTCGATCGTGTTCGTGATCGGCACCATCGGGGCTGCGCTTTCGGTCAGTGCGCCGATGTTGATCGCGTTCCGGCTGGTGATCGGTCTCGGCGTCGGCATCGTCTCGGTGGTCGTCCCGATGTATCTCAGCGAACTCGCACCCAAGCACATCCGCGGCGCCCTCTCCTCGTTGATGCAGCTGATGGTGACCACCGGCATCTTCGTGGCCTATCTGGTCGACTTCGCCTTCTCCGGCGGCGGTCTCTGGCGCTGGATGATCGGCCTCGGCGTCATCCCGGCCGGGATCTTGTTCTTCGGCATCCTGACGCAACCCGAGAGCCCACGGTGGCTGATCGGAGCTCATCAGGGCAAGGACAAGGCTCGCGAGACCCTGGTCAGGTTGCGCGGCTCGGAAGAGGCGGCCGACGCCGAGATCAAGGAGATCGAGGAGAGCGTCGCCAAGGAGGAGGACGAGACCCAACCGCTGCGCCTGAAGGATCTGTTCGCGCCGCGGCTGCGGCTGCTGTTCATCATCGGAGTCCTGTTGGTCTTCTTCCAGAACTGGGGCGGGATCAACACGATCATCTACTACGCCCCGACGCTGCTCAAGAACGTCGGATTCAGTGACACGCAGTCGATCCTCGCGAACGCCGCGATCGGCCTGCTGAACATGCTGATGACCCTGCCGGCGATGAAGTTGATCGACAAGGCCGGCCGGCGGCCGTTGTTGATCATCGGCGCCAGCGGCATGTGCGCGGGCATGCTCTTCCTCGGTCTGACCACCCTGTTCGGCCTGACGAGCGGCCAGGCCGGTGGGGCGATCACCGTCACCCTGATCGGGATCGCGGTCTACATCGCCTCGTTCGCCATCTCCTGGGGCCCGGTGCAGTGGGTGATGCTGCCCGAACTGTTCCCGTTCCGGATCCGGGCCGGCGCGATGGGGATCTGCACCACCTTGAACTGGTTGTTCAACCTGGCCGTCGCCCTGTTGTTCCCCAGCCTGCTGGCCAAGTTCGGCGCCGGCCCGAACTTCTTGTTCTTCGCAGTGACCACGTTCCTGGCCCTGATCTTCGCCTGGCGGTTGTTGCCGGAGACCAAAGGCAAGAGCCTCGAAGAGATCGAACAGCAACTGAGCCTCGAACCCGAGCCGGAACCTGCAACGGCCGGCTGAGGCCCGGCTGCATCTGCCCGAGGCCGGTGCCGCGAAACTGAGCCTGTGCCAGAGCTGCCAGAGGTCGAGTCCGCCCGCGCCGTGATCGAACGGTTCGGGCTGGGCCGCAAGATCGACGGGGTGGACGACGCCGACACCTACGAATGCCGGCCGCACCAGCCCGGCCAACTGCGCGATGCACTCCTGGGACGCAAGCTGACCGGCGCGTTCCGGCGCGGCAAGTCGATGTGGTGCGAGACGTCCGGGGTCGGCCGATCGCGGACGCCGGGACCGAACCTGGGAATCCACCTCGGGATGAGCGGTCGGATCATCGTGACCGACCGGCACGGTGACCCGTCCGAAGGGGGCGACCGCCTCGGCCAGTACGCCTCCGCGATGGAACAGATCGCAGCGAAAGCCGGTCTGGGTGCGCTTCACCCTGAACTTCGCCGACGGCGGATCGCTGATGCTGTTCGACAAACGCCGCCTCGGCCGCGTCCGGCTCGACCCGGACATCGAGGCCCTCGGGCCGGACGCCGAGCAGGTGAAGGTCGCTGAGTTCCGCGAGATCATGGGGCGCGGCTCCGCCCCGGTCAAGGCGCGATTGCTGGATCAGTCGGCGATCGCCGGGGTCGGCAACCTGCTCGCCGACGAGACCCTCTGGCAGGCCGGGATCGACCCACGGCGGCGGGTGAACGAGCTGTCCCAGCGACGAGCTGACCGAATCCACCGGGCGCTGCACAAGGCGACCAAGGCGGCGATCAGGAACGGTGGCGTGCACACCGGCGAGATCATCGAGCACCGCCACACCGGCGGCCAGTGTCCGCGCTGCGGCCATGACCTGCGGAAGACGACGGTCGGCGGCCGGACCACCTGGTTCTGCCCGCACGACCAGACCTGAAACTCCGATCCGCAGGACGACACCTGGCCGCGAGGCGAGCCGTCAGGCTGAGACGAGCCGTCAGGCCGAAGCGAGTCGTTCAGCGGTGTCGGCCTCTTGCAGGGCGGTGACGACGGCGGTGAGGTCGCCGGCCAGCACGGCGTCCAGGTTGTAGGCCTTGAAGCCGATCCGGTGGTCGGCGATCCGGTTCTCGGGGAAGTTGTAGGTGCGGATCCGCTCGGACCGGTCGACGGTGCGGACCTGGCTCTTGCGCGCCGCTGATGCGGCGTCGGCCGCCTGCTCCTCGGCTGCGGCCAGCAGCCGGGAGCGCAGCATCCGCATCGCCTGCTCCCGGTTCTGCAGCTGGGAGCGCTCGTTCTGACACGAGACGACGATGCCACTCGGCAGGTGGGTGATCCGGACCGCGGAGTCGGTGGTGTTGACCCCCTGACCGCCCGGCCCGGAAGAGCGGAACACGTCGATCCGCAGGTCGTTGTCGTCGATCCCGACCTCGGTCTCCTCGACCTCGGGCATCACCAGCACCCCGGCCGCCGAGGTGTGCACCCGGCCCTGGGACTCGGTCACCGGCACCCGCTGGACCCGGTGCACCCCACCCTCGAACTTGAGCACGCCGTACGGCATCGCGTCCGGGTCGCCGGCGTGCGGGGCCTTCACCGCCACGGTGACCGACTTGTAGCCGCCGAGATCGGTCTCCTGGGCGTCCAGCACCTCGACCTTCCAGCCGCGGGTCTCGGCGTAGCGGCTGTACATCTTCAACAGGTCGCCGGCGAACAGCGCCGACTCCTCGCCGCCTTCGCCGGACTTGATCTCGATCAGCGCGTCACCGGAGTCGTTCGGGTCGCGCGGGGCGAGCAGCCGGGTGAGCCGCTCGGTCACCTCGTCCAGGTTCTGCTGCAGACCGGCGGCCTCGGCGGCGAAGGTCGGGTCCTCGTCGGCCAGTTCCCGAGCGGCGGCCAGGTCACCGCTCAGCGCCTGGTAGCGGACGAGCGCACCGACGATCGGGGTCAGCTCGGCGTAGCGGCGTCCGACCCGCCGGGCCCGGCCGACGTCGGACTGGACCGCAGGATCGGCCATCGAGGTCTCGAGCGCGGCGAACTCGTCCCGCAGGTGCTGCGCCGATTCGAACACGCGCTCCATCCTCCCTCGCCGTTCCCTGGCCCGTCACCGGACGGACGATCTCCGTCCGGACATGCGAAGCGCCGGGACCCAGCAGGATCCCGGCGCTCGGCGATGCTTACTTCTTCTTCGCGTACCGCTTCTCGAAGCGGGCGACCCGGCCACCGGTGTCGAGGATGCGCTGCTTGCCCGTGTAGAACGGGTGGCACTGCGAACAGGTCTCCGAACGGATGACGCCGTTCGCGGCCGTCGAGCGGGTGGTGAAGGTGTTCCCGCACGTGCAGGTCACCTGGGTCTCGCCGTAGGCGGGGTGGATGTTGGCCTTCATGATCTCTCCTCGGACTGTTGTCGCACCGGGTCCTCGCAGGTCTCGAATCGGACGAGGAGGTGAACCGGTACCAGTGGATAAGTCTGCCGCAACCGTCCGGTGAGTGCCAAACGGTGGTGACTGCGGCTCACCTGGCACAACGCCGTGCCGTGGTGGATATTCCGGGCTGCTCGAGCGAGTCGCTGCTCGTCGCCGCTCCGTCGCTTTCAGTCCCGGTCAGTCGGTCGCGCCCGGCATGGTGCGGGTGATCGCCATCAGGAACTCGTGGTTGTTGTTGGTCTTCTTCAACCGGTCCAGCAGCATCTCCAGCGCCTGCTGCCCGTCCAGGCCGGAGAGCACCCGGCGGAGCTTCCAGATGATGGCGAGCTCTTCCTTGCCCATCAGCAGTTCTTCGCGCCGCGTGCTGGAGGCGTCCACGTCGATGGCCGGGAAGATCCGCTTGTCGGCGTACTCCCGGCGCAGCCGGATCTCCATGTTGCCGGTGCCCTTGAACTCCTCGAAGATCACCTCGTCCATCCGCGAACCGGTCTCGACCAGCGCACTGGCCAGGATGGTCAGCGAACCGCCGTTCTCGATGTTGCGGGCCGCACCGAAGAACTTCTTCGGCGGGTAGAGCGCAGCGGAGTCGACACCACCGGAGAGGATCCGGCCGGACGCCGGGGCCGAGATGTTGTAGGCCCGGCCCAGCCGGGTCATCGAGTCGAGCAGCACGACCACGTCGTGACCCAGCTCGACCAGCCGCTTGGCCCGCTCGATCGCCAGCTCGGCCGCCGTCGTGTGGTCGTCGGCCGGCCGGTCGAAGGTGGAGGCGATGACCTCACCCTTGACCGCGCGCTGCATGTCGGTGACCTCTTCGGGACGCTCGTCGACCAGCACCACCATCAGGTGGACCTCGGGGTTGTTCTCGCTGATCGCGTTGGCGATCTGCTGCAGCACGATCGTCTTGCCGGCCTTCGTCGGGGAGACGATCAGGCCGCGCTGGCCCTTGCCGATCGGTGAGATCAGGTCGATGATCCGGGTGGTCATGATGCTGGCCGTCGTCTCCAGCCGGAGCCGATCCTGCGGGTACAGCGGGGTCAGCTTGCCGAACTCGGGCCGGTTCTTCGCCTTCTCCGGATCGTCGCCGTTGATGCTCTCGATCCGGACCAGCGGGTTGAACTTCTCCTTGCGATCGCCTTCCTTGGTGCCGCGGATCAGTCCGGTCAGCACGTCGCCCTTGCGCAGGTCGTACTTCTTGACCATCGACAGCGAGACGTAGGCGTCGTTCGAGCCCGGCAGGTAACCGCTGGTGCGGACGAAGGCGTAGTTGTCGAGCACGTCGAGGATGCCGGCGGCGGGTACCAGGACGTCGTCGTCGGAGACCGTCGGCTCGGACTCGTAGCGGTCCATTCCCGCGGTCTGGCCCCGGCCGCGCCGGTTCTGCCGGTCGCGGCTGCGGCGGCGCCGGCCGCGACGGCCACCGTCGTCGTCGTGGTTCGGGTTGTCGCGGTTCGGGTTGTCCCGGTTCGGGTTGTCCCGGTTCGAGTTGTCGCGGTTCGAGTTGTCGCGGTTCGAGTTGTCGCGGTTGCTCTGCTGCTGGTTGTTCTGGTTCGAGCCCTGGCCCGAGTTGTCCCGATTGCCCTGCTGGCTCTGGTTCTGGTTCTGCTGGTTGTTCTGGTTCTGGCCCCGGTTGTTCCGGTTGCGCCGGCCGCCGCTCTCGCGCGCCTCGTCGCCGCGGTCCCCGTCGGACGAGCGGTTCTCCTGCTGGCGTGACTCCTGCTGCCGGTTCTCCTGGCGCGGGCTGTCCTGCTGCTGGGTCCCGCCGTCGTGCCGAGCCGTTTCGGTGCCCGGCTGGGTCGTCGGCTGGGTCGTCGGCTGGGTCGTCGGCTGGGTCGTCGGCAGCGCGGCCTGGACGGGTGCGGACTCGGGTTGGCCGGTCGCGCCGCTGCCACCGTTAGCACCATTGGCACCATTGGTCTCAGTGGCCCCGTTGGAGCCGCCGTTGGAGCCGGCGCCCTTCGAGCCGTTCGAGCCGCCGTTGCGCTGAACGATCGGCCGTCCACCCTGCGCGGACTGGATCGCGGAGATCAGCTCGCCCTTGCGCATGGCCCCGGTGCCCCTCAGGCCCAGGGATGACGCCAACTGCTTGAGCTCGGGCAGCACCATGGCGTCGAGGCCGACGCCTTTGCGCTTACGTCCGGCGCTCTGCGGCTGGGTGGCCTCAGCGGTTTCTGTCACGTGTGTCCTTTCGGAAGGGGCGGATTTCGCCCCGGAGAGCCCGACGGCTGAGCGAGCGGGCAGGTTGTACGAAAATCGTGGTGAGGTTTCCGGACGGCCGGGACCTGGCCCGACCTCGGTCTGGATCACTGTGACCTCTGAGCACCACGGTGACTGCCGGGCCGCCGAATCGGACCCACCTCGAGGGGTGCAGGTCGAGCATTCGGGGGTGACCGGCGATCGCGCCCAACCTCGGGGCGCTCGCTTTCAGATCGCGTGCCGGGTGTGCCGACACTGACCTTTTGCTGTATCGACAGTAGCACTACCCGGGAACGACCGCCTCCGGGCGCAACTCATTCCGGACCGAGTCGTCGACGGCCCGGTTCCGCCGGATCAGCGGACACGCCCCCCGCTGCCGAGCGCCAGGGCGACCGGACGAAAGCCCGGACCGGGGCCGGAGACCCCGGCGGTGGTGAACCCGGCGGACTCCGCCGCCCGTCCGGCAGCCTCGACGGTCTTCTGCTCGCCGAGCACCAGGACGGTCGGTCCGGCACCACTGATCACGGCCGGGAATCCCTTACTGCGCAGGGATTCCACCAACCGGGCCGAGTCCGGCATGGCCGCCGAACGATAACGCTGGTGCAGCCAGTCGGCAGTGGCCTCGAACAGCAACGCCGGGTCGGCGGCCAGGGCGTGGACGAGCAGAGCGGCCCGACCCGCGTCGGCCGCCGCGTCGGCGTGCGGGACGGTGGCCGGCAGCAGCCCCCGGGCCTGCTCGGTCGACAACCGGGCCGCTGGTACGAACACGAGCGCCCGGATGTCGGGATGTACCGACGCCGACACGGCGCGGACGGCCGGGCCCGTTCTGCCATCAGCACCGGCATCCCCGCCGGCATCAGCACCGGCGTCGCACCGGCATTCCCACCGGCACCGCTGAGCGGCCGGAAGGCCAGCACGAATCCGCCGTACAGGGCGGCCGCCACGTTGTCGGGATGGCCCTCGATCTCGGTGGCCGTCGACAGCCAGAAGCCCGCATCCTGGGCGTGCGCCGTGTCGGCGGCGCCGGCCGAGGCGACCAGACCGGCACCGGCCAGCAGCCCGGCCACGATCGCGGCCGACGACGACCCCAGCCCACGGCCGTGCGGGATCGTGTTGTCGGCGCTCAGTGCGAGGCCGGGAGCCGTCCAGCCGAGCCGGTCGAGGGCGGCCCGAGCACTGCTTCAGCACCAGGTGCCGCCGGTCGGTCGGCAGCTGATCGACGCCCTCCCCGGTCACCTCGGCCCGGTCCTCGTCGGCGATGACCTGCACCGCACAGTGGTCCCGCCAGTCCAGGGCCAGCCCCAGGCAGTCGAAGCCCGGGCCCAGGTTCGCACTCGTCGCCGGGACGTCCACCTCGACCCGGGTGCCGATCTCCAGCACGCGCGCCCGCGGGCTCACCGCAGTTCGCAGGCCGCCGCCACCGCGGTCAGCTCGGCGGTCACCACCTCGGCCTCGATCGTCCCCTTGGCCGCCAGGGCCGTGTCGATGTCCTTGAGCCCGTGCCCGGTGACGGTGACGACGATCTGCAGGCCGGGGTCGAGCTCGCCCCGCCCGTGCTTGGCCAGCAGTCCCGCCACCCCGGTCGCCGAGGCCGGCTCGACGAAGACGCCCTCGGAGTCGGCGAGCAGCGCCTGGGCCTGCAGGATCTGGTCGTCGTCGACGGCCTCGAACAGCCCGCCGGACTGCTGTTGGGCCGCCCGGGCCAGCTCGGCCGAGGCGGGGTGGCCGATCCGGATCGCCGTGGCCACCGTGTCCGGGTCGTCGACCGGGTGGCCGAGCACCATCGGCGCCGCACCGGCCGCCTGGAAGCCCCACATCTTCGGCGTCCGCCGGGCCAGCCCGGCCTCGGCGTACTGGCGATAGCCCCGCCAGTAGGCGGAGATGTTGCCGGCGTTGCCGACCGGCAGCACGTGCAGGTCGGGGGCGTCGCCCAGCTCGTCCACGATCTCGAACGCGGCCGTCTTCTGGCCCTCGATCCGGGCCGGGTTGACCGAGTTGACCAACGCGACCGGGTAGTTCTGCGACAGCTGCCGGGCCAGCGTCAGACACTGGTCGAAGTTGCCCTCGATCTGGATCACCTGGGCGCCGTGCATCACCGCCTGGGCCAGCTTGCCGGCGGCGATCCGCCCGGCCGGCAGCAACACCATCGGCTTCATCCCGCCGCGGACCGCGTAGGCCGCAGCCGAGGCCGAGGTGTTGCCGGTGGAGGCGCAGACCACCGCGGTGGCACCCTCGGCGGCCGAGACGCTGGTGGCCACGGCCATGCCGCGGTCCTTGAACGAGCCGGTGGGGTTCATCCCCTCGACCTTCAGCCAGACCTCGCAGTCCAGCCGCTCGGACAACGTCTGGGCGTGCACCAGCGGCGTGTCGCCCTCGCCGAGGGTGAGCACCGGGCCGCCGTCGGCGATCGGCAACCACTCGCGATAGCGGGCGATCACGCCACGCCGGGACGGCGTCGTGCGCGGGGGACGGATCGTCGTCGTCATCTCATTCACCTTCGACTCTCATCACACTCGTGACCTCGGAGACCACGTCCAGTCTGCGGAGGGCGTCAACCGTGGCGCTCAGGGCGGCGTCGCTGGCCCGGTGGGTGACGATCACCAGCTGGGCGTCGGCCTCGCGGCCCTGCTGCCGGACGGTCTGGATCGAGACGCCGTGCTCGGCGAAGCAGGTGGCGATGGCGGCCAGCACACCGGCGACGTCGGCCACCTCCAGCGACAGGTGGTAGCGGGTGACCACGTCGCCGATACCGGTGACCGGGCGTTGGGCGTAGCTGGACTCCCCCGGCCCGGACGCGCCCCGCACCCGGTTCCGGGCCACGGTCACCAGATCACCCAGCACCGCGCTGGCCGTCGGCGAGCCGCCGGCGCCGGGACCGTAGAACATCAACCGGCCGGCGAAGCGGGACTCGACGAAGACCGCGTTGTAGGCGCCGCCGACACCGGCCAGCGGATGGGTCCGCGGGATCATCGCCGGGTGCACCCGGACCGAGATGGTCCGCGGTGTCGGGTGGCCGTCGGCGTCCGGAGTGCCCTCGGTCAGCCGGCAGATGGCCAACAGCTTGACCACGCAGCCGATCTCCTTGGCCGAGGCGATGTCGGCCGCGGTCACCTCGGTGATGCCCTCGCGGTAGACGTCGCCGCCGCCGACCCGGCTGTGGAAGGCCAGGCTGGACAGGATCGCCGCCTTGGCCGCGGCGTCGAAACCCTCGATGTCGGCGGTCGGATCGGCCTCGGCGTAGCCCAGCGACTGGGCCTCGGCCAGCGTCTCGGCGAAGCCGGCGCCTTCGGCGTCCATCTTGTCCAGGATGAAGTTGGTGGTGCCGTTCAGGATGCCGATCACCGCGGTCACCTCGTCCCCGACCAGCGACTCGCGCAGCGGCCGGACGATCGGGATCGCACCGGCCACCGCGGCCTCGTAGTAGAGGTCGACGCCGGCCTGCGCGGCGGCGTCGTAGAGGGTCGCGCCGTCCTCGGCCAGCAGCGCCTTGTTCGCCGTCACCACCGAGGCGCCGCCCTCGAGCGCGGTCAGGATCAGGTCGCGGGCGGGCTCGATCCCGCCGATCAGTTCGATCACCAGGTCGACGTCGTCGCGGGCGACCAGGGTGTGCCCGTCGGTGGTGAACAGACCCGGATCGATGCCGGGACGTTCCTTGTTGGCCCGCCGGACGGCGACGCCGACCAGTTCCAACGGACGTCCGATCCGGGCGGTCAGGTCGTCGGCCTGCTCGGTCAGCAGCCGGACGACCTCGCTGCCGACGGTGCCGCAGCCGAGCACCGCGACCCGCAGCGGCTGCGGATCGGGATCGGACGGGGTGTTCATCTCGGACCTCGGTGATCGGACGGGGGCGGGCTTGCGGGCTGGGTGATCGGTCTCGCGCGGACGCGGCCAACATTGTTCCTCATCGCGGCGGTCCGGACGAACCTTCGTCGCTGGCCGGACCATCGAGCCCGAAACCTCCCGGCCCCGGCTCCACCGGGATCAGCCGACGTCGAGCATCAACAGGTCGGCCACCGTCTCGCGGCGCAGCAGCGTGGTCAGCTCGCCGTCGCGGACGCCGACCACCGGAGGGCGGGGCACGTGGTTGTAGTTGCTGGCCATCGAGCGGCTGTAGGCGCCGGCGGCAGGCACGGCGAGCAGATCGCCGGGCCGGACGTCGGCCGGCAGGAACTCGTCCCGGACCAGGATGTCGCCGCCCTCGCAGTGTTTGCCGACCACCCGGGCCAGCGCGGGCGGCGCCTCGGAGCGCCGCGAGGCCAGGGTCGCCGAGTACTCCGCGGCGTAGAGCGCGGTCCGGATGTTGTCGCTCATCCCACCGTCGACGGCGACGTAGAGCCGGCTGGCCCCACCGTCCAGCTGGACCGGCTTCACCGTCCCGACCCGGTAGAGGGCCAGGCCGGCCGGGCCGCTGATGGCCCGCCCCGGCTCGATCGACAGGTGCGGCACGGCGAGCCCGCGGGCGGCGCACTCGGTCTCGACGATGGCGGTCATCCGCGCCGCCAGCGCCGCCGGGGTGGCCGGGGTGTCGAGACTGGTGTAGGCGATCCCGAAGCCACCGCCCAGATCCAGTTCGGGCGGTTCGACGCCGGCCTCGGCGGCGAAGTCGGCGTGCAGTTCCAGCGTCCGCCGGGCGGCGGCCTCGAACCCGTCGGCCTCGAAGATCTGGGAGCCGATGTGGGAGTGGATGCCCGCCAGCTCCAGCCCGGGATCGTCGTGGATCCGGCGCAGCGCCGCGATCGCCGCGCCGCCGGCGATCGAGAAGCCGAACTTCTGGTCCTCGTGGGCGGTGGCGATGTACTCGTGGGTGTGGGCCTCGACGCCGGTGGTGACCCGGACCATCAGCCGCGGCTTCGGACCGCCGGCGAACCGTGGCTCGGCGACCAGCGCCTGCAGCCGGTCGATCTCGTCGTGGGAATCGACGATGATCCGGCCGACCCCGGCCTCCAGGGCGGCGACCAGTTCGGCCTCGTCCTTGTTGTTGCCGTGCAACCCGATGGTCGCCGGATCGACCCCGGCCCGGAGGGCCACCGCGAGCTCACCGCCGGTGCAGACGTCGACGCCGCAGCCCTCCTCGGCCACCCAGCGGGCGACGGCGGTGCAGAGGAACGATTTCGCGGCGTAGTAGACCGTCCAGCCGTCGAAGGCCTGCACGAACGCCCTGGCCCGGGCCCGCAGGTCGGCCTCGTCGATCAGGTAGACCGGGGTGCCGCAGCGCTCGGCGATCTCGTTCACGTCCAGCCCGGCGAGCTCGAGGACGCCGTCCGCGTCCTTGCCCACGCCGGCACTCCACAGCTGCGGCAACAGGTCGTTGACGTCCCCGGGGACGGCCAGCCAGCTGGGGGCCCGGGAGGCGACGTCGGCGTGGATGGAGCCGGCCACGTGGCTGTGAGTCACCGGCTCAGCCTGCCAGAGTCGGGCCGACGGGTGAGAACGCATGCGGCCATCTCGCCCGGGCACTGGTACATTTCTCTTCGGCCCGGACACGGTTCATACCGATCGCCGGGTGACGTCGGCCCCCGTAGCTCAGGGGATAGAGCACCGCCCTCCGGAGGCGGGAGCGCAGGTTCGAATCCTGCCGGGGGCGCCGATCTCATCGCAGGACCGTTCTCGGTCGGCCAGGCCGATCAGCGGACCACAGGTTGCTCAGAAGACGACCGTGGTGCTCTCGTTCAGCAGGATCCGGTCCTCGGCCTGCCACCGGACGGCCCGGGTCAGCACCGCACGCTCGATGTCGGCCCCGGTCCGGACCAGGTCGGCCGACTCCGCCTGATGGCTGACCCGGGCGACGTCCTGCTCGATGATCGGGCCCTCGTCCAGATCGGCCGTCACGTAGTGCGCGGTGGCCCCGATCAGCTTCACGCCGCGGCGTCTGGCCTGGTCGTAGGGCTTGGCCCCGGCGAAGGCGGGCAGGAAGGAGTGGTGGATGTTGATCGCCGGCACCCCGCGCTCGCCGAGCGTGGCCAGCAGTCCGGGCGAGAGGATCTGCATGTAGCGGGCCAGGACGACGAAGTCGACGGTGTCGTCGATCAGCTCGAGCGCCCGCGCCTCCGCCTCGGCCTTGGTGTCTTTGGTCACCGGTACGTGGTGGTAGGCGACACCGAACGCCTCGACCGCACCCCGCAGGTCGTCGTGGTTGGAGATCACCGCGACGATCTCCACCGGCAGACCGCCGTGTTGCCAACGCCACAGCAGATCCAGCAGGCAGTGGTCGTAGCGGGAGACGAAGACGACGACCCGTTTGGCCACGCTCGCCCGGGTCAGCACGATCTCCATCCCGTAGCGCTGGGCCACGTCGGCCCGCAGCTCCTCGCCCAACCCCGCGATCCGGTCCGCCAGTCGGGGCAGCTGGAAGACCACCCGGAGGAAGAACCGGCCGCCGACGGGGTCGGAGGTGTACTGGTCGGACTGGACGATGTTGGCCCCGCGCTCGAACAGGAACGCCGAGACCGAGGCCACGATCCCCGGTCGATCAGGACACGAAACCAACAGTCGCCCGGTGTCGGTCTGCGGCTGGATCGCCGTGCTCATTCAGTCGTCCTCCTCATCGCCGGTGATAGATTCTGCCACGCTCGAACCCCTGTCCGACCACACGAAAGTGACCGTGTCCCGCCAGACCGCGCCTCGTTCGGCCACGGCCGCGGGCCCTCCACGGAACCGTCCCTGGAACGGCCGCGGTGGCTCGGGCATCGTCTGGCGCTGGGTGATCAGCCGGGTGCTGATGCTGGCCCTGATGTTGCTGGCCGAGCGGGTGGCACTGGGCGATCCCACCTACTACTGGCGCAAGATCCACGCCTGGTCGGAGGTCGGACTGGCCCAGACGCTGAACGAGTACCCGACCCCGGTGGTCTGGCTGCTGAGCATCCCCTACGCGCTGGGGGCCGGCACCCGGCTCGGCTACCGGATCGCCTTCGTGGCGGTGATGATGATCCTCGACGGCGCCTTCACCGCACTGCTCTGGCGGCAGAACGGACGCCGCCGGGACGCGGCCACCGACTTCTGGCTGCTGTTCATCTTCCTGATCGGCCCGATCACCTATCTGCGCTTCGACCTGGTGCCGGCCGTGCTGGCCGGGGCCGCCCTGCTGTTCGTCCGCCGCAGACCCGGTCTGGCCGGGGTGCTGGTCGGGGTCGGGGCAGCGGTCAAGCTGTGGCCGGCGCTGCTGATCGGTGCGGTCGGCGCCGACCGCCGCACCCGCCGCCGCAGCCTGCTCGGCTTCGGTGTCGCCGGCGTCGGCCTGGCGCTGATCAGCCTGATCTTCGGCGGGCTGTCCCGGCTGGTCTCGCCGCTGACCTGGCAGTCCGACCGCGGGCTGCAGATCGAGTCGTTGTGGGCGACCCCGTTGATGGTGGCCCGGGCGCTGGCCCCGCAGACCTGGCGGGTCGACATCTCCACCTACCAGGCGTTCGAGATCTTCGGCCCCGGCGTCAGCGGCTCGCTGATCGCCAGCACCGTGGCCTCGGTGCTCGGTCTGCTGGTGATCGCTGCGCTGATCGTCCGCGCCTACCGCAACGGCGCCCCGAGCCCGGTCGCCCTCGGGCTGATGATGTTCGCGATCATCGCGGTGATGATCGTGACCAACAAGACCCTGAGCCCGCAGTACGTGCTCTGGCTGGGCGGCCCGGCGGCGGCGCTGCTGGTGATCCGGCCGCCGGACGGGCGGCGCGGCATCGTCACCCGGCTGGCGGTCCAGGTGTTGGTGCTGGCCGGCCTGACCCAGCTGGTCTACCCGCTGCTCTACCGCGGGCTGGAAGGTCTCGGCGGCCCGACCTTCCTGATCGTCTCGACCCTCGCCCTGGTGCTGCGCAACCTGGCCCTGGCCGTCTTCACCGTCGCGGCCTGCGTCTCGGCCTGGCGGGCCCTCGGCGCCCCGGCCGCGACGTCCGCTTCGAGACGGGCTACTTCGACGTCCCCTGGCTGACCGAACCCTGCAACTGCCGGGAGAAGATCAGGTAGACGACCAGCACCGGCACCACGGTGATCACCACGGCGGCGAACAGCGCTCCGAAGTCGACCGAATACCCTGCCTGGGAAGCGAAGTTGGCCATCCGCTGGCTCAGCACGTAGTGGTTGACGTCGGTGTTCAACGCCACCGGGATCAGGAACTGGTTCCACAGTCCGAGGAAGTTGAAGATGGCCACCGAGGCGAACCCGTTGCGGGCCATCGGCAACATCACCAGGAAGAACGTCTGCCACTCCCCCGCCCCGTCGATGGCGGCCGCCTCGGCGACCTCGTCGGGCAGTGACTGGAAGAAGGAGTAGAGGAAGAACACGGTGAAGGGCAGCGCGAAGGCCACGTAGGTCAGGGTCAGCCCGGGCAGCGTGTTCAGCAGCCCGAAGTTCTGCAGGGTGAAGAACAACGGGACGATGGCCAGGAAGATCGGGAAGGTGAGCCCGGCCAGCATCAGGTAGTAGATGGCCCGGGCCCCGAAGAAACGGAACCGGGCCAGCACGTAGGAGCACATCGCGCCCAGCAGCATCACGATCACCAGGGCCGAGGCGACCACGAGGACCGTGTTCAGGAACGATCGGCCGATGCCCGCGTTGGTCCACGCGTTGACGTAGTTCACCGGGCTCAGCGAGGTCGGCAGGGCCGCGGGGGTGGAGATGATCGCGCTGGTGGTCTTGAAGGAGGTGACCAGCACCCACAGCATCGGTCCGATCACGATCACCGACCAGATGATCAACACCACGTGCGAGACCCCGGTCACCGCCCGGTCGGAGCCCTTGACGTGGACCTTGCGCCCGGTCGCGTCCGACCCCTCCTCCGGGGTCGGCGCATTCGACCTGGATCGGGTCACGGTGGTGCTCATCGGACGTCCTTCCCGCCGACCACCCGGTTGATCACGAACACCAGTGCCGCGAAGACCAACGTCACCCCGGCCAGCACCACGCCCATCGCGCAGGCCTCACCGAACCGGCCCTTGACGAACGCGGTGCGCAGCAGGTCCTGGCTCATCACCAGGGTGGAGTTGTTCGGCCCGCCGCCCGGGTTCAGCCCGCTCATGTAGACGAACGCGTCCAGGGCCAGGATGCCGAGATAGATCCAGGCCGTCTGCACGTTGGCCCGGATCATCGGCAGGGTGATCCGGACGGCGATCCGGAACCGGCCGGCGCCGTCGATCCGGGCCGCCTCGAACAGCTCGGCCGGGATCCCCTTGATCGCGGCCACGAACAGCACCATGTAGAAACCGACCATCGTCCAGACGATGACGAAGATGCTCGCGGCCATCGCCGTCCGCTCGTCTCCCAACCAGGGAAAGGATCTGGCCTGGTCGATCCCGAGCCCGGTCAGCATCGTGTTCAGCAGGCCGGAGCTCGGGTCGTAGATCTGGCCCCACATGATCGCGCTGACGATGGCCGGGATCACGTAGGGAAAGAACGAGACCGTGCGGTAGAAGCCGGACCCGCGAAGGCCCCGGGTCTGGCCCAGCGTGCTGCCGCCGACGGTGACCAGATTGGCGAAGACGAAGGCGATGGCCATCGTGATGATCGGCAGCACCACCCCGAGCAGGATGTTGTTGCGCAACGCCTGCAGGAAGATACTGTCGCCGAAGATCCGTCCGAAGTTGGCCAGCCCGATGAAGTTCTGGGTCTGGGAGAAACCGGACCAGTCGGTCAGCGCGTAGTAGACGGCCTGGGCGAACGGCGAGACGACGAAGATCAGATAGATCGCCAACGGCACGGCCAGGAAGACGACCATGAAGCTGATCTTGTCGAAGCTCGGCCGCCGTCGCCGGCGCCGTGGCGGGGTCACCGGGGTGGCCGGGGCCTGGTCGGCCCCGACCCCCGCGCTCGCGATCGTGGTCACGACACCTGGATCTTCTTGACCGTGCTGTCGTCGGCGACCTTGTCGGTGATGTCCTGCATCGCCTTGGTCAGCTGGCTGACGCTCAGGTTCCCGGCCAGGAAGCTGTTCCACGGCACCAGCTGGTCCTGGTTGGTGCCGTAGTAGTCGACGAACTGGATCGAGAAGGTGTTGGTCCCGGCCGCGTTCAGCATCGAGGTCTGCGACCTGAGCGCGGACGAGCCGAATCCGTCCGCAGGCACCGTGTCCTTGACGATGGTCGGCGCGAGCAGCGTCTTGGCGAAGTTGGTGGCCGCGTCCTTGCTGAGCATCACCCGCAGCAGTTCTTTGCCACCGGCCACGTTCTTCCCCTTGCTGGGGACGACGTAGGGCTCGCCGGCCTGGGCCCGCAGGGTCGCGTAGGGCAGCGCGCTGTCGCTGGTCAGTGTGGGCTCAGGCACCCCCGTCATCTGGAAGCCGGACTTGGTCTGCTTCTTCATCTCGTTCTCGATCCAGGAACCCGACGGGTACAGGATCGCGTCCTGGTCGTTGCTCCACTGGGCCTGGGCCGCGGTGAACTGGGTCCCCGCACCGCCCGGCTTCATGTAGCCGGCGTCGATGATCTTCTTCATCGCCGTGAAGACGCCCTGGACGGCATCGGCGGACCAGCAATCCGGTTTCAGGTTCTCCAGCCCCAGCCGGACGTCGTCGCCGCCGGACTTGATCGCGGAGTTCATGGCCATCGTCAGGTAGTAGGTGGCCGCCTCCTTACCCCAGGCGAACAGGTACTTGCCCTTGGCCTTGGCCTTGCCACCCAGCTCGTAGGCCTCGTCCCAGGTCTTGGGTGCACTCCAGCCGTTGGCCGAGAACAGACTGGCCGAGTACCAGACCGCGTACACGGTCAGGGCGTAGTTCAGGGCGACGAACTTGCCGTTGAACGTGCCCGGCACCTTGACGCCGGGATACAGCGTGTCGCTGATCTTGGTGCCCTCGAGGTTGTTGGCCTCGAACACCGAGGAGAGGTCTTCGAGCTGGTCGACGATGGTGCTCACGCCGATCGCGTTGGCCCCGGAGTTGTCGATCACGTCCGGCGGGTTGCCCGCCACGAAGCGCGGCTGCAACTGCTGGGCGATGTTGGTCGACGGGGTGACGGTGACGCCGACCCCGGACCGTTCGGCCTTCAGCTTGTCGGCGGCGAAACTGACGTAGTCGGTGCCGTAGCCGCCGTTGAAGATCACCGCGTCGATGCTGCTGTTGTCGGCCACCCCGAACGGGTTGGTCGCCGAGACGGTGCCGGTCTGGCCCGTCGTGTTCGAGGAGCTGCCGCCGCTCGCCGCGCAGGAGGCCAGCGCACCCCCGAGCGGAGCGACGGCCGCGGTGGCCAGCGCGGTCTTCAGCAGCCGGCGGCGGCCGATCTGCGCTCGCCCCGCGGCCAGAGTTTCGAGGGTGGTCTTCTCGATACGCATCGTGGTGTGCCCTTTCGTGGTGGACTGCCGGCTCGTGGTGGAGACTGCAGAGGTGCGGTTGGTGCGGTTCTCGGTACTGACGGGATCGTTGACGGGATCGCTGACGGGATCGTTGACGGGATTGCGCGGTCCGGATCTCGGATCGACGGTCGGGACGTCTCGACCGGGCGGTCCGATGAAGCCAGTGGACCACGGGCGAGCTCGTCCGTGACTGATCCGCACTCCCCCGTGTCGCACGGGCGAACCGGCCTCACTGCCCACCGACTGTACAAGTGGTCTAGTCCATCTGTCAGCCGAATCGTCAGTCGAACCGTCAGTCGGACCGTCACTCGGACGTCGAAAGGAAGGACGAGATGAGCGCAGGCCTGGTGCTCGGCGCCGACGTCGGCGGGACCTCGAGCCGGGTGGCGGTGACCGATACCGACGGCCGGCTGCTGGCGGTGCGCCGGGGCGGTCCGGGCAACCCGAAGTCGGTCGGACCGGAGGTCGCCGCGGCCACCATCGCGGCCACATTGGCCGAGTGTCTGCAGCGGGTCGGTGGGACGCCGGGCAAAGGGGGGCGGTTCGGGCCGGCCGACCTGAGCGCCGTCACCCTCGCCCTGGCCGGGCTGACCGGGATCGCCGACCTGCCCGGGTTCGTCGCCCGGGCCCTTCCCGGAGTGGATCCGGCGGCGGTGACGGTGGTGCCCGATCTGGTCGCCGCCTTCGCCTCGGGGACGCCGGAGTCGTCCGGCTACGTCGTGCTGGCCGGCACCGGGGCCGGTGCGATGGCGATCGTGGACGGGGAGGTCGCCGGCCGCCATGACGCCTGGGGCTGGCTGCTGGGCGACGAAGGCTCCGGTTTCTGGCTCGGCCGGGAAGCGGTCCGCGCCACCCTGACCGCGCTGGAACCCGCCGTCGAGCCGCCCGCCCGGCCCGGGCGGCCCCAGCAGCTCGGGCCGCTGTCGACGGAGGTGTTGCGCCGGACCGGCACCACCGACTTCGCCTCACTGCTCGCCGAGAGCTACCAGCGGCCGCCACGCCGGCTGGCCGAACTCGCGCCTGCGGTCACCGAGACCGCCGCCACCGATCCGGTGGCCGCAGGGATCTGCGACCGGGCCGGCGCACTGTTGGTCGACTCCTTCCGCGCGCTGCACCCGGTGCCGGGCCGGACCGTGGTGACCACCGGCTCGGTGCTCAACCCGACCTCCCCGGTCCGGGCGGCGCTGGTGCAGGCCATCGGCGGCTCGCACGGCCGGGACCGCCCCGCCCACCCGATCCACTCGGCCCGGGACGGGCTCGCCGGTTCGCTCTGGCTGGCCCTGCGACGTTGGCACCGGGATCAGGGCGACGGCCACTGGCCCGGGGCCGGGGCGACGCTCGAGCTGCACACCAGGCTGGTGCGCTCCGTGGCCGCCGCCACTCCGGACTGAGCCGGGCCGAGGATTCCGTCGCCGGTGTGGGTAACCTGGGAGTCGGATCGGTCCCCACCGCCGTGCCGTGCCGGTGCGCCTCGGAAGTCGGGCCGATCGATGCTCGCACCGATGAGGAAGAAGGCGATCGTGGCCACCGCGCCCGGACAATCGACCAGGACCGAAACCAACCCGACCGAGCGTGCCGCCGCGGCCGACGATTTCGGGGCCAACGACTGGCTGGTCGAGGAGATGTACGACCAGTACCGCGCCGACCCGGCCTCGGTGGACCAACGCTGGGTCGATTTCTTCTCCCAGGCCGGGAACACCCCCGGCTCCGAGGCCGAGGACGCCAACGGTTCGACCGGGAACGGTGCTGCCAGGAACGGGGCTGGCGAGAACGGCGCCGCGGGCAGCAAGCCGGCCACCGAGACGGGCGCAGCGCCCGCCAGGCGTCAGCCCTCGGCCGACGTGCAGACCCAGTCGTCCAAGACCCAGGCCGCCCGCGATGCAGCACCGAAATCCGCAGCACCGAAATCCGCAGCACCCAAGGCCGAATCGTCGACGTCCGAATCGACCAGGAACGGATCGTCGAAGAACGAAGTAACCGGGAACCGGTCGGCGTCGAACCAGTCAGCGGCCTCCGAACCCCGGCGTCAGCCGGTCTCGAAGGTGGAGGAGTCCGGCGACAGGTCGCCCAGCCGGCCGGGCAGCAAGGGCGCGGTGCCCGCCGACCCGCCGAACCCGGGTCAACGTCCCGACGTCGACGTCGAGGAGCCGGAACGGATCGTCCTGAAGGGCGCCTCGGCCCGGACGGCCAAGAACATGGACGCCTCGCTGGCCGTCCCCACCGCGACCAGCGTCCGGTCGTTGCCGGTCAAGCTGCTGATCGACCAGCGGATCGTCATCAACAACCATCTCCGCCGCTCCCGCGGTGGCAAGGTCTCCTTCACCCACATCCTCGGCTACGCGATGATCAAGGCGCTGGCCGGCGTTCCGGCGATGAACAACGGCTATCAGGAGACGAACGGCAAGCCGACGCTGATCGTGCCGCGCCACATCAACCTCGGCCTGGCCATCGATCTGCCCAAGGGCGACGGCACCCGGCAGCTGTTGGTGCCGAGCATCAAGAACTGCGAGACCCTCGACTTCGCCCAGTTCTGGGCGGCCTACGAAGAGGTGGTGAAGAAGGCCCGTGGCGGCAAGCTGACGGTCGCCGACTTCGCCGACACCACGATCACCCTGACCAACCCGGGCACCATCGGCACGAACCACTCCGTCCCCCGGCTGGTGGCCGGTCAGGGCTGCATCATCGGCGTCGGATCGATGGACTACCCGCCGGAGTTCCAGGGTTCCGACCCGGACCGGCTGAGCGACATGAGCGTCTCGAAGGTGCTCACCCTCACCTCGACCTACGACCACCGGATCATCCAGGGCGCCCAGTCCGGCGAGTTCCTGGCGAGACTGCACAAACTGCTGCTGGGCGAGGACGCCTTCTACGACGACATCTTCGCGGCCCTGCGGATCCCGTACGAGCCGATCCGCTGGGCCCAGGACCAGAGCGCCCACCACGAGGTCCAGGTTTCCAAGCAGGCCAGGATCTTCGAGCTGATCCACGCCTACCGGGTGCGCGGTCACCTGATGGCCGACACCGACCCGCTGGAGTACCGCCAGCGCAGTCACCACGACCTGGACGTGCAGAGCCACGGTCTGACCCTGTGGGATCTGGACCGCGAGTTCGCGACCGGCACCTTCGGCGGTGGTCGCGGCCTGATGAAGATGCGCCACGTCCTGGGCATCCTGCGCGACTCCTACTGCCGGACCACCGGCATCGAGTACATGCACATCCAGGAGCCGGCTCAGCGCAAGTGGCTGCAGGACCGGATCGAGCGGCCGCACGAGTCGCTGCCGCGGGAGGAACACCTGCGGATCCTGGACAAGCTGAACGAAGCCGAGATCTTCGAGACCTTCCTGCAGACCAAGTTCGTCGGTCAGAAGCGGTTCAGCCTCGAGGGTGGCGAGTCGACCATCGCCGTCCTGGACGAGTTGTGCGAGCAGGCCGCGGACGACGGCCTGGAAGAGGTCTGCATCGGGATGCCGCACCGCGGCCGGCTGAACGTACTGGCCAACATCGTGGGCAAGTCCTACGCCGACATCTTCCGCGAGTTCGAGGGCAACATCGACCCGCGCACGGTGCAGGGCTCCGGCGACGTCAAGTACCACCTGGGCGCCGAGGGCCAGTTCAACTCCCTCAACGGCAACGCGATCAAGACCTCGGTCGCGGCCAACCCGTCCCACCTGGAAGCGGTCAACCCGGTGCTGGAGGGGATCGCCCGGGCCAAGCAGGACATCCTCGACCGCGGTGCGGAGTACCCGGTGCTGCCGCTGCTGCTGCACGGCGATGCCGCGTTCGCCGGCCAGGGCGTGGTGGCCGAGACGCTCAACCTGTCCCAGCTGCGGGGCTACCGCACCGGCGGCACCATCCATGTGATCGTCAACAACCAGGTCGGTTTCACCACCTCGCCGGCCGAGTCGCGTTCGTCGATGTACTGCACCGACGTGGCCCGGATGATCCAGGCGCCGATCTTCCACGTGAACGGCGACGACCCCGAGTCCTGCATCCGGGTGGCCCGGCTGGCCTACGAATTCCGCCAGGAGTTCAACAAGGACGTGGTGATCGACGTCGTCTGCTACCGCCGCCGCGGGCACAACGAGGGCGACGACCCGAGCTTCACCCAGCCCCTGATGTACGACCTGATCGAGAAGAAGCGTTCCACCCGGAAGCTCTACACCGAGGCGCTGATCGGACGTGGCGACATCACCGTCGAGGACGCCGAAGCGGTCCTGACCCGGTTCCAGCAGCGGCTGGAGAGCGTCTTCGCCGAGGTCCGTGACGCCAACGCGCCGACCGAGCAGACCGACTACCGGCGGGTGCCGAAGTACCCGGCGAAGTCCGGCGCCAAGCACGGCACGGCGATCAGCATGGAGTCGCTGAAGAAGATCGCCGACGCCCACACCAACCTCCCCGAGGGGTTCGTCGCGCACCCGAAGGTGCTGCCGCAGTTGCAGCGCCGGGCGGCGGCCATCACCCAGGGCCCGATCGACTGGGCCACCGGCGAGATCCTCGCCTTCGGCTCCCTGCTGATCGACGGCCGCAACATCCGGCTCAGCGGGCAGGACAGCCGGCGAGGCACGTTCGTCCAGCGGTTCGCCGCCGTGGTCGACCGGGTGACCGGCGACTCCTGGCTGCCGATCCAGCATCTGGACGACGACCAGGGCAAGTTCATGGCCTATGACTCGCTGTTGAGCGAGTACGCGGCGATGGGTTTCGAGTACGGCTACTCGGTGGCCCGGCCGGAAGCTCTGGTGCTCTGGGAGGCCCAGTTCGGCGACTTCGCCAACGGCGCCCAGACGATCATCGACGAGTTCATCACCTCGGGTCAGGCCAAGTGGACCCAGAAGTCCGGTGTGGTGTTGCTGTTGCCGCACGGCTACGAAGGACAGGGCCCCGACCACAGCTCGGCCCGGATCGAACGCTGGCTGCAGCTGGCCGCCGAGGACGCGATCAGTGTGGCCCAGCCGTCCACGCCGGCGAGCTACTTCCACCTGTTGCGCAAGCAGGCACTCGGCACCCGCCACCGGCCGTTGATCGTGATGACGCCGAAGCGGATGCTGCGGATGAAGGCTGCGGTCTCCCAGCCCGAGGACTTCACCGACGGCGAGTGGCGTCCGGTGCTCAGCGACCCGACCATCAGCGATCCGTCCACGGTGCGCCGGGTGTTGCTCTGCACCGGCATGCTGCGCTGGGACCTGCAGGCCGAGCGGGACAAGCGCGGTCTGGACGACAGCATCGCGATCGTGCCGGTCGAACGGCTCTATCCCTTGCCCGGCAAGGAGATCTCGGCCGAGCTGGCCCGATATCAGAACCTCGGCGAGCTGCGGTGGGTGCAGAACGAACCGGAGAACCAGGGCGCCTGGCCGTTCATGGCACTCCAGCTGCGCGACGCCCTGGCCGAGCGGGACCCGAGCTTCGACCTCGAGATCGGCTCGGTCACCCGACCGGCCTCTTCGGCCCCGTCGGTCGGCTCGGCCAAGGTGCACGAGTCCGAGCTCAAGCAACTGTTGGACAAGGCGCTCGGCTGAGATCCGGTTGTCCCTGAGGCCCCGGATCGTTCGGGCTCGGTGCCCCGCCGGCACCGAGCCGGCGGGGTCAGCACCGGGGATCAGGGTTCGAAGACGACCTTGCCGAACACCTCGCCCTCGATCAGGGCGGCGAAGCCGTCGGCGGCCTCGGCCAGCGGCAGGATCCGGTCGACCAGCGGTCGGACCCCGCTGTTGGCCAGCATCGCCGCGACCTTGACCAGCTCGTCCCTGGTGCCCATGGTGGAACCCACCACCTGCAGCGGTTTGAAGAAGATCTTGGTCAGTTCCGCCGAGCTCGGTTCCGCTCCGGAGGTCGTGCCGCAGATCACCACGGTGCCGCCGGGACGCAGCGAGTTGACCGAGTGCGACCAGGTGGCCGCGCCGACGGTCTCCATCACCGCGTCCACCCGCTCGGGCAGTCGCTCCCCGGCCTCGAAGGCCTGATGGGCGCCGAGCCCGACGGCCCGGGCGCCCCGTTCGGGATCGCGTGAGGTGACCCAGACCCGGAACCCGGCCTGTCGCCCGAGGGCGATCAACGCGGTGGCGACCCCGCCACCGGCGCCCTGGACCAGCACCGTGTCGCCCGGCGCCAGCCCGGAGCGGACGAACAGCATCCGGTAGGCCGTCAGCCAGGCCGTCGGCAGGCAGGCCGCCTCGGCGAAGGTGAGCTCGGCCGGCTTGTCGACCAGGTTGCCGGCCGGCACCCGGACCCGTTCGGCGATCGTCCCCGGCCACCGCTCGGAGAGCAGACTGCGCCGCGGGTCGAGGGTCGTGTCCGCACCGGCGAAGCCGGGGTCGTTGATCACCGCGTGCACGATCACCTCGCGGCCGTCCTCGGTCACCCCGGCCGCGTCGCAACCCAGGATCATCGGCAGCGCGTCGGCCCGCAGGCCGACCCCGCGCAAGGACCAGACGTCGTGGTGGTTCAGCGCGGCCGCCCTGACCTGGACCTCGACCCACTCCTCGGGCACCTCCGGCTGTTCGACCTCAGCCACCCGCAAGGCGTCGAGCGGACGGTCGGGATCGGCGGCGACGGCCTGGGCGGCGAGCATGCGGCTCACGATACGTTTTCCCTCATGAGTGACGAACACGACGCGGTGTCCTCCGAAGCCGAGGTGACGACGGGCGACAGCGCGGCGGCCCGGGTCACCGCGATCTTCCGCGAGCAGACCGGCTCCGACCCGAGCGGGGTCTGGGTGGCCCCCGGCCGGGTCAACCTGATCGGCGAGCACACCGACTACAACGACGGTTTCGTGATGCCGTTCGCGCTGGAGCAGTGCATCACGGTCGCGGCCGGCGGCCGCAGCGACGGCGGCTGGTCGGTCCGCTCGCTCGAGACCGGCGAAACCGTCGAGTTCGGCGCCGACGAGCTGGAACCCGGCATGAAGGGTTGGGCCGCCTACGTGGCCGGGGTGGTCTGGGCGCTGCGGGAGGCCGGGCACGAGATCGCCGGCGCCGATCTGGTGTTGACCTCGAACGTCCCCGAAGGCGCCGGGCTGTCCTCGTCGGCCGCCCTGGAATGCGCCGTGCTGACCGCGCTGGTCGACCTCAACTCCCTCGAGATCGCCGGTCTGGACCGGGCGAAACTGGCCCGGCGCTGTGAGAACGAGTTCGTCGGTGCACCGACCGGTCTGCTGGACCAGGCCGCCTCGACCCTGTGCACCGCCGGGCAGGCGTTGTTCTTCGACTGCCGCACCGACGACTCCGAATCCGTGCCGTTGGCTCTCGCCGACTCCCGCCTGGAGTTGCTGGTGCTGGACACCAGGACCCCGCACTCGCACGTCGACGGCGAGTACGCCGACCGCCGGGCCTCCTGCGAGCGGGCGGCCGAGATCCTGGGCGTGCCCGCCCTGCGCGACGTCACCCTCGGCCAGCTCGACCAGGCCCTGGACCGGCTCGGGGACGGCGAACTGCGCCGCCGGGTCCGGCACGTGGTCAGCGAGAACGCCCGGGTGCTGCACGCCCGGGAGGCGCTGCGGGAGACCAATCTGGTCCACCTCGGTTTGCTGCTGGACGAGTCGCACGCCTCGATGCGCGACGACTTCGAGATCACCGTCCCCACCGTCGACCTGGCCGTCAGCACGGCCAAGACGGCCGGCGCGCTCGGCGCCCGGATGACCGGTGGCGGCTTCGGCGGCTGCATCATCGCGCTGGTCCCGCTGGGCGCCTCGGACCGGGTGGCGGGCCAGATCGCCGAGGCGTTCGCCGAAGCCGGCTACGGGGCGCCCGAGCACTTCGTGGCCACCCCGTCCGACGGGGCCCGCCGGCTGAGCTGAGCCGCACCGACCTGGCCCGCCGGCGGAGTCAGTGGAACTCTGAGGTCGCGATCAGGTTGCAATCACGTGACCGGTGACGGCGCCTGGTCTCATCGGCGGCCCGGAGATGTCAGGATTCACCCCAGCGTGTTCACGTCCGACGGTTCAGCCGGCTGCCGGTCGCCCGTCCCCCGGGTGCGACGGCACGCTGACGGGCTGATCGGGCGTGACGGACAGCAAGCTCGACCAATCACACGGGGCCACGGGCCCCGCCGCCGAAGGGGAATCCATGAAGGTGCGCTCCACCAGTTTCGCCGTCCTCGCCCTGGCCGGTCTGGCCCTGAGCGCCTGTGGCTCCAGCTCGCTCAGCGAACCGGGCGGCAGCACCGGCGGCACCGGCACCAGTGCCGCAGCGTCACCGACCCAGGCTCAGAGCGTCGACCAGGCCCTGTTCGCCAAGCTGCCGGCCGACATCCGGTCCAGCAAGGTGATCACCATCGGCACCGATCCCACCTACGCCCCGAACGAGTTCCTGGCCGGTGACGGCAAGACGATCCAGGGCGCCGACGTCGATCTGTTCAACGCGGTCGCGGCCAAACTGGGGGTCAAGGCCGAGTTCCAGTCCTCGACCTTCGACACCATCATCGTGGGCGTACAGAGCGGCAAGTACGACCTGGGTGTCTCCTCCTTCACCATCAACGCCGACCGGAAGAAGCAGGTCGGCATGGTCAGCTACCTGACCGCCGGCACGCAGTGGGCCACCCAGGCCGGGAACTCCTCGGGAGTCCAACCGGACAACGCCTGCGGCAAGACCGTCGCCGTCCAGATCGGCACCGTGCAGGAAACCGACGACCTGCCGGCCCGGCAGGAGAAGTGCGGCTCGAACGCGATCAAGGTGCTGCGCTTCACGGGCCAGAACCAGGCCACCGCCGCCGTGGTCAGCGGCCGGGCCGACGCGATGCTCGCCGATTCGCCGGTCACCGCCTACGCGGTCCAGCAGTCCTCGGACAAGCTGGCCACGATCGGCGACGTCTACGACGCCGCCCCGTACGGCTACGTGGTGAAGAAGTCCGAGACCGATTTCGCCGACGCCCTGGCCGGCGCGCTGAAGGAGATCAAGGCCGACGGCAGCTACCAGGCGGCCCTGGACAAGTGGAACATCGGTGACGCCGCGATCGACACGTTCGCGGTCAACCCGGCGTCATGACCGACGCCACGCCCCGGCACCAGACCCGACGCCGATACCCGTACCGACGCCCGCAGCACGACCGGGACGAGCGAGCCGGCCGAGGCACGTCCCGGCCCGATCCACGCCGTCGGGGTCCGCCACTACGGCCGTTGGGTGGGCGTGGCGGTGATCCTGGTGCTGGTGGCGATGTTCGCGAACCTGGTGATCAACAACCCGGTCTTCGACTGGCCGTTCGTGTTCGAGGTGATGAACCAGACCCCGGTGATCGAAGGGCTCTTCGTCGGCACTCTGCTGGTGACCCTGCTGACCATGATCGTCGGCGTCGTGTTCGGCGTCGGTCTGGCCGTGATGCGGCTGTCGGACAACCCGATCCTGCGGGCCGTCTCGTGGGCCTACACCTGGGTGTTCCGCTCGATCCCGAGGATCGTGCTGCTGACCTTCATGGGTGCGGCGATGGGATCGATCTTCCCCGACGGCATCGCCTTGGGGGTGCCGTTCGACTGGAAGCTGATCGAGTGGTTCGGCCTGAACGGGGACTGGCGGTTCGCCACCTTCGACGCCAACACGCTGTTCGGCGGGCTGCTCGGCGCCGTGATCGGCCTCGGCGCCTCGGAGGCGGCCTACATGGCCGAGATCGCCCGGGCCGGGATCCTCAGCGTCGACCCCGGCCAGAAGGAGGCGGCACTGGCGCTGGGGATGAAGTCGTCCACGGCGATGCGGCGGATCGTGCTGCCGCAGGCGATGCGGGTGATCGTGCCGCCGACCGGCAACGAGACCATCGCGATGATGAAGGACACCTCGCTGCTGATCGTGCTCGGATCACTGACCAGCGAACTGTTCTTCCAGGTCGCGGCCATCGGCAACCGGACCTATCAGATCGTCCCGTCCTACCTGGCCGCGGTGCTCTACTACCTGATCGTCACCAGCATCCTGATGGTGGGCCAGTCCTATCTCGAACGTCGCTTCGGTCGCGGCTTCGGCGCCCGGACGAAGCGCGACCGGGCGGCAGCCGCGCCCGTCGGGGTCGCACCGAGCGGCGGCGCCGCATGAACACGACCGGCACGGCCCCGCCGCTGGTCCGCGCCCTGAACGTGACCAAGTCCTTCGGGCCCCAGGTGGTGCTGCGGGGCATCGACCTGGAGGTGGCTGCCGGTGAGGTGGTCTGCCTGCTCGGCCCGAGCGGCTCGGGCAAGACGACCTTCCTGCGCCTGATCAACCAGATGGAACAACTGAGTGGCGGCCGGATCTGGGTGCACGGCGAACTGGTCGGGCTCAAGGAGGTCAAGGGCCGGCTGCACGTCCGTCGCGACGCCGACATCGCCCGGCAGCGGGCCCGGATCGGGATGGTGTTCCAGCGGTTCAACCTGTTCCCGCACAAGACCGCCCTGGAGAACGTGATCGAGGCGCCGATCCAGGTCAAGCGGATGCGTCGCTCGGCGGCGGTGGCGCGGGCCCGCGAGCTGTTGGAGACCGTCGGTCTGGCCGACCGGGCCGACTTCTTCCCCGCCCAGCTCTCCGGTGGCCAGCAACAACGGGTGGCCATCGCCCGGGCGCTGGCCATGGATCCGGATCTGATGCTGTTCGACGAACCGACCTCGGCGCTGGATCCGGAGCTGGTCGGTGAGGTGCTGACCGCGATGCGGAACCTGGCCGCGGCCGGGATGACGATGATCGTGGTCACCCACGAGATGGCCTTCGCCCGCGAGGTGGCCGACCGGGTGGTGTTCATGGACGCCGGTGTGGTGGTCGAGTCCGGTTCCCCGGAGCAGGTGCTGGTCCACCCGCAGGAGGAGCGGACGAAGCTGTTCCTCAGCCGGGTCAAGCAGGAGGCCGACCAGGAGCTGGCCCACGCCGAGCTCGACGACCGCTTCGACGCCTGACCCTTTTTCGGGGATCAGGGCCCGGAGATCAGGGCCGGGAGATCAGGGCTGCGGTCGAGCGGGGCAGGAAGACGCACACCAGGACGGCCGCTGCGCTCAGGGCGAGCAGCAGCGCGAACCACCAGGTGGCGCCGTCGCGGAAGTTCCAGGCCAGCAGCAACTGCACGAGTTGGGTGGCCACCGCGGGCCCACGGCTCCAGCGGCGCGCCCGGGCCAGTCCGCGCCCGACGAAAACCAGAGCCACGCCGTAACCCAGCAGCAGTGCGCCGGCACCGAGGCCGACGATCAGTCGGGCCGAGTTCGCCTGGGTCACCAGGTAGACGCCGTAGCCGGCCGCAACCAGACCCTCGACAGCCATCACGATCGCCGCCGGGCCGAGCGCAGGGGCCTTGACCGGCTCAGCGGTGAGTTCGCTCGGCTCGGCCACGGAGCCACTGTAGTGGCGGCTCGCAGGGCGCCTGGGTGTTGCTGAGAGCGAACTGAGCCCGGCCCGGACCATTGAACCCACTGGTCTGGCCCGGAATCAGCACCGAAGGAGACGAACGCGACAAATACCCGAGATTTTCGAAGATTGACGCTTCAACTGTGTGTAATGTGAGCGACTCGACGTCGGCAACCCTTGTGTTGGGCCCGATTCCCTGCCACTGTGAGAGCCGTAACAAGATCGAAAACATCAGAGCCGACCTCGACGCACGACTTGTGGCGGGCAAGCGTGCAGGCGGATCGCTGGTGACTTCAGTTGACGCAGAAGGAGTGTAAACGCCCATGGATTGGCGCCATAAGGCAGCCTGTCTCGACGAGGACCCGGAGCTGTTCTTCCCGATCGGGAACACCGGTCCGGCCTTGCTCCAGATCGAAGAGGCCAAACAGGTGTGCCGCCGTTGTGATGTGCGGGACGCGTGCCTGCAGTGGGCCCTCGAAGCCGGTCAGGACCACGGCGTCTGGGGCGGCCTCAGCGAAGACGAGCGACGCGCGCTGAAACGACGCGCGGCTCGATCCCGGATCAGGACCGCCTGAGCCGGCTGCGACGAGCAGCTGACTGCACGTTTCTCGACGACGCCGGAGCCGTGAGGCCCGGCGTCGTTGCACGTCCGGCCGTGATCAGCCGGTCGCCGACGCGGGATGGGCTACCACCCGCCGCACCGCCGACATCGGCACCCGAACGGTGGCCAGCGTCCCGATCGAATCCCAGCGTGGCCCGAGGGCAAAGGTGCCGCCCAGTTCGTCGACCAGACTGGTGACGATGGACAGACCGAGGCTGGTCCGGTTCTGCAGTGAAAAGTCCGGCGGCAGCCCCTCACCGTCGTCCCAGACCTGCAGATTGAGCCACTCCCCCTCGACCCAGGAGTTCACCGTCACCTCGCCACCCGCGGCCAGGCCGTGTTCGATCGCGTTCTGACACAACTCGGTCATCACCAGCGACAGGTTGGCTGCTACCGCGGCCGAGACCTGCCCGAAGCTGCCGAGCCGACGTGCCGTGACGGCGCCCTCGTGGGTGGCGACATCACCGACCATGGTCAGGATGTGGTCGGCGACGGCGTCGAAGTGGACCACCTCGTCGAAGGTCTGGGACAACGTCTCGTGCACGATCGCGATCGAGGCCACCCGCGACATCGCATCCCGGAGCGCCTGCTTGGCCTCGGGCGAGGCGATCCGGCGGGACTGCATCCGCAACAGAGCCGCCACGGTCTGCAGGTTGTTCTTGACCCGATGGTGGATCTCCCGGATCGTGGCGTCCTTGCTCATCAACTCGCGCTCACGGCTGCGCAGATCGGTGACGTCGCGGCACAACACGATCGCCCCGGTGTGCTCACCTCCCGGGGTCAGCGGTAGCGAGCGCAGCAGCAGATGGGCCTCGCCGGCGACCACTTCGGTCTCCCGGGCCTGCCGCCCGGAGAGCGCCGAGCGCAGCGACTCGTCCACCGGCCCGGCCTGCCGGGGCACCAGGTCGTCGGTCAGCCTGGCCAGGTGGGCGTCGACCAGATCGGCGGTGAGGCCGAGCCGCCGGTAAGCGCTGAGGGCATTCGGGCTGGCGTAGAGGACGTCGCCGTCCGGATCGAGCTGGATGAAGCCGTCCCCGGCGCGCAGCACCACCGCCGGCCGACGCCCGGGCGTCGGGAAGGAACCGATCCGCACCATGTCGGCCAGCTCGGTGCCGGTCTGGAGGTAGGCCCGCTCCAGCGCGCCGGCGGATCGAACCGCGAGCTGGTTGGTGTGCTGTTCGACCACGGCGATCACCCGGCCGTTACGACCGACCGGTAACGCGTGCACGCCGACCGGGATGCCGGCCTGCAGCTTGCCGTCGCTGGTCTGGGTGATCTGCCCGGACAGGAACGCCTCGGCCACCAGATGCTCCGGGGAGTAGGCGATCAGGTCACCGACGACGTCGTCCACCAACGCGGTCGGCCCGGTCGTCGGCCGGATCTGGGCCGCGGCCCAGAACACGTTGGCGTCCGGCTCGGGCACCCACAGGACGAGGTCGGAGAAGGCCAGGTCGGCCAACAGCTGCCACTCCTCCACCAGGGTCTGCAACCAGCGTTCGTCCTCCGCCGACAGGGTGGTGTGTTCGGCGATCACCTCCGACATCGACGGCATGGGTCCAACGCTGCCACACGCCTGTGACAGGTCGGGAATCAATCCCACCCACGGCGGGCCCGCTGTGATATCCCTGTGCCCATGACCGACGACGATCATGAGCCCACCGACCCCCGCTGGCGGCTGAGCCCGACCAGGATCGTGGTCGGGATCATTCTGCTGGTGGCGATCGTGGTGCCGCTGCTGGTCGGCAGCTACGCCCGGGTCGAGCCGCGGCTGTTCGGCTTCCCCTTCTTCTTCTGGTACCAGCTGGCCTGGGTGTTCCTGGCCGCGGCCTGCTGCGCGATCTCCTACCTGCTGCTGCGGGGCGAGCGCCGCCGCTTCGAGGCGGCCCGCGGTGTTGTCCGGGATGGCGGCGGGGATGGTGGCGGGGGTGCTGGCCGGGCTGCTGGCAAAGGCGCCGGCCGGAGCACGGGAGGAACGCGATGACCACGACGCATCCCGTCCACTGGGTGGCCCTGATCATCCTGATCGTGTTGTTCGCGATCGTCGCGGTGATGGGGTTCCTGGCCGCCCGCTGGCGTCGCTCGGACGCCGGTCTGGGCTCGCTGAACGAATGGGGTCTGGGTGGTCGTTCGTTCGGCACCTGGATCACCTGGTTCCTGCTCGGCGGTGACCTCTACACCGCCTACACCTTCATCGCGGTGCCGGCCGCGATGTGGTCGGCCGGCGCGGTGTCGGGATTCTTCGCGGTGCCGTACACGATCGTGCTCTACCCGATCATCTTCTTCTTCCTCGGCCGGATGTGGTCGGTGGCCCACCGGCACGGCTACGTGACGCCGGCCGACATCGTCCAGGGTCGCTACCAGACCCGTTGGCTGAGCCTGGCCATCGCCGTCACCGGCATTCTGGCCACGATGCCCTACATCGCGCTCCAGCTGGTCGGGATCGAAGCGGTGCTGGAGGTGGCCGGCGTCGGCGGCAGCGGCCTGGCCCGCGACGTCCCGCTGTTCATCGCCTTCCTGGTGCTGGCCGCCTACACCTACTCCTCCGGTCTGCGGGCGCCGGCGATGATCGCGGTGGTCAAGGACGGCCTGATCTACATCGTGATCATCGTTGCGATCATCTATCTGCCGATGAAGTTCGGCGGCTGGAGCGGCATCTTCGACGCCGCCCAGGCCAAGATGGCCACGCCGAAACCGACCGCGGCCAACCCGGCCGCGCTGACCGGCGTCTTCGTCCCCAGCGCGAAGCTCTACTGGGCCTACGCCTCACTGGCACTCGGCTCGGCGATGGCGCTGTTCATGTACCCGCACAGCGTGACCGCGGCTCTCAGTGCCAAGGACCGCACCACCGGTCGCCGGAACGCGATGATCCTGCCCGCCTACTCGCTGCTGCTCGGGCTGCTGGCCCTGCTCGGCTGGGTGGCGATCAAGGCCGGGACGAAGCCGATCGGGCTGGACGGCAAGATCAACCCGCAACTGGTCATCCCGCAGTTGTTCACCGACAACTTCCCGGGTTGGTTCGCCGGCGTGGCCTACGCCGCGATCGCCGTCGGGGCACTGGTGCCGGCCGCGATCATGTCGATCGCCGCGGCGAACCTGTTCACCCGCAACATCTACAAGGCGTTCTTCTCGCCGTCGGCGACCGACGCCCAGGAGGCCCGGGTCGCCAAGCTGGTGTCGCTGATCACCAAGCTCGGGGCGCTGGGGTTCGTGCTGGTGCTGGACAAGCAGAACGCGCTGAACTTCCAGCTGCTGGGCGGGATCTGGATCCTGCAGACGCTGCCGTCGGTGATCTTCGGGCTGTTCACCCGCTGGTTCCACCGCTGGGCCCTGCTGGCCGGGTGGGCCGTCGGCATGGTCTACGGGACGGTGACGGCCTACGGCGGTTGCACCGCCTGCACCATGACCACCCACTTCGGCAACTCGCTGGCCGTGATCCCCGGCTTCGGCCAGGCCGGCTACATCGGGCTGACCGCATTCGCCCTCAACCTGGTGGTGACGGTGGTGCTGACGTTGATCCTCCGGGCGGTCAAGGTGTCGAACGGAACCGACCTGACCGTACAGAGCGATTACTTCGCCGATGCCGGCGATCCCCGGGTGGCCGACGAGCTCGATGTGACCGCACCCCTGCACTGATGGCAAACTGGAGGTTGATCGAGCGCGGCGAGAGCCGCGCGGACCACGAACGAGGAGTCGAGATGGGAAAGACCGGACGTAAGCGCCGCGCCCGCCGGAAGAAGGGCGCGAACCACGGCAAGCGCCCCAACGCCTGAGGACGCTGCCGCTCACTGAGCGCAGAGCGAGAAAGCCCGCACCGGTCTCGGTGCGGGCTTTTCGTCTTCTCGGGTCTGCTGCGCGATCAGCGCTCGGCGATGGTGATCCGGGTCTGGGTGATCTTGGCCATCACCTTCAGCCGCAGATGGTCCGGCGCCCGGTCGCCGCCGCAGCGGCGCTGGATCAGTGACTTGAGCGCCTGCTCGGCGTCGAAGGTCTCCAAACACGGTTCGCAGGCCGCCAGGTGCGCCCGGATCCGATCGCCGTCGGCGGTCTCGATCTCGTGGTCGAGGAACTCATAGACCCGGGCCAGCACCAGCGAGCAGTCGTCGGACTGCAGGTCCTGGTCGTCGGTGTGGTGATGAACGTGATCGTGGCTGTGCTCAGTCATCGGAGTTCCCCTTCCCGCTCGCCCCGGCCGGGACGCGAACCAGACCGCGCTCCTGGGCGTAGTCGGCGAGCAGAGTGCGCAACTGCTTACGGCCGCGGTTCAATCGCGACATCACGGTGCCGATCGGGGTGCCCATGATCTCGGCGATCTCCTTGTAGGCGAACCCTTCGACGTCGGCCAGGTAGACCGCCAGCCGGAAGTCCGGGGCGAGTTCGCCGAGGGCGTTCTTGATGTCGGAATCGGGCAGGTTCTCGAGCGCCTCGACCTCGGCCGACTTCAGTCCGCTGGAGGTGTGCGACTCGGCCCGGGCCAACTGCCAGTCCTCGACCTCGGCCCCGTCGGAGATCTGCGGCTGACGCTGCTTCTTCCGGTAGGAGTTGATGTAGGAGTTGGTCAGGATCCGGTAGAGCCAGGCCTTCAGGTTGGTGCCGGGCCGGAACTGGTGGAAGGCCGAATAGGCCTTGGCGTAGGTCTCCTGGACCAGATCCTCGGCGTCGGCCGGGTTGCGCGTCATCCGCATCGCGGCCGCGTAGAGCTGGTTCAGGTACTCCAGTGCGCTGGCCTCGAACCGGGCGTTGCGCTCGGCGTCGGTCTCGTCACCGGCCCGGTCCAGATTGTCCGGGTCGATCTCGAACTCGTCGGTCGTCGTGGCCGGCTCGGCGGGAGCGGTCGGGTTGGTGGATCCAGCGGGAATGGTCATCAGGTACGAGCGTACCGGCGAGCGGGGACAGGCGTCCCCCGAGTCACCCGGGCTTCGCTCCAGTGTCGCTTGCTTCACGTCAGCTACAACGCCGCCGTGGAGCGGCTATTCCCTCCGCTCGTCCCCCGGGGGTTCCCCCGGCTCCGGTGGCCGACCAGGCTCTTCCCCGGATCCCGCTCGCTTCGCCGTCGGATCCTCACTCGGACCGGAGGACGTCCTCGACGAACTCGACCGCCCGATCCACCAACACCGAACGCACCTCGGCCGGCGTGATCGGACCGGATTTCGGGACCCGCATCGAGTGGTCGGCGCCCGCGACCTCGACCACCCTGACGGGAGGGGCGACGGTGGGGTGATCGGTGCGCTGACCGTCGACCCGGAGCCGGCCGGGACCGAGTCGGCGAGGGCGGCCCGGACGTCGTCGGCCGAGCCGAAGCTGTCCCGGTCGCCCTGGAGCACAAGTCGCGGCTGCTCGGGCGCGGTCAGCTCCGCGATCCGGGACCGCTCCGGCCGGCCGGGCGGGTGCAGCGGGAAGGCGCAGGCCAGCACACCACGAATCCGTGGCGGAAGTGGTCCCCCGGCCGCGCCCGGCACCGACGACCGGCAGGCGACCCGGGCGCCGGCGCTCCGGCCGCCGACGAAGACCGCTCCGCCCGGATCGACCCCGGGCAGCGGTAGCCGGCCGGACAGCACCTGCTCGAGGGCGTCGGTCCAGGCGGCGTCCAGCCGGGGCGGCCGGACCGCCACCCTGCCGCCGGCCGTCCGCCAGGGTTGCTCGAACCGGACCACGGTGATGCCGCGGGCGGGAAGACCGCGGGCCAGCGCGTCCAGATCGACCGCGTCGACTCCCCCGCCCGCCCCGTGCCCCAGGAACAGAACGGCCCGCGGCTCGGCGGCCGGCGCCACGAAGAACCGACCACGTCCCTCGCCGGTCTGGACGTCGAACGGGCCGGGCGGGCTCGGCTCGGCGGATCGCGGGTCAGAAGAGGGCATCGGTGGCGCCGTCGTCTCCTGGTTCGTCGTCGATCGGTCGGACCAGGCCGGGGTGGTTGTTCTGGACGCTGTTGACCTCGGTCGAGACGGCGTAGGCCTCCAGTGCGGTCGGCTGGATCACCGTCAGCAGGGCCCGGGCCTGCTCGGCGTCCGTCCGGGTCGGATCGAGCCAGGCGTCGTAGCACTCCGGGGTCAGCACCATCGGCATCCGGTCGTGGATGTGACCCAGCGCGTCGGTGGCCCGGGTGGTGATCACGGTGCAGGTCCGCAGCCAGGCACTGTCGTCGTCGCGGTCTTTGGCCGGGTCGCGCCAGATCTCGTACAGCCCGGCCATCGCGAGGCGCCGCCCGTCGACGCGGTGGATGAAGAACGGCTGCTTGCGTACCTTCGGCTTTCCCCCGCGCGGACCGGTCGGCGCCTCCTCGGGTGCGGAGTACCACTCGTAATAGCCGTCGGCCGGCAACAGGCACCGCCGGGCGGCGCAGGCCTTGCGGAAGGCCGGCTTCTCCGCGACGGTCTCGAACCGCGCGTTGATCATCCGGGCACCGATGGAGCGCTCCTTGGCCCAGGACGGCACCAGTCCCCAGGTCAACGGCGTCAACCGGCGCCGGGCCCGACCGCCGCCGTTCGGCTCCCTGTCATTCGACTCGTCCTTCGAGTTGTCCTTCAGAGGCGCTCCAGCACCGCTGGCACCTCGACCGTCGGCGCGACGTTGAAATCGGGCCCGGGCAGCACGCCGAGGATGTCGTCGATGTCGAACTCGTCGACCAGGTCGTCCGGGTTGGCCGAGGAGGCGTAGCGACCGCACATGCCACCACGGTAGAGCGCCGCGCTGACGAAGTCGGGTGTGCCGCCGGCTTTGCGCCCGACGCTCCGGACGGCGTACCGGCCCGACACCCAGGGGTCAGCGTTGGAGTTGTCGGCCGAACGCGGTAGGAATAGGCCATGAGTCTTCTGCGCGCCGCGGCCCGTCCGATGCTGGCCAGCTACTTCATCGTCAGCGGCTTCAAGGCCGTCCGCAAGCCCGATCAGTACGTCGAGGACGCCGAGCCGGTGGCGCAGCGACTGGTGCCGGCCGTGCAGCGGATCGCCCCGGCCTCGATCTCGGGCAAGATCCCCGAGGACACCACCACGTTGGTCCGGATCAACGGCGCCCTGCAGTTGGGCGGTGGCCTGGCGCTGGCCACCGGCAAGGGCCGTCGGGCCGGCGCCGTGATGCTGGCCGTCTCACTCGTCCCCAGCACCCTGGCCCGGCACCCGTTCTGGAGCCGGGACACCGCCGAGGAGCGGGCCGAGGACCGGGCGCACTTCCTGAAGAACGTCTCGCTGCTGGGCGGGGTGCTGCTGGCCTCGGCCGACACCGAGGGCAAGCCGAGCATCGCCTGGCGGGCCCAGGCCGGCTCGGAGCGACTGACCCGCAAGGGCAAGCGGGCAGCCCGCAAGGCCAAGCGCAAGATCGGCGGCTCGGACTCGATCGTCGATTCGGTCGCCAAGACCGGCAAGGACCTGGGCGAGAGCATCCAGCCGCTGGCCGGAGCCGCGATCGCCGGCGGGGTCGGGCTGCTCGGTGAGGTCGAGAAGCAGACCCGCAAGACCCGCCGCAAGGCCAAGAAGACCGCCAAGAAGACCGCCAAGAAGCTGGCCTCGCAGGCCAAGGACCAGGCCAAGAAGGCCCAGGCGTTGGCCCAGAAGCAGGCCAAGAAGGCCAAGAAGCAGGCACCCAAGCTGGCCAAGCAGGCCCAGAAGCAGGCTGAGATCGCCGCGAAGAAGGCGAAGAAGGAAGCCCCGAAGCTGGCCAAGCAGGCCCAGAAGAACGCCAAGCAGGCCCAGAAGAGCGCCGGCAAGCAACTGGACTCGGCCCGCTCATCGGCGGGCTCGAGCGCCAAGGATCTCGCCTCCTCGGCCAAGGACGCGACCAAGGACGTCCGCAAGGACGCGGTGAAGTCCGTCCGGTCCGGCGCCCATGACGCCAAGAAGAGCGCCGCCAAGTTCACCGAGAACATCGAGTTGGGCAGCAACTGACGATCGCCTCGATACCGGTCGAGGGGTTGACCGGGCCGGTCCCGACAGCACGGCGGTCGGCGCCGGCCGCACGATTAGACTCCACCGGGTGACCGACCCCAGTAGCCAGCCGACCGTCCCGACCACCGAAGCCGAGGTCACACAGCCGCCGACCGGCGCCTGGGCTGCACCGATCGCCGACGTCCCGGTGGACGCCACGGTGCGGATCCCCGGTTCGAAGTCCGAGACCGCCCGCGCCCTGGTGTTGGCGGCCCTGGCCGACGGCCCGTCCGACATCACCGGTGGGCTGGACGCCCGGGACACCCGGTTGATGCGGGAGGGTCTGCGGGCCCTCGGGGTCGAGATCGACGACAGCTCCGACGTCTGGCACGTCACCCCACCGGCCGAGTTCCGCGCCGGCGCCCGGATCGACTGCGGCCAGGCCGGCACCGTGATGCGGTTCCTGCCACCGCTGGCCGCACTGGTCGACGGCCGGACCGAGTTCTTCGGCGACGACAACGCCGCCGGCCGGCCGATGGCCGGCCTCCTGGACGGGCTGGCCGACGCCGGTGCGCTGGTCGAGTCCCTCAGCCCCGGCACCGGGTCCGCGGACGCCGACACCAGCGACGCGGCCGTCGGCACGCCGGCCTCGGGGCTGCCGTTCGCCGTCACCGGCCGGAAGGACCTGCCGGGCGGCGCGGTCACCATCGACTCGTCCGCCTCCAGCCAGTTCACCTCCGGACTGCTGATGATCGGCGCCCGGCTGCCCGGTGGTCTGCACCTGCGGCACGAGAGCGCGACGGACTCGGCCGTACCGAGCCGGCCCAACATCGACATGACGATCAGTCACCTGCGGGAACGAGGGGTGGAGGTCGACGACTCCGAGCCCGACCGGTGGCTGGTCTCCGCCGGGACGATCAAGCCGGTCGACGCCGCCGTCCGGCCCGATCTGGCCAACGCCGCCCCGTTCCTGGCCGCCGCGGCCGTCACCGGCGGCCGGGTCACCGTGCCGGACTGGCCGGGCGCCACCGATCAGCCGGGCGACCGGATCCAGGAGATCCTGAGACTGTTCGGCGCCGAGGTCGAGCTGACCAGGGACGGTCTGACCGTTCGCGGCACCGACCAACTGCATGCGGTCGACCTCGACCTGGCCGACGCCTCCGAGCTGACCCCGGTGGTCGCCGTGCTCGCCGCCCTGGCCGACCACACCTCGCACCTGCACGGTGTCGCCCACATCCGTGGCCACGAGACCGACCGGCTCGCCGCGCTGGCCACCGACCTCAACGGCGTCGGCGCGACCGTGCACGAGACCGACGACGGGTTGCGGATCGGCCCGAAGATCCTGCTCAGCAACAACTGGCTCACCTACGCCGACCACCGGATGGCCCACGCCGGCGCACTGCTCGGTCTGGTCATCGACGACATCGTGCTGGACGACATCGGTTGCGTGACCAAGACCATGCCCGACTTCGTCGCGCGCTGGACCCGGATGCTGCACGACTCGCAGGTCGCCGCCCAACGGACCGAGGATCTGGACGAAGCGGCCGAAGCCGCCGAGCCCGTCCTGGACGACCTCCTGGACGGCCCCTCCGAGCGAGCCGATTCCGAGCAAGCCGATTCCGAGCGAGCCGACTCCGAGCAGGGTCCGGACGCACGGTGACGCCCCGGGGGATCGGTGTCGACGACCATGCCCGGTTCGAGCGTCCCGGTCGTCGCAGCCGTCCCCGCACCAAGGACCGGCCGGACTACTCCGCCGCCGCCGTGGCCACCGTCATCACCATCGACCGCGGCCGGTTCCACTGCCTGATCACCGATCCGCAGACCGGCGAGGAACGTGAGCTGATCACCACCAAGGCCCGCCAGCTCGGCCGAAAAGGGGTGATCGTGGGTGACCGCGTCCGGGTGGTCGGTGACACCTCCGGCGACGAGGGCACCCTGGGCCGGATCGTCGAGGTCACCGAGCGGGACTCGGTGCTGCGTCGCACCGCCGACGACGACGACCCCTACGAGCGGCCGATCGTGGCCAACGCCGACCAGTTGGTGATCGTCACCGCGCTGGCCGATCCGGAGCCGCGGACCGGCATGATCGACCGGGTCCTGGTCGCCGGCTACGACGCCGGGCTGCAGCCGCTGCTCTGCCTGACCAAGGCCGATCTGGCCTCGCCGGACGCCCTGGTCGCGGCCTACGCGCCACTCGACGTGGCGATCGAGGTGACCAGGCCGGGCGCCCCGCTGGACGACCTGCGGGCCCGGCTGGCCGGTCGGCGCAGCGTCTTCGTCGGGCACTCCGGTGTCGGTAAGTCCACCCTGGTCAACGCCCTGATCCCCGGCGCGTTACGCAGTATCGGCCACGTCAACGAGGTGACCGGCAAGGGCCGGCACACCTCCACCGCGGCCATCGCCCTGCGGCTGCCGCCGGCCGGGACCGGATCCGGTGATCCCGGCTGGGTGATCGACACCCCCGGCGTCCGCTCGTTCGGTCTCAGCCACGTCACCCCGGCACGGATCATCGCCGCCTTCGGTGACCTGGCGGCCTTCACCGTCGACTGCCCGCGCGGCTGCACCCACACCGCCGCCGAGCCCGAATGCGGCCTGGACGCTGCCGCGGGCCGCGGCGATCTGTCGCCGGCCCGGCTGGAGTCGTTCCGCCGGATGATCGGCCACAGCGAATAGGGTCGGGCCATGCCTGCCCCGCCCGAGGTGACCGCCGCCTCGCTGACCGACGATCTGCGCCTGGCCCACCTGCTCGCCGACGACGCCGACTCGATCAGCATGAGCCGGTTCAAGGCGCTTGATCTGCAGGTCGACACCAAGCCGGATCTGACCCCGGTCTCGGACGCCGACAAGGCGGTGGAGGAGTCGATCCGGCGAACGCTGGGGCGGGCCCGTCCGCGGGACGCCGTGCACGGCGAGGAGGGTGCCGACACCGGCTGGGGGCCGCGCCGCTGGGTGATCGACCCGATCGACGGCACCAAGAACTACGTCCGCGGCGTGCCGGTCTGGGCCACCCTGATCAGCCTGATGATCAACGACGAACCAGTGGTCGGTGTGGTCAGCGCACCGGCGCTCGGACGGCGCTGGTGGGCGGGCAGGGGCTCGGGCGCCCACGCCGGCAGGTCGCTGCTGCAGGGCAGTCCCTGTCACGTCTCGGCGGTCGGTGCGATCGCCGACGCCTCACTCAGCTACAGCTCGATCCACGGCTGGATCGAATCGGGCCAGGGCCAGGGCTTCGTCGACCTGATGCGGGACTGCTGGCGGACCCGGGCCTACGGCGACTTCTGGTCCTACATGCTGCTGGCCGAGGGTGCGGTCGACCTGGCCTGCGAACCGGAACTGAACCTGCACGACATGGCCGCCCTGGCCGTGATCGTCAGCGAGGCGGGCGGCACGTTCACCGACGCCGACGGACGTCCCGGGCCGAACGGTGCCGGCGGCTACGCCTCGAACGGACTGCTGCACGACGAGCTGTTGGCCCGGTTGGCCCCGCCCGACGACGACGGCTCCGGCAGAGCGTCGGGGTAGGGCTCGGCCGGGGCTTACCAGGCGGCGCAGCTCGGAGTACATTCCGGCCATGACGCCGACCGAGAACCCGTCCGGGCTGGACGACTTCGGCCACGGCGGCCCGCCGGACAGCCGGCCCACCGGGCCCGGGGTCCGGACCTCCGATGCACACCCGTCCGGTGGCGGGGCCCAGTCCGGCGGCG
Organism: uncultured Actinomycetota bacterium; assembly: GCA_963740925.1. Taxonomy (GTDB): domain Bacteria; phylum Actinomycetota; class Actinomycetes; order Propionibacteriales; family Propionibacteriaceae; genus Microlunatus. The sequence goes on along the minus strand of CAVUFZ010000004.1, from coordinate 32,313 downwards.
CTTCCGGGGTGGGTGCGGCGGCCAGCGGTACCTCGGACCCGCCAGCGCATCCCGGTGTCGATGACGCCGAGGTCCGGCCGCCCCGTCCGGGCTCGGCGACCCACCCGCCGGCGCACGGGACGCCGGAGAACGAGACGCCGGAGAGCGGGACGCCGGGGAACCGGCCGGCCCAACCGGGTCAGGCGGCCGACGAACCGGCGGAGCTGACCATGCTCGGCACGGCCGGGCCGGTGCTGCTGCGGCGCTTCGGCCCCGCCGTCCTGGCCGGTCTCGGCCTCGCCGGGCTGGTGCTGCGACGAATCAGGCGATGACCCGGAGGGTGACCGTCTCGGGCAGCGCCTCCAGCTTGTCCGACAACTCCCCCGACAGCGCACAGCTGATGTCGGTGATCACCACGCCGAACTCGCCTCTGGTGGAGAGCGTCTGGAACTCGATGTTGGCGCCGAAGTCGGCCAGGATGCCGTTCGCGGTGGCCAGCACGCCGGGGACGTTGCGGTGGATGTGGATCAGTCGGGCCCGTCCCGGCTCGACCTCTACCGTCTGCAGCTGCGGCAGGTTGACCGACATCGTGGTACTGCCGGCGGCGACGAAGTCACGCAGCTTGCCGGCCACGAACCGGCCGATGTCCTCCTGTGCCTCCTGGGTCGAACCGCCGACGTGCGGGGTCAGGATCACGTTCGGGATGCCCTGCAGGCCGGAGACGAACGGCTCACCGGAGACCTTCGGCTCCTGCGGGAACACGTCCACGGCCGCGCCGGCGATGTCACCGTTGAGCAGCCGGTCGCGCAAGGCGTCGTGGTCGACCACGAAACCCCTGCACAGGTTGAGGAACAGGGCCCGCGGCCGCATCATCGCGAACTGTTCGGCGCCGAAGAAGCCCTGGTTGCCGTGCCGGCCGTCGACGTGCAGCGACACGGTCTCGGCCTCGGCCAGCAACTCCTCCAGCGTGTCGCAACGACGGGCGTTACCGAGGGCCAGCTTGTCGGCCACGTCGTAGAAGATCACCCGCATGCCGAGGGCCTCGGCCACCACCGAGAGCTGGCTGCCGATGTTGCCGTAGCCGACGATGCCGAGGGTGCGGCCGCGGACCTCGTGCGCGCCGGCGGCCGACTTGTCCCACTCACCGTCGTGCATCTTCGCGTTCTTGTCGGTCAGGTGCCGGGCCAGCGCGATGATCTCGCTGATCACCAACTCGACCACACTGCGGGTGTTGGAGAAGGGCGCGTTGAAGACCGCGATCCCCTGCTCGGCGGCCGCGGCCAGATCGATCTGGTTGGTCCCGATGCAGAAGGCGCCGATCGCCACCAGATCGGGGGCCTGGGCCAGCACGTCGGCGGTCAGGTTGGTCTTGGACCGGATCCCGATCAGCGAGACGCCGGGCAGCGCTTCGATCAGCTCGTCGGCGTCCATCGCGCCCTTGTGCTGGACGACCTCGAAACCGCGTTCGGCCAGCAGCCGGACGGCCTCGGGGTGGATGTTCTCGAGCAGCAGAGCCTTCATGGGGCTCAGTCTAGGAAGTGCGCGCCCGGCCGACGAGCCCGATCTCAGCTTCGGGGATGAGGTCGCGGTACCCCGGGTAGGGGCCACGGCCGCCGGCGGACAGCAGGGCCCGCAGGCAGGCCCGGGTGAAGCTCTGCGCGGCCGCGTCCAGCAGCGCGTTGAACCAGCTCACGGCCGACGCCGGATCCGCAGGCGGCGGCCGCCGGCCCGAGGCCAGGGCGAACACGGTGTCGCCGTCGGACATGGAATGGACCGGCGCGATCGCCCGCGCCATCCCGTCGTGGCCGACCAGGGCCAGCCGGGAGGCCTGGGACTTGGTCAGCACGGCGTCGCTCAGCAGCACCCCGATCGTGGTGTTCAAGCTCGGCGGGGCCGATCCGACGGCCTCGGCGAGGGCGATCCGTTGCGCCAACGTCGGCTCGGGCAGCGCGTGATCGCGGTCGGCCCAGAGCCGCCCGGTCCGTGGGTCCAGCGGCGAGCCGGCCGCGTTCACCGCCACCGCCGCACCGACCGAGACCCCGGCGGCGGGTCCGCCGGTCAGGACGGTCTCGGCGTAGCCGAAGCCGCCCTTGAGCCCGCCGCAGACCGCACCGGTCCCGGCCCCCACACAGCCTTCGGCCGGGTCGGCGGCGGATTCCGACGTGGCGGGGTCGATCGCGGCGAGCAGCGCGTCCCGTCCGAACCCGGCGCTCGGCCGGTGGGTGAACTCCCCGCCCCGGCCCAGGTCGAACAGCACCGCCGCCGGCACGATCGGCACCACCTGACCCGGTTCCGGCCCGACCGGGAAGCCGATCCCCCGTGCTCCGAGTTCGGCCATCACCCCGTCGGCGGCGGCCAGACCGTAGGCACTACCGCCGGTCAGCACCACGGCGTCGACCCGCTGCACGAGGGTGGTGGGGTTCAGCAGATCGGTCTCCCGGGTGCCCGGACCACCACCGCGGACGTCCACCCCGCCGACCGCGCCCCCGGCCGCACCGCCGGCCGCACCGCCCGCCGCGCCGCCGTCGCCGTCAGGGCCGTTCGCCCCGGCCGCGAAGATGACGGTGGTGCCGGTCAGCCAGCCGTCACCGTCCCGGGTGGTGTGCCCGATCCGGAATCCGTCGATCATCGGACGATCATGTCACCCGACCCAGCACGAACGGAGCCCCGACGGACAGCCCGCAGCCGCCCGCCGGTCTTCCCGACAACCGGGGCCGATGGGGTGAGCGCGACCAGCTCGGCACCCTGAACCTGATCGACGCCGCGGCCCGGGCCCGGGCGGCCACCGAGGTGCGGACCGGACGACACGTCAACCTGGCCCGGGCGACCACACCCGTCCCCTACGCGGCCGGGCTGGGACCGGTCGGCAGCCCGGCGATGCCCGCCGCGGTGCGGCAGAGTGTCAACTGGGCCGACACTCGGGCCGGAGCCCCGACCTGGAGGCCGCACTGCAGCGTGCCGGGACCCAGCTCGATCCAACGATGCGGTCGTGGTCCGCGCCGGCTGGGACACCGAACGGCCCCTGGACGACCCCGTCCCCGGGGTCGATCTCGGTGCGGTGCGCTGGCCCGACCGGCACGGGGTGAGCCTCTGGGTCGGCGACATCGGTGATGCCCGTCCCGCGGCCTTCCCGCTGCCGCTGCAACTGGCCGTCTTCTGAACACCCAGGTCACCGTCGGCGGCCGGCGTCTGCATCCAGGACGCCACCGGCCGGCAATACGCTTCCCGGACACCTTCGCCACACCCTTCCGCAGCACCAACCCTGAGACACCCATCCTGAAACACCCTTCCTGAGACACCGATCCGAGGAGTTCCCGTGTCATCCATCCTGTTCGGCTCGATCAGCACCGTCGCCGACACCTCCGAGTTGCAGCGCGACGCCTTCAACCGCGCCTTCGCCGAGGCCGGCCTGGACTGGCAGTGGGGCCGTGAGGAGTACGTGGAGATGCTCCAGAACAGCGGCGGCAAGAACCGGATCGCGGCGTACGCGGAGTCCCGCGGTGAGGACGTCGACGCCGAGGCGGTGCACGCCAGCAAGTCCGCGCTCTTCCAGCAGGCGTTGAGCCGAGGCCGGGTGCAGGCCCGTCCCGGCGTGGTCGAGACGATCACGGCGGCCAAGCGACAGGGCCTGAAGCTGGCGCTGGTCACCACCACGTCGGAGGAGAACGTCGCCGCTCTGCTCGGCGCACTCAGCGACCAGATCGAGGCCGGCGACTTCGACCTGGTCGTCGACTCCGGTGACGTCAGCACGCCCAAGCCGGATCCGGCCGCCTACAGCTACGCGATGGCCCAGCTCGGCGTCGAGCCGGGCGACTGCGTGGCCATCGAGGACAACGTGGGCGGGGTCGAGGCCGCGGTGGCGGCCGGTCTCACCTGCGTCGCCTTTCCCAACGTCAACACCGCCGCGCACGACTTCGCCCGGGCCGATGTCCGGGTGGACGAACTCGACGCGGCCGAGCTGATCCGGCTGAGCGAAGGACGCTGATGGCGACGCAGACCGCGCTGGAGCCGCTCGGCCTGCGGGTCGACGATCTCGATCTGCGGAGCGTCGACGATGCCGGGGTGGCGCGGCTGCGCGACCTGCTGGCCGAGCACGGCGTGATCGTGTTCACCGACCAGCAGCTGGACGACGACTCGTTCCAATCCTTCCTGCAGAGCTTCGGTGAGCTGATGCCGTCGATCGGCGAGACCCCGGTCGACGGCCACCCGGAACTCAACGTGATCAGCAACGTCGGCCGCGCCACCCCGCCCAGGAGCACCTTCCACGTCGACACCAGCTACCTCAGCCGACCCCCGGCCTACACCGCGCTGCGGACGGTCACCATCCCGGCCGAGGGCGGCGAAACCCTGTTTAGCAACCAGTTCCGGGCCTTCCGCACCCTGCCGGAGGAGTTGCTCGAACAACTGGACGGACGGTCGCTCCGCCACGTCGTCACCGGGGTCGAGCTCGGCGCCGAGGACGAGCACGAGGCCTGGCATCCGCTGCTGCGCCGGCATCCCCTCAGTGGGGAGACGTCGCTGTATCTGACGACGGCGTCCCGCTGCGCCGAGATCAGCGGCCTGGACGCCGAGCGGACCCGTCGGCTGGTGGAGCGGTTGCTGGCGCACTCGACCGGCGAGGACAACGTCTACCGGCACTCGTGGTCGGCCGGCGACGTGGTGATGTGGGACAACGGATGCGTGCTGCACAAGGCCGACCACTCCGGGGTGGTCGGCGACCGGGTGATGCACCGCGGCATGGTGGCCGGTTACGGGCCGGACGCCCGTGGCTGAGCCCGGTCAGCGAGTTCTCGCCTCCGGCGAGCACCGGCTCAGCCGACGACGGGTCCTCGGACTGTCGGCGGCCCTCGGCACGAGCGGCCTGGCCGGGCTCGGCGGTCTGTCGGGATGCGGTGCCGGGTCGAAGGTGGCGGGCGCGACCACCGCCTGTGACGTCGACGCGCCAGCGGACGCCACCACCGTCCAGGTGCTGGCCTACAGCGCCCCGGCGCTCGACCCGTTCAGCCAGGCGATGAGCGACGGCTGCAGCACCGTGCAGAACCTGCGGGTCGAGCACGGCCAGATCGACTTCGCCGCCCAGTTGGAGAAGGCCCGGCTTTCCCTTTCCCAGCAGGGATCCGGCAGCTACGACATCATCGAGGTCTACGGCGGCACCCTGGCTCAGTACGCCGAGTCCGGCTGGCTGGCTCCGCTGGACGACTTCGTGTCGAAGGAAGGTAGTCGCTACCAGATCGGCGGGATCGGTCAGACGTTCCTCGACGCCTTCACCGTCCGGGGGAAGCTGTACGCGCTGCCGATGGTGGCCAACGTGCACCTGATGGTCTACCGCAAGGACATCCTGGACTCGCTGTCGTTGGAGGTGCCGACGACCTTCGAGGAGTTGATTGCCGTAGCGAAGAAGATCGAAACGGACGGCGCGGTGGCGCACCCGCTGGCGTTGACCTACGGTGCGCAGTCGGCGATCGGGGCGGTGTTCACCAACTCGCTGAACTCCCTCGGCGGGTCCTGGCTCAGCAGCGCCGGAGACCGGCCGGCGCTCACCACCGACGTCGCCCACGGCGCCGTGACCGCGCTGCGTTCGTTGCTGCCCTACACCGACCCGGCCCGGCTCACCTGGGACCAACCCGAGGTGCAGTCCGCACTGCTCAACGGCCGGGCCGCGATCGGCATCCTGTACTCCGGCCGGGCGGCCCAGTTCGAGGATGCGAGCAAGACCGACTTCGCCGGCAGGTTCGGCTACGCGGTCCCGCCGGCCGTCCGCAGCGGAGGCAAGCCGTGGGCCACCCTGAACGTCGACGGTTTCGCGGTCGCGGAGAACTCCTCGGTGCCGACCGAGCTGCTGGCGCAGATCGCGGCTACCGGCACCGGGCCGGCCGCGGCGAAGGCGGCCGGGCCGCTGGTCTACCCGGTCCGGGACAGTGTGTTGGGTGACACCGATCTGGCCGGCCGGGCTCCGTACTGGCCCGCGGCCACCGCGACCCTGAAGGCCGGAGCCGACCCGTACCCGAAGAAGCGTTTCTTCGCGGCGATGCAGACGGCCGTCGACCCGTTCCTGGCCGCCGCGGTCGGCGGCACCACCACAGTCGAGACCGCGCTGCAACGGGCCCAGAGCGCGGCGGAGAAGATCGTCGCCCGGGGCAGCTGAACAGAGACCTCGGTGAGACGACGCGAGTTCTGGCTGCTGGCCGGACCGAGCCTGGTGATCATGGTCGGGCTGCTGGCGTTCCCGCTGCTGCAGACCGTGCTCTGGTCGTTGCGGGACGTGAGCTACGGAACGCGCGGGACGTTCGTGGGGTCGGCCAACTACCTCGAGGCGCTCGGCTCGTCGCGGTTCCTGTCCGCGGTCGCCTTCACCGTCGGGCTGACCGCCGTCGCCACCGCGCTGAAACTGTTACTGGGTTACGTTCTGGCCCTGATGCTGAACACCCTCCGGCGGTGGCGATCGCTGTTGCTCGGGCTGTTGGTCGTGACCTACGTGGTGCCCACGGTGATCGCCGCCATCCTGTTCTCCTGGCTGTTCAACGACACGTTCGGCGGTCTGGTCAACTGGGTGCTCGGCGGCCTGGGACTGCACGTCGACTGGTTGTCCTCGGTCTGGCCGGCCCGGGCGTTGCTGACCATGACCGTGATCTGGCACGAGGTCGCCTTCCCGCTGATCGTGTTGCTGGCCGGGCTGCAGGCCGTCGCGACCGATCAGCTGGAGGCGGCCGAGCTGGACGGAGCGGGCTGGTGGCGGCGGCAGCGCCACATCGTCCTGCCCGGGTTGCGGAACCTGATCGGCTTCATCGTGATCATCTCGGTGATGGACGGTCTCCGGGTCTTCGACGCGATCCGGGTGATCACGCCGGCCGCCCAGACCACCGGCACCGAGTCGATCATGACCTACGTCTACGACGTCGCCCTGGGCCAGAGCGCCCGGCTCGGTCTGGGCAGTGCGGTCAGTGTGCTGACCGTGGTGATCACCGTCGTGCTGCTGATTCCCCTGCTCCGCAACACCTTTCGGACGGCCCGGGCGTGAGGGGGTCGAGGGGCCGCCTGAGGCGGGCCGTCGTCGCGGTCGTCCTGGCCGTGGTCGCCTTCGTGGCGGTGCTGCCCTTCCTGTGGGCGGCCCTGACGTCGCTGAAGAGCTTCAAGGACGCGTTCGTCTATCCCCCGCGCTGGAGCTTCACCCCGTCGGTGCAGTCGTTCGTCTATCTGTGGCAGAACACCTATTTCCTGAAGATCACGGTCAACACCGTCGTGGTCTGCGCGGTGACCGTCGTCGTCTCGTTGCTGGTCGCCGCCCCGGCCGCCTACGCCCTGGCCCGGGTCCGGGGCCGCCTCGGCCCGTGGATCCTGATCCTGGCCCTGGTGTTCCGCGCGCTGCCGCGATTCGCGTTCACGCTGCCCTTCTACGACGCCGCGCGGGCCGTCGGTCTCTACGACACCGACACCGCCTTGGTCATCGCCCTGGTCGCGGTGAACCAGCCGTTCAGCCTGTGGCTGCTGCACAACTTCTTCCGGGACGTGCCGGAACAACTCGACGAGGCGGCCCTGGTGGACGGCTGCACCCGGCTCGGGGTGTTCGCCCGGATCATCGTCCCGCTGTCGGTGCCGGGGCTGTTCACCGCCGGCATCTTCACCTTCCTGCTCGCCTACCAGGAGTACCTGATCCCGATCGCACTGACCCAGACCCGGGCCCAGACCCTGTCGGTGTTCGTGGCCTCGTTCAGCTCGGCCCAGGACTTCGGCCAGTACCAGGCCATCGCCGCCTGCGGAGCCATCCTGACCGTCCCGGCTGTCCTGCTCGCCCTGCTGGCCCAGCGCTTCCTGGTCGCCGGTCTGACGACCGGTGCCGTCCGCGGTTGACGTCGGCCGCCTCGGGCGCGCTGGGAACCATCGGCCAGCAGGGCGATCACGCCCTGGATACGACGCGCCGCACCCGCGCTCCGCGTGATCATGGCGCTGGAGGCGATCGTCGTGCTCCCGGGATCCGGCGAACGGGTCAGAGGGTCACTTCGTGGCCTGCGGCGGCCGAGGCGTAACACGCGTCGATGATCAACGCCCGGGTCAGCGCATGCTCACCTCGGTGCTCGCTCCAGTCCTCGCTCAGCACCTTGGTCACGAAGTCGGCGACACAGGCCGGGTGGCCGGTGCTCGGACCGATCTCCGGCGTGAGCTCGGCCGGCACCCCGTTCACGTCGGTCCAGACCTGCAGCGACTGGTCCTCACCGCCCGAGGCGCTCCAGAAGATCTGCGCCCCGCCCTCGGTGCCGTACAGCGTGCAGTAGATCTGGTCCGCCGGGATGTAGGAGGCCCAGCTGGTCTCCAGCAACAGGGTGGAGGAATCCGAGAGCCGGACGAAGGCGGAGGCCAGATCCTCGACCTCGAAGCCGGCGTCCCCGCCGCCGCTCCACTTCAGCCCGGAGTTCTTGCTGCTGGCGCCACCCAGACCGCGCGGACCGAACTCGGCGTAGCTGGAGCCGGTGACCGTGGTGACCGACGGCTCCCCCATCAGGTGCAGGGCGATGTCGAGCATGTGGACGCCGAGATCCATCATCGGGCCGCCGCCGGCCAGCGCCTTCTTGGTGAACCAACTGCCCAGACCGGGAATGCCGGATCGGCGCAGCCAGCCCGCCTTGGCGTAGTAGACCTTGCCCAGCGTGCCCTGGTCGATGATCCGCTTGGCCGCGATCACGTCGCCGCGACGCCGGTGGTTGAAGGAGACGTCGAGCACCCGGTCGTTGGCCTTGGCCGCGTCCACCATCGCCTTCGCGTGCCCGGCATCCTGCGCCATCGGCTTCTCGCTCAGGACGTGCACCCCGGCGTCCAGGGCGCCGATGGCCATCGGGGCGTGCAGCGCGGTGGGGGTGGCGATGCTGACGACGTCGAGGCGCGGCCTCGGCGATCATCGTCTGCCAGTCGGCGTAGCCGTGCTCGATCCCGTGCTGCTCGCCGAGCCCGGCCAACTGGTCGGCCTCCATCCCGGCCAGCGCCACCAGCTCGGTGCTGTCGTCGAGCTGGTAGCCCAGCATGTGCTGCTGGCCGGCCCAGCCGAGACCGATCACCCCGGCCCGCAGCGGCATCACTTGCTCCGGTCGAAGAAGGGCTCGGTCCGGTTCAGCACCGCCGGGGCGGCGAAGTCGACGCCCTCGTCCGGCGCGGCCCAGCGGACGGCGTTGGCCAGCACCCGCTTGATGTCGGGGTGGTGGTAGACGGGGTAGTCCTGGTCACCGGGCGAGAAGTAGAAGACCTTGCCCTTGCCGCGGCGGTAGCAGTTGCCGGAGCGGAACACCTCGCCGCCGCTGAAGGTGGAGAGGAAGACCTGCTCGTCGGGGGCAGGGATGTCGAAGTACTCCCCGTACATCTCCTGCTGCTCGATCCGGATCGGGTGCGGGACGCCGTCGGCGATCGGGTGCGACGGAGCAACGGTCCAGACCAGCTCGGTGTCGTCGCCGTCGTTGCGCCAGCGCAGCGAGCAACTGGTGCCCATCAGCTTGATGAAGATCTTGGAGAAGTGGGCCGAGTGCAGCGGGATGATCCCCATCCCGCCGAGCACCCGTTGGTAGACCTTCTCGACCACGGCGTCGTCGACGTCACCGTGGGTGATGTGGCCCCACCAGGTCAACACGTCGGTCTGCTCGAGTACCTCATCGCTCAGCCCGTGCTCGGGCTGGTCCTGGGTGGCGGTCCGGACCTGCACCTGATCACCCAGCAACTCGGTCAGCCCGGCGGCGATGGCGCCGTGCATCCCGTCGGGATAGCGCTCCGCCATGCCGGCGGCGTCGCGTTCGGATCGTTCGTGGAAGTTCTCGCCCCAGACGGTGACGCGGATCGGTGAGTTCACGTGTCCACAGTCTGCCAAACCCTTCTGAATCGATTCGGACCGGGGCGGGGCTGCCACCCCGATTTGAGAACCGGGGAGGGCTCGGGTAAGTTCTTCCAACGCGACGCGGGGTGGAGCAGCTCGGTAGCTCGCTGGGCTCATAACCCAGAGGCCGCAGGTTCAAATCCTGCCCCCGCTACCACTACAGGGCCCCGGACAATCATCCGTCCGGGGCCCTGCGTCGTCTTCGGTGTCCGGTCGTCCTCGGTGTCCGAACGCCGATCACCGTCGGACACGAGCGCTGCAGTGCGGCCCGCAGCCGTCGCCACGGTCCAGACTGAGCCGACGGCTCCGCCCGGGCCGATCCCGCCGAGTGCAGGAGTGACGATGACCGAGCCGACCAGCACCCGGACCGGGACCGACGCAACGCCGACCGACGACGAGTCCGGCCGACCGAAGCTGAAACGCAACCTGAGCGTGATCGAGGCGATCGGCGTCTCGATCGCCCTGATGGCGCCGTCGATGGCGGCCAACATCAACCCCCAGGGCACGGCCGGGGCGGTCGGCAGGGCGGTGCCGCTGGCCTTCGCGCTGGCCACCGTCGGGGTGCTGCTGATCGCCTACACCTTCGTCCGGCTCAGTCAGCGGTTCTCCCACTCGGGCAGCGTCTACGGCTTCGTCGGTGCCACCCTCGGCCCGCGGGCCGGCATCACCGCCGGCTGGCTGAACGCGGGCACCTACGTCTTCTACGGCGCGGTCACCTCGCTCGCGGCCGGGCGCTTCGTCAACGCCTTGCTGACCGAATCCGGGATCTGGGCCGACAGCCCGGACCTGATGGCCTACGTCTTCGCCTGGATCGCCCTGGCGGTGGTCTGGTTCCTGGCCAGCCGGCAGGCCAGGGGCGGCACCCGGGTGCTGTTCGTGGTCGAGGCCGTCACGGTGACGCTGATCCTGGTGGTGTGCGCGATCGTGCTGGTCAAGCTGCTCACCCACACCGCCCCGGACGGCCGTCGCTTCGACCTGTCGGTGTTCGTGCCGGCGGGCACGGACGCCTCCACCGTCTTCCTCGGCATCGTCTTCGGCTTCCTCTCCTTCGCCGGCTTCGAGGCGGCGGCCACCCTGGGTGAGGAGGCGAAGGAGCCCAGACGCGACATCCCGCGGGCCATCCTCGGCACCGCGATCTTCGGCGGCGTCTTCTTCGTCGTGGTCACCGCGATCGAGGTGATGGCCTTCGGCACCGGCCCGGACGGCGTCGAGGCCTTCATCGCCTCCGGCTCGCTGGTCGGCGACATCGCGGCCAGTTGGCTGGCACCCTGGCTCGGCGTCGTGGTCACCATCGGTGCCGCCATCTCGGCCACCGCCTGCGTCCTGGCCACCACCGTCGGTGCCTCCCGGCTGATCTTCGCCCTGAGCCGGGACGGGCTCGGGCCGAGGCCGCTGGCCCGGGTGCACGCCGGGCACGGCGTGCCGAACCGGGCGGTCGGGGTCTGCATCGGACTGGTCTTCCTGGTCGAGTTGCTCGCCGGCCCGATCCTCGGCACCGACTCACTCGACCTCTTCGTCTACACCGGGACGGCCGGCACCCTGATCCTGCTGGTCGCCTACGCCCTGGCCACCCTGGGCGCGGTCCGGCTGCTGTTCTTCCGCCCCGCCGGTGCAGCAACGGCAGCGGGCGCCGGGGTCACCCCAGCGGCCAAGCCGGTCGCCACCTGGGAGGTCGTTGTGCCGATCCTGGCGCTCGCGCTGCTCGCCTACACCCTGTTCCGCAACCTGGTGCCGTTGCCCGAGGGCAGCGCCCTGTGGGGGCCGGGCCTGGCCGTGGCGGTGGTGGTCGTCGTCCTCGTCGTGGTGCTGGCCCGACCCGGGGCCGCGGCCCGGGCCGGTCGGGCGCTGACCGAGTCCGAAGGCCTGCAGTCGGCCGACCCGACGGACAGGACCGTACCGACGGACCGGACCGACGCCCGCCGGACGGACTGAGCTGACGGCCTGAGCTCCGTTCAACCGCCGCAGCTCGGGCCCGGTAGGTGAGAATGCGGCGGTGGCGAATCTCACCCTGACCCAGATCCTCGGTGCCTCGGTGGCCTTGCTGATCTCGATCGTGATCGCGATCGCGGCCCGCAACGTCCTGGTCCGCATCGTCGACCACGGTGACGCCAGCCGCTCGATGGGGCGACTGACCGGGCGCTTCGTCGCCCTGGTGGTGGTCGTCGTCGGCGTGGTCTACGCCCTCGGCCTGCTGGGCGTCCGGATCACCCCGTTGCTCGGCGCACTCGGGGTCGGCGGCATCGCGATCGCCTTCGCCCTGCAGGACATCCTGCAGAATTTCGTGGCCGGCGTCCTGCTGCAGGTCCGGCGCCCGTTCAAGATCGGTGACCAGGTCGACAGCAACGCCTTCGAGGGCGTCATCCGCGACGTCAACCTGCGCACCACCGAGATCCACACCTTCGACGGGCTGACGGTCTATCTGCCCAACGCGGTCGTGCTGAAGGCGGCGATCGTCAACCACACCAGGACTCCGGTCAGCCGCACCACCCTCGACGTCGGTGTGCCCTACGACACCGATCTGCGGACGGCGCAGCGGGTGCTGCTCGAGTCGTGCGCCGGCGCCCCGGGAGTCGAGACCGCCCCACCGCCGGAGGTGTGGTGCGAGGAGTTCGGCGACTCCTCGATCAACTTCGCCGTCCGCTACTGGCACCGGGCCGACATGGCCAGCCGGTGGCGGGTCCGGCACGAGGTCGCACTGGCGGTCAAGGACGGCCTGGACGCCGTCGGCATCGCCATCCCGTTCCCGCAGCGGACGCTGTGGTGGGGCCGGGAGGAACCGCAGCCCGACTAGTCCTCCCCCGGTCCGGGCACCGCACGACGCGCCGGAGGCGAGGAACCGGCTCAGCCGGGGACGCCGAGGACCTGCAGCTCATCGACGTGCGGGAAGGCGGGCCGGTGGGTCGAGGGCCGGTCGAGGTAGAAGAACGCGGTCGAGGCGATGTCGTCGCGCAGCGGCAGATAGCGTCCGCCGGACTGCCAGCCGAGCGCCTGCAGATCGACCCGCAGTCCGGTGGCGAAGCGGACCGGGTCGGGCACGTGCCAGCGGTACATCCCGAACCGCTGCTGGCTGAAGTAGAGCCCGTCCGGTCGGAGCACCTGGGCCAGTCCGAGGTAGGGCGTGCTGTACTCGGTGTAGCCGCGGCCCGGCACGTCGAAGTTCCAGGCGCCGCCGAAGTAGTCCTCCGTCCCGGTGCCGCAGATGGTCGGAAACTCCTGATCGCCGTCCAGGTAGAACTTCAGCTCACCCTCACCCCACCAGCCGGGGCTGTTGGTGGCCCAGGCCAGGTAGGTCCCGACATAGTGGCCCCGGCCCTCGATCTCGTCGAGCAGCGGGTGGGTCTGTCGCTCGGGCAGCGGATTGCTGCGCCGGAACTGGGCGTGGAAGTACGCGCTCCGGTCGTCCCTGCCGGTCTCGGGTCCGACCTCCTCCCCGGGCTGCTCCTCGATCTCGTAGTCGACCTGGAAGTAGAGCGTCGCGGCGGCCTCCCCGAGGTTCTCCACGCTCAGCCGGGCACCGGTCCGGAACGGCATCGGCCAGTAGCAGTTGAAGCCGCCGTGCGGGTTGACCGCGACCATCGCTGAACTGACCTGGGCGAAGGCGCCCCAGCCGTTGGCGAAGAAGTCACCCAGGGGCACCTCCACCGCGGGCTCGGCGGCCCCGTCCCACCAGGCGCGCAGCACCAGGCTGCGCCAGTGCGAGGGATGGGTGGTCAGCCAGATGTGGGTGATCCGCCCCGGACCCCGGATATCGGCCACCGGCCAGGTCGTCCCGGGTTGGATGTCGACCGACGGCGACACCTTCCAGCCCCGGCCCAGCTCGCGGGCGGCGGCGGCGCCCGTCCCCTCGGTCGCCCTGGCCCCACCGCCCGGTGCCCCGTCCGGGTTCTCGGGGGTGATGGCCCGGCTCAGGGACCGCCGCAGAGTGGACAGGTCGGGCGCGGTCGAGGTGACGGCAGAGGTGGCGGGAGAGGTGAGCACCGAGCCATTCTCCGACGGCCGCTCCGGCCGACGCGGTCCGGCCGGGAAAACATCGTCGCGCACTGTAAACAAACTCAGCCGTTCGTCAGTATGCTGCTGGGCAGGACCGGGGTATCCGGGTACCGCACATCGGGGATCGCGTAGGGCCGGGAGTGCGGTCCCCGATGCGGTCCCCCGGGCACGGTCCGGTTCAGACACCCGCCCGACGCCGGCCCGGAGCCGGGTGTGTTGTGATGGGCGACATGCCCAGCCCCGCCCGTGTCCAACTCGACTACCCGATCCACGAGCGGACGTTGGGCAACGGCCTCCGGGTGGTGGCCAGCCCGGACCACAGCGTCGGGTCGGTGGCGGTCAACCTCTGGTACGACGTCGGCTCGCGGCACGAACAGGCCGGCCGGACGGGGTTCGCGCACCTGTTCGAGCACCTGATGTTCCAGGGCTCGGCGAACGTGGCCTCGGGCCAGCATTTCGCTCTGCTGCAGTCGGCCGGCGCCTCGGTGAACGCGACCACCTGGTTCGACCGGACGAACTACTTCGAGGCGCTGCCGATCGGCGGCCTCGACCTGGCCCTGTGGTTGGAGGCGGACCGGATGGCCTCGCTGCCGACGGCGCTGACCCCGGCGAACTTCGAGAACCAGCGCGAGGTGGTCAAGGAGGAGAAGCGGCAGCGGTACGACAACGTCCCCTACGGCAACGCGATGGAACTGCTGATCTCGGCGACGTTCCCGGCCGATCATCCCTACGGACATACGACGATCGGCTCGATGGCCGATCTGGACGCGGCCGAGGTGGGCGACGTCGCGGACTTCTTCACCCGGCACTACCTGCCGAACAACGCCGTGCTGTCCATCGTCGGCGACGTGAGCGCCGAGGACGCGTTCGCCCGGGCCGAGCGGTTCTTCTCCGACATCCCGGCCGGCGCCGTGCCCGCTCCGCCGCCGATGCCGGGCCTGGCCCCGATCAGCGGGCTGCCCCGGATCGACACCGGCGCGGACGTGCCCTCGGCCGCGGTCTATCTGACCTGGCGACTACCGCCGGTCGGCACCGCGGACTACGACGCCGCCGACCTGGCCCTGACCGTGTTGGGCACCGGGCAGAGCTCCCGGCTGCACCGGCAACTGGTCCGCCGGGACGAGGTCGCCGAATCGGCCGGGGCGAGCGGGCTGGGCCTGATCGGTGGCAACTCGATCGCCTTCGTCAACGGGTTGGCCCGGGACGGGGTCAGCCCGGAGGAGCTGGAGACGAGGCTGATCGAGCAGGTCGAGCGACTGGCCACCGAAGGCCCTGATGAGTTGGAGACCCAGCGGGCCAAGGCCACCTTCGAGCGGCACTGGCTGCACGAGCTGGCCCGGGTCGACTCCCGCGCCGACGAGCTCAGCGCGCACGCGACCCTGTTCGGCGACCCGGGACTGATCAACCGCAGGATCAACGACATCGAGCAGATCGGGGCCGAGGAGATCGCCGGCGTGATCAAGGAGTGGTTCGCCGCCGACCAACGGGCGACCGTCATCTATCGGAAGGAGAACGCATGACCAGGGCGTCGTTCGTGCCGCAGCCCGCCATCGAGCCGGCCGGGCCGTGGGCGTTCCCGGAACCGGAGACCTCCGAACTCGGCAACGGTCTGCGGGTGGTGGTCTACCGGCTGCCCGGACAACACGTGATCGCCTCCAATCTGGTGCTGCCGATCCCGCTGGACGCCGAACCGCGTGAGGCCGAGGGCATCGCCGCGATCTGCGCGCGCTGCCTGGACGAGGGCTCCACCCGCCACGACGGCGAGACGTTCGCCGAGCTGTTGGAGTCCGAGGGCGCCGGGCTGGGCATCGACGTCACCCCGGCCGGGGTGCAACTGGTGATGGACGTCCCGAGCACCCGGTTCGGCCCGGCCCTGGAACTGCTGGCCGAGGCCGCCATCCTGCCGGCACACGGTGCGGCCGACGTCGGCCGGCACATCCAACTGCGGCTGGCCGAGATCGAGCAGGCCTGGGCCAGCCCCGGGCAGGCGGCCGGGATCGCGTTCCGGCGCACCGTGTTCGCCGCGGGCAGCCGGCCGTCACGGATGACGGACGGGGAGCCGGCCACCGTCCGCACCCTGGACCGGGATCAGGTCGCCGACTTCCACCGCCGTTTCTACGGGCCGAAGGGCGCGACGCTGGTGCTGGCCGGTGATTTCGCCGAGGACCCGCACGCCCTGGCGGCCCGGGTGTTCGGCGACTGGTCGGTGCCGGACCAGGAGGTCGTGGCCCAGCGCCCGGCCGCGCCGGGCGAACAGGCGGCGGTGATCGTGGACCGACCCGGATCGGTGCAGGCCGACGTCCGGCTCGGTGGGTTCGGGATCGACCGGGGGGACGACCGCTGGGCCGCCGCGGTGATCGGCTGCTACGCGATGGGCGGGGCGTTCTTGTCCCGGCTGAACCGGGTGCTGCGCGAGGAGCGCGGCTACACCTACGGCGTCCGGCTCGGCCTGTCGCCACTGCGTACCGGCGGCACGCTCGCGGTGCAGGGGTCGTTCCGGACCGAGGTGGTGGCCGAGGCCGTCGCCGAGGCGAAACGGCTGTTGGACGTGAGCAACGACCCGTTCAGCGCCGTCGAGGTGAACGAGGCGATCGCCTTCTTCACCGGGGTCTCGCCGCTGCGTTACGCCACCGCCGACGGGGTCGGTGACCAGGCCGCCTCCCAACTGCTGGCCGGGTTGCCCACCGACTACGTCGACGCCAATCTGGCCCGGCTGCGGGCGGTCACGCCGGACCAGGCGACCCGGGCCTACCGCTCCCTGGTCGACCCCAACGCCCTCAGCCTGGTGATCGCCGGCGACGCCGCCCAGCTCGCCGGTCCCCTGGCCGAGATCGGCTATCCGGACCTACGCCGGATCGGGCGCGACTGAACCACCCCGGCCGCCACATCCGCTGAACCTGGAGCCCAACCGGGCCATGTGATGCCGGCTCCCGCGCGGCGGCCCGCAATCGAGGAACGGCGGCCAGGCAGCCTGTCGGAGTCGGTCTGCTCAGATCGTCGAAATCCGGAAGGATCGAACGGACCTCCCACCGCCGCCGCCGACAACCGATCCTGCAGGCGGATCGTCGCAAAAAGTATGAACTGGCCGATCATCGCGGGGCTTCCAGCCTGTTAGTTCATCGCGAAAGTGCCGCGCCATTCGCGTGTCAGGAGACAGAATCCCTGCGGGTGGTGGGCTTTCGAGTGATTCTCGATGTCAGTTGCCGCTGTCGATAGCGGCGACGTTGCCAGTATCGGACATGGGTTCGAGCTTGGCCATTGAGGTGGCGGAGAGGTAGCGGCGTTCGCTGACTTGCCATTCGTCGTGGAGGTCGTTCAACACCGCGCCGACCAGGCGGATCACGCTGGCGTCGTTGGGGAAGATCCCGACGACCCGGGCTCGGCGTTTGATCTCTCGGTTGAGTCGTTCGATCGGGTTGGTGGACCAGATCTTGACCCAATGGGACCGCGGGAACCCGGTCAAGGCGAGCACCTCGTTTTTGGCGTCGTCCATCAAGGGCCCGATCTTGGGAAAGGACGCGGCGAGCTGATCTCGGACGGTGTCCCAGGCGACGGAGACTGCGGCCGGGTCGGGCTGGGCGAACGCGGTCCGAAAGACCGAAGCGACCATGTCCTTGTGGCTCTTGGGGACCAGGGCGAGCAGGTTGCGGGCGAAGTGGACTCGGCATCGTTGGTGCGGCACGCCTTGCAGCTGCCGGCCCAGCGCGGCGACCAGGCCGGCGTGCTGGTCGGAGATGACCAGCCGGACCCCGGACAGGCCTCGCTCTTTCAGGGTGCGGAGGAACCCGCGCCAAAACACCTCGTCCTCGGAGCCGCCGACATCCAGGCCGAGGATCTCCCGGCCACCCGAAGCGGTCACCCCGGTCGCGACCACGACTGCCATCGTGGTGACCTGTCCGGTGCGGCGGACGTGGAGGTAGGTGGAGTCGAGGAACACGTAGGGGAACATGGTGTGGTGCAACGCCCGGTCCCGGAACGCGGCGACCTGCTCGTCCAGGCCGGCGCAGATCCGCAACACCTCGGACTTGGAGATCCCGGTCCCGATCCCCAGGGCGGCGACCAGGTGGTCGACCGCGCGGGTCGACACCCCGTTCACCCAGGTCTCCATCACCACCGCATACAGGGCTTGGTCGATCCGGCGATGACGTTCCAAGATGACGGGAAAGAACGACCCCTGCCGCAACTTCGGGATCGCCAGCTCCACATCCCCGGCCTGGGTCGAGATCAGCTTCGGCCGCGACCCGTTGCGATGCGTCGTCCGGTCGGTGGTGCGTTCGTAGCGGCCGGCGCCGATCTGCTCAGTTGCCTCGACCTCGATCAGGTCCTGCATGACCAGCCGAACCGACTCGCGGATCAGATCCACGCCCTCCCCGGCACG
Organism: uncultured Actinomycetota bacterium; assembly: GCA_963740925.1. Lineage (GTDB taxonomy): Bacteria > Actinomycetota > Actinomycetes > Propionibacteriales > Propionibacteriaceae > Microlunatus. The sequence continues at coordinate 14,116 of CAVUFZ010000004.1, read as the reverse complement.
GAACGCTTCTAACAACTCGGATGCGACAGACTGAGACAACGCCATCGGTGGGAACCTCCTGGTGAGTACTTGCCGGTACGCACCGAGAATCCCGCCGATGGCGCCCTCAACCCTGACGACTCACCGAACCCCGAAACCCCACCACTCCGGGGGACTCACACCACATCCGCGTTGAGGCTTCGCTCCGACTGCGAAAGTAAGCAGTCTTCATGTCAAGATTCTCTTATGGTGGTGGACCGGAGGAAGTATCGGCCAACAAGGCGGTCGCAAGCGGCAATGTGGTTTGACGGACGTGAAATAAGCAAGCAAGTTGGCGTCCAAACTGCAGACCGCCTGCTCGCCTGGCTGGTCGCCGGCGCCAACCAGACCAAAGCAGGATCCACTTCCGCAGCGCTTACTGCGCCCTGTATCCTCTATCGCGGTCAAGCCGACGCTGATTACGGACTTTCCTCCGGACTCTACCGACTGTGTGCTCAATCCATGAAACGCGGCGTCACTGAGGCCGACCTAGTGGTCGCGGAAACCGCAATCCTTGGCTCGATGCGAAGAGAGGGCCTCGGTCGCGGTATGAGCGATCTCGAACTGCTCGAGGTGTTACAACATCACGCCATTCCTACCCGCCTTGTAGACGTTTCTACCACGCCGCTCGAAGCACTGTTCTTCGCCGTCGATCAGAATGATCAGGCCGACGGCCGCCTGTTCCTCGTGAGACTCGACAAGAAGACAGCAGGTGACGCATTACTGGCTAAATCAGGCGTTGACCTGCCGTGGAAAGGATTTGTACGAAATACGCGGTCAGCAGATCGTTGGACGCAGACCTTGGGACTAATCGACGCAGATGCGCTCGACCCTCGCATGCGTGCACAGAACGGCAAGTTTCTCGTCGGAGGACTTAACCGCCGTAGCGGCGGCCGTACTATGAATCACATAGCATCCGAGGATTATCCGACAGTCACGACTCTCGGAATCAACTTCCTGGGTCAGCTCCGGACCGGATCCAATAGGTCTTGGCCGGCCACTGGCTGGACACTTCGGATCCCTGCGATGTGGAAGCGCCACCTCAGATCGTCGTTGGCTCAGCGCTTCAACATCACTCCTGACACCATGTATCCACCGATTGGCGAAGTCCGACGCCTTGCGCTGGCTGAAGCAAGGAACGCCCTGTCAGCCGTTGGTGCAGCTCCATGAGCTGGACACGTCTGGTTACCAAGGTTCTGAAGTAGACCCGCTTGTGTGTTCACCGAACAAAATGTTCAAGTTGCCCGCCCGCGGGGCCCGATGTAGCTGACGCTAGCTGTTGCCGCGGCTGAACAGATGGATGAGCAAATTGTTCCTTTTTGCTACCCACAGGGGAAGTTCTTCACCACGCGGGACCGAGCGCTCGAGGGTGACACCCCTGAAAAGCCGGACGAACTCTGACCGTTCGCGAAGATCTGGCTAAGCACTTACGCGGCGGACATTCTTGCGAAGTAATGAAGCATCCTGGCAGGTTCGGAGGCTTCAGCGCCTACGTCAACTTCGCGGCGAACGTCGGGAAGTCGATGTGGTCTTGCTCGTCGAGTGCAGCCGGAGCCAGGTCCCCAGCGAAATGCCAGACTCGGCCCTACATCGGAGCGCGCTGCCGGGCGGCCGAGCCGTCCAGCACCTGCGCCACACACAGCTCAAGCGGCGCAACGGTGTCGATTAGTACCGACCCGGGCCAGGGCAGAAAACGGGCCAGTCGCGAGCAGACGTCCTGCCACTCACCGGTATCGGCCCAGCCGGGGATGCCCCGCTGTCGGTGCTCCACCCGCTGACGGTGAAGCTGGGAATCAGAACAGACGCACACGACCGGCACGAAGACCGCTCCGACTGCGGTGGCCATGCTCAGCCACCGCGTCCTGCCCGAAGCATCCTCGCTGGTCGTGTCGAGGATCGCTGACCGGCCCGCAGCCAGCTCCCGGTAGGCCAGCGTGGTCAGCAGCTCCTCACCGACACCCATCAGATCGAGTCGATGACTCATCCCGAACGGCGCCAGCGATCCCAGCAGCCAGTCCAGCGCGAACACCGGCACACCCAGCGATGCACTCACCCGTTCGGCCACCGCGCTCTTCCCACTCCCGGGCACACCACCGAACACCATCAACATCGATTGACCGGGTCCGGTCGAACCGGGAAAGTGCTCCGCGCCGAACCTTCGAGGCAGGGCTGCGGTGAGGTAGTCGGGCACCCACGGCTGGGCGTAAGCGGACGTGATCCGGTGCGGGTACTGCGCCTCGACCGTGACCCGGGCAACCCACTGGTCACCGGTCCGGGTTTTCAACCGCGCCAGCGCAGTGTCGTCCTCGCAGTCGATCCCGGTCACCACGATCGGGGCGAGGGCTGTGGCCCGATCAGCCATCACCGCAGTGAACCGTGACGGGTGCACCACCGCAGCGAACTCCGGTGCGAGCACCGTGGCTGCGTCCACCTCCGCGGGCCATCGACCCGCCAGACCATCCACGAGCCAGGACAGTCGCTCCAGCACCGGACTACTCACCAGGGAGAAGGTCATGAACCGATTCTCACTCGACCACCTGCCCTGGGAGTGCCCGATCCGCGACAATCTCGCGGACCGCCTCGGATGATCGGGGACCGGGCGGTTCAGGCTGTGGCCGTGGCAACCTGGCGGAGGAGGTCGAGGACGCGGTCTGGCCCTTCGTGCAGGACGTTGTGCCGGGTATCCCAGTCGTGCACGACGAAGATCCCGTCCTCCCTGCTGTCGATGGTGGTTCCACGATGAGCTCCTGCCGGCCATCGACCGACACGGCCTGACGGACACATTTGTTTGCGTGTGGACGGGCTGCGCCTAACCGTTGGCGGGGCACTGAAGGCTGAACATTTAGCCCGACATTTGACCAGGATGGAAATCAGCGGCCCTCAGACCGTGCTCATCGGCGACTCACTTGATGACGCCCACGCAGCGGAGTCCGTCGGTGCCGGCATCGTGCTCTATGCCGGAGGATTCACCGACCCTTCGCGACTACGCATGTCGGGCCTACCCGTCGCAGACTCCTTAGCTGAAGCGGTAAACCTCGCTCGACAGGTCTGATCAAGGTGCCTGATCAAGTTCACTCGTGCCTCCCAGCGCCAGGCGAGCCCGATCAGTTGAGCTGCTCCCGACATCCTTGCACCTTTGTCGACGCTCACGGAGCGGTGCACGGAAGCTGATGGACCCGCCCGCGCCTACCCCCGTTCGAGCTGTCGGAACGCTAGCGGAGGATGATGGGCCAAATGCACGAGGTAGGCGTCATTCAGCCTTCACCGTTGCGTCTTGGCGATATGGTCCGAGTCGTTGCCCCGGCTCGGAGTCGGTCTCTCGTGCTCGAACACGATCATTCCGCCCTCATCGAGCGCCGCTTCGGCGACCTCGGGCTGACCCTCACATTCGGCAAGCACGTCGACGAGCATGACGAATTCGGATCCTCCTCGATCGCCTCACGGGTGCGCGACCTGCACGACGCCTTCGCCGATCCCCAGGTGAAGGGGATCCTGACGGTGATCGGCGGCTTCAACAGCAACGAACTGCTGCCGCACCTCGATTGGGACCTGATCCGCCGCAATCCCAAGATCTTCTGTGGTTACTCCGACATCACCGCACTCCAGAACGCGATCCTCGCCCGTACGGGACTGATCACCTACACCGGTCCACACTGGTCGACCTTTGGCATGCGCGATCACTTCGAGCAGACCCTCGCCTGGTTTCGGCAGGCACTGCTCAGCGCTGAGCCCTTTGAGGTGGAGGCCGCGAGCCACTGGACCGATGATGCGTGGTTCGTCGACCAGGATGCTCGAGCCGTCGAGCCGAGCTCCGGCTGGTGGCCGTTGCACCCGGGCACTGCCAGTGGTCGCTTGGTGGGCGGAAATTTGTGCACATTCAATCTCTTGCAAGGCGGTCCCTACCGGCCATCACTGGCTGGTTCGATCATACTGGTCGAAGACGATCTGTTAACCAATCCTGTCGAGCTCGCCCGAAACTTGACCTCGCTTCTTCAACTCCCCGACGCTGCGGACATCGCAGCCTTGCTCGTTGGACGTTTCCAGCGCGACAGCCAGATCAGCCGCACGATCCTCGATCAGATCATCCAGCTCCAGCCGGCGCTGCGTGAGATCCCGGTGCTGGCGAACGTCGATATCGGCCACACCAGCCCGTTGGCCACGCTGCCGATCGGCGGCCAGGTTGAAGTGGCAAGCGGACACCAGTCATTCCTTAAAGTGATCCGTTAGCACCAGCCACGGAGACCGGTCCGCCAGCGAGGTGACCGTCGACGACGATCGCGTCTCCGTTCGATCCGGGTCCCGGCTGGCCTACCGCATGTTGGGTGTGAGAGCTGGAGCAGAACGACTACCGCTGCGCTGGACGGCTACCACCAAGCCGGACGAGGACGGCCCCAGGTTCAGCTGAAGTTCGAGAGTGATTCCGGGCGCTACCTGTTTCGTATCGATGCGGCAGTTGCCGCCTACCGCGAGCGGTTCGCAGACGTCATCGGAGAGGTCGAGGCCGCCCTCTCCGCGGGCATGACTGGGTCGAGACCAATCTGACTAGTTCCCGTCCTGCGCGCTGTTCGTCGCGTCTCGCTTGCGCTGTCTGTACGTGGTGATCAACGACCAGACGATTACGAAGGCGAGCACTATCCCGCCGACCACCAGCAGCGCGCTCCTGGAACCGTGGTTGAAGAGGTCTGACGCGACTCCTGCAAGCACCACCACAGCGCCCCAGCAGCAATGACCGTGCGAACGCGCTCGCCTCTGCTGATCCGGTGCCACCACCCACGCCGCTCGACCACGACAACAGTGTGCTTCATGTCGGATTGTCCGGCGGCCTGAGCTTCCTCTTGAACCATCGTGAGGGGCTGCCGGGCATCGCATTCCAGCATCGGGTCTAAACCCTATTGGAGCGTCCAGAGGGTGGTCTGGAGCTTTGGAACGCTTCTGTGCGGCGGGTGTACCCCAAAAACACCGGAAGCAATCCCTGCCACCGTCATTGACCAGCGGTTTCCGCTGAAGTGAGGGTCGCCTGCTGGGTCGGCTCCAGTTCGAGGTGGCCAAGGCCGCCCCATCGAAGATAGAAGGCAAAGAAGGGATCCGCGATGTGCACACGAGAGCTCTCGGTCCTCTTCGTATTCCAGTACGGGTTGCTTGTCCGCGTCGAGATCGGGCTCCGACCGTCAAGCTCATCTTCGGTAGGTGCTGGCTCGCTCGAAGTCGTTTGGCGGCGATCCTGGTCGTGTGCTGTAAGACTCTTGTGGGCTGATGAGCTGCGGGAGCCGGACCTTCAGATGGATCCCGTCGACCCACAGTTAGACGTAGTAGGTGTCGGCAAACGACCGGGCCTGGAACGCGGCCGCCTCAGCCTGCCATTGGGTGGTCATCCTGGTGATCGTGGCCGGTGACAGGCCCTGATCGGAGCCGAGGAACTACTCGAACGCAGGCCGAATTCGTTGCTTGGCAGGCCGTAGACACAGCAGCGGCAAGACCTCCGCCACCCGCGGGCTCTTCCGAGACCGCGCCGGCAGGATTGAGCTGGAGATCCGGCGCCGTTCCCCAGACACCTCGTCGATGCGTCGGTCTTCGACCCGCGGCTGCCGAATCTGCACCGCGCCGGCGGCGGTCGTCACCTCACGGAGTTCATCGTGGCCGTTTGCGGACCACCAGCCGGCGGACCTGGTCGTCGACCTCGCCGGCGTGAGCGTCGACATAGGCGGCGACCTCGGCCTGCAACGCTGCCGCCAACATCTGCCGAGCCCCCGTCACCGACGATTTCATCCAACACCGAGTCCAGCTGACCCGCCCGCCTCGTTGGCCGCGGCTGGTCTGCACTACTTTGAGCATCAGGGCGTACCTTCCTGAAGCAGCCCGCCAACGCCGGCTCATGATCAGGCTTGCTAACGGTTCAGATCATTCTCTCGGGAAGGTGCGCCCTTTCACGTCGCCAGGCCGAAGACCATTCACAGGTTCTTATCATTACTCACCGCGTTCGCGACGTCAGGTCAAGCTTGTTGGCCCAGGCTGGCGTCGGTGAGTCGAGCGATGGTGCAGGTAGCGCTGCCTGAGATCGGCGACCCGCGGTGAGTCGGGTGCCTTGATATAAGCCCAGCCGTCCGTGGACCGACCCTTCCTGTTGAGCCGGTCCGATGCTTGTTCGACTCTTGCGATTTCCCAGGCACCGAGAATGATGCCGCCGTAGGTGGCGCTCGGGCCCTTCGCGACGGCGATTAGGACGAAGGGGATCGCCGTCACCCCAGCAGCGTCGATCTGATTCCGCAGCGACTCATTGATGGCCCAGGACGACGGGCGTTCTCCCAGACCGCCTCGGGTTCTGCTGCCAACAGACCTGAAAGGGTGTTGCCCCCGCCCCAGACACCCGAGACAGCCACCTGGAACCCAGGCTCCCGGACGGTAACGGGTGCCGCATCAAGGACCCGCATGGCAGCCAGTGCGGGGGTTCGGCCGTGGCCATGACCGTGCACCAGGTTGGCGAGGCGATCCTCGAGCCCATCGCGTCGATTACGGCCGACTCGATAGCGAAGGCATCGGTCTCGGCCAAGTCAGTGCGAAGGAGGTCCACTCGCACGCTGTTCCCGTCTTCCTGCACCTTACGAATCCGCTGAACCTTCGCGTGCTCCTCCTGCCGGGTTGTCTCAGCTGAGCCTTCTTAAAGCTGCCAGGTCACCTCCCGGTGCGACGCCCGTGAGGGGTCGGGTTCCAGCCAAGCGCAAGGACTTGCCAGCGTCAGAGCGCACAGTGACGGAGTTGACGTACTCCAGAAGGTGGGCTCCGCCCCGTGCCCCCCTGCCCTTACCGACGTAGAAGTATCTGCCGATCTGTCTCTGAACGCTCTTCGACCAGCAGGTAGACGTAATAGTCGCTGGGCATGAAACGACCCTAACCGCGGCAGGTAGGCGTCGAGCAGGACCAGAGTCTAGCGATGCTGCCGGGAGCGCGGTCGGCGACGGGCAACACAGGGAACGCCGGCGTAGCTGTGCCCGACCAGCACGACGGGCGCATCCGCTCGGTCGTCGCGGTCTGCTCCACGACTGGCACTGACCTGGCCGATGTGGGTGTCCAGCGTGATGCGGCGGTCGACGTCGGGCTCGTCCTCGAGACCGACCAGCGTCACAGCCGTCGCGGTGTGCCCGGCGCCGGTCACCGCCTGCACCAGCGCGTCCTTACCACCAGCCGCCGTGGCATGCCCCGGGGACAAGCACCAACGCGGTCATGACCGACCGGCCCGAGCTTCAGCCTGGGCCAGCGTCTGCTGCGCGGCAAGGCCGGCCAGCAGCGCGCACGGGTCGAAGCCGCCAAACCCCTGGGCAACTCCTAGTTAGGGACTTTGGAGGTACGCACCAGGTTGCTGTCGCGACCTAGGCGCCAGTGATTCACCAGGATTGCCAGCACGATGGGTGGAACAGCAACTAGAGCAGCCTCGAATAGTCCTGAAGTCACTAAATCCAAAGCAAAAGTTAACATGTCGAGAGTGCCACCAATTTGCATTCCGAGAGCCGTAGCAAAAGCGACTGTTAGGCCAGTCACTACCCAACGAACAACAGTCCGGTGCACAGGGGTAGGTGCATACAGTATCTCAGAGAAAGACCAAAGCACCGACGCAACTATTGATACGAGCCAAATAGCCAATCCCCCTACTACATAGGACTCTGAGTCATCTACATGGGTTGCTGACCAGGCTATATAAGAGTAGCCAGCAAGCGAAATGCCAGCAAAGACCATCGCACGCCCCAGTGTTCCGAGAACCCAGAATGCGTTCTTCAAACTGTTCAATTTTAACCCTCTTCCAATCGAATGGGATAAGTTCTTCGCATATTTATCTGAGCAAACTGTGGCCCATCTGTGAACGACGCGCCATAGCCGTTACCAAACCGAGACGGTTGCTTTCCAACCCGACCCAAGCCGGTCCGGGGAACGACACCTGGCACCGCCGTCACGATCAACAGCAGACCAGCAGCTAACGCCAGCAGAAAACGGCACGGTAGTTCCCATCCTGATAAACGTCAGCGCCGCCGAACCACTGAACCACCTCCCGCAGGGGTCGACGACATCAGGCCGCCCCGGCAACGGCCCGATCCGCGGAGCCGATGAGGGCGAAGGCCACTAACGGCCTGCCAGCGGTGCGTCAGACCCGCAGATTTCCTTCGCCAGTCTGGTCGGCCTCTCGCACGGCGAACGGCACGCGTCCCCGCAGACTGACCTGCTCCCGCATCCCGCGAGCGGACGGTGATTTGACGCATCACGCCCACTCCACTCACTTCTTGTCAGCCGAGGTTGCCGTGAAGGCAGCGGCCTCGTTACTGGCATCTCCTCAAGGACGCGGAAGTTGCGTCTGGAGGATGTTTCGGTCGAAAGAGTACGTAGCTGTCAGGCGTAAGGCCCGGTCGAGCACGCCCCGGTCAGCGAGAGCGGCGAGCCACGCCTCTGTAGATGCGTTCCGCTCCCGGGGGAGTCATCCATCCGGTCGATAAGGTCGGCAAGGTCGTTGCGGGCCGAGGCTGCGCCCCCAACCGTTCCTGGTGCCGCTCGACCTCGCAGAAAACAATGACCCAGTTGCCATCGCGGCACGCCCCTCGTCGTCGTGGCCCGCGGTGATGTCGTACCTGGCGGGCAACCCGGGTTGGGCGGCTCACCGGCGGCGATCAGCCGCGGCACTGCCTGATCCCGGACCCAGCCAGAGATTTCGTCGAGTTCGGTCATCAGACATCGGCCACCGATCCGTCCGGTGGGATTGATGCCGATCGTCGGAAACAGCGTGACCACCATCTGCTTCCCGACCGGGGTTTCGGCGAGGACGATCCGCCGACTCGCACTGGCTCCTCGGTTCGGCTCTGGCAGGTCGCGGACAGAGCGGGCAGGCGGCCCCCTCGTCGTACATCGCGGCGATCCGTACTGCGGTGACCGCGGGGTTCCGGTGCTTGGCGTGGTTGGTGTGGAGGACCAGCCGAGCCAGCGGGTGGTTCTCGGCGTCCTTCCCCTGGTCAGGGCTGCAGACCTTCGATCCGCCTGACCAGCTCACCGCCCACGCGCAGTGCAGCGGGACCGTTCTTTGCCCGGCCGGCGACCCAGCCCCGGAAACATTCGTCTGAGGTGCGGCACGCCGGGATCTCCACCAGCCTGGCGGCCTTCTCGCCCAGAGGACCCTCCCGATGCGTGATCTCGGCGTACAGCGCGTGCTCGAGAGCCGCGCGAAGGGCCACGAGCACGTCGGCCACGAGCAGCGGGATCTTCCGCGAGGCATCGCGAACGATGCGCGTCACCACGGTCCGCGTACGCGGGAAGGCCAGCTGCTCCTCGAGCTCGACGATGCCGTCGGCCCGGGTCCTGGTAGTCGAAGAACAGATCCGAGACCTGACCGATCAACTCATCGGCGTGCGACAAAGTCGCCGGCCACCGCCAGCTGGTGGTCCGGCAGCCAGCTGCTCGCAGGAGAGGTCACATGATGAGCATAGGGACGCTTCGTTCAGGCCGTGGCGTTCAGCGTTCGACCCGGCACCTGACTGCGGCTGATCTGCATTACTCCATGAACCCAACCCCTGAGGTTGCCCGCCGCGGACCTGCACGAGCCACAATGAGCACGCATGAGAACTGATCAGCCTTCAATTCTCACCGGTTACCGCTACGGAGTCGACACTGAATGACCTCATGAGAGCTGAAAGAACTTGCGGAGCCAAGCAACAATAGGCGGGTACAGGCTCAGCGCCAAGGTCACGAAAATCCCGAGTATGAATGCGACCCATGTGTGCAAAACTGCGCGTATTCCTTCTTTGCGGCGTTGCCGCTCCATACTAGCAATTGCGCGTCTCGATCGCCTCCCAGGAACTCGGCTAGCCGGTCGACTGTTTCCTTGTCGTGCGACAGATGTCGGAGCTCCATCCCAATATGTTTTTCGATATCCTCAAGTTCATCTGCGGCCTTGCCAAGCACGCGTCGTGTTGACTCCGTGTACTTGCTGAGGCCGTGCACCGTATCGTATAAGTTTTCAACTCCAGCGGGAGATCGCCGTGCGATTGCTCCTTGTAAATCGGGTTAGGATTCCGCCGGATAGGAACAAGCCAGCGGTCACCTCAGCCATGATATGTACGGCTCTCAGGGTCACGCCTTGCTGACCATAAAGCGGCAGCTGTCGCAACGAGACGCAGCAGCAGCAAAACCGCTCAGATCATGAGTAGATCGCCGAACGAGTGAACCGAGCCCTAGAACTTGCGTTCGGCGCGCCGCAATAAGGGCCCTACTGATTAGTACTTACTAAAGCGTGATAGCCGCCAGTTCGCCAAGCAAGCCAGGCTTAGTCAGGCGCCAACCAGGCCGATAAATAGCATAACCGAATCAAAGATGTAGCCGCCGGCGGTTTCTCCCTCGACCATGCTGACAATGATGGCAATTGACCAGAAGGTACTGATTGTCGCCACAACTCCCACCACGACCAACGCAAAGCTACTGCCAGGCGGATCGGGCAATTTGTCGTTTTGGTGCACGCTCATCTGTTCTCCCGAGGCCCGGACTGCAACCGGGCTGTACCCGGCCGCTGACCCGAGGGGTCGTTCCGTGTACACGCTCCGGTGATCACCGGGTGGCGGGGTGACGGCGGTCATCCGCCGCTCGTTCCGGATGCGAAGGTTGTGTAGGCGCGTACCACCTGGGCGACCCAGAACTGTTCGCGGGATTTCCCGCCGCTGCCCTGTCTCGAGCAGGCCGAGTTCCTCGGCGAGTTGGAGAGCGGCAGGAATCGGCGTCGTTGGCGCGCAGATAGGTGACGACGGCGGAGATCAGGACGCCGTGGGTGCGGAGGGTCTGGCGGGATGACTGACCGAGGAGCTGTGCCATCGCGCCGCGCCCGGCGGCGGTAGTGAGGTCGTACGGGGCGTCGCCGGTCCGCATGCTGATCAGATTGTTGAACTCGGTGTAGCTGGTCAGCTTTTTTTGGCCGGCGACGTCGGCGAGTGTCCGCACGGCGGCGGCCACCTTCTCCTCTGGCTCTGCCGGTTGCCGGTGGCGTCCGGCCGCGTCGTCGTCGTTGTCCCCGGTGGTGCGGGCGGAGCTGGAGCAGCGGGACCAGGTTTCCTCCGCGTTCCACGGACCAGACCTGCAGCGGGTACCGGGTGGCGCCGGTGACCACGTGTGTCGCCTCGCCGAGGTCCATGACGGCGGCGCCGCCGGCTACCTGCTACGTGCCGTCCGGCTGCACGGTTGCCCCGCGGGCCTGACCCCGGACGCCGGCCCGGAGGACCTCACCGGCTCGGAGCCGTCCGTCGGCCAGGAACGGGGCGAGAGCGGGTTCTCGCAGCGGTCGCTGTTGCGGTCCGTTCAGCACGTCGCGGAGGTCTGTGTCGTCGTCGTGTCTCCGGGTGGGCCGGTCGGGCCGCCGGGATGCCGGAACGGGTGACGCTTCGGTCGTCTCCCCGGGCCGCTCTGTTCCGTCGGGGTGCGGTTGGCCCTGGTCGTCGGCCCTTTCCGTGTGGGCGGCGGCGATGACGTAGTAGGTGCCGCGGGTGCGGCCCCGCTGTTCGAGGGCGCCGTCGAGGACGAGCCGGCGGAGGACGTGGCCGGCCTCGGCGGTGGGTGTCTCCAAGAGCTGGGCGAGTTCGGGTCGGCGACGCTTCCGCTGCGGCGGGCGAGTCCCAGCGCGACTTTCTCGGCGACGGTGAGGTTTTCCTCGTCTTTCCGGTCGGGGTCGTCGGTGACGGAGACGGCGCGGGCTGTCGGGAACGACGGGAGGTTCCTCACCTCCGGCGACGTGGCGGTGTCCGGGGCGAGTTGTGCGGCCTGTGCGGTCCTGCCGTCGGGTCGGCTGTCAAGGCTGCGGGACGCCAGGTTCCCCCGAGGGCGGTGGCGGAGGCGGTCAGGGCTTGTGCGGCCTCGGTCTCGAGGTCGGAGTCGGTGAGTGCGGTGTACTCGATGAGCGGGGTGCGTCGGAGGAGCCGTTTGGCGACGTCGCGCATCAGGTCGGTGCGGCCGATGCCGGCGGCCGCGCCGGCGCCGAGACCGGTCAGGAACTCGCCGGCGACCGCACGGACCAGTTGCCGCGGCAGCTGGGGTCGTTCGGCGAGGCTGACGATTCCGTCCTCCATCGGCTGCCGGGGACAGGTCGAAGTCGTCGCCGAGGAGGTCGGCCCGCCACCACAGCCGCCGGAACGTGTCGCGGTTGATGTCGCCGTTGAAGTGGCGGGCGGCTCCCCGTTCCCCACCGCCACACGGAAATGTCGAGCAGCCAGCAGCAGTTGAGGTAGGCCCAGGCGGGGCGTGGCTGGCCTCGTGTGCGGTGAGCGGCAGCCGGGCCCGCAGGACCCGGGCTGCGGGCCCGTCGAAACCGGTCCGGCCGGGTCCGTCGGGGTAGCCGTTGTCGGCTGCGACGGCGAGGAGTTCCTTCCTGAGCTGTGCCAGCTGCACGTCGGTGACGCGTTCCGGTCCGGTGGCGGGCCAGGTCCGGTCCTCCGTGGTCCGGGGGAGGCTGCGGGCGAGGTCGGCTGGTCCGCCCAGGAGCGGACGTCACGGATGGCGTCCTGGACGGCGGCGTGTCCGAGTCGGGCAGGGTGACGTTCATGTGAGGAACCCGGTGTAGTCCTGTACCGCGGCGTCGATGCGGTCCGGGCTGTCGCGGAGCCAGTCGGCGAGGGCTGACAGATCGGCTTCTTCGAAGACGGCCCGGATCAGCCCGGCCGCCAGGTCGCCGATGGTGCCCTCGTCGTAGCTGTCCTGGGTGGTCCGGGACTCCTCGTCGGCCAGTGCGACGTGAACGATGGAGCGTAGGACCTCGTACCGGAGGGTGGAGCGGACCGCGGTGGCCTCGGGTCAGCCGATCCGGGAGCGGACGGCGGCCAGCAGGGTGGGGTGGGCGGAGTTGAGCAGGAGCCGGAAATCGCCGAGTACCGGTTCGTGCAGCCGGCCGGCGCCCCAGCTCAGCGCCCAGGCCGCCCGGTCGGGGTAGTCGGTACGGGTGAAGTCGAGTACCGCCATCGGGAAACCGCCCGGCTGATCCCTCGACTGCGCACCGTTGGTCCTCGGTCCACAGGACCGATCCGACGGAGACGGGAGCGAGGACGCCGGCACCGGTTCCGGGGTGTCGCAGGACGAGCCGGGTCCGCAGCCGGAGTGTGCCGCCGACGTCGGCTCCCGGGATGACCAGGCTGACGGGGACCTCGAGGCGGCCTGTGTTGGGTCCGAGTTCGACCGGGGGGACTCCCCGGTCAGACGGGTGGTGTCGGAGTGCCACGTAGCGGTGACGGCGAGCGCGGATGCCGATCCGAGCTGGCAGGTCTGTCGGACGCTGTCGGCGTCGACGGTGACGACACGGCTGAGCTGCAGGTCGGTGGCGCTGTCCCAGTGGTCGACACTCTCGGCCAGGGTCGCCCCGGTTTCGTCGAGCCAGGGGCCCGCCTCGACGGTGAGCGGGTCGGGAGTCAGGTAAGGCCTGACCGGATGGGTTCTCACGGTTGTGACGTGCCTGTGCCGGTGGGGTCGGCGGACCCGCCGGTCCGGGTGTGGACGGCGTCGATGTCGACGCGGAGCATCGTTTCCGTCTCGCGGTGGACACGGACGGTCCAGGAGCCGTCCTCGGCTGTGGTGACGGCGGCTGTGGGGTGGACGCGACCGGTTGGGTCCACCCAGGAGTGGACGGCGGGTACCTCCGTTCCGGCGGGCGGTCTGTTCTCCGGCTCGTTCTCGTCGCGGTTCATGATCTCCACGGGTCGCGCTCAGGACGGTGTGCCGACCGCGGGTCCGTAGCGTGAACGGGTAAAGAGAAGGACCGGGCTGCCGGCCTCGTCCAGCCCGAGGCGGGGTTCACCGTCGGGTTCGCACTGCGGACCCGACCCGGCCGGACCGGTCTGGCCTGTCCCGGTCTGCCCCGTGTGTCTGTTCCGGTCTGGGTGTTGTGCCCGCTTCCTGGCGTGGGCTTTGCTGACCTGCCCCGAGCAGGTAGCCGGGACCCGGATCCGGCGAGGGCCGGCAGCAGACGGCCGAGGAGTCGGAGAGTTCACCGGAGCGGGAGCTGGCCCGAGGCTCCGGCGGGGGTGCCCGCGACGGCGGGGCCGCCTCCCGGCAGACGCGGCGGATCTTGTCCAGCGCGACCCGGACGAGGCTGCGCTGGTCG
>CAVUFZ010000003.1:0-477186 GCA_963740925.1 uncultured Actinomycetota bacterium | reverse complement strand
CCGGCCCAGGTTGTCGTAGGTGTAGTTACGGGTGCCGAGGCTGGAGCCGGTGACCGGGGTGACCTGGGTCAGCTGCTTGCTGGTGTAGGTATACCCGGTGGAGTTGGTGCCGTTGTTCGGTGCGGTCGCCGTCGCGACGGTGCCGTTGCTGTTGTAGGTAACCGAGGCTTTTGCGGCCAACGCGTTGGTGGAGGTGTCCTGGTTCCCGGCACCGGTGTAGTGGTAGACGCTCCCGTTGCCGGCATCGTCGGTGCCGCCGCTCGGCAAGTACTGCGCCGGTCCGGAGGTGTTGTTGTAGGACAGCGACTCGTCGATCCCGTCGGGGCGGTGGTTTTGGTCAGCGATTCGTTGCTGTTCGCGGTGTAGGCCGCTGATGCGGCGGTGTCGGAGCCGAGCTTGGTGCTGGTGGTGTCGAAGTTGGCGTTGTAGCTCTTGTCCTGGGTGCGGCCGGCCGCGTCGACGACGTGGGTGACCCGCTGGGACGAATCGATGGTGTAGGTGGTGTGCGGGACCGCGGTGATCGCCGATCCCTGGTCGGTGTCCGGTCCGGCCAACAGGGTCTGGGTGGCCGACGCATACGACAGCCGGGTGACCGAGTTACCCGGGCCGTTACCGGAGTTCTCGGTCTGGGTAATCGAGGCGACCCGACGAGAGGAGTCATAGGAGAACGCGGATCGAGACCGAACCGGGTGCGGCGATCGAGGTCAGCAACCCGGTGGAGTCATAGCCGAAGGTGGTCACCCGGCCGAGAGCATCGGTAAACGATGTCGCGTTGTTCGAGGCCCGGGCAAACGACACCGACCGCAGCGTCCCGTACTGGGTGACGCCCTGGGCGATCGTGGTCTTGGCGTTGGTGTCGGTGGAAACCACTGCCTGGTTGTTGTAGGAGCCGCCGGCCCCGCCGGCGGGGGTGGTGATCGTGTCGGTCGGGTAGGAGCCGGAGCCGGAGCCGGCGATGGTGGTGACGTTGGAGTTCTTGTCCGTGCGGGACACCAGCACTCCGGAGGTGTCGAACTTGATCTGCTCGGCGCTGACGTGGTCGGTCAGCGTCCAGCCCGAACTGGTTTTCACCAGGTTGTCCTTGAACCCGGCCGGCGCGTCATAGGTCGTGGTCGACCCCGAATGCAGCGGGAACACCCCGACCAGCCCGGACGGGGCGTAGTAGGTGACGGAGTTGTCCGAATTCCCGGCCAGCCGCACATCGGCGGTGTCGTCGACACCCCAGCCTTTGCCCAGCCGCGGGATCGGGGTTTTGTCCGAGGCGGCCGAGTTGTAGTAGGCGCCGAGCTGGACCTGCTGGTTCACTCCCGGCAACGTCACGCCACGAACCGTGACCAGCAGGTTGCCGGAGCCGACGTCGACCTGGGCGCGGACACTATCCCCGGCGGTGAACGACAACCGGGTCGCGTTCGGCCGCTGACCCGCCCCCGACAGTGACCCGATCGACGTCGAACCGAACGCCATCGGCAACTCAGCACCCGTCACGAACGACGTCACCAAGGTAAGAGCGGACATGCCAATTACAACCCGCGACCAACGCATGAAAAACCCTTCCAGGATGGGGATTCGAGGCAAGGGCAAAGGTGCCGAAGGTCGCAGCGTCGTTGCTCACGTCTCGTTCTACCGGGGACGGAACGAATCCTGTACCCGAGCTGTGAGCAAACGCCAGCCCGGTCCAGGTCACAGTTTGATAACGGAGCTAGACCGGCTTCAAAAACGTCGGAAATTGCCGCCATAAAGCCCTTTTGGCCAACCCGGACTCAGCTCCAACTCAGGAAACCCAGGCTGCAAGGCGCGAGTGAGACGTGGCATGTGTCAGGTGGCGTCGTTGTCGACTGAGCCGCCACGGGCAGCCTGAGCCTGCTGGTGGCGGTACAGGGTGGCTCGACTCCACCCGACGAGCTGGGCTGCGTCAGCGGCGGTGCGTCCTTTGGCGCGGGCGTCGGCGACGACAGCGAGTTTGTCGGCGACGACCGCCGGGTCGACGGTGGGCCGGCCGAACCGGGTTCCGTTCTGCCGGGCGGCGGCGATGCCGGCATTGACCCGTTCAACGATCAACTCCCGTTCGTATTCGGCGAGGGTGGCCAGCAGGTTGAGCATCATCTTGCCGGTGGAGGTCGAGGGGTCGATGCCGTCGGAGACCGACCGCAGTTGAACGCCGCGATCGTGCAGCAGGTTGACCGTGTTGAGGACGTCGATCAGTGATCGGCCGAGCCGATCGACTCGCCACACCACGACGATGTCACCCGGCTCGACGTAGGCCAGGAGTTTCTTCATTCCTGGCCGGTCGGCGCCGGCCTTGCTGCCCGAGGTCACGTCGGCGAACACGTCGCGTCTTCTCCACGCCGGCGGCGGCCAAGGCGTCCAGCTGGAGCTGGGGGTCTTGGGAAGCCGTGCTGACGCGGGTGTACCCGAGATGCCTCATGAGGCCGATCCTGCCTCATCAACCCCTGGTTGTGAGGGATCAGAGACACGATGCGGTGAGACGGCTTACCGAGACAGGCCCACAGGCTCAGCAGCTCGGTGAACACGCAGCACCGGAAGGACAGATGCGGCGTCTCGAAAACCTACAGGTTGATGAGACGCAACCTTTTCCGCAGATCCGTCGATCGACGGGTCAAGTTGTCAGCAGCGCTTCCTACCCTGATCCCGAGGCTTCTTGCGCCTCACAACGAAAGGTGACGACCATGCAGTACGTACGGGGCCACCGACGCTCCAACGGGTCCTGGGTGAGAACTCATTACCGGCGAGGGCCGGCGGCGATCACCAATGGCAAAGTGACGGCAGGGGTCGTCGTCGCCGGTCTGCTCGCACTGATCGTGGGCCGAGGTCACGGATCGTCCCTGTGGGCCGGCGCCGTCGAAGGCGCCGCAGGCGCGGCCGCTAACCACGTCGCCAGCGCGGCCACGTATAGCACGTTACGAACCACTATTGGCGACGTTCGCTGCCTCGACCTCTAAGATCCTTTTCTTAACCGAAGGCGACGACCAGCCAACATTAGACGAGAGCCAACCGAAAAACACGCCAAGCTCGCTAGAGCAGGAATAACTAAAGTGACGCCACGATAACTTAGGGCCAGTCCAACGAAGATCATGACCAACCCGGCAATGCCTGCCGCACCACCGAATAATCCAAGCGCCGTCAAAACCCATCCTTTTTGGTTCATCGACATCATGCTTGACTCGGCGCCATCAAATTAGTGGTGAAAATGATGATAAATGGAGACGGCGCCGCACCCGATTGCACCACCAACCGCACCCGCACCAACACCAACCTCACAATCTCAACTAGTAGGTTGAGATCATTACCTATCTAGTCTGAGTGTGTCAACCAGACAGTTGACGATTGCCATGTGTAGACAGTCGATCAAAACCCAAACGACGTCGTTGCGTCGGAATCCGGTGGTTTTCCTTACGGTGCCGCGGCGGGGTAGATCTCGGCTCTGGTCAGTTCGGTAGCAGGCGGGCGAGCTCGTCGAGGTTGCTGACAGTGACAATGAGGGGCGACCCGCTTCCGTCGTTGATCTCGAGCTGGGGGTGGATCGCTGCCGCAAGGCCTCGTTGTTTAACCGCTTCGGCGCCTGGCTCAAGTCTTTGGACGCTTTGAATGTTGGGTAGGGGCATCTCCCGGCGGCTGCCGCCGGTCATCCCGTCGAGTCGGTTCGGGACGAAGATCACCCGCTGGTTGGTCAGGGTGACTTGTCCCCCGACTGAGCGGTGCCCGAGGAATGAGTTCGCTGCAGCTTGGAACTGAACTATCTCGCCGTCAGCCAGTGGAACAGACGGAAACCAGATACCCATGTGTTGAGGCTAGCAGGGTCGCCTTTTCCGATGGGCTGCAACCTCCAAGTCATCACTCTGCTGTTAGCAACCGGTCGTTTTCCTTACGTCAACCAGCCGACCACGACACGCCCGGCACGTAGGTGTCAGAAACCCGTGTCAGAAACCCGCGGCCTCGGTGTGCCTGTGTCGGTGAGTTTCCTTACAGTTCGGTTCATGACCAGCTACCGCTACGGCTACGCCCGGGTCTCCACCACCGACCAAGACCCCGCCCTGCAAGTCGACGCCCTTCACGCCGCCGGCGTCGACCCCAACCGGGTCTTCGTTGACGTCGCCTCCGGTGCCCTCGCCACCCGACCGCAGCTCGAGCAACTCCGCAGCCGGCTACGTCCCGGAGACACCCTGGTCGTCTGGCGACTGGACCGGCTCAGCCGGTCCCTCACCCATCTGGTTGGCCTGATCGCCGAGCTGGGGGAGCAGCAGATCGGGTTCGTCTCCCTGACCGAAGCCATCGACACCACCACCCCTGCCGGCCGGCTCCTGTTCGGGGTGATGGCCAGCCTCGCCCAGTTCGAACGCGACGTCATCCGCGAACGCACCACCGCCGGCCTCGCCGCCGCCAAAGCCCGCGGCCGGGTCGGCGGCCGACCAACAATCATGACCCCCGACAACCTCGCCGTCGCCCGCCAGATGCTGGCCGACGGGAAGCCGAAGGCGGTCGTGGCGAAGACCATCGGGGTCAGCCGACCCACGCTGTACGCCTATCTCGGTCAGCCGTGATGGCGGCGGTATTTCTCTTAGCTTCGGCGTGACAGACAAACGGCCAGTGTGCAACAGATAAAGTGACCACGCTCTATAAAGGCAGACTCATGATCGACATCGACGGAACCAAACCCCTACCTCCGAGTCGGCTGGCCGAGCTCGTCACCGCTGTCCACGCAGCCGGCGCGGAAGACGAGTGGGACTGGATGGAGTGGAAGTCCGGACTCGATCTTTTAACCCGCCCAGCTCAGTTCGCTCTTGCCCGCGCCATCCTCGGATTCGCCAACCGGGACCCGGACACGGCCACCAGACCCTTCGCCGGCACCGCCTACGTCCTCGTCGGCGCCGAACCTGGCCGCATCGGCGGCATCACACCGCTCGACATGGCCGTCCTCCAGCCTTGGCTGGCCCGCTACCTCGGTAGTCCCGCCCCCTTCTGGCGCCTCCACTACGTCAATCCAGCCGAAGCGGCAGACCGCGTTGTCCTGGTCGTTGAGGTGCCAGCACCGCGGTCCGGGGAGATCGGCTACCCCCTCGCCAAAGAAGGCTCAGACACCGACGGGAAAAGCGCTCCCAGCGGCACCCT
This sequence comes from uncultured Actinomycetota bacterium, assembly GCA_963740925.1. Taxonomy (GTDB): domain Bacteria; phylum Actinomycetota; class Actinomycetes; order Propionibacteriales; family Propionibacteriaceae; genus Microlunatus. The sequence goes on along the minus strand of CAVUFZ010000003.1, from coordinate 472,059 downwards.
GTTCATCCGCCGCGGATCGAAGACCGAGCGGGCTAACTATGCCGAGGTTCAGATGCTGATGGCCCGAGCCGGACGAGCAGCCCCTCAGACCAAGATCACTGACCTCGGCCTCAAGCTCTCAGTGGTTCCGGACCACACGCCCATCGCCCTCGATCTGGACGGAGCCTCGACCGACCAGTGGCTGGAACGACGCCGCCAAGCCATGCTCGACGCCACGATCCCGTCCGACGTCCGACGCATGGCCGCGGGTGGTAGTGCTGCAGCCGCCCGCGTGATCAGCAACTCCTCGCAAGCCGTCGACTCCGTCATCGACAAGACCCGCGGCTACGTCCAAGGGCTGATGACCGCTGCACTGTTCCAGCAGGGCTACAACGGCTTGACCATCCACGTCGACAACCCCAGCGACGACCACCTAGCCGACGTCGAGGTCACCCTCACCCTCCCTGCAGGCTGCACCGTCATCGATCCCGAGCAGGTCGAAACAGCAGTCCTACCCGCCAGCACCGCACCGCAGCCTGCTCGACCAGCCTTCTTTCCGAACCTGGACCACCTCCGTCCCGGGCCGCGACAGGCCCGGGTCGCCGGCTCGCGGCGCTTCGTCAGCATCGGCACCAAGGGGACCTACACCGAGCCGATCGGGAACATCCCGGCCCAGAGCAGCAGCCACACCTGCACCATTCAGCTCCACATCGAGCCCGGGCCCGCCGAGTTCGAGTTCGAGATCGCAGTCCGCTCGCCCTCCCTGCCCGGAGTTGTTCGCGGAAGCCTCACCACGCCAGTCGAGACGAAGAGCGGGACCTTCCTTGGCGAGCTCGTCGACCCGACCCCCGACGCAGCCTCGCGCCCGCGCAAGTACCGCCCCACTCACCACCACCCGCACGGCTAGACCATGTCCCCAGCACAGAGCCAGGACGAGGTCCGCGATCGGCAGCAGACCTGCCTCGACTTGTTCGTCCTCCGCGCCCGGCGCGTTCAGGCGCACAGTCTCGCGGCCGACCGGGACCAGATCGTCCGCTGGGCGCAACACGACATGACGATTAGGCGGCACGCGAGCGGCCGGACCTGGCTCGTCCACCAGATGCCACCCGAGGAGCTTCTCGAGTCCGCCGCAGCTCGACTGCGCCCGTTCATTCTCCAGCGCGACCCCATCCACTACGGCAAGGTCCTCACCGCGGTCGGCTACCTCCTCAGCGACGAGGACCGCGCGACCGCGGCACCGACCCTCGACGGCCTCCGCAAGAGCTGGAACAAGGTCGCCTCACCCAGCGACGAGGTCCGTGCCTACAGCGTGCATGTCACCCAGGCGGGCGGGGAGACGTCGGTGATGAACGCCGATCGGCTTGCGTTCGCCTGGATTTACGGTGACACGATTCACGCCGACCCCATCCACCAAGCGGGCGCCGAGATCTTCGGGATCCAGGAACGCTTCCGCGCCGCTACCGGCATCGTCGCCGGTCTGATCATTAATACGATCGCTACGCTTAACTTCGTACTCGCCCTGCATGAGGGTGGGCGCCTGTCTATCACCGGTAGCGTCTTGGACCGCGACGTGGTCGTAGAGGCGACTGACTACCGTCAAGAGGTCCAGTTCTACCTCGGCGAGCCCGACGCCGAACCACCGTTGCGGTTCGACGAGCCACTCGGCGCCCAGTGGACGCCGATCGGCGAGCTCGCAGACTTCACTGGGCTCACTGAGGAGACGCCCGTGACAACGCCGACGCACCACGACGAGCTGACCGGCACCAACAACGCGCCAACCCCGAGTGAACAGACCTCAGCGGACACGGCGGAATCCGACAGCGCCGGCGAGGGCGCCTCCAAGCCGTTCTCCTACACCCAGTCGGACGACATCGTCGACCACGTCTTCCCTCTCTTCAACGTCGAACTCGAGGAAGCCGGGCTGAGGCTCACCGAGTTCCTCGGCACCGGGTTCTTCGTCGGTTCCCATGGCCACGCCCTGACGGCCAAGCACGTCATTAAGAACGCCAAGACGGCAGCCATCCTGATGAGAGACGCAAGCCGCACCGGCTGGCAGGCCTTCGCGGTTAGGGAGCACGAACCGCATCCCACAGAGGACGTCACCGTCCTCCGCATCGAGGACCCGGGGAACGGCCGCTGGCGCTCAATCTTCGCCCTATCCGACCAGCACCCGCGATCGTCGTTGCCCTACTTCTTGTTCGGCTACCCCGACTCGGCGATGCGCGAACTCGTCGAGGACGGCGTTGCACGGCTACGCCCCGACCTGATCTACAGCGAAGGCCACGTGCGTCGTCGCATGACTGACATCCCGCTGCCCGCGATCACTGGCAACCAGCTCTTGGAGCTAAGTCAGGTGGCCGGCGCAGGCTGTTCCGGTAGCCCGGTGATCAACAAGCATGCTGCCGGACCCGGTGAACCCTGGCAGCTCATCGGGGTATACATCGGACAGCGGCTTGATGAGGACGCCACCAGCGTCGGCTACGCAGCGAGGCTGCTAGAGCTTGCCGACTGGAAGCCTGAGATCCTCGGCGGCAGAACTCTCGGGGAAGAGGCAAACGACGATACCTGAGCCCCATCGGTCGTAGAAGCCGGAAAGGAGGCTTTGGGTGAAGGTTCGCATTAACTGACTCGCCGCGCGCACAGAGGCCGCCGCGGTCGGGAGTATCGAGCAACTGTAGACAGGCTCCAGGTAGTGGTTTCGACTTCGCTAGGGGAATTTGAGCTTGATCCGGTCATCGGCGTCGTTAGTTGTGGGTTGTGGTGTTCCCGGCGCCGTCGGTGGTGGTTGCGGTCGCGTACCTCGTGAAATCGCCGGGGTTTTCCGGCGAGAACGAGGCGCGGATTGTGGCGACCCTCGACTTCGGAGTCAGGCACGTGCGTTACCGAGGCAGCGACCGTGGGTCAATCGGCTACCTCGAGCTGGTCAGCGCGCCCGGCACCGGGGCCAGCCGCAAAGCCGCCACCCACGACGACGCCGCACACTCGCTGCCGCCGATCCAGTCGGTCCGCGGCGGGCCTCTGATTAGAAGTCGAGACCACGGCCGGACGATTGAGGGCATGTGCAAACAGCGGGGGATAGATGCTGTGGTCTACCAGGAGTCGTCGGTGCCTCTGGCCTGACCGTTGGACCGGGATAGACCCGCCTAGACCCACGCTTGAGCGGACCCCCCACCGGCCCGAAGCCGGTAGCAGCTGCAGCCCGCTTTAGCACCGTAACTGCACACTTCCGCGAAACACCGGCTACCGCAGCGTTCGCGTCACCACGGCCATCTGGTTGAGCGAAACTTGTGGATTCGGTAGTCATGCGGTCGCGAGCGGTGGACGATCGTCACGCAGCTGACGGGTTGACTTGCGACAAAGCACGCCACCCTATGTGACGCGCTTTTGCCCTCACGCAGCGATCAAACCAAGGCCGCCGCCCAGGTCTTCGAGAGCCCTTACATCGGTCACAAACCGTTTCCTGCTGCGTGACCGGTCCTGGCGTCGCCCGAGATCAGTAGGTCTGACGGCCGACGATCTGCCAACGCCGGCCGCGCAGTTCAGTCCAGCCGGCCTCAGCCAATTTGTCCCGACCTGCGAGCTCAGCAAATCCTGTGATGGCCCGTTCCGCCCAGTCGGCTGCAGCGTCGTCGAATTTCAATGACAGGGTGCGCTCGATGCCGACCGTGGCGGTGAGTCCTTCCCGGCTGATCTGCACCTGGACTACTCCGACCACTTCGGAGCCGTAGGCGCCGATCAGATCCAGCCGGGCAAGGTGATGCCCGGCGACGCTCATCCGGTCAGCGGCGGCGAGCTGGTCGAGGACGCGGTGGGCGGAGACGAAGGAGACCGGGCGGTCGGGGAACCGACGTCCGAGCCGAGAGCGGAGTTCGCCGAGGACGGTGACGCGGTCCAGGCGGTGCGCCGGTGAGGTGATCGTCTCCTTGCCGCGGTCAGTGCCGTCGACGGCGGCCCAGCAGATGGTGTGCTGAGGAGGTGCCGCCTTGCCTGCTGCCGGTTGCCACCACGCGAGCAGTAGCGGCCGGGGTTGGCTGTCGGCGGGTGCGAAACCGTCTGCGGCCACCCCTCCGAGCGTAAGATCTGTCTCGGCGGCGGGCGGTGACGACATGTTTCCTACTGCGACACGGCCTGAGTGTGGGTGGCCGACCGGTTGGCGGTGATCACAGGCCTGACCGCGTCGTGGAGGGCCCGGAGTTCCTGGGCGAGGGGGTCGGTGGAGTTCTCCAGGAAGGCGAGGATTCCACCGGTGCGGGCGACCGCTTCGGCGGCCGCACTGGGGTCGGGGGTCCCGGTGTCTGCCGGGGAGTCGGGGGAGCTGCTGCCGAAGGAGGCGATGTCGGTCCGTAGTTGTGCGACGACGTGTTCGAAGTGTTCGAGGCGGGCTCTGGTCTGGCGGAGTTCACGCTCGGCAGCGCGGCGGCAGATTTCGGAGCAGTAGGCCTGCCGTCGACCGCGGCCCCCGGACCGGGTGAAGGGCTGCCGGCAGGTCGGGCGGGCGCAGTAGTCGGGCAGGTCCTCGGCCTCGGCTGCCGCGGCGACGGCCGGGGCGGTGGGGCTCGTCTGCGCGGCCCGTCGATTGGCCACCGTCGATCACCCCTCCCGTCACCTGCAGACCCGTGAGAACACGCGCAATATGCGCGTCGACCCGGCTGCGCGTAATTCGCGCGGCACCGGGCCACCCGAGAATAGGACCCGACGACTTCACGCCGGCGCTGCAAGTGTCGCCCCGGTTTGAGGTCTTCGTCTGTCAGGTAGGGGTCTGTACGTGCGGGATGCGGACGGCGGGGGAGGTGGAGTGGTGACCGCAGCGGCGAGCGAGGGGTCGGAGGTGGTCCGGCTGCCCCAGCGGACCCCTTTCACCATGATCGACAACCCGATCATCCGGGCCATGGACGACTACGTGAGCCTCGGGCTGTACCTGGATCTGATGTCGCGGCCGCCGGGATGGCGGATCAATCTTCGCGACCTGGCCCGTAGCCACAAGCAGGGCCGGATTGTCCTGGCTGCTGCCATGACCGACCTCATCGCCCGCGGCCTCGTGTTCCGGTGCGGTTCCAGGACGGTCAGGGCCGGTGGGCCACCCGCACCTATGTGTGCTCCGCTCCGGTCACCGCAGCAGAACTGGACGACCTGCGTCAGCAGTTCAACCGGTATCAGATCGAGACAACCGAGGAACTGACCGAACGGCTGCGCCACCCGGCAACCGGCGGGGCAGCGTCGGCCACCTGCACGTCCGGCTCTGTCCCGGCCAGCCCCGCAACCGTGCGCCCGGAGCCGGTGTCCGCACTGCCGGAGACCGCGACTCGAACGCTGCAGGACACGCCCCGGAAGGCGGCACCAGCACGCGGCAACCCGAGAACCAGGTCACCGAAGGCCAGGAACATGGCGTCCGGTGGCCTGAAATCCGGCTTCCCGACAGCCGGAGCGCCGGGCCTCGCCCCACGGGCCGCTCAAAGATCAGATCCAAGTTCGAAGATCCCCCCTCCGGAAACACCCCCCGCCCTCGGACCGGAGGAGGGGGATGACCCTGCTGAGCGACCCGACGACGGCCGGCCACGCCGGATCTTGCCGCAGTCGTCGGTGATGCCGAAGCCGGACTCCGGTGACGAACGGGCCGGGTGGTCCCGGCACAGCCAGGGCCTGTCCGGAACCGACGCGCATCCTGGCGCCGAGGTTCCCGCGCAGGCAGACGCCGACGACGACTTGGCGGTCGAGGATGTGGTGTACGCGGTGCTGGAGGCCTGGCCGATGCTCGGCCGCCTCGACGCCGAGCGGCTTCGTCCCGGCATCCGCAACGCGCTGGCTGTCACCGGCCGGCACCGGCTCATCGAGCATTTGGTCGCCAACACCGGCGGCGCCCGCCACCCGGGCCGGCTGCTCCTGGCCCGGCTCCAGAACCTTCCGGCCTCTCGGGAGAAGCCGCCCCTGCCGGACTGGTGCGGGCGCTGCAGTTCGGAGGAATATCGGTGGATCACCACCGACGACGGGGCACCGGTCCGGCCGTGCCCTGACTGCAGCCCGCAGGCCGTCCGTCGCCGACGTCAGCCAGTTGCTGGCCGGAGTCGGCGTGGCCAGCGGGGTTGCGGTCGGCGGACTGCTGGCCCAGCAACTGACCGGGAGCACCGCGTTCGCCGGTTTCGCCCAGACCTGCTCGGTGCTCGGCGCCGGGATCTGGGCCATCCCGCTGGCCCGGCTGGCCGGACGGCGCAGCCGGCGTCGGGGTCTGGCCGTCGGCTACTCGCTGGCCCTGGCCGGGGTGTTGATGATCTTCACCGCCGTCACCTTGCGCTCGGTTCCGCTGCTGTTCGTGGCGTTCGGCTTCTTCGGGGCCGCCACCGCCGCCGGTCTGCAGGCCAGGTTCGCCGCCACCGAGCTGGTCGGGGCGGCGTATCGGGCCCGGGCGATGTCGTTCGTCCTGTGGTCGACGACCCTCGGGTCGGTGGCCGGGCCGAACCTGTCCCAGCTCGGCGCCGACCTCGGCGCCCGGTGGGGGACCGAGCGGCTCACCGGGCCGTACCTGTTCAGTCTGCCAGCGTTCGCGCTGACCGCCGCAGCCATCGGCATCGGACTGCGGCCGAGCCCGGCGACCTCACCCACAGCGACTTCTGCAGCGGCGTCGGCGGCGACCGGGGCCACCGAGGTCACCGGCGAAGCCGAGACCGGCGTGGCGGTGACGGGAGCTGAGGTCGGCCGCCGCGTCCGTCCGAGGCACTGTTCGCCGACATGCGGATGGCCCTGCGCAATCGGCTGACCCTGCTCGCGGTGGTGACCATCACTTGCTCGCACACCGTGATGGTCGGGGTGATGGTGATGTCGCCGGTGCACATGTACGCCGACGGTTTCGCCCTCAGCCTGGTCGGGCTGGTGATCAGCTTCCACATCGTCGGGATGTACGGCGCGAGCCCGTTGTTCGGCTGGCTGACCGACAAGCTCGGTGCCCGCGGGGTGGTGCTGATCGCCGTCGGGATCTTCGCCGTCGCCCTCGGGTTGGGGATGAGCGCATCCTCGGCCGGCCCGGTCCTGATGTCGTTCACCCTCGGCCTGCTCGGCCTCGGCTGGTCCGCCGGCATGATCGGCGGCTCGACCCTGCTGACCGAGACGGTTCCGGACCGGCTCCGGGCGTCGGTCCAGGGGGCGACCGATGCGGTGATGAACGTCGCCGCGGCTGCGTCGTCGGCGCTGTCGGGACTGATCATGGACCTGGCCGGCTTCCCCGCGCTGTCTCTGGTCGCGGCCGTGGTCGTGGTGCCGATCGTGATTTTGAGTTGGCGGTTCCGCCGCCAGAGCGTAGACGCTGCGCTGGCACCCGCGGACGCCGGCTGAGCTGGTGCGGGGGTCCGCTCAGTGCACGGCCACGGGCTCAGGCCGCACGCTCGGCGCATCCCCGGCGTTGGCCAGTGAGAGACCCTGACCCTTCCGACGGAAGACCAGCATCGCCATCACAGCGCCGAATGCGAAAAGCCCGGCGCCGCACCAGTAGGCGGTGGCGTAGCTGTGCACTGCTGCCTCGCCGACCACAGTCTGCGAGGTCGGATGTGAGGCGAGATAAGCGGTAGCCGAACTCGCCGCCAGCGTATTGAGCAGGGCGGTGCCGATCGACCCACCGACCTGTTGACTGGTGTTCACCATCGCCGAGGCGACGCCCGCGAACTGACGGTCGACTCCCAGGGTCGCAGTCTGCATCGAGGCCGGCATGATCGAGCCCATCCCGAAGCCGAGGATCATCAACGCCGGCAGCACGTCGGCGGCGTAGGTGCTGCTCAGATCGAGTCGGGTCAAGAACACCATCCCGATCGCCCCGAGTGACATCCCGAACGGGACCATCACCTTCGGTCCGAAGCGCGGCACGAAGAGGTTGGTGGAGAGCTGAGCCGCCGTGACCAGCATCCCGATCATCGGCAGGAAGGCCAGTCCCGTCTTGATCGGTAGGTAGTGCAGTGAGGTCTGCAGGTAGTAGGTGACGAACAAGAAGATTCCGAACATCCCGGCCCCGGCGATCAGCACCGAGCTGTAGGCCGCCGCGCGGTTCCGGTCGACCACGATCGACAACGGCAACAACGGGTGGGAGGCGCGGCGTTGCCAGCCGACGAAGGAGACCAGCAACACCAGGGCGACGGCGAGCATCCCCCAGGTCAGCGGCGAGCCCCAGCCGTGGGTCTCGGCGTCGGAGAATCCGTAGACCAGGCCGAACAGCGCACCGGAGATCAGGATGGTTCCCGGCACGTCGAGCTTCGGACGCGGGCCCGTCTGCTCGGGACGGCTGACGAAGATCACCGCACCGATCACCGCCACGATCGCGATCACCACGTTGATGTACAGGCACCAACGCCAGCTGATGTCCTGGGTGAGGAAACCACCGAGCAGCAGACCGACCGCGCCGCCGGCGCCGGCGATCGCCCCGAACACACCGAAGGCCCGGGCGCGTTCCTTCGGCACGGTGAACGTCGTGGTGAGCACGGCCAACGCCGTCGGGGCCAGCAGCGCCCCGAACGCACCCTGCAGCGCCCGGGCCCCGACCAGCAGGCCGAAATCTGGGCCGCCCCGCCGAGGGCCGAGGCGGCCGCAAAGCCGATCAGCCCGATGATGAAGGTCCGCTTCCGACCGATCAGGTCCGAGAGCCGCCCGCCGAGCAGCAGCAGACTGCCGAAGGCCAGGGAGTAGGCCGTGATCACCCACTGCCGGTCGCCGTTGGAGAAGCCGAGCTTGGTCTGGGCCGAGGGCAGCGCGATGTTGACCACGGTCGAGTCGAGCACCACCATCAGCTGGGCGAGCGCGACCACGCTGAGGGTCCACCAGCGCCGCGAGGCCGATACCACCGCATGGCGAGGAACGGGATGTCGAGGCACCGGAGGTCGCGGAGGCGAGGCTGGGCCCCGCGTGGCCGATGTTGACGAGGACAGTGGCACCGGTGCAGCATATTCGATAATGTCCGAGTTTCGGAGATCTGTAGTCTCGAATTAAGACGGCGGTAACGTCATCGTCGTGGAACCTCAGGAGATCGCGGCAATGATGCAGCCGAATCCGCCCCCCGGCTCGACCGTCGTCTCGCGTCCGGGGCGGAAACGGGATCACTCCAAGGACCGGCAGATTCTCGACGCGGCTCTGGACGTGCTGGCCGAGACCGGCTACGACGGCATGACCATCGACGCGGTGGCGGCCCGTGCGCAGGCAGGCAAGGCCACGCTCTATCGACGCTGGCCCTCGAAGGACGAGTTGGTGATCGACGCGGTGGCGTGCATGAAGGCCACGGACACCGACATCGACCGGCTGCCCGACACGGGCACCCTGCGCGGTGACCTGCTGGCCATGATCCGGCCGCATTCGATCGAGGACGCCGAGCGGAGGCTCAAGGTGATGGCCGGCCTGGTGTCGATGCTGTCCCGGGCGCCGGAACTGGCCCAGACGGCCAACCAGGCCATCGTGGAGCCCCGAACCGAGGCGAACCGGGTCCTGATCCGACGTGCAGTCGACCGGGGCGAGATCCCCGCCGACTGCGATGTCGAAGCCCTGGCCCTGATCATCCCGTCGATGGCGGCTTACCGGGTGCTGATGTTGCACCTCCCGGTGGAGCGGGAGTTCCTGGTGTCGCTGGTCGACCACGTGCTGCTGCCCGCCGTCGGTCTTGGCCACACTGTCGAGCGCTGAGCCGCGCGGATTCCTCAGGTGGGACCCGGGTCGGCTCAGCCGGCAGATCGGGACTCGTGGATTCCGAGACCGTGCGAGGGCGGGTCCAGAGCTACGGCCAGCTCAGCCGGAGCGCCATGGTCGGCTCCATCAGGGTCCGGTCAGCTGGATCAGGCCGGCGGCGGTGGGCCGGAAGCCGCAGGCGTCGAGATAGAACGGCGCCAGGTCATTCTCGAAGTCGACGAAGATCCATCCGCAGCCGGCCGCCCTCGCCTCGGCCACGGCCCGCGCGACCACCGCGGTCCCGAGCCCCCGGTGTTGGTGCGAGGGCCGGACCTTGGGGTCGAGCAGGAAGGCGTGATCGCCGCCGTCCCAGGCCACGTTGGCGAACCCGATCAGCAGCCCGTCGCCGTCCCGGGCGCTGACCCAGCCCAGCGAATGGGCCCGGACCGAGTCCCACCAGCCCGGCTGCGGCTGCCCGCCGTGCGCGACGGTGAGCTCGACGATCTCGGTGGTCGGCCACGGATTCACGCCACCCGAGCGACTCGTCCGCCATCTCAGTCCGCCATCTCATCCCGCCATCTCAGTCGTGCCAGGAGATCTCGCCGAAACGACCTGAGGCGGTTTCGGCCCGCTCATTCCGCAGCCGTCGTGAGGTCATCCTGCGTTCGGCCACAGGTCGACGTAGGACAACCCGAGCTCGGCGAGCATCGTCCGCAGCAGCGGCAGGCTGACCCCGACGACGTTGTGCGGGTCGCCTTCGATGCCGCTGACGAACGCCCCGCCCAGCCCGTCCAGGGTGAACGCACCGGCGACGGCCAGGGGCTCGCCGGTCGCCACGTAGGCGGCGATCTCGGCGTCGCTCAGCGCGGCGAAGTGGACGACGGTGGCGGCGCCCCGGGAGATCTGTCGGCCGCCGTGGATCAGGCAGTGACCGGTGTGCAGAACGCCCGAGCGACCCCGCATCCGGCGCCAGCGCTCGATCGCCACCTCGGCGGTGTGCGGTTTGCCGTAAGGGATTCCGTCCAGTTCGAGCACCGAGTCGCAGCCGAGGACGAGCGGTGGCGGTGAGTTCGGCGAGTTGCGGGGAGTTCGGTTGCCGTGAGTTCGGTGGCGGGAGTCCGGCTGTGCAGGACCGTCCAGCCCGGACGCGACCGCCTCGGCCTTCAGCCCGGCCAGCCGAAGGGCCAGCTCGGCCGGGGTGTCGGCGGTGATCGGTGACTCGTCCACACCGGAGACGATCACCTCGGGCTCGATCCCGGCCGAACGCAGGGTGGCCAGCCGGGCCGGCGAGGCCGAGGCCAGGATCAGCCGGATCGGCGTCACAGCCGGCCGAGAGCCCGGCGCAACGGGTCGAGGCCCATCGAGCCGAGGTTGAGGGCCTCGGCGTGGAAGGTGCGCAGGTCGAAGTCGGCGCCCCGGCGGCGCCGGACATCGTCCCGGGCCTCCAGCCAGATCCGCTCGCCGATCTTGTACGACGGCGCCTGCCCGGGCCAACCGAGATAGCGATCCACCTCGAACCGCAGCGTCGGCTCGTCGGTGGAGCAGTGGGCCATGATGAACTCCAGACCGGCCTGCGGGGTCCATCGTTCGCCCACCCGGTAGTCGAGGTGGTTGGCCGGGATCTGCAGCTGCAGGTGCATCCCGATGTCGATGATCACCCGGATCGCCCGGAACACCTGGGCGTCCAGCATCCCCATCTTGTTGCCCGGGTCGTCGAGGTAGCCGAGATCGTCCATCAGCCGCTCGGCGTAGAGCGCCCAGCCCTCACCGTGACCCGAAACCCAGCACAGCTGGCGTTGCCAACGGTTGAAAAGGTCTGCGTGGTAGGCGTTCTGGGCGACCTGGAGGTGATGACCGGGCACCCCTTCGTGGTAGACGGTCGTCACCTCCTTCCAGGTCGAGAAGGTCTCGATCCCGTCCGGCACCGCCCACCACATCCGGCCCGGGCGGGAGAAGTCCTCGGTCGGACCGGTGTAGTAGATCGACCCGTCGTGGGTCGGGGCCAGGCAGCACTCGATCCGCCGGATCGGCTCGGGGATGTCGAAGTGGGTGCCGGACAGGTCGGCCAGCGCGCGGTCGGCCAGGCCCTGCATCCAGTCCCGGAACGCTTCTGCACCAGGGATCCGGCGGTTCGGGTCGGCGTCCAGGGCCTCCCAACAGGCGTGGATGTCGTCGCTGCCGGTGAGTTCGCGCGCGATGGCGCGCTGCTGGGTCTGCAGCCGCTCCAGTTCTTCCCAGCCCCAGGCGTAGGTCTCTTCCAGATCGACCGCGGCACCGAGGAAGTACCGGCTGTTCAGGGCGTAGCGCTCTTCGCCGACGGCGTCCAGGCTCGGGGCCTTCGGGGCCAGATCGCTGCCCAGCCAGTGGCCGAACTCGGCGAACGCCGCCCGCGCCGCGTCGGCCGAACGACGCAGATCGGCACCGAGGGAGTCGGCGTAGTCGGCGGGCAACTGCTCCACCAGGCCGGCGAAGAAGTCGTCGTGCCCGGTCTCGCCGGTCCAGCTACGGATCTGCTCGAGCGTGGCGTCGATCTGGCGGACGGCCGAGACGTTGCCTTCGGCCGCCTCCTGGCCCAGGGTCTGGCGGACCTGGTGCAGCGGCCCCTCCACCGAGGCCAGCCGGGCGGCGATGTTGCGCCAGGCGTCCTCGCTGTCGGTGGGCATCAGGTCGAAGGTGGAGCGGATCTCCTGCACCGCGCCGGCGATCACACTGACCCGGCTGGTGGCGATGTGGGCGTCGTAGATCTCACCGGCGATCCCGAGCCGTTCCAGCATCGCCTCCTTGGCGGTGTTCTCCCGCTCGTCGCTCGGCGAGGCGGCGACCACCTTGGCGATCGCGCGCCGGTCCAGATCGGCGGCGGCGGCGTGCCCGTCCGGGCTGTAGTCGCCCCACCGGTCGTCGTGGCCCGCCACTCCGAGGACGGTGGCCAGCTCGGGCTGGAGGGCGATCAGGTCGTCGACGTAGGCATCGGCGATGGCGTCGATCGGCCGCTCGGATCCGGCGGCCGACCCGGTTGCGGAGTGCGGTTCAGTCACCAGCGGACCCTATCGGAGGCCTACTCAGAGGGAGCCCCGACGGGAGGAGAGCACGCACTGCACCGTCTGGTCGGTGGTCAGCTTGGTCGAGACCTTCCAGTCGGACGTGGAGCCCGGCTTGGCGTTCTTGACCACGGCGACTCCGCGAGCCATCACGTCGTTGCCCTGCGGCAGCACCCAGGACACCACGACCACCAGGTCGGAGGCGCTCGATCCGGAGTTCCGGATGGTGCCGTTGGCGTTGACCGTGCCGGGTTTGGTCGAGCAGGCCGTCATGGTCGTGTCGACCACGATGCCCTTCTCGTTGCTGAGGGTGGGAATGGGCGTCAGGGACGGCGGCGAGATCTGAGCGCTACGCGACGGGCTGGCGGCGGTCGGCGGCGCCGATGTCGCGCCGGTGGTCGGGCTGGGGCTGTTACCGGCGCCGCTGCAGCCGGCCAGCGCCGTCGCGGCCAGTAGCACTGCTCCGGCCACGGCAGCTCGTCTCGAGCCGGCCGCGTTGACGTACCAAGGGTTGAGGTGATGCGGGTTGGCCTGAGGCGAGACGACGTGACGCGGGTCGAGATCGCGGGGGCTGATTCGGGAGGTCATCGAGGGTTCATTCCTCATGGTCGGGATCGGGGGATCGATCATCGGTTCGGTTCGTGGAGCGGTCACGGCGACGTCGGAGGAGCAGCCGGCTGCCGAGCAGCAGCAGGACGAATCCGACCAGCAGACCCAATCCTGCCGCCATCGAGCTGCCGGTGGCCGCCAACCCGCCGAGACCGTCGGGCACACCCGGCACCCGGATGGGACCCGGGTTCGGACCGGCATCCGAGGGAGGCTGGCCACCCGGGCTCGGCGGTTGACCCGAACCGGTCGGATTCGGGGCACCCGGCGAACTCGGTGACGGAGGTAAATCTAGCGTGACCGAGCCCGCAGCGCGGGCCAACCGGCCGGTGCCGCCGAAAGACTCGCCCGAGACGCCGGCCTCGTTGGTGATCCGGCCCCGGGCCACGTCGGCGTCGGTGATCGTGTACGGCGCGGACAGGCAGGTGATCGAGGCACCGGGTGGCAGCCGGTCGACCGACCAGGCGGCCCCGCTGGCGGCCCGCGGACAGGTGATGGCGACACCGGCGTCGACCAGCATCGGGTCGTCGACGGTGATCCCGGTCATGGTCAGGGCGCCGGTGTTGGTGATGAGGAACCGGAACCGGAGCGTGTCGCCCGCGTCGTCGCGGCCGTCGTCGTCGGCGTCGACCACCGGCAGCGCCGTCTTGTCCAGGCTGAGTCCTGGCTCGGCCGGCAGCGGTGAGGTGACGCCGTCCTGGTCGCTGACCGCGGTGCCGTGGTCATCGCCGGCCACGGTGGCCACGTTGGTCAGGCTGCCGGCGTCGAGGTCGGCCTGGGTGAGGGTGTACTCGGCGGTGCAGGTGATCGAGGCGCCGGCCGACAAGGTGGTGCTCGGGCAGGCGATGGTCCGGCCCTCGTCGGCGATCCGCGGATCGGTGAGCACCAGGCCGGTCAGCGTGCGGTCACCCGTGTCGGTGATCACGAAGCGGTAGGTGATCGTGTCGCCGGCGTCGAGTCGGCCCGAGTCGTTCGCGTCGACCGGTGCGCCGGCGGTCTTGACCAGCTGCAGCACGCCGCGACCCTGGGTCGGGGTCACGGTGCTGTCCGGATCGGTCAGCACCAACTGCCCGTCCGGCCGGACGGCGGCGGCGGTCGCGGTGTTGGTGACCGAGCCGGTCTCGACGTCGCCGGCGGTGATCACGTAGTCGGCCGTGCAGGTCGTCTGCGCCCCTGGGGCCAGGCTGGTCACCGGACAGGTCGGCGCCGCGGTGAGCGGGTCGGCCACGCTGAGTGAGCTGAGCGTGAGGGTGCCGACGTTGGTCAGCAGGAACGAGTAGCTGATGGTGTCGCCGGCGTCGACCCGGCCGTTGCCGTTCACGTCGACGGGGCTGCCGGCGGTCTTGTCCAGGGTGAGGCCGGTGGTCGTGTCGGTCGGGGTCGAGGTGCTGTCCGCCGGTGCGGCCACCCGGTCGCCGGTAGCGGTCACTGCCTCGGCGGTGGCGGTGTTGTTCACGCTGCCGGCATCGACGTCGGCCTGGGTCACCGTGGTGCTGCCGGTGCAGGTCGTGCTCCGGCCCGGGTCGAGGGATAGGACCGGGCAGTCGACCGGCGCCGTCCGCGGGTCGGCCACGGTGACGTCGGTGAGGATCAGCGTGCCGGTGTTGGTCAGGACGAAGGTGTAGGGCACGGTGTCGCCGGCGTCGATCCGGCCGTCGGCGTTCGCATCGGTCGGTGTCCCGGCCCGCTTGTCCAGAGCGAGCGTGCCCGTCCGGACCAGCGGGGTGCTCTCGGTGTCCGGCGGCGCGGCGACGGAGGCGCCGGAGGTATCCAGCGCCGTGGCGGTGGCCGTGTTGCTGACCGAACCAGCCTCCACCTCGGCCTGATCGATGACGATCTCGGTGGTGCAGACGATCTGGTCGCGCGGGGCCAGTTCGGACGTCGGGCAGTCGACGGCCTGCTGGTCGGCCGCCGCCCGCGGATCGTCCACCACGAGGTTGTGGAGCGTCACGTCGCCGGTGTTGGTCAGCACGATCTGGTAGGGGACCACGTCGCCGGCCGAGATCCGAGCGTCACCGTCGACGTCGATCGGGGTCAGCTCGCGCTTGTCCAGCAACAGTCCGCTGGCCGAGGCCAGCGGCGTGGTCGCCGTGTCGGCGTTGGACACCACGGCCGTGCCGCCGGCCCTGCCGCGCGCGGTGGCGGTGTTGGCCACGCTCCGGGCGTCCACGTCGGTCTGGGTGATGGTGTACGTCGCCGTGCAGCTGGTCGACGCACCCGGCTCGAGGGTGGTCGCGGTGCAGACCGGATCGACCAGCGCGTCCTCGACGATCAGCCCGGTGACGGTCCGGACGCCGGTGTTGCGGACGGTGATCGTGTAGTCGATGGTGTCGCCCGGGTCGATCCGGCCGTCCGGCGCCCCACCGGCACCACCGTCGATCGGGCCTGCGGCCTGCTTGTCCAGCACCAGGGTCGCGTCGTCGGCGGTCGGGGTGGACGTGCTGTCGGCCGGTGAGCTGATCGGGTCGCCGTTCGGCAGCAGGGCCGAGGCGGTGGCGACGTTGTCGATGCTGCCGGCGTCGACCTCGGCCTGGGTGATGGTCGCGGTGGCGGTGCAGCGGACGGTGACGCCCGGGATCAGCTCGGCCGGCTCGGCCGGGCAGTCCACCGGACCGGCCCGGGGGTCGTCGACGGCCACGTCGTGCACGGTCAGGGTGCCCGTGTTGGTGACCAGGAAGGTGTAGCCGACGGTGTCGCCGGCGTCGATCAGGCCGTCACCGTCCGACGTCGACCGGCGTTCCGGCCTGTTTGTCCAGGGCGAGGGTGGTGATCCGGGTGGTCGGGGTGGTCTCGGTGTCCGGGGCCGAGACGACGGTCATGCCGTTCGGATCGGTCGCCGCGGCGGTGGCGGTGTTGACCAGGGCGCCGGCGTCCACGTCGGCCTGGGTGATGGTGCTGGTCCCCGTGCAGCGCGTCGTGTCGCCCGGGGCGAGATTGCCGACCGGGCAGACCAGGCCGGCCGCCCGCGGGTCGTCGATCCGTACGTCGTGCACGGTCAGGTCGCCGGTGTTGGTGACCACGAACAGGTAGCCGACCCTGTCGCCGGCGTCGACCCGGTCGTTGCGGTTGACGTCCACCGGGCGCTCGGCCCGCTTGTCCAGCCGCAGTGCGGTCCGGACGCTGGTCGGCGTCGAGGTGCTGTCGGTGTTGGACCGGACGGCGACGTCGGCGGGGGTGCGACCGGTCGCGCTGGCCGAGTTGAGCGCCGCGCCGGCGTCCACGTCGTCCTGGCTGATCGTGTCGAGGATCTGACAGACCACGGTGTCACCCGCGGCCAGCGTGGTCGGGCAGGTCACCGGACCGGTCCGCGGGTCGTCGATGACCACGTCGTGCAGGGTCTGGGCGCCGGTGTTGGTCAGCCGGAAGGTGTAGGTGATCTGGTCGCCGGCGTCCACCCGGCCGTTGCCGTTGGTGTCGGCCGGGGTGCCGGCCCGCTTGCCGAGTCGCAGGCCGGTGTCGGTGGCGGTGGGGGTGCTGGTGCTGTCGGATTCGGAGATCACCGTGCGGCCGCTCGGATCGATCCCGGAGGCGGTGGCGGTGTTGTCGATGCTGCCGGCGTCCACCTCGGCCTGGGTGATGGTGGCCGATGCCGTGCAGATCGTGCTCGCTCCGGGGGCCAGGGCGGTCGGCGGGCAGCTCACCGGGGTCGCGCGCGGGTCGTCCACCCTCAGACCGGTCAGGGTCCGGACGCCGGTGTTGGTCAGGGTGAAGGTGTACCGCACCGTGTCGCCGGCGTCGACCCGGCCGTCGCCGTCGACGTCCTCGGCGGGCAGCGCCACCTTGTCCAGGCTGAGACCGGTGGCCGCGCTGGTCGGGGTGGTGGTCTGGTCGGAGTCGGAGGCGACCGTCGTGTCGGCCGGCGTGGTCGCTGTGGCCACGGCCGCGTTGACCACCGCGCCGGTGTCGACGTCGGTCTGGGTGATGGTGTAGCGGGCCCGGCAGGTGGTCGAGGCACCCGGTCGCAGGGCGGTCACGTCACAGGCGATCGGGCCCTGGATGCGCGGGTCGTCGATCCGGAGTGCGCTGAGGGTGACGACGCCGGTGTTGGTCACCAGGAACGTGTAGGCGATGGTGTCGCCGGCGTCGACCAGCCCGTCCGGCGCGCCGCTGGCTCCGCCGTCGGTCGGGGTGCCGGCCTGCTTGTCCAGGGTGAGGGTCGCCGACGCACTGGTCGGGGTCGAGGTGGCGTCGCTGGGCGACCGTACCGCGCCGCCGAAGGGGTCGACCCCGGTCGCGGTGGCCGAGTTGTCGACCGTGCCGGCGTCGACGTCGGCCTGGGTGATCACGTAGGTCCCGGTGCAGTCGGTGACCTGGGCCGGCCGCAGCAGTCGGTCCGGGCAGTCGACGACCGGCAGCTCCGGATCGTCGATCCGGACCTGTCGGATCGTCGTGTCGGCGACGTTGGTGACGGCGAAGGTGTAGCCGATGGTGTCGCCGGCGTCGACCTGGCCGTTGTGGTTGACGTCGACCGGGACGCCGGCCCGCTTGTCGATGCTGAGCCCACCGACGGTGCTGGTCGGGACGCTGGTGGTGTCCGGGTCGGAGGCGACCGCCCGGTTGCCCGGACCGGTGGCGCGGGCCACGGCGCGGTTGTCCACGCTGCCGGCGTCGACGTCGGCCTGGGTGATCTCGTAGGTCACCGTGCAGGTCGCCACGTTGTTCTGGTCGTCCTGACCGTCCGCGGGCGGCAGCGTGGTCCGGTCACACCGCGGGTCCTCGGTGGACGGATCGTCGACGCCCACCTCGGTCAGGGTCAGGGCGCCGGTGTTGGTGATCACGAAGGTGTAGCCGATGGTGTCACCGGCGTCGACCCGGCCGTTGCCGTTCGCGTCGACCGGCGTTCCGGCCCGCTTGTCCAGGGTCATGGTCGCGGTGGCGTCGGTGCTGCTGCTGGTCACGTCGGAGGCCGATTCGATCCGGGTGCCGTCCGGGGTCACGGCGTGGCCGGTCGCGACGTTCGAGACGCTGCCGGCGTCGACGTCGGCCTGGGTGATCGTGTAGGTCGTCGGGCAGTCGGCGGCCTCGCCGGGAGCGATCCGGGTCGGGCTGCAGCCGGTCGCACCGGTCAGCGCGTCGTCCACCCCGACCAGGTCCAGGCTGACCGCGCCCGTGTTGGTCACGGTGATGGTGTAGTCGATGGTGTCGCCCGCATCGACCCGACCGTTGCCGTTGACGTCGGTGGGCACGCCGGCCCGCTTGTCCACGCTCAGGTCCGCCACCGCACTGGCGGGTGTGCTGGTGCTGTCGGCGGCTGCGCTGACACCGAGACCGTCCGGCCCGGTGCCCGCCGCGGTGGCGGTGTTGGTCACGCCGCCGGCGTCGACGTCGGCCTGGGTCAGGGTGTACGAGGCGGTGCAGGTGATGTCGGTGCCCGGGGCCAGTGTGGTGGTCGGACAGGCGACCGCGCCGACCAGCGGATCGACCACGGCGACGTCGGTCAGCGTGGTGACCCCGGTGTCGGTGACCAGGAAGGTGTAATCGATCCGGTCGCCGCTGTCGATCCGTCCGTCGCGGTCCACGTCGACCGGCGGGCTCGCCTGCTTGTCCACGGTCAGCGAGGACGTCCGGCTCAGCGGGGTCGAGGTGCTGGCCGGCCCGGCGTCCACGGTGGTGCCGGACGGATCCAGGCCGGTGGCGGTTGCGGAGTTGTCGACCGTGCCGGCGTCGACGTCGTCCTGGCTGATCCGGTAGTCACCCCGGCAGTCGGTACCGGCCCCGGGGGCCAGACTCCGGGCGAGGCAGTCGGGCGCGCCGGCCAGCCGTGAGTCGAGGACCGTGAGGTCGGTCAGGGTCACCGTGCCGGTGTTGGTCAGGGTGAAGGTGTAGGCGATGGTGTCGCCGGCGTCGATCCGCTGATCGGCGTTCGTGTCGGTCGGCGCCCCGGCCTGCTTGGTCAGGCTCAGAGCGGCGCGGCCGGGCAGCGGGGTGCTGGTGCTGTCCGGGCCGGAGTTCACCTCGAGGCCGGACGGCGATCCGGCCGAGGCGGTCGCGGTGTTGTCGTGAGTGCCCGCGTCCAGGTCGGCCTGGGTCAGCACGTAACCGGCGCGACAGGTGCTGCTGGCTCCGGGGGCCAGCGGTCCGGTCGGGCAGGAGACCGCCGGCAGGGTGGGGTCGGACACGGTGAGACCGGTCAGGGTGACCGCTCCGGTGTTGGTCAGCACGAAGGTGTAGGCGATCGTGTCGCCGGCGTCGAGCCGACCGTCCGGCCTGCCGGCGTTGTTCGCGTCGACCGGGTCGCCGGCCTGCTTGTCGAGGGTCAGCGTCGCCGTCTGGTCCAGCGGGGTCGAGGCCTGGGCGGCCGCGGAGGTGATCCGGCGTCCGGCGCGGTCCTGGGCCACGGCCTCGGCCGTGTTCAGCACCGAACCGCGGTCGACGTCGGCCTGGCTGATGGTGATCGAGGCCGTGCAGGTGATCGACGCACCGGGGGCCAGGGTGGTGCCCGGACAGGCCACCGCACCCGCCGCCGGATCCTCGACCTCGATCTGGTCCAGGCTCAGGGTGCCCGTGTTGGTCACGACGAGGGTGTAGGCGATGGTGTCGCCGGCGTCGGCCCGGCCGTCACCGTCGACGTCGACCGGATCGGCGGCCGCCTTGGTCAGGCTCAGCGTCGACGACTGGTCCAGCGGGGTGCTGGTGCTGTCGGTGGGCGAGTCCAGCGGTGAGCCGTCGGGCAGCACGGCGGTGGCGGTCGCGGTGTTGGCGACCGCGCCGGTGTCCAGATCGTCCTGGGTCAGGGTGTAGGTCGCGGTGCAGCTGATCTGCTGACCCGGGACGAGGGTCGTCGTCGGGCAGTCGGGGTCGGCCAGGGCGTCGGCGATGGCTACCTGGCGCAGCGTGCGGTCGCCACCGTTGGTCAGGGTGAAGCTGTAGGTGATCGTGTCGCCGGCGTCGGTGCGCCCGTCGCCGTTGGCGTCGATCGGGCCGGATGCCTGCTTGTCCAGGGCGAGCGCGGCCCGGGTGGAGGTGGCTGTGCTGGTCGAGTCCGACGCCGAGGTGACCGATGTCCCGTCCGGTCGGTTCGCGGCCGCGGTCGCGGTGTTGTCACTACTGCCGGCATCCACGTCGGCCTGGGTGATCGTGCCGAGGCCGGTGCAGGAGACCGTGGCCCCGGGGGCCAGTCCGCCGGTCGGGCAGCTGACGCCGGAGAAGATCCGCGGATCGCTCACCCGCACCTCGGCCAGGGTGAGGGCGCCGGTGTTGGTGATCGAGAAGACGTAGGGAACGGTGTCGCCGACGTCGGTCCGGCCGTTGCCGTTCACGTCGTTCGGGGTGCCCGCCTGCTTGTCCAGGACGAGGCTCGCACTCTGGTCGGTCGGGGTCCGGGTGCTGTCCGGGGCCGATCGGACGCCGGCGCCGTCCGGGTCGGTACCGGTCGCGGTGGCGGTGTTGACCACGGCGCCCGCGTCGACCTGGGCCTGGGTGATGGTGCCGGTGCCGGTGCAGACGGTGTTCGCCCCGGGGGCCAGCGTGGTGACCGGGCAGAGGACCTGGGTCAGATTCGGATCGTCCACCGCCACCGCGGCCACCGTGACCGTGCCGGTGTTGGTGATCACGAAGCGGTAGCCGATCGTGTCTCCGTCGTCGATCCGGCCGTCGCCGTCGGTGTCGGTCGGTGCGTCGGCCTGCTTGTCCAGGCCGAGTGATGCGCTCCGGTCGATCCCCCCGCTGGTCTGGTCGGAGGGTGAGGTGATCCGGGTGCCGCCCGGGGTGCGCGCCACCCCGTAGGCCACGTTGTCCACACTGCCCGCGTCCACCTCGGCCTGGCTGATCCGGTGGGTCGCCGTACAGACCGCGGCCTCCCGGGGGGCGATGGTGCGGGTGGTACAGGTCACCGCACCGACCCGGACGTCCTCGACGTCGATCAGCGACAGGGTCACCGCACCGGTGTTGGTCAGGGTGAAGGTGTAGGTGATGGTGTCGCCGGCGGCGATCCGGCCGTCGCCGTTCGTGTCGACCGGCGGCGCGGCGCTCTTGTCCATGGTCAGGGTCGCGGTGGTGTCGGTGGTTGTCGTCGTGCTGGCCGGGGCCGAGGTGATCGTGGCCCCGGACGGATCGGTGCCCTGTGCGGTGGCGGTGTTGTCCACCCGGCCCGCGTCCACCTCGGCCTGGGTGATGGTGTGCGTTCCGCTGCAGGTCAGAGCGGCTCCCGGGGCCAGCGTGGTCCGCGGGCACGTTGCGGCTGCGTCGAGTCGGGGGTCGAGGACGGCGAGCCCGGTCAGGGTGGTGGCCCCGGCGTTGGTCAGGGTGAAGGTGTAGCCGATGGTGTCCCCGGCGTCGACCCGGCCGTTGCCGTTCACGTCGGTCGGGCGGCCGGCCTGCTTGGCCAGGGTCAGAACGGTGTCGGTCGAGGTCGGGGTGCTGGTGCTGTCCGGGGCCGAGGTGACCAGGCTGTCGTCGGCCGCCCGGGCCGTCGCGGTGGCGGTGTTCTCGACGCTGCCGGCATCGGTCTGGGCCTGGGTGACGGTCAGGGTGGCGGTGCAGGTGGCGCTGGCGCCGGGCACGAGCGCGCCGGCCGGGCAGGTCACCGGTCCGGCGACGCCGTCCTGGACGGACGTAGCGGTGAGGGTCAGATCGCCGGTGTTGGTGACCTCGAACGTGTAGTCGATGGTGTCGCCGGCGTCGACCCGGTGGTCGTTGTTGGCGTCCAGCGGGGTGCCGGCCCGCTTGTCCAGTTCGAGTCCGGTGGCGCTGCTGGTCGCCGTGCTGGTGGAGGCGCTGTGCCGGATGGTGGTCGACGACCCGGCGGGCAGCGCGCTGCCGGTCGCGGTGTTGTCGACGCTGCCGGCGTCCACCTCGGCCTGGGTGATGGTGTGGGTGGCGGTGCAGGTGGTCTGACCGCCGGGCGCGAGGGTGGTGGCGGCGCAACCGACCGGGCCGGTGGACGGCGTCGCTGACCCCGATCAGGCTCAGGCTGAGGGCGCCGACGTTGATCACGGTGAACGTGTAGGTGATCAGGTCGCCGGCGTCGACCCGGCCGTTGCCGTTCACGTCGACCGGGGTGCCGGCCTGCTTGTCGAAGCTGAAGTCGGCGGTCCGGTCGGTCGGCGTCCGGGTGCTGTCGGCCGCGGCCTGCACGCTCTCGCCGTTCGGCCCGGTGGCCGCGGCCGTGGCGGTGTTGTCGACGCTGCCGGCGTCCACGTCGGCCTGGGTGATCGTGTAGCCGCCGGTGCAGGTGGTGCTCGCCCCCGGGGCCAGAGCGGTGACCGGGCAGCTCACCCCGCCGCCCACTCCGCCGCCCACCCCGCCGGTCGGGCTGAGCGCCGGGTCGTCGACGACCGGGTCGGTCAGGCTCAGTGCCCCCGTGTTGGTCAGCACGAAGGTGTAGTCGATCGTGTCGCCGGCGTCGACCCGGCCGTTGCCGTTCACGTCGACCGGGGTGCCGGCCCGCTTGTCCAGGCTCAGCGCCTCGGTCCGGTCGGTCGGGGTGGTCGTGCTGGACGCGTTCGAGGTCACGCTCGTCCCCAGCGGGTCGACGGCGTCGGCCGTCGCGGTGTTGTCGATACTGCCCGCGTCGACGTCGGCCTGGCTGATCGTGCCGGTCCCGGTGCAGACCACCCGGGCTCCGGGGGCCAGGGTCCCGGCCGGGCAGTCCACGTCGGCCCGCGCATCGGTGACGCCCGGTCGGCTGAGGCTGACCGCACCGGTGTTGGTCAGCGCGAACGTCCAGCTGACCGTGTCGCCGGCGTCCAGGCGCTGATCGTTGTTCACGTCGGTGGTGGCGAGAACGCTCTTGAGCAGCTGCAGGGAGGCCGCGGTCGAGGTCGGGGTGCTGGTGCTGTCGGCGTTCGAGTCGATCCGGTCCCCGGCCGGCGTGGTGCCCGCTGCGGTCGCGGTGTTGTCGACACTGCCGGCGTCGACCTGGGCCTGGGTGATGGTCACCGTCGCCGTGCAGGTCAGGTTCGCCCCGGGGACCAGCGTCGGGCTGGACGCCGGTGCGGTGACCGGGCAGCTGACCGGGTCGGTCGTCGGGTCGGTCACAGCGAGTGCGGTCAGGGTCAGGTCACCGACGTTGGTCAGCACGAAGGTGTAGGCGATGGTGTCGCCGGCCTCGATTCGCCCGTCGCCGTCCACGTCGCTCGCCGCCTTGGCCACCTTGTCCAGGCGCAGGCCGGAGGTCCGGCTGGTCGGGGTGCTGGTGCTGTCGGCGTTCGAGCCGACGGCGACGTCGTCGGGGCCCAGGGCACTGGCGGTCGCGGTGTTGTCGGCGCTGCCGGCATCGACCTGGGCCTGGCTGATGCTGACCGCGCCGGTGCAGGTCAGCGAGTCTCCGGGCAACAGGTCGCCGAGCGGGCAGTCGACCGCGGTGGACGGGTCGTCGACCGCGACCGCGTGCAGGGTCTGGACGCCGGTGTTGGTCAGCACGAAGCTGTAGGCGATGGTGTCGCCGGCGTCGGTCCGGCCGTTGCCGTTGGTGTCGACCGGGGCGGCCGCCTGCTTGTCCAGCGTCAGGGTCGCGGTCGCCGTGGTGGGGGTCGAGGTGGCGTCCACGTCGGAGCTGACCGGCTGCCCGTCGGGGTTGCTGGCTCCGGCGCGGGCCCGGTTCTGCACTGCACCGGCGTCGACGTCGGCCTGGCGGATCGTGTAGCGGACCGTGCAGGTCGTCGTCTCGGCCGGCGCGAGTGTGGTGACCGGGCAGCTGACCGCTCCGGTGGTGTCGTCGGCGATCAGCAGACCGCGCAGGGTCAGGGCTCCGGTGTTGGTGACGACGAAGGAGTAGTCGATGGTGTCGCCGGCCGCGATCCGACCGTCGGTGTCGCGGTCGACCGGTGCGTCGGCCCGCTTGTCCAGGGTCATGGTCGCGGTCGTGTCGGTGGGGGTGGTGGTCGAGGCCGGCGCGGAGGCGACCTCGGTGCCGTCCGGCCCGGTCGCATAACCGGTCGCCTCGTTCAGCACCTGACCGAGGTCGACGTCGTCCTGGCTGATCGTGGTCGAACCGGTGCAGGTCAGCGACTCGCCGGGATCGAGGGTGTCGGGCGGGCAGACGACCCCGGCCGGGACCCGGGCGTCGTCGATCCGGGCCCCGGACAGCGTGGTGGTGCCGGTGTCGGTGAGGACGAAGGTGTAGGGGATGGTGTCGCCGGCGTCGACCCGGCCGTTGCCGTTCACGTCGACCGGAGTGCCGGCCTGCTTGACCAGGCTCACCATCTCATCGCCCTGGATCTGGGTGGCGGTGCTGTCCGGCTGGGACTGCACACTGACGCCGAACGGGTTGGTCGCGGTTGCGATGGCGGTGTTGTCGACCGTGCCGGCGTCGACGTCGGACTGAGTGATCGAGTAGCTCGCCCGACACGTGGTGCTCGCCCCCGGCGCCAACCGCGCGGCCTGAGCCGGGCAGGTCACCGGCGCCGTCTTCGGATCCTGGACGGTGAGGACGGTCAGGGTCCGGGCGCCGGTGTTGGTGACGACGAAGGTGTAGTCGATGGTGTCGCCGGCGTCGATCCGGCCGTCGCCGTCGGTGTCGGTCGGGGTGCCGGCCTGCTTGTCGAGCAGCAGCGCATCCACGTTCGACATCGCGGTCGAGGTGCTCGAGACCGGCGAGACGACACCGGCGCCGCCCGGATCGCTCGCGGTGGCGGTGGCGTTGTTGTCGACCCGGCCGGCGTCGACGTCGGCCTGGGTGATCCGGTAGGTCGCGGTGCAGGTGGTTCCGGCGCCGGGGGCGAGCCGGGCGACCGGGCAGCTGACCGGACCGACCCGCTGGTCGTCGACCCGCAGCAGGCTGAGGCTGACCGAGCCGGTGTTGGTGACGGCGAAGGTGTAGCCGATGGTGTCGCCGGCGTCGACCCGGCCGTCGCGGTCGACGTCGGTCGGGGCCAGTGCGGTCTTGGTCAGTCGCAACGAGGCGTTCCGGCTCGTCGAGGTGCTGGTCGAGGCCGGGGCGGCGCTGATCCGGATGCCGTCCGGGGTGATCGCGTCGGCGTTGGCGGTGTTGGTCACGCTGCCGGCGTCCACGTCGTTCTGGGTGATGGCGTAGAGCCCGGTGCAGGTCAGCGTGCCCCCCGGGGTGAGGGTGCTGCCCGAGCAACTGAGCTGGGGCAACCGGGCGTCGGTGACGCTGACCCCGCTCACGCTGCGGTTCCCGGTGTCGGTGACGACCAGGGTGTAGGCGATGGTGTCACCGGCGTCGACCCGGCCGTTGCCGTTGGCGTCGGTCGGCGCGGCCGCGCTCTTGGTCAGGGTGATCGAGTCCCGGCCGACGAGCGGGGTGGTCGTGGTCGCCGTCGGGGCCGAGACCGTGGCACCGGCCGGATCGGTGCCGGTGGCGTCGGCCCGGTTCACCACCCGGCCCGCGTCCAGATCGGCCTGGCGGAGGCGGTACGTGGCCCGACAGGTCGAGCTGGCTCCCGGCGCGAGCGAGGCGACCGCGGGGCACGGGTCGGCGAGCAGCGGATCCGAGATCCGGACCCCGGTCAGCGTCTGGTCGCCGGAGTTGGTCACGACCAGGGTGTAGGCGACGGTGTCGCCGGCGTCGACCCGGCCGTTGCCGTTGGCGTCGACCGGATCGGCCGCGGTCTTGGTCAGGCCGAGCTGGGACCGGGTCGAGGTGGGTGTGCTGGTGCCGGCCGGCGCCGAGCTGACCGCCGACCCGTCCGGGGCGAGCGCCCGGGCGGTGGCGAGGTTGGTGACCCGGCCGGCGTCGACGTCGGCCTGGACGACGGTGTAGGTGGCGGTGCAGACGACCTGGGCCGCGGGCGACAGTGTGGTCGCCGGGCACCGGACCGGACCGGTCAGCGGGTCATCGACGGCGACCGCGGTGAGCGTCCGGTCACCGGTGTTGGTCAGGGTGAAGGTGTAGCCGATGGTGTCGCCGGCGTCGGTCCGGCCGTTGCCGTTGACGTCGGTCGGGGTCAGGGCCCGCTTGTCCAGGCTCAGGCCGGTGCTCGTGCTGGTCCGGGTCGAGGTGCTGTCCGGAGCCGAGGTCGCGGTGCCGCCGTCCGGTCCGGTGCCGGTCGCGGTGGCGGTGTTGTCCACCGATCCGGCGTTCACCTCGGCCTGGGTGATGGTGTGCCGACCGGTGCAGACGGTCGAGTCGCCGGGGGCCAGGGTCGTCGCCGGGCAGGTCACCGTCCCGACCGCGGCGTCGGCGACGGCGACCGCGGTGAGCGTCCGGTCACCGGTGTTGATCAGGGTGAAGGTGTAGGCGACGGTGTCGCCGGCGTCGGTGCGCCGGTTGCCGTTCACGTCGGCGATCGCCCCGGCCTGCTTGTCCAGGCTCAACCCGGTCACGGTACTGGTCGGGGTGGACGTCGAGGAGGCAGCCGCGGCGACCGACTGGCCGGCCGGAGTGCGACCGGAGGCGGTGGCCGTGTTGGTCACCCGGCCGGCGTCGACGTCGGCCTGGCTGATCGCGGCGCTCGGCGGTGCAGACCGTGTTCGCCCCCGGGACCAACTGCGTGCCGGGGCAACTGACCGTGCCCACCTTCGGGTCGTCGACCCGCAGCTGGGTGATGGTCACCGAGCCGGCGTTGGTCAGGGTGAAGGTGTAGGCGATGGTGTCGCCGGCGTCGACCCGGCCGTTGCCGTTGACGTCGACCGGGGTCCGGGCCTGCTTGAGCAGGGTCAGCGCGGCCGTGGTCGAGGTCGGGGTCCGGGTCGAGGACGGCCCGGAGGCGACCGCCAGGCCGGCCGGATCGGTCGCGCTCGCCGTGGCCGTGTTGACCACGGCGCCGTTGTCGACGTCGGTCTGGGTGATCTGGTAGCTCGCGGTGCAGGTCGACTGATCGCCGGGGGCCAGTGAAGCGCCGGGGCAGCTCACGGTGCCGGTGGTCGGGTCGTTCACGGCGGGCCGACTCAGGGTCCGGTCGCCGGTGTTGGTCAGGGTGAAGGTGTAGGCGATGGTGTCGCCGGCGTCGACCCGGCCGTTGCCGTTCACGTCGGCCGGGGTGCCGGCCCGCTTGAGCAACGACAGGGCGGCAGTGGTCGAGGTGTTGGTCGCCGTGCTGGCCGTCGGTGAGTTGACCACGCTCTGGTCGGGTGCGGTGGCGCTGGCGTGGGCGGTGTTGGTCACGATGCCGGCGTCGACGTCGGTCTGGGTGAGGGTGTAGGTCGCGGTGCACCGGGCCACCGACCCCGGCGCCAGAGTGGTCGCATCGCAGCCGGCCGGATCACTCAGCCGCGGATCGACCACGGTGACGTTGCGCAGGGTGCGGGTTCCGGTGTTGGTCAGGGTGAAGGTGTAGGCGATGGTGTCGCCGGCGTCGACCCGGCCGTCGTTGTTGCGATCCACCGGCGTGCCGGCCTGCTTGGTGAAGCGGCTGTCGGTCACCCCGGCCGTAGCGGTGGTGACGGTGGCGGTGCCGGAGACGGCGGTGCCGCCCGGCGAGGTGGCGGTCGCCGTGGCGGTGTTGGTCACGGTGCCGGCGTCGACATCGGCCTGGGTCAGGGTGTAGGTCGCGGTGCAGGTGGTGCTCGCGCCGGGAGCCAACGTCGTCACCGGGCACGAGACGGCACCGACCCGGTTGTCACTGACCCGGACCGAGTTCAGGGTGACCGAGCCGGTGTTGGTGATGGCGAAGCTGTAGCTGATCTGGTCGCCCGCGTCGGTTCGTCCGCTGCGGTTGGTGTCGGCCGGGCCGGTCGCGGTCTTGACCAGGGTCAGGGTGGCCGCGCTCGGCGGTCGCAGTCCGGGTGGAGGAGGCATTGGATCGCACCCCGGCGTTCTGCGGGTCGCGTCCCGTCGCCGTGGCGGTGTTGGCGACCGCGCCGTTGTCGACGTCGGCCTGGGCGATGGTGTAGGTCGCGGTGCAGGTGGTGACGGCACCCGGGGCCAGCGTGGTCGTCGGGCAGCTGACCGCCGCGATCAACGGGTCGTCGACGGCGATTCCGGTCAGGCTCACCGTGCCGGTGTTGGTGACCCGGAAGCTGTAGGCGATGGTGTCGCCGGCGTCGGTGAGGCCGTTGCCGTTGACGTCGGTGGGGGTGCCTGCGGTCTTGGTCAGAGCCAGGGTCGCGGTTCGGGTGGTCGGCGTGGCGGTGGCGGAGGTGTTGGAGGTGATGGTGGCGCCGGCGGGGTTCTTGCCGGCTGCGGTGGCGGTGTTGGTGACGGCGCCGGTGTCGACGTCGTTCTGGCTGATCGTGTAGGTGGCGGTGCAGGTGGTGGTGGCGCCGGGGGCGAGGGTGGTGGTCGGGCAGGTCGGCGCTGGTGATCTTGGCGTCGTTGATGATCAGGTCGGTGATGGTCTGGGCGCCGGTGTTGGTGACCAGGAACGAGTAGGCGATGGTGTCGCCGCGGTCGACCCGTCCGTTGGTGTTGACGTCGGTGGGGGTGGCGGCGGTCTTGGTCAGGTTCAGGGTGGCGGTGGTCGAGGTGGCGGTGCTGGTGGAGGAGCCGTTGGAGGTGATCGTCGTGCCGGCCGGGTTTCTGCCGGAGGCGGTGGCGGTGTTGTTGACGCTGCCGGTGTCGACGTCGTTCTGGGTGATGGTGTAGGTGCCGGTGCAGGTGGTGGTCGCGCCGGGGGTGAGGGTGGTGGCGGGGCAGTTGGCGTTGGTGATCAGTGCGCCGTCGAACTTGGGGTCGTTGATCTTGAGGCCGGTGATGGTCTGGGCGCCGGTGTTGGTGACGGCGAAGCTGTAGGTGATGGTGTCGCCGGCGTCGACGCGGCCGTTGGTGTTGACGTCGGCCGGTGTCGCCGCTCGCTTGGTCAACGTCAGGGTCGCCGCCGTCGAGGTCGGGGTGGACGGTCGAGGAGGTGTTGGAGGTGATCGTCGTCCCGGCCGGGTTCTTGCCGGCTGCGGTGGCGGTGTTGTTCACACTTCCGGTGTCGACGTCGGCCTGGCTGATCGTGTACGTCGCGGTGCAGGTAGTGGTGGCGCCGGGGGCGAGGGTGGTGGTCGGGCAGCTGGCGCCGGTGATCTTGGCGTCGTTGATCACCACGCCGGTGATCGTCTGGGCGCCGGTGTTGGTGACCAGGAACGAGTAGGCGATGGTGTCGCCGCGGTCGACCCGGCCGTTGGTGTTGACGTCGACGGGGGTCGCCGCGGTCTTGGTCAGGCTCAGCGTCGCCGTGGTCGAGGTGCTGGTCGACGTCGATGAGCTGTTGGAGGTGATGGTGGCGCCGGCGGGGTTCTTGCCGGCTGCGGTGGCGGTGTTGTTGACGGCTGCCGGTGTCGACGTCGTTCTGGCTGATCGTGTAGGTGGCGGTGCAGGTGGTGGTCGCGCCGGGGGCGAGGGTGGTGGTCGGGCAGGTCGCGCTGGTGATCTTGGCGTCGTTGATGATCACGCCGGTGATGGTCTGGGCGCCGGTGTTGGTGACCAGGAACGAGTAGGCGATGGTGTCGCCGCGGTCGATGCGTCCGTTGGTGTTGACGTCGATCGGGGTGGCGGCGGTCTTGGTCAGGTTCAGGGTGGCGGTGGTCGAGGTGGCGGTGCTGGTGGAGGAGCCGTTGGAGGTGATCGTCGTCGCCGGCCGGGTTCTTGCCGGAGGCGGTGGCGGTGTTGTTGACGCTGCCGGTGTCGACGTCGTTCTGGGTGATGGTGTAGGTGCCGGTGCAGGTGGTGGTCGCGCCGGGGGCGAGGGTGGTGGCGGGGCAGTTGGCGTTGGTGATCAGTGCGCCGTCGAACTTGGGGTCGTTGATCTTGAGGCCGGTGATGGTCTGGGCGCCGGTGTTGGTGACGGCGAAGCTGTAGGTGATGGTGTCGCCGGCGTCGACGCGGCCGTTGGTGTTGACGTCGGCCGGTGTCGCCGCTCGCTTGATCAACGTCAGGGTCGCCGCCGTCGAGGTCGGGGTGGAGGTGGAGGACGTGTTGGAGGTGATCGTCGTCCCGGCGGGGTTCTTACCGGCTGCGGTGGCGGTGTTGTTCACACTTCCGGCGTCGACGTCGGCCTGGCTGATCGTGTAGGTCGCCGTGCAGACGGTCGATTCGTTCGGGGCCAGGGTCACGCCCGGGCAGGTCACCGGACCGGCCTTCGGGTCGGCGACGGTGACGCCGTTGATCGAGACCGACCCGGTGTTGGTCACCGCGAACCGGTAGCCGATGGTGTCGCCGGCGTCGGTTCGGCCGTCGGTGTTGACGTCGACCGGGGTGCCGGCGGTCTTGGCCAACCGCAGGGCCGCCGTGGTCGACGTCGCCGTGCTGGTCGAGGAACTGTTCGAGGTGACGACGCCGCCGGCCGGGTTTGCGCCGCTGGCGGTGGCGGTGTTCCGTACCGCACCACTGTCGACGTCGGTCTGGCTGATCGTGTAGGTCACCGTGCAGGTGGTCGATGCCCCGGGCGCGAGGGTGGTGGTCGGGCAGGCGGCGCCGGTGATCTTCGGGTCGTTGACGACGACGCCGGTGATCGTCTGGTCGCCGGTGTTGGTGACGGCGAAGGAATAGCCGATGGTGTCGCCGGCGTCGATCCGACCGTTCGTGTTCACGTCGGTCGGGGTTCCCGCTGATTTGACCAACCGGAGCGAGGACACCGACGACGTCGGGGTGGCGGTCGAGGAGTTGGCCGACCGGACCGTGACGCCTGCCGGGCTGCGGCCGGTTGCGCTGGCGGTGTTGTTGACCGTGCCGGCGTCGACGTCGGCCTGGGTGATCGTGTAGGTCGCCGCGCAGTTGAGCACCGCATTGGGAGCGAGCGGGCCGGAGGGACAGCTGACCGTGCCCGTCTTGGTGTCGGCGACAGCCAGTGAGTCCAGGGTCACCACACCGGTGTTGGTCAGCCTGAAGGTGTAGGCGACGGTGTCGCCGGCGCTCGTCCGGCCGTCACCGTTCACGTCGGTCGGCGTGCCGGCCGACTTGCGCAGGGCCAGCGATGCGGCGGTCGAGGTGCTGGTCGAGGTGGAGGAGTTGTTCGACGTCACACTGGCGCCGGCCGGGTTCAGCCCGGTGGCGGTGGCGGTGTTGGCGACGTTGCCGGCGTCGACGTCGGCCTGGGTGACGGTGTAGGTCGCGGTGCAGGTGGTGGCCTCACCCGGAGCCAGCCGGGTCGCCGGGCAGGCCGTAGCCGACGCGGCGGCGATCTTGGGATCGTTGATCACCAGTGCCGTGATGGTCTGGGACCCCGTGTTGGTGACGGCGAAGCGGTAGCCGATGGTGTCGCCGGCGTCGAGGCGACCGTTGCCGTTGACGTCGGTCGGGGTGCCGGCCGTCTTGACCAGGGCCAGCGCGTTCGTCGTGCTGGTCGGGGTGGAGGTCGAGGCGGTGTTGGAGCGGACGGTGGCCCCCGACAGGTCCTGTCCGGTCGCCGAGGCGGTGTTGGTCACCGCGCCCGCGTCGACGTCGGCCTGGCTGATCGGGTAGGGCTGATCGGTGGTGCAGGTGGTGCTCGCACCCGGGGCCAGTCGGTTGACCACGCAGGTCGTGGCGCCGACCTTGGCGTCCTGGATCGAGATCCCGGTGATCGTCGCAGTGCCGGTGTTGGTCACGGTGAAGGTGTACGCGATCGTGTCGTCCGCGTCCGTCCGGCCGTTGCCGTTCTGGTCGATCGGCGTGTCGGCGGACTTGATCAGGGTCACGGTCGACACCGCCGAGATCACGGTCCGGGTCGAGGAGCTGTTGGAGCTGACCGCGGTGCCGAACGGATCGGTCGCGCCGGCCGTCGCGGTGTTGTCGACCCGGCCGGCGTCGACGTCGGCCTGGGTGATCGTGTAGGTCGAGCTGCAGCTGGTCGACGCCGCCGGGGCCAGGGTGGTCACCGGGCAGACCACCGGACCGGTCTTCGGATCGTTGACCGCGAGCTGCCGCAGGGTGAGTGAACCGGTGTTCGTCAGCTGGAATGAATAGCCGATCGTGTCGCCCGCGTCGATGAGCCCGTTGGCGTTGACGTCGGTCGGGGTTCCCGCGGTCTTGGTCAGCACGAGGGTGTTGGCGGTAGAGGTCGGCGTGGCGGTGGAGGAGGGGTTCGACGTCACCGGGTCGCCGCCCGGGCTGCGGCCGGAGGCGGTGGCCGTGTTCGCGACGCTGCCGGCGTCGACGTCGGCCTGGGTGATCCGGTACGGCGTCGTGGTCTGGCAGGTGGTGCTGGCGTCCGGAGCGAGGGTGGTGGCCGGGCAACTGATCGAGCCGACCTTGCCGTCGGCCACCGCGACCGTGGTCAGCGTGACCGTGCCCGTGTTGGTGACCAGGAAGCGGTAGGCGATGGTGTCGCCGGCGTCGACCTGACCGTTGCGGTTGGTGTCGGTCGGGGTGCCGGCGGTCTTGGTCAGGCTCAGACTGGCGGCGGTCCCGGTCGGCGTGGAGGTCGAGGACCGGTTGGAGGTGACGGTGGCCCCGGCCGGGCTGCTTCCGGTGGCGGTGGCCGAGTTGGTCACCGCGCCGCTGTCCACGTCGGCCTGGGTGATGGCGTAGGCGCTGGCCGCCGTGCAGGTGGTGGACGCGTTCGGTGCCAGGCTCGTGACCGAGCAGGTGACGCTGCCGGCCTTGACGTCGATCACCCCGAGCCCGGTGAGGGTCACCGATCCCGTGTTGGTCAGCCGGAAGCTGTAGGCGATGGTGTCGCCGGCGTCGACCTGACGGTCCCGGTCGGTGTCCACCGGGGCGTCGGCTGACTTGACCAGGGTGAGCCCGGTGGTGCCGGTGGTCTGGGTCGCGGTGGCTGAGGTGTTCGAGGTGACGCCGTTGCCGCCCGGGTCGGTCCCGACCGCGGTCGCTGTGTTGGTCACCGCGCCGCTGTCGACGTCCGCCTGGGTGATCGTGTAGGTGCCGGTGCAGACGGTGCCCGCCTCCGGCGCCAGGGTGCTGGTCGGGCAGCCGGCGGCACCGATCTTGGGATCGACGACGCCGACCCCGGTGATCGTCACGGCGCCCGAGTTCGTGATCGCGAACCGGTAGGCGATGGTGTCGCCGGCGTCGGTGAGTCCGTTTCCGTTGACGTCGGTCGGGGTGCCTGCGGTTTTGCTCAGGGTGAGGGTGGCCACGGTCGAGGTCGGGCTCGTGGTCGACGACGTGTTCGACGTGACGGCGGTGCCGGCCGGGTTGGTGCCGGCTGCCGTCGCTGTGTTGTTCACACTCCCGTTGTCGACGTCGCTCTGGGTGATGGTGTACGTGGCGGTGCAGGTGGTGGTGGCGCCGGGGGCCAGGGTGGTGGTCGGGCAGTTGGCGCCACTGATCTTGGCGTCGTTGATCACCACACCGGTGATGGTCTGGGCGCCGGTGTTGGTGACGGTGAAGCTGTAGGCGATGGTGTCGCCGCGGTCGATCCGACGGTTGCTGTTGACGTCGACCGGGGTGCCGGCGGTCTTGGTCAGGCTCAGGGTGGCGGTGGTCGAGGTCGGGGTGGCGGTGGAGGAGTTGTTCGAGCTGACGGTGGCGCCGGCCGGGTTCTTGCCGCTACTGCTGGCGGTGTTGTTGATCGCGCCGTTGTCGACGTCGGCTTGGCTGATCGTGTAGGTCGCCGTGCAGGTCGTGGCCGCTCCGGGGGCCAGGGTGGTGGTCGGGCAGCTGGCGCCGGTGATCTTGGCGTCGTTGACCAGCACGGCGGTGATGGTCTGGGCGCCGGTGTTGGTGACCAGGAACGAATAGGCGATGGTGTCGCCGCGGTCGACCCGGCCGTTGTTGTTGACATCGACCGGGGTGCCGGCGGTCTTGGTCAGACTCAGCGAGGCGGTGGTCGAGGTCGCGGTCGCGGTAGAGGAGCTGTTGGACGTGATGGTGGTGCCGGTCGGGTTCTTGCCGGCTGCGGTCGCCGTGTTGTTGATCGCGCCGTTGTCCACGTCGGCCTGGCTGATCGTGTAGGTGGCAGTGCAGGTGGTGGTGGCGCCCGGGGCCAACGTGGTGGTCGGGCAGCTGGCGCCGGTGATCTTGGCGTCGTTGATCACCACGGCGGTGATCGTCTGGGCGCCGGTGTTGGTGACCCGGAAGCTGTAGGCGACGGTATCGCCGCGGTCGACCCGACGGTTGCTGTTGACGTCGACCGGGGTGGCCGCGGTCTTGGTCAGGCTCAGGGTGGCGGCGGTCGAGGTGGCGGTCGAGGTGGAGGAGTTGTTCGACGTGACCGTGGTGCCGGCCGGGTTGGTTCCGGTGGCGTTGGCGGTGTTGTTGACGCTTCCTGTGTCGACGTCGGCCTGGGTGATCGGGTAGGTCGCCGTGCAGGTGGTGGTCGCGCCCGGGGCCAGGGTGGTGGTCGGGCAGTTGGCGCCGCTGATCTTGGCGTCGTTGATCACCACATTGGTGATGGTCTGAACACCCGTGTTGGTGACCCGGAAGGTATAGGCGACGGTGTCGCCCTGGTCGACCCGGCCGTTGGTATTGACGTCGGTCGGCGTGGCCGCGGTTTTGGTCAGCGCGAGCGTCGACGTGGTGGAGGTGGTTGTGGCCGTGGACGAACTGTTCGAGGTAACAGTCGTCCCGGCCGGGTTCTTGCCGGTCGCTGTCGCGGTGTTGTTGACCGCTCCGGCGTCGACGTCGGCCTGGCTGATCGGGTAGGTCGCGGTGCAGGTGGTGACGGCACCGGGGGCCAGGGTGGTCGCCGGGCAGGACACAGTGCCGATCTTGGCGTCATTGATCACCACCCCGGTGACGGTCTGCGCGCCGGTGTTGGTGACCCGGAAGCTGTAGGCGATGGTGTCGCCGACGTCGACCCGGGCGTTGGCGTTGACGTCGACCGGGGTGGCGGCGGTCTTGGTCAAGCTGAGCGTGGCGGTGGTCGAGGTCGGGGTGGCCGTAGCGGAGCTGTTGGAGGTGATCGCCGTGCCGGCCGGGTTCTTTGCGGCGGCGGTCGCGGTGTTGTTGACGCTTCCGTTGTCGACGTCGGCCTGGGTGATCGTGTAGGTGGCGGTGCAGGTGGTGGTGGCGCCGGGGGCCAATGTGGTGGCCGGGCAGGTCGCGCCGGTGATCTTGGCGTCGTTGATCACCAGACCGGTGATGGTCTGGGCGCCGGTGTTGGTGACGGCGAAGCTGTAGGCGATGGTGTCGCCGCGGTCGACCCGGCCGTTGCTGTTCACGTCCACCGGAGCGGCGGCGGTCTTGGCCAGGGCCAGCGTCGCGATGGTCGAGGTCGGCGTGGCGGTGGATGAACTGTTCGACGTGATCGTCGTGCCGGCCGGACTCTTGCCGGTGGCGGTGGCGGTGTTGTTGACCGATCCGGCGTCGACGTCGGCCTGGGTGATCGGGTAGGTCGCGGTGCAGGTGGTGGTGGCGCCGGGGGCGAGGGTGGTGGCCGGGCAGCTGGCGCCGCTGATCTTGGCGTCGTTGATCAGCACGC
Source organism: uncultured Actinomycetota bacterium (assembly GCA_963740925.1). Classification (GTDB taxonomy): domain Bacteria; phylum Actinomycetota; class Actinomycetes; order Propionibacteriales; family Propionibacteriaceae; genus Microlunatus. The sequence goes on along the minus strand of CAVUFZ010000003.1, from coordinate 436,679 downwards.
CGGTGATGGTCTGGGCGCCGGTGTTGGTGACCAGGAACGAATAGGCGATGGTGTCGCCGCGGTCGACCCGGCCGTTGCCGTTGACGTCGACCGGGGTGCCGGCCGTCTTGGTCAGGGTCAGCGTGGCCGTCGCGCTCGCCGCCGTCGACGTCGAGGACATGTTCGAGGTGATGGTGCCGCCGGTCGGGTTCTTGCCGTTGGCGGTCGCGGTGTTGTTGATCGCACCGGCGTCGACATCGGCCTGGGTGACCGTGTAGACCGCAGTACACGTTGTTGTTGCAGCCGGGGCCAGCGACCCGGCCGGGCAGCTCGGGCTGCCGACCTTGGCGTCGCTGACCGCGACGGCGGTGATGGTCTGGGCGCCGGTATTGGTGACCGCAAACGAATAGCTGATCCTGTCGCCGGCGTCGACCCGGCCGTTGCCGTTGACGTCGACGGGGGTGCCTGCGGTCTTGGTGAGGCTGAGCGTGGCGATGGTCGAGGTCGGGGTGGTGGTGGAGGAGCTGTTGGAGGTGATCGACACTCCGGCCGGATTCTTCGCAGTGGCGCTGGCGGTGTTGTTCACGCTGCCGGTGTCGACGTCGGCCTGGCTGATCGTGTACGTCACGGTGCAGGTGGTGGCTGCTCCGGGCGCGAGAGTCGTGGTCGGGCAGTTGGCGCCGCTGATCTTGGCGTCGTTGATCATCACGGCGCTGATCGTCTGGGCGCCGGTGTTGGTGACGGCGAAGCTGTAGGCGATGGTGTCGCCGCGGTCGACCCGGCCGTTGGTGTTCACGTCGACCGGGGTGCCGGCGGTCTTGGTCAGGCTCAGGGTGGCGGTGGTCGAGGTCGGGGTGGCGGTGGAGGAGCTGTTGGAGGTGACGGTGGTGCCGCCGGGGTTCTTGCCGGTGGCGGTGGCGGTGTTGTTGATCGCACCGGTGTCGACGTCGGCCTGGGTGATCGTGTAGGCGGCCGTGCAGGTGGTGGCCGCGCCCGGGGCCGAGGGTGGTGGTCGGGCAGGTGGCGCCGGTGATCTTGGCGTCGTTGATCGCGACCGTGGTGATCGTCTGGGCACCGGTGTTGGTGACCAGGAAGCTGTAGGCGATGGTGTCACCGCGGTCGACCCGGCCGTTGCCGTTGACGTCGACGGGGGTCGCCGCGGTCTTGGTCAGACTCAGCGTGGCGGTGGTCGAGGTCGGGGTGGCGGTGGAGGAACTGTTGGAGGTGATCGTCGCTCCGGCCGGGTTCTTACCGGCTGCGGCGGCGGTGTTGTTGATGGCGCCGTTGTCGACATCGGCCTGGCTGATCGTGTAGGTCGCGGTGCAAGTGATGGTGGCGCCGGGGGCGAGGGTGGTGGTCGGGCAGCTGGCGCCGGTGATCTTGGCGTCGTTGATCACCACGGCGGTGATCGTCTGCGCGCCGGTGTTGGTGACAGGAAGCTGTAGGCGATGGTGTCGCCGCGGTCGACCCGTCCGTTGTTGTTGACATCGGTCGGCGTGCCGGCTGATTTCGTCAGGCTGAGCGTGGCGATGGTCGAGGTCGGCGTGGCGGTCGACGAACTGGCCGACGTGACGGTTCCGCCGGCCGGGTTCTTACCGCTGGCGGTGGCAGTGTTGTTGACGGTGCCGGCGTCGACGTCGGCCTGGGTGATCGTGTACGTGGCGGTGCAGGTGGTGGTGGCGCCCGGGGCCAACGTGGTGGTCGGGCAGCTGGCGCCGGTGATCTTGGCGTCGTTGATGACCACACCGGTGATGGTCTGGGCGCCGGTGTTGGTGACCAGGAAGCTGTAGGCAATGGTGTCGCCGCGGTCGATGCGGCCGTTGGTGTTGACGTCGGTCGGCGTGCCGGCGGTCTTGCTCAGGCTGAGCGTGGCCGTCGCCGAGGTCGAGCTCGAGGTGGAGGAGTTGTTCGAAGTGATCGTCGTCCCGGACGGGTTCCTACCGGTCGCGGTCGCGCTGTTGTTGACGGCGCCACTGTCGACGTCGGCCTGGGTGATCGTGTAGCCGGCGGTGCAGGTGGTGGCCGCGCCCGGCGCCAAGGTCGTGCTCGGGCAGGTGATCGCGCCGACCTTGGCGTCGGTGACCCCGACCAGGGTGAGGGTGACCGCGCCGGTATTCGTGACCACAAAGGAATAGGCGATGGTGTCGCCACGATCGACCCGACCGTTGGCGTTGACGTCGGTCGGGGTGCCGGCCGACTTGGTCATGCTCAGGGTGGCGATCGTCGAGGTGGCGGTCGACGTCGATGAGTTGTTCGAGGTGACGGTCGCCCCGAGCGGCTCCGCGGCCGCTGGCGCTGGCCGTGTTGTTCACCGCACCTGCATCGACGTCGGCCTGGGTGAGGGTGTAGGTCGCGGTGCAGGTGGTCGACCCGTTGACTCAGCAGCGTCGTGGTCGGGCAGGAGACCGTGCCGACCTTGGCGTCGGTGACGGTCACCCCGGTCAGCGTGACCGAACCCGTATTGGTGAGGACGAAGCTGTAGGCGATGGTGTCGCCCCGGTCGACGCGCCCGTTGGCGTTGACATCGGTCGGTGTCCCCGCCGACTTGGCCAGCAGCAGGGTTGCCGTGGTCGAGGTCGGGGTCGAGGTGGAGGAGTTGTTGGAGGTGATGGTCGTGCCGGCCGGGTTCTTGCCGGTGGCGTTGGCGGTGTTGTTGACCGCGCCGTTGTCGACGTCGGCCTGGGTGATCGTGTAGGTCGCGGTGCAGGTGGTGCTGGCACCCGGGAGCCAGGGTGGTGGCCGGGCAGGTCGCGCCGGTGATCTTGGCGTCGTTGATCACCACGGCGGTGATCGTCTGCGCGCCGGTGTTGGTGACCAGGAACGAGTAGGCGATGGTGTCGCCGGCGTCGACCCGGCTGTTGTTGTTGACGTCGGTCGGGGTCGCAGCGCTCTTGGTCAACGTCAGGGTCGCCGCCGTCGAGGTCGGGGTCGAGGTGGAGGACGTGTTGGAGGTGATCGTCGTCCCGGCCGGGTTCTTGCCGGCGGCGGTGGCGGTGTTGTTGATCGCGCCGTTGTCCACGTCGGCCTGGGTGATCGTGTAGGTGGCGGTGCAGGTGGTGGCCGCGCCCGGGGCCAACGTGGTGGCCGGACAGGTCGCGCCGGTGATCTTGGCGTCGTTGATCACCACGCCGGTGATGGTCTGGGCGCCGGTGTTGGTGACCAGGAACGAGTAGGCGATGGTGTCGCCGCGGTCGACCCGGCCGTTGTTGTTGACGTCGGTCGGCGTGCCGGCAGTCTTGGCTCAGACTCAGCGTGGCCGTGGTCGAGGTGGTGGTCGCGGTGGAGGAACTGTTCGAGGTGATCGTGGTGCCGGCCGGGTTCTTGCCGGCCGCGGTGGCCGTGTTGTTGACGGCCCCGGCGTCCACGTCGGCCTGGGTGATCGTGTACGTGGCGGTGCAGGTGGTGGCCGCGCCCGGGGCAAGGGTGGCCGTGGGGCAGCTGGCGCCGCTGATCTTGGCGTCGTTGATCACCACACCGGTGATGGTCTGGGCGCCGGTGTTGGTGACCAGGAACGAATAGGCGATGGTGTCGCCGCGGTCGACCCGGCCGTTGCCGTTGACGTCGCTCGGAGTACCGGCCGTCTTGGTCAGCGTCAGGGTCGCGGTGGTCGAGGTCGGGGTGGCGGTGGATGAGCCGTTGGAGGTGACGGTGGCGCCGGCGGGGTTCTTGCCGGCCGCGGTTGCCGTGTTGTTGACGCTTCCGTTGTCGACGTCGGCCTGGGTGATGGTGTAAGAGGCCGTACAGGTGGTGGTCGCGCCCGGGGCGAGGGTCGTGGCCGGGCAGGACACGTTGGCGATCTTGGCGTCGTTGATCACCAGACCGGTGACGGTGCGGGCGCCGGTGTTGGTGACGGCGAAGCTGTAGGTGATCTTGTCCCCGACGTCGACGCGGCCGTTGTTGTTGACGTCGGTGGGGGTCCCGGCGGTCTTGGCCAGGCTGAGGGTGGCGATGGTCGAGGTCGGGGTGGCCGTGGATGAGGTGTTGGAGGTGATGGTGGTGCCGGCGGGGTTCTTGCCGGCTGCGGTGGCGGTGTTGTTGACTGCTCCGGCGTCGACGTCGGCCTGGGTGATCGTGTAGTTGGCCGTGCAGGTGGTGGCCGCCCCGCCGGCCAAGGTGGTCGCCGGGCAGGACACCGTGCCGACCTTGGCGTCGGTCACCGCGATCGTGCTGATGGTCTGGGCGCCGGTGTTGGTGACCAGGAACGAGTAGGCGATGGTGTCGCCCCTGTCGACCCGGCCGTTGCTGTTGACGTCGACCGGCGTGCCGGCGGTCTTGGCGAGCGTCAGCGTCGAGGCGGTCGAGGTCGGCGTGGCGGTGGATGAGCTGTTCGACGTGATGGTCGTGCCGCCGGGGTTCTTGCCGGTGGCGGTGGCGGTGTTGTTGATCGCACCGGTGTCGACGTCGGCCTGGGTGATCGTGTAGGTCGCGGTGCAGGTGGTGGTGGCGCCGGGGGCCAGGGTGGTGGTCGGGCAGGTCGCGCCGGTGATCTTGGCGTCGTTGATCACCACACCGGTGATCGTCTGGGCGCCGGTGTTGGTGACGGCGAAGGAGTAGGCGATGGTGTCGCCGCGGTCGACCCGGCCGTTGTTGTTGACGTCGGTCGGCGTCCCGGCCGACTTGGTCAGACTCAACGTGGCCGTGGTCGAGGTCGGCGTAGCGGTGGAGGAACTGTTCGAGGTGATGGTGGCGCCGGCGGGGTTCTTGCCGGCTGCGGTGGCGGTGTTGTTGACGGTGCCGTTGTCGACGTCGGCCTGGGTGATCGTGTAGGTCGCGGTGCAGGTGGTGGTCGCGCCGGGCGCGAGGGTGGTTGCCGGGCAGGACACGGTGCCCGCCTTCGCATCGGTCACCGCGATCGTGGCCAAGGTCAGCGATCCGGTGTTGGTCACGACGAAGCTGTAGGCGATGGTGTCGCCGCGATCGACCCGGCCGTTGGTGTTCACGTCGACCGGGGCGCCGGCGGTCTTGGTCAGGCTCAGCGTGGCCGTGTTGGAGGTCGGCGTCGCCGTGGAGGAGTTGTTCGAGGTGACGGTGGTGCCGGCCGGGTTCTTGCCGGTGGCGTTGGCCGTGTTGTTGACCGCGCCGGTGTCGACGTCGGCCTGGCTGATCGTGTAGGTCGCCGTGCACGTGGTGGTGGCGCCCGGGGCCAACGTGGTGGTCGGGCAGTTGGCACCGGTGATCTTGGCGTCGTTGATCACCACGGCGCTGATCGTCTGGGCGCCCGTGTTGGTGACGGCGAAGGAGTAGGCGATGGTGTCGCCGCGGTCGACCCGGCCGTTGTTGTTGACGTCGGTCGGCGTGGCCGCGGTCTTGGTCAGGCTGAGGGTGGCGACCGTGGAGGTTGGCGTCGAGGTGGATGAACCGGCCGAGGTGACGGTGGTGCCAGCGGGGTTCTTACCGGCCGCGGTGGCGGTGTTGTTCACCGTCCCGGAGTCGACATCGGCCTGGGTGATCGTGTAGGTCGCGGTGCAGGTGGTGTTGGCGCCCGGGGCCAGGGTGGTGGTCGGGCAGCTGGCGCCACTGATCTTGGCGTCGTTGATCACCACGGCGGTGATGGTCTGGGCGCCGGTGTTGGTGACGGCGAAGGAGTAGGCGATGGTGTCGCCGCGGTCGACCCGGCCGTTGTTGTTGACGTCGACCGGGGTGCCCGCGGTCTTGGTCAGGCTCAGCGTGGCCGTGCTCGAGGTCGTGGTCGCGGTGGAGGAACTGTTGGACGTGACCGTGGTGCCGGCCGGGTTCTTACCGGCTGCGGTCGCCGTGTTGTTGACGGCACCGGTGTCGACGTCGGCCTGGGTGATCGTGTAGGTCGCGGTGCAGGTGGTGGTGGCGCCCGGGGCCAACGTGGTGGCCGGACAGGTCGCGCCGGTGATCTTGGCGTCGTTGATCACCACGCCGGTGATGGTCTGGGCGCCGGTGTTGGTGACGGCGAAGGAATAGGCGATGGTGTCGCCCTTGTCGATCCGGCCGTTGGTGTTGACGTCGACCGGGGTGCCGGCGGTCTTGGTCAGGCTCAGCGTCGAGGTGGTCGAGGTCGGGGTGCTGGTCGAGGAACTGGCCGAGGTCACGGTGCCGCCGGCCGGGTTCTTGCCGGCCGCAGTGGCGGTGTTGTTCACCGTGCCGGCATCGACATCGGCCTGGGTGATCGTGTAGGTCGCGGTGCAGGTGGTGCTCGCGCCTGGGGCCAGGGTGGTCGTGGGGCAGTTGGCGCCGGTGATCTTGGCGTCGTTGATCACCACGGCGCTGATCGTCTGGGCCCCGGTGTTGGTGACGGCGAAGGAGTAGCCGATCGTGTCGCCGCGGTCGACCCGGCCGTTGCCGTTGACGTCGACCGGCGTGGCGGCGGTCTTGGTCAGGGTCAGCGTCGAGGTGGTCGAGGTCGGGCTCGAGGTCGCGGACGAGTTGGAGGTGATCGTCGCGTTGGCCGGATTTTTGCCGGTCGCAGTGGCGGTGTTGTTGACCGCTCCGGCGTCGACGTCGGCCTGGGTGATCGTGTAGGTCGCGGTGCAGGTCGTGGACGACCCCGGAGCCAGGGTCGTGGCCGGGCAGGACACCGCACCGATCTTGCCGTCGGACACGGCGACGGCGGTGATCGTCTGCGCGCCGGTGTTGGTGACGGCGAAGGAGTAGGCAATGGTGTCGCCCTTGTCGACCCGGCCGTTGTTGTTGACGTCGGTCGGCGTCCCGGCCGACTTGGTCAGGCTCAGGGTGGCCGTGGTCGACGTCGTCGTGCTGGTCGACGAACTCGCGGAGGTGATCGTGGTGCCGGCCGGATTCTTACCGCTGGCGGTGGCGGTGTTGTTGACGGTGCCGGCGTCGACGTCGGCCTGGGTGATCGTGTACGTGGCGGTGCAGGTGGTGGTCCCGCCTGGGGCGAGGGTGGTCGTCGGGCAGCTGGCGCCGGCGATCTTGGCGTCGTTGATCACCACGGAGGTGATCGTCTGGGCGCCGGTGTTGGTGACCGCAAAGCTGTAGGCAATGGTGTCGCCGCGGTCGACCCGGCCGTTGCCGTTCACATCGACCGGAGTGCCGGCGGTCTTGGCCAGGGTCAGCGTCGAGGCGGTCGACGTCGGGGTGGCGGTCGCGGAGCTGTTCGAGGTGATCGTGCCGCCGGCCGGGTTCTTGCCCCCGGCGGTCGCGGTGTTGTTGACCGCGCCGGCATCCACGTCGGCCTGGCTGATCGTGTAGGTGGCGGTGCAGGTCGTGGTCCGCGCCGGGGGCGAGGGTGGTGGCCGGGCAGGTCGCACCGGTGATCTTGGCGTCGTTGATCACCACACCGGTGATGGTCTGGGCGCCGGTGTTGGTGACCAGGAACGAATAGGCGATCGTGTCGCCGCGGTCGACCCGTCCGTTGTTGTTGACGTCGGTCGGCGTGCCGGCCGTTTTGGTCAGCGTCAGGGTGGCCGTGGTCGAGGTCGCGGTCGAGGTGGAGGAGGCGGCCGAGTTCACCGTGGTGCCACCAGGGTTCTTCGCGCTGGCGCTCGCGGTGTTGCCCACCGTTCCGGTGTCGACGTCGGCCTGGGTGATCGTGTAGGTGGCGGTGCAGGTCGTCGCCACACCCGGCGCCAGCGTGGTGGCCGGGCACGAGACCGTGCCGGCCTTCGCGTCGGCCACGGCGACGGTGGTCAGGGTCGAGGTGCCGGTGTTGGTGACCAGGAACGAATAGGCGATGGTGTCGCCGCGGTCGACCCGGCCGTTGTTGTTCACGTCGACGGGGGTGCCGGCCGTCTTCTTCAGCGACAGTGTCGAGGTCGGATTGGCGGTCAGCGTGGCGCTGGACGTGTTCGACGTGGTCGAGCCGACGGCACTCGCGCCTGTCGCTGTCGCGGTGTTCGTCACCCGTCCGGTGTCGACGTCGGCCTGGGTGAGGGTGTAGGTCGCGGTACAGGTGGTGGAGGCGCCGACCGCCAGCGACGTGGCGGGACAGCTGGCCGCCGGCCTGGTGCCGGTGCCGCTGAACGCGGTCTCGGCCACGGCCAGGTTGGTGATCGGGGCGTTACCACTGTTGGTCACGGCGTAGGAGTAGGTGACCTGGGTGCCCGCGGCCGTGACCGTGGTCGGGCTGACCGACTTGCTCAGCGTCAGTTTCGGCACCAGCGGCGTGTTGGTGTAGGTGCAGACGATGTTCTGACCGGTCGAGACCCCGTCCGGGATGGCGATGGTCGACGTGCCCTGGCTGCTGGTCGTGGTGGCGACCGCAGCGTTGCCGTTCAGGGTGTCGACACAGGCGATCTGGGTGTCATAGGAGCTGAGGTTGTTACCGCTGGAGGTCTCACTCAGGGTGTACGTCCGGCCGGTCACCCCCGGCACCGGGCCGGCGACGGCGTCGGTCTGCACGCCCGTGCTCGAACCGGCCGTGGTGGCGGTGTTGTTCTGAGACACCCCGTTGCCGGTGATGGACAGACTGAACTGGTCACCGGCGTTGACCCGACCGGCGATGTTCTTCTGCAGGCTGAGGATCGGTGGATAGTCACAGGCCGCAGCGTCGACGGTGCTCGTTGCGTTGGTGGTGTCGCCGCCGGTCAACGTGGTCGTGGTGGTGGCGCCGGAGTTGGGATCGACCTTGGCCAGCACGCCGGGTGCGGTCGTGTTGGTGGTCAGGTACAGATAGCCGTCCGAGGCGAACGTGGCGCCGTTGTAGTTGGTGCCCGAAGCGACGTTGACCAGCAGGCTGGGGGTGAAGGTGGGCGCCGTCGCCGGGGCTGCCGTGCTCGGGACGATGCCGACGACCCCGAGCCGGGTCCCGGTGGTGCTTCCGGAAGCGCCCGCTCCGGACACCAGCACGTACAGCCGACCGAAACCGCCGAAGAAGATGTCTCCGTTTCCACCGGTGCTGCCGAACGCATTGATCCGGCCGATGTAGCCGATCGAGGTGTTGGTGTTGGTGTCGAAGGCGTAGAGGTCGAACGTGCCGTTGGCCAGCGAATAGGTGTAGTAGAAGATGCCGTTGGTCGGGTTGATGGCGCCGCCGACGTAGGCCCCTCCGGTGGCGGTGGCCTTCGGAACCGGTCCGGCGTACGTCGTGGTGCCGCTGGAGTCGAAACGGTAGATCCGTTGTGCGTTACCGGCCGTGCCCGAGTCGATGGCGTAAGCGAACCCGTTGCCGACCGCGAGCCCGTTGTAGGTGCCGGTCGGCACCGTGCCACCGATCGAGCCGATCTGGGTCCGGGCCGCGGTCGCCGGATTGACGCTGTAGATCACCCCGCCGGTTTTGCCGGTGGCACTGGAGAGCGAGTAGATCGTGTTGGGGTTGCAGCTGATGTCGGTTGCGCTCAGCGCGGCCGCCGGGGCGAGCGCGACCCGACTCCGGGGTGTCGGGACAGACGTGGCTGGGGCTAGGGCTAGTGCTGGGGCTCGGGCTGGCGCTCGGGCTGGGTTTAGGGCTTGAACCGGTGGCGCTGGCGCTCTGCGTCGGTTTTGAGGATGAACTCGGACTGGCCGGCGAGGTCGACGTGCTGGTACCGGACGGACCTGCTGTCGTCTTGTTGGACGGGGACGGCGACTGGCGGCGGGGGTGGTCGGGGTGGCCGGGCCGGCGACGGTGATCGCGGCTCTCGCCCCACCGGTGTCCAGTCCGTTCGTCTCCAGCCGGGATGCGGTGATGGTGGTCGCACCCGAGCCGACGGAGTGCAGCTTCAGCGTCACTACGCACGAGGCCTGGCCGCGAGCCAGAGACCCCCGCAGCTTCCACTGGGCGGACCCGGGGGTGGCGGTCAGTTTCGGGGCTGCGCAGCTGGTGCTCTGCTTCGGTTGGCCGGCTACTCGGAGCCCGGCCGGCAGCGAGGCGGTCAGGCTGAAGCCCGGCTTGGCCGCGAGCTCGCTGGTGTTGGTGATGGTGGCGGTCAGGGTGACGTCACGACCGGCCTGGATCCTGGCCGAGGAAAAGGCCATCGTGAGCCGCGGGGTCGCGTCCAGGATGGTCGGGTTGTCCAAGACGGCGGCAGCGGTCGAGGTGCCCGTGGTCCTGACCCGGAGGCCGACTCGGCTCCCGCTCCACAGGACTGCACGGTCTGCGGTGACCCGGTCGACGGTGACCCTGCTGCTGCTCGCCTGACCGGCCGCCGCCACCGTGCCCGTTCGACCTGCGCAGGCGTCCATCGGCGATCCGGCGTCAACGGCCCCACCTCGTCCGTCGATCAGGGAAGTCTGCAGTCGCCGTGGTGACGAGCAGGCCGTCTGGGCCAGATCCAGGCGGGGTAGCAGGAACCGGCCGCCGGAGCTCACCGGGGCCGTCGCGGAGCTGGCCAGGACGGTGGTGCCGCTCCTGAGCGGCGAGCCCGCGGTGCCGACCAGCGAGAGAGCCCGGTTGGCGGTCTTCCGATCACCTGCCGGCGCCGCGTCGACCACGCTCGCGCCCAGTTGTTGGGCTCGGTTCCACAGCACCTGTCCGCTCACCGTCCCGCCGCAGTCCAGCACCGGAACCCCGCTGCTCGCGGACTGACCGCTGCCCACGAGCCAGCCACGACAATCCCGTAGCGCGGCCCGGTCGGCGGTGAAGGAGGTGCTCTGGTCGCGGTAGTCGGAGATGAGACGAGGGGTGGCTGCACCGTGGTCCAACGTGTCGACGAAGACGACTTTCGGGTCCGGCCCGACGGCCTTCGAAGCGGCGTCGGCTGTCGGTGCGGCATCGGCCGCCACCGGCGTGACCGTCACACCTCCGGTGGCCAGTGTGACCACCACCAGGGCATAGGAGACCACCACGGCGACGGGGCTGCGCCACGGTGGATCGGTCCGGCCGGGCTGGGTGGACCCGGCTTTCATAGGGAGTCGCATTCCTGTTGGAACACCATCTGTGGGGGTTTGACAAAAGGGAAATGTCGGTCGAAGGGGGATTCAAGGGGGCGGCGGGCCGGGTCTGGGCCCAGGGCGGCCCAACTTATCGGCAAATAGGAGGCCGAGCAACGGGGTAAGTCTGAGCCTCGACCTCTGCCTGACGGTGGGAACCGGGCGGGTTCGGGCAGCGGTGACCGCAGCCGAGGCCGGCCAGCTTTGCGGCGGTGCTGTGGATCTCAGATGCCGTCGGGCCGGTGATAAGGGGCCGGCTCCGATAGATCGATCGAGGCCGAGCGGTGATCGACGTAGGGTCAGGCGAGATGTATGACTCCGACCCGCTGGACGAAGACCGGCTGCGATCCCTGCTGCTGGACGGGCGCTCGATCTGGACGGGGCTGACGGTGGTCGAGCAGACCGGCTCGACCAACGCCGACCTGGCCGCCGCGGCCCGCGCCGGGGCCGCCGACGGAACCGTGCTGCTGACCGGCTTCCAGAGCGGTGGACGGGGCCGGCTGAACCGCACCTGGACCGCACCGCCCGGGACCGGCATCGCCGTCTCGATGCTGCTGCGACCGACCCGGCCCGCCCGGAGCTGGAGCTGGTTACCGCTGCTGGCCGGCCTCGCGGTCACCGAGGCGCTGCGCCGGGCCGCCGGGGTGGACGCGATGCTCAAATGGCCGAACGACGTCCTGGTCGGCGACCGGAAGATCTGCGGCATCCTGGCCGAACGGGTGGACGCCGGCTCCGCGGTCACCCCGAACGGCCCGGCCTGCGTGATCGGCGTCGGGATCAACACCGATCTGAGCGAGGAGCAGTTGCCGGTGCCGTGGGCGACCTCGTTGGCCCTGGTGGGGGCGAAGACCCGGAACAAGACGACGATCGCCGCCACCGTGCTACGCGCCTTCGACCTGCTCTACCGGCAGTGGCAGGAATCCGACGACGACGCCGCGCTGGCCGACTCCTACGTCCGTCGCTGCGCCACCATCGGACGTGAGGTCCGGGTCGTGCTCGGACCGGACGAGTCGGTCACCGGCCGGGCCGAGGCGATCGACGAGGCCGGCCGGTTGGTGATCCGGACCGAAGCCGGCCGCCGCACCTTCAGTGCCGGGGACGTCGTCCACCTGCGATAGACCGGTCCCGACCGACTCAGTCGCGGCCGGGGTGATCCCGGGCTGCGGTGGCCTCGGCCAGCTGCCGTCCGACCGAGACCGAGTCGACCAGCGGATGCAGGGCGAACGCGTCGGCGAGCAGGTCGACGTCGCGGGCCAGGGCCGCGGCGATGGTGCGACGCTCGACCTCCTTGAGCTGCAGCACCAGCCCGAGTTTGTGCCCGGTCAGCGGGGTCACGTTCAGCGGCCGGGGGCCGCTGGAGTCGACCAGGCACGGCACCTCGATCACCGCGTCGTCGGGCAGAGCGGCCAGCGTGCCCTGGTTGGCCACGTTGACGATCATCTCCGAGGACTCGTTCCGCATCACCGCGGCCATGAAGGCCAGCGCCACGTTCTCGTAGCCGCCGCCGGTGAGATCCTCGGCCGAACGGGGATCGTCGGCGCCCCGCAACTCGGCCAGATAACTGGCCTCGCGCTCACCCCGGACCCGCAGCCAGTGCTCGCGGGCGTGATCGGGATCGTCCCTCACCTGGGCGAAGAAGGCGGCCTGCTGATCGCGCAGGTAATCCCCCCGGGTCTGCGGCTCGGAGCGGATCGAGGCGATCGCCTCCCGGGCGAAATAGAGGTAGTAGAGGTACTCGTTCGGCAGTGCCCCGAGCCGCCGGATCCAGTCGGCGCCGATCAGCCGGACCTCCTCGATCTGTTGCAGGGCAACAGGATCGGCGAGCAGCCGCGGCAGCACGTCCTCGCCGTCGTAGATCAACTTCTGCAGCCAGCCGAGGTGGTTCAGGCCGACGTAGTCACCGAACACCCGCGACGGGTCGAGCCCGAGCGCCCGGGCCGCCCGCCGGACCAGACCGATCGGAGAGTCGCAGATCCCGACCACCCGGGCCCGGCCGAGTCGCTCCGACAGCACCGCGCGGATCGCCTCGGTGATCATCCCGGCCGGGTTGGTGAAGTTGATCAACCACGCCTGGGGCGCCACCTCGGCCAGGGTCTCGGCGATCCGGACAGCCTCCGGCACCGTCCGCCAGCCGTAGGCGATGCCGCCCGGCCCGATCGTCTCCTGGCCCAGCACACCCAGATCGAGTGCCTGGTGTTCGTCGACGCTGCGGCCGGTCGGCCCGCCGACCCGGATGGCGGAGAAGACGAAATCGGTCCCGGTCAGCGCCTGCCTCAGGTCCGTCGTGGTGGTCACCGTCGGTGCCCGCTCGTCACCGGCCGCGGACTGCTCGAGGACGGTACGGACGGCGGCCATCCGCAGCGGGTCGACGTCGTAGAGGACGACCTCCTCGATCCGCTTCTCCGACCGGTCGGCCAACAACGCTCCGTAGACCAGCGGCACCCGGAATCCGCCACCACCGAGGATGGTCAGTCGCATCGTGGTCCTCGTCGCCTCGTCCTCGCAGAGCAGCATGATCACAACATCATCGCAGCATCGCTGCAGGGGTTGTTCAACGGCGTCCCGACGGTATAGACCAGTCCCGTGATCGACAGCCCGAGCAGCGAGCAGGTCACCTTCGACGTCTTCCTCTACGGCACGGTCTTCCTCGACATCGTCTTCACCGGTCTGTCCGGTTTCCCGCCGCCCGGAGTGGAGACCTGGGCCAGCGGGATGGGCTCGTCGCCCGGTGGTGTCGCCAATCTGGCCACCGCACTGGCCCGGCTCGGCCTGTCGACCTCGCTCGGCGCGGCCTTCGGCGACGACGTCTACGGCGACTTCTGCTGGCGGACCCTGTCGGAGCAGGAGGGGGTCGATCTCTCCCGGTCGAAGGCGTTCGAACACTGGCATTCCCCGGTGACGGTCTCGATGGCCATCGCCGGCGACCGCAGCATGGTCACTCACGCCCACGAGCCGCCGCTGTCGGCCGACGAGATGATCGGCCGGCCGCCGAGGTCCCGGGCCGTCCTGGTCGACCTGGCGACCACCGCGGCCGAGGCGGCGGTGAGCGGTCAGCGCAGTTGGGTCGAGTTGGCCCGGGCCGACGGCGCCCTGGTGTTCGCCGACATCGGCTGGGACGACACCCAGCAGTGGTCACCGGCCACCCTGGATCCCTTGTCCAGTTGCGATGCCTTCGTTCCCAACGCCACCGAGGCAATGGCCTACACCCGGACCGACACCCCGCGGGACGCCCTCTACGCGCTGGCCGACCGGGTCCCGCTGGCCGTGGTCACCGACGGCATCCGCGGGGCCATCGCCATCGACGCCAGCACCGGCGAGGAGGCCGAGGTGCCGGCCGTCCGGGCCGAGGCGATCGACCCGACCGGGGCCGGCGACGTGTTCACCAGCGGACTGCTGGTGGGCACCCTGCGGGGCTGGCCCCTGGCCGACCGGCTCGCGTTCGCTGCCGTCTGCTCCTCTCTGGCCGTGCAGCAGTTCGGCGGCTCGCTCGCCGCACCGGGCATCGGGGACGTCCTCGACTGGTGGCACGGCGTTCAGGCCGACACCACGACGAGTGCCTACCTGACCTCGCTGCGCCGCCGGTACGCCTTCCTGGACGGGATCAGCCTGCCCAGCCCACCCCGCGTCCCGCGCCGTGCCGAGGCGACCATCGCCCGGCCGGGAGAGCTCGCGATGCCCGTCCCGACCAACCCGATGACCGTTCCGACCAACCCGATGACCGCGCCCGAACCGGCGCAGAACCCCACCACCGCAGAGGAAACCCGATGAAGCGTTCGCTCGCGATGATCGTCTCGATGATCCTGATCCTCACCTCGGCCCTGATCGGCTCCCGGTCACCCGCGATGGCCGCCGGCCGCCAGAGTGACGTGGCCGCCGGCCGCCAGGGCTATGTCGCCCCGCCGCAGACCAAGATCAACGTGATGGGGGAGTGGGCGCACCCCGACGACGACACCTCGATCATCGGCCCGTGCGGGGTCTGGCATCAGCGTTACGGCACCAAGTGCGGGGTCATCCAGATCACCCGGGGCGAGGGTGGCGGCAACGCCACCGGCCCGGAGACCGGCACCGCTCTCGGTCTGCGGCGGGAGAACGAGGACCGGGTGGCCCACGACCGTTCGGGCACGTTGGACATGTTCTACGTCGACAAGGTCGACTTCTTCTACAACCAGAGTGCGCCGCTGACCGAGCAGCTGTGGGACCAGAACGACACCCTGCGCCGGGTGACCCGGATTGTCCGCACCACCCAGCCCGACGTGTTCATCGGCTTCACCCCGACGCTGGCCGCCGGCCACGGCAACCACCAGGAGTCCGGCCGGCTGATCTGGGAGGCCGTCCAGGCCGCCGCCGACCCGACGATGTTCCCCGACCAGCTGCGCGGCGCGAACGCGCTGAGCACCTGGCAGGTCAAGAAGGTCTTCTCCGGCGGCAGCACCGCCGGGACCGGCGGCAGCACCACCGGGCCGGCCTGCACCACGGGATTCCTGCCGGCACAGGGGAACACGTCCACCGTTTCCGGCGTCTGGACCGGTTACGACTCCCCCTACCGCTGGCCCGAGGGCAACGTGCAGAAGCAGCCGGCGGGCAGCGCGAAGATCTGGCAGCAGGTGGCCGACGAGGGCCGTAGCGCCTACCCGACGCAGAGCCGGGTGATGTACATGGGCACCTCTCAGCCGGCCTGCCCGAAGTTCGGGATGACCGAGTCGTTCGTCCCGTTCCAGCCGAACGCGCGGCTCGACGGCAGCGCCAACCCGGCCGCCGGGACCGACGACGCGATCCTGGCCGGCGCCGTCCGCCAGGATCCGGGCGGCCTGCCGCTCGGCACCCTGGAGTACCTGACGTTCTCCCGTTTCTTCAACGTTCCCGGTGTCCCGTTCACCGCGACGCTGCACCTCAGAGCCCCCGCCGACGCCTCGTTGCCGGCCGGCACCGCCACCGTGCGTGCGCCGCAGGGCTGGACGGTCAGCGCGGCCAGGCCGGTCGCGTCGCTGAAGGCCGGGGCCGGCGCGGTCTACGACTTCACCGTCACCCCGCCCGCCGACGCCCCGTCCGGTTCGATGCCGGCCGCAGACGTCTCCGTCTCGGCCACCGTTCAGAGCGCCCGGGCCAGCGGGTACACCGACAACGCCGTGCACCTGGTGCCCGCCGTCGAGGGCCGCTTCCAGCGCTGGGGCAAGTGGGCCGACTACGACGACTGGCTGGCCACTCGGGCGCCGGCCGCCCGTCGACTCGGCCGTTCCGCCGCCGTCCAGAGCGTCGCGCTGGGTGGCAAGGTCAGCGTCCCGGTGGTGCTGACCAACCGCAGCGCCAGCAGCCGCAGTGGTGAGGTCTCACTGACCCTGCCCGACGGTTTCACCGCCGACCGCACCAGTCAGAGCTACGGCCCGCTGGCCGCCGGCGCCTCCACCACCGTCTCGTTCACCGTGACCGACACGAACTCGACCCTGCCCACCGACCAGCAGGTGCAGCTCCCGATCACCACCACCTTCACCTCCGGTGCGGACTCGGGTTCAGGCTCGGGCAGTGAATCGCTGGCCCTCTCGGTCGTCCCGACGACGGCGATCGGTCAGGCCGGAGCGGACCCGGTGGTCGACGCGAAGGCGTCCGCCGCGGAGTATCCGGGGGCCGAACTCGACCTCGGCCGGATCTGGCAGGGTGCCACCTACTGCACCGGGGCCGCCGACTGCGGCAACTCCGTCGGCACCGGTGGCTCGGCCGATGATCACAGCTGGGCCAAGGTCAGTTGGCGAGACGACGCGCTCTACCTCTTCGCCCACATCCGCGACGACTACCAGTCCTACGCGATCACCCCGGGTGAGTGCGTGGCCCACTGGCTGGCCGACTCGGTGGAGTTCCAGATCGATCCCCGCGGCAACGCCTCGGCCGACGCACTGGACACCGCGAACACGTTCAAGCTCGGGGTCTTTCCGTTCACCGACGACCCGACCAACAGCAACGGCAACGGGGTGAACGGCCCGTGTTGGGAGCGGGACGCCGACAACCACCAGGGTTACGCGACCGGCCCGCTGGCCAAGACCGTCGCGCAGGCCCCGAACGCAGCCGGCGTCGAGGTGGCCTCCTCGGCGACCTGGGTCGGCAGCAACGACACCGGCGTCGACCACGCCTACGCGGGCGGCGGCTACGACATCGAGGTCAAGGTGCCGATGGCCGACCTGCCGGCGGCGATCGACCCGCAGCACATGGGGTTGAACATCACCCCCTACGACGAGGACAACACCGCGGCCGCGGGCTCGACGACGCTGCGTCACATCGACAACAGCGCCCGGCTGGGCTGGTCGGCCTTCAACAGCGTCCAGTCCGATCCGTACCGCTGGGGACGGGCCACGCTCACCGGCTACACCCCGCCGTCGGGCCGCAGCACCACACCCGGCCAGGCGATCGTCGGACATCCCAACCTGGACGGCACGTTGTCGCCGCAGACCATCGCGCAGTCGGCCCGCAACGGGGTCCCGATCGCCGGCCGGGAGCCGGTCCGGGCCCGGGACTCGATCACCGTGACCAAGGTCCGGTTGCGGGGCAACAAGATCAGCGCCACCATCACCTCGACCGGAGCCGGGACGGCCAACCTGTTCGCCTTCAGCGGCGACGAGTCCCAGATCCCGGTCTGGACGACGTCGTGTTCCGAGGCCGACGACCCGGCACCGGACTACGGACTGACCGCCTGCGCGGCCGGCGACGGAACGACACCGACCTGGTCGCCGGACATGGCCGGTCATCTGCACGCCGGCGAAACGGTGCCGGTGAAGGCGGGTTCGCAGACGGTCTCGGGCACCCTCAGCGCGGCGCGCGCGGACAAACTCCGCGCCGACGGGCACGTCCTCGCCTCGTTCGTGGACCGGGCCGGCCGGGTGCAGGCTCTAAACGTGCCGATCGGCTGAGGTCGGGTCCGTTCAGGTCGGCGTGTCAGCATGGACGGGTGGCACTCTCCCAGCGGCTCCTCGGGACCGACGAGTACGTGCTGGTGCACACCCGGACGCACGGCAAGGCGCTGATCCGGCCGGCAGTGCTGCTGGTGCTGCTCGGGGCGGTGACGGGCGCCGGGGTCGCGATCATTCCGACTTCGGCCCGGCCCTACGCCCAGTACGCCGTGCTGGTGCTGGGTGTGGCGTTGGCGATCTGGTGGTCGTTGCTGCCGTTCCTGCGCTGGTGGACGACCACGTACACGATCACCAACCACCGGGTGATCACCCGCAGCGGCGTGCTCAGCCGGATCGGGACCGACCTTCCGGTGGGCCGGATCAACGACGTCAGCTATCAGCGCAGCCTGACCGACCGGATGTTGGGCTGTGGCACGTTGATGATCCAGACCGCCGCCGCCCAACCCGACGGGGACGGCACAATCGTGCTGGACGACGTGCCCGACGTGGAGAGCGTCCACCGCGACCTGAACGAGGTGCTGTTCGCTCGCCGCGCCGATTCCTGGGCGTCGTCCCGCTAGGCCCCAGGCCGCTTCGCCCCTCGGGGTTTGCCTGCATGAAGCGGCAGCCGAAAGAGGCGGCAGGCGAAAAGGCGTCAGACGACCATGTCGTCTGACGCCTCATCAAGGGTGGTGCTGCTGTCGGTCAGTCGAAGTGCAGCGAGTCGGTGCGCTCGCGCTTGAGCTCGAAGAAGTAGGGGAATCCGGCCAGCGTGACCGTGGCGTCCCAGAGCTTGCCGGCGTCCTCGCCCCGCGGGATCCGGGTGATCACCGGTCCGAAGAATGCGACGTCGTTGACGTGGATGGTCGGGGTTCCGACCCCCTCGCCCACCTTGTCCATGCCGGCGTGGTGGCTCTTGCGCAGTTCGTCGTCGTAGCTGGTGCTGGTCGCCGCATCGGCCAGCTCGGCGGGCAACCCGACCTCGGCCAGGGAGTCCCTGATCACCACGTCGAAGTCATCCACGCCCTGGTTGTGGATTCGGGTGCCCATCGCGGTGTAGAGCGGAGCGAGCACCTGGTCGCCCTGCTGCTGGGCGGCGGCGATGGCCACCCGGACCGGACCCCACGCCTTGTCCATCATCGCCTTGTAGTCATCAGGGATGTCCGCGCCTTCGTTCAGCACGGCCAGGCTCATCACGTGGAAGTTGACCTCGATGTCGCGGACCTTCTCGACCTCGAGGATCCAGCGAGAGGTGATCCAGCAGAAGGGACACAGCGGGTCGAACCAGAAGTCGGCCTTGTTCTTCGCGCCGTTCGACTGCGTCTGCGTGGTCTCTTCGGTCTCGGTAGCGGTCATACCCGGTGTAACCGCGCTCGGCTACGTAATGTTCCGGCTGCGGCATCGTCGTTGCCCGCGCCGGGGTCCCGGCCAGCCGGTTAGGCTCGTCGAATGCCCGACCAGGAGCGGTCCGAAGTGGCCGAGGACTCAGCAGAGTTCCCGCAGCCGGTGGAGCTGCCGCTCGGTGAGCGGGACAGCACGCTGCCGCTGCGGACCCAGCTGATCCGGTTCGTGCTCACCGGCGGTCTGTCCGCCGTGGTCGACTTCGGCATCTTGTCGATCCTGATGGCGCTCGGGCTGGGGCACACGCCGGCCAAGGCGATCTCGTTCGTGTTCGGCACCACCACCGCTTACCTGATCAACCGGCGCTGGACCTTCCGGGCCGACCCGTCGCGCCAGCGCTTCCTGGCCGTGGTGATCCTGTACGCGGCCACCTTCGCCGTCCAGGTCGGCCTGTTCGCGTTGCTCTACCCGTGGCTGCTCCGGGAGGGGCTGAGCGCGGCCCTGGTCCGGGTGATCGCCTTCGTGATCGCCCAGGGGGTGGCCACCACGGTGAACTTCATCGTCCAGCGCGCGGTGATCTTCCGGCTGCACTGACCAGGCCTTCGAACAGGGCCAGGTCACCGAGCTTCTCCGGGTGCCACTGCACCCCGACCCGGAACGTGCCGGGATCGCCGTCGGCCTCGATCGCCTCGGTGGTCCCGTCGGCGCCGCGCGCAGTGACCACGAAGCCGGGGTGGTCCAGCACAGCCTGGTGATGGTGGCAGTGCGAGGTCAGCGTTTCGCCGAGCAGCGCCCGGACCCGGGAGCCCGGCTCGGTGCGGACGGCCACCCCACCGAACGTGTCGGCGCCGGGGGAGTGGTCGCTGTGCCCCACCTGGTCGGGCAGATGCTGGGTCAGAGCTCCACCGGCCCACACCGCCAGCACCTGCATCCCGCGACAGATCCCGAGGATCGGCAGGTCACGCGCGGCGGCCGCGTCCAGCAGGGCCAGCTCCCAGCTGTCCCGTTCGTCGTGCACGCCGCCGGTCTGCGGATGCGCACTGGCCCGGTAGCGGTCGGGGTTGACGTCACCGCCGCCGCTGATGATCACCGCGTCCAGCCGTTCGACCAGCTGCGCTGCGGCCCCCGGTCGGCTCAAGGCGGGCAGCAGCACCGGCAGCCCGCCGGCCAGGGCGACACTCTGGCTGTAGTCGGCCGGCAGCAGGTCGGCCGGTTCGCTCCACACGCCCCAGCGGGCCGACTCGCGGTAGATGCTGATCCCGATCACCGGTTGCGTCCCTTCGTGGGCGGTCATCGTCTCTTCGTGGGCGGTCATAGTGGCGTGACGTAGGCCGCGGAGATGCCGCCGTCGACCAGGAAGGTGTTGGCGGTGATGAAGCTGGATTCGTCGCTGGCCAGGAACAGCACCGCGTCGGCGATCTCGTCC
Organism: uncultured Actinomycetota bacterium; assembly: GCA_963740925.1. Classification (GTDB taxonomy): domain Bacteria; phylum Actinomycetota; class Actinomycetes; order Propionibacteriales; family Propionibacteriaceae; genus Microlunatus. The sequence goes on along the minus strand of CAVUFZ010000003.1, from coordinate 416,279 downwards.
GGCTCGGCGAACCGGCCCATCGGGATGTGCACCAACCGGCGGGCCGCCCGTTCCGGATCGGAGGCGAAGAGCTCCTGCAACAGCGGTGTGTTCACCGGTCCCGGGCAGAGGGCGTTCACCCGTACCCCGGAGCGGGCGAACTGGACGCCGAGCTCGCGGCTCATGCTCAACACCCCGCCTTTCGATGCGGAGTAGGAGATCTGCGAGGTCGCCGCGCCCATGATCGCCACGAACGAGGCGGTGTTGATGATCGAACCACGGCCTTGGGCCAGCATGTGTCGCAGGGCGGCCTGGCAGCACAGGTAGACGCTGGTCAGGTTGACGTCCTGGACGCGTTTCCAGGCCTCCAGCGAGGTGGTGGTGATCGAGTCGTCCTCCGGCGGGGAGATGCCGGCGTTGTTGAAGGCGATGTCCACCGAGCCGTAGGTCGTCGCCGCGGTCGCGAACAACGCGGTCACCTGGTCCGGATCGGTGACGTCGGTGGCCACGAAGGTGCCGCCGACCTCGTCGGCGATGCCCGGGCCGTGTTCGGTGTCGAGGTCGCCGATCACCACCCGCGCGCCCTCGCCGGCCAGTCGCCGGACCGAGGCCAGTCCGATCCCGGAGCACCCGCCGGTGACCACCGCCACCCGGCCGTCCACCCGTCCTGCCATTCGTTGTTCCTCTCTGGTCGTGACGCCCGTCTCAGCGGTGGGCGATGAAGACGTTCTTCTCCTCGGTGAAGGCGTTGGCGGCGTCCGGGCCCAGCTCGCGGCCGAGCCCGGACTGCTTGTAGCCGCCGAACGGTGTCCAGTAGCGCACCGAGGAATGGGAGTTGACGCTCAGGTTGCCGGCCTGGACCGCGCGGGCCACCCGGAGACCCCGGTCGAGATCGCGGGTGAAGATGGATCCTGAGAGTCCGTAGTCGGAGTCGTTGGCCAGTTGGACGGCCTCGGCCTCGTCGGCGAACGGCAGCACCGCCAGCACCGGGCCGAACACCTCTTCGCGCCAGATCGGTGCGCTGACGTCGGGCGCGGTGACCACGGTCGGGGCCAGCCAGTAGCCGTCCCCGTTCGGTGCGGTGCCGGCGAAGGCGGGTTCGACCTGGTCGAGATAGCCACGGACGCGGTCGCGCTGCGAGGCCGAGATCAACGGGCCCATGGTGGTCTCCGGATCGGCCGGATCGCCGACCCGGATCGCGGTCACGGCCGGCTGCAGTCGGGCCAGGAACTCCTCATAGATCTCTTGCTGGACGAGGATGCGGGAGCGCGCGCAGCAGTCCTGACCGGCGTTGTCGAACGCTGCGCCCGGGGCGGAGGCGGCAGCCGCACCGAGATCGGCGTCGGCGAAGATGATGTTGGCGCTCTTGCCGCCGAGCTCGAGGGTGCAGCGTTTCACCTGCTCGGCGCAGCGAGCCATGATCGACTTCCCGACCCGGGTGGAGCCGGTGAAGGCGATCTTGCGCACCGAGGGGTGGTCGACCAGCGCCTGCCCGGCGACACCGTCACCGGGCAGCACGGTGAACACCCCCGGCGGCAGCCCGGCCTTCGTGCCGAGTTCGGCCAACAGCAGTGCGGTGTGCGGGGTCAGCTCCGACGGCTTCAGCACCACCGTGTTCCCGGCCGCCAGCGCCGGGGCGAAACCCCAACCGGCGATGGGCATCGGGAAGTTCCAGGGGACGATGATGCCGACCACGCCGAGCGGTTCACGGAAGGTGAGGTCGACCCCACCGGCCACCGGGATCTGCCGGCCGAACAGCCGCTCCGGTGCGCCGGCGTAGTAGTTCAGGACGTCGCGGACGTTGTCGGCCTCCCACAGCGCGCTGCCCCGTGGGTGTCCGGCGTCGCGGATCTCCAGCTCGGCCAGTTCCAGGCGATGCGCCTCCACCCGGGACGCGAAGGCGCGCAGCAGCCGCGCGCGTTCGCCGGGGGCGACGTCACGCCAGGCCGGGAACGCCTGCTGCGCCACGGAAACGGCCGCATCGACGTCGGCCGGCTCGGCCATCCGTACCTGCGCCCACTCGCGCCCGGTGCTGGGGTTGTGGACCGGGGCCCAATAGCTCATCGCTACATCCTCTCGAAGCCGCGGCGCAGCTCCCAGTCGGTCACTGCGGCGTCGAAGGCCTCCAGCTCGACCTCGGCCATCCGGGCGTAGTGCTCGACCACTTCGGCACCGAACACCTCGGCGGCCACCGGCGAGGCGACGAACGCGTCCCGAGCCTCGCGCAGGGTGCCGGGCACTTGGGGCAGACCCGAGGTGTAGGCGTTGCCGGTGACCGGCTCGGGCAGTTCGAGCTCGTGGTCGATGCCCCACAGCCCGCCGGCCAGCATCGCCGCGATCGCCAGATAGGGGTTGACGTCCCCGCCCGGCACCCGGTTCTCCAGCCGGGCCCCCTTGCCGTGCCCGACCAGCCGGATCGCGCAGGTCCGGTTGTCCTCACCCCAGGCGATGGTGGTCGGCGCGAACGAACCCGCCGCGAACCGCTTGTAGGAGTTGACGTTCGGGGCGTACAGCAGGGTGAAGTCGACCATCGTGGCCAGGATGCCGGCCACGAACGCGTCGTAGACCCCCGTCCTGCCGCCCTCGGACCAGAAGACGGGGGTGTCCTCGGCCGCGTCGCGTAACGACAGGTGGATGTGGCAGGAGTTCCCCTCCCGCTCGTCGAACTTGGCCATGAAGGTGATCGCCTGGCCACGCTGGGCGGCGATCTCCTTGGCCGCGGTCTTGTAGACGGCGTGGTTGTCGGCGGTGGTCAGGGCGTCGGCGTAGAGGAAGCCGATCTCCTGTTGGCCGAGGTTGCATTCGCCTTTGGCCGACTCGACGTCCATCCCCGCGCCGTACATCGCGTTCATGATCGTCCGCAGCAGGCCGTCGACCCGGCTGGTGCCGAGGATGGAGTAGTCGACGTTGTACTGGTTCACCGGGTTCAGGTCCGCGGTATCCCGAGGCCCAGGCGTCCTCGTAGCTGTCGGTGAACGCGATGAACTCGAGCTCGGTGCCGGCCAGGGCGGTGAAGCCACGCTCGGCCGCCCGCTCGAGTTGGGTCTTCAGGATCGTCCGCGGCGACTGGGGGACGGGGGAGTGGTCGAGCTGGACCAGGTCGGCCTGCACCATCGCCGTCCCCGGCAGGTGGGGCAGCAGTCGCAGGGTGGCGGGATCGAGGGCGAACTCCAGGTCGCCGTAGCCGTGCTGCCAGGACGAGATGGCGTAGCCGTCGACGGTGTTCATGTCGATGTCGACGGCCAGCAGGTAGTTGCAGCCCTCGGTGCCCTGGCCGAGTACGTGATCGAGGAAGTAGGCCGCGTGCATCCGCTTGCCCTGCAGCCGTCCCTGCATGTCGGTGCAGCAGACGATCACCGTGTCCAGTTCGCCGTGGTCGATCATGGACCGCAGCCGGGCCTCGCTGAGGTGCCGGTCGTTGCGTAGCTCGCTCATCGGGCCCTTCCCTCTCCTGCCTGCCGTCCTGGCCAGGCCGACGGCTTCGGTCACGTCAGCAGCCCCCGCAGCAGGGCGGCGGTGTCGTCGCAGTGATCCTCCATCACGCGCCGGGCCCGGTCCTGGTCACCGGCCAGGATCGCACCGACGATCGCCTCGTGCTGCTCGGTGGAGTGGGCGATATTGCGTTCCAGCACAGGGATCGCGCTCAGCAGCGTGTGCAGATCGGCCTGCGCCCGGGTGACCGCGTCGATCAACCGGGGTGACTCCGTGGCCGAGGCGATCGCCAGGTGTAGCCGCGAGTCGGCGTGCCGGTGCCGGGCCGGGTCGTGGGCCTCGCCGACCTCGGCCAACAGAGAGGTCAGCTGCCGGGCGTGCTCGCGGCCCAGTCCGCCGCTCCGTTCCCGGCCGGCGGCCAGGGCGGCTCCGCCGGGTTCCACGATCCGTCGGAACGCCAACGAATCACACAGATCGGCCCGTCGACCGCTCAGGTCGGGCCGGCAGTCGCCGGGCGTGGCCGGGCGGTGGTCGACCACGGTTCCGCCACCACGGCCCCGCATCGTCCGCACCATCCCGGCGCTGCGCAGGGCCGCGATCGCCTCCCGCAGGGTGGCCCGGGAGATCCCCAGTTGCAGGGCCAACTCCCGTTCGGCGGGCAACGTGCTGCCGTCGGCGAACACCCCGAGCCGGATGGCGCTGGCCAGTCGCTCGACCGCGTCCTCGAAAGCGTGCCGGCCGTGGCCGGTTCCGAGCAGACCGTCGACCGGGTAGAGATCCGGGCCGGTCCCGGCGGGCAGTGACCGCAACCCGGTCATGGCTTGAGCACCGTGTCCGGCGCCTTGGTGGTGTGCTCGTCCTCGGGCCCGTGCATGAAGGTCTGCTTGCCCGAGACCTGCCACATCACGAAGGCGAAGACGAACACCACGATCACGGCGATCGGGGCGTAGTTGAAAGAGCTGACCGTGACCGGGGAGGTCGGCGGCAGTACGAACAGCACACAGATGACGATCACCCAGACCACGGCCACCCAGCCGATCAGTGGGCTCCACCGACCGAGATGCCACGGGCCGGGGGTGAAGTCCTTGCTCACCCGGCGCAGGAAGACCGGAACCACGTAAGCGATGTAGAGCCCGATCACCGCCACCGAGGTGACCGCGAGGTAGGCCGTGGTGCTGCCGAGCGCCGGTGAGGCGAGCACGACGGACAGGCCGACGCAGAGCCAGATGGAGTTGGTCGGCGTCCCGGTCCGGGCGTTCACCTTCGACCACAGTCGCGAACCGGGAAGTGCCCGGTCGCGGGAGAACGCGTACGACATCCGCGAGTTCGCCGTCACCGAGGCCATCCCGCAGAAGAACTGGGCGATGCAGACGACGAACAACAAGAACTTGGCCACCGTCGGGCTGCCGAGCGCGTCCAGGAAGATCTGGGCCGGCGGCAGCCCGGTGTCGGAGGCCGCCAACGCGGCCAGGGCGGCGTCGGACCTGTCCGGAATCGCTGCGGTGATGGAGAACAACAGGATGAAGCCGCCGATCACCGAGACCAGCACACTGGTGACGATGCCCCGCGGTGCGGCCCTGGCTGCGTTCTTGGTCTCCTCGGCCACGTGGGCCGAGGCGTCGTAGCCGGTGTAGGTGTACTGCGCCATCAGCAGGCCGAGCATGAAGACGTAGGGGGTGAACGTCCAGCCGGTCTCGTTGTGGAAGCCGGTCAGCGTCCAGCCCACCGACTGGTGCTTGGTCGGCAACAGCCACAGGGCGAGCACGATCACCAGCGTGCCGCCGACGTGCCACCAGGCCGACAGGCTGGACAACCTGCTGACCAGGTTGACCCCGAAGGTGTTCAGCAGGGCGTGGATGACGATGATCACCACGAACAGCCCGAAGGTGCTGAGAGCGGTCGGCTCGACGCCGAAGCTGAGGTTGGCGAACGCCATCATGGTCACCGCGCAGCCGTAGTCGATCGCCGCCGTGACCGCCACCTCACCGAGGAAGTTGAACCAGCCGACGTACCAGGCCCACTGCCGCTTGTTCCGCCGGGCCAGCCGGCCGGCCCAGAAGTAGAGTCCACCGGCGGTCGGGTAGCGGGAGCAGACCTCGGCCATCGCCGCCGAGACGGTCAGCACCAGCACGCCGACGATCAGCCAGCCCAGCACCAGGGTGGACGGGCCGCCGGCGACCAGGGCGATCCGGTAGGACGTGACACAGCCGGTCAGGATCGAGATGATCGAGAACGACACGGCGAAGTTGGAGAAGCCGGACATGCCCCGCTTGAGCTCCTGGGTGTAACCCAGTTCGGCCAGCGCTTTCGCGTCGGCGTCCATGGCCTCTTCGATGATCTGCTCTTCGCTCACGGCTGCCCCCCGATCGGATGGTCCGGAGTCTGGCGGTAGGTCGAGCCCACTGTCAATGGTTCGACCTCAGACCATTACTGCCCGGGGTGGGACAGGCGTGCGTGCCCCGCCCCGAAGGGTTCGGATCCCTGGACGGAATGGTCGCCCGGGCCGGTGCTCGATAGGCTCGCTCCGCGTGAGTGAAGCACCGCAGCCGATCCGCTCGTTCGTGGTCGGCATCATCGGCGGGGGACAGCTGGCCCGGATGATGCACGCCGCCTCCATCGGCCTCGGCGTCCGGGTCCGGCTGCTGGCCGAGGGCCCGGACGTCTCCGCCGCCCAGGTGGTGCACGACGTCACCGTCGGCGACTACACCGACCCCGACGTGGTGGCCGCCTTCGCCGCCGACTGCGACGTGATCACCTTCGACCACGAGCACGTCCCGCCGGCGATCCTGCGTTCCCTGGAGGACGCGGGCACGGCCGTCCGCCCCGGTCCGGCCGCGCTGATCTACGCCCAGGACAAGGCCCTGATGCGAGAACGGCTCTCGGCCTTCGGTGCGCCCTGCCCGGTCAACCGGGTGGTCGCCGACCGGGACGGCCTGGTCGCCTTCGGTGACGAGGTCGGCTGGCCGGTGATCGCCAAGACGACCCGCGGCGGCTACGACGGCAAGGGCGTGTTCAAGGTCGAGGGCGCCGAGCAGGCCGGTGAGCCGTTCGACGGCCTCGGTGACGGCGTGCAGATCCTGGCCGAGGAGTACGTCCCGTTCGTCCGCGAGCTGAGTGCCCTGGTCGCCCGCTCGCCGTCCGGCCAGGCCGTGGCCTATCCGATCAGCGAGACCACCCAGCGCGACGGGATCTGTGTCGAGACGGTGACCCCGGCCCCCGGGCTGAGCGAGGACCAGGCGGTCGACGCCCAGCACCTGGCGCTGGAGATCGCCCACGAGCTCGGTGTGGTCGGTCTGCTGGCCGTCGAACTGATGCAGCGCGAGGACGGTTCGGTGCTGGTCAACGAACTGGCGATGCGGCCGCACAACACCGGGCACTGGAGCATCGACGGCTCGCACACCTCCCAGTTCGACAACCATCTGCGCGCCGTGCTGGACCTGCCGCTGGGCGACCCCTCCACCCGGGCGTCCTGGACTGTGATGGTCAACGTCCTCGGGGGCACGGTCGCCGACCTGCCCTCGGCGCTGCTGCACTGCTTCGCCCGCGACACCCGGCTGCGGGTGCAGTTCTACGGCAAGGAGGTCCGGCCCGGGCGCAAGGTCGGCCACGTCACCACCTTCGGCCCGGAACTGGACGACGTCCGCCGCCGGGCATGGCACGCCGCCGGCTATCTGATGGGAACCGAGGAATGAGTCGAACGCCCCGGGTGGGGATCGTGATGGGTTCGGATTCGGACTGGCCGGTGATGGCGGCGGCCGGCGTCGCGCTGGACGAGTTCGGGATCGGCTACGAGGCCGACGTCGTCTCGGCGCACCGGATGCCGGAGGCGATGGTCCGCTACGGCCGGGAGGCCCATACCCGCGGGCTCGAGGTGATCATCGCCGGGGCCGGTGGTGCCGCCCACCTGCCGGGCATGCTGGCGGCGCTGACCCCGTTGCCGGTGATCGGCGTGCCGGTCCCGCTGAAGTATCTGGACGGGATGGACTCACTGCTGTCGATCGTGCAGATGCCGGCCGGCGTCCCGGTGGCCACGGTCTCGATCGGCAACGCACGCAACGCCGGGCTGCTGGCCGCACGCATCCTGGCCGCAGGCGATCCGGACCTGACCCGGGCGATGATCGACTTCCAGGACCGGCTGCGGCTGGCCGCCGAGGCCAAGGGCGAGAACGTCCGTCATGCCGCCGGCTGAACCGGCCGCGAGACCGGTAGGTCCGGCGCGCGACTTCTTCGGCGGGGTGTTCACCCTCGGTCGTGGCCTGGCCCTGATGGTCCGTCGGCCCCGGATCCTGGCCGTGGGGATCGTGCCGCCGCTGATCACCTCGGTGTTGTTCGTCGGGGTGTTGATCGCGTTGATCCTGAACCTGCCCGAGCTGACCCGGCTGATCACCCCGTTCGACCCGGCCGCGACCTCGCCGCTGATCACCGTGCTGAGGGTGCTGGCCGGGATCGCGCTGACCGCGGCGGTGGTCCTGATCATGGTGATCGGGTTCAGCGCGCTGACGTTGGCTCTGGGGGCGCCGCTGTACGACAAGATCGCCGAGCTGACCGAGGCCGAACTCGGCGGTGCGCCGGAGCCCGCACCCGAGCGACTCCTCCCCGGGGCCGGCCGAGCGCTGCGGCAGGGCCTGGCCCTCTTCGCGGTGGGGCTGCTCGGCTCGATCGTGTTGTTCGCCACCGGCTACATCCCGGTGGTCGGTCAGACCGTGGTGCCGGTGCTCGGCGCCTGTTTCGGCGGCTGGCTGCTGGCCATCGAGTTGTTGGCGCCCGCCTTCGACCGGCGGGGTCTGTTCCTGGTGATCGAACGGCGTCGGGCGATGGCGAGACGGCGCCCTCGGACGCTCGGGTTCGCCATCCCGAGCTTCCTGCTGGTCGCGATCCCGTTCGTCTCGGTGCTGGCCTTCCCGGCGGCCACCGCAGGCGCGACCATGCTGGCCCGGGATCTGCTGGCCCGGGATCTGCTGTCGCGAGACATCGTGCGGCCCTCGCGCCCGGCGCCGAGATAATCGCGGGTCCCGACTGATCCGGCCCGGTATTGCTGAGGCATTGCCAATGGTCGGAGGCCGTTGTTAGGTTCACTCCGTTCGCGCAGACCACTGCGCCTGAGCCACGGGAGTTGATCGGATGCGGATCTCAGGAAAGATGCTGGCCGGGCTGAGCGCCCTGATCCTCGGCAGCACCGTGGGCCTGGCCCCGGTGGCCCAGGCGAAGAGTGCTACCCCTTCGAGCACCGGGACCAGCACCGCGCGGGCGACCGGGACGGACGGCCGGCTGCAGCCCCTCACCCGGTTCACCATGAACCCGGACGGCTCCAGCGGTCGTCGGGCCGACGGCGCCCTGATCCCGAACATCGACTCGGTGAAGAAGACCATCGCCACCTACTACGGCGACCCGGGCACCGGCATCGCCGACAAGACGGCCTCGCCCTACATCAGCGAGGTCGACGCGATCATCGCCAAGCAGCGCCAGGTGCTGCAGACGAAGTACTACGCCGCGATCCGACGGGGCGAGAAGCCCGCTCTGGTCTTCGACACCGACGACACCATGCTCGCCACCTACGACATGGAGGTCGGGGCGATGCACTTCAACTTCAGCCCGGCCCTGCAGGACGAGTGGGTGCAGGACGAGCGGTTCCCGGCCGTGCCGGCGATGGCCGCGCTGGTCGACGACGCCGCGGAGTTCGGCTACACCGTCTTCGGCATCACCGGCCGCAACGACGACCAGAAGACGGCTTCGCTGGGCAACCTCGACAAGGTCGGCATCGACGCCTTCGACGGCCACGCCGACCGCTACTACACGAAGTGGACCGGTAAGGGCGACTCGACCCAGCCGTCCTACATCTCCTGTGTGGCCACCTGCACCACGGTCGAGTACAAGGCCGGCACCCGCAAGCACATCGAGTCGATGGGCTACACCATCGTCTCCAACTTCGGCGACCAGTGGTCGGATCTGCAGGGCGGTCACAGCCGGGCCAGCGTGAAGCTGCCCAACCCCACCTACTACCTGCCCTCGCCCGATCTGCCCGGGCTCTCGGAGCCCAAGCTCAGCCCGCGACGCCACTTCGTGATGCAGCCCGACGGCAGCAGCGGCGCCCGGGCCGACGGTGAGGGCATCCCGAACATCGACTCGGTGAAGAAGACGATCTACACCTACTACGGCGACCCGGGAACCGGTATCGCCGACAAGACCGCCTCGCCCTACATCACCGAACTCGGCCGGCTGGTCAAGGCGGTGACGCCGGAGGTCAGCTACCGCTGCCGCCAGCTGAGCCGGCGCGGTGAGAAGCCGGCCATCGTGCTGGACGCCGACGACACCACCTTGTGGACCTACGACATGGAGGTCGCCGGCATGCACTTCAACTTCGACCCGGCGCTGCAGGACGTCTACGTCCAGGACGAGCGGTTCCCGGCCACACCGTCGATGACCGTGCTGGCCGCGGCCGCCCAGAAGTCCGGCTGCACCCTGATCGGCCTGACCGGGCGCAACGACAACCAGAAGACGGCCACGCTGGCCAATCTGGCCAAGGTCGGCTACCCCAGCGGCGGCACCGGCTTCACCGCCGCGAACTACTACACCAAGTGGACCGGGACCGGTGCCTCCCAGCAGCCGTCCTACGTCACCTGTGCGACCGCGAAGTGCACGACGATCGAGTACAAGTCGCAGACCCGGGCCCACGTCGAGTCCAGGGCCGGCGGCGGCTACCACATCGTGGCCAACTTCGGCGATCAGTACTCCGACCTGATCGGTGGCCACGCCGACACCTCGATCAAGCTGCCGAACCCGACCTACTACCTGCCCTGAGCGACTTCGGCGGCGTGAACCGGCCGAACGAGGGGCACGAGGCGTTCCGGTCGGCGGTACGGGGAGGTGGGTGAGGCGAAGGTCGCACCGCACCCGCCCGGGACCGACGATCTGGACTATCGGTGGTCCAGACCGCTCTTGACAGAAACCTCCGCAGCCGACAGATTGCTGGAAACTTCTTACCCTCCGTCCTTGGGAGTGCCCGTGCGTCGTCTCCGTCCTGTGCTCGTCGTCGTGTTCGGACTACTGCTGCTCGGGCCGGTCGGGGCCCCGACGGCCGATGCGTCGAGCTCCCGACTCCACGGCCACGCCGACCTCGTGACGAATGCGGCCGGGGCCGCGCCGGTGGTCGTCCCGACCCCGCAGGCGATCAGTGTCGGGGCCCGGGCCCTGCGGGTGCCTTCGTCCGCGGTGGTGGTCGCCGACGCCGACACCGACGCTCCGGCCCGGAGCTTGCTGGTCACCCTGCTCCGACAGCACGGCGCCGCCTCCGTCGAGGTGGTGACGCCGGCCGCCACGATCAGACCGCGGGCGAACCAGCTGGTCGTCCTGCTCGGTGCGGGCGACCGTTCCGACATCGCCGGAGCGCTCGGCGCCACCGCCGTCCCGGACCGCGCCGAGGGATACGCCCTGACGGTGTTGTCCTCGGCCGTCTCGTCCGGTGTGGTGATCGGCGGGCACGACGGCGCCGGGCAGTACTACGGCGTACAGACCCTGCGGCAGCTGTTCCAGCACCAGCAGCGAGGCTGGACGATCGCCCCGGCGACCGTCACCGACTACCCGCGGATGGCGCTCCGCGGGTCGATCGAGGGCTTCTACGGACCGCCGTGGAGCACCGCCGACCGGCTCCGACAGCTCGCTTTCGAAGGCGACGTCAAGGCCAACACCTACATCTACAGCCCGAAGGACGACCCGTACCTGCGGGCCGACTGGCGTCAGCCGTACCCGGCCGCCGATCTGGCCACGCTGAAGAAGCTGGTCAGTGCGGCCACCGCGCATCACGTCAAGTTCACCTACGCGCTCAGCCCGGGTGTCTCGATCTGCTTCTCCTCGGCCGCCGACCGGACGGCACTGCTGGACAAGCTCGCCTCGGTCTACGCGATCGGCGTCCGCTCGTTCTCGCTGCCGTTCGACGACATCAGTTACACCAAGTGGAACTGTGCCAACGACCAGACCGCCTACGGCGACCCCGGATCCGGTGCGGCCGGCACCGCCCAGGTGTCGCTGCTCAACGCCGTCAGCAGCGACTTCGTCGACGCGAAGGGCGACGTCGCCCCGCTGCAGACCGTCCCGACCGAGTACAGCGATCTGTCCGACAGCCCGTACAAGACCGAGTTCCGCGAACATCTCGACCCGGCGGTGGTGATCCAGTGGACCGGCACCGACGTGGTGCCACCGACGATCACCAACGCCGACGCGGCCGCGATCGCGAAGGTCTGGGGTCGCAACACCTTCCTCTGGGACAACTACCCGGTCAACGACTTCACCCGGTCGGCCGGCCGACTGCTGCTGGCGCCCTACGACAAACGCGAGCCGGGGTTGGCCGACCACCTGCAGGGAATCGTGGCCAACCCGATGAACGAGCAGACCGCCAGCGTGCTGGCCGAGTACGGGGCGGCCGACTTCGCCTGGAACGACCAGGCCTACGACGCGCAGCGGACCTGGCAGCAGGCGATGCTCTACCTGGCCGGTGGCGATCAGAACGCGGCCCGGGCGATCGGGGTGTTCGCCGACCTCGAGCACCTGGCTCCGACCTTCGGTGACACCCCGTGGCAGCCGCAGGCACCGGTTCTGGCGGCGAAGGTGAAAGCCTTCGACGCCGACTGGGCGGCCGGCCACCGGGCGCGGGCGATCCGGAATCTGCGCCAGTACGCGCTGCAGATCCGTGATGCTCCCGCGGTGATCCGGGACAGCCCGACCACCAGCCGGGCGTTCGTCGCCGACAGTCACCTCTGGCTCAACGCCACCCAGCTCTGGGGTGCCGCACTGGTGGCCCGGCTGGACGCGCTGGACGCCGACCGGCACGGGGACTCGACCTCGGCGAAACGGTTGACCGCGCAGGCTGACCGGCTGGTGGCCAGGGCGGAGGCGGTGACCAGTGATCCGGACGTCAACAACTGGGACGCGACGCCGCTGAAGGTCGGCGACGGCGTGCTGGACACCCTGATCGCCGACCTGTCGACCCGCGTCGGTTGATCCGCGTCGAGTCTGACCCGCGTCGGTTGACCCGCGTTGACCGACCCGAGTCGACCGACCCCGGGCGGATGCTCGGGCCGCGGCCGCGGAACGGGCGCTACCTGGGAGAAAATGATCTGGTGAGCACCAGTCGACCTCGGCCGCAGGAGGACCGGTGACCGGGCCGGTCGACGGCCCGCTCCAGGTCGGCGATCAGCTGCTGATCGCCGCCGACGAGTTGAGCTGGCGGTTCTCGCGCTCGTCCGGTCCGGGCGGGCAGGGCGTGAACACCGCCGACAGCCGGGTCGAGCTGGTCTGGTCGCCGTCCGCCTCGGCCGCGGTGGACGGGCTGCCCGAGACGCTGCGCGACCGGCTGCGGGAAAGGCTCTCCCGACAGTTGGTCAACGGCCATCTGGTGGTGGTCGCCTCCGAGCACCGGGCGCAGTTGCGCAACCGGGAGGCGGCCCGGAACCGATTGGCCCAGCTGCTACGGGAGGCGCTGGCGCCCCCGCCGCGCCGGCGCCGCCCGACCCGTCCCACCCGCGGCTCGGTCGAGCGGCGCCTCGACGCCAAACGCCGACAGGCCGCCCGGAAGCGGGACCGCGCCCGCCCCGATTAGGGCTGGGCTGCCGGTCGGCGGCGGCTCTGCTCAGTCAGGTGGCTCGGCTCACTCAGGCGGGTCGGCGCAGCCGGAAGAGGTAGACCAGGAACGAGGCGCCGACCAGCCCGGCGCCGACCAGACCGAGCGTCGGCACGGCGGTCACCCCCAGTAGGCGCGAGCCGAGGAAGGCTCCACCGGCGATCCCGACGTTGGTGGTGGCGTTGACCAGCGAACTGGCCGCGTCGGTGGCGTCACCGGCGGCCCGCAGCATCACGGTCTGGGTCAGCGTCGGGAAGGCGCCGAAGGTGACACCCCAGGCGACGGCGACCACGACGATGCCGCCGGTCGAGGTGACGGTGGCCGCGAGCACCAGGCTGAGGGCCATCAGCAGGATCTGGACGGCGAGCGCCCGTTCGGGTTTCCGGCTGGTCAGCGCGCCCGCGGCGGCCAGCCCCAGCAGACCGCCGCAGCCGTAGCCGAACAGGACGAAGCCGACGTGGGTCATGGCCACGCCGTCGGCCAGCAGCAGCGGGCTGATGTAGGTGTACAGCGTGAAGTGGCCGAGGGCGAGCAGGACGATCACCACGGCCATGGTCAGCACCGCCGGTTGGCGGACGCCCTGCCACACCGACGTGCGACCGGCCGTCCGCGCCGGTGGTTGGGCGGGCAACACCCGACGGACGGCGAGGGCCAGAACGACGCAGACCCCGGCCAGGACGGCGAAAGCCCACCGCCAGCCGACCGCGGTGCCCAGGATCGTCCCGAGCGGGACGCCGAACACCAGCGACAGCGCGTTGCCGACCATCACCACGGCGATCGCCCGGCCGGCGCGGGCGGGCTCGACCAGCGAGACCGCGGCCGCGACGGCGACCGCGAAGAAGCCGGCGTGCGCCAGACCGCCGAGGACGCGGGCGATGACGGCGACGGCGTAGTTCGGCGAGACGGCGAAGATCACGTTGCTCAGGGCGTAGGCACCCAGCAGGACGGTCAGCACGGTTCGGCGCGACCACCGTTCGGCCACCGCGGCGATCGGCACCGAGCTGATCGCCACCAGGACGGCGTACAGCGAGACCAGGATCCCGGCCGACGCCGACGAGACCCCGAGCCCACGGCCGATCTCGGGCAGCAGGCCGACCGGCAGGATCTCGGTGCAGATGGCGAAGAACACACAGACCGAGAGCAGGGCCAGCGGTCCCCGTCCCACGCGCTCCGATCGGCTGCCGTCCGGCCCTGTCGGCTCGCTCACCCCGGAGAGGACCCCGTTCCGAGTTGGGCCAGCAGGAAGTCGATGGCGGCCGGGTAGGCGTCCAGCCGGTTCTTCCGCTTGGCCAGGCCGTGCCCCTCGTCGGCGTAGACCCGCAACTCGTGGTCGATGCCGCGTTCGGCCAGCGCGGCCACGATCTGCTCGGCCTCGCTCAGCGGCACGCGGGGGTCGTTCGCCCCGTGGATCACGAACAGCGGCGCCCGCAACTGCTCCAGATAGGTCAGCGGGCTCGCCCGGGTCAACAGGTCGCGGTCGTGTTCCAGGGAGCCGTATTCACGCTCGCGGTAGGCGCGGCGATAGGCCGAGGTGTTCTCCAGGAAGGTGACCAGCGAGGAGATGCCGACGATGTCGACCCCGGCGGCCCACAGCTCCGGCTGCATGGTCACCCCGGCCAGCACCATGTAGCCGCCGTACGAGCCGCCCCACAACGCCGAGCGCTGCGGGTCGAGGCCGATCTCGGGCAGCCAGGCGTGCAGGGCGGCCAGATCGGCGACCGAGTCCAGGCGCAGATCGACGTCGTCCAGGCTGTACCACCGTTTGCCGTAGCCGGTGGAACCGCGGACGTTCGGCACCAGCACGGTCAGCCCGCTCGCCACCAGCGCCTGCACCGTCGGGTTGAAGGCCCGGGTCGAGGCGCCCTCGGGCCCGCCGTGCACCAGCAGCACCGAGGCGCCGGCGGCATCGGGACCGCCGCTCGAACCGGCCGGGGAGTAGACGAAGCAGGGGATGCGCTCGCCGTCCGGGGTCGGCACCCGGTGCCGGCTCGGCTCGACCGTCGGGCCCGACAACTCGGCCGCGGTCTGGTCCGCTCCGTCGGCCAGCGAGGTCACCTCGCCGGTGGCGGCGTCGACCCCGAACAGTGAGGCCGGCACGGTCGGGCTGGACAGCGTCACCACGAACCGGGAGCCGTCGGCGGCCCAGACCAGATCCAGTGCCCCCTCGCGGGGCAGCCGGACGGGGCAGCGCACGCGCCCGTCGATCTCGTGCACGGCCAAGGTGAGGGCGCCGTCGTCCAGAGTGCCGACCACCATCGCGGATCCGTCGGGGGAGACCCAGAGATCGAGATCGTGCTCGTCGTCGGCGACCAGGGTCGTCCAGGTCGGCTCGCCGGTCGAGGAGGAATCGGTCGAGGGGGAGCCGGTGGCCAGGGAGAAGATCGCCGCGAAGTCGCGATCGTGGTCGGAGGCGAGGACGAGCGCCTCGTCCCCGGTGCTCCAGCCGGCGGAACGGTGCAGGGCGTGTTCGTCGGCCGCGGTCAGTGACGTGGTCGAGTCGGGGCCGGCCAGCAACAGCTGGGTCGAGTTCGGCTGCCGGCTGAGCAGGGTGAGCGCCACGGTCGCGCCGTCGTGGGCCACGGACAGCTCGCCGACGTAACCGCCGCCGTCGTACAACACCTGCTCGTCACCGCTCCGCCACTCCCGGACGACGACGTCCATGTCCACGCCGTTACGCCGGTTGGTGCTGTAGACGAGGCGCTCTGCGGTGACGTCACCGAGCACGTGCATGAAGCGCGGGTCGGCGACCAGCGGGGTGAGGTCGGCCAGCCCGACCGGGTAGTCGAGGTCGGGATCGTCCAACCCCAGCAGGGAAAGCTGCATCTTCTCGTCCCCGCCGTTGTCGTGTTCGACCACGACCTGCCGGCTCCCGGGGACGTAGCGACCGCGACACTTCCCGGGCAGATCGGTCAACGACGTCCGGCCGCCGTCCGCCGCGATCTCCACCAGTTGCACGCTGCCCAGCTCGTCGTGCCCGGCCAGCACCCGCCCGTCGGCGTCGATGTCGAAGGCCACCCAACTGCGCAGGTCGAGCAGTGCGGTGACGGACCGGGTGTGCGGGTTCGTGGGTTCGGTGGACACCCGCCTCACGCTACTTGGCGTACTTCTTCATCTCCGAGGTGTCACCCCGGGCCAGGTCGGCGAACATCGCCTTCGACCGCGTCGTGTCCCACAACACCGCGGAGCCGGCGCTGGTGGAGGCGTTGGCGTTGCTGACCGGGACGGTCAGCGTGTAGCCCTCACCGGAGGAGACCCGCTTCATGGCCAGCACGAAATGCAGCATCTCCCAGGCCGAGGTGGAGTCGCCGAGGGTGATCGACTGGGCGCCGGCCTTGCTGAGATTGCGGTAGGCGACCGGGTTCAGCACCGAGGACGGGGACGCGGCCTTCGTGATCATCGCCGACAGCATCTGTCGTTGCCGCTGCACCCGGCCCAGGTCGCCGAGCGGATCGGCGTGTCGTTCCCGGACGTAGCCGAGCGCGTTCGCGCCGCTCAGGTTCTGGCACCCCTTGGGCAGGTCGATGTGGGCGTCCTTGTCCTTGATCGCGTTCGGCAGGCAGAGCCGGATCCCGCCGAGCGCGTCGATCACGTTGACGAAACCGCCGAAGCCGACCTCGACGTAACCGTCGATCTTCAGCCCGGTGTCCTGCTCCACGGTCTGGGTGATCAACTTCGGGCCGCCGAACGCGTAGGCGGCGTTGATCTTGTTCTTCCCGTTGCCGGGGATCGAGACGTAGGAGTCGCGGGGAATGGAGATCAGCGCGGGCTCGCCACTGGCCGGCACCGACAACAGCATGATGGTGTCGGTGCGCTGACCGGCCGCACTGCCGGTGCCCAGGGCCTTGCGCTGGGCCTTGGTCAGCCCGGCCCGGGAATCCGAGCCCAGCAGCAAGAAGGTGTAGCCGGGCTGGTCGTCCGGACGGCTCCCGCTCGGGTCGTTGTCGACCCGGGAGATCTGGTTCCAGGCCCAGATCGGGACGGCGATCAGCCAGACCAGGACGAGGGCGATGAACACGCCGAACACGGCGAAGAACCGGCGGACGGGGGACCGTCGCCTCTTCACCGCCCCCCGGGGCGCTGAGCCGCCGGAGCCGTCACCCGAACCGTCCGAGGAGCCCGGGAGCGGCCGTGGCGCCGGCTGGACCGCGGGGTGCGGCCGCGGCGGCCCGGCTGCTGAGCTGGCGGACGGCCCTCGCGAAGCAGGGTTCTGGGCCGGGTTCCGAGGTTGGGCCTGAGGCGAGTTCTGAGGCGGGTTCTGGGGCCGGTTCCGGGCTCGGGACGAGGGGGGCGGTGCGAAGACGCGGGTGGGCTCCGGCTCGTCCGGCGCGCCGGTCTGGCCGCGCCCGTAGAGCCAGTCGAGATCCTCGTCGCGCCCGGGTGACATGGCATCCACGGTACGCGGACCGCGCCGTCCGGCCGGTTTCGAAACCGTTCCGTTATCGGCGTGGCGGGCCCGGTCGCGGCGGACACCCCGGCGATACTGAGGGCCTTCCCCAGGTCCCAGCGTCTCCGTTCCGGTGGCGTCAGCTCGAAAGGTCCGTACGGTGTCCTCACGTACCCACCAGTCCGCCGCGCCCGAGCCGAACCCCGGCACTACGAGCGCCGGCCGGCCGAGCCTGCGGACCGAACAACGCAGCGATCAGATCAAGCTCCGCCGGGCCCTGACGTTCGTGGCGATGACCATCGTCCTGCCGGGATCGGCCCAGCTGGCGGCCGGCAACCGGCGGGTCGGCCGGGTCGCGCTGCGGATCTGGGCCGCCCTGTGGATCCTGGCGATCGCCTTCGCGCTGCTCGCCCTGGTCTCGCACGGCACGGCCATCTCGATCGTCACCTTCCCGCCCACCCTGCGGATCGTGCAGGCGTTGGTGATCGTGCTCGGGATCGGCTGGATCGGCCTCTTCGTGGACGCCTGGCGGATCAGTCGTCCGCCGGAGCTGGCCCGCGGCCACCGGGTCGCCTTCGCCAGCCTGAACCTGGCGCTCGTCCTGTTGTTGACCGGCGGCATGGTGGCCAGTGCCTCGATGATCTCGGCCCAGCACGACCTGATGGCCTCCGTCTTCGCCGGTGGCGGCGACTCGACCGCCGCCGACGGCCGGATCAACGTCCTGCTGATGGGTGGGGACGCCGGGGCCGACCGGGTCGGGCTGCGACCGGACAGCATGACCGTGGCCAGCATCGACGCCAAGACCGGCCGGACCGTCCTGCTCAGCCTGCCCCGCAACATGGAGAAGGTGCCGTTCCCGGCCAGCTCGCCGTTGCACGCGAAGTTCCCGCACGGCTACTCCTGCGCCGACCATTCCTGCATGCTGAACGCCGTCTACACCTACGCGATGGCGCACAAGGACCTGTACCCGGGCGTGCGGGATCCCGGTGCGCAGGCGACGTTGGAAGCCGCCGAGGGCGCCACCGGGCTGTCCATCAACTACTGGGCGCTGATCGATCTCAAGGGCTTCCGGGCCCTGATCGACGCGGTCGGGGGCATCACGGTCACCGTCAACACCCGGTTGCCGATCGGCGGTCAGGTGCCCGGGGCGCCGGTCAAGAACTACATCGAGCCCGGTCGCCAGCACCTGGACGGCTATCACGCCCTGTGGTTCGCCCGCTCCCGGCACGCGGACTCCGACTACGCCCGGATGGAGCGGCAGAAGTGCGTGATGAACGCGATGCTGAACCAGCTCGACCCGGTCACCGTGCTGACCAAGTTCAACCAGATCGCCTCGGCCGGCAAGCAGATCGTGGCCACCGACATCCCGACCTCCCAGATCGACACCCTGATGACGCTGGCCACCAAGGCCCGCTCCAAGCCGATCACCAGCGTCGCGTTCGTGCCGCCGAAGGTCGTCCCGTCGAACCCGGACTTCGCCGAGATGCACGCCATGGTGGCTGCGAAGATCGCCAAGGCCGAAGCCGCGGACGAGCCGAAGGCGAAGAAGAAGGCGTCCACCAGCGCGCCGACCGACAGCCCCACCGGCACGCCCACGGCCACCTCCTCGGCCACCGCCAAGGCGAAGTCCTCGGCGACCTCGTCGGCCGCGGCGGCGGACGACACCGACAACCTCGACGCCGTCTGCTCGGCCTGAGGCGTCGGTGAGTCAGGGTTCGGCGGGCCAGGGTTCGAGCGGGACAGGGCTCGACGGGACAGGGCTCGACGGAGGCGACCCGGCCGCCCGGCGTCTCGGTGGTGATGCCGGTGCTGAACGAAGAACAGCATCTGGCGCACGCCGTCCGGGAGATCCTGGCCCAGCAGTACGCCGGCCCGCTCGAGGTGATCATGGCCGTCGGGCCCAGCCGGGACGCGACCCACCAGATCGCCGAGGAGCTGGCCGATTCCGACCCACGGATCCGGCTGGTCGACAACCCGCGGGGCAAGACCCCGACGGCGCTGAATCTGGCCATCGCCGCCGCCGAGCACGACATCCTGGTCCGGGTGGACGGGCACGGCGAGCTCACCACCGGCTACATCGCCCGGGCGGTCGAGCTGTTGCAGACCACCGGTGCGGTCAACGTCGGCGGGGTGATGGACGCCCAGGGTGAGACCCCGTTCGAGCAGGCCGTCGCCTTCGCCTACACCTCGCGGCTGGGCATCGGCGGAGCGAAGTTCCACCTGGAGGAGTCGGCCGAGGGCGAGGCCGAGACCGTCTTCCTCGGGGTGTTCCGCAAGCAGGCCGTGCTGGCCGCCGGCGGCTTCGACGAGAGCATGCACCGGGCCCAGGACTGGGAGCTGAACTACCGGCTGCGCAAGGGCGGCGGCCTGATCTGGTTCTCACCGGAGTTGAAGGTGACCTACCGGCCACGGTCGTCCTTCCGGACGCTGATCCCACAGTTCTTCCGGACCGGACAATGGCGCCGTGAGGTCGCCCGGCGTCATCCCGACACCGTCAGCGTGCGCTATCTGGCCCCGCCGGTGGCCACCGTCGGCGTGGTCGCCGGCGTGCTCGCCGGGTTGGCCGCGAGAGCCACCGGACACCGCTGGCTGCGGATCGGCTGGCTGGCCCCGGCCGGCTATGCGGCCCTGGTCACCGGGGGAGCGCTGACCGCCGGGCCGGCGTTGTCCGCAGCCGCCCGGGCGCGGCTGCCGTTCGTGCTGGCCTCGATGCACCTGGCCTGGGGCACGGGATTCCTGATCGGGCTGCCGTCCCGGCCGAAGCCGTCCCGCTGACCGGGCCGGCGCTGTCAGGGCTCATGACGCTTCACCTCGGTGGTGTCACGGGGCGTTGAACGGGGTCACCACCTGGATCGCGGATGGCGAAGCGAGCGGCGGACCGGGTAACGCGCCGTGTACCCGAAGCACCAGCTGGCAGGCTGACCGGAGATCGGCGCGCAGATCGTGATGCAGCACGGCGGTGATCCGACGTTGCCGCAGCAGCGCCCGGTTGTCGGCGTCCAGATCGTGGGCCAGGAACGGATCGGCTCGACGGCCGGCCTGCCGGAACGCCTCCAGGATGGCGAGGTTGCCGCCGCCGACGGAGTAGACGGCGCCGAGGTGGGGATGCTCGGCCAGGGCCACCGACACCATCCGCAGCAGGACGGTGTCCAGCCCGTCGGTCTCGGTCACCTCGACCACCGGCCGTTCCGGCTCGAGCTCGGCGAGCAGGGCCCGGAAGCCGGCTTCTCGTTCTTCCTCGCCGCGGAAGCTGGTCCGGCTCAGCGTGATCAGCACGCCGCGCGACCGGTCGGGAGACAGGTGGTGCATCAGATAGCCGGCGGTCGCGCCGGCGGCCCGGTTGTCCATGCCGACATAGCCGACCCGCCGGCTGTCGACCAGATCGGTGACCAGGGTGACCACCGGGATTCCCTGCTGCTGCAGAGAATCCACCGCCTCGACGATCCGGGGATCGTCGGGTGCCTTCAGCAGGACACCGGCCGAGCCGCGACGACCGACCCGGGCCAACACCTCGGCGACGTCAGCCGGCCGGCCCTCTTCGCGGAGGTGGAAGCGGCAGCGGATCGCCGCCGGGGCCAGATTCGGCAGTTCGGCCTCCAGCGCGCGCTGGACGACCGAGCTGAACCGGGCCGGGGCCTGCATCACCAGATCGATCAGGAACCGGCGCTTGCCGAGTCGGATCTGGTCGCGTTGCCGGTCGAGTTCGTCGACGGCCCGGCCCACCTCGGCCACGGTGGACGCCCGGACCCCGGGACGCCCGTTCAGCACCCGGTCCACGGTGGCCTCGCTCAGCCCAGCCTGCTCGGCGATGGTCCGGATCCGGTGTCGATGCACGGTTCGCCCCTTGTCCAAGCGTTTCGGTCGACCCGGACCTGGAACCGGGAGCGGACCGCCTGAGGTCTTTTTGATGGTTTTCGCATCGTATCGCCCGGGCCGGATTCTCTAGGCTTTCGGACATGACCACTACCGCACCCACCCCGTCCGCGGCCACCACCATCCCCGGCCGTTTCACCGAAGACGACTGCCGGCTGGATGAGTTCGTCGCCTCCCTCGATCGACGCACCGAGGTGACGGACTACCCGTTCGCCGCCGACGTCGTCCAGAACGTGCTGGTCTACGACAGCGCCCGGCTGCGCCGCGAGCTCGCTTCGGTCCAAGGGCGTCAGGCCGTCGAGGCCGAGCTCGTCCGTGCGCTGACCGAAGGGCCCGGCATCGTCGCCCTGAAGGGCGCCTTCGCCGACACGTCGGTCGTCGACCGGGCCACCGCCGCCTTCGACGCGATCATCGCCGACGAGAAGGCCGCGGCCGCAGAGCACGGGGGCGGTGGCAACGACCACTTCGCCAAGGCCGGGGCCAACGACCGGGTCTGGAACGCGCTGGAGAAGCTGGCCGTCCGTGATCCCGAGACATTCGTCGACTACTACGGCAACGAACTGCTGGCGCTGATCAGCACCGCCTGGCTCGGCCCCGGTTTTCAGCTGACGTCCCAGGTCAACCAGGTCCGGCCCGGCGGCAAGGCCCAGGATCCGCACCGCGACTACCATCTCGGCTTCCTCTCCAACGAGGTCGCGGCGAGCTACCCGGCGCACGTCCATCTGCTCTCGCCCGTCCTCACCCTGCAGGGGGCGGTCGCGCACTCCGACATGCCGGTGGAGAGCGGCCCGACGATGTATCTGCCCTACTCCCACACCTACGGCCCGGGCTACCTGGCCTGGCGGCGGCCCGAATTCCGGGACTACTTCAACCACCACTACGTCCAGCTGCCCTTGGCCAAGGGCGACGCCGCCTTCTTCAACCCCGCGCTGTTCCACGGGGCCGGCAACAACGTCTCCACCGACGTGCAGCGGATGGCCAACCTGCTGCAGGTTTCCTCCGCCTTCGGCCGGGCGATGGAGAGCGTCGACCGGGCCAAGATCAGCCGTGCGATCTATCCGGCGCTGCAGTCCCGCCGGGCGGCCGGGGTCGCGGATTCCCTGCTGCACAACGCGATCGCCTGCGCCGCCGAGGGGTACCCGTTCCCCACCAACCTCGATCTGGACCACAACGTGGACGGCCTGACTCCGCTGTCCCAGGCGGCCCTGCTGGAGCAGTCGCTGGCCGCTGAGGCCAGCGCCGACCAGCTGCAGGCCGATCTGGACGGCTACGGCGTCCGGCACCGTACCGACGAGATCTGACCCGCCCGATGGCTGACCTGAACGACAAGGTGATCCTGATCAGCGGCGGCACCCAGGGTGTCGGTCTGGCCATCGGCCGGGCCGCCGCCCGTGCCGGGGCCACCGTGGCCGTCACCGGCCGACGTGCCGAGCGGGGTGAGGCCGCGGTCGAAGAACTGCGTGCGGCAGGCTCCGCCGAGGCCGTCTATCTGGCCGGCGACGCCGGTGACGTCGAGTCCGGACGCACGGTGGTGGCCGAGCTGGTGCGGCGGTTCGGCCGGGTGGACGGCCTGGTGAACGCGGCCGGGCTGACGACTCGGGGCACGCTGCTGGAGACCACGCCGGAGTTGTTCGACGACCACGTCGCGGTCAACCTGCGCGGTCCGTTCTTCCTGATGCAGGCGGTGGTGGCCGATCTGCTCCGTCGTGAGGCGGCCGGGTCGATCGTCAACGTGATCACCATGAGCGCGCTCGGCGGTCAGCCCTATCTGGCCGCCTACGCCGCGACCAAGGCCGGGCTGATCGGGTTGACCAAGAACGTCGCCCATGCTCACCGCTGGGACAAGATCCGGGTGAACGGGATCAACCTCGGCTGGACCCGGACCGAGGGCGAGGACGAGATCCAGCGCCGGTTCCACCAGGCCGAGGACGGCTGGGCCGATCAGGCGGCCGACCGGTTGCCGATGGGGCAGCTGATCGAACCGGACGAGGTGGCCCGGTTGGCCGTCCTGCTGCTCTCACCCGACAGCGGCGTGGTGACCGGATCGGTGATCGACTGGGACCAGAACGTCCCCGGTGCGCACGACTGAGCACCGGCGAGTGCGCTTGGCAGGTCCGGGTTTGTCCTGACAACATGAGGTGAGCGTCCGCACGAGCGGGCGCTGGGCCGCCGGAGAGTCTCCACGGCCGGGTCGACGAACGGGGAGTGGGTCAATGCGGATCGGCATCATCGGGCTGGGTCGGATCGGGGCGTACCACGCCACCACGCTCAGCGGTCTGGAGCGGGTGGACGAGCTGGTGCTGGCCGACGTCGTGCCCGGCGTCGCCGAGCAGGCGGCCGGACGGCTCAGCGGCACCTCGGTCAGCGTCGCCGATTCCCCGGAGGCGCTGCTGGCCGCCGGGGTGGACGGCGTCCTGATCGCCTCCTCCACCGACTCCCACCTGGAGTTGCTGCGGGCCAGCGTCGGCGCCGGCATCACCACCTTCTGTGAGAAGCCGGTCTCCGGGGATCCCTACGCCACCGCGGATCTGGCCGGTTTCGTCGCCGACTCCCAGGTCAGCGTCCAGATCGGTTTCCCGCGGCGCTTCGACCCGGCGTTCGTCGCCGCCAAGGCCGCCCTGGACGGCGGTGAGCTCGGCTGGTTGTCCACCATCCGCTCCACCACCATGGATCCGGCGCCGCCGCCCGCGGCCTACATCGCCCGCTCCGGCGGCATCTTCCACGACTGCGCCATCCACGACTTCGACGCCGTCCGCTGGGCGTCGGGCCGCGAGGTGGTCGAGGTCTATGCGGTCGGCTCGAACCGCGGTGAGAAGTGGTTCACCGAGCTCGGCGACGCCGACACGGCCTCCACCCTGCTGACCTTCGACGACGGGGCCATCGGCGTGGTCTCCAACACCCGCTACAACGCCGAGGGCTACGACGTCCGGTTGGAGTTGCACGGCTCGGACGGCTCGATCGCCGCCGGCCTGGACGCCGGGCTGCCGATGCGCTCGGCCGATCCGGCCACCGAATTCCCGCCCGGTCCGGCCCACACCTTCTTCATGGACCGGTTGGCCACCGCCTTCGCTGCCGAGATGGCCGCCTTCTGCGAGGTGGTCGCGGGCGAGCGGCCGACCCCGTGCACGGTGGTCGACGGGCTGGAGGCCAGCTGGGTCGCCGAGGCCGCCACCTTGTCCTGGCGCGAGCACCGTCCGGTCCGGCTGGACGAGCTGCGCAGCCGCGGCTGAGCAGCCGCTTCTCAACCCGCACGACGTTTCGGAGATCCTGATCATGACTGTCGACCCCGCCGTCGATCCTGCTGCTGTCGATCCTGCTGTCGATCCTGCTGCGGCCGAGCGGATCCGTCCGATCCGGGTCGGCGTCGTCGGCTTCGGCTGGATGGGCCAAGTGCATTCCCGGGCCTACAGCAGGGTCCGGCAGTACTACCCGGACAACGCACCGATCGAGTTCGTGGCCGTGGCCGACAACGCCACCGACGAACGACTGCGGGCTGCGGTCGAGGCCTACGGCTTCGCCGACGTGCACACCGACTGGCGTGAGCTGGTCGACCGGGACGACATCGACCTGGTCAGCGTGACCGGGCCGAACTTCGTCCACCGCGACGTCGGCGTGGCCGTGGCCCGGGCCGGCAAACACCTGTGGATCGAGAAGCCGGCCGGACGCAACAGCGGGGAGACCGCGGAGATCGCGGCCGCGGTGGCCGAGGCCGGGGTGCAGAGCGCCGCCGGCTTCAACTACCGCAACGCGCCGGCGGTCGAGGCGGCCCGCGGGCTGGTGGCCGACGGGCGGCTCGGCCGGATCGAGACGGTCCGGATCACCTTCTGCTCCGACTACGCCGCCGATCCCGACGGCGCCCTGACCTGGCGGTATGAGAACCAGTGGGCGGGCTCTGGGGTGCTGGGCGACCTGGTCAGCCACGGCGTCGACCTGGCCCGCTACGTCGTCGGCGAGGTCGAGGAGGTGGTCGCCGACACCGCGATCTTCATCCCGCAACGGCGCCGGCTCGCCGCGGCCAGCACCGGTCACGGCGCGGTCGGCACCGGTGAACCCGGCCCGGTGGAGAACGAGGATCACGTCTCGGCGCTGCTGCGGCTGGCCGGCGGGGCCCGCGGGACGCTCGAATCGAGCCGGGTCTCCGTCGGCGACCAGAACCGCTACGGCATCGAGGTGCACGGCGACCGCGGCTCGCTGGCCTGGGATTTCCGCCGGATGGGGGAGTTGCAGGTCTGCCTCGATCAGGGCTACACCGACGCGTTCACCCAGACCCGGCTGGCCCGGCCCGGCGACGGCGAGTACCGGGTCTTCCAGCCGGGTTCGGCGACCTCGATGAGCTATGACGACCTGAAGGTGATCGAGGCCCGCCGGCTGCTGACCTCGATCAGCACCGGCATCGTCTCCGGTGCGACGATCGAGGACGCACTGAGCGTGGCCCGGGTGGTCGACGCGATGGCGACCTCGGCGGCCGAGCGCCGATGGGTCCCGCTCGGCTGACCCGGGCTGTGCCCGGGCAGGTCGGGTCTCAGGCCAGGCCGGCCCGTCGGGCCGCGTCCAGCAGCACGCCGGCGGCCATCTCCAGGCCCTCCACCGCGCCGAGTGAGGTGTCCTCGTGCTCGATGTTGACGGCCATCTCGGGGTCGACGGCAGCCAGCGCGGCCAGCCAGGTCGACCAGTAGACGGCGTCATGACCGCGACCGAGGGCGACGAAGTCCCAGGCGGCGTTCGCCGGCCACTCGTTGGCCCACTCGTCCCCGCCGAGGTTGGTCCGCTTCTCCTCCGGTGACAGCTTCCGGAACCGGTTGTCGAGCACGCCGTACACCGCCGCCGCCGGGTTGATCCTGACGTCCTTGGCGGCGGCGTGGAAAACCAGCGGGCCGAGATCCTGGACCACGGCGACCGGATCCATCCACTGCCAGAACAGGTGCGAGGCGTCCAGTTCGACGCCGATATGGGTGGCGTCGGTCCGTTCCACCAGCTCACGGATGCCGGCCGGGTTGAACACCAGGTTCTGCGGGTGCAGCTCCAGGGCGACCTTGACGCCCAGGTCGGCCGCTTCCCGGTCGATCTCGCGCCAGAAGGTCTCGGCCACGCTCCACTGATAGTCCAGTACGTCGAGCGCGCTGGAGTTCCAGGCGTTGACGATCCAGTTGGGCCGGGTCGCGTCCGGCTCACCAGCCGGCAGCCCGGACATCGTGACCACCCGGGTCTGGCCCAGCCGATGGGCCAGCCGGATGCTGCGCCGGACGTCCTCGGCGTGCGCATCGCCGATCGTGGGGTCGGGGTGCAGCGGGTTGCCGTTGCAGTTGAGCCCGGCGATCTCGACCCCGGTGCCCTCGAACTGGCCGAGGAAGTCGTCCCGCGCGTCGTCGGAGGTGAGGATGTCGTCGAAGGTCGGGATGTGGGTGGCCGGCAGGAAGCCGCCGGAGTTGAGCTCGATCCCACTCAGGCCGAGCCCGCCGATCACGCTCAGCGCCTCGGGCAGGCTCCGGTCGTGCAGAATCGCGTTGTAGACACCGAACTTCATCGGACTGCTCCTACCGTCTGATTATCGAGCTGATCATCGAGCTGTTGCCGGGCGGCACTTGCTAGAGCGCTCTAGGAGATGTCAGGGTATGAACATTGCGCGGCGGGTGTCAAGGCGAAGGTCGTCCTGCACGCGTCCTGGAAACTTCGTCCGGACCAGGTGGGGCCGGGCGCAGCACTCGCACCGAGCTGGAGAGAAGGATCACCGATGACCACAACGCCCACGGCGATGGAATACGACCCGTTCAGCGCCGAGTTCCAGGCCGATCCGTTCCCCGTCTACCAGTGGATGCGTGACGAGTCGCCGGTCTTCTACAGTCAGAAATGGAACTGGTGGGCGCTGTCGAGATTCGATGACGTCCGGGCGGCCGCGCTCGATCCGAGCCTTTTCCTCAGCTATCAGGGCATCGACATCGACGACACGGCCAAGGACCAGAGCGGTCCGGGATTCCTGCCCGACCTGGACAACCCGCGCCACGACCAGGTTCGGGCCGTGGTCCAGCCGTGGTTCCTGCCGCGCCGGATCGCCCAGCAGGAGGAGAGCATCCGTGCGGTGGTCCGCGGGCTCATCGATCCCTGGCGTACTCGCGGCACGGTGGACGTGGCGAGCGAACTCGCCTGGCCGATGCCCAACGAGGTGTTCTTCAACGTGCTCGGGCTACCCAGCGCCCGCGAGCAGGGCCGAGAGCAACTCGAACGGTGGATCCACGAGCTCAAGGACCGCCGGCCCGACGACGCACGTCTGACCCCCGTCGCCAAGGCGGCGACCGAAGGCATCCAGCGCTACTTCATCGACCTGCTGGCCGAGCGCCGCCGCCACCCGCGTCCCGATCTGGTCACCCATCTGGTCAACGCCGAGATCGGCGGTGTCCCGTTCGCCGAGGAACACCTCGAGCCCGCCTCGGAGATCCTCGGTCTGATGATGGTGTTGTTTCTCGGCGGGGTGGAGAGCACGGCCGGATTGACCGCGACGGTGCTGAAACTGTTGGCCGAGAATCCCGATCAGCGAGCCCTGCTGCACGAGGATCCCGCCCTCATCCCGGCCGCGGTGGAGGAGGCGATCCGCGTCGCCACCCCGCTCCAGCTCGCCGGGCGGACCACCTCCCGGGAGGTGACGATCCACGGGGTGACGATTCCGGCCGGCGGCCGTGTCGTCCTCGTCTACGGGGCGGCCAACCGCGACGAGCGTCGCTTTGCCGACCCGACCCGGTTCGACATCCGTCGCGGGGTCACCCGGCACCTCGGATTCTCCGAGGGGATGCACGGCTGTCTCGGCGCACCGCTGGCTCGGCTGGAGGTGAAGGTCGCTCTGGAGGAGGCGCTGCCGGTCCTGGGGGACTACCGCATCGACGGCTCGGCCGTGCGCTACAAGACGACGCCCAACATGTACGTCTGGTCGGCTCTGCCGGTGCGGTTCGACGCAGCCCCGGAGGACGCGCAGACGGCCGCTGCGGTCGACCGTGGCGAGCAGCTCGGTGCGGACCTGACCGGCCGGACCGAGGAGTTCGAGGCCGGGGCGATCGTCGAGGCCAAGGAGGTCCTCGCCGACGGGGTGGTCGCGCTGACCCTGCGCGCCGCCGACGGCCAGGTGCTACCGCCGTGGTCAGCGGGCGCCCACATCGACCTGGTGCTGCCCGACGCCCCGACCCGGCAGTACTCGTTGTGCGGAGATCCCGCCGACGGGGAGCGCTGGCGAATCGGGGTGTTGCGTGACCCGCTCGGCAGCGGCGGGTCACTTTTCGTCCACGACCGGCTCGAGATCGGAGACACCGTCGGCGTTCGCGGGCCTCGCAACCACTTCCGGCTGATCGACTCTCCGCGCTACCTGTTCATCGCCGGCGGTATCGGTATCACCCCCATCCTGGCCATGATCAGAGCGGCCGAAGCCGGTGGGCGAGAGTGGCAGTTGGTCTACGGCGGTCGACAGCGAGCGTCGATGGCGTTCCTCGACGAGCTGGCCGGTTACGGCGACCGGGTGTCGGTACGACCGCAGGACGAATCGGGCCTGCTCGATCTGGACTCGTTGCTGTCGACACCGCGGGCGGACACCCTGGTCTACTGCTGTGGTCCCGAGCCGCTGCTGGCCGCTGTCGAACAACGGGTCGGTCCCTGGCCCCGCGGCGCACTCCACGTCGAGCGGTTCGCGGCCAAACCCCTCGCGGAGCCTGCGCGTTCGGACGCGTTCACCGTGAAGCTGCGTCGGAGCGGTCTCACCCTGACCGTGCCGCCCGAGCGCTCGATCCTCTCCGTCGTGGAGGAAGCGGGTGTCGGGGTGTTGTCGTCCTGCGCCGAGGGCACCTGCGGCACCTGCGAGGTGAGAATCGTCGAGGGGGTCGCCGATCACCGCGACTCGGTGCTCGATCCGCAGGAGCAGTCCGCCGGCACCTGCATGATGATCTGTGTGTCCCGGGCCAGGACGCCACAATTGGTGCTTGATCTGTGACGAGTGGTGCTTGATCTGTGACGAGCGGGTCGAGATCGATCCCGGCCCTCGCCTCGACCGTGCGTGCCTGACGAGATCAGGCCGGTGGCGGCGCCGACGTGCTGTCGCGAACTCGCAGCTCCGGTGACAGCACGACGTCGCGCGGCTCGACGAGATCGTGCTGCCTCCGGGCCGCGATCCGCGCCACCGCCAGCCGGGCCAGTTCGTGCGGGTGCTGGGCCACGCTGGTCAGTCGCACCGGAGCCAGGGCCGCGGCCTCGTTGTCGTCCCAGCCGAGCACCGAGATGTCGACGGGAACCCGTAGGCCCTGCTGGGCGAAGACGCTGATCGCGGCCGCGGCCGTGTCGTCGTTGTAGCAGATCAGCGCCGTGGGCCGGTCGGGTTCGCCGAGCAGTGTGTGGGCGGCGTGCTGGCCGTCAAGCTGGCTCTGCCCACCCGGTACGACTCTTACGTTCGCCCCCAACCCGGCGACCTGCATCTGCTGGACGTAGGCCTCGCGACGCGCCTTTGCGATCACGCTCGAGCCCCCGTCCAGATGGGCGATCCGGCGATGTCCCAGCTCGACCAGGTGCGCCAGTGCGGCCGACATCCCCTCGGTGTCGGAGGTTCTGACCACGTCGACCGCCGGATCGTCGACCTGCCAGCCGACGACGACGACCGGCACCCGCCCCGCCAGCAGCGGCTGCCCGGTGGGCGGCCCGAGCATGATCAACCCGTCGAAACTGAAGCCCTGTAGGGATTCTGCCGCTTTCTGTTCGTTTCGCCGCGGCGTGACCGCGGTCAACAGCAGGTTCAGATCACGGGCCTCGGCGGCCTGGTAGAGACCTTCCAGCAGGTCGAAGTGGAAGGTTCCGGCGCCGACGCCGAACATCACCCCGATCAGGCGTGAGCTCTGCCCGGCCAGCGCGCGGGCCCGCACGTCCGGTCGATAACCCAGTTCGGCCGCGGCCGCCCGCACCCGGTCACGGGTGGACGTACTGGCCCCGGGGGCGTCCCGCATCACGATCGAGACCAGGGCCCGGGACACCCCGGCGTGCCGCGCCACCTGCTCGAGCGTGACCCGACCGGAGACCCCTCGGCCTCCCCGCTCAGGCACGATCGGCGGTCGGGCTCGGCTGACTCAGGCCGGCGCCTTGACCACGACGACGGGCATCTTGGCCTCCAGGATGAGCGTCTGGGTGGCTGAGCCCATCAGGAACTTGCCGAGGGGCGATCGTCGTCGGGCCCCGATGACGAGAACCTCGGCCTTCGCTTCGTCGGCCAGTCGCAGGATCTGCTCAGCGACGTCATCGTCCTTGGTGGAGGCCGCCAGCTTCAGCGTCCACGGCACCGAGGAGACGTCCTGGCTGGCCAGTGCCTGCTCGATCTCGTCGGAGAGTCCGCTGCGGTAGGCGGCCTCGATGTCCAGATCGAGAGCTTCGACGACGTGCAGAACGACCAGATCGGTGGCTCGGGCCCCCGCCTCGCGGGCTGCTTCCTGCAGCGCGATCGTCCGGGCGTTGGAGGCTGCCTGATGGGCTACCGCGACGGTCATCTGCGAACTCCGATCAAGACGGTTGGACAAACAAGTCTTGTCATTATGTACGAACAAGCAGCATCGGCGCCATACTGTGGCTATGTCGCGATCGGATGCCCGGCAGCTCGAGATCGCCCTCGAGCGCAGCTCGCCGGTGCCGCTCTACCACCAACTGGCGCAGTCCATCGAGAGCGCGATTGCCGACGGCACGCTCGCGCCCGGAGAGCGGCTGGAGAACGAAATGTCGCTGACCGCTCGGCTGGGTCTGTCACGGCCGACCGCGCGGCAGGCGATCCAGGAGCTGGTCCGTAAAGGTCTGCTGGTGCGCAAACGGGGTGTCGGTACCCAGGTGGTGCCGCGGAGCTTCAGCCGCGAAGAGCGGTTGACCAGCCTGCAGGACGACCTGGTCACTGCCGGCCGGACTCCGGGCACGCAACTGCTCGCCTACCACTGGGTCGATCTCGGCAACGCCCCCCAGGAGCTGGCCTCGGAGGACGAACGCGTCCTCCGGATCAGGCGACTGCGCTCGGCCGACGGGCACCCATTGGCCATTCTGACCAACTACCTGCCGAGCCGTTGGGCGGTTCCTGCCGAGGAGTTGCAGCAGGGGGGGCTCTATGAATGTCTGCGCAGACTCGGGGTCAATCTGCGCATCGCCCATCAGCAGGTCGGTGCCCGGCTGCTCGATCCGGCGGAAGCCGAACTGCTGGCCGAGACCCTCCCGGCCGCGTGCCTGACCGCCTCTCGGGTGGTCTATGACGACACCGGCCGGGTGGTCGAGGCCGGTCGGCACATCTACCGGGCCACCGACTACCACATCCAGGCCTCTCTGGTCGCCTGAAACGGGGGCTGGCGATCAGCGTGAGTGGGCGACGGCCACGACCTGACCGGACGCCGCGCTGGCCCGTGCGGCGTCAAGAACCTCGAGCACCGCCAGTCCCTCGATGGCCGGCACGGGTTCTGCCGCCGAACCAGCACAAGCGCGGGCGAACTGGCTGTAGAAGTCGTGATAGCGCCCCTGTTCGGAGGGGATCTCGAGGGGTGCCGCGCCGGGAACGGTCAGCGATCCCCACCGTGGCCGAGCCTCATACCCCCAGCCCGCCGGGTCCTGAGACGGCCGAAGGCCCGCGAAGACCGCCTGGGCCTGGACATCGGTCTGGTCCGAGACGTAGCTCCCCCCGGATCCGAGGAGTCTGAGTTCACGGGAGATCAGTGCGTTGACCTTGCTGGCCGACAGGTGGGAGTGGACGCCGGCTCGATGGTGCAGAACCAGCGCAAAGCCCGCATCGGTGCGCTGGTCGTTCTCCCCGACCCAGTCCAGATCGGCGTAGACGTCATCGACTGCGCCGAAGAGCCAGAGCGCCTGGTCCACCAGATGACTGCCGATATCTCGCAGCAGGCCCCCACTCGGGCCCATCTCGAGGGTGGCTGGGTCATCGAAGTCGAATCGTGAGTCGAATCGCCAGGGTGTCAGCACCAGGCCCTCGCCCAGAACGGCCGCCAGGGTGCGGATGTCGGTGTCCCAACGCCGATTGTGGAACACGTTCAGCACCACGCCGGCTGCCTCGGCCGCGTCGATCAATTCGACCGCCGAAGCGGCGTCCGGCGCGAACGGCTTGTCAGCCACCACGTGCACACCCCGGCCCACGGCCTCGAGCACGAGCTCTCGGCGCGAGGCCGGCGGGGTCGAGATGGCGACCGCGTCGACACCGGCGTCGATGAGCTCGGGCAAGGAGTTCACGACCGGTACGGACGGCCATTCGGCTTCGGCCTGGGACACCCGCTCCGGGTTCTGGGTGACGATGCCCACCAGGTCGCAATCGTCAGCAGCCTCGATGAACGGGGCGTGGAAGTGCCGTCCGCCCGTACCGTATCCGACCAGCCCGATCCTCATGTCGCTCCTTCACGCTCGCTCACTGCTGCCGCCGACGGGCCGAGTCCGATTGTTGCGTGACCCGTTCGCCCCGACAAGACACGAATTGGTCAAGATGTTAAGACAAACACTTGACACGGCGTGAACTCACCATCACAGTTAGCCCGTCGGCACCGCGGCCGACGACAACGTGGAGGGCTCATCGATGAGTGCAGGGACATTGACCGGGATCGCGATTCCGGTGCTGCGCCAGTCGGTGACCGCCGGTTCGCTCGAAGGCAACCGGCTCGGTGGCCCCGACATGCGATCCCGTGACCCCGGCCGCTCGTGGCGGCCGCGAGGTCACATTCTCGCGGATTCACCCCTGTCCCGCGGTCGCGGTCCTGCGACCTCACGAAAGGATCATCGATGATTCGTCCACGTCCCCGGCTTCTGGCCGGCTTGGCCCTGGCCACAGCAACCGCCATTTCTCTCACCGCGTGCAGCGGCGGCGGCGCCGCTCCTTCCACCAGCGACAACAGCGGTAGTGGGGGAGCCGGCGACAGCTCCGGCTACACCTTTGCCATGGTCACCCACGAGACCCCCGGCGACACCTTCTGGGACAAGATCAAGGCGGGTGCCCAGCAGGCCGCCAAGAACGAGGGCGTCACGCTGAAGTACTCCAACGACCCCGACCCGAGCAAGCAGTCCACGCTGATCCAGAACGCGGTCGACTCGAAGGTCGACGGCATCGCCACCACCCTGGCCACGCCGGACGCGCTCAAGGGTGCGGTCCAGAACGCGAAGTCGGCGAACATCCCGGTCGTCGCGTTCAACTCCGGGATCGATGAGTACAAATCGGTCGGAGCCCTGATGTACTTCGGCTCCGATGAGACCCTCGCCGGGCAGACCGTCGGCAAGCGCGCGGCGTCGGAAGGCGCCAAGCACGGCCTGTGCATCATCCAGGCCTCCGGTTCGGTGGCGCTCGAAGCACGCTGCGCCGGCGTCAAGCAGGGCCTCTCGAACACCGAGAACCTGCAGGTCAACGGGGCGGATGACTCCTCGGTGGTCTCGAGCTTGCAGGCCAAGCTCAGCCAGGACAAGTCCATCGACTACATCGTCACGCTGGGGGCACCGATCGCGCTCGACGCGATCAAGGCCATCAGCCAGTCGAGCAGCAGCGCCAAGCTGGCAACCTTCGATCTGAACGTCGACGCCGCGCAGGCGATCAAGGACGGACAGATCCAGTTCTCGGTCGATCAGCAGCCTTACGTGCAGGGTTTCATGGCCGTCACTTCGCTGTACCTGTACAAGAAGAACGGCAACGACATCGGGGGCGGTCAGCCCGTGCTCACCGGCCCGTCCATCGTCGACAGCACCAACATCGACACCATCCTCCCGTTCGCCAAGAACAACACCCGCTAGGTCACCGCAACGGGTGGCCGGGGCCATCGCGTCCCGGCCGCCCGTGCGACCCTCGTCAATCGGAGCCAACTCATGAGTCATTCCGTACAGACACGACCGCCCACCGGGGCACCGGCGGAATCATCGAACCGGGTGTCACTTGGTCTGTCGAACCGTTTGCTTGCTCGCCCCGAGGTCGGGGCACTGGTCGCGGCCATCGCGATCTTCATCTTCTTCCTGATCGTCGCGCCGGCCTTCCGTTCGCCCGCTTCCTTCTTCACGGTTCTCTATCAGTCCTCGACCATCGGCATCGTGGCCGTCGGGGTCGGCATGCTGATGATCGGCGGTGAATTCGACCTCTCCGCCGGCGTCGTCCCCGTCTCGGCCGGTCTGCTGAACGCGATGTTCTGCTACCAGCTGGGAATCAACCTCATCGTCGGTGCCGTTCTCTCCCTGGTCTTCGCCCTGGCCATCGGTTTCGTCAACGGATACCTCGTGATGCGAACAGGGATCCCGAGCTTCCTGATCACCCTGGGCACCTTCTTCGTCCTGCAGGGAGCCAATCTCGGTGTGACCAAGTTGGTCACGGGCTCGGTGTCGACCGTCAACATCAACCAGATGGACGGTTACAACATCCTGCACGCGATCTTCGCCTCCAGCTTCCACGTCGGTCCCGTCACCGTGTGGGGGACCGTGATCTGGTGGCTGGTGTTCGTCGGGTTGTCCGGCTACATCCTGCAGCGAACCAGGATGGGCAACTGGATCTACGCCGTCGGCGGCAATGCCGCCAGCGCCCGCGCCGTGGGCGTGCCCGTCCGGCGGGTGAAGATCGGGCTCTTCATGGCCACGTCGTTCCTCGGCTGGTTCATCGGCATGCACAGCCTGTACAACTTCAACACCCTGCAGGCCGGGAACGGCGTCGGGAACGAATTCCTCTACATCATCGCGGCTGTGGTCGGCGGAACGCTGATGACGGGCGGGTTCGGCAACGCCTGGGGTGTCGCCATCGGGGCGTTCATCTTCGGCATGACCAACCTCGGCATCGTCTACGCGGGCTGGGACCCGAACTGGTTCAAGGCCTTCCTCGGCGTCATGCTCCTGCTCGCCGTGCTGGTCAACCTCTACGTGAAGAAACTGTCGACGACGAGAAAGGTGGGTTAGGTGACTGACACGCTGCACGAACACGCCGACCCGGAACTGCACGATGGCGAGTCGCTCATCCAGATGCGCAACGTGGGCAAGAGCTACGGAGCCATCCGAGCCCTGAAGGGCATCAATCTCACCGTCAAGGCGGGTGAGGTCAGTTGCGTCCTGGGTG
Organism: uncultured Actinomycetota bacterium; assembly: GCA_963740925.1. Taxonomy (GTDB): domain Bacteria; phylum Actinomycetota; class Actinomycetes; order Propionibacteriales; family Propionibacteriaceae; genus Microlunatus. Next base: position 380,942 of record CAVUFZ010000003.1, on the reverse strand, counting down.
ACAACGGGGCCGGCAAATCGACCCTGATCAAGATCATGGCCGGTTTGCATCCGCACAACGAGGGCGAGATGCTCATCGACGGCAAGCCGCAGACCTTCAGCAACCCGCGGGACGCGCTGTCCCACGGCATCGCCACGGTGTACCAGGATCTGGCGGTAGTCGGACTGATGGAGGTGTGGCGCAACTTCTTCCTCGGCTCGGAAATGACCGGCAGCAAGTTCCCGCTCTCGGGACTCAAGTCCAAGGACATGAAGCGCATCGCGGACGAAGAACTGCGCAAGATGGGCATCGTCGTCAAGAACATCGATCAGCCGATCGGCGAGCTGTCCGGCGGTCAGCGCCAATGTGTCGCCATCGCCCGTGCGGTCTATTTCGGAGCGAGGGTGTTGATCCTCGACGAGCCCACCGCTGCTCTCGGCGTCAAGCAGTCCGGGGTGGTGCTGAAGTACACCGCTGCGGCCCGTGACGCCGGCCTGGGCGTGGTCTTCATCACCCACAACCCGCACCACGCCTATCTCGTCGGCAACCACTTCATCATCTTGAAGCTGGGCCAGGCGGTGCTCGACAAGAAGCGGTCCGATGTCGGTCTGGACGAACTCACCCGACAGATGGCCGGCGGCGACGAACTCGCCGAGCTCAGTCATGAGCTGCAGCGCTGAGCTAACGGACGGAGCGGCAGATCGCCAGCGCTGAGAGCCTGCCGCAGCCTCCGAACCATGAAGGATCTTGGTTTGATCTAATGTCCTGACAAAGTCTAGAATTGGGTCGTCGAGGGAGGCAGCTGTGCCGTTGGTGCGGATCGATGTTCAGCAGGGCCGGTCACCGGCCGAGTTGCGACGGTTGGCGGACGTGGTGCAAGACGTGATGGTGGATGTGTTCGCGGCGCCGGTGAACGACCGGTACCAGATCATCACCGAGCATCCGGTCGGCCACATCATCGCCGACGACAGTGGCCTGGGCCTGACCCGCAGCAGCGAGGTCACGGTGATCCATATCTTTCAGCAGGGCCGGTCACGCGATCAGAAGGTCGCGGTCTACGAGCAGTTGGCCCTCCGGCTGGAAGCGCAGTGTGAACTTCGACCCCAGGATCTCGTCGTCTCGATCAGTACGAATACAGTGGATGACTGGTCCTTCGGCCTGGGTCGCGCGCAGTTCCTCACCGGTGAGCTGTGAGGTTCGACGGGCCTGATTCAGATCCGTCATTTCGAGCTCGTTTTATTCGATCCCGATTCTGATCTCGATTCAAAGGAGAGCGATGAGCAACGCTGACCAGGCCGAAGCCACGGCTCTGGACGTGTTGACGTTCGGCCGGGCCGGGGTGGACATCTACCCGTTGCAGATCGGTGTCGGCCTGGAGGACGTCACCTCGTTCGGCAAATATCTCGGTGGCACCACGGCCAACGTGGCCGTGGCCGCGGCCCGGCTGGGGGAGCGGGCTGGCATCATCACCGGTGTCGGCGACGATCCGTTCGGTCGCTACGTCCGCCGCGAGTTGCGCGATCTCGGCGTGGACGACTCTCACGTGGTCACGAACACCACGTACGCCACGCCGGTGACGTTCTGCGAGATCTTCCCGCCCGACAACTTCCCGCTCTGGTTCTACCGGAAGCCGACTGCGCCGGATCTGCAGGTCGCGCCCTCCGACGTCGACTTCGACGCCGTTCGGGCCGCCAGGCTGATGTGGTTGTCGGTCTCGGGTCTGAGTGAGGAGCCGAGCCGGCAGTCGCACTTCGAGGTGCTGCAGGCTCGTGACCGTCAACCGTTCACCGTTCTCGATCTGGACTACCGCCCGATGTTCTGGGCCGACGCGGCAGCGGCCACCGAGCAGGTACAGAAGGCGTTGCCCTTCATCACCGTGGCCGTCGGCAACCGCGAGGAGTGCGAGGTCGCGGTCGGTGAGACCGAGCCGGAGCGGGCCGCCGACGCGCTGCTTGCCGCAGGGGTCGAACTGGCGGTGGTCAAGCAGGGGCCGAAGGGGGTGCTGGCCAAGACCCGCGACGGACAGCGGGTCGAGTCCGCGCCGATCCTGATCGAGCCGATGAACGGTCTGGGGGCCGGGGACAGCTTCGGCGGATCCCTGTGTCACGGTCTGTTGCGGGGCTGGCCACTGGAGCGCATCCTGCAGCGGGCCAACGCCGCCGGGGCGATCGTCGCCTCCCGGCTGGAGTGCTCGACGGCGATGCCCACCGATGCCGAGATCGACACCCTGCTCGACGGTGGCGATCCGAACGCCGGCCTCTCCGACGACCAGGCCGTGCACGTGCCGGCGGGCCGGCGATGACCGACTTCGTCGGCTCAGTGGCCGATATCAACGAGGTCCGGTTACGCGATCCGCGCCGGATCAAGAAGTTGCTGGCCGGACGCGCCCGTCGGGCCGAGGTGGTGCCGCCGGACGGCAAATTGATGATCATCGCCTGCGACCACCCGGCTCGAGGCGCCTTGGCTGCTTCCGGACGCCCGGACGCGATGAACGACCGTGTCGACCTGCTCGACCGGCTGGTCACCGCGCTGGCTCGGCCGGGGGTGGACGGCCTACTGGCCACCGCCGACATCGCCGAGGACCTACTGCTGCTCGGCGCGCTGGAGGACAAGGTCGTCTTCAGCTCGATGAACCGCGGCGGGCTGGCCGGCTCCAGCTTCGAGCTGGACGACCGGATGACCGGGTACGACGTCACCGGGACCGTCGAGTCCGGCTTCGACGGAGCCAAGATGCTGTTGCGGATCGACCTCTCCGATCCTGGCACCGTGGCCACCATGGAGACCTGTGCCCGCGTCATCAGCGAGCTGAACCGGGCCGAGCTGATCGCGTTGGTCGAGCCGTTCATGTCGGCACGCAACGAACAGGGCAAGGTGGTCAACGACCTGAGCTCCGATGCGGTGATCAAGTCGGTGCACATCGCCCAGGGTCTGGGCACCACCAGCGCCTTTACCTGGATGAAGTTGCCGGTGGTGGCCGAGATGGAACGGGTGATGGCCGCCACCACACTGCCGACCCTGTTGCTGGGTGGGGATCCCGAGGGTTCGCCGGATGAGACGTACGCGAAATGGCAGCGCGCACTGGCCCTGCCGTCCGTCCGTGGGCTGGTGGTCGGGCGAACCATGCTGTACCCACCGGACGACAACGTGGCGGGAGCGGTGGACACCGCCGTCTCGCTGGTTCGCTGAGGAGGCGACCATGCCCAGCTCTGATCGAGCGAACCTCTACCTACCGGCCCGGGAGGCCGGCGGAGACGGCTACCAGGTCGACGTCAGTCCCGAGTCGGCAGGCTGGGGCTATTCGTCGCTGAAGGTCCTCGCCCTGGACGCCAACCAGACCGAGACCCTGCACACCGGGCCGGACGAGATCATCGTGGTGCCGCTGAGCGGGTCGGCGTTGGTGGCTGTCGGGGATGACCACCTCGAACTGGCCGGACGGCCGTCGGTGTTCGCCGGTCCGACCGATTTCGCCTACGTACCACGGAACTCGACGATGGCGATCGGCAGTGTCTCCGGTGGCCGCTTCGCCCTCTGCGGTGCCCGCACCGAGGCTGATCTGCCGCTGCGGTACGGCCCGGCCGCCGAGGTCCCGGTGGAATTGCGCGGAGCGGGGCAGTGCTCCCGGCAGGTCCGCAACTTCGGCACCCCCGAGGCGCTCGAGGCCGGTTCGATCATCGCGTGTGAGGTGATCACCCCGGGCGGCAACTGGTCGTCCTACCCGGCGCACAAGCACGACCAGGCGAGTGAGCACGAGAGCGAACTGGAGGAGATCTATTACTTCGAGATCGAGTCCGGCCCGCAGGGTGAGCCGGGGATCGGCTTCTTCCGCACGTCGTCCTCACCGGGCCACGACATCGATCTGTGTCTGGAGGTGCACGATCGCGACACCGTACTGGTGCCCTACGGCTGGCACGGTCCGGCCAGCGCCGCGCCCGGCCAGACCATGTACTACCTGAACGTGATGGCCGGTCCGGGGGAGCGGGTGTGGAAGATCTCCGATCACCCCGACCAGGCCTGGATCCGGGCGGGCTGGGCCGACCAGCAGATCGACCCGCGGCTGACGAGCAAGTGAGAGAGGCAGAGATGAACGAGACGGTGCGGCTGACCGTCGCCCAGGCACTGGTGAAGTTCCTCGGCGCGCAGTACAGCGAGTCCGACGGGGTCGAGCAGAAGTTGTTCGCCGGGTGCTTCGGCATCTTCGGCCACGGCAACGTCGCCGGCATCGGTCAGGCGTTGCTGCAGGCCGAACTCGAAGAGCCGGACTGCCTGCCCTACATCCTGGGCCGCAACGAACAGGCCATGGTGCACAGCGCGGTCGCCTACGCCCGGATGAAGAACCGGCTGCAGACCTACGCGATCTCCTCCTCGGTCGGCCCGGGTGCGACCAACATGGTCACCGGCGCCGCGCTGGCCACCATCAACCGGCTGCCGGTGTTGCTGCTGCCCGCCGATACGTTCGCCGACCGTGCCGCATCGCCGCTGCTGCAGGAACTCGAGCTGCCCTGGTCCGGTGACACCACCGTCAACGACGTCTTCCGCCCGGTCAGCAAGTATTTCGACCGGATATGGCGACCCGAGCAGCTGCCGGCAGCGATGATCTCGGCGATGCGGGTGCTGACCGATCCGGCCGAGACGGGCGCCGTCACCGTCTGCTTCCCTCAGGACGTGCAGGCACAGGCCCACAACTGGCCGAACGAGCTGTTCGCCAAGCGGGTCTGGCACATCGCCCGTCCGCTGCCCGAGACCGGACGGCTGCAACACGCGGCAGAGATCATCGCCAGCGCAAAGAAGCCGCTGATCGTGGCCGGCGGCGGCGTGCACTACTCCGGCGCCACCGACGCTCTGGCTGCGCTGTGCGAGCAGACCGGCATCCCGGTCGGACAAACGCAGGCCGGCAAGGGAACGCTGGTCTATGACCACCCGCAGTGCCTGGGGGCGATCGGCTCCACCGGCACCACGGCCGCCAACACCATCGCCCACGAGACCGACGTGGTGATCGGGATCGGTACTCGTTACGAGGACTTCACCACGGCCAGCCGGACGGCCTTCGCCAACCCTGACGTGCGGTTCGTCAACGTCAACGTCGCGCCGATCGATGCGGTCAAGCAGGCCGGCTACGCAGTGCAGGCCGACGCCAGGGAATCGCTGCTGGCGTTGGCCTCCGCCCTCGGTGACTATCAGGTCAGCACCGAGTACGCGAACAGCGTCGCCGAGCAGAACGCTGCCTGGGAAAGCACGGTGGAGCAGGCCTACGCCGAGGAAGAGCCGGCCGACGGACTACTGACCCAGAACTCGGTGATCGGCGCGGTCAACGAGCTGTCCGATCCGCGTGACGTGGTGGTCTGTGCGGCCGGGTCGATGCCCGGTGATCTGCACAAGCTGTGGCGGGTTCGCGATCCGAAGGGCTACCACGTCGAGTACGGCTATTCCTGTATGGGCTACGAAGTAGCCGGCGGCCTCGGGGTCCGGCTGGCCTGTCCGGACCGAGACGTCTTCGTCATGGTCGGGGACGGCTCGTACCTGATGATGGCGACCGAGCTGGCCACTGCGGTCCAGGAGGGCCTGAAGGTCATCCTGGTGCTGGTCCAGAACCACGGCTTCGCCTCGATCGGTTCGCTCTCGGAGTCCCTCGGCTCGCAGCGCTTCGGGACCCGATATCGCTACCGCGACAGCGAATCCGGTCGGCTCGATGGGGCCAAACTGCCGATCGACCTCGCCGCCAACGCAGCCAGCTTCGGCCTGGAGGTGATCCGGGCCGCCACCAAGTCCGAGCTGGCGGACGCGATCAAGCAGGCCAAGGCCGGCACCGATCCGTGCGTGATCTACGTGGAGACCGACCCGTTGATCGATGCCCCGAGTTCGGAGTCGTGGTGGGACGTCCCGGTGAGTGAGACCTCAACCCTGGAGTCCACCCGGGCAGCCCGGATCACCTATGACGAACACAAAGCCGACCAGCGCCGCTATCTCCGTCCGACCAGCTGAGCCGGTTCACTTCTTCCGACAAGACCCCGCTCGACCAACCCCTCTCGACCAAGGAGTTCCGTTCTCGTGTCCACCCTCACCATCGGCACCGCCCCGGACAGCTGGGGCGTCTGGTTCCCCAGCGACCCTGAGCAGCTGCCGTCCGATCGATTTCTGGCCGAGGTCGCCGAAGCCGGCTACGAGGCGATCGAACTCGGCCCGTACGGCTACCTGCCGACCGATCCGGCGGCCCTGAGTGAGGCGTTGGAGAAGCACCACCTGTCGGTGCTGGCCGGCACCGTGTTCTCCGGCCTGCACCAGCCCGGGTCGTGGGACCACGTCTGGCAACAGGTCACCAACGTGGCCGCGCTGACTAAAGCCGTCGGTGGCGAGCACATCGTGGTCATCCCGGCGATGTGGCGGGACGAGAAGACCGGCGCCGATCTGGAGCCGTCGACACTTACCGCCGAGCAGTGGCAGCTGCTGACCAGCCAGACCGACGAGCTGGGCAGAAGGATCCTGGACGAGTACGGCCTCAACGTCCAGTTCCACCCGCACGCCGAGAGCCACGTCGGCTATCAGCGCGACGTCGAGCGGTTCCTGGAGAGCACCGACCCGGCCAAGGTCAACCTCTGCCTGGACACCGGCCACATCGCCTACTACGACGGCGATTGCGTCGAGCTGATCACGAAGTACCCGGACCGGATAGGCTACGTCCACCTCAAGCAGGTCGACCCGGCCGTGATGGCTGAAGTGCGGGCGAAGAACGTGGTCTGGCCGGAGGCCGTCCGGATGGGGGCGATGACCGAGCCGCCGCGCGGGGTGCCGGAGATGCCGCCGGTGCTGGAGGCGCTGGCCGGTCTCGGCCGTCCGATCAAGGGGATCATCGAGCACGACCTCTACCCGTGCGCGCCGGACGTTCCGCTGCCGATCGCCAAGCGCACCAAGACCTACCTGTCCGGATGCAGCGACGTCAAGATCGACATGGGCCGAGTGGACGGAGCCGGACGATGAGCGAGACCAAGGACGATCTTCGGGTGGCCGTGCTCGGCCTCGGCATGATGGGCGCCTTCCACGTCGAGGCCCTGGCCAGCCGGATCAAGGGCGTCACCGTCAGTGTGGTCAACGACTACGTAGCCGATCTCGCCACCGAGCTGGGCGCGAAGATCGGCGCCCGGGCGGTGGCCGACCCGATCGAGGCGATCAACGACGACGAGGTGGACGCCGTCCTGCTGGCCACGCCGGGCAACACCCACTTCGATCAGGTGAGCGCGTGTCTGAAGCGCGGCATCCCGGTGTTGTGCGAGAAGCCGCTGACCACCGACGCCGAGAGCTCCTACGCCTTGGTGCAGGCCGAGGCGAAGGTGGGCCGACCCCTGGTGCAGGTCGGGTTCATGCGTCGTTTCGACGCCGAGTACGTCGCTCTGCGCGACCTGATCGCCTCGGGTGGGCTGGGCAACCCGCTGATGGTGCACTGCGTGCACCGCAACGAAGCAGTCGGCGATCATTTCAACTCCGAATTCATGATCAGGGACTCGGTGGTGCACGAGGTGGATGCGGCCCGGTTCCTGCTGGGCGAGGAGCTGAGCAGCGTCCGGGTGATCGGTGGTGTCGCCACCGCGGCCGCGCCCGCGGGCACCAACGACCCGTTGTTGGTCGTCTTCGAGACCGCCTCCGGCCGGATCGTCACCGATGAGGTCTTCGTCCGGACCGGCGTCGGCTACGAGGTGCGGACCGAGGTCGTCGGTGAGCAGGGTTCGGCCATGATCGGGCTCGACCAGCAGCTGATCCGGACCGGTCCGGACGGACGCCGCTCCGGCGCTATCTCCCCAGGCTTCGTCGAACGCTTCGGCGCTGCCTACGACACCGAACTGCAGCGCTGGGTGGACGCGGCCCGGGCCGGCGGCATCGATGGCCCGGGCGTCTGGGACGGTTACGCCGCGGTCGTGGCCTGTGAGGCTGGGGTGCAGGCGTTCCGGACCGGCGACAAGGTGGCCATCGAGCTGGGGAGCCGACCATGAAACTGGCCCTCGACCCGCAGATGTACTTCGCCGACCACTCGGTCTGGGAGTTGCCCGACATCGTGGCCCGGTTGGGCTATCAGTGGATGGAGTTGTCGCCGAAGAGCGACTTCGTGCCCTTCTTCCGACACCCCAGGGTCGACGACGCCGGCGTGGCGCAGTTGAAGAAGGTCGCCGCGGACGCCGGGGTCGGGATCGCCTCGTTGCTGCCCGTGCAGCGCTGGTCCGGTCCGGGTGAGGACGAGCGCCAGGCGGCGGTCCGCTCGTTCCGGCGGATCATCCAGATCGCGGTCGATCTCGGGGTCGAGGTGATCAACACCGAGTTCAACGGCCGGCCGGAAGAACCCGAGCACGCCGAGGCGATGTTCCTGCGCTCGATGGACGAGTTGCTGCCCGTCTTCGAGCGCGAAGGCCTGCAGTTGATCATCGAGCCGCATCCGGACGACTTCATCGAGGACGGGTTGGACGCGGTCGGGATGCTGCGCGGGCTGAACCGGGACTGGATCGGCTTCCTCTACTGCACCCCGCACGCTTTCCACCAGGGTCACAGCCCGGCCGAGATCATCGCGGCCGCGGGGGAGAAGACCCGCTATGTCCATCTGGCCGACGCCTTCGACCACACGGCCAGCCACGGGTTGCGCTACATCACCAACCCGCCGGGCAACCCCGTCCGGGTCCATCAGCACATGGAGATGGGCCGCGGCGAGGTGCCTTACGACGACATCTTCGCCGCCCTCGCCTCGGTCGACTTCGACGGGGTGATCTCGAGCTGCGTGTTCGGTTTCGAAGAGGACGCCGACGGCGTGAACACCCGGCAGCGCGAACAGGCCCAGGCCTTGATCGACCAGCACTTCACCAGCTGAGCCCTCCTTCAGCGCAAACGCAACCAGGAAAGAGAATCTGATGGCCACCACCCTGCACCACTGGAAGAACGGCGCCGACTTCGAGAGCACCTCGGGCCGGTTCTCCGATGTGACCAACCCGGCCACCGGCGAGGTCAGCGCCCAGCTCTCGCTCGCCTCGGCCGACGAGGTGGGCGAGGTGATCGCGGCCGCCCGGGCGGCCTTCCCGAAGTGGCGCGACACGTCATTGGCCAAGCGCACCACGGTCATGTTCGCCTTCCGGGAGTTGCTCAACGCCCGGAAGGGTGAGCTGGCCGAGATCATCACCTCCGAACACGGCAAGGTCCTCTCCGACGCCCTCGGTGAGGTGAGCCGCGGCCAGGAGGTGGTCGAGTTCGCCTGCGGGATCGCCCACCTGCTCAAGGGCGGCTTCACCGAGAACGCCTCGACCAAGGTCGACGTCCACTCGGTTCGCCAGCCGCTCGGCGTGGTCGGGATCATCAGCCCGTTCAACTTCCCGGCCATGGTGCCGATGTGGTTCTTCCCGATCGCCATCGCCGCCGGTAACGCGGTGGTGCTCAAGCCGAGTGAGAAGGTGCCGACCGCTGCGCTGTGGATGGCGCAGTTGTGGAAGGAGGCCGGCTTGCCCGACGGTGTCTTCAACGTCGTCAACGGTGACAAGGAGGCCGTGGACACGCTGTTGACCCACCCCGAGGTCGACTCCATCAGCTTCGTCGGCTCGACCCCGATCGCCCGTTACGTCTACGAGACCGGCACCAGCCACGGCAAGCGGGTCCAGGCGCTGGGTGGAGCCAAGAACCACATGCTGGTGCTGCCGGACGCCGATCTCGATCTGGCCGCCGACCAGGCCATCAACGCCGGCTTCGGCTCGGCCGGCGAGCGCTGTATGGCGATCTCGGCCGTACTGGCCGTCGGGGACATCGGCGACGAGTTGGTGGCCAAGATCGCTGAACGTGCCCACACGCTGCGGACCGGTGACGGCACTCGCGGCTGCGACATGGGCCCGCTGGTCACCTCGGTGGCCCAGCAGCGGGTTTCGGGCTACATCGACGCCGGCGAGGAGGCCGGCGCCACCCTCGTGGTCGACGGTCGCGCCAGCAGCACCGCGGGCGGCTTCGACGCCGACGGTGAAGGCTTCTTCGTGGGCCCGACCCTGTTCGACCACGTCACGACCGACATGAGCATCTACACCGACGAGATCTTCGGCCCGGTGCTGTCAGTGGTCCGGGTAGACAACTACGAGGACGGGGTGAAGCTGATCAACGACAACCCCTACGGCAACGGCGTCGCCATCTTCACCAACGACGGCGGTGCCGCCCGGCAGTTCCAGAACGAGGTGAAGGTCGGGATGATCGGTATCAACGTCCCGGTCCCGGTGCCGATGGCCTACTACTCCTTCGGTGGGTGGAAGAACAGCCTGTTCGGCGACACCCACGCCCACGGCACCGAAGGCGTTCACTTCTTCACCCGTGGCAAGGTGGTGACCAGCCGCTGGCTCGATCCGAGTCACGGCGGGCTGAACCTGGGCTTCCCGCAGAACCAGTAACGAGCGCGGGACCGAGTCTCCCGTCAAGAGACCAGGGAGTTTCCACCAACGGAGGAGGAACCAGCATGGCGCACGACACGGTGAGCCCCACGATCGATCTACCCCCGGACACCCGGGGCCCGCATTCTCGACGGCTGGGGACGATCGCTGTCGTCGCCACCTTCGGCGGACTCCTGTTCGGCTACGACACCGGCGTCATCAACGGCGCCCTCGAACCGCTACGCACCGACCTCGGCCTGACCCCGGGGATCGAGGGGTTCGTGGTCAGCGTGCTGATCTTCGGTGCAGCCATCGGAGCGCTGTTCGGTGGGATGTTGTCGGACAAGCAGGGCCGTCGGCACAACATCATCATGCTGTCGATCATCTTCATGGTCGGCACCATCGGGGAGGTGCTGTCGCCGACGTGGGAGGTGCTGGCCGGCTTCCGGTTCATCCTCGGGCTGGCCGTGGGTGGCGCATCGGCGACGGTGCCGGCCTACCTGGCCGAGGTGGCCCCGTTCGAGCGCCGCGGCAGCCTGGTCAGCCGCAACGAGGTGATGATCGTCAGCGGTCAGTTCGCCGCCTTCGTCATCAATGCGGTGATCTACCAGATCTGGGGCCAGGTCGAAAGCATCTGGCGGGTGATGCTGCTCGTTGCCGTACTGCCTGCGGTCGCCTTGTTCATCGGGATGTTACGGATGCCGGAGAGTCCCCGCTGGCTGGTCGCCCAGGGCCGCGACGAGGAGGCGCTGGCCGTGCTGAAACAGGTCCGCACCGACGAGCGGGCCGAGGCCGAGATGGCCGAGGTGCGGGCGCTGGCCGACGAGGAGAAGAAGGCCAAGACCGGCGGGGCCACCGATCTCTCGGTGCCGTGGATCAGGAAGCTGATCGTCATCGGCGCCCTGCTCGGGGTGTTCCAGCAGCTCACCGGCATCAACTCGATCATGTACTACGGCACCCAGTTGCTGACCACAGCCGGCTTCTCGGCCAGCGGAGCGATCCTGGCCAACATCCTCAACGGGGTGTTCAGCCTGGCCGGCTGTCTGACCGGCATCGCCCTGATCAACAAGCTGAACCGACGGACGATGCTGATCGCCGGCTTCAGCCTGGTCACCTTCTTCCACCTGCTGGTCGGTCTGTCGGCCTCGCTGCTGCCGGACGGCATCGTCAAGGCCGTGGTGGTGTTGATCTTCGTGGTGCTCTTCGTCTTCTCGATGCAGGGCACGCTCGGTCCGCTGGTCTGGCTGATGATCTCGGAGTTGTTCCCGCTGAAGATCCGCAGCCTGGCCATGGGTATCTCGATCCTGGTGCTGTGGCTGGCCAACGCGGGCGTGGCCGCGGCTTTCCCGCCGGTGGTCGCCGCACTCGGCATCTCTCCGACGTTCTTCATCTTCGCCGCGCTGAACGCTTGCGGCCTGCTGTTCGCCTGGCGGTTCGTCCCCGAGACCCGGGGCTTTTCCCTCGAGCAGTTGGAGGAGCGCTTCCGGCGCGAAGCCGGCGAGAACGGCGGCGCGAAGGTGACCGCCCGATGAGCGTGCTGGTCGTCGTGGCCGACAACGCCGAGGGTCAGGCCGCGCTGACGGCCGCGGTCGCCGAGGCCCGACTGCTGCGGACCGATCTGGTGGTTCTGCATCTGAGCTTGGGGTCGTTCGCCGCCGCGCCACTGGAGTTGCCCGACGGCACCGACCTCTCGGTCACCGTGCTGGAGCGCAGCGGGCCCGACGACCGCGACCCGGTCGAGGCCGTGCTGGACGAGATCGCCGAGCGGGACATCGCACGGCTCGTCCTGGGGATGCGCAAGCGGACCCCCGTCGGCAAGGCGGTGCTGGGCAGCGTGACCCAACGGCTCCTGCTCCAGTCTCCGGTCCCCGTCCTGACGGTGAAGATTCCCACTCGGGCGTCCCTTTGATCGTGCCGGGCGAAGAGGCGGGCACGAGTGGTCGGCGCCGATCGTCTCGTTGCGTTCGGGCTGAAGACGGCGGGTAGTGGGTTGATGAGCAACTGGTCAGAGCGCGAATGGCAGACGCTGCAGTTCGCGCCGCTGTGGGTGGTCAGCGCCATGGTCGGTCGTGACCATCTGGACGAGCCGGAGCAGAAGGCGTTCTGGCGGGCCGTGGACGACGCGCCGGAGCGGGGTGCGCTCAGTTGGCAGTTGCTCGACGCCGTCAGTCGCAACCGCAACTGGATGTTCGACCAGTTCGCCCTGGACGGCCGCTCGATCGTTTCCGGTCTGAATCAGGTCGCCGATCTGCTGGAGCGTGTTCCCGGGCCGGACCGGAGCGAGACGAAGCAGGCGATTCTGCGAGTGGGGTCGTCGTTCGCGCGGGCGCGAGGCCCGTTCGGTCAGTCGATCATGCGGCAGGACACTATGGTCCTCGCCCTCGTCGCACAGTTGCTGGAGTCGATGTCGGAGACGGTGGCGGACAACCCGCTGAACGCCGCCAGTGCGGTCTGATGGTGAGCAGAGTTCGGATCTGGCCATCCTGGTCGGTACCCATCAGCGGGCTGGCCCGCCCCTCGCCCTCGGTCATGAGATGGTCGGCGTCCTCGAGGACCGGACTGCTCTGCGCCGCCGGGTTCACCGTCAGCACCTCAGATGGTTCTGTCGTTCTCGACCCCCGGCGATCTCTCTTGACCCTGAAACGGCAGCCTTCTTACGATCCCGTCGTGAAGAACGGCGTTCCGTCCAGCGGAACATCCCCGTCGGACACTTCAGGAGTCCGTCGCGATCAGAGCCGTCAGCGCCTCCCACAGTCGACGCGATGGTGGCAAGCGAGCGATGAGGGTCGTTCACGCGTGGCTGCGGCGTTGAACGTGACCGGGCAGCGAGCGGGCGGCCGCCGATGACCGCGCCCAAGGGCGTCGGCCAGGGACATGGAGCGGCAGGAGAGGCCGGCTCGGACAGCGACGTCTTCGGTGAGGTGGCGTCTCGACCGGCCGGCTCAACGCCCCCCGACGACGCCGCCGGTGCAGCGCCGATCAACTTCTATACGCGAAAGTGGATCCGACCCGAGGACCTGAACGCCAACGGAACTCTGTTCGGCGGCAGCCTGCTGAAGTGGATCGACGAGGAGGCCACGATCTACGCGATCATGCAGCTCGGCAACCCCCGAGTGGTGACCAAGCTCATCTCCGAGATCGACTTCGTCAGCTCCGCTCGGCAGGGTGATCTGGTCGAGATGGGCCTCCGGGCGACCGCGTTCGGGCGGACCTCGATCACGATGCAGGCGCAGGTCCGCAACATGATCACCCGCTCGTCGATCTTGACCATCAGCACGATCGTCTTCGTCGGACTGGACGAGGCCGGGCGACCCGCGCCGCACGGCTACCACGACGTCACCTACGACCGGGACCGGTTCGCCCCCGACGCGGGCAGGACGGGTTAGCGAACCAAAGACGCAGCGAACAGACGGCGGAGGCGTCGTCACCCACGACGTCCGGTGCGGCCGTACTCCGGCCGAGGCGACTTCGTGTCACCGCGCAACCGGCGTGACCAACTTGCTGCTACGGGCGCTGACACGCTCGAGCAGGCTTCGGTCGCAGCTCCCACCACCACACCGATTCGACGACCGGACGGGTCGGTTCGAGTCCAGATGCTCACACCTCGCATTACCTCGGAGAACGTCACCGACATTCCTTCAAAGTTTGTTTGGACAAAGTGTTGACGGCACGCCCTGTTGCGCCTAGCGTTCGAGCAAGTGGCGCAGCAGACCGGCTGAGGGAACATCTGTTTCTTCATGTCGGTGTGAGGGAGAGCACTGCGGGCAAAACCCGGCAGGACTCCTGCGACGTCACTGTCCATGGCGCCAATATGGATGGCGCCATTATGGATAGAAGTAGGGCCACCGGACGGGGCGTCCAGCTCGTTCGCCGGCTCCACCCCGATCGCGCGCAACGTCCACAAAACGGGAAGCGCTACCGGATGCTCGCAGCACGGACAGCCACACGTTAGAAGCAAGTCCTGCCTACTAATGCAAGCTGCAGTCAATCTGTCACGCAGCAGCTACAGATGACGCCACCGCAGATCGACGGTCAAGGGAGAACCGATGTCAGCCAGTCATTCCTCGGGCATCACGTCCGAGCGCCTCACACCGAAAGCCCGGAGTTTCCTGGTCCGGTTGACGATCATTTCCACCTTGGGCGGCTTGCTCTTCGGCTACGACACCGGTGTGATCGCCGGAGCGCTGCTCACAATGCCCAAGGACCTCGGTTTGTCCACGGGACAGACCGCTGTCGCGGTCGGGATTCTTCTGCTTCCCGGGGCAGCACTGGGCGCCCTCCTGGCGGGGCGGATCGCCGATCGCCTGGGCCGGCGGCGAACCCTGATGATCTGTGGCGTCATCTTCTTGGTGGGAGCCTCGGGTTGCGCTCTCTCGCCGGGGTTTGCTTTCCTGGTGATCTTCCGCTTCCTCTTGGGTCTCGGCGTAGGAGCAGCCGCTGTCATCTGCCCGGTGTACCTGGCTGAGATGGCGCCGGTGAACGGCCGCGCTCGCATGGTGACCATCAATGAGCTCATGATCGTGACCGGCCAACTGCTCGCGTTCGCCATCAACGCCATCATCGGTGCGCTTCATCAGGGTCAAGGCGAATGGCGCGTCATGCTCGGCATCGCCGCCATCCCCGCGATCGGCCTGATTATCGGCATGTTCGTCCTGCCTGAATCCCCCCGTTGGCTCGCCCTGAAGGGTCGGACCGTAGAGGCGCGCGCCGTTCTGCACCGGAGTCGTAGCGACGCCGAGGCCGAGCGCGAACTGGGCGAAGTTGCCCACCTCGCAAGTGAAGACAAGTCTGCCGCCCGTATGTCGATCGGCCAGGTGCTGCGGGAGAACCCCTGGATGCGTCGACTTCTGTGGATCGGCGCTGGTCTGGCCGCTGTGCAGCAGGCCACTGGCATCAATACTGTGAACTACTACGGCACAACGATTCTTGCCGACAGTGGCCTGGGCGACCAGGCGGCGTTGGTCTCGACGATCGCCATCGGCGCTACCTCGGTGATCATGACGATCGTGGGTATCTGGCTGCTGGGCTTTGTCGGACGGCGCAAGATGCTCCTGACCGGCTTCATCGGCGTGGCCTCGTCCCAAGTCACCCTGGCCCTCGTCTTCCTGCTGCCTCAATCCAGTGTTCGCAGCTACGTCATCCTGGCCGCCATGATGGTCTTCGTCGCCTTCGTCCAGTGTTTCATCGGCACCGGCATCTGGCTCATGCTCTCCGAGATCTTTCCGCTGGCCATTCGTGGGTTCGCCATGGGGCTGTCAGTGTTCTTCGTCTGGGCGGTCAACGGCGCGATCTCCTACGCTTTCCCGCCGACGGCCGCCGCCCTGGGTTCGACGGTCACGTTCCTGCTCTTCGCGGCCATCAACCTCGTATCCATCTTCTTCATCTTCCGAGTCGCCCCCGAGACGAAGGGCCACAGCCTCGAGAGCCTTGAGGCACACCTTCGAGTCCCTGCCGCCGCAGGGTCAGCCAACGCCTAGGTCTCAGCAGCCGTCGACCTGAGCTGCCCTTCCCCCTGCGGAGAGAGGGGCAGTTCTCCATCAAGCAGTGGAAGAAGGAACTATGACGATTCTCGCCGCCATCCCGGGGAGTTCCGAAGGGTGGTCCCCGTTGCGGGCCGCCGCAGATGAAGCGCGCACGTTCGGGACAGATCTCGTCGTGATCAATTTCGGGTTGGATAAGCTGAGCAAAGAGAGCCTGCCCACCGGGGTCGACCTGGTTCTGGTCGAGAGGTCCGCTGAAGAACACGAGCCGGCAGATGTGGTGCTCGGCTATCTGGCGGAGCACCCTGACGTCACTCGATTGGTGATCGGGCTACGGCATCGGAGTCCGCTCGGCAAGGCGATCTTCGGCAGCGTGAGTCAGCAACTGCTGCTGGATTCGCCCGTTCCCGTCCTCGCGATCAAGACGGGAGCCTAGCTCAGCCTTGTGGTTGCCCAGCTCTGATGGCGACCGAGCCGAAGTGATCGGAGCGACCACGAGTGCTGTGGCGTAGCTGAGGGTCGTCGGGGCGTGGGCGAGGGTTGGTCGACCCGGCCGGCCGGCCGCATGGCGAGCCTGTGACCGGTCGCAAAGTCGGGGTGGGAGCCGGTTGCCGACTTCGGCGTCCCACCCGCCCTTCGTGCCGACTTTGCGACCCTTGCGTGCAGTTTGCGTCTGCTGCAGCGGGCGCAAACTGGCTGAACCGGTCGCAAAGTCGGGGTAGCAGACCCGGGGGCGAGCAGGGCGGCCGGAGGCAGACGGCGGGTAAAGGCAACGACCCGGAGCGGACGGGGCCGGCTCGCGGACGCCGGCAGGGGAGGATGAGGGGGTGAACCCCTCGACCGGACGCGCCCTCGGGGTCTGGCTGGTCGGCGTCTTCGCCTACATCGTCGCCGTCTTCAACCGGACGTCGCTCGCCGTCGCCGCCCACGCGGTCACCGAGCGGTTCGGGGTCGGCGCCTCGGTGCTGTCGCTGTTCGCGGTGCTGCAACTGCTGGTCTACGCCGGGGCCCAGATCCCGGTCGGGTTGGCCCTGGACCGGATCGGCTCGCGGAAGATGATCGCCGTCGGGGCGCTGGTGATGGCGACCGGGCAGTTGACGATGGCCTTCGCCACCCACGCCGGCGTGGCCATCATGGCGCGGGTGCTGGTCGGTGCGGGCGACGCGATGACCTTCATCTCGGTGCTGCGCTTGATCCCGGCCTGGTTCCCGGCCGGACGGGTGCCGCTGATCACCCAGTTGACGGCGCTGCTCGGCCAGCTCGGCCAGATCGCCAGCGCGATCCCGCTGGCCGCCGTGTTGGCCGGGCCGGGCTGGACCACCGCCTACGCCGGCAGTGCCGCGATCGGGGTCGTCGCCGCGGTGGTGATCTTCGCCGTGATCCGGAACGCCCCGGCCGACGCCGCACCGCCCGAGCCGCCCAGCAGCCTGAAGTGGGCGCTGGCCGACCTGCGTGCCTCCTTCCTGCACCCGGGCACCCGGCTGGGTCTGTGGTCGCACTTCAGCACCCAGTTCTCGGGCACGGTGTTCGCGCTGCTCTGGGGCTTCCCGTTCATGACCACCGGGCTCGGCTACTCACCCCGGCTGGCCGCCTCGATGCTGACCCTGATGGTGATCGCGGCCGCCTGCATCGGGCCGGTGCTCGGCCAGCTCACGGCCCGCTATCCGTTGCGCAGAAGCAATCTGATCTTCGGCGTGCTGATCGCCACCGTGCTGATCTGGACGGTGCTGCTGATCTGGCCGGGACCGGTCCCGTTCCCGCTGCTGGTGCTCCTGATCCTGGTGCTGGCCAGCAACGGCCCGGCCTCGGCGGTCGGTTTCGACTTCGCCCGGACGTTCAACCCGGCCACCCGGCTCGGCGGCGCCACCGGCATCGTCAACATGGGCGGTTTCGTCGCCTCCCTGGTCACCATCCTGGCCGTCGGGGTGATCCTGGACGCGCAGACGCCGGACGGTGTCGCCTACAGTCTCGGGGCGTTCAAGCTCGCGTTCTGCTTCCAGTACATCGGCTGGATCTTCGGCTTCCTCAGCCTGCGCCGGACCCGACGCCAGACCCGGGCCGGGATGCTGGCCGAGGGGACGGCGGTCGACCCGTTGCACCACGCCATGCGCCGGCACTGGCGTGGACGCCATCCCCGGGACAGCAGCGGACGCCCGCTCCGCTGACGGGCGACCGTTCCTGCATCGGCGCCGACGGACATCAGCCGCGTCGCTGCTATCCCGACCGGTCGACGCGTTCGGTGTCGGCGATCCGACGCAGATCGTCCTCGGCAGCGCCGCGGACGATCACCACCGATCCGCCCGTCGCGACCGGGCGGATCAGTGCATCGCGGACGGTGACCCAGGCCTTGTCCGGAACGACCAGCCGCCGCGTCCCGCCGTCGTCCGCGACGTGATCGCCGAGATCCTCGAGAAGCTGTCGCTGGCTCACCTCGCGGTGTTCGTCCACCCAGGCCAACGCGTTCGGCCCGGGCACGCCCCCGACGAACCGGTCGGCCTGGCCGCGCACCTCGACGGCGTAGTCGACCACCTGATCCGGCAGTGGCGCGTCGAAGCCGAGGCCGAGCGGGTGCAGTCGGGCGGCCAGTCTGGGGATCGTCCCGGCCGGCTCGTGCGCCCGTTCGGGGCCGACCACCTCCAGCGCCGGATCGGCGGCGTGCACCGAGGTCGACCCGGGGATCGCGACCACCGCCTCGAGCTGCCAGAGGGCGGCCACCCAGACCAGGGTGACCCAGTGGCCGGGGTGGTCGATGGCCAGATCGAACCCGACGGCCTCCCCGGGAGCCAGCGCGAACTCGTCGTTCAGCAGGTTGGAGGTCTTGTCGACCCAGTTGGCGAAGGTGACACCCGACAACTCGGTGCGTTCACCTGCGACCAGGTCGTAGTAGGTGAGCAGCGGTTCGGCGCCCGCCGTACGGCACCGGTCACGCAGGAGCGAACTGAGCGGCTTCATCGTCTCGATCCTGACACATCTGCCGACGGGCGAGCTCTAAGGTATGGCGCATGCGTTACGTGGTCATCCTTGCCGGCGGCTCGGGCAAACGGCTCTGGCCGTTGTCGCGTCAGGACATGCCGAAGCAGCTGCTGAACCTGGTCGAGGGCAAGAGTTTGTTGCGGATCGCCTACGAACGGGTGGTCGGTGTCGTCCCGGACGCACAGATCCTGGTCTGTACCGGTGCCGACTTCGCCGATCTGGTCCAGGCCGAGCTGCCCGAGTTGCCGGCCGAGAACATCCTCGGCGAACCTGTCGGCCGCGATTCGTTGAACGCGGTGGCCTGGCCGGCGGCGATCCTGGCCGCCCGGGATCCGGACGCGGTGGTGGCGATGATGACGTCGGACCACATCATGAACCCGGCCGGTCAGCTCCGCGATTCGCTCCGGGAGGCGTTCACCGTGGCCGAGACCCGGACGAACGCACTGATCACCTTCGGGGTCGTACCCAGCACTCCGCACACGGGGTTCGGCTATCTGCAGCGTGGCCCGGCGCTGGCCGAGTTCCCCGACGTGGCCGCAGTGGCCAGCTTTCGGGAGAAGCCCGACCGGCCGACCGCAGAGAGCTACCTGGCCTCGGGTGAGTACTGGTGGAATTCCGGCATGTTCGTCTGGCGGGCGCAGACCCTGCTCGACCAGCTGCGGATCCTGGTACCGCAGACCTACGACATCGTCACCACGGTCGCCGCCGATCCGACCCGGTTGGCCGAGCTCTACCCCCAGCTGGAGCGGATCAGCGTCGACTACGCGGTGATGGAGCCGGTCTCGCAGGGCAAGGGGACGGCCGAGGTGCTGGCCATCCGGCTGCCGATCACCTGGCACGACGTCGGCGGGTTCCAGGCCCTCGGTGAGCAGATGCCCCGCGACCCGGCCGGCAACGCGCTCTCCGGGGCCAGCGTGCTGGTCGACTCCCACGACAACCTGGTGATCAACAAGACCGAGGACGGACGGGTGGTCGCGGTGGTCGGGTTGAGCGGGATGGTGATCGTGCAGACCGCGGAGATCACGCTGGTCTGTCCGATGAGCGAGGCCGAGCGGATCAAGGAACTGCTGGCCGAGGTGACGCAGCGGCTCGGTCACTCCTACGCCTGATCCGACCGGCCAGGGGACCGGCGTCCGGTTACCAGACCGGCAGCGTGTCCAGCAGCCGTTCGACCAGCGCTCGTTCCTCCGGTTCGACACCCTCGCCGAGGACGGCGGCGCGGAGTTCGTCGGGCTCTTCGATCCGGACGATCCGCTCGTAGTCGTCCTGGCGGCCGAGTGCGGTCAGCACCGCATGGAGGACCGACTCGCGGACGCCCATCCGGAACAGGTCCTCACTGCCGGGCCGGACCAGATCGCGCGCGGTCGGACGGGCTCCCGAGTCGCCACCACTGTCAAGTCCAGGGCCGGATCCGGGATCGGTCACGAATTCGCCCAGGCCGCGGATCACCGCCACCGGACGTCCGGCCAGCTTGCGTTTGACCAGGTCGGCGGCCGCGGCCAGCTCGTCGGCGATCGCCACCGCCGTGACGTGGAGTTCGTTGCCGTAGGCGTCGGTGCGGCCGTCGTAGGCGTCGATCACCCGGACGCCGGCGGCCCCGATCGCGTGGTCGGTCTGGCCGATCCGCCAGGCCCGGCCGGCGGTGTCGGAGACGATCACCCCGATCCTGGCGCCGCTCAGGTCGGCCAGCCGGGACCGCAATCGTTCGGCACTGGCGTCGGAGTCCTGCGGCAGCAGCAGGATCGTCCCGGCGGCGACGTTGGAGTTGTCGATCCCGGCGGCGGTCTGGGTCAACCCGGACGGGGTCTCGACGATGGCCATCGACTTACGCCGGGCGACCGTCCGGACGGTCTCGGCCTCGATTGCGGCCGGCCGTTCGGTGGCCGGGGCGAAGCGGCCTTCGTGCTTGCTCAGGATCTTCGAGGTGACCACGACGATGTCGCCGTCACGGAGCGGGCCGTCCGGGCTCGCGGCCAACCTCGCGACCAGAGCGGAGTGGACGACGCCCGCCAGATCGGTCTGCGGACCGATCTCGCCGATGCCGTCCGGGGCGATGATGCTGATCGTCGACCGGTCGGGGCTCACCCGGTCCAGGGTGCTCATGGCCCGCTCACGACCGCACGAGATCGACGCCGAAGCGGACGAACCGTGCCGTGGCCTCGGGGTCGTGCATGATCAGATCGGTGCTGTCGCAGGCGATCCCGGCGGCCCGGACGTCCTCGACCCGGCCGGCGTCGGCGGTGTGGACCGCCCAGGCGTCCAGCACCCCACCGGCGGATCGGGCGCCGTAGTGCAGACCGACATCGGCCGCCTCGGTGGCCACTCCGACGGCCGGCAACAGCCGATCGGCCATGCCGAGCACCGGCGCGCCACCGATGATGGGGGAGAAGCCGACCACCGGAGCCGCCGCCGCGCTCAGCACCGCACGAAGGCCCGGTACGGCGAGCACCGGACCGACGGAGACGACCGGGTTGCTCGGCGCCAGCAGGATCAGATCGGCGTGCTCGAGCGCGGCCGCCACGCCCGGGGCCGGGGAGGCCTGCTCGATGCCGATCTGCAGCACCCGCAACGCCTCTGGTACGGCCCGTAACCGCACCCAGTACTCCTGGAAGTGCACACTCCGCTGGCCCGAGGGGGCGTCCGGGTCGGCGATCACGACGTGGGTCTCGACCCGGTCGTCGCTCATCGGCAACAGCCGGACGCCGGGGACGTCGGCGAGCCAGCGGCTGCACAACGCGGCGGTGACCTGCGACAGGGGGTAGCCGGCGTCCAGCATCTGGCTGCGGACGAGGTGGGTGGCCAGGTCGAGATCGCCGAGCCCGAACCAGCTCGGCTCGACGCCGTAGGCCTTGAGTTCGGCACCGACCCGCCACGTCTCCTCGGCCCGGCCCCAGCCCCGGTGCGGATCGATGGCTCCACCGAGGGAGTACATCATCGTGTCCAGGTCGGGGCAGATCCGCAGGCCGTGCATCGTGACGTCGTCGGCGGTGTTCACGATCACGTCGAGTTGAGCGTCGGGATAGGCGGCCCGCACCCCGCGGACGAACCGGGATCCGCCGACCCCGCCCGCAACGATGGCCACCTGCACGGGCGCCATCTTGGCACGTCGGTCCTGGCCGGCCGGCGACCGCGTCCCACGTTCTGTCAGCGGGGCGCTTTAGTCTGATGGCTCCCCGGTCAGGGGTGGGGAACGCGTCGCAGAGAACCAGTCGGACAGCCCGGATGAAGGAGCAGGTCATGGTCAAGACGGTGATCGACAAACTGATGCGCTGGCGGGAGCCGGCTGCGCTGGCGCTGTTGGCTGCGATCGCCGTCGAGGGTCTGGTCGGTCTGATCGCACTGATCTACTACTCCACCGATCTCGGATTCCTCATCGGGGCGACGAGCGCATCCTTCGGGTTCGGTTCGCCGCTGCTGAGTGGGGCCGCTGCCCTGGTGACGCTGGCGTGTCTGGGCCAACCGGCCACCGGGCGCAGTCAGTTCATCGCTCGGACGGCGTTGCTCGTGGTCGGTGTCAGCCTGGCGATCGGTGTGCTGCTGGCCCTGATCGGCGACCTGGGTCGGCTCCAGTTCGACACGCTCTTCTACTACCTGGCGGAGCGGATCGTGACCGCGCTGGCGCTCCTCGGCCTGCTGACGATCCGGCAGGCGCTGCCGGCCGCGGCCCCCAGGGCGGTCTCGGCCGGGAACTACCCGCAGCAGGGGTATCCGGGTCAGGCCGGGCCGGGCTTCCCGGGCCAGCCGTACGGGCAGCAGCAGGGCCAGCAGCACGGCCAACAGCAGGGCCAGCAGCAGGGTCAGCAGGGACGGGGGCCATCCGGCCGGCCGGTCGGCTCCGAGCAGGAGGGGTCCGGTGGTGCGATGTACTACGGCCCGTTCGGTTCCGGCGGTCCCGCGGGCGACCCGTCGCGACAGGGCCCGGCCAGCGCGTCGTCGGCCAGTCAGTCCTATCCGCCCTACCCGGGTGCGAACCAGGGTGGCCAGGGCCAGCAGGGTGAGCGGCGCCAGGGTGAGCAGGGCCAGGGTGGAGCGCCGGCCAGCCGGCCCGGAAGTGGATATCCGTCCGGACCGCCACGCGAGCAGTGGGGCAGCGGGCCGTACTCCGATGCCGGTCATCCCGAGCAGGGACGGCCCGAGCAGGGACGGCCAGAGCAGGGTCGCCCGGAACCGGGGCCTTACGGACGGCCGGAGGCCGCCGGCCCGAGGTCCGCACCGTCCGCACCCGCTGCCGAGCCGGGACCGTTCGCCGCTCCGGGGTCGATGCAGTCCCATGCCTCGCCGGCCGGGGGGCGTCAGGACCAGGACACCCAGCCCGGACCTGATCCGTTCGGGCCGTCCGGCTGGCCCTCGAGCGAGGCAGACCAGCCCACCACCGTGGCTGGCTTCCCGGCGGTCGGGGCCGATGAGCCGTCGGCCGGCGAGCCGGCACACGGCCAGCAGCAGTCCTACGGCGAATACAACCCCGGCGGGCACTCGTATGGCGGTCAGCAGGCTTACGGCGGTCAGCAGTCCTACGGCGGTCAGCAGGCTTACGGCGGAGAGCAGAGCCACGGCGGGTCGGAGGGCTACGCAGGGCCGCAGAACCATGAGGAGGACGGTGGCGGAGAGCACGGCTACGGCCGACGGGGTGAGCAGAGCGATCGGTTCGCTGACCACGACTCGAGCAAGCCGTCCGAGGGCGATGGCACCGCAGCGGACAGCGGCACTCCGGACCATGACCGGGATCAGCGGGCGCAGGACGAGCCCCACCACGATCACCACGACGACCACGACCCCGACCAGGGCCGCGACTCCGACGAGACGAGCGGCTGGGGCAGGCCGCCCAACTGATCGTCGCGTGAGGTCGAACCACGGTTCGCGGGCCGGAGTCGAACCGACGTTCGTGAGCCGGGGTTGAAGCACGGTTCGCGGGGCGAGATCGAATCGCGGTTCGCGGGGTGGGTCGAAGCGCCGTTCGCGTCCTGAGAACCGCCGGGCGCGCTGCGACAGCCGCCGGAAACACCCATGCCTCATCCTCGGCTGACGTGCTGATATGGCCGTCCAATAACGGTCCGGCACTTGACGTGGGCCTACCAACAGGCATGTAATTTCACCCATGTCGTTCGCTGTTGAGTTGCGGGATGCCGGGACTCGGCGACCGGTCACGTTCGAGCCGCTCCCCGGGGACCGCGAATCCCTGCTCGCGGGAGCCCCCGATGGTGGTCCGGGCCGGTTGGCTGACGGCTCAGCACACGCACACGATCGGGTCGAGGAGGCGTCAGCCGTGGAAGAGTTCGAAGAGATGTGGGAGTCGGACGACGGCGTTCTGAGCTGGCAGGAACGTGCCCTCTGCGCCCAGACCGATCCGGAGGCCTTCTTCCCCGAGAAGGGTGGGTCGACCCGCGAGGCCAAGAAGGTCTGCCTGTCCTGCGACGTCCGGTCCGAATGCCTGGAGTACGCCTTGGCCAAGGACGAGCGGTTCGGGATCTGGGGTGGGCTCAGCGAGCGTGAGCGGCGGAAGCTGAAGAAGCGCGCCGTCTGATCCCGTCGACGGCCTTCGCGTCGTCTGATCCCGTTGTCGGCCTGCGCGCCAGGTCGTCGCGCCAGTTCCTCGCGCCGGATCGAGCCGGCAGAGCCGGGGGCTGTCGAGCGGGCGAGCAGCGTCACGATGGTGTCTGTCGGTGACCTCGCCTACAGTTGAGGGCGCTCCACGGAGCGCCCTTCGGCACGTCCGGGGCCGGATCGCCCCTGGCCAGGACGGTCCGAGGAACCGACACCCACTGTGAGGACGAGACCCTGAGCACGCACGCCGACTCTCCGAGCGAGGTCGAAGCGACCGCCCGGAGCGGGCCGGAGCAGTCGGCGGCGAGACCGGGGTCTGCTCGTTCCGGTCCGCCGCCGCGGGGCCGGCGTCGGAATCCGGCCGCCTCGCCGAGCCCGTTCGACGATCCGAGTGCCGACGAGATCCAGGCCCTCGAACTCGGCCCGCGGCCCGACGACGACGTCGCCGCCGACGATCCCTGGGCCTGGGCCAGCCAGGCCCCTGATCCCGAGACGACCGACGTCTCGCAGTTGCGGGTGACCGCCGTCCTGGTCAGTCATCAGGGTCAGCGCTGGCTGCCGGAGGCGCTTTCCGGGTTGGCCGATCTCGACGTCGCTCCGGCCCGGGTCATCGCCATCGACAACGCCAGCACCGACGGTAGTGCGGCGATGCTGGCCGAGGCCTGCGCCGACGGCGTCCTCGATCACGTCTATCCCGGCGAACGCGACTTCGGCTTCGGTGACGCCCTGGTCTACGCCCTCGAGCAGGACGGGCAGACCGGCGACGCCCTCGAGCAGGACGGCCAGACCGGCGACGCCCTCGAGCGGACGGCCGACCGGCGACGACCTCGAGGAGTGGCTCTGGCTGCTGCACGACGACGCCGCCCCGGCGCCGGACGCGTTGGCCCAGTTGCTCGCCCACGTCGCCGTCGATCCGAGCATCGACGTGACCGGGCCGAAGCTGCTCCGCCCGCAGGGACGCGACCGACCGCCGGAGCTGAGTGAGATCGGGCTGTCGATCAGCGGCAGTGGCCGGCGCGAACTCGGGTTGGAGTCCGGCGAGATCGACCAGGGCCAACGCGACGAACCGGCGGCCCGGCTGGCCGTCTCGAGTTGCGGCATGTTGGTCCGGCGGACGGTCTGGGATCGGCTCGGTGGCTTCGATCCGGCCGTCCCGGGGCTCCGCGACGGGCTCGAGTTCGGTTGGCGAGCCCAACTGGCCGGCTACCGGGTGGTGACCACGCCGGCGGCGCGGATGACCCACCGCCACGTCGGCCGCGCCGGCCTGCGTCCCTCCGGGTTCGCCCGACGCCGACCGGGCCGGGTCGACCGCGAACTCGGCCTGGTGCTGGTCGCGGCCCACGCCCGGACCGTGACCTATCCGCTCTTCTGGCTGCGGCTCGTGCTCGGCAGTCTGGTCCGCACCGTCGGCTATCTCGTCGGCAAGGCCCCCGGCCGGGCCTGGGACGAGCTCGGCGCCGTCACCGGTTTCGTGCTGCACCCGCGCCGGGTCCTCCGGGTCCGGCACCGGCTGCACAGGGTCACCCCGACGCCGCAGGACCGGCAGCGGGTCGCCACCCTGCGTCCGCCGTGGTGGGCGGGGCTCCGCGGCTCGCTGGAAGCGGTCAGCGGTGCGATCAGCAACCGTTACAGCGCGATCGCCGGCCAGGCCGAGGCCGCCACCCTGGACGAGCTGACCAGCGACGAGCTGTCCAGCACCGGCGAGGACGTCCGCCGCAGCCCGTGGACCTCACCGATCGTGATCGCGGTCGCCGTCTCGGTCGTCGCCTGCCTGGTCACCGCCCGCCGGCTCCTCGGTGCCGGATCGCTGGCGAGCCAGTTCCTGCTGCCCAGCCCGAGCACCCTCGCCGCCTCCTGGGGTGCCTTCCTCGACCCGGTGCCCGGCGCCCCCGAGGCCGGCCAGACCCCGTGGCTGGGCCTGGTCGCGCTCGGCTCCAGCGTGCTCGCCGGGCAACCGGAGTGGTTCGCCCGGGTGCTGGTGATCGCGGTCGTCCCGTTGGCCCTGCTCGCCGTCTATCCGCTGGTCCGGGCCACCATCGCCGGTCGCCGCTTCCGGCTCTGGGTGGCCGTCAGCTACGCCCTGCTGCCCGCTCTGCTCGGCGGCACCAACCAGGGCCGGTTGAGCCTCAGCGTGCTCGCCCTGGTGTTGCCGCTGCTGGTGCTCTCGGTCCGTGGCCTGGTGCTGCGCCGGGCCGGTAACCCGGAGGCGTGGCGAGGCGCCTGGGGGGCCGGTCTGGCGCTCACCGTGGTGGTCGCGTTCGCGCCGTCGATGATGGCGTTGGCGGTGCTGCTGGCGCTGGCGGCGGCGTTGACCGTGGCCCGTCGCGGCCGCAAGATCGGCCGGCTGGGCATCGCGCTGGCGATCCCGCTGCTGGTCTGGGCGTCCTGGTGGCCCGGCATCCTCACCCGGTGGCGAGGTCTGCTGCTCGGTCCGGACGCCGCCCTGAACGGCACCGTGCGGGACGCCCCGCCGTGGGAGTTCCTGCTCGGCCGGCCGGGTGGCACCGGTCTGCCGCCGCTGTGGGTCGACGCGCTGGTCTTCGGGGCGATCTGGCTGGTCGCCCTGATCGGCCTGATCCGCAGCGGCGCCCGGCGGGCGGTGATCGGCGGCTGGCTGGTCGCCCTGCTCAGCCTGGCCGCCGCCGTCGGACTGTCCCGGCTGGTGGTGGTCGCCGAGCCGCTGGGCGCCCCGACCCGGCCCGAGGTCGGCGGCTATCTGCTGCTCGGCTTCGGTGCGCTGATCCTGGCCGGCGGGATCGGCGTGGACGGGCTGACCCGCGAACTCGGCCGGCAGAGCTTCTCGGTGCTGCAGCCGCTGGCGGTACTGATGACCGTGATCGTCGGTGCGGTGAGCCTGCTCGGGGCCGGCTGGTGGGTGCTCGCCGGCGGCGCCGGGCCGATCCGGACCACCGATCTCGCCGCCATCCCGCCCTACGTGCTGAACGCGCAGCAGTCGCCGACGGCGGTCCGCACGCTGGCCGTCGACCTGGGCGGAACCACCGTGCACTACAGCGTGGTCGACGCCGACCAACTCCGCCTCGGCGACGCCGATCGCGGTTTCACCTTCGGCGGCTCGGACCAGGCCCGCAGTGAGGTCGCCTCCCTCGTCGGCCGGCTCACCTCGGGCACCGGGGACGAGGACATCGCGACCCAGCTCTCCGACCTCGGCATCAACTACATCTGGGTGACCGGCGCCGACGCGGACGCGCGGTCGCGGATCAGCAACACGCCCGGTCTGGCCACCGCCAGCGGCAACGCGATCAGCACGGTCTGGCAACTGGCCGAACCGACCGGGCGGGTGCGGATCGTCTCCGGTGAGCAGACCACCGTGCTGAACGACCGGAGCGGTCAGCAGATCGGCTCCAGCGCCCTGAGCCGCACGCTGCGGCTGGGGGAGGCCAAGGACCCGCGGTGGCGGGCCACCCTGAACGGGGTGCCGCTGGTGCCCAGCGTCGACGACGACTGGCAACAGAGCTATCAGTTGCCGGCCTCCGGCGGGTTCGTGCAGTGGCAGTTGGTCGACCACGAGCGCTGGTACGGCCTGGTCCAGATCGCCGTGCTGCTGATCGCCGCGGTGCTGGCCGCCCCCGGGATCCGTCGGCCGGAGGTCAGGGATCCGACCCGCAGCGCGCGTCGGGTGGCCACCTCCGACGACAACGCAGGAGGGACACGATGAGGGCCGGACGCGGGTCCGGCCGGAGCCGGGCGGGATGGATCGCGGCCCCGGTCGCCGCCGTGGTCGTCGCCGCCATCGCCCTCGGCGGCTCACGGTTGCCGGTGCAGACCGCGGCCGGGCCACAGCCGCTGGCCCCCGGTCTCGGACGGACCAGCTCGGTCTGCATCCTGCCCGGTGAGGACACCACCGACCCGTCCACCGGCTCCGCCACCTCGCCGAGCCCGGCCGACCCCTCCCGGCCCGGCTACCGATCCGGGCTCGAGCCCGACGTCCACCCCGTCCGGTTCGGCGTCCCCGTCGGGTTCGTCGTCCCCGTCCGGATCCGCCTCAGCCACCCCGTCCACCCCGGCGGGTGAGCCCGAGAACCTCTCGGTGGTCGCGGTCAACGCCCGCGAGGGCAGCGACGGCGACGGCACCCTGCAGGCGTCCCGGATGGGCGGCACCGACAGCTCGCCGGTGATCGATCTCACCACCCGCGGCAGCGGAAAGCTGCTGCGCTCACCGCAGTCGTCGTTGGTCCTGAACGCCGAGGGCGCGATGTCCGACGACAGCGCGGGAGTGATCTACCAGCGCTCCGAGAGCGGCCAGAACCGCGGTCTCGAACTCGGCCCCTGCGTGGTGCCGGGGGTCGACCAGTGGCTGACCGGCCTGGGTGGCACCAGCGCTCTGCGGAGCAACATCACCCTGACCAATCCCGACGCCGTCGACGCGATCGTCGACCTGCGGATCTACGGCGAGGACGGCCCGGTCGCCGCGGCCGGCGCGTCCGGGCTGACCGTACCGGCCGACGGCTCCCGGACGATCTCGCTGGCCGACCTGATCGACACCGCCGGGTCGATCGCCGTCGAGGTCCGTGCCAGTACCGGGCGGGTCGGCATCATGGCCGAGGACATCCGCACCAGCGGGGCCGACCCGGGCGGCATCGATTTCCATCCCGGCTCGGCCGCCCCGGCGACCCGCCAGATCGTCCCCGGCGTCCCCGGCGGTAAGGGCAGCCGGACCCTGCACCTGGTCAACCCCGGTCTGAGCCGGGCCACCGTGACGCTCCAGATCCTCGGACCGGACGGCGCCTTCGCCCCGGCCGGCGCCTCGACGGTTGCGGTGCCCGCCCAGAGCACCACCAGCATCGACGTCACCGACGGGCTGGCCGGACAACTCGGCACCGTCGAGCTGACCAGCGACCAACCGGTGACGGCCGCCGTCCGGTCGATCTCGCAGAGCACCGACTCCGGTGAGGATCTCGCCGTCTCCACCGCCCAACCCGAGCTCGGACCACTCGCCCTGGCGCCGCTGGCCATCGCCGACCAGGCGACCAACCAACTTGCCGTCAGCAACGCGGGCTCCCGCTCGGTCACCGTCAGCCTGGGGCTGTTCGACCTGAACGGGGTCAGCCTCTACACCGAGGACATCCCGATCGCGCCGCATTCGACGGCCGGTCGGCAGCTGACCCAGCCCGCCCCGGCCTACCTGACGCTGAAGGCGCCCACCGGCGCCGAGATCTACGCCGGGGTGACCGAGTCCTCAGACCAGGATTCGGTGGCCGGGCTGACCGCCGCGGCGCTGACCAGCCCCGACCAGTCCGGCCGGGCCACCGTCGTGCTCAGCGATCCCGACGTCGCTCGCTGAGCCCGGATCCAGCTGAGCCCGGACACAAGTGAGCCCGGAGAGAGAAGAGTCGATCAATGGCCACTCAGGTGCGGTTCACCTCCGCCGGCGGCGAACAGCTGGCCGGGCTGATCGACGAGCCCGAGGGGGACGTCCGGGGCTGGGGCGTGTTCGCGCACGGGTTCACCCTCAGCAAGGACTCCCCGGCCGCGAGCCGGATCTGCAAGCAGTTGGCCCGCGACGGGATCGGGATGCTGCGCTTCGACAACCTCGGCCTCGGTGACTCCGAGGGTGACTGGGGTGACGGGTCGTTCTCGCGCAAGGTGGCCGACACCGTCCGGGCCGTCCGGTTCATGATCGATGCGGGCTATCCGGTCCGGCTGCTGGTGGGTCACTCCTTCGGCGGGGCGGCGGCGATCGCGGCGGCGGGCGAACTGGACGAGATCCGTGCGGTCGCCTCGGTCGCCTCACCGTTCGAACCGGCCCACGTCGAGCACAACTACGACGCCCTGGTGGAGAAGATCATGGCCGAGGGGGAGGCGCCGTTCCTGATCGGCGGCAAGGCCCTCACGTTGCGCCGGCACTTCATCACCGACGTCCGTTCGGTGGATCTGCGGCAACGGATCCGGACGTTGCACCGGGCGTTGCTGGTGCTGCACTCACCGACCGACAACACCGTCGGCATCCTCAACGCCAGCCTGATCTTCCAGGCCGCCCGGCACCCGCGCAGCTTCGTCTCGCTGGAGGGGGCCGACCATCTGCTGACCCAACGGCGCCAGGCCGCCCGCGCCGGCCGGGTGATCAGCGCCTGGGCCGACCCCTATCTCTGAGCGGTGTGTGTTCGCTCCCGGGCAGGGCGGCGACGAGGACTCACAGCCCACTGCTAGGAACGCTCTCTAAGCTTCCGCTATGGACGGCTCCGGCGGCGGACGCGAGCGTGGCTTCCGTGCGCCCCGGCCGGACGAGGACGTACCGGTCCAGGACGTGAGCGGCCCGGACGGGCCGACCGACCGCTTCGGCCCCCGGGCCGCCGGATCATCGGCGCCCGGATCATCGGCACCCGGATCATCGGCACCCGGATCGCCGACCCCGCCCGCGTCCGCGAACGCCGAGGTGCTGCAGGGCGGACCGCCGCCGGCGACCCGCCGGCGGGCCGAGCCGGACGCCGACGTCCCCGCCGGCACACCGACTGCTCAGCTCCGTCCCGCCCGGTCGGCGTCCTGGCGCTGGCTGATCGCGGCCGGCGGGGTGCTGGTGGTGGCGATCGTGGTCATCGCCGTGCTGGCCTTCCGGCTCGGCTCGACCCGGGCTTCCGATCCCGCGGCCGGCTCCACCTCGTCGCCGAACCCGTCGGAGGCGTCCTCGTCGGCCCGGGCCGGCGCGACACCGCTGCCCACCACCGAGCTGTACCAACGGCTGGCTCCCTCGGTCGTCCTGATCACCACCTCCAGGGGCTCGCTCGGCTCGGGCACGGTGGTCACCGACACCGGCACCATCCTGACCGCGAACCACGTCATCTCCGGCGGCGGACAGGTGAGCGTGCAGTTCGCCGACGGCACCAAGACCACCGCGAAGGTCCAGAGCCGCAGCACCGCCACCGACACCGCGACCCTGGTGCCGGCCGAGCTGCCCGAGGTCGTCGTCGCGGCGACGGTCGGGGGCGGTGCGGCCGTCGGTGCTGACGTGGTGGCGATCGGCAACCCGCTCGGCCTGCGGGACAGCACCTCGACCGGGGTCGTCTCCGGTCTGGGCCGGACCAACAAGACCAGCGCCGGCACGATCACCGGCCTGATCCAGTTCGACGCGTCGGTCAACCCGGGAAGTTCCGGCGGCCCGCTGTTGGACGACCACGGCAACCTGATCGGCGTGGTGTTGTCGATCGCCGACCCGGGCGCGGACGACGCGTTCGCCGGGATCGGGTTCGCCGTCCCGATCGGCTCCGCACTGGGCGGTGGCGACGGGACCGGAGCAGGAGGAGGACCACAGCTGTGAGGTCAGGTAGCGAGTCGGGGGGCCCGCAGGGCCCGGAGTCGGTCTGGTCCCGGGCGGGATTCGAGGCCCGGTCGGACGACCGGCACCGGGGCGCTCACACCGGCCCGACGGCCCCCGCCGGCGGCCGACCCGGACAACCCGGCCGGCCTGCGGGCAGCCCGTTGGAGCAGGTGCTGTTCGAGGTCAAGCGGGTCATCGTCGGCCAGGACGTGCTGCTGGAGCGGATGGCCGTGGCCATGCTGGCCGGCGGGCACCTGCTGGTCGAGGGCGTCCCCGGCCTGGCCAAGACCCTGGCGGTCAAGTCGCTGGCCGACGCGATCGGCGGGCAGTTCCAGCGGATCCAGTTCACCCCCGATCTGGTGCCGGCCGATCTGGTCGGCACCCGGGTCTACCACCAGCGGACCGGTGAGTTCGAGATCACGCTGGGCCCGGTGTTCGCCAACCTGTTGCTGGCCGACGAGATCAACCGGGCGCCGGCCAAGGTGCAGAGCGCACTGCTGGAGGTGATGGCCGAGCGGCAGGTCACCATCGGTCGCGAGACCCACCGCGTCCCCGATCCGTTCCTGGTGATGGCCACCCAGAACCCGATCGAGTCCGACGGCACCTATCCGCTGCCCGAGGCCCAGGTCGACCGGTTCATGATGAAGGTGCTGATCGGCTATCCGTCCGCGGCCGAGGAGCACGCCATCGTCGAGCGGGCCCTGGTCCCGCCCGGGTTGCCGCAGCGGATGCTGAACCCGCAGGACCTGATCGCGATGCGGGCCCGGGTGAGCGAGATCTACGTCGACCCGGCGATCACCGACTACGCCGTCCGGCTGGTCTCGGCCACCCGGTCGCCGGGCTCGGTCGGCCAGGGCGAGCTGGACCGCTACGTCACCTACGGCGCCAGCCCGCGTGCCTCCATCGCCCTGGTGCTCGGCGGCCGGGCGCTGGCCTACCTGCGCGGCCGGGACTACGTGCTGCCCCAGGATCTGGACGAGATCGCCCTGGACGTGCTGCGGCACCGGGTGGTGCTCTCCTACGAGGCACTCGCCGACGACCTCGACGCCGACACGATCCTGACCCGGGTGCTGCGGGCTGTCCGGGTGCCGGACGTGGTGCTGCAACCGTGACCCGCCCCCGTACCTGCCCCCGGGCCGATGGGACGCCCCGGTGACCACCGCCCCGGACGCCCTGCTGCACCGACTGGAGTGGACGGTGTTGCGTCGTCTGGACGGCCGGATCCAGGGCGGGGTCCGGACGTCACGGCGAGGGTCCGGGCTCGACTTCGCCGGGCTGCGGGCCTACGTCGAGGGTGACGACGCCCGCCACATCGACTGGAACGTCACCGCCCGGCTGGACGAGCCGCAGTTGCGCGAGTTCACCGAGGATCGCGAGCTGACCACCTGGCTGGTGCTCGACCGGTCGGCCTCGATGGCCGACGATCCCGCGTCTGAGAAGGACGGCGCCGCGCGTGCGGGAAGCGCCGGGACCAAGCAGCAGCTGGCCACCGAGTTGGCGTTGGTGCTGGCCCGGCTGCTCGGCCGCAGCGGCAACCGGGTCGGGGCGCTGCTCTACGACGACGGCAGCGTCCGGGTGGTCACGCCCGGGACGGGCCGGCGACAGGCGCTGCGGATCGGCCGCGAGGTCGAACGCGCCCCGCTCGGTGCTGCCCGGGCCACCACCGACCTGGCCGCGATGCTCGCCGCGGTCTCGTCGCTGGCGCGGCGGTCGCTGGTCGTGGTCGTCTCCGACTTCATCGGCACCGGCGCCTGGGAACGGCCGCTGATCAAACTCGCCTACGGCAACGAGGTGGTGGCGATCCGGGTCACCGACCGGGCCGACGACGCGCTGCCCGCGGTCGGTCTGATCGTGGTCGAGGACGCCGAGACCGGCGAGCAGTTGCTGGTCGATTCGGCCGACCCCTGGTTCCGGGCCCGGTTCCGCGACGGGGTGGACGAACGCGACGCCGCCCTGGTCGCCGGCACCCGGCGGGCCGGCGTCCCGCTGCACCAGGTCGAGGTCGGCGCCGACCTGATCGAGGCCCTGGTCTCGATCGTGTCCCGTACCCGAGGTGCCCGGGGCCGTCAGACCGGCTCCGGACGGGCCTCGGCTGCCGGTCCGGGCGCCGCGTCGGCCCGGAACGGGGCCGGCCGATGACCCTCACCCACCCGTGGCTGCTCGTCCTGGCCCTGCTGGTCGCGGCCGCGCTGATCGTCTTCGCGATCCTGGCCGTTCGGCGTCGTTCCGCGGCGTTGGCCGCGGCGGGCGTCCGGCTGACCCGTCGACGCGGTGCGCACCTCGGCCTCTGGTTGTCGCTGGCCGCGGTCGGTGTGCTCGCCGTGGCCGTCGCCGGACCGGCGGCGAAACTCCCGGTCGGACGCAGCGCCGGCACCGTGGTGCTGGCCATCGACGCCTCCAACTCGATGGGCGCCACCGACGTCACACCCAGCCGGCTGGCGGCGGCCCAACAGGCCGCGGACGCGTTCGTCGATGCCCAGCCCGACACCGTCGACATCGGCGTGGTCGGCTTCGACCAGGGCTCGCTGGCCACCTCGTTGCCGAGCGCCGACCGGGCCGCGACCAAGGCCGCGGTGGAGAACCTGCGGACGTCGGGCGGCACCTCGCTGGCCGCGGCCATCCTCGGCTCGCTGAGCGCGATCACCCACAAGACGGTCACCATCGGCAAGGACGGCAGCCTGCCCGATCTCGGCTACTGGGGCTCGGCCACGATCGTGTTGTTCTCCGACGGCGAGCAGCAGGGCGACAGCGGCACCGAGGCCACCACCCAGGCGACCACACTGGCCCAGAACGCGGGCGTCCACATCGAGACCGTGGGCGTCGGCACCGCGACCGGCGCGACGGTGACCCAGCAGGGCTACCAGTTGCACACCGCGCTGGACGCCGACCGGCTGACCACGATCGCCCAGAGCACCGGCGGCAGTTATCACCCGGCCTCCGACGCCGCCGAGCTGAACGGCGTCGCCGACGGCATCGACCTGCGGCTGACCGTGGCCGAACAGGACGTCCCGCTGGCCGGCGGGTTCGCCGCGTTCGCGCTGGCCCTGCTGATCGCCGCCGCCGTGCTGAACGGCGTCCGCACCGGAAGGCTGGTCTGAGCCATGAGTTTCACCTGGCCCTGGGCCCTGGCCTCGCTGCTGTTGCTGCCGCTGCTGGTCGGCGTGGTCTGGCTGCTCCGTCGGCGCCGACGTCGCTCGGCGATCCGGGTCTCCTCCATCGCCCTGGTCCGCTCGGCGATGCCGGCCCGCAGCCGCTGGAGCCGGCTGGTGCCCTCCGGCGCCCTGCTGCTCGGGCTGGCGTTGCTGGCCGTCGGTGCGGCCCGGCCGCAGGCCAGCGTCCCGGTCGCCTCGAACTCGACCACCATCATGCTCGCGATGGACGTCTCCGGTTCGATGTGTTCCACCGACGTCGACCCGAACCGGATCACCGTGGCCCAACAGGCGGCGACGGCGTTCATCAAGGCCCAGCACGGCGGCGTCCGGATCGGTCTGGTCGCCTTCGCCGGCGTGGCCGGGCTGCAGGTGCCGCCGACCACCGACACCGACACGCTGATCCAGGCCATCGACGCCTTCTCCACCGCCCGCGGCACGGCGATCGGCTCGGCCATCCTGACCTCCATCGACGGGATCGCCGCCGTCGACCCGACCGTCGCGCCGAGCGGGGTGGACGCCGAGCAGGCCCAGCGGAGCGGCGTCGCCCCGGACGTGATCGTGCTGCTGACCGACGGCGCCAACACCCAGGGCCCGGAGCCGGCGGTGGCCGCCCGGACCGCGGCCGTCCGCGGCGTCCGGGTCTACACGATCGGCTTCGGCACCACCTCCCCGACACGGATGGCCTGCACCGGTCAGCAGGCCGGCGGCTGGGCCGGCGGCGGTGGCTACGGCGGGGGTTACGGCGGCGGCGGCGGCCGGTCCGGTGGTTACGGCAACTACGGCGGTGGCTACGGCGGCAGTGGCCGCAGCCCGCTGGTGATCGACGAGGACGCACTGAAGAACGTCGCCCGCACCACCGGCGGCCAGTACTACCGGGCCGTGAACGCCGACCAGTTGCAGGGCGCGCTCGGTGATCTGCCCAGCCACATCGTGGTGGCCACCGAACACGTCGACATCGCCTCCTGGTTCGCCGCGGCCGGCGGTCTGCTGATCGTGCTGGCCATCGGGTTGTCGACCTGGTGGAACCGGGTCCGGATCCCGGCCTCGCCCCGTCCGCCCCGGACCTGAGCCGAGCACCGGAGCCGAGCACCGGAGCCGAGGAGGTCCAGGCATCATCCGGCGGCGGCCCTCACCGGCAGCTTGTGCCTGCGGTCCTCCCGGTGCGCTCGGCGGAGTCCGAGGGCGGTGGCGACCACGACGAGTGCGACCTCCAGCACCCCGTACGTGATCGCGGTCGGGGCCAGTCCGAAGCGATGCACGGCGAGGCCGGCCGCGAGCGCGGGCACGCTGAAGGCGAGATAGCTGAGGATGTACATCGTCGCGAACACCTGACCGCGCCGGCCGTCCGGCGCCGCCGTACCGAGAGCATGGACGGCGAACCGGAACGTCGCGCCGAAACCGATCCCGGCGATGACCGAGCCGACCAGGTAGAGCGGCAGTTCCCCGGCGGGCAGGGCGGCGATCGTGAGCAGCACACCCAGCACCAGGGCGGCGTTACCGGGCCAGTCGCGCAGTCGGGCGGGGACCGCCGCAGAAGCCACCGTGCCCACGACCCCGGCGGCGAAGAACGCCCCGAGCACGAGGCCGACGACGAAGTGGTTACCGACGCCGAGAACGCTGCCGATGATGGACGACCCGAGCGACAGGTAGAGCCCCGAGAGCGCCCAGGTGGCGCCGATCAGCGGAGCCAGGGAGAAGAAGACCGGTCGTGCGACCTTCGGGAGCCCGGCGCTCGGCAGCAGCGAACGCCAGATGGTCGAGGTCGAGGTCGAGGTCGAGCCGGGCCGATCATGCTCGGGCACCAGCCAGACGAGCGCAGCCAGCACCAGGTAGAGCGATGCGAGGATCCAGAAGACGAGTTGGCGGGGCAGCGGCGCGTACTGCACCAGAGCGCCGGCGAGGACCGATCCGACCGTGATCCCCAACGTCGGCACGGCGCTGCTGACGATCGAGCCGATCCGCGGGCTGGGTGCGGCGTCGATGATCATCGCGGTGACGGTTCCGGTGGCGGCGCCGACGGCGAGCCCCTGGACGACGCGAGCGGCCATCAGCCCGCCGGCACCCCCGGCGACGGTGAACAGCACCATGCCCAGGGCGAGGAGCGTCAGGGCCGCGGAGGCGACCGGCCGGCGTCCGACCCGGTCGGACAGGGAGCCGACGCTCAGCAACGCAGCCAGCAGCGCGAGCACGTAGACCGCGAACACGACGGTCAGCGTGAACGCGGACAACCCCCACAGACGCTGATAGACCGGGTAGAGCGGGGACGGGGCCGAGGCAGCGGTGAGCGTCGCCGCCCCGGCGGTTCCCGCCACGAGAAAGGAGCCTGACCGACCGAGCATGAGAACCTCCGAGCTAAAGCCAAAGTAGTTTGCTTTAGCGACGGTAGCACTCGTGGGTTGGTTAAAGCCAACTTCTTTGCCATCATCGTGTCATGTCTCCTTCGACCGGAACGGCCCGGCCCGGTGGGCGCAGCGGCCGGGTGGTGGCGGCCATCTACACCTCGGTCGGCGAGTTGGTGGGCGAGGGTTGCGACAAGATCACGTTCCCGGTGATCGCGGAGCGGGCCGGTGTCGCGCCGACGACGCTGTATCGACGGTGGGCCGACGTCGCGGACCTGCTCGAGGAGGTCACCGCTGCCGCTCTCACCCGCCAGGGCGAGTCGGCGCCCGACACCGGGTCGGTCGAGGGGGATCTGACCCAGTGGGCGATCGCCATCACCCACGACATCGGCCGGCCCGAACGTGCCCGCTACCTGCGGGCCATGGTGTCCTCGCGCACCGACCTCGTGCTCAGCTGCCCGGTGAGCGACAAGCGGAGAGAGCAGGCGGCGGAGGTGGTCCGTCGCGCCCGTGAGCGGGGCGAGACGTCACCCACGGTCCGCCAGATCCTCGACCACATCGTCGCCCCCTTGTACTACCGGGTCGTTTTCGCACTCGGAGTCGCGGAGGACGACGCACGCGAGCTGGTCGGCGACGTCCTCGCCATGATCGACTGAGCCCGGTCGGCCCCGAAGCACCCAGCTGTTGCCGCGAGGCCGGTGGGCAATCCCTCCCTGAGCCTGCTAGAGCTCGTCGTCCTCGCCGAGACCTTCGGGGTCGAGGTCGTCCACGCTGCGTCCGCTCAGGGCGGCCAACTGCTCGACCAGGGTCCGGTAGACCAGGATCTGCAGGCCCTGCCGGGTGGCGGCGCGGTGTTCCAGCGGACGCCGGTAGAGCACCAGTTGCGCGGGTCGGGTGTCGCCGGCCTCGAGGGCGGAGGCCAGCGGCACCCGGTCCCCGGACCAGGCGGTCTCCAGATAGGGCACGTCCTCGATGCCGAACCGGACGCCGGCCACCGCTTCCGGGCAGTTGCGCCGGATCTGCTCGACGGCGTCGGAGACGGCCTCGTCGAAGAAGGCCGACCGGCTGGGCGGCTGGGCCGGGCGCAGCACGGTGCCGGTCAGCGGATTACGGACGGCCAGCGGCCCGCGCAGGCCCCGGCCGTGCCGATCACGCCTGCGTTCGGACATCGCGGGGCTCCGGCATGGCGGTAAGACTAGTGCTCGACCTCCTGGCTCACCCGTGACTCACCCCTGCGTCACCCCTGACTCACCCACGCCTCACCCCGGCGAGCCGCCCCACCGAGGTCCGTGCTCGCGGGTAGTTTCGCGCTCGTGACGTTTCGACGGTGTTCGCGCGCAGGCTGCGGTCAGTCGGCGAAGGCCACGCTGACCTACGTCTACACCGACTCGACCGCCGTCCTCGGCCCGTTGGCCGTCCGAGCCGAACCGCACGGCTACGACCTCTGTCGCCAGCATGCGCACGCGCTCTCGGTGCCGCGGGGCTGGGAGGTGATCCGGCTGGACCCGGAGCCCGACCCGGCCCCGAGCAGCGACGACCTGCTCGCCCTGGCCGACGCCGTCCGCGAGGTCGGCCTGAGCTACGGCCTGGACGAGCCCGCCGAGACGAAGGCCACGGTGATCGAGTTGGCCCGCCGGCGCCACCTGACCGTGCTGGCCGATCCGGACGCCTGAGACTGACCCGAGAACGCTGACCCGAGAACGCCGACCCAGGGGACGCCGAGCCGAGAACGCCGCCCCCGGGGACGCCGAAGAGAACGTCAACGAGCCGCAACCTGTCCGCAGACTGTGAATCTGGGCGAATCTTCTGCAGATCCTGCTCCAGCCCTTGGGTTATCCCCGGATTGACGGTTCAATCTATAGGAGTCGGGTTGAAGCCTCCGGGGGGCGGCTTCCCCGACAACCTGGGTGGCGGGCCGATGAAACCCCAAGATCATTCGGCCCAAGCTGCTCGACGTGCACGGGGGGTGTGCGTCGGGTGGTCTCACCCAGCCGCGGTAGGCCTCGGCGAGACATCGTCGGGGCCTACTGCCTTGTCCGGGCCGCCCGATAGTCTCACTGACGTGATCGATCGAGTCATCTTCAAGGCCAACGACATCCGCGGGATCGCGGTCGGCGACCAGGTCGAGT
The DNA here is from genome assembly GCA_963740925.1 of uncultured Actinomycetota bacterium. Lineage (GTDB taxonomy): Bacteria > Actinomycetota > Actinomycetes > Propionibacteriales > Propionibacteriaceae > Microlunatus. The sequence continues at coordinate 341,709 of CAVUFZ010000003.1, read as the reverse complement.
GGGACACCGACGGTGCCTTCCGGATCGGCGCCGCGCTGGTCGACGCCCTCGATCTGACCAACGCCGAGGGCCGGCTGGTCCTCGCCCGGGACATGCGGACGACCGGGCCCGAGTTCAGTGCCGCCTTCACCGCCGGGGTGCTGAGCCGCGGGGTGGACGTCGTCGACATCGGCCTGGCCAGCACCGACGGGCTCTGGTTCGCCTCCGGGCGGCTGAACCTGCCCGGGGCGATGTTCACCGCCAGCCACAATCCCGCCGCCTACAACGGGGTGAAGTTCTGCCTGGCCGGGGCCCAGCCCGTCTCCTCGGATCTGCTGGTCGAACTGGCCGACCGGGCCACCGGGGCCGATCCGGGCCCGGCGCCGACTCCGGGCAGCCGGACCGAGCAGGATCTGCTGCCGGCCTACGCCGACCATCTGCACTCGCTCGTCGACCTGTCCGGCATCCGGCCGCTGCGGGTGGTGGCCGACGCCGGCAACGGGATGGCCGGGCACACCCTGCCGGCCGTCCTGGGCGCCGACCGGGTCCCGGGGTTGGAGCTGATCGGGTTGTTCACCGAACTGGACGGCACCTTTCCCAACCACGCGCCGAACCCGCTGGAGCCGCAGAACCTGCTGGACGCCCGGGCCGCGGTCCGCGAGCACGGCGCCGATCTGGCCCTGGTCTTCGACGGCGACGCCGACCGCTGTTTCATCATCGACGAGCGCGGCGAGGTGGTCAGCCCGTCGGTGATCACCGCGATGATCGCCGCCCAGGAGTTGGCCCGCGAGCCGGGCGGGGTGATCGTCAAGAACACCATCACCTCGCGCACCGTGGCCGAGGTGGTGGCCGACGCCGGTGGCCGGTGCGTGACCACCAAGGTCGGGCACACCTTCGTCAAGGCGGCGATGGCGGCCCAGAACGCGATCTTCGGCGGCGAGCACTCCGCGCACTACTACTTCCGCGAGTTCTGGGGCGCCGACACCGGCATGCTGGCCGCGTTGCACGTGCTGGCCCTGGCCGGCCATTCCGACCAGCCGCTGTCGGCACTGGCCGCCGGCTACGACCGGTACGCCGCCTCCGGTGAGCTCAACTCCACCGTGGCCGACGCGGCCGCCAGCATGGACGCGGTGGCCGAGCGGTTCACCGACCGCGGCAGTGTCGACCGCGAGGACGGGCTGACGGTCAACGCGTCGGACTGGTGGTTCAACCTGCGACCCTCGAACACCGAGCCGCTGCTGCGGTTGAACGTGGAGTCCGTGTCACAATCGGTCACCGACCAGCTGCGGGACGAGGTGCTGGAGATCGTCCGCGGCTAGGGCCGGTCGAGGTGGCGCCGGTGACCGAGCGGGATGGCCCGACGGCTCGGGTGTCGAGCCGACGAACGAGAAGCCGACGAACGAGAAGAGGAACGCGATGGCGGTGGAGCTGGCTCCGGAGTTGCTGGAGATCCTGGCCTGTCCGGACTGTCACGGCGCGCTGCTGGTGGACCACGACGCCGACGAACTCGTCTGCTCCTCGGTCGACTGCCGGCTCGCCTTCCCGGTCCGCGACGGCATCCCGGTGCTGTTGATCGACGAGGCCCGCCGCCCGGACCAGTCCTGAGCGATGGCCGGCGTCTTCGACGACTCGGCCCTGGACGACCGCAGCATCCTGGCCGCGGCCGATGAGGTGCTGCGCCGGCTGGCCGGCGCCGGCGCCCGGGTCCGGCAGGAGAGCGGTGAGGCCGAGCTGCCGCTGACCGGCCTGACCGGCAATCCCCGGCCGCGCGCGGTGATCACCCTCGGCTCCGAGGCGCGACTGGTTCGCGCCCTGCTCGAACCGGCCTGCCCGGTGCCGTTCGTGGCCTGGCCGTGGGCGGGTCTGCCCGGCTGGGTCGGGGCCCTCGACCTGGTGGTGGTGCTGGCCACCGAGGGCAGCAGCGCGGCCCTGATCGGCGCCGTCCGGGAGGCCGTCCGCCGGGGGAGCCAGCTGATCGTCGCCTGTCCGCCCGCCTCGCCGTTGGCCGAGCACGCGGCCGGCCGGGAGACGGTGTTGCTGCCGACCCGGACCGGGGATTCGCTGGCCGCGGTGATCGTCGCACTGACCGGTCTGCACCGGATGGGTCTCGGGCCCGAGGTGCGCCCGGACGCCATCGCCGACGCGATGGACCGGGTGGCCGAGGACTGCTCGCCCTTCCTGGACGTGACCGAGAACCCGGCCAAGGATCTGGCCCTCCGACTGGCCGACGTCCAGCCGCTGGTCTGGGGCGGCACCGTGCTGGCCAGTCGGGCCAGCCGCAGGATCGCCGAGGCGTTCCGGGGGGCGACCGGACGGGTGGCGCTGGCCGCCGACGCCGAGGCGATGCTGCCCCTGCTGGAGGCCGCCGCCCCGCGGGATCCGTTCGCCGACCCGTTCGAGGACGTCGGGGCCAGCGACCGTCGGCCCGGAGTGGTGATCGTCGACGACGGGCTGGGCGACGACGTCAGCCGGATCGCCGCCTCCCGGCTGCGGGGCAGCGCCGACCGCAACGATGTCGGCGTCTGCGTGATCGGCCACGCCGGCGGCTCCGAGCTGGAGCGCTACGCCACCTTGCTGCAGACCGGGCTCTACGCCGCGGTCTATCTGGCCGTCGGCCTCGGCCGTTACGGTCCCTGAGCGCCTCTCAGCCCTAGACTCATCCTCCGTGAGCGCAGAAGGTGGGACCAAGGCCGTCATCGCGGCGCTGCTGTCGAACGCGTTCATCGCGGTGACCAAGTTCGCCGCGTTCGCCCTGACCGGGGCCTCCTCGATGCTGGCCGAGGCGATCCACTCGGTCGCCGACTCGGGCAACCAGTTGCTGCTGCTGATCGGCGGCCGGCGGGCCAAGCGGGCACCGAACGCCGCCCACCCGTTCGGGTTCGGCCGGGAGCGCTACGTCTTCGGCTTCCTGGTCTCGGTGGTGCTGTTCAGTGTCGGCGGGCTGTTCGCCCTCTACGAGGCCTACCACAAGTACGAAGAGGTGCACGCCGGGCACGAGAGCGAGCTGCTGACCAGCCGCTGGTGGTGGGTGCCGCTGGCCGTACTGGTGTTGGCCATCGGGGCCGAGGGGACGTCGTTCCGGACGGCGGTGAAGGAGTCGAACAAGACCCGCGGCTCCCAGAGCTGGCCCCGGTTCATCCGCTCGGCCAAGGCGCCGGAGCTGCCGGTGATCCTGCTGGAGGACTTCGCCGCCCTGATCGGCCTGGCCTTCGCCCTGCTCGGGGTGGCGCTGACCCTGCTGACCGAGAACGCCATCTTCGACGTGATCGGGACCGCGCTGATCGGCCTGCTGCTGGTGGCGGTGGCGATCACGCTGGCGATCGAGACCAAGAGCCTGCTGCTCGGCGAATCGGCCACCCCGGAGGTGATCGAGACGATCACCCGGACGCTGGCCGGCACCGACGGCGTGGCCCGGGTGATCCACCTGAAGACGCTGCATCTGGGCCCGGAAGAGGTGCTGCTGGCGGCCAAGATCGCGGTGGAGCCGACCGAGTCGGCAGTGGAGGTGGCCGAGACCATCGACCGGGCCGAACGCCGGGTCCGTGCGGCGGCTCCGCTGGTCAGCGTGGTCTACCTCGAGCCCGACATCTACGACGCGCAGTACGCCCCGGCCGGCCGGCCCGAGCGTCCCGCTGCGCCCGCCCACTGACCGGAGGGTGATTCGACCATGAGCGAAGCCAGGCGCGTGCTGGTGCTGAACGGGGTCAACCTGGGCCGGCTCGGACGACGCGAACCCGGCGTCTACGGGTCCGAGACCCACGAGCAGCTGGCCGAGCGCTGCCGCCGTCGCGGCGCCGAGCTGGGGCTGGAGGTCGAGGTCCGCCAGACCGACGCCGAGGCCGAGCTGGTCGGCTGGTTGCACGAGGCCGCGGACGACGCCGTCCCGGTCGTGCTCAATCCGGCCGCCTGGAGCCATTACTCGATCGCCGTCGCCGACGCCGTGGCCCAGCGCACCGCCGACCTGATCGAGGTGCACCTGTCCAACATCGCCACCCGCGAGGAGTTCCGCCACCACTCGGTGGTCTCGGCCTACGCCACCGGCACCATCGCCGGTCTCGGCCCGCTGGGCTACGAACTCGCCCTGATCCGGATCGCCGCCGCCTTCTAGAGACCTCCCCGCGCGCTCCGCCACCTCCCCGTCCGCCCGCCTCCGCCACCTGACTGCCGACTTTGCGACCGTTCGTGGCGCTTTGCGACCGCTGCAGCAGACGCAAACTGTTGGAAACGGTCGCAAAGTCGGGGCTGGGGGCGAGAAACGGTGGCAGAGTCGGCCTCGGAAGAGCGGGCGTCGGGCTGACCGACGGCCACCTGGCGGGAGGATTCAGCTGGTGATCGCGGGCGCGCCGCTGGGCTCGGTCCTGGCCGATCCGGCCTTCCTGGCCGACCCGTACCCGGGTCTGGCGGCCATCCGCGAACTCGGCCCGTTGCCGCGGGACGAGTCGCTGGACGTCCGGCTGGCCGCCGGCTGGTCCGAGGTCGGCGAGGTGCTCCGCAGTCGGGACCTGGGTCGGACGTACACCCCGCGCGGCGCGGGCCCAGGCCCCGGACCGACGGAATGGGACGCGTTCGACCGGCTCCATCTGGACGCCCTGCTGGAGGTCGAGCCGCCGACCCACACCCGGCTGCGGCGACTGGTTGCGGCGGCCTTCGGACGTGGTCACGTCGAACGGCTCCGGCCCCGGGTTCGGGCCCTGGCCACCGGGCTGCTGGACGACTGCGCCGACGTCCTCGCCTCGGACGGGTCGTTCGACGTCGTGGCCGGTTACGCCGAGCCGTTGCCGGTGCTGGTGATCGCCGAACTGCTGGGCTGGCCGGCGGCCGACGTCCACCTGTTGCGGCCGTGGTCGCAGGCGATCGTGGCCATGTACGAACTCGATCCGAGTCCGGTCGCTCGAGCTGCGGCGCAGCGGGCGGCGGTTGAGTTCACCGGATACGTGGCCGAGCTGGCCGCGGACCGGGCGCGTCATCCCGGGGACGATCTGATCAGCGACCTGGTGGCCGTCCGCGACGCCGGCGACCGGCTCAGCCAGGACGAACTCGTCGCCACCGTGGTCTTGTTGCTCAATGCGGGTCACGAGGCCAGCGTCAACGGGCTCGGCAACGGCCTGGTCGGCTGGCTGGCATCCGGCTCGCCCGCGGCGCCGACCGAGGCGCTGGTGGAGGAGATGCTCCGCTTCGACGCGCCGCTGCAACTGTTCGAGCGGACCGCCGAGCGCGATTGCGTGGTGGCCGGGGTCGAGTTGGTGGCGGGGGAGCGGGTGGCCGCGCTGCTCGGAGCCGCCAACCGGGACCCCGGCCGGTTCGGTGATCCGGACGTCTTCGACCCTGGACGGAAGCCCGCCGGGCATCTCGCCTTCGGCGCCGGCATCCACTTCTGCCTGGGTGCTCCGCTGGCCCGACTCGAGCTCCAGACCGCGGTGGCGACATTGCTCGAGCGGTGGCCCGGGTTCGACCGGGTGGACGCCGTCCGGCGCGAGTCGTTCGTCCTCCGCGGCTGGTCGAGCCTGCATCTTCGTCCTCGCTGATCTCGCCCAGTTGGGGTGTGGGCTCGCGCAGGTGTCCTTCCGGCCGGTGGTCCGCGTCGCCCCCTCCGGCCGGTGGTGCGCGTCGCCCCTCCACCCGACTTTGCGACCGTCCGATGCAGTTTGCGTCTGCTGCAGCAGTCGCAAAGTCGAGTCAACGGTCGCAAAGTCGGGTGGTGGGGGCCGGGGCGGGCCGGAGGCGCGGGTGGGGGCCGGGGCGGGCCAGGGTGGAGGGGGCCGGGCGAAGGGTCAGAGCTGATTCTCAGGGTGCGTCCGACGCCGGGATCTAGGCTGGCTCGGACAACCGGGTCGGGCGGGAGGGGATGGCCGATGACGCACATCGTCGATCTGCTGCTGGCCCTGCCGCCGCTGCTGGTGCTGCTGGCCGCCCTCGTCCTGCCGGCGCTCGAGGCGTCCGCGCTGATCGGGCTGATCGTCCCGGGGGAGACGGCCGTCTTCGTCGCCGGCGTGACCGCCCACGCCGGCCACCTGCCGCTCTGGGCGGTGATCAGCGCGGCCGCCGTCGGGGCGGTGGTGGGGGACCAGATCGGCTTCCGGGTCGGGCGCCGGCTGGGTCCGCGGCTGCTCGCCCGGCTGCCCCGTCGGGTCCGGGACCGGGGTCACGTCGAACGGGCCGTCGCCCTGGTCAGCCGGCGCGGCGGCTGGGCCGTCCTGATCGGACGCTGGACCGCTCTGCTGCGGGCGCTGGTGCCCGGCCTGGCCGGAGCCAGCGGGATGGCCGGCCGCACCTTCTCCCTGTTCAACGTGATCGGTGGCCTGATCTGGGCGGGGGTCGTCTCGATGGTCGGTTACCTGGCCGGCGCCGCCTACACGCAGGTGCTCGCCCGGATGAACACCGCTGGTCAGATCGGTCTCGGGGCCGTGGTCCTGGTCGTGGTGATCGTCTGGATCGTGCTGCGCATCCGGCGTCGCCGGGCGGCGCGGTTCATCGCCCGGTCCAGACCTGAGGCCACCCCGGACGCCCGGTCGGAGTTGCTGCCGCGGAGTTGAGGTCGGAGAGCTACTAGGCTCATCCACCATGGACTTCAAAGTGGCCGACCTCGATCTCGCCGACTTCGGGCGCAAGGAGATCACCCTCGCCGAGCACGAGATGCCGGGCCTGATGGCGATGCGCGCCGAGTACGGCGAGGCCAAGCCGCTGGCCGGCGCCCGGATCGCCGGTTCCATCCACATGACGGTGCAGACCGCCGTCCTGATCGAGACCCTGACCGCGCTCGGCGCCGACGTCCGCTGGGCCTCCTGCAACATCTTCTCCACCCAGGACCACGCGGCCGCCGCGGTCGTCGTCGGGCCGGACGGCAGTGTCGACAACCCGGCCGGCGTGCCGGTGTTCGCCTGGAAGGGCGAGACGCTGAGCGAGTACTGGGAGTGCACCGAGCAGATCCTGCGCTGGCCCGACGGGATGCCGCCGAACATGATCCTGGACGACGGCGGGGACGCCACTTTGCTGGTGCACAAGGCGGTCGAGGCCCAGAAGGCGGGCGAGACCCCGGAGGCCGAGGAGGACGATCCGGACGAGCTCAAGGTCATCCTGGCGCTGATCAAGAAGACCCTCGAGGAGGATCAGGTCGACTGGGTCGAGATCGCCAACGCGCTCATGGGCGTCACCGAGGAGACCACCACCGGCGTCCACCGGCTGTACGAGATGCAGCGCAAGGGCCAACTGCTGTTCAGCGCGATCAGCGTGAACGACTCGGTGACGAAGTCCAAGTTCGACAACAAGTACGGCACCCGGCACAGCCTGATCGACGGCCTCAACCGGGCCACCGACGTGCTGATCGGCGGCAAGGTCGCCGTCGTCTGCGGCTACGGCGACGTCGGCAAGGGCTGCGCCGAGGCCCTGCGCGGCCAGGGTGCCCGGGTGGTCGTCACCGAGATCGACCCGATCTGCGCGCTGCAGGCCGCGATGGACGGCTTCCAGGTGATGACGGTCGAGGACGCACTGCCGATCGGCGACATCTACATCACCGCCACCGGCAGCCGGGACGTGATCAGCTCCGACCAGATGAGCCGGATGCGGCACCAGGCCATCGTGGCCAACATCGGTCACTTCGACAACGAGATCGACATGGCCGGGCTGGAGCGCCGCTCGGGCGCGAAGCGCAACCGGATCAAGCCGCAGGTCGACGAGTGGATCTTCCCGGGATCCTCCGAGGAAGGCGACGGCTCCCACTCGGTGATCGTGCTCAGCGAGGGCCGGCTGATGAACCTCGGCAACGCCACCGGCCACCCCAGCTTCGTGATGAGCAACTCCTTCACCAACCAGGTGCTGGCCCAGATCGAGCTCTTCACCAAGGCCCAGGACTACCCGCTCGGCGTCTACACCCTGCCCAAGGAGCTGGACGAGAAGGTCGCCCGGCTGCACCTGGACGCCCTGGGGGTGAAGCTGACCGAGCTCACCGACGTGCAGGCCGACTATCTCGGCGTCCCGGTCACCGGGCCCTACAAGGCCGACGGCTACCGCTACTGATCCGTTCCGATCCACCGTCGGCGGCGGGGCTGAGATGTTCGAGCTTCCGGTCGAACTGAGCACCGGCCTGGCTGCGGCTGCGCACGGCCGACGGGAAGCCGATCTCGGTGCGGCGACGACCGCACTGATCGAGCGGTACCAGGCCGACCGGCCGGCCACGGTCGCGGCGCCGATCCTCGGTTCCGCGCTGGCCACCACCGCCTATCTGCTCTACCGGATGCCGGCGACCTACGCCGCCGTCCGCGCGGCGCTCGACCAGATCCCGGACGCCTCGTCCGGCGGGACGACCGAACCCCGCAGTCAACTCGACCTCGGCGGCGGTACCGGGGCAGCACTCTGGGCGGCGGCCGACCGCTGGCCCGGGCTGCGCGAGCAGACCGTCCTGGACAACGCGGCCGAGGCGCTGGCCGCCGGCCGCCGGTTGGCCTCGGCGAGCAGCTCGCCTGCGCTCCGGGCCGCCGACTGGCGTCGCTGGTCAGCCGATTCCGACCTCGCCGGATCGTCGGCCGATCTGGTCACCGTCAGCTACGTCCTGTCCGAGCTGACCGAGCCCGAACGGGCGGCGCTCATCACGACCGCAGCGCGGGCGGCGACCCGGTTGCTGGTGGTGGTGGAGCCCGGCACCCGGTCCGGCTACCGGCGGATCCTCGCGGCTCGCGACCAGCTGCTCGCCGACGGCTGGTCGATCCTGGCCCCGTGCCCGCACGCCCACGGCTGCCCGATGGTGAGCGCGCAGCCGCCCGGTGAGGCCGGTGCGGCCGGTGAGGACTGGTGCCACTTCGCCTCGCGGGTCAACCGCAGTGCGCTCCACCGCCGGCTCAAGGGGGCCGAGAAGTCCTATGAGGACGAGAAGTTCAGCTACCTGGTCGTCAGCCGGACGCCGCTGGAGCCGGCGTCGAACCGGATCCTGCGCCATCCGCGGCAGGCCAAGGGCCGGGTCGAGCTGACCCTGTGCTCGACCCCACCCCAGCTCCGTCGCGAGGTCGTCACCAAACGGGACGCCGAGGCCTACCGGGCGGCCCGCCGGGCGGAGTGGGGTGACCCCTGGCCGCCGCCGCCGGTCTGAGCGCAGGGGTGAAGGATCACGGCGCGACGACCCGGTCGGCGTGTCACCCGCTGGCTCAGCGCTTCTCCCCACGGGGCACGTCGAAGCTCTCCAGCTCCGCCGACCCGGGGCGCAGCTTCGACCAGGCCACCTCGGTGTTGATCACCGCGCAGCCGGACGTCGGGTACTTCGTGTCGAGTCGGCGCCAGGCCTTGGCCAGCGGCTCGCCCGGCCCGTCCCGGCGGACGGCCAGCAACTCGACCAGATCGGGGATCGCCGGTCCGTGGCCGATCACCATCAGCGTCCGCACCTCGGCCGGGACGCCTCGTAGCACCGGCAACAACTCCTCGGCGCTCGCCTCGTAGACCCTCGAGTCGTCGCTCTGCCGTTTCGCCCGGGCACCGGCGGCGGCCGCGCGACCCCAGGTCTCGACGGCCCGGACGGCGGGGGAGTGGATCAACAGGTCCGCGGACAGCTTCCGGTCGGCCAGGAACACCCCGAGGGCGGCCGCATCGCGGCGGCCCCGCTTCGACAGCGGACGCTCGGCATCGGGCAGGTCGAGGCCCCAGGCCGACTTGGCGTGCCGGATCAGGATCACCGTTCGCACCTGAGTCATGGCGACGACGCTAGGGCGCTCGGATGCTGCCAAGGTGGACGCGAGGTTACGAGACGTCGACGCCGCTCAACGCCACCGGATGTTCAGCGCGACCAGGACCGGGCGCTCAGCGCGACCATCACCGGGCGCTCAGCGCGCACTCATCACCGCCCGCTCAGCCCCATCAGGACCGGGCGCTCAGCGCCATCAGGACCGCCCGCTCAGCGCCACCCGGACGGCAGTTCGGCCGCCGTCGGCACCCACTGCGGATGCCCGCTGACCCGCTCGGTCTCGCGGCGCCGGCGTTCGCCGACCACGGCGGCCAGGAACTCCAGCGGCGGCGTCCCGGGTGGCGGGGCGGGGGCGACCCGCTGCGCCACCTGCCGGGCCAGGTCGTAGGCGACCTGCTGGGCCGGGAAGGCGAGCAGCCCGGGTGAGCGGGCCACGAACAGCCTGGCCGCACTGGTCAGGGAATCGGGCAGCCGGCTCAGCTCGGCCGTGGCCACCCAGGCCGCCAGCTCGCCGACGGCGGGCGGCGGCGGCGCGGCCGTCCGGGGCGACCGGGTCCGGATCACCATCGTCCCGGCCAGCAGGTCGCCGATCCGCTTGCCCGACGGGTTCGCGGTCGCGCAGACCAGACCGCCGCACAGCCCGGTCCAGATCGCGAAGTCGACCATCCAGAAGCCGAAGGCGCGGATCAGCGCCTGCCGAAAACTCAGTGAACCGCCGTCGTCGCGGACGGCCCGCAGCCCCAGCGCCAGCGCCCCGACCGTACGGCCCCGGTTCAGGCTCTCCATCACCGTCGGGTAGCCGAAGCTGAACAGGATCGAGCCGACGATGGCCAGGCCCTGCTGGCGGGCGTCCGATCCACCGATGGCGCCGGCCAGCGCATCCAGACCGTAGGCGATCAGCCCGACGATGACCAGATCGAGGGCAGCGGACAGCATCCGGGTCGGCACCCGGGCGGGACGCAGATCGAGCAGCACCGCCGTACCGGTGACCAGCTGACTCATAGAGGAAAATATGGCACGGTCCGGGCCGCCTGCGGGGTGCGGTGGACGATTAAGCTGCCGCCGTGGACCTGGACGCCTTCGTGGCGCAGCATTCCGGTCAGTGGGACCGGCTGCAGACGCTGACCCGGCAGGCCCGGCGGCTCACCGGCGCCGAGGCCGACGAGGTGATCGACCTCTACCAGCGCACAGCCACCCATCTCTCGGTGGTGCGCGGTTCGGCCGCCGATCCGGTGCTCGAGGCACGGCTGTCGGGCCTGGTGGCCGGCGCCCGCAGCGTGATCACCGGGACGAGCGTTCCGATGCTGGCCGGCATCGCCCGGTTCTTCGTGATCACCTTCCCGGCCGCCGTCTACCGCTGCCGGTTCTGGTGGCTGGCCACGGCCGCGGCGGCGTTGCTGTTCGGGGCGCTGATCGCCTGGCGGGTGATGACCGATCCGTCCGTGGCCGCCAGCGTGGTCGACCAGAGCCAGATCGACGAGCTGATCAACCACGACTTCGCCGGCTACTACCACGAGAATCCGGCCGCCGACTTCGCCTTCGAGGTGTGGGTCAACAACGCCAAGGTCGCCGCGCTGTGCCTGGTCTCCGGGGTCACCATCGTCCCGGTGGTGATCATCCTGATGGGCAACCAGTTGAACCTCGGGCTGATCGGCGGGCTGATGATCGACGCCGGCCGGGCCGAGCAGTTCTTCGGCCTGATCCTGCCGCACGGGCTGCTGGAGTTGAGCGTGGTCTATCTGGCCGCGGGCGCCGGGCTCCGGCTCGGCTGGAGTTGGATCGCACCCGGTCGCCGGACCCGCGCCGCCGCCCTGGCCCAGGAGGGACGGGCGGCCGGTGCGATGGCGCTCGGGCTCGCGGTCTGGCTGTTGATCTCCGGGGCGGTCGAGGCCTTCGTCACCCCGTCGCCGCTACCGACCCCGGCCCGGATCGGCATCGGAGCCGCGGTCTGGCTGGCCTTTCTGGCCTACGTGCTCGTCCTCGGCCGGCGAGCCGCACTGGCCGGAGAGACCGGTGACGTCAGCGCGGACCTGCTGGCGGCCACCGCGCCCGCCGAGATCGCCTGACCCGTCAGCCGATCCGAGGGCGGTCGGTCGATCCGAGGGCCGTCAGTTCTGGCTGCTCCCGCCACCGCTGCCGGTCCCGCCGTCGCCACCACCGTTGCCACCGCTGTCGCCCTTGCCGCCGAAACCGCCTCGTCCGCCCCGGCCCTTCTTGCCGTCCGACATCCCCTCCCAGACGTTCTTGCAGTCCGGGCAGATCGGGAACCGCTGCGGATCCCGGCTGGGCACCCACACCTTGCCGCACAACGCGACCACCGGCGTCCCCATCACCATCGCCTCGGTCAGCTTGTCCTTGGGCACGTAGTGCGAGAAGCGCTCGTGGTCGCCCTCCTCGGTGCGGAACTCGGTCCGCTCCTCGGTGATCGTCTCCGCGCCCGGGCTCAACTGTTGCTGGCTCACCCGACGGAGTCTAGAACGCCCGGCGGACACTTTCACTGATCCGCTCAGCCCGACCGGGTCTCTTCGAGCCGTCGCCCCGTTTGACCTGAACCGCGGTTGAGGTGATGGACTCACCGGTGTGGTGGACGACGTGAGCAGCCGGACGGTCCGGGAGCCGACCGAGACGGTTGCCCCGAGCGTCACCGGATCGTCGGAGCCGATCGCAAGCCTGTCCGGGCGTAGCGTGACCATCGGCATGGTCGCGCTGGTGGTGGCGATCGCCTTCGAGGTGATCTCGGTCGCCACCGCGATGCCGGTGGCGGCCCGCGAACTGGACGGACTGTCCATCTACGCCTGGGCGTTCTCGCTGTTCCTGATCGGAATGCTGTTCGCCACCGTGGTCGCCGGCCGGCTGAGCGATCGGGTCGGCCCGGCCAAGCCGATGATCGCGGGCATCGTGGTCTTCACCGTCGGGCTGGTGATCTCCGGTACGGCGCCGAGCATGTACGTGCTGATCGGCGGCCGGTTGACCCAGGGCCTGGGCAGCGGTGCGTTGAACACGGCGCTCTACGTCGTCATCGCCCAAGTGTTCGAACCCGCCCGACGACCCCGGGTCTTCACCTACATCTCCTCGGCCTGGGTGCTGCCGTCCTTCATCGGCCCGCCGGTGGCGGCCTGGTTGACCCAGCACCTGAGCTGGCACTGGGTCTTCATCGCGGTGATCCCGTTGGTCGCCTTCGGCACCGTCCTGCTGCTGCCGACCCTGCGGCAACTGCTCCGGACGTCCCGGGCCGACGAATTTCAGGTCGACGATGGCCAGATCGACGATTCCCAGGTCGACGGGCAGGCGGGGGACGACGCTGCGGCGGCCACAACGAAACGTCCCGCCAGTCTCTGGGCCGCCGGATTGGTGGCCGTGGCCGCCGCGGCCCTGCAGTACGCCGGGCAACGGCTGGACTGGTGGTCGCTGATCCCGCTGGCGTTCGGCCTCGCCGCACTCGTGGTCGCGTTGCCGCGGCTGATGCCGCCGGGCTTCGTCCGGTTGTCCCGGGGGTTGTCCGCGGTGATCCTGACCCGGGCCTTCCTGCCGGGGGCGTTCACCGGGTCGGAGGCCTTCATCCCGCTGATGCTGGTCCAACTGCACCAACTCGAGCTGGTCTGGGCCGGGGCGGTGCTGACGGCGGGTTCGGTCGGCTGGTTCGGCGGCTCCTGGCTGCAGTCGCAGACCTGGTTCCACGTCCGGCGGGACCGGCTGATCACCCTCGGCGCGGCCTCGGTGCTGCTGGGGCTGATCCTGGTCGCCCTGACCGCGTCCGTCCCGTCGCTGTGGGTCGGGCTGGTCGCCGTCGGGTGGGTGTTCGCCGGGCTCGGGATGGGATTCGCCACGGCCAGTACGTCACTGGCGGTGATGACGTTCTCGACCGAGAGCGAGGTCGGCCGGAACGCGTCCTCGCTGAACCTCGGCGACGCTCTCGGATCCGGCGTCTTCGTCGGGGTCAGCGGCACCATCTTCGCCGCACTGCGCCCGGGCGGCGCCGCCCCGATGACCTTCGGGGTGGTGTTCGCCGCGATGGCCGTGGTCGCGCTGGTGGCGACGTTCGCCTCGCTCCGGATCGGCCGGGTCGAGAACGCCGGCTGAGCGGGGCATCCGGGCCGTGCGTGCCGAACCCGGGGCCGTTGGCCGGCCTCGTCTACAGTGGCGCGAGTGTCTGCTCAGCCCCACCCAGAACCGGATCGGCAGCCGCAGGACCTGCTGACCTCGACCGGACTGCCCGCCGCGTTCCCGGACCGGGCGGCGTGGGGGACGGTTCCGCAGCTGCGGGCCTGGCAGGCCGCCGCGCTTCAGGCCTACTTCGACGCCGAGCCGCGCGACTTCCTGGCCGTGGCCACCCCGGGGGCCGGTAAGACCTCCTTCGCCCTGACCCTGGCCCAGAACCTGCTGGCCCGCCGGATCATCGACCGGATCGTCATCGTCGCCCCGACCGAGCACCTGAAGACCCAGTGGGCCGAGGCCGCGGACAAGATCAACATCGCGATCGACCCGCAGTTCGGCACCCGCCAGGGCCGGACCAGCCGGGACTACAAGGGCATCGCTCTCACCTACGCCGGGGTCGCGGCCAACCCGCTGGCGCTGCGGATCCGGGTGGAGGGTTTCAAGACCCTGGTGATCCTGGACGAGGTGCACCACGCCGGCGACGCGCTGAGCTGGGGCGAGGCCGTCCGGGAGGCGTTCGATCCGGCCACCCGGCGGCTGATGCTGACCGGCACCCCGTTCCGCTCGGACGCGAACCCGATCCCCTTCGTCCGCTACGAGCCGGACGGCAGCGGCGCGCTCCGTTCCCGGGCCGACTACTCCTACGGCTACGGTCCGGCGCTGGCCGACGGGATCGTCCGGCCGGTGTTGTTCATGGCCTACTCCGGTGACGTGAGCTGGCGGACCAAGACCGGGGACGAGATCGCGGCCCGGCTCGGTCAGCCGCTGACCAAGGATCTGGCCAGCCAGGCGCTGCGGACCGCGCTCGACCCGGAGGGCTCCTGGATCCCGGCCGTGCTGCAGGCCGCGGACACCCGGCTGAGCGAGGTGCGCGGCCACGTCCCGGATGCCGGCGGGTTGGTGATCGCCGGCGATCAGACCTCGGCCCGGGCCTACGCCGAGATCCTGCGGGGTATCACCGGCAAGAAGCCGGTCCTGGTGCTCAGTGACGAGGCCCAGTCCGGCCGCAAGATCAGCAAGTTCAGCCAGAGCGGGGACCGCTGGATGGTCGCGGTCCGGATGGTCTCCGAGGGCGTGGACGTGCCGCGGCTGGCCGTCGGGGTCTACGCGACGCCGACCGCGACGCCGCTGTTCTTCGCCCAGGCCGTCGGCCGGTTCGTCCGGGCCCGGTCCCGGGGCGAGACCGCATCGGTGTTCGTGCCCAGCGTGGCCACCCTGCTGGCCTACGCCGCCGAGATGGAACGCGAGCGCGACCACGCGCTGAAGCCGCCCGGCCAGGCCCCGGACGAGGAGGATCTGCTGATCGCCGCCGAGCGGGTGGAGAGCGAGCCGGACGCCGACCTGGACGAGCACGCGTTCGCCGCGCTGGCCAGCCAGGCCGACTTCGACCGGGTCGTCTTCGACGGTGGTGAGTTCGGGGTCGGCACCTACACCGGCAGCGCCGACGAGATGGACTATCTCGGCATCCCCGGGTTGCTGGAGGCCGACCAGGTCAAGGATCTGCTCCGGCGCCACCAGGCCAGCCACGTCGCCCGAGCCGGAGGCGAAGCCGCACCGGCCCCGGATCAGAGCACCCATCGCGAGTTGCGCGAACTGCGTAAGGAACTGAACGGCCTGGTCGGCGCCTGGCATCACCGCACCGACCAGCCGCACGGCGTGATCCACAACGCGCTGCGGGAGGAGTGCGGCGGCCCGCCGTCGGCCGCGGCGAGCGCTGAGGAGTTGCGGCACCGGATCGAGACGATCAGGGGCTGGGCGGTCTCTCGCCGCAGCTGAGTCCGGGGGCGGGACGGCGGAGCCGGAGGCCTGTGGATAAACCGGAACGCGGGCAGGCAATGTGCACAAATTACCGGTATGGGATTTCCAGCCGACCTGTCCACCGACCTCGCCGACCTCTGGGCCGGCCTGATCGCCCACGGCGCGGTCGAGCGGCCGACCCTCTGGCTGCTCTTTTTCGACCGGGGCGAGGTGGTCTTCTGGCCGCCGATCATGATCGACGGCCTGCCCGAGCGACCTGAGCCGGACGGGGTGGCCGGCCTGGCGCACCTCGTCGCCCACCAGCTCGACTCGGGCCTGGCCGACTCCGTCGCCCTGCTGGTGGAGCGGCCCGGGCCGGTGGCGATGTCCGACTCCGACCGGGGCTGGGCCCAGGCGTTGTGGCACGGGCTGGGCGCCGATCTCGTCCGGTGGCCGATCTACTACGCCTCGGAGGTCGCGCTGCAGCTGTTCGCACCGGACGACCTGATCGGATGACCGGCCGAGTGCTCGGCTGGGCGATCGGTCGGGCGATCGCCTGGGTGCCCGGCTGGGTGAACGCCGTCATCCGGGCCGGGCTCGGGCCCCGGGTCGAGCACCGACCCGGCTCAGCGCAGGATCAGGCCGGCCAGCAGGACCACGACGGTGAGAGCGACCAGACCCACCGCGGTCAGCAGCAGGTAGCGGCTCAGCGACAGCGGCAGGGCGACCGCGTCATCCCGTTCTGCCACGGCCACCCGTTGGCGCTCGGCGCCGCCGGTGTTTCCGGCGCTGTCGGTGTTCCCTGTGCTGTCGGTGTGTTCAGGCGCTGTCGCCGCGTTCGGTCCGCGCGTCGGCCCGGGCGACGGATTCGGGCGAACCGGCCGGCGGAGCGGCGCCATCGGCCCGGCCGGCATCGGCGACGGCGGCTGCCGCCGGCCGATCGGTCCCCTCGGCGGCCTCGGAGTCGGCCTCGGAGTCGGGTGCGAGTCGGGTGCGGAGTCGAGCGAGCCGGCCTCGGCTTTCGGCGCGGGTGGGCCCGACGACGCCGGCCGGCCGGATCATCGTGGCCATCGCGTCGTAGCCGACCCCGTCCTCACCAACCCCGTCGTAGCCGGCGCCGGTTCCGGGCTCGCCGGCCGCAGCGACCCCGCCCTCGGCGGCGGCGCGCGCGGCGACCCGGGTGGCGACGTCGTCGGCGATCCGGTCCAGCGCCTCGCCGAGCAGTCCGGCCGTCGGCGGCCGCAGCTTGGGGTCGGCCGACAGGCCGGCGGCCAGCAGCGCGTCCAGCATCTCCGGTGCATCCACCCGGGCGGCGATCGGCTCGGGCCGCTGGTCGGGATCGCGGCCCAGCACGTCGTCCAGCGTCCGGGCCCCGAACGGCGGCCGGCCGGCGAGCATGGCGTAACAGAGCGCGGCCAGGGCGTAGATGTCGGCCCGCGCGTCGACGTGCTCGCCGCGGGCCTGCTCCGGCGGCATGTAGCCCGGCGTGCCGGCCGTCATCGGCAGCCCGATGGCCGCGGCCCGGTCGTTGGCCACGCCGAGATCGGCGATCATCACCCGGACCCCGCTGCCGCGGCCCCGGGTGAGCAGGACGTTGCCCGGCGTGACGTCGCGGTGGACGATGTCGTACTCGTGCAGGACGGCGATCGCCCGGCAGGTCTCCGCGCACAACCGCAGCGCCCGGACCGGGCTGGGACGGGAGCGTCGGACGTCGTTCAGCGAACCGCTGTCGGCGAAGTCCATCACGAAGTACGGCCGGCCGTCCTCGACCTGGCCGATGTCGTAGACGTGGGTGATCCGGGCGTCGTTGATCCGCCGCATCAGCCGCGCCTCGGTGACGAAACGCTGCCGGACGTCGTCGTCGGCGGCCCACTGCGGCGACAGCACCTTGACCGCCACCTCGACGTCGAGGTCGTCGTCGCGACCACGCCAGACCGTGGCGAAGGAACCCTGTCCGATCCGCCGGGTCAGCCGGTACCGGCCGACCGTCTCCGGCGGGTCAGACACGTCCGCCGACCCCGCCTCCACCTCCGCCGCGGGGGAGCCCGGCTCCGGCTCCTCCGCCTCGTCCGCCAGTGCCGGGGCCGGCGCCTCGCCGGCGGGCTCGACCGGCTGGTGCTGCCCGGCTTCGTCGGCTCCACCGCTCCTCGGTCGGCAGTGCTTCGTCGGTCGGCAGTGCTTCGTCGACGTCGTTCGCGTCGTCGCGCGGAGCTTCCTCGACCTCACTCGCCCCCGTCGGTGGCGCCTCGTGGACCTCGATCGGGTCGGCCTGCGAAGCCTCCTCGACCTGCGAAGCCTCCTCGACCTGCGAAGCCTCCTCGACCTTGGCCGGCGACTCGGCCGAGGCCTTCGCCGCCGGGGTGCGGGCCGTCGCCGGGGTCTGGGTCCGGTTCCTGGGTCTCGTCCTCTTCCTGGCCATTCGGGTGATCCCGATCAGCGGTGGTGAACTGAGGACACGCGGTACACGAACGGCTCGGAGTCGGCGATCGCGGCACACTCCTGCAGGTGCGGCCGGCATTCGGGGCTGGCCAGCATCGCGTTCATGTCGTCGACGCTGGCCCACTGGGCGTAGTTCGCGACCCGGGTGCCGTCCAGCCCGGCGTGCAGGTTGGCCGAGATGAAGCCGGGCTGATGCCTGATCACCTCGGCGGTCGCCTGCTCCAGCAGCTCGATCAGCCGGGCCTGGTTCTCCGGCGCGACGGTGAAGACGTTGATCAGCGTCACGCAGCCGGCGCTGACGTCGATCGAGCTGGTCGCGGACCCGCCGTAGATCTCGGTGCCCACGCCGCCGGCCGGGTCGCCGAGGTCGTCGAGCTCGCTGAGATCGTCGGGGACGGCGATCGGGTCGCCCGATTCGGGGACGGTGGCAGCCATGGGGCTCCTTTCCTCGCGCACCACTATCGCATTCAGGGCGCCGATGCGGGCGCGGAAACTACGATGCAGCCATGAGCGAGGAGATCCCGATCGGTTCGCCGCCGGCCCCGCCCGGCCGGCACGCCGCTCCGCCCGGTTGGTACGCCGACCCGTTGAACGGCTCCAGTGAGCGCTACTGGGACGGCTGGCAGTGGTCGCGGACCACCCGGGTCGCCGAGCATCCGCAACCGGTCCAGTCGCCGGGTTCGTCCGGCCTGTTCGGTGGTGGCTACCCGGGCAGCCCGCAGCAGCATCCCCGGTGGACACCGCAGTCGGCCGCCGGCCGGCCGGCCGGTTCGCCGGGCGCGGCCGCCGGCTACGGGATGCAGCCCGCCGTTGCGACCACGGCCGACGGAGTCCCCCTCTCGGGCTGGGGCCTGCGGGCCGTGGCCGCCGTGATCGACCTGATCGGTATCAGCCTGGTCGGACTGCTGGCCTCGCTGCCGTTCTACCTCGACTTCCTGCGCTTCCTGGGCCGCTTCGTCGAGCTGAGCACCCGGGCCGCCCAGAGCGGGGCGGCTCCGCCCGCCACGCCGGACGCGGCCGAGCTGATGCTGTATCTGACCCCCGGCGATCAGGTGTGGGCCGGCCTGATCTCCGGTGCGATCGCGTTCGCCTATTTCGCGCTGCTCTGGCGTTTCCGCTCGGCCACTCTCGGACAGCTGATCTGCGGCCTGCGGGTGGTGCCGGCCGACCACGGGCAGGGGACCCCGCGACTCGGGTGGAGCCAGGTGGTGATCCGGGCACTGGTCTTCGTGGTGCCGACCAAGCTCGGCTGGCCGGCGCTGATCTTCCTGGCCCTGAACGGCCTGGCCCCGCTCTGGCATCCGCAGCGGATGGCCATCCATGACCGGCTGGCCCGGACCCAGGTCGTCCGAGTCCGCTGACCGGACCGACTCACCCGGCGCCGTGTCAGCCGGTGTCGCGTTTACCGGTGTCGCGTCAGCCCGTGACGTGTCAGCCCGTGCCGTGCTGGCCGGTGAGCCCGGTCAGACCGGAGAACCCGGCAGAGGCGGAGAGACCGAGGAGGTCGGACGTCGACGGCAGGTCGATCCGCAGCACGCGTCGTCGCGTCCTGGTCGCGGCCGCCTCGTCGAAGCCGGCCAGCACCGCTGCCGCCCGGGCGGCATCGGAGGAGAGCAGCGCCGCTGCTTCGTCGGCCCCGGCGTCCTCGATCAGTGCCGCGACCGCGGCCAGCAGCGACCACGGGTGAACCGTGTGGCCCACTTCGACGGCGAAGGCCAGATCCAGCTCGATCAGGACGCCGAGCTGCTCGGCCAGAGCCGACCTGCTCTGCCCGTCGGCCCTCAGTCGAGCCTGCAGTCCGGCCGCCTCGACCGTTTCGGCCGCCCGGATCCATCCTGCGGTCGGACCGCTGGGCGGCGCAGCGGGCAGACCGACGAAGACGGCGATCGAGGGGTCCAGTTCGTGCGCGGCCGCGATCACCCGTTCGGCGTTCTGGCGGGGATCGTCCAGGTCCCGGAGGGTTGATTCGACCGCCGCCAACCGAACGCCCTCGATCGAGCGGCGGGCCAGCGAGACCAACCCGCCGGCACCCCCCGACGTGACCACCGAGACCCGGAGACCGTTCGGGCTCCCCGGATCGGTGGGGCCCCGCTCGCGCGCCACCCGGCCGACGGCCGTCAACCGGTCGTCGGGCACCCGGAGGACGTCGACCACGGGGCCGAGCGGCGACGCGAGCAGGGCGAGGTGCCCCTCGAGCGCCGAGGCGAGCTGCCCCGACCCGTGCCCCGTCCCGCGGTCCGTCCCGGGGTCAGGCGGCAGGGTGTCGCTGAACAGTCCGGCCAGCAGCGGCGAGGCCTGACTCAACCGGCGACCTGCACGGGCTCGACCGCCTCGTCCGCGACCCGGGCCCGGCGAGAGCTCTGGCCGTCGTGGCCGCGGGACCTGATCGCCTTCAGGGTGGTCCCGCGCCGCCGACGGACGATGCCCCGCAAGGTGCTGGCCGACTGGTAACCGACCCGGTTCGCGATCGTCTCGACCGACAGATCGGTGTGCCGCAACAGCCGCACCGCCTCGTCGGCCCTGATCTCCTGGATGAACTGCACCGGTGATTGCCCGAGCACGTTCTGGGTCGCGCGTTGCAGGGTGCGCTCGCTGACCCCGATGGCGCCGGCGGCCTGCCCGATCGAGCTCGGCTCGCTCAGGTGCTCGCGGGTCCAGGTCTCGAACGCACTGACCACCGGGTCGGCCTGGGCCAGCCGATCGGGCATCGCGAAGGCCGACTGGGTCGGATGGTCACCGATCAGGAAGTACCGCTCGACCGTCTCGGCCAACCGGATCGAATGCCGTGCCACCAGGGTCATCGCCAGGTCGATGTGGGCCATCGCCGAGCCGGCGGTGATGATCGAGTCGGTCTCGGCCACGGTCAGACCGTCGTCCAGCAACACCCGCGGGTACGTCCGGCGGAACACCGGCCCGAGCCACCAGCTGGTCGTCGCCGGCTGGCCGTCGAGCACGCCGGACTCGGCCAGGAAGAACGTCCCGGTGCACGCTGCCCCGACCAGCGTCCCGTCCTTCCTGGTCTCCCGGATCAGCTGCAGCAACGGCCGGTGCCGGGGGGAGCGGGCGGTGGTCAGGATCGAGGCGGGATCGCTCAGACAGTTGACCGCCAGCGAGAGGACGGCGTCCGGCGTCCGGGAGAGCCGGGCGATCGGCGTGGTCTGGGCCAGCGTGCCTTGTCCGGTGCGTACCTGGTCCTCGATCGAGACCAGGCTGTAGTCGAACGGCGGCACCGGGTCGGCGGAGAAGAAGTTGGCCGCAGTGAGGATGTCGGTCACGGTGGCGAGGCCTGAGTCGAAGACGCCGTCCACCACCGCAATCGCAATACGCATGTCGGAAACGGTAGTCCCTATGGCGGAATCGGCGCTATGACGCAGCGGTGAAACTTCAATATTTTATTTCGCCCTGGCCGCCACACCCAGCCCGACGCCCCTGATCAGCCCGGGAACGCCACCTCGGTCAGCTTCTCCGACTCGGCCCAGAGCCGGACGGCGAGGTCGAGATCCGACGCGTCCGAGGTCCGCCCGACCAGAGTGGGGTAGCCGCCGGTCTCGGCCCGCCCGTCCGGCCCGACGTAACTCGCCCCGGGCAGATCCTGGCTGGCCGCGAACAGTGTCGGCAGGGCACCCATCTCGGCGCTCTGGGCGAAGACCTTGTTGGCCACGGCCATGGCCGCGTTCTTGACCGGATGCCCCATCCCGGACTGCAGATTCGTCGCCGAGTAGCCCGGGTGTGCGGCGAGCGCGCGGACACTGCTGCCCGCGGTCCGCAACCGCCGGCTGAGTTCGAGGGTGAACAACAGGTTGGCCAGTTTCGTCTGGCCGTAGGCCTTCCACGGCGCGTACGGGCGGCGTTGCCAGTTCAGATCGCTCAGGTCGAGCCCGCCTTGGCGGTGGGCCATCGACGACACCGTGACCACCCGGTCGGTGATCTTGTCCAGGAGCAGGTTGGTCAGGGCGAACGGGCCGAGGTGGTTGGTGGCCAGTTGCAGCTCGAATCCGTCGGCGCTGCGGGCCTCCGGCACGGCCATCACGCCGGCGTTGTTGACCAGGATGTCGATCGGATCGCTCCACCGTTCGCCGAACGCCCGGACCGAGGACAGGTCCGCGAGGTCCAGCTCGGCGACCTCGACCGGACCGCGGGCGCTGCCGCTCAGCTTGGCGGCCAGCTTCTCGCCCTTGTCGGTGTTGCGGACGGCCAGCACCGTCCGGGCACCGGCGCCGGCGAAGACACCGGCCGTCACCTCACCCAGGCCACTGGTCGCCCCGGTGACGATCACCGTCCGTCCGGTCTGGTCGGGCATGTCGTTCGCGGTCCATTTCGCCATGACTGCAGGTTAGTCGGGCCGCCGAGCCCCTGGGCGTCCCCGTCGTTGCGCCGGGCCGCCCGACCAGGACCCGTGACAGGCTGTCCGGCATGGCTCATCTGCGCTGCGACTTCTACTCCGACGCCCTCGGGCTCTCCACCTCGATGACCGTGCTGTTGCCGGAGGTGGCCGACACCCAGATCGGGATGTCCGGTGGGGCCGGTGACGAGCCGCCGCCGGTGCTCTATCTGCTGCACGGGCTGAGCGACGACGACACCACCTGGCTGCGCCGGACCTCGATCGAGCGCTACGTCGCCCCGCTCGGGCTGGCCGTGGTGATGCCGCAGGTGCACCGCAGCTTCTACGCCGACCAGGCCTACGGCGGCGACTACTGGACGTTCGTCTCCGAGGAGCTGCCCGAACTGGTCGGCCGGTTCTTCCGGGTCTCGCAGCGCCGGCAGGACACCTTCGTGGCCGGGTTGTCGATGGGCGGCTACGGCGCCCTGCGGCTCGCCCTGAGCCGGCCCGGCCGGTTCGCCGCCGCGGCCAGTCTGTCCGGGGCGCTCGACCTGCGCGGGCTGCGGACGTCGCGGGTGCGGGAGGAGGACCCGCGGATGTTCGAGCGGATCTTCGGCCCCGAGATCCCGGCCGAGGCCGACCTGTTCGGCCTGCTCGAGGGGCTCGACGCCGGGTCCGCGCCCGCTCTCTATCTCGGCTGCGGGACCGAGGACGAACTGGTCGGGAGCAACCACGCCTTCGTCACCGCGGCGGAACGGGCCGGGATCACCCCGACCACCTCGTTCGTGCCCGGCACCCACGAATGGGGGCTCTGGGACACCGAGATCGCCCAGGTCCTGGACTGGCTCCCGCTCGGATCCAGGTCTGCCTAGCGGCGCGTCGCCACACACCGGAACGAAGGCGTCACCGCCCTAACGCTCGACCCGGACGTCCGCCTGCTCGAACTCGGTGCACACCCGGTCGATATTGGCCGGGTCGACCGCGGCGGTCAGCCGCAGCAACACCGTGGCGTCGAAGCCGGCGGCGGCCGCGTCCAGCGCGGTGGCCCGGACGCAGTAGTCGGTGGCGAGGCCGCAGACGTCGACCTGCTCGACCTCGTGCTCGCTCAACCAGTCGGTCAACCGTTCGCCCGCACCTTCGTCGCCCGCACCTTCGTCGCTCGCACCTTTGTCGCCCGCTGGGTCCGCCGACTCCGCCGCATCTGTCGACTGCGCCGGCGCACCGGTCCGGCCCTCGAAGCCGGAGTAGGCCGCCTCGTACTCGCCCTTGTCGAAGACGGCGTCGAAGCTCACCTCGAGCCGGTCGGAGAACTCGACGCCCGGCGTCCCCACCACGCAGTGCGGCGGCCAGGAGTCGACGAAGTCCGGTTGATCGGAGAAATGCGAGCCCGGGTCGATGTGGTGGTCCCGGGTGGCCAGCACGAAGTCGTAGCCGGTCTGCCCGGCCACGAACTCGGTGATCGCCGTGGCCACCGCGTTGCCGCCGGTCACGGCCAGCGACCCGCCCTCGCAGAAGTCGCGCTGGACGTCCACCACGATCAGCGCCCGCCGCGGCCGGGGATCGGTCTCGTCCATCGCGTTCACCGTCGCATCCTCCGTCGCACTCTCGTCGTCGCATCCTCAGCCCTTCGAGTGATAGGTCTCGGACTCCGCGGCCCCGTCCGGATGGACGACGACCGTCTCGATCACCGGTTCGCCGCGGGACATCTTCAGCGCGTCCAGCGGCAGCTCGGCCCGGACCCGGGCGTGCCGCTCCCGGGCCTCGCCCAGCGGTTCGCGTCCGACGATCGTCCCGTCGAGGACCAGGTCCACGGCCAGCTCCCGGTCACCGGGCCGACCGGCCGGGACGCCGATGCCGATCACCTCGGCCTGCGCCACGCCACCGACCAACCGCCGGGTCGCGAACTTCCGGCCGCCGACCGAGATCTTGTTGGTGCTCTTCTTGGCCACCGGCACCAGTTCGGCGTCCGGGCCGGACGAGGTCGCGCGGGCCACCATCTTGTAGACGAAACCGCAGGTCGGCGCGCCCGATCCGGTGACCAGCGCGGTCCCGACCCCGTAGGAGTCGACCGGCGCCCCGGACAGTGCCGCGATGTTCCATTCGTCCAGATCGCTGGTCACCACGATCTTGGTGCCGGTCGCACCCAGGGAGTCCAGCTGCGACCGGACCCGGCGGGCCAGTACCGACAGGTCGCCCGAATCGAGCCGGACCGAGCCCAGTTCGCCGTCGGTCAGTTCGACCGCGGTCCGGACGGCCGCCTCCACGTCGTAGGTGTCGACCAGCAGCGTCGTCTGCACGCCCATCGAGGCGATCTGGGCGGCGAACGCGCTCCGTTCGTCGTCGTGCAGCAGGGTGAAGGCGTGCGCCGACGTCCCGGTGGTCGGGACCCCGTAGCGCCGGCCGGCCTCCAGGTTGGAGGTGGCGTCGAAACCGGCGACGTAGGCGGCCCGGGCGGCGGCCACCGCGGCCAGCTCCTGGGTCCGGCGCGACCCCATCTCGATGCACGGCCGGCCCTCGGCGGCGGCGATCATCCGGGACGCGGCCGAGGCGATCGCCGAATCGTGGTTGTAGATGCTGAGCAGCACCGTCTCCAACAGCACGGCCTCGGCGAAGGTGCTCTCCACGGTCAGGATCGGTGAGCCGGGGAAGTAGATCTCACCTTCGGCGTAGCCGCTGATCTTCCCGGAGAAGCGGAAGTCGGCCAGCCACTGCGCGGTCGAGGCGTCCACCACCTGGTGGTCCAGCAGGAAGCCACAGGACTCGTCGTCGAAACGGAAGTGCTCGAGCGCCCGCAACGCCCGTCCGACCCCGGCGACCACGCCGTAGCGACGACCCTCGGGCAGCCGGCGCGCGAACAGTTCGAAGACACAGCGCCGATCGGCGGTGCCGGCCTGCCGGGCGGCCCGCAGCATGGTCAGCTCGTACTGGTCGGTCAGCAGCGCGGTGGTCGGGATCTCACTCGGCCCCCAGGCTGGTGTCACCCCGTTCGACCGGTCGGACTCAGTCACCTGTTCAGCCTAACGGCCGGGTTTGCCAGAATGGGCCCCATGTTCACCGCCAGCGCCGACGCACCGAGCGTCACCCCCGCCGGCGGCACCGCGGTCGTCGAACGCCCGGCCGAGCAGATCCTCGGCCAGACCCCGTGGGTGACGATCGTCTGGGATGACCCGGTCAACCTGATGTCCTACGTCACCCACGTCTTCCTCAGCTATTTCGGCTTCTCCAAGACCAAGGCCAACAAGTTGATGCTGCAGGTCCACCAGGAGGGTCGGGCGATCGTCAGCTCGGGCAGCCGGGAGGAGATGGAGCGCGACGTCGCCGCCATGCACGAGTACGGTCTGTGGGCGACGCTGGAGAAGAGCGACGAGTAGACCGGCCGGTCTTCCGGCAGTGCGCGCGGTCAGGCTGACGGTCACAGGCGCACGGTCAAAGGACAGGGGGACGGCGAGCAGGTGCGGAAGTTCAAACGCCGCGGCGGGGTGATCAGCACCCAGCTGAGCGCTGACGAGATCGCTCTGCTGCGCTCGCTGCTGACCCAGTTGGTCGAGTTGCTGGAGGCCGACGAGCCGGAGCCGTCGGCGCCGGCCGAGAGCGACGACCCGTTCGCCGCCTGGGCCGCGGATTTCCGGGCCGATCAGCGACCGGTCACGGCCCCGACCGATCCGGTGCTGCGCCGGCTGTTCCCCAACGCCTACGCCGACGACCCGGACGCCGCCGCCGACTTCCGCCGCTTCACCGAACGCGACCTGCGCTCCAAGAAGGTCGTCGACGCCTCGGTCGCGCTGGCCCAGCTCGAGGCCGCTGCCGCCGCCCAGGGTGAGCTGCGGATCCCGACCGACCAGGCCGACGTCTGGCTGCGCACCCTGACCAGTCTGCGGCTGACGTTGGCGACCCGGCTCGGGATCGAGGACGCCGAGGTCGCCGAGTCCCTGGCCGAGTTGCCCGAGTCCGACCCGCGGGCCTTCCTGGCCAGCGTCTACGACTGGCTCGGGTTCGCCCAGGAGACCCTGGTCAACGCCCTCTGAGTCCTGAATCCGGTCGCACCACCCGCACCACCCATACACTCGCACCACCGGCCGACCACGGCGCCGGTAGGCTGCGCCGACGTGTTGAGGATCAGCCAGGCCCACGTCGACGAGATGATCGCCCACGCCCGCGAGGACCACCCGGACGAGGCTTGCGGGGTGATCGTCGGCCCGGCCGGCGGTGATGCACCCGAGCGGCTGGTCCGGATGATCAACGCGGACCGCTCACCCACCTTCTTCCGGTTCGACCCGTCCGAACAGCTGGGCCTCTACCGGGCGATGGACGATGCGGACGAGGAGATCGTGGTGGTCTACCACTCCCACACCGCGACCGAGGCCTATCCGTCGCGGACCGACATCTCCTACGCCGCCGAGCCGCAGGCCCACTATCTGCTGGTCTCCACCGCCGAGTGCGGGAACGACGAGGGCCCGGTCTCGGTCCGCTCGTACCGGATCCTGGACGGCGTCGTGACCGAAGAGGAGATCACGATCAACTGAGCACCGGGCCGGGTGCGGGAATAGCCGTCCGTCGGCCCACGTTCGGATGACTATCCGATGAGCACGAGGAGAGAAATGGCAGTCGAGGTCAAGATCCCGACCATCTTGCGTACCTACACCGGCGGTGAGAAGGCGGTCACCGGCACCGGGTCCACCCTGGAGCAACTGATCGACGACGTCGAGACCCGCCATCCCGGCCTGAAGAACCGGCTGGTCGAGGGCGAGGGGCTGCGCCGTTTCGTCAACGTCTACGTCAACGACGAGGACGTCCGTTTCTCCGGTGGCCTGTCCTCGCCGTTGAGCGACGACGACGTGGTGGTCGTGCTGCCCGCCGTCGCCGGCGGCTGATCCGCACCGAGCAGCACAGATCGTGGTCCGTTACGACAGCCTCGCCGACTCGGTCGGCCACACCCCGCTGATCGGTCTGCCCAACCTCTCGCCCAGCCCGGACGTCCGGCTCTGGGCCAAGATGGAGGACCAGAACCCGACCGGGTCGATCAAGGACCGGGCCGCGCTGAACATGATCAGGCAGGCCGAGAAGGATGGTCTGCTGCGGCCGGGGTCGACGATCCTGGAGCCGACCAGCGGCAACACCGGCATCTCGCTGGCCATGGCCGCGAAACTGGCCGGCTACCGGTTGATCTGCGTGATGCCGGAGAACACCTCGATCGAACGCAAGCAACTGCTGGCCATGTGGGGCGCCGAGGTGGTCTCCTCGCCGGCCGCCGGCGGATCGAACGAGGCGGTCCGGGTGGCCAAAGAGCTCAGCGCCGACCATCCGGACTGGGTGATGCTCTACCAGTACGGCAATCCCGCCAACGCCGAGGCGCACTACCTCGGCACCGGGCCGGAGATCCTGGCCGACCTGCCCGAGGTGACCCACGTGGTCGCCGGGCTCGGCACCACCGGCACCCTGATGGGCATCGGCCGGTTCATGGCCGAGCACAAGCCGGGGGTGAAGATCGTCGCCGCCGAACCGCGGTACGGCGAGTTGGTCTACGGCCTGCGCAACATCGACGAAGGGTTCGTCCCCGAGCTCTACGACCCGTCGCTGGTCACCACCCGGTTCTCGGTCGGCTCCCGCGAGGCCGTCCGGCGGGTGCGCGAACTGCTGGAGCGTGAGGGCATCTTCGCCGGCCTGTCCACCGGCGCGATCCTGCACGCCGCCCTCGGCCAGGCCGCCAAGGCCCACAAGGCGGGCGAGCGGGCCGACATCGCCCTGATCATCTGCGACGCCGGCTGGAAATATCTCTCCACCGGGGCCTACACGACGGATCTGGACAGTGCCGAGGCCGCCCTCGACGGCCAGGTCTGGGCCTGACCCGGACGGCTGCCCCGGTACCCATGACGAGCCCCGATCCCAACGGCCCGATCGGTATCTTCGACTCCGGCTTCGGCGGCCTGACGGTGGCCCGTGCGGTGCTCGATCAGCTGCCCAACGAGGACGTCGTCTATCTCGGTGACACCGCCCGCGCGCCGTACGGCGACCAGCCGGTCGCCGCCGTCCGGGAGTACTCGCTGGAGTGTCTGGACCATCTGTATTCCCTCGGGGTCAAGGCGCTGGTGATCGCCTGCAACTCGGCCAGTGCGGCGATCCGGGCGGACGCCCGCGAGCGCTATCCGGTGCCGGTGGTCGAGGTGATCATCCCGGCCACCCGACGCGCGGCCGCCACCACCCGCAACGGCCGGGTCGGCGTGATCTGCACCACCGCGACCCAGACCTCGATGGCCTACGACGACGCGTTCGCGGCCGCCGTCGGGCTCGAACTGCACACCCGGGCCTGCCCGGCGTTCGTCCCCTTCGTGGAGCGCGGGGTCACCGGCGGTCCGGAGCTGCTGGCCGTCGCCGAGCAGTACCTGGAGCCGTTGCGCCGGGCCGACGTGGACACCCTGATCCTCGGCTGCACCCACTATCCGCTGTTGACCGGCGTCATCTCCTACGTCCTCGGTGACGGCGTCACCCTGGTCTCGAGCGCGGAGGAGTGCGCCCAGGACGTCTACGCCCAGCTCCTGCGGAACGGGCTGAGCCACGCCGAACCGCGGAGCGCCCGACACCGCTTCCTCACCACCGGCAGCCCGGCCGCGTTCGAGGGCATCGGCCGACGACTGATCGGTGGCCTGGTCAGCGACGTGGAGCAGTTCGCGTGAGCATCACGCTGACCGTGCTCGGCTGCAGCGGCTCGACCTCCGGTCCGGACTCCCCGGCCTCGGGCTACCTGCTGCAGGCGCCCTGGCACGGCCGGACGTTCACCCTGCTGCTGGACTGCGGTCCGGGGGTCTTCGGGGCGGTCTATCGCCACCTCGACCCGGCCGGCATCGACGCGATCGCGCTCAGCCACCTGCACCCCGACCACTGCCTGGATCTGTGCGCCTACTACGTGGCGGCCCGCTACAGCCCGACCGCGCCGTGGCCGCCGGTCGATCTCTGGGCCCCGCCGGGTGCGCTGGAGCGGCTGAGCCGGGCCTACGAGCCCACCGTCGAAACGGGTGTCGAATCCGATAGCGAACCCGGTAGCGACCCGGCGGCCGATCTCGGTTCGGCGTTCGTCCCGCACGAGTGGGCCCCGACCCAGCAGATCGGCCCGTTCACCGTCCGGACCGCGCCGACCGCACATCCGGCACCCTGCTGGGCCACCCGGTTCGAGCGCGACGGCGTCGCGCTCGTCTACACCGGTGACACCGGGCCCTGCCCGGCCCTGACCGATCTCGCCACCGGGGCCGAACTGCTGCTGAGCGAGGCGGCCTTCGTCGAGCCCGGTCCGGGAGCCGAGCCGAACCCGGACGGCGTCCACCTCACCGGCGCGCAGGCCGGCCTGATCGCCGCCCGGGCCGGGGTCGGTCGCCTCGTCCTGACCCACGTCCCGCCGTGGCACGACCCCGAACAGGCTCGGGCTGAGGCGAGGACCACCTTCCGCGGTCGGATCGACCTCGCCACACCCGGTCTGCGGCTGGACGTCTGAACTCCGGTGGCGTCCCGCTCGGCCGCGGGCCGAGGCCGCCGGGCTGTGGACGGAAGACTGTCAGCGGGCTCGGTTAGGCTCTCCGACCGTGACCAATCGAGCTGACGGACGTGCCCTGGACCAACTGCGGGAGGTCCGCTTCACCCGCGGCTGGCTGGAGCAGGCCGAGGGTTCGGTGCTGGTCGAGTTCGGCCGCACCCGGGTGCTGGTCGCGGCCAGCGTCACCGAGGGCGTGCCCCGTTGGCGCAAGGGTTCCGGCCTGGGCTGGGTGACCAGCGAGTACGCGATGCTGCCGCGGGCCACCAACACCCGCTCCGACCGGGAGTCGATCAAGGGCCGGGTCGGCGGCCGGACGCACGAGATCAGCCGGCTGATCGGCCGCAGCCTGCGCGCGATCATCGACACCCGGGCCCTGGGGGAGAACACGATCGTGATCGACTGCGACGTGCTGCAGGCCGACGGCGGCACCCGGACCGCCTCGATCACCGGTGCCTACGTGGCGCTCGCCGACGCCGTCTCCTGGCTGCGCGATCGGCACCTGTTGGCCGGCGAGCCGTTGAAGGACAGCGTGGCGGCCATCTCGGTGGGCGTGATCGGTGGCGAGCCGATGCTGGATCTGCCCTACAGCGAGGACTCGGTCGCCGACACCGACATGAACGTGGTGATGAGCGGTTCCGGTGACTTCATCGAGATCCAGGGCACGGCCGAGCAGCAGCCGTTCGATCGGGCCACTCTGAACCAGTTGCTCGACCTGGCGGCCGGCGGGTGCTCGACCCTGGCCGAACTGCAGCGGGCCGCGCTCGCGTCATGAGTGCCGCCCGATGAGCTCTGCACCCGCACCCGAGGTTCCGCCCGCCCAGGTCGCCGGCCCAGGTCGTGCTGGCCACCAACAACGCCAAGAAGCTGGCCGAACTGCGCCGGATGGTCGACCAGGCCGGGGCCCAGCTCGAGGTGCTCGGGCTCGGCGACCTGGCCGAACGGGGCCTGTCCTACCCGGCTCCGGCCGAGACCGGTCGCACCTTCGAGGCCAACGCGCTGATCAAGGCGCATGAGGCCGTCGCCCGGACGGGTCTGGCCGCGCTGGCCGACGACTCCGGCATCGCCACCGACGAGCTGAACGGCATGCCCGGCGTCCGGTCCGCACGTTGGGCCGGCCCGGCCTGCGACGACGAGGCCAACAACGCTTTGCTGTTGGCCCAGCTGGACGACGTCGAGGACGAGCGTCGGGGTGCCCGCTTCGTCTGCGCGATCGCCCTGGTGCTGCCGGACGGCCGCGAGTTCGTCGAACGCGGCGAACAGAGCGGGCGGCTGCTGACGGCGGGCCGGGGCGGCAACGGATTCGGCTACGACCCGCTGTTCCTGGCCGACGGCCAGACCCGCAGCAACGCCGAGCTGTCGGCGGCGGAGAAGGACGCGATCAGCCACCGCGGGCGGGCCGTCCGGGCCATCGTCCCGGTGCTGATCGACCAACTGACCAGCCGTCGGCCGGACGGAGTGGGGGACCTGGGATGAAGACCTATCTGGATCTGCTCGACCACGTGCTGAACACCGGGGTCGAGAAGAGTGACCGCACCGGAACCGGTACCAGGAGCGTCTTCGGCTACCAGATGCGCTTCGACCTCAGCGCCGGTTTTCCGTTGCTGACCACCAAGAAGGTGCACACCCGCTCGCTGATCGCCGAGCTGTTGTGGTTCCTCAGCGGCTCGACCAACGTCGGCTGGTTGCACGAACAGAAGGTGAGCATCTGGGACGAGTGGGCCGACGCGGACGGCGAACTCGGCCCGGTCTACGGCCATCAGTGGCGCTCCTGGCCGACACCGCGGGGCGAACACGTCGACCAGATCGCCGCGGTGATCCAGCAGTTGAAGACCAACCCGGATTCACGCCGCCACGTCGTCAGCGCCTGGAACGTCGGCGATCTGCCGGACATGGCGTTGCCGCCCTGCCACATGATGTTCCAGTTCTACGTCGCCCCGCCGGCGGCCGAGGGAGCCAGACCGCGGCTGTCCTGCCAGCTCTACCAGCGTTCGGCCGACGTCTTCCTCGGCGTCCCGTTCAACATCGCCTCCTACGCCCTGCTGACCCAGCTGGTGGCCCAGGTCTGCGATTTCGAGGCCGGGGATTTCGTCCACACCCTGGGCGATGCCCACCTCTACCTCAACCACCTCGACCAGGCCCGGTTGCAGCTGACCCGTGAGCCGCGCCCGCTGCCGAGACTGGTGCTCAATCCTGAGATCGGCTCCATCGACGACTTCACCCTGGCCGACATCGTGATCGAGGGTTACGACCCGCACCCGGTGATCAAGGCCCCGATCGCGGTCTAGGCCGTACCCGAGATGACTGCCGACCTGCCTGCCGACCTGCCTTCCGACCTGCCTTCCGACCTGCCTTCCGACGTCGTCGCCATCGCCGCCGTCGCCCGGAACGGCGTGATCGGCGCCGCCGGCGACATCCCGTGGCGGATCCCGGCCGACTGGGCCCGGTTCAAGCGGCTCACCCTGGGCCATGTGCTGGTGATGGGCCGCAAGACGTTCGACTCGATCGGCCGTCCGCTGCCCGGGCGGACCACGGTCGTCATCACCCGCGACCCGGACTGGTCGGCACCCGGCGTCGAGGTGGCCGGCAGTGTGGCCGATGCGTTGGCCCGGGCCCGACGGCTCGACGAGGAGAGGTGCGTCTACCTGGCCGGCGGCGCCGAGATCTACCGGGCGGCCTGGGAGGTGACGACCGTGCTGGAGCTGACCGAGGTCGACCAGGCGCCGGCCGGTGACACGGTTTTCCCGAGGATCGATCCGGGGGAGTGGCACTGCGAACGTCGAGACGACCACGTCGGTTACGCCTTCGTGCGGTATCGGCGAATTCCGGCCCCGGGTCGCGCGACACCCTGAGGATCAGCCCAGCGGCACCCCGCCCCTGCACCCCGTTCGGCATTACGGTGAGAACAGATCAGTTCGTCCTCGATTCTCCACCGACCCTTCGGACCTGGAGCCTGATGTACGAGTCAGACACCGCGACGCGGTTCACGGTCGTCGTGCCGGCCTTCAACGAGGTCGACTACCTGGCCGAGACGCTGCGGTCGTTGCAACAACAGGATTTCGCCGGCGACTACGAGATCATCGTCGTGGACAACAACAGCACCGACGGCACCGCCGAGCTGGCCCGCCACTGCGGGGTCCGGGTCGTGCTCGAACGACAGCCGGGTGTCTGCCCGGCGCGTCAGGCCGGGACCGCGCAGGCCCGCGGCGAGATCGTGGTCTCGACCGACGCCGACACCCGTCAGCCGGCCGGCTGGCTGTCCCGGCTGGACGAGCAGTTCGCCGACGAGTCCGTCGTCCTGGTCGGTGGGCCCTGCCGCTATGACCACCAGTCATGGTGGTCCCGGCAGTACCCGATCCTGCTGTTCGGCCTGGTCGCGCTGGTGTTCCGGCTGACCGGCCGGGTCTTCTACGTCACGGCCACCAATTCGGCTTTCCGCCGCCGGTCCTTCGACGGTTACGACACGTCGATGACCCAGGGCGGCGACGAACTCGGCCTGCTGCGGGCGCTGCGTGGGCGGGGC
The DNA here is from genome assembly GCA_963740925.1 of uncultured Actinomycetota bacterium. Taxonomy (GTDB): domain Bacteria; phylum Actinomycetota; class Actinomycetes; order Propionibacteriales; family Propionibacteriaceae; genus Microlunatus. Next base: position 308,372 of record CAVUFZ010000003.1, on the reverse strand, counting down.
CGGATGATCTGGGACGGCCGGAATGTGGTGACCACCTCGGCCCGGCGGCTGCAGAGCGGTCTGCTCTACAGCCTCGTGGTGACGTTCGGCTTCTACTACGTCCTCGGCTATGCGGTGAACCGGTTGGGGCTGCAGACCCGCGTCCCGATGGCCCCGGCGTTCCGGTCCGGCGGCAAGGTCGGAGCAACCGGGCGCCGGGCACGGCAGCGTCGGGCCTGGCGGATCGGTCTTCCCCTCGGGGCCTTCCTGGTCGCCTGCCTCGGCCTGGTCGGCTACGCCTGGCCCGACCAGGCTGTCGAGTTGGCCCGCCGTCTGCACCCATGAGCGCGTCCCACCACTCGGCGTCCGACCGCTCGTCCGACCGCTCGTCCGACCGCTCGTCTGACCGCTCGTCCGACCGCTCGTCCGACCGCTCGTCTGACCGCTTGTCTGATCGCTCGGCAGCCAGCCGGTTGCTGCTGGCGGGGCTGTCCGGTGCGGCCCTGTACGCCGGCTACAACGCCGGATTCGGTCAGCGCAGCCAGCTCTTCGGCGACTTCCCGTTCCGTTCCGGCCCCGCCGACGACACGTCGCCGAAGCGGATCGCCCTCACCTTCGACGACGGCCCGAACGAGCCGTACACTTCGCAGCTGCTCGAGCTGCTGGACACCCACCGGGCCAGGGCCACCTTCTTCCAGGTCGGACGCTGTGCGGAGCGTTTCCCCGCGGCGACCCGGGCGGTGGTGGCGGCCGGTCATCTGCTCGGCAACCACAGCTACCACCACGAGTTCACCCGTTACCTGCGCGAACCCGGCCAGCGCAGTGAGATCGGCCGGGCCCAGCAGGTGTTGACCGAGATCGCCGGGGTCGCGCCGGCGCTCTACCGTCCCCCTTGGCTCTGTCACTGGCCCTGGGTGCTGCGCTCGATCCGCAGCCGGAGACTCCGTCCGGTGTCGGGCCTGTTCGCCCACCCGTTCGAGGTCTTGCAGCCGGCGGGCGCGGTGATGGCCCGCAGCGCGGAACGCCTGGCCACCCCGGGTGCCGTCCTGATCTTCCACGACGGTTTCGACTCCCGTGGGGGTCGGCGCGATCAGACCGTCGCGGCGGTGCGGCAGTTGCTGCCCAGGCTGAGCGACCAGGGGTTCTCCTTCGTCACCGTGGCCGACCTGCTCGGTGTCGAGGGCTATCGACCTGCGCCGTGATCCGGGCTCATCTAAGCTCGGCCCGACGCGCGAGTGGCGAAATCGGCAGACGCGCCAGACTTAGGATCTGGTGTCTTCGGACGTGGGGGTTCAAGTCCCCCCTCGCGCACCGACCGGACCCTCAGAAGCCGAGTTCGCGGCGCAACTTGTCCACGTGGCCCTTGGCCCGGACGTTGTACTGGGCGATGGCGATGGTGCCCTGGCCCGCGGCGTCGACGTCGATCACGAAGGTCGAACGCAGCACCCCTTCGACCAGCTTGCCGTAGAGCATCTTCTCCCCGAAGGCGCCGTAGGCCAGCAGGGTCGTCCGCTCCGGGTCGGACAGCAGCGGGAAGCCGACCCCCTCCGCCTCACGGAACGCGGCCAGTTTGATCACCGGGTCGGGTGAGATGCCGAGGACGCTGAGGCCGGCTGCGGTCAACTCGCCCATCGCCCCGCTGAAATCGACCGCCTGCGTGGTGCACCCCGGGGTCAGCGCCGCCGGATAGAAGTAGACGATCACCCGGCCGTCGGCGAAGTCGGCCAGCGCGACCTCACGGGCGTCGGCGTCGGGCAGGCTGAACGCGGGCGCCGGGTCTCCGGCAGCGAGACGGATGGCCATGGCGTGCACCCTACGGGGCCCGAACCGGCGGCTGCCGTCCAGGCGGCCGCCTGGGGGCTGCCGGGCCGGGGTGAGGCGCGCGGGAGGTGGGTAGGAGGCGGGTAGGGGGCGGGCGGGAGGCGGGTGTGGTGCCGGTGCAATAGGGTGGCGCGAGGCCGCCAGCCGGCGGGTACCTGCGCCCTCGTGAGGAGAGACATCGTGGCATCGAGCGACGCCCGGACCCCGGACCAGATCGAGGCGGACATCAACGCCGTCCGCAACCGCCTGACCAACTCGATCGAGGGTCTGATCGACCAGGTCCACCCCAACCGGATCAAGCAGCGGACGGTCCGCAACGTCCGCACCTTCGTCGACGACGAGGTGGCGAACGCCAAATCGCTGGTGGTCGACGAGAACGGACAACTACGGACGGCGCGGTTGGGCATCGCCGGCGGGGCCGTCGCCGGGCTGGTCACCTTGGTGCTGGTGATCAAGAAGATCGCCTCCCGGCGGTCGCCGAAGCCGAAGATCGGCGTCCGGATCAAGCGCTGACCGCCCGGATGTCGAGCGTCGGCGTACCAGCGGAGGGCTCATCCGGGACCGGGACAGGCGTCGGCGCGGCATCGGGCCGACCCGCCGCAGCAGCGGCAGAACTCCCGATCAGGATGCTGCACGACCGGGTGCTGGTCTCCACCGAACGCGAGCACAGCGAGCGGCGCTCCGGCGGCGGGATCGTCATCCCGGCCACCGTGTCCATGAGCCGCCGGCTGGGCTGGGCTGAGGTGGTCGCGGCCGGCGCGTCGGTACGCAGCGTCAAGGTCGGCGACCGGGTGCTCTACGACCCCGAGGACCGCTCCGAGGTCGAGATCCGGGGCAAGGACTTCGTCCTGCTGCGGGAACGGGACCTGCACGCCGTCGACGCCGAGTCCCAAGGTGATCGCAACACCGGCCTCTACCTCTGACCGATCGGCTGTGACGGCTGACGAGTGCCTGGGAGACCGCTGAGATCTTCTCAGTCCGGCCTTGGCCACTGGTTGATAACGAATCGGCCCGATTCTCGCGTAAGGGCTTACTTTTCGCAGATTCCGCCCTAGTGTGTGCAGGTGACACCACGAAGGGTGTCTCAGATCACAGAGAAGTGAGGCTTCATGTCATTCGCTCGACCAACTCGCCGCGTGCTGGTCGCCGCGGCTTCGATCAGCGCCGTTCTCGCGATGGCTGCCTGCAGCGGTAACCCGCCGGGCACGACCGCGGGCGGTGGCAGCACCTCTGCTGCCGCGGTGGACCTCAGTGGGATGGGTCCCACCCAGTACTGGGCCGGTAAGGACACCTCCGGCAACCTGTCGAAACTGATCGCGCAGTTCAACTCCTCCCACCCGAACGGGAAGATCACCTTCCACGAACTGCCCGACAACGCCGATCAGCAGCAGGCGCAGATGATCCAGAACACCACCACCAAGAACCCCGACATGGGTGTACTGAGCGTGGACAACGTCTGGACCGCCCAGTTCGCGGCCAACGGCTACATCGTCCCGCTGCCTGCCGACCAGTTCTCGACCGACGGCTTCCTGCCGGCCACGGTCAGTTCGGCCACCTACTTCAACAAGCTTTACGCGCTGCCGGCCACCTCCGACGGCGGCCTGCTCTACTACCGCCGCGACCTGCTGACCAAGGCCGGCATCACCTCGGCCCCGACCACCTGGGCGCAGCTGAAGGAGGACTGCACCAAGGTGCAGGCCCTGGCCGGCGAGAGCGATATGGAGTGCTACACCGGCCAGTTCCAGAAGTACGAGGGCCTGACGGTGAACTTCGCCGAGGCGGTGAACAGCGCCAACGGCGTGATCACCGACGACTCGGGCAAGCCCGACGTCAACACCGCTGACGCCAAGGCCGGCTGGAACACGATGGTCAACTGGTACAAGGACGGGACCATCCCCAGGGCCGCCACGACCTGGAAGGAAGAGGAGAGCCGCAACGAGTTCCAGACCGGCAAGCTCATCTTCCTGCGCAACTGGTCCTACGTGTACAACCTGGCCAACGCCACCGACGGCTCCTCCGACATCGCCGGCAAGTTCGGGGTCGCCCCGCTGCCGGGTCTGAACGGGCCGGGTGTCTCCAGCCTGGGCGGTCACAACATGGGCATCGCCGCCAACGCCACCAACAAGGGCACCGCGGCCGCGTTCATCAAGTTCATGACCTCCTCGGAGACCCAGAAGTCGAACACCCTGGCCACCTCGAACGCACCGACCCTGACGGCGCTGTACTCCGACGCCGACATCGTCAAGAAGTTCCCGTTCGCGCCGATCCTGCTCAAGTCGATCCAGTCGGCGAAGCCGCGGCCGAAGGTCGTCGCCTACACCGACGTCACCCAGGCCATCCAGGACGGGGCGTACAACTCCCTCGGTGGTCAGGTGTCGACCGATGACGCCTTCTCGACCATGCAGACCAAGCTCCAGAGCTTGATCAAGTAACCAGAGCCGAGCCACTTGGGATCCAGCGCCGCCACGATCGGGGCGCTGGATCCCACCTTTTCAGAAGGAGGTAGTGCGCAATGGCCACAGCCACTGCGATCAGCAAGAGCTCGGTCGCGACCGGCGGGACCGGTCAGAAGAAGAAGAACGCGTTCAGTGACGGCCAGGGCCGGTTGGCCTGGATGTTGCTGGCGCCCACGCTGCTGGTGATCTTCGTGATGGCCGGCATCCCGGTCATCATGTCCATCCGGCAGTCCCTGTTCGCTGACAACAACGGCGTCGATCCGACCACGGGCCTGGTGGCCCAGGGCGAGAGCTTCGTCGGATTCCAGAACTACGCGGCGATCTTCAACGGTTCCGACACGGTCAACGGCAGCTACGGAGCCATCAACCGGTTCTGGAACGCCTTCATCAACACCAGCCTGTTCACCATCGTCTGCGTGATCATCGAGACGATCCTGGGCGTCATCATGGCCCTGATCATGGCCAAGGCCTTCAAAGGCCGCGGCATCGTCCGGGCCGGCATTCTGGTGCCCTGGGCCATCCCCACCATCGTCTCGGCGTTGATGTGGAAGCTGATCTTCGACGCCAACGGCGTGATGAACAAGATCCTCGGCCATCAGATCCTGTGGCTGGCCGACAGCGGATCATCCTTCTGGGCGATCGTGATCGCGGACAGTTGGAAGACAGCGCCGTTCATCGGCCTGTTGACCCTGGCCGGTCTGCAGACGATCCCTGCCGAGGTCTACGAGGCGGCGAAGGTCGACGGGGCCACGGCCTGGCAGACCTTCACCCGGATCACCCTGCCGATGGTCAAGCCGACGCTCGTGGTGGCGGTGCTGTTCCGCACCCTCGACACGCTGCGGATGTTCGACCTGCCCTACGGCATGATCGGCGCCGGCAAGTACCGGGTGGAGACGCTCTCGGTGTTCGCCTACCAGGAGGCGCTGGCCGTCCGCTACGGGCCGGCAGCCGCCTACTCGATGGTGCTGTTCATCTACGTCCTGCTCGTGGCCTACCTGTTCGTCAAGGTGCTCGGGGCCGACGTGATCGGTGACAGCGCACCGAAGAAGAAGAGAAAGAAGAAGAACGACACCGCCGCCGTTCCGGCTGTGGGTATCGAACTGGCAGGAGGGGCCCACTGATGGCGACCGCAACGATCAACCCGGCCGAGCAGCACCTCAGCTCGGCCGAGATCGCCCAGCTGGCGCGGACGAAGGAGAGCCCGAAAGCGCGGATCGGCAAGATCGGTGCCTACGTCGGGATGATCCTGATCGTTCTCTACTGCATCCTGCCGTTCTACTGGATGATCGTGTCCTCCCTACGGCTTCCGTCGATGGGCCTGAGCACTGACTTCCTGCCCCGGCCGGCCTCGTTCGAGAACTTCCAGGGCGTTTTCGCCGGGAACAACAACTTCGGCCGCTCGCTGATCAACTCCGTGTTGATCTCGGGGATCACCACCATCCTCACCCTGCTGGTGGGCATGGTGGCGGCCTACACGCTGGCCCGGTTGCAGTTCAAGGGGAAGGGTGCGGTGCTGTGGATCATCATGGCCTGCTCGATGTTCCCGTTGATCACGCTGATCATCCCGTTGCTGAAGATGTTCTCCCAGACCCCGCCGTTCGGCTGGTTCCCCTACTGGATCGACACCTACCAGTCGGTGATCCTGCCCTACCTGGCCTTCGCGCTGCCGCTGGCGGTGTGGAACCTGACGGCGTTCTTCCGGCAGCTGCCGGTCGAGCTGGAGCAGGCGGCCATGGTGGACGGGTGCACGCCCGGTCAGGCGTTCCGCAAGGTGATCGTGCCGCTGGCGGCTCCGGGTGTCTTCACCACGGCGATCATCGTGTTCATCGGGGCCTGGAACGAGTTCCTGGTCGCGCTGACCTTTCTCATCAACCCGAATCGGCAGACCGCGACGGTGGCGATCAGCAAGTTCACCGGCTCCACCGGCTTCAACACCCCGTACGGCACCATCATGGCTGCCGGGGTGATCGTGACCGTGCCGCTATTGATCGCGGTGCTGATCTTCCAGCGTCGGATCGTGGCGGGTCTGACCGCAGGTGGCGTCAAGTAACGCAGCTGTTCTGAGCCAGAGGCCAAGGCCCGGGAGCCGACTTCGGTCGGCACCCGGGCCTTCTGCTTGTCCTGCTCCCAGCAGGGGAGCGCTGATCAGGCGCCCTTGACGTTCACGATCTGGTGCAGCGTGTGCCGGACGCCGACCAGATCCGCGGCATCGGCCATCACCTGGTCGATGTCCTTGTAGGCCGCCGGGATCTCGTCGACGAAGGCCGCGGTGTCCCGGTACTCGATGCCCACCATCGCGGCCCGTAGGTCGTCCTGGCTGAACCTCTTCCGAGCCGCCGACCGGGAGAAGTTCCGGCCGGCGCCGTGCGGTGAGGAGTTGAGCGAGACCGGGTTGCCGAGGCCCTCGACCACATAGCTGGCGGTGCCCATCGAACCCGGGATCAGACCCGGCCGCCCGGCGGCGGCCTCGATCGCCCCCTTCCGCGACACCCAGACCCGCTGACCGAAGTGCTGCTCGGGCTGGGTGAAGTTGTGGTGGCAGTTGATCCGCTCCTGCTCGACCACCGGTGCGCCGTACCAGTGCTGCAGGGCGCTCAGCACTCGGTCCATCATCTCCTCCCGGTTCAGCAGGGCGAACTGCTGCGCCCAGCTCAGCTCCCGGATGTAGGCCCAGAACTCATCCGTCCCCTCGACCAGGTAGGCGAGATCAGGATCCGGCAGCTCGATCCACCACCGCTTCATCATGGTCTGGGCGACCTTGATGTGCTTGCTGGCGATCTTGTTGCCGACGCCCCGCGAGCCCGAGTGCAGGAACAGCCACACCCGGCCCAGCTCGTCCAGGCTGACCTCGATGAAGTGGTTGCCCGAACCGAGCGTCCCCAGTTGGGTGCGCCAGTGCCCGGCGTAGGCGCCCGGATCGAACCCGGCGTGCTCGGCCGAAGTCTCCAGTTCGGCGACCCGCGGCTCGGCGGTGGGCAGGACGTCCCGGTTGTAGCCTCCGGCCGAAACGGGGATTCCCCGCTCGATCGAGTGCCGCAGTGCGGCCAGATCCCGGCCCGGAGCCCGGACGTCGTCGGCCCTCAGCTGGGTCCGGACGGCGATCATCCCGCATCCGATGTCCACCCCGACCGCGGCCGGCATCACCGCCCGCAGGGTGGGAATGACCGAGCCGACGGTCGCGCCCTTGCCGAGGTGCGCGTCGGGCATCAGGGCCACGTGCGGGAACACGAAGGGCATCTCGGAGGTCCGGATCGCCTGCTCTCGGGTGTTGTCCTCCAGGACGGATGCCCAGTTGATCAGGGTCTTGCTCAACTTCTCCATGATGTCCTCCTCCCCGTCGTCCGACGGTCGGCGGCGCGATCTGCGCCGTCGATCAGTGTGGAGGAGCAGCCGGAGAAGGCCAAGGGGTTAAAAAAGAGGAAGAAAGGTGCGCCGCGAGGGAATCGAACCCCCAACCCGCTGATTAAGAGTCAGCTGCTCTGCCTATTGAGCTAGCGGCGCGCGAGGGACAACGTTAGCAGCATCCGACCGTGGACCAAACTCAGCGGCCGGCGCGACCGCCATCACCGGCGCTGGCGCCATCGAGGACGGCCATCGCGGCGCTGTGGCCGCCGAGGCCGCTGACCGCGCCGCCACGACGGCTGCCGGAGCCACAGATCAGCAGGCCCGGCAGGTCGGTGGCACAACCCCAGCGTTCGGCCGGCGTGGTCGCCGGCTCGTCGTCGGCCAGCCAGGGCCAGGCCAGATCACCGTGGAAGATGTGCCCGCCGGGCATGCCGAGCTCGGCCTCGACGTCGAGCGGGGTCATCGTCTCCAGACAGGGACGTCCGTCGGCGTCCCGGGTCAGGCAGTCGCTGATCGGCTCGGCCAGCACGCTCTGCAGACTGGCCATCGCCGCCTGCGTGGCGGCCTCGCGCATCCCGTCCGGATCGGCGCGGAACAGCGAGGCGGGGGTGTGCAGCCCGAAGAGGGTCAGCGTCTGCCAGCCCTGCGCCCGCAGTTCGGGCCCGAGGATCGAGTCGTCGGTCAGCGTGTGGCAGTAGATCTCGCACGGCAACGGATCGGGCAGCCGGCCGGCGATCGCCGCCCGGTGGGCGGCAGCCAGTTGCCGGTAGCCCTGGTTGAGGTGCAGAGTGCCGGCGAAACCGATCCGCGGGTCCAGGCCGGAGCGGAACCGCGGCAGCCGGTGCACCAACATGTTGATCTTGAGCTGGTTGCCCTCCGCAGCCGCCGCAGCCGGCGCCGGAACGCTCGAGCAGGCCGTCCAGCACGGCGGGCGCGCAGTTGGCCAGCACCGTCGGGGTGGTCAGCGTCCGACCGTCGGCCAGGGAGACCCGCCAGAGCCGACCGTCGGTGTCGAGCCCGGTCACCGCGGCGTCGCTCCACAGCGTCGCGCCTGCTCGCTCCGCCGTCTCGGTGAGCGCCTGCGCGACGGCGCCCATCCCGCCGACCGGGACCTTCCACTCCCCGGTGCCGTTGCCGATCAGGTGATAGAGGAAGCACCGGTTCTGTCGCAGACTCGGGTCGTGGGCCTCACTCTCGGTCCCGATCAGGGCGTCGGTGAGAATCGTCCCCCGGATCAGGTCGTCGTCCACGAAGGCCTCGATCAGCTCGCCGATCGGCCGCACCGTCGCCGCCTGCCACCAGTCGTCGCCGATCTGCGAGCGCAGGTAGGACGCACGGGGCAGCGGCCGGGTCAGGGTCGGGGCCAGCACCCGGGCCAAGCTTTCCCAACGGTGGTAGAGATCGCGCCAGCCGCGATAGTCGGCGTCACCGCCGGTCAACGTCCGGAACGACGCGGCCGTGGCCGCACCTTCCTCCCGCTCCACCAGCAGACCGAAGCTCCGGTCCGGACCGGGGGAGTAGGAGGCGACCGAGCGGGATCGCAACTCCAGGCTGAGCCCCAACTCCGCGACGATCTGGGCCGGCAGCAACGACACCAGGTAGCTGAACCGCGACAACCGGGCGTCGACGCCGGGGAAGATCCGCTCCCCGGCGACCGCGCCACCGAGCCGGTTGCGGCCTTCGCAGACGGTGACCGAGACACCGGCCCGAGCCAGATAGGCCGCCGCCACCAGGCCGTTGTGTCCGCCGCCGACGATGACCACGTCGGCGCTCGGCCTGATCACGACGGGGCCGGGCTCAGCGCGGGCCGGCGGTGGCCGAACAGCGCTGGAGTTCGTCCTCGCTGAGTTCGAGGTCGGCCGCACGGGCGGAGTCGACGATCGACTCGACCCGGCTGGCCCCGGGGATCGGGATCACCCGCTCGCCCAGACTGAGCTGCCAGGCCAGGATGACCTGTTGGGCGCTGACGCCACGGTTCCGTCCGATCTCGGCGAACGGGGCGTAACGATCGCCGATCGTCGCCGCTCCACCGGCGCCGCTGAGCGGGCTCCAGGGCAGGAACGCCACCCCGTGCTGCTCGCAGAAATCGAGTTCGTCGGCGGAGGAGCGGAAGACCGGTGAGAACTCGTTCTGCACGCTGGCCAACCCGTCCTCGCCGAGCACGTCGAGGGCGATCTCGATCTCTTCGACGTTCGCGTTCGAGATCCCGACGGCCTTGATCTTTCCCTGTGCCTGCAGGGTTTTGAAGTTTCCGATCGCCTCGGCGTAGACCATCGAACGGTCCGGCCGGTGCCACTGGTAGAGGTCGATCACGTCCGTTCCGAGGGCGGTCAGGGACGCCTCGACGGCGCGCTGCAGGTATGGCAGCGACGCGTTCCGGCCCCACGTCTCACCCTTGCCGCGGGTGATCCCGCCCTTGGTGCCCACCACGATCTCGTCGGTCGGTCCGGACCAGGCCCGCAACGCCTTGCCGACGATCTGCTCGTTGTGGCCCATCACGTCCCAGCTCGGGGCGTAGATGTCGGCGGTGTCGATGAAGGTGATGCCGGCGTCCAGCGCGGCGTGCACCGTCCGGATCGCCTGCTCCTCGCTGGGGTACGTCTCCCGGCCGAGCGAGAACTGCATCGCCCCGAAACCGATGGCCGAGACGCTGAACGGGCCGAGCTGACGTGTTCGCATGGTCGTCAACCTAGCCCGGCCACAGAACAGGTACCGGAACCGGCCGCGGTACCCGTCAGCGGGCGCCTCGGCGGACCGCGGCGAGTCGTTGCCGGCGCAGTTCGTCCACTTCGGGGGAAACCAGTGGCTCCAATTCGACCCCGAGTGCGGTCTCGATCAGGTGGTCGGCCAGCGCCGGGTTCCGGGCCAGCACCGGGCCGTGCGGATAGCTGCCGATCACGCTTCCCTGCACCGCACCCTCGGTGCCGCCGTCGTCGTTGCCCACCCCGATCTCCACGTCGGCCAACGGGGTCGCGGCCGGCCCGAGGCTGGTGTAGCCGCCGTGGTTCTCGAAGCCGGTCAGCCAGCGCTCGTCGCCGTCCCGGCCGCGCCAGCGGGTCAGGATCTCCCCGACCGCGCGGACCGGCCCGCGGACGGTGGTCACGTCCAGCAGCCCGAGCCCCTCGGTCACGGTGTCGTTCTCACCGACGGTGAAGCTGCGGCCAACGATCTGGTACCCGGCGCAGACCGCGAACACCACCGCACCCCGTTCGGCGGCCCGCTGCAGACCGCCGTCAGCGCGCAGGGCGTTCACCGCGGAGATCTGGGCAGCGTCCTCACCGCCCCCGAGCAGGTAGATCGAACCGGAGTCGGGCAGCGGATCCCCGGGTTCGACCACGCTCAGGGTCGGGGCGAAACCGTGCCGGGCCAGCCGTTTGACCAGCACGGTGGCGTTGCCGCGGTCGCCGTAGATGCCCAGCAGGGATTGGTAGACCAGGACGACCTCGGCCGGTCCACGTTCGGCGCTCACAGCCCACCCAGCTTCCGCAGTCGTTGGAACGGTGTGTAGGTGGCGATCACGTCCACCGGTTCGGTGTGCCCGGCGACCGCCTGGGCCAGGTCGGGGACGCACCGGTGTGCGACGTCGGCGTAGGACAACCGGACGGCCAGATCCTGGGCCCGCGGGCCGGTCGCGATCACCGTCCGGCCGGCCAGCTGCTCGTAGTCGACGTCCCACAGCCAGGACACGTCGCGTCCGTCGGCGGCGGCGGAGTCGATGGCCAGCACCACCGTCGAGGTCTGGGCCAGCGGCAGCGCCTCGGCCCAGCCGGCCGGGTTCTTGGCCAGCAGCAGCCGGGCCGTGACGTCGCCGAACCTGGCGGTGCCGAACCGGCCGGCGGGCGCGGTCACCCCGCGCATCCCGCGGACGGCACTCGTCCGGTCGACGCCGAGCAGGTCGGCAGCGGCCAGCGCGCAGGCGGCGTTGCTGACGTTGAAGGCTCCCGGCAGCTTCAGCTCGGGTGAGACGACCTCGCCGTCGGGGGTGTGAATCGTGTCCTCGACCACGGTGTAGTCGGCCCGGGGCTCGGCCAGATCGCAGGCCGAGCAGCGCCAGTGACCGCCCGGGCCGCCGACGTGATCGGGCTGGTCGCGCACCAACCGGGCACCACAGTTCGGGCAGAGCGAGGCGTCCTGGGTCCAGACCGTCGCGGTGTCGACCCAGACCACCCGACGTGCGGTCTGCGCGGCCCAGACGATCAGCGGCTCGTCGGCGTTGGCCACCACCACCGGTCCGTCCGCGCCCGCTCGCTCCAACGCGATCCGCCAGCTCCTGCCGAGCGACTTGATCTCGTGATGGCGGTCGAGCTGGTCGCGGCTGAAGTTGAGCAACACCAGCACTTCCGGCCGGCCGAGCCGGACGACGTCGGCCACCACCCGCTCGTCGGTCTCCAGGATCGCGGTGCTCGCTCGCGGCTTCTCCGAGAGCGCGGAGGCGATGCCGTGGTGCAGGTTGGCCCCGTCGGCGTTGTGCACCAGATCGCCGGGATCGGTCAACGAGGCCCGGACCGCGGCCGCCAGCAGATGCGTGGTGGTCGTCTTGCCGTTGGTGCCCGAGACCATGGCGATCCGCTTACCGTCCAACAACTTCGCCAGGGCCTGCGGATCGGCCTTTAGCATCAACGTGCCCTTGATCGACGCTCCGCTGCCGCGACCGGCCAGTCGGGACGCGACCGAGGCCAGATCGCCGAGCGCGATCGAGGCGCGCAGCCGGGCGCGGGACGCCATTCCGGGTGCAGACATGCGGCCCATTCTTCCCCACCGGTCAGGCAGGCCGGGCGATCCTCAGCGGCGTTGCGTCCCGTCGTAGGGCGGTTCGAAGCCGTCGATCACCTGCGTGGGCTCGTCCTCGGCGCGCGACCACGCCGACGACGAGGAGGTCGGATAGGGCTCGGGGTAGGCAGCGGTCGGCTGCGACGCCGGGTACGACGCCGGGTACGACGTCTCGTCGGAGGCCGGGTAGGGGGTCGGGTACGACGGACCGGGTAGCGACGGCTGCTGGGTCCCGGCGGGGTAGCCGTACTGCGGGTTCGGCGCGTACTGCTGGTACTGGGGCTGCTGGGGGTAGGCCTGGTAGTTCGGGTAAGCCTGGGGGACGGCATAGGGCGTGGACGAGGAGTAGACCACCGACGGCGGGTCGCTCAGACAGGCCAGCACCAGCGCCACGACCCAGCCCGCCACCGTCCAGCCCAGAAAGATGTTGATCAACACGATCGGGGCCATCCGGCGCTTGGAGCGGGTGGCCGCAATGGCCCAGGGCAGCAGATAGAAGCTGGTCAGCACGGTCAGGATCCAGGCCGTCACGATGTGCCCGGTCGAGCAGCGATAGGGCAGCTGCGTGACGTACGGGGCGGGATAGCCCTGAGGCACCGGGTAGCTCATCGCCACTCCTACCGATCAGAGGAGCCCGGCCGAACCATCAGCCGGAGGACGCCGGACGAACTGGGGTGAGTGACGGGACTCGAACCCGCGACCCCCTGGACCACAACCAAGTGCTCTACCAACTGAGCTACACCCACCATGCCCGACGGCCCGCCTACTGTACCGGTCAGCGCGCCGGGCTCGAAATCACTTCTCGGGCGACTCGGTCCGGGATGCTTGCTCGGCCTCCGGACGGGCGCCGGTGACCGCGCCGGTGATCGCGCCGGCGTGCCGGGTGGCGATCTGCTTCGCCGTGTTCGAATCCGGTCCGGGCAGCGGCACGAAGACGGCCTCGCGGTAGTAGCGCAACTCTTCGATCGACTCCTGGATGTCGGCCAGTGCGCGGTGATTGCCCTGTTTGGGCGGGGACTGGTAGTAGGCCCGGGGGAACCAGCGACGGGCGAGCTCCTTGATGCTGGAGACGTCGACGTTGCGGTAGTGGACGAACGACTCCAGGCCGGGCATCTCCTTGGCCAGGAAGGCCCGGTCGGTGCCGATCGAGTTGCCGGCCAGCGGCGGACGCTTGCCCTCGGGGACGATGGTGCGCAGGTAGGCCAGCACCTGCTCCTCGGCCTCGGCGGTGGTCAGGCCCGCGTCCAGCTCGGCCAGCAGTCCGGACGAGGTGTGCATCTCGCGGACGAAGTCGCCCATCTGCTCCAGCGCGGCCGCACTGGGTCTGATCACCAGGTCGATGCCCTCGCCGAGGACGTTCAACTCCTGGTCGGTGACCAGAGCGGCGACCTCGACCAACTCGTCGCGCCCGAGATCGAGACCGGTCATCTCACAGTCGATCCAGACCAGATGTTCGCTGCTCACCGTGCGCACTCTAGTGCGGGCGCCGGCTTTCGGCCCGCTGCAGGGAGCGGTCGGCCGACACCTCCGGTGAGACGTCGAGCACTAGAGTGGACGAGCAAGCCCCGGTGGCCAAATGGATAAGGCAGCGAGCTTCTACCTCGCCGACTGCGGGTTCGATTCCTGCCCGGGGCGCTCCGTCCACCCAGTACTCTGGGCGCGTGTCCGCAGGAGAGATGGCCCCGTCGCAGCGGGCGAGCCCCTCCGAACCCCGACCCCGGCGAGCAGCGCGAGGCCGTGGACCGCTCGCTCTGCTGCGTCGCAGGTCGCCCGACGACCCGGTCCGGGTGGCGCATCGTTCCGGGCTACCGGTGGCACCCGATCTGTCCCAGCCGTGGCCCAAGCGGATCCTGAAGACCCGGTTGTTCTGGGTCAGCGTGGTGATGCTCGCGGTCTACGCGACCCTGCTCGTGCTGCTCTACCAACAGGTCGTCCCCGATCACCGCACCGCCACCGGGGTCACCCCCGGGCTCGGTGCGGAGGCGGTACCAAAGGCGGCCAAGTACGCCGCGATCACCGTCATCCCGTTGTCGCTGCTGTTCGCCTGGAGCGACCGGTTCCGGCCGCAGCGTCTGTGGATCTGGTTCATGACCCTGGGCTGGGGCGCCTGCGTAGCGACCTTCATCGCCGCCCAACTCAACAGTTGGGCCGCCAGCCACCTCTCGATCCTCGGAGACGGTGACCCGGCGAGCGCGACGCGAGCGGCGATCTACGTCGCCCCCTGGGTCGAGGAGGCCTGCAAGGCCACCGTGCTGTTCTGGCTGGCCATCCTGATCCGCTACCAGTTCGTCAGCCGGATCAGCGGCATCGTGCTGGCCGGGCTGTCCGGGGCCGGGTTCGCCTTCGTGGAGAACATCCTCTACTACGGCCGGGCCTATCACTACGCCTCGCAGTACATCGGTGTCACGCCGGACGAGGTGCTGCAACAACTGTTCGTCCTGCGCGGGGTCAAGACCTTCTTCGGCCATCCGCTTTTCACCTCGATGACCGGGATCGGGCTGGCCGTCGGGATCCGGTCCAGGAGCAAGATCGTCCGGATCGTGGCGCCGCTCGCGGGCTACTGTGCGGCGGCGTTCCTGCACATGTCGTTCAACACCAGCGCCACCCTGTTCCAGGGCACCCAGTTGGTCATCGTCTACGTGACCGTTGCCTTGCCGTTGGTCGCGGCCTACGTAGTCTTCGTGATCCGGCAGCTCTTCGTCCAGGGCCGGTTGATCCGCGAGCGCCTCACCGACTACTCCCGGGTCGGCTGGTTACCCGAGAGCGACGCCGTCGCCTTCAGCAAGCTGCGGACCCGCCGCAAGGCGCTCTGGCACGCGTTGTGGCTCGGCCCATACGCGCTGTGGTCGACGATCTCGATGCAACGCAGCGTCACCGAGCTGGCCTACCTGCGGGACGCGATGAGCCGCGGGCTGGTCGATCAGGCCGGGCTCGCCCGGGAGAAATTCCTGCTCGGACGCATCCGCGACCTGCGCTCCCGGGCCCAGATCCAGCCGGTCGGACGCGCCCCTTACCCACGGCTTCGCCGCCGCTCGCAGTCCGGAGCGCTCAGCTATGCACCGGCCAGCTACCCGGGGCCGGCCGGTCTGGGTGGCAACTTCCCGGCCGTGCCCGGTGGTGGGCCCGATCGTACGCCGGGCAGCGGGCCCGGTAGTGCGCCGATCGGCCCGGCGGCCGTGCAGTACTCCGAGGTCAACCCGGAATGGAAACCACCCGGCAGCTGAGCCGGTTCCCTGGTGGGTTTTTCCACAGACTGGACGGTTCGTGGAGCGCTGTCCACAGCCCGTGGCGATCGCGGTCACTTTTCGCACCCCTGGCCGAATACTCCTGATGAGCGAAGCCGGGAGGGTTTCGCCACGGAGGCTGAGGAGAAGCCATGGAAGCAATGATCAGCATGACCGGACACGTCGGCGCCGACGTCGAGAGCCGGGTCATCCGGCAGACCAACACCGTCACCGCCACCTTTCGGCTGGCCTGCACCCCGCGAGTTCGCCGACGAGGGGAGTGGGCCGACGGTGAGACCACCTGGCTGACGGTGACCTGCTACCGCGCGCTGGCCGAGAACGTCGCCGTCAGCGTGGGCAAGGGCGATCCGGTGACGGTGTTGGGCAAGCTGCGGACGCAGGTGTGGCACGACGACAACGGCGAGCGGCACGAGCGGACGGTGCTGGAGGCGACCTCGGTCGGGCACGACCTGGCCCGTGGCACCACCGAGTTCCGCCGGGTCGAGCGGTTCGCCGGGGTCGAGGACGACGGCAGGGATCTCGGCGAGCTGATCACCAGCGCCGAGGCGGCCGGCGAGGCAGCCTCGGGTGAATCGTCGGCGGCATCGTCGGCGGCGTCGCTGCCGGCGGAACGGGAGCCGGCGCCGGCGGGCGTCTGAGTCCGGTGGCCTCGGTCGGCCGAATGGCCGTCGGTTGCGTGGGGCACTAGGTTGGATCACTGGCCCGTGCCGCTCACGGGTGGCACGTGGTCCGTGATCCGGACCTGGCCTCGATCAGTCTCTGCAAGCTCACCGCCGAAGGAATCGCACCGCACATGCCCGAGTTCGTCTACTCGCTGCACAACGTCCGCAAAGCCCACGGCGACAAGGTCGTTCTGGACAACGTCACGTTGGACTTCCTGCCCGGCGCCAAGATCGGCGTCGTCGGCCCGAACGGGACCGGTAAGTCGACGCTGCTCAAGCTGATGGCCGGTCTGGAGACGGCCAACAACGGAGAGGCTCGGCTGGGCAAGGAGGCCACCGTCGGCATCCTGTTGCAGGAGCCTCCGCTGACCGAGGGCAAGACGGTGCTGGAGAACGTCGAGGAGGGGGTCGGCGAGACCAAGCAGATGCTCAACCGCTTCAACGAGATCTCCGAGGCGATGGCCGATCCGGACGCCGACTTCGACGCTCTGATGGCCGAGATGGGCGACCTCCAGACCGAGCTCGACCGGCGCCAGGCCTGGGAGATCGACTCCCAGTTGGAGCAGGCGATGGACGCGTTGCGCTGCCCTCCCGGCGACGCCCAGGTCGACGTCCTCTCCGGTGGCGAACGACGCCGGGTGGCGTTGTGCAAGCTGCTGCTGCAGGCCCCGGATCTGCTGCTGCTCGACGAGCCGACCAACCACCTGGACGCCGAGAGCGTGAACTGGCTGGAGAATCACCTCAAGAACTACGCCGGTGCCGTCCTGGCCGTCACTCACGACCGGTACTTCCTGGACAACGTGGCCGAGTGGATCCTCGAGATCGACCGGGGTCGGACCTTCCCCTACGAGGGCAACTATTCGACCTATCTCGACACCAAGCGGTCCCGGCTGCAGCTCGAGGGGCGCAAGGACGCCAAGCGGGCCAAGATCCTGGACCGCGAGTTGGACTGGGTGCGGTCCAGCCCCAAGGCCCGGCAGGCCAAGAACCGGGCCCGGCTGGCTCGCTATGAGGAACTGGCGGCCGAGGCGGACCGCGCTCGCAAGCTCGACTTCGAAGAGATCAACATCCCGGCCGGGCCGCGGCTGGGCAGCCAGGTCCTCGACGCCGACAAGCTGGTCAAGGGCTTCGGCGACCGGTTGCTGTTCGACGGCCTGGACTTCTCGTTGCCCCGGGCCGGCATCGTCGGCATCATCGGCCCCAACGGGGTCGGCAAGTCGACCCTGTTCCGGATGATCGTCGGCGAAGAGACGCCGGACCAGGGTTCGCTCAAGCTCGGCAGCACGGTCGGCATCTCCTACGTCGACCAGGGGCGCGGTGGCCTGGACCCGAAGAAGAACGTCTGGGAGCTGGTCTCGGACGGGCTCGACTTCATCAAGGTCGCGAACTTCGAGATGCCGTCACGGGCCTACGTGGCCTCGTTCGGATTCAAGGGCCCCGATCAGCAGAAGCCGTCCGGGGTGCTCTCCGGTGGTGAGCGCAACCGGCTGAACCTGGCTTTGACGTTGAAGATGGGCGGCAACCTGCTGCTGCTCGACGAACCGACCAACGACCTGGACGTGGAGACCCTGCAGTCGCTGGAGGACGCGCTGCTCGACTTCCCCGGCTGTGCCGTGGTGGTCTCCCACGATCGCTGGTTCCTCGACCGGGTCGCCACCCACATCCTGGCCTGGGAGGGTGACGACGACGAGCAGGCCCAGTGGTTCTGGTACGAGGGCAACTTCGCCGACTACGAGGCCAACAAGGTCGAGCGGCTGGGCGCCGAGGCGGCTCGTCCGCACCGGGCCACCCACCGTCGCCTCACCCGCGGCTGAGCCTTCCCCGGCGGGTCGATCCCCGGCCCAACGGGTTTCGGACTGCCAGGTTCGGGCCATTCCGTGGGTGAACGGTCCGCGGCGGTCGTCCGGCGGCCCTTAGGCCTCGGTCGTGCCTTCGTCCTCGTCTCGGGCAGCAGGGCGTAGAGGTCGACGGTGTGGCCGTCCGGGTCGTGCACCACGGCGTATCGCATCCCCCAGAACGCGTCCCACGGTTCCAGATGGGGGCTGCCGCCGGCCTCGACCAGGTCGGCGAAAGTGGCGTCGACCTCGGCCGGATCTGCGCAGCCGAACGCCAGGGCCTGTCCGTGCCCGCCGGCCGGCGGTGTCCAGTCCGGGTCGAAGCTCTTGATCACCTCGACGGTGTCGAAGGCGAGCTTGATCCCGCCGGCCAGCTCGACCTCGGCGTGCGGTGCATCGTCCAGTCCCTCGGGGATGGGCAGCCCGAGCCGGCGGTAGAAAGCCAGCGACCGCTCCATCTGGGTCACCACGACCTCGATCACGTTCAGCTGCGGCGTCATGTCCGGACAGTAGCCATACTTCTCGTCATGGACCAGCCTGCATCTCCTGACGAGGCCGATTACCTGCGGGACAACCGGGCCAACTGGGACGAACGGGCCGGACTGCATGTGGCGTCCCCGGACTACCGGGTCGCCGACTTCGACGATCCGGGCTTCCTCAGCGACGTGGTCCGGTTCGACCAGCCGCGGCTCGGTGACGTCGCCGGTCTACGGGGCATCCATCTGCAGTGCCACATCGGCACCGACACCGTCAGCCTGAGTCGGCTGGGGGCGCAGATGGCCGGATTGGACCTGTCGCCGGAGTCGATCCGTCAGGCCGGTCTGCTCTCAGCCCGGCTGGACGCCAGGATCGACTGGCTCGTCGCGGACGTCTACGACGCACCGGACGCTCTGCGTCGGGCGGGCCTGGCCGCGGACTTCGATCTCGTCTACGTCAGTGTGGGCGCACTGAACTGGCTGCCCAGCGTCACCCGGTGGGCCGAGGTGGTCAGCGTCCTGCTGCGCCCCGGTGGGCGCCTGTTCATCCGTGACGTCCATCCGGTGCTGCTGGCCGCCCAACCGCCGGGCCCGGACGGCCGACTCGTCCTCACCGACCCCTACTTCGAGCAGAGTGAGGCCTCGGTCTATGAGGAGGAGGCCAGCTACGTCGAGACCGCGAAGCCGTTGACCGCGACCCGTAACCACTCCTGGAGCCACGGCATCGGCGAGCTGGTCACCGCGCTGCTGAGTGCCGGGATGAGGCTAACTGGATTGATCGAGCACGACACCGTCCCTTTCGCCCCGTTCGGGGAGCTGATGAGCGACGTCGGCGGCGGTGAGTTCCGGCTGATCGACCGTCCCGAGCGGATGCCGCTGAGCTTCACCCTGCAGGCCGTCAAAGACTGACGCGGCACCCGACCCTGACGGGCCTCTGCCCGAACTCGGCTCGTCGCCCCGGCCGACCTCGCCTTGTCGCCTCCGGCCGACCTCGCCTTGTCGCCTCCGGCCGACCTCGACTTGTCGCCCCGGCTGACTTCGACCTTGCGACCGGTTCGCGCAGTTTGCGCCTGCTGCAGCAGACGCAAACTGCAGCAAAGCGTCGCAAAGTCGGGAAGTGGGGGCGGTCGGGAAGAGGGGGCGGACGGGAAGAGGGGGCGGACGGGAGTTGGGCGGGGGCGAGCGGGAGGCGGCCGTCGGCGGACGAGCCACGTCCCGACCTCGACTTTGCGACCGGTTCGTGCAGTTTGCGCCTGCTGCAGCAGACGCAAACTGCAGCAAAGCGTCGCAAAGTCGGGAAACGATGAGGACGGGCGGCAGGACGGGGGACGGGACAGGAGGGGCGGGCGGGACGGAGGAGGGGGCGGGAGGAGGGCGAAACGGGCGGGACGAGTCGGGTTACCGGTTCAGCAGTTCGGCCAGGGTGATGGCCTGGCGGTCGGCCAGTTCGGCCAGCTGGGTCCGGCAGGAGAAGCCGTCGGCCAGCACGAGTGCATCGGGACGAGCGCGGACGGCGGGCAGCAGATCGTGCTCGGCGACCTTCACCGACACCTCGTAGTGGCCCTGTTCGACGCCGAAGTTGCCGGCCAGGCCACAGCAGCCGCCGACGGTGGTCACCGTGGCCCCGGTCGCGGCGAGCAGAGCGGCGTCGGCCTGCCAGCCCAGGACCGAGGCGTGATGGCAGTGCGGCTGGGCCACCAGTTCGACGCCGCTCAGGTCCGGCGCCTGCCAGCCTTCGGTCGAGGTCAGCAGCTCGGCCAGGGTCCGGACGGCCGCGGCCACCACCGGCACCCGGGGGTCGTCCAGCAGTTCGCCGGCGTCACTGCGCCAGACCGCCAGACAGGACGGCTCCAGCCCGACGATCGGGGTCCCGGCTTCGGCGTAGGGGTGCAACTGGTCGAGCGCCTCCCGCAACTGCCGGCGCGCGCCGTCCAACTGACCGGTGCTGATCCAGGTCAGCCCACAACAGGCCGTCCGGCTGAGGAACTCCGGCGCGTAGCCGGCCCGCTCCAGGACGTCGACCACCGCCTGGACGCCGGCCCCCGGGAAGCAGTCGGAGAACGAATCCACCCAGACCAGGACCTTCGTCGCCGGCCCCGCTCTCGTTCGAGGAGACCGACGAGCCCGATCTGTCCGATCCGGCCAACCGGACCCGGCTGCGGGCGGTGCTGGGGCTGAACGCCGGCAGCGTCCGGCGCTGGTCCACCCCGGCCCCCCAACGGACCAGATTTCGCAAACCCGGGGTCGCCATCCCGAGGTTGAGCAGCGAGGCCAGACCGGGGATGCGGGTGATCAGCCGGCCCCAGCGCGGGAGCCAGCCCAGGGCGTAATGACTGCGAGGTCGCAGCCGGCCCCGGTAGCTGTGGTCGAGCACCTGCGCCTTGTAGGCGGCCATGTCGATCCCGGTCGGGCAGTCCCGCCGGCAGCCCTTGCAACTCAGGCAGAGATCCAGGGCCTCGTGCACCTCAGGCGCGCGGTAGCCGCCGGTGACGAGCTGGCCGTTGATCATCTCCTGCAGCACCCGGGACCGGCCGCGGGTGGAGTCCTTCTCGTCCCCGGTGGCCAGGAACGACGGGCACATCACGCCCAGGCCGGGGGTCATGTCGGCCAGGCACTTGCCGACACCGGTGCAGTGGTGCACCTCGGCGTTCAGCTGCGGATCGGCCAGGGCCAGCCGGGTCCGTCGGGCCTGCGGCACCCGCAGGTCGGCGTCCAGCGGCCGAGGTGCGGCCAGCACGCCCGGGTTGAGCCCGTTGCCGGGATCGAAGATCGCCTTCACCGCGCCGAAGGTCTCGATCGCGGCGGGGGAGTACATCCGGCTCAGCAGTTCCGAACGGGCCCGGCCGTCACCGTGCTCACCCGACATCGACCCGCCGAAACTCGCCACCAGGTCGGCGGCCTCCTCGACGAACGAGCGGTAGACCGCGACCCCGCCGTCGGCGTCCAACGGGAAGTCGATCCGGATGTGGGTGCAGCCGTCGCCGAAGTGGCCGTAGGGCAGACCGGTCACCTGGTGGTCGAGCATCAGCTGCTCGAACTTCCGCAGATAGGCCCCGAGGTGCTCCGGTGGGACCGCCGAATCCTCCCAGCCCGCCCAGGCCGGCCGAGCCAGGCTCACCCCGGCCAGGCCGGCGCCGTCCTCACGAATCTTCCACAGTGCTGCCGCCAGGCCCGCGTCGGCGACCACGAAACCGTCCAGGCAGCCGGATTCGGCCAGCACCTTCTCGGCCCGGTCGTTCACCTCGGCGGCGTCGTCGCCGGCCAGCTCGACCAGGATCCAGCCGGCCCCCCGGGGCAGCGGCGGCACACCGCCAGGCCCGCGCTGCCGGCGGACCACGTCGATGATCCGTGAGTCCAGGCCCTCGCAGGCCCGCGGTCGGTGGGCCAGGATCGCGGTGATCGCGTCGGCCGCCTCCGGCATGGAGGGATACCCCAGTGCCACCATCGTGGTGTGCGGCGGGTCCGCGACCAGACGGACGGTGGCGCTCAGCATGGTCGCCAACGTCCCCTCGGTGCCGGCCAGGAACCGGGCCACGTCGAAGCGCTGCTCGGGCAGCAGATGCTCCAGGCTGTAACCCGAGACCTGCCGGCCGAAGCGCCCGAACTCGGTCCGGATCAGACCCAGCCGCTCGGCCACCAGTTGTTCCAGCGCGGCGAGCGTGGCCGAGCCGGACGGGGTGTTGGCGTTGGTGACCTGCAGCCGCTCACCCGAGCCGGTCACGACGTCGAGGCCGAGCACGTTGTCGGCGGTTTTCCCGTATCCCAACGCCCGTGGCCCACAGGCGTTGTTGCCGATCATGCCGCCCACGGTGCACCGGGTGTGGGTGGAGGGGTCGGGTCCGAACCGCAGACCGTGCGGCGCGGCAGCCCGGGTCAGCGCCGCCTGCACCACGCCGGGCTCGACCACCGCGCTCTTCGTCTCCGGGTCCAGCGAGATGATCTTGTTCAGGTATTTGGAGGTGTTGACCACCAGACCCGGCCCGACGGCGTTGCCGGCGATCGAGGTGCCGGCGCCCCGGGTGGTGATCGGCATCCCCACCTCGCGGGCCACCCCGATCAGGTCGATCAGCTCGGCGGTGCTGCGGGGACGGGCGACCGCCTGCGGCACCACCCGGTAGATCGAGGCGTCGGTGGAGAACAGGGATCGGGTCAGGGTCGAGGTGTCGACGGTCTCGCTCAGGCCGTGGCGACGACAGGCCGCAACGAACGCCGGAGCCGCCTCGGCCGCGGCCACCGCGGCCGGATCGACCGGCCCGGCCGCAGGTTCCGGGGGCTCGGTGGGTTCAGGACGCTGATCGGTCCGCAGCAGGCTGGGCATCCCGGTCAGCTTAATCGGGGCCGGTGAAACCAGCGGTCGACGCGGATCGAAGATGAGACGCCCCATCCGGCGTCAGCAAGCTGTCGGGCCGAGCCGGGCCGGGCACGGGCGCCGGACTCAGCGTGTGTCGCTCTCCGGCTCGATCGCCAGCACCGCGTCGAAGACCCGTCCGATCGCCGCGTAGTCCTCCGGGCTGACCGCTTCCACGAAGTTCCGGCGCACCGCGGCGACGTGGTCCGGCGCGGCGGTCGTGAGCAACTCCACCCCTTGGGCGGTGAGCTCGGCCCAGACGCCGCGCCGATCGCTGGGGAACGTCGTCCGGGTGACCAGCTGGGCCTTCTCCATCCGGGTCACCGTGTGCGTCAGCCGCGACCTCGACTGGTGCACCTTGTCCGCCAGCTCCGACATCCGCACCCGGCCGTCCGGAGCCTCCGAGACCGCGACCAGGATCTCGTACTCGGGCAGGTCGACGCCGAACTTGCGCAGGTCGCGGTCGAGTCGTTCGAACAGTCGCGCGTTGCCGAGCAGAAAGGACCGCCACACGCGCTGCTGGTCGGTCGTGAGCCATTTCGGCCGTTTGCTGGCAGGCACCTGGTTACGCTACCGCAGCGGACCCCTGTTCTTGATCGATCAAGCAAGCGTTTCTTGAATCGAAACCAAGTCGTGCTGTGCCGCCGGTGTGACCACGGCCCGTTCGGCTCCGAATCAGTGCGGGGTCACACTTGATCCCGGGCGCACGGGCGCCGAACATTTCTGGTCCCGAGCACCGAACCGATCTCGTAGACATCTCGCACACCGAAGGAGGGCAACGATGCCCGAAGCAGTCATCGTCGCGGCCACCCGCACCCCGATCGGCCGGGCCGGCAAGGGGTCGCTGACCTCCGTCCGTCCGGACGACCTGGCCGCAGGGGTGATCTCGGCCGCGCTGGCCAAGGTGCCCGCGCTCGATCCGCGCACCCTGGACGACCTCTACCTGGGTTGCGCCGAGCCGCACGACGAGCACGGTGGCAACATGGCCCGCCGGGTCGGTGTGCAGCTGGGGTTGGACGGCGTCGGCGGGGCGACGATCAACCGGTTCTGCGCCTCCAGCGTCCAGACGGCCCGGATGGCCTTCCACGCCATCAAGGCCGGCGAGGGCGACGCCTTCGTCAGCGCCGGGGTGGAGTGCGTCTCGCGCTACCGCAACTTCGGCTCCGCCGGCGTCGACCCGGCCGACACCCAGAACCCGTTGTTCAGCGACGCCCAGGCCCGGACGGTGCACACCGCCGAGCACAACACCCACTGGCACGACCCGCGCGACGACGGCGACCTGCCCGACATCTACATCAGCATGGGTCAGACGGCTGAGAACGTGGCCACCCTGCGCGGGATCGGCCGGGCCGAGCAGGACGAGTTCGGCGTCCGCAGCCAGAACCTGGCCGAGAAAGCGGTCGCCAACGGCGTCTTCGAGACCGAGATCACCCCGGTCCGGCTGCCGGACGGCCGGGTGGTCAGCACCGACGACGGACCGCGGGCCGGCACCACCCTCGAGGGCATCTCCCAGCTCAAGCCGGTCTTTCGCCCCAACGGCACGGTGACCGCCGGCAACTGCTGCCCGCTGAACGACGGCGCCGCCGCAGTGGTGATCATGAGCGACACCCGCGCCGAAGAGCTGGGACTGACCCCGTTGGCCCGGATCGTGGCCACCGGGGTGAGCGCGCTCAGCCCGGAGATCATGGGGCTGGGACCGGTG
This sequence comes from uncultured Actinomycetota bacterium, assembly GCA_963740925.1. Classification (GTDB taxonomy): domain Bacteria; phylum Actinomycetota; class Actinomycetes; order Propionibacteriales; family Propionibacteriaceae; genus Microlunatus. The sequence continues at coordinate 283,733 of CAVUFZ010000003.1, read as the reverse complement.
GAGGCCAGTCGGCGTGCACTGGCCCGGGCCGGGATGTCGATCACCGATCTCGACCTCTACGAGATCAACGAGGCGTTCGCCGTCCAGGTGCTGGCGTCAGCCGCCGACCTCGGGATGGACCTGGACAAGTTGAACGTGCACGGCGGGGCGATCGCCCTCGGCCACCCGTTCGGCTCCACCGGGGCCCGGATCATGACCACCCTGCTGAACGCGATGCAGTTGCGCGATGCCGAGTTCGGGCTGGAGACGATGTGTGTCGGTGGTGGCCAGGGGATGGCCGTCATCCTGCAGCGGCTCTCCTGATCCGGGTCGTCCAGCTCGGCAGCGACCGCAGCACCACCTTCTCTATTAGGCTCGGGTTTCGTGGACAGACTCTCCGAACGCCTCGCCGCCCGGCCACCGACGGTCGGGGCGATGCTGCAGGACCGGGTGCAGCGATCCGGTTCGCGTGAGGCCTTTCGTTACCTCGACGGCGAGCGCTGGGTCTCGCTGACCTGGGCCGAGACCAGGGATCGGGTGCACGCCGCCGCGGCCGGACTGCTGGCGCTGGGCGTCCAGGCCGAGGACCGGGTGGCGATCGCCTGCAGCACCCGGATCGAGTGGATCGTGGCCGACCTGGCGATCATGTCGGCCGGGGCCGCGACCACCACGGTCTACCCGAACACCGCGCACTCCGACGTCGCCTTCATCCTCACCGACTCCGCCTCGACGGTGATCATCACCGAGGACGAGGAGCAGACGGCGAAGGTCCTCGATCACCACGACGAACTGACCGGTCTGATCAAGATCGTCCAGATCGACGGCCGCCCCGGGCACGACTCGGTGATCGGCTGGGACGAACTGCTCGAGCGCGGCCGGCAGCATCTGGGCGAGCACGCCGACGCCGTCGACGAGGCGATCGCCCACACCACGGCAGAGACGCTCTCGACGCTGATCTACACCTCGGGCACCACCGGCAGGCCCAAGGGCGTGCGGCTGCTGCACTCCAGCTGGACCTATGAGTCGGCCGCCGTCGAGGAGATGAACATCATCGACGACACCGATGTGCAGTACCTGTGGCTGCCCTTGTCGCACGTGTTCGGCAAACTGCTGATCGCCGTCCAGCTGCAGATCGGGTTCACCACCGCCGTCGACGGCAGTATCGACAAGATCGTGGACAACCTGGGCACGGTCCGGCCGACGTTCATGGCCGGGGCGCCCCGGATCTTCGAGAAGGTGCGCGCCCGGGTGATGCTCGGTGCCCGGCACGGGCTGAAGGGCCAGATCTTCGCCCGCTCGTTCTCGGTCGGGGCCAGGACGGCGCAATTGCGGCTCCGGGGCGAGCAACCGAAGGGTCTCCTGGCCGTGCAGCAGGCGCTCGCCGAGAAGTTGGTGTTCAGCAAGATCAAGGCCCGGATGGGTGGCCGGGTGAAGTTCTTCGTCTCCGGCTCCGCGCCGCTCAGCCGAGACGTCCAGGAGTGGTTCTACGCCGCCGGCCTGACGGTGATCGAGGGTTACGGACTGACCGAGACCACCGCGGCCGCGTTCGTCAACGACCCGTTCGCGCCCCGGTTCGGCACGGTCGGACCGCCGGTGCCGGGGACGGAGGTCCGGATCGCCGACGACGGCGAGATCTGGATCCGTGGCGAGGGAGTGATGGACGGCTATCACGAGCAGCCCGAGGCCACCGCCGAGGCGATCAGGGACGGCTGGTTCGCGACCGGCGACATCGGTGAGCTGGACTCCGAGGGCTACCTCAAGATCACCGACCGCAAGAAGGACCTGATCAAGACCTCCGGCGGCAAGTACGTCGCCCCGCAGAAGGTCGAGGCGGCGCTGAAGACGGCGTGTCCCTACCTGAGCAACGTGCTCGTGCACGGCGAGGGGCGCAAGTACATCAGTGCCCTGGTCACCCTGGACGAGGACGCAATCGTCGACTGGGCCGACCAGAACGGCCGCGCCGGCCGGTCTTTCGAGGAGTTGGCCGGCTCGGCCGAGGTGAGGTCGATGATCGACGGCTACGTCAAACAGGCCAACGCTGAGCTGGAGCGGTGGGAGACGGTGAAGCGGTTCGCGATCCTCCCCGGGGAGCTCAGCGTCGAGGACGGCGAGGTGACACCGAGCATGAAGATCAAACGTAAGACGGTGGAGAAGAGATACTCCGACATCCTCGACGGGCTCTACGACCAGGACTGAGCTCAGTCGGTCGTCCACACCCGGCTTTTCGAGAGCGTGCCCGCTCAGTCCTTCGGGCCGCCGGCGACGTAGATGACCTGGCCGGAGACGAAGGAGGCGTCGTCTCGGCAGAGGAAGCTGGCCACGGCGGCGATGTCGTCCGGGACGCCGACCCGGCCGACCGGGATCTCCTTGGCCGCGGCGACCTTCCACTCCTCGAAGTCGGCGCCGACCCGGGCCGCGGTGGCCCTGGTCATCTCGGTCTCGATGAAGCCGGGCGCGATCGCGTTCGCGGTCACCCCGAACCGGCCGAGCTCGATTGCCAGGGTCTTGGTGAAGCCCTGCATCCCGGCCTTGGCCGCGGCGTAGTTGACCTGGCCCCGGTTGCCCAGCGCGGAGGTCGAGGAGAGGTTGACGATCCGGCCCCACTTCGCCTCGGTCATCTGGGCCTGAGCCGCGCGGGTCATCAGGAACGCACCGCGCAGGTGGACGCCGAGCACGGTGTCCCAGTCGGAGGCGGACATCTTGAACAGCAGGTTGTCCCGGATCACTCCTGCGTTGTTGACCAGCACGGTGACCGGGCCGAGCTCGGCCGCGACGTGGGCGACCGCGGCCGCGGCCTGCTCCTCATCGGCCACGTCGGCGACGAACGAGGTGGCGCGGCCGCCGCCGTCCACGATGGCGGCCGCTGTCGCAGCGGCGCCGGCCTCGTCCAGATCGACCACACCGACCGCCAGTCCGTCGGCCGCAAGTCGTCGGGCGATCGCGGCGCCGATGCCGCGTCCGCCGCCGGTGACCAGGGCCGTCCGTGCAGTGCTGCCTGTAGTGCTCATAGCAGCCGACCCTAGTCGGCGCCGGACTGCGGGGCTCCGCGCCGGGTCAGCAACAGCACCGGGATGGTGCGCTCGGTCTTGCGCTCGTAGTCGGCGAAGCGGTCCTGCTGAATTTGCCGGGGCTTGCCCGACTTCGCGCCCACCGTGTGCAACAACAGCATCGGCGCACCCTCGAAGTTGCCGCCGACCTTGCCCGCGTTGGCCCGGAAGTCGGCGATCACCGTGTCCTTGAACCTCATGGACGATCCCGCAGCCATGGATTCACGCTACTGCTGCGCCGAACGAACGATCTCGGCGGTGGACGTGCACCGGGGTTGGCAGAATGCCGGGATGCCACACGTCTACCGCTGCCCGATGCGCTGGCGAGATCTCAACGCCGCCGACCACGTCGACCACTGCGTCATCGTGGACTATCTGCAGGAGGCGCGGGTCGATCTGTTGTGCGACCAGCCCGATCCGGTCGGGTCGATGCTGGCGGCCGGCGTCCTGGTCACCGCCCACCAGGTCGAGTACCGCGCCCAGTTGTTCGCCGGCCCCGACCCGCTGCGGATCGAGGTCTGGGTGGACGCTGTCGGCGGGTCGCGGTTCTCGATCAGCTACCGCCTCTTCGACGACTCCGCTGCCGGCTCGCCGATGGTCGCCCGGGCCCGGACGTTCGCCGCCCCCTACGACCTGGCGGCGGGTGCGCTGCGTCGGCTGACCGAGGCCGAGCGAGCCCAACTGCGGGCCGGGACGGAACCGGCCGAAGAGTTCCCTGCCGTGGCCAAGGCCCTACCAACCGGATCCGGGGTGCCGGCCGAGCGGACCGGGCTGCACGTGGCCGACGCACAGGTCCGCTGGTCCGAGCTGGACGCCTACGGCCACGTCAACAACACGAGGTTCTTCGACTACCTCTCCGAGGCCCGCAATCGCCTGCTGTGCCAGGCTTTCGGGCTCGATCCGCGCTCGCCGGAGGTGACCACGGTGGGCTGGGTGATCGCACGCCAGGACGTCGACTATCTGGCCCCGATCGACTTCCGCCGGACGCCGTACGAGGTCCGGACGGCGGTGCTGGACGTCGGCACCAGCTCGGCCCGACTGGTGGCCGAGATCCGCGACCCGGCCACCGGCCGGCGCTTCGCCCGTGCCGGCACGGTGCTGGTCGGCGTCGACCCGGTCACCGGGCGGTCGCGGCCCTGGACGGACGTTCAGCGCTCCGGGCTGGCCGCCTTCCGGCTCTGATCGACCGGGGTGTGAGCGCTCAGGGCCCGGGACTCGTTCAGATCGGGAACGGGCGGAGCGCCGGGTTCTCCTCGAACGTGTTCACCATCGAGTGCGCCGCCCGCTCCAGATAGGTCCACAGCAGCTGCTCGTGTTCCGGTGGCAGTTCGAGGGAATCGACGGCGTCGCGCATGTGCCGCAGCCAGCGATCGCGCATGTCGACGGTGACCGCGAACGGGGCGTGCCGCATCCGCAACCGCGGATGACCGCGGCCGTCGCTGTAGGTCGTCGGACCGCCCCAGTACTGCTCCAGGAACAGCCGAAGCCGCTCTTCGGCCGGGCCGAGATCCTCCTCCGGGTAGAGGGCGCGCAGCTCGGGATCGCCGGCCACGCCCTGGTAGAAGCGGGCGACCAGGGCGACGAAGGTGGGGTGGCCGCCGATCGCGTCGTAGAAGGTGGGAGTACTCATCGCCTCCATTGTCGGTCACTGGCAGACTGAGGTGACCGGCCGCTCCGCCCGCGGCCGCCGGCGACCGGATCGGCGCCGCGCCGATCCGCAGTCGCAGCTCGAGGACTTTCAACCCTAGAAGGAGAATCATGGCAACCGTTCGCACCGCCAACGCCCACTGGGAGGGCTCGCTGATGGAGGGCTCGGGCAGTGTCGAGCTCTCGACCTCCGATTCCGGCACCTTCCCGGTCACCTGGGCGGCGCGCTCCCAGGAGGCCAGCGACAAGACCAGCCCGGAAGAGCTGATCGCCGCCGCCCACTCGACCTGCTTCTCGATGGCGCTCTCCAACGGCCTCGCCCAGGGCGGGAACGCGCCCCAGTCGCTGGACACCAAGGCCGACGTCACCTTCGTGCCCGGCACCGGCATCACCAAGATCGAACTGACCGTGAACGCGGTCATCCCCGGCATGTCGGCCGAGGACTTCGAGGCCGCCGCTCAGGACGCGAAGGCGAACTGCCCGGTCAGCCAGGCCCTCAAGGCCGTCGACATCACCCTGACCGCGACGCTCGCCCAGTAAGGACGTCGCCGGCTCGCCGAGACCGCGCCCCAAGCCCCGACACGGGCCTGGGGCGTGGTGCGTTCCCAGCCCGGGCAGGGTTGCGGGCGGTCGGTCAGAGCAGTCGGCGGCCACGCGGCCGGACGCTGATCGGCTTGAGCTCACGGGTGACCGGGGGCCGGCCGAGACCGCCCTGGCTGTAGTTACCGACCCGCAGCACCTCACCGTTGCGGACGTACCAGACCGTGCCGTTGTCGTCACGCAACTGGGTGACCCGGAAGCCGACCGCCTCCACGGTGCCGGACGCCCCGCCGGAGGACTCGGCCATCTCGACGAAATCGCCGACACCGATCTGGTCGTCGACCAACATGAAGACGCCGCCGATCAGGTCCTTGATCAGGTTCTGCAGCCCGAAGCCGACGGTGAGCCCGATCACCGTCGTACTGGCCACCACCGGCGTGACGTTCAGGCCCAGTGCACCCAGCACCATCACGATGCCCACCAGCAACATGACCACGGTCACCGTGCTGCGGGCCAGTGAACCGAGCGCCCGGATCCGCTGACCACGGCGCTCCAGATGGTCGCCGTGACCGGCCGCCGCGTCGCCGGCCGCCTGTTCGCTGTGGAGGTGGGTACGTCGTCGTGGGCGCCGCAGGATGGTCTGCCGGACGGCTCGATTGATCAGCCGGTGCAGCCCCCAGCGCAGCAGGGCGGCGATCACCACCACGACCACGATCTTGAGCGGGACGAAGACCCAGGAGCGGGTCAGCTCGTCCCAGGTGATGGAGGTCAGCCAGTCGGGCACCCCGGCAGCCTAACCGCGTCGCTGCCAGCGCAGAGATCGACGAACCGCTCCGGGATTCAGCGGGTGGCGCCGGTCTCCTCGGCGTACTCGGCGTCCTCGCGGGCGTCGGTCGGTTCGGCGTAGACGTAGGTCTTGCCCCGGAACGCAGCCGCGACGCCGGCCAGCAGCACCATCACCGTGGCGATGCCGAAGACCAGCACCAGCCCGCCGTGGAACGGTTCGGAGATCAGGTGGGGGAAGAACTGCTGCCCGGTGAGGACGTTCAGCGAGCCGGCCGGGACCGCCTGGGTCGCCCCGGTCGCGTCCAGCAGCTGCTGGATCGGGTTGTAGCCGAGGAAGGCGGCGAACAGGGTGCCGACCGGAGGAGTGGCGGCGATCTGGCCGGCTGCGTCCGCCGGCACCCCCTGGGCGATCAGCCCGGACGTCATCGTCGCCGGCAGCGATGTGGCCAGCCCGGCGATCAGCAGCGAGAAGAAGACGCCGATGCTCAACACCATGCCGGCGTTCAGGAACGTGGCGCTCATCCCGCCCGCCGAACCGCGCTGTTCCCGGGGCACGGCGTTCATGATCGCGGTGGTGTTCGGGGCGGAGAACAGGCCCGAGCCGATCCCGTTCAGGGCCAGCAGTGCGGCGAAGACGGGGTAGGAGAAGTCTGCGGGCAGGAACAGCATCCCGACGAAGGAGAGGGCGACCAGGATCGGCCCACCGACCGTGAACGGCCGCGGTCCGAAGCGATCGGAGAGGAATCCCGACAGCGGTCCGGCCAGCAGGAAACCGACGGTCAGCGGGAGCAGATAGATCCCCGCCCACAGGGGTGTCTTCTCGTAGGCGTAGCCGTGCAGTGGCAGCCAGATCCCCTGCAGCCAGATGATCAGCATGAACTGCAGCCCACCGCGGGCGATCGAGGACATCAAGGTGGCGAACTGGCCGGTCCAGAAGGTGCGGATCTTGAACAACTCGAGGTGGAACATCGGCTGGGCCACCCGGCGCTCGATGAGCACGAAGCCGATCAGCATCAGCGCCCCGAGGATCAGCGCGGCCAGGACGGTGGGGTTGGTCCAGCCTTCGGGGTGTCCGCCGTAGGGCTGGATGCCGTAGGTGATGCCGGCCAGCAGCGAGATCAGGCCGACGGCGAAGGTGAGGTTGCCCCACCAGTCGATCCTGCCGGCGCGGCGGTGCGAGACCTCCTTCAGGGAACGGAAGGCCCAGACCGCGCCGATGATCCCGACCGGGACGCTGACCCAGAAAACGGCCCGCCAGTGCCATTCGCTGAGGATGCCGCCGATCACCAGACCACCGAACGAGCCGGCCAGCGCGGCCACCTGGTTGAAGCCGAGGGCCATCCCACGTTGGTGGGCCGGGAAGGCGTCGGTGAGGATCGCGGTCGAGTTGGCCATCAGCATCGCACCTCCGATCCCCTGCAGGACACGGAATCCGATCAGCCACAGCGCGGCCGCGCCGCCGTCGAAGGGCACCAGGGCCAGGATCACCGAGGCGATCGCGAAGACCGCGAAGCCGGCGTTGTAGATCTTGACCCGGCCGTACATGTCGCCGAGCCGGCCCAGGGAGACGACCAGTACTGCAGTGATCAGCATGTAGCCCATCAGCATCCAGAGCAGGTAGCTGACGTTCTGCGGGGCCAGCGGGTTGAGGTGGATGCCGCGGAAGATCGCGGGCAGCGAGATCAACACCACCGAGGCGTTCACGGTGGCCATGAACACACCGAGGGTGGTGTTGGTCAGGGCGATCCACTTGTCGTCGATACCCTTCCGGCTCGGGCTCTGCTGGTCCGCCCCTGGGGCGAGTTCGGTGGCAGTCACGCAGCTGTTCCTCCGAGAAACTCAGATCGACTAACCGCACACTGGCGCCGGCCGGGCGGTGACGTTCAACTCGGAGTTCGCGACAGCGCCGGGACTACCCGGCACCATGGCGACGCCGGAGCCGGCTGAGCCCAGGAATAGGCAGCGGGCGGCAGCGTTGTCCCCGATATGACAACTCTGGGAATCATCGGTGCAGGCAACATCGGCGCGCAGGTGGCGCGGGCGGCGATCGGGCTCGACTACGACGTGGTGATCGCGAACTCGCGCGGCCCCGAGACCTTGGCCGAGTTGATCGAGGAACTGGGCCCCAAGGCCAGGGCGGCGACGGCCTCCGAGGCGGCGGCCGCCGGCGACATCGCGGTGGTGACCGTGCCGCTCAAGGCGCTGGACGACGTCCCGGTCGAGCCGCTGGCCGGCAAGATCGTGCTGGACACCAACAACTACTACTTCGAGCGGGACGGCCGGATCCCGGCGCTGGACGAGGGGACCACGACGACCAGCGAGATGCTGCAGCGCCATCTCCCCGAATCGACCGTGGTGAAGGCGTTCAACCACATCATGGCCACCGACATCACCACCGACGGCGCCCCGGCCAACAGCCCGGACCGACGGGCTCTGGCCACCTCCAGCAACGACCCGGAGGCGGTCGCCTTCGTCACCGACCTCTACGACAAGCTGGGCTTCGACACCGTCGACGTCAGCCCGTTGAGCGAGTCCTGGCGGGTCGAGCGGGATCGTCCGGCCTACGTCGTCCGCCAGAACGCCGACGAGTTGCGGGCCAACCTGGCCAAGGCACCCCGTACGGTCTGAGCGCTGCTCAGGTGCCCCGGGGTGGTGTGAATAACCGCTACCCCGGGGCGACCGTGACCCGCTAGGGTCCGATCCCGTGACCGTCGACGAGCCCGCGGACGAGTCCCTCGAGCCCGCCGAGGACACCACCGATGACCCCGCCGACGGCTGGTTCGGCGAGAGCATCGCCCGCGATTACGACGCTCCCGGCGGGGCGAACGACGCCGAGGCCGTGACCCCGTCCGTCGACCTGCTGGCCGAACTCGCCGCGTCGGCCGGTGGTGCCGTCTGCGAGTTCGCGGTGGGCACCGGACGGGTGGCGGCCCCGCTGGCCGCTCGCGGGATCGAGGTGGCCGGGATCGAACTGAGCCGGGCGATGGCGGCCCGGATCACCGACAAACCCGGTGGTGATCGCGTTCGGGTGACCGTTGCCGACATGCGCACCGGCCGGGTGCCGGGTGAGTTCGGGCTGGTGTTCCTCATCTTCAACACGATCGGCAACGTCACCAGCCAGGACGGTCAGGTCGAGGTCTTTCTCAACGCGGCAAGGCATCTGAAGCCGGGCGGACTGTTCCTGATCGAGGTCGGGATCCCGGATCTGCGCCGGCTGCCACCCGGTCAGGACACGGTGCCGTTCTCGATCGAACCCGGACCTTCGACGACCGGCGCCGGCGGCAGCGGTTACGTCGGCTTCGACCAGTACGACCTCATCACCCAGGCCTTCACCTCCACCCACGTCACCGTCACCCCGGACGGGCGGGGTGACTTCCGGCGGTTGCCGTTCCGCTACGTCTGGCCGGCCGAGCTGGATCTGATGGCCCGGTTGGCCGGCATGCGGCTGGTGCATCGTTGGGCCGACTGGGACAAGTCGCCGCTGACCGCGGACTCCCGCAGCCACATCTCGGTCTGGCAGCGGGACTGAGCTGACCGGTCCGAGGCGGCACGGGAGACGTCAACCCTCGCCGACGACCCCGCCACTGTGGATCGGCCGGATCTCGACCCCGCCGCCGTTGCGGATCACCGGATTGGTGGCCGCGATCCGCTCGGCCTCGGCCAGATCGGCGGCCTCGATCACGTAGAAGCCGGCGACGATCTCGGCCGCGCCCAGGTAGGGCGCGTCCCGGCGCCCGGCGGCACTGATGGAGGTGGCCATCGCCCGCGGAGTGAGGGCCCAGGCCGAACGCATCGCGCCGGCCGCCAGCACCTCGTCGGCGTGGTCGTCGCACTCCTCGATCGCGGCGACCGCCTCCGGGTCCGGATTCTCGGGGTCGTGGGCCCCGGGGTCGTGGGCCGAATCACGGTGATAGATCAAGATCCCGTACTGCGCCATCGTCGTTCCTCGTCCCTGATCTCGGTTGGCTGATTCCCGGTCCGTCAGTCCCGGGCCGAATAGGTGATCCGGCCGGCCGCGACGGTCAGCACGACCGGGTCGGGCAGGTCGCGTCCGTGCCAGGGATTGTTCCTGGACAGGGAAAGTGAGGCATCGGCGTCCACCGTGGCCCGGGCGGTCGGATCGACCAGGGTCAGGTTGGCCGGTTCGCCGATCGCGATCCGCCGTCCCTGGTCGTGCAGCCGGGCGATCCGGGCCGGCGCGACCGACATCCGGACGGCCAGCTCGGCCCAGTCCAGGCGTCCGGTGCCGATCATGGTCTCCACCACCACACCGAGCGCGGTCTCCAGGCCGACCATGCCCGGCGCGGCGTCGGCGAAGGCGTGCTCCTTGTCGTGCCGGGCGTGCGGGGCGTGGTCGGTGGCCACCACGTCGATCGTTCCGTCGGCCAGACCCGCCCGCAGCGCCTCGACGTCCTCGGCCGGACGCAGTGGCGGGTTCACCTTGTAGGTCGGGTCGTAGCCGCGCACCTCGTCGGTGGTCAGCATCAGGTGGTGCGGGGTGACCTCGGCGCTGATCTCGCACCGGCCGTGCTCGGCGATCCGGGCCTTGGCCCAGCGCAGCACCTCCACCGACTCGGCACTGGAGACGTGACAGACGTGCAGCCGGGAGCGGGTCAGCTCGGCCAGTTGGACGTCGCGGGCGATGATGCTCGACTCGGCCACCCCCGGCCAGCCGGCCAACCCGAGCCGGCCCGAGATCTCACCCTCGTGGCAACAGGCACCCGGCCCGGCCAGGCCCGGATCCTGCGCGTGCTGGGCGATCACCCCGTCGAAGGCGCGGACGTACTCCAGCGCCCGGCGCATCAGTCGCGGGTCGATGACGCAGTGGCCGTCGTCGCTGAACACCCGCACCCCGGACCGGGCCATCAGTCCCAGCTCGGCCAACTCCTGCCCGGCCAGGCCCTTGCTGACCGCGCCGATCGGGACGACCGCGCCCAGTCCGGCGGCCCGGCCCAGTTCGATGATGGTGCGGGCGGCCTCGGCGGTGTCGGTGACCGGGTTGGTGTTGGCCATCGCCAGCACTGCGCTGAACCCACCGCGGGCGGCGGCCGCAGCCCCGGTCCGGACGGTCTCGGCGTCTTCTCGTCCCGGCTCGCGCAGGTGCACGTGCAGATCGACCAGGCCGGGCAGCACCAGCAGCCCGTCGGCCTCGATCCTCCGGACGTCCGGCCCGGCCTCGGTCGGATCGGCGAGCACCCCCTCGCGGACCAGCAGATCGGTCGCCGGTGCGTCGGCCTCGCCGGACGTGCTGCCGGGCCATCCCGCCGGCCATGCCACCGATGACCCGGGCACCGCGGATCAGCAGATCGGGCTGTCGACTCACGCGTGTGCTCCCTCGTCGTCGCCACCGAGCAGTTGGTAGAGCACGGCCATCCGGACGGCGACCCCGGCGGCGACCTGGTCGAGGATGAGGGAGTTCGCGGCGTCGGCGCCGTCGGCGGAGATCTCCAGGCCGCGGTTCATCGGGCCCGGGTGGCAGATCGCCGCGCCCGGGTCGCAGTGAGCGGACCCGGTCCCGGGTCAGGCCGTAGCCGACGGTGTACTCCCGTGGGGTGGGGAAGTAGCCGCCGGACATCCGCTCCCGCTGGACCCGCAGCATCATCACCGCGTCGGCCTCGGCGATCGCGGCGTCGAAGTTGCTGCTCACCTCACACCCCCAGGTCTCGACGCCGGCGGGCAGCAGGGTCGGCGGGGCGACCAGGATCACCCGGGCGCCCAGCGTGTTCAGCAGCACCACGTTGCTGCGGGCCACCCGGGAGTGGACGATGTCGCCGACCATCGCGATCGTCCGGCCGGCGAACGGTTCCGCCGTGTCCGCGAGGTCGCCGGCCTGCTCCTGGCGACGGAAGTGCCGGCGGAGGGTGAAAGCGTCCAGCAGGGCCTGGGTCGGGTGCTCGTGGGTGCCGTCGCCGGCGTTGACGATCTGGGCGTTCGTCCACTGCGAGGCCTGCAGCGGGGCACCGGAGGCGCTGTGCCGGATGACCATCGCGTCCACGCCCATCGCGGCCACGGTGAGCACGGTGTCGCGCAGCGACTCGCCCTTGGAGACCGAGGATCCCTTGGCCGAGATGTTGATCACGTCGGCCGACAGCCACTTGCCGGCGATCTCGAAACTCGACCGGGTCCGGGTGGAGTCCTCGAAGAACAGGTTCACCACCGTCCGGCCGCGCAGCGCCGGCAGCTTCTTGACCGGCCGGTTGGCCACGTCGGCCATCTGCTCGGCCAGATCGAAGATCGAGGTCGCGGTGGGCAGGTCGACGTCGGCCGCCGACAACAGGTGGCGCATCAGGTGCTCTCCTCGCACGATCCGGACCTCGTTCACCCCGTCGGTCTCGGCCAGCCGGACCAGAACGCGTTCGTCGGCCGCGGTGGGCAGGTTCTTGCCGACGTGGTCGGCGCGGATCGGCAGCTCCCGGTGGCCCCGGTCGATCAGGACGGCGAGCCGGACGACGCGCGGCCGGCCCAGATCACCGAGGGCGTCCAGGGCGGCCCGGACGGTGCGACCGGAGAACAGCACGTCGTCGACCAGCACCACCGTCGCGTCGTCCACGCCGGCCGGCAGCCGGGTGTGTCCGACGGTCCGGGTGGGGTTGCGGCGCAGGTCGTCGCGATACATCGTCACGTCCAGCGCCCCGATCGGGATCGCGCGCGAACCGTCGGGATCCTCGGGATGCTCGGCCACCGCGATCGCCCGGGCCAGCCGCTCGGCCAACGGGACGCCCCGGCTCGGGATGCCGGCCAGCACCAGCCCGTCGGCGCCGCGGTTGGCCTCCAGGATCTGGTGGGCCATCCGGGTCAGTGCCCGGGAGATGTCCTCGGCGTCGAGCACCAACCGGTCGGTCGGATCCGGCTCGGGCACGCTGCCTCCTCCTGCATCGGGCTGCATCGGCGAAACCTGTTCGGGCCGTGGCCGATGATCATCGCGGGCGAAGCCGATCGGGACTACCGTAGGACAGGTGAACGACTTCCCGAGCATGCTACTGAGCCTGGTGCCGATGGACACACGGACTCTGCCGGGGTGGCCCGACGCCCCCGATGTCACCGCACTGGACGCGATCTTGCTGTTGATCGTGCCGGCCGCCGCCGTCTTCGTCATCTTCAGCGTGATCGGCCATGTCGGTCACCGCATCCACCTCAATCGCGGCGGCCAACGACTACGACGAGGATCCGGCGACCCGGGAGGGTCGGCGCCGGGGTGAGATGGACGACGGCGGTTCCGGGGCCCAGGCCGCGCTGCCCGCCGAGCAGAGCGGCTCGGTCTGGGTGGCCGGTGAACAACCCGGCGAGGGCGGCGTCGCGCAGACCGAGGCGGCGGCGGTCGCCACGGCGCGCCGGGCCAAGGACGACGAGGTCGGCGGGGCCCGTGCGCGCTGGTGACCTCGGCGAGCTCAGCACCCTGCAGCGACGACGCCTGGACGAGGCGATCCGGGCGGCCCAGGTCAGTTCGGGCTTGACCTTCTCGGTCTATCTCGGCCGGGCCGCCGACGATTCCCGTGGCCACGCGATCGCGCTGCACGCCGAGCTCAGTGATCCCGATCGTTCGGTGTTCGTCCTCTGCGACCCGGAGCAACGGGTGCTGGAGATCGTCACCGGACGCCGGGCCAAGCAGGGCCTGAAGGACGTCGACTGCCGGTTGGCCGCCGCGTCGATGCAGACCAGCTTCGCCGGGGGAGACCTGGTGGGTGGTCTGGTCACCGGTGTCCAGCAGTTGGGTCGCTCGGCCCGTCAGCCGCAGACCCTGCACGGCGAGAAGGTCACCGCCTGACGGTCTGACCCGGATGCCTCCTGGCCTCCGTCGGCCCGTCGTTCGCGTCCTGCCCGGGGGTCAGGCCTGGACGTAGTCGGCCAGGTGCTGGCCGGTCAGGGTCGAGCGATCGGCCACCAGCTCGGACGGCGTCCCCTGGAATACCACCGAGCCGCCCTCGTGGCCGGCGCCCGGACCGAGGTCGACGATCCAGTCCGCGTGCGCCATCACCGCCTGGTGGTGCTCGATCACGACCAGCGACGTACCGGCGTCCACCAGCCGGTCCAGCAGGGCCAGCAACTGCTCCACGTCAGCCAGGTGCAGCCCGGCGGTGGGCTCGTCCAGCACGTAGATCTCACCCGGCTCGCCCATCCGGGCCGCCAGCTTCAGTCGTTGCCGTTCGCCGCCGGACAGGGTGGGTAACGGCTGGCCAAGGGTGAGGTAGCCCAGGCCGACGTCGGCGAGCCGGGCCAGGATCTTCGCCGCCGCCGGCAGCGCGGAATCGTCGTCGGCGAAGAACTCCCGTGCCCGGTCGACCGACATCTCGAGGACCTCGGAGATGTTCGCGTCGCCGAAGCGGTAGTCGAGGACGTCGGCGGAGAAGCGCCGTCCCTCGCACACCTCGCAGGTGGTGGCCACCCCGGCCATCACCGCCAGATCGGTGTAGATCACCCCGGCGCCCGCACAGTTCGGGCAGGCCCCCTCGGAGTTGGCGCTGAACAACGCCGGTTTTACCCCGTTGGCCTTGGCGAACGCCTTCCGGATCGGGTCGAGCAGGCCGCTGTAGGTCGCCGGGTTGGACCGCCGCGAGCCCCGGATCGCGCTCTGGTCGATGCTGACCACGCCGTCGCGCCCGGCCAGTGACTCCGCGACCAGCGAGCTCTTGCCCGAACCGGCGACCCCGGTGAGGACGACCAGCACGCCGAGCGGCAGATCGACGTCCACGTCACGCAGGTTGTGGCTGTGCGCCCCCCGCACCTCGAGCTGAGCGGACGGCGTCCGGACCTCGGACTTCAACCCGGTCCGGTCGGCCAGATGCCGGCCGGTCAGGGTGTCACCGGCCCGCAACTCCTCGACCGTGCCCTCGAACACGATCTCACCGCCGTCGGAACCGGCGCCCGGGCCGAGCTCGACGACGTGATCGGCGATGGCGATCAGCTCGGGTTTGTGTTCGACCACCAGCACGGTGTTTCCCTTGTCCCGCAGGCGAAGCAACAGCCGGTTCATCCGCTGCACGTCGTGCGGGTGCAGCCCGACGCTGGGTTCGTCGAAGACGTAGGTGACGTCGGTCAGGGCCGAGCCGAGTTGCCGGATCATCTTCACCCGCTGGGCCTCGCCGCCGGAGAGGGTGGCCGAGGCTCGGTCCAGGCTGAGGTAGCCGAGCCCGACCTCGACGAAGGAGTCGACGGTGTGTGAGAGTGCGCCCAGTAGCGGAGCCAGTGACGGCACGTCGAGGGCGTCGACCCAGTCGGCCAGTTCGCTCAGCTGCCAACCGCTGGCGGTGGCGATGTCGACACCGTCGATCCTCGCCGAGCGGGCCAGTTCGTTCAGCCGGGTGCCGTCGCACTCCGGGCAGACCGCGAACGTGACGGCTCGTTCGACGAAGGCGCGGATGTGCGGCTGCAGGGTGTCGATGTCCTTGCTCAGCATGGATTTCTCGATCCGCGGCAGCAGACCCTCGTAGGTCAGGTTGATGTTGTCGACCTTGATCTTCGTCGTCTCTTTGTGCAGTAGCGCCTCGAGTTCACGCTTGGAGAACCTCTTGAGCGGCTTGTCCGGATCGAAGAAGCCGCAGCCGGCGTAGATCCGGCCGTACCAGCCGTCCCTGCTGTAGCCGGGGATCAACAGTGCGCCGTCGTTGATCGAGAGGTTCTCGTCGTAGAGCGCGCTCAGGTCGATGTCGGAGACGCTGCCGCGACCCTCGCACCGTGGGCACATCCCACCGGTCACGCTGAACGATCGACGCTCCTTGACCGTCCGGCCCTTGCGTTCGGTGGTGACCGCCCCGGCGCCGCTGATCGTGGCCACGTTGAACGAGAACGCCTGCGGCGAACCGATCGACGGCGTGGCCAGTCGACTGAACAGGATCCGCAGCAGGGCGCCGGTGTCGGTGATGGTGCCGACCGTGGAACGGACGTCGCCGCCGAGCCGGCGCTGGTCGACGACGATGGCGGTGGTCAACCCCTCCAGGACGTCGACGTCCGGCCGGGCCTGGGTGGGCATGAAGCCCTGGACGAACGCGCTGTAGGTCTCGTTGATCAACCGCTGCGACTCGGCGGCGACGGTGTCGAAGACCAACGAGCTCTTGCCCGAGCCGGACACTCCGGCGAAGACGGTCAGAGCTCGTTTCGGGATCTCGACCGAGACGTCCTTGAGGTTGTTGACCCGGGCCCCGTGGACGACGATCGACCCGGCTGCGGGTGCGGCGGTTTCTGAGCGTGCCATATTTTCCGTCCTGGTTCAGATCCGCATCGTCCACGGATCGGTGCTGACCTCCGAGATCGAGACCGTCGGCGTCCTGCTGTCCTGCGCATTCTCCTTCCCGGCACCGTTGTCGATGATCACCTCGGCCAGCCGGGGCAGCCAGAGCGACTCGGCGACCGAGTGCGGCAGGTCGATCAGAGCCGGCGCATCCGCCCAGGCCAGCGCCTCGCTGGCCGGATGGTGGCGCAGGTCGGAGGTCAGATAGACGTCCGCCCCGGCCGCCCGTGCCTGGTCGAACAGATCATCGCCGGCGCCGGCCTGGAGGGCCACCGTCCGGACCGCCCGGTCCGGGTCGCCGGCCACCCGGACCGCCCCGGCACCGCAGGGCACCCGGGCCGCCACCGACGCGGCGAACTCACCGAGGGAGCAGGGTGTGACCGCACCCACCCGACCCAGTCCGGTGCCACCGGTCGGGCCGGGCGACGGCGTCACCACCTCGACGATGTCGTAGGCCGGGGTCTGGTAGGGATGCGTGCGCAGCAGGGCGTTCTCGACCGCTCGCCGTCGGCGGCGGTCCATGATCATCTCCAGTCGGGTCTCGGCCACCCGTTCGATCTCGCCCACCCGGCCCAGGAACGGTTCGGCGCCGGGCAACGGCCGGAAGGTGCCCGTCCCGGCGGTGACGAACGCGGCCCGTTCGTAGGGCCCGATCGCGCCGGCACCGGCCGCCGACAGCGCCGCGAGCAGGGACTCCGCCCGGTGCTCCGGGACGGAGACGGTGAGCTTGTCCAGCGGGCCGACCTCGACCGGCACCAGCGGCCGGGGGTCGATCAGTCCGAGCCGCTCGGCCAGGGCCGCAGCCGTGCCGTCGACGGCGATGTCGGCGTTGGTGTGGGCGGTGTAGAGCGCGATCCGGTGCGTGATCAACTCGGTGATCATCGCGCCCTTCGGTTCGTCGGCCCGGACGGCGTGCAGACCCTTCAGCAGCAACGGATGGTGACTGACGATCAGACCGACGCCGCGGCCGATCGCCTCGGCCACGACCGCCGGTGTGACGTCGACCGTGAGCAGCACCGCTTCGACCCGTGCCCCCGGGTCGCCGACGCTCAGCCCGACCTGGTCCCAGCTCTCGGCCGACGACGGCGGGTAGGCCTGCTCGATCCGGGAGATCAGTTCGGCGACCGTCGGGCCCGGCTCACTCATCGCTCACCGGGCGGCCGGCTCGGCGGCCTCCTGGCAGCGGCGGGCCCGTCGGGCATCGTCCAGCCGTTCGCCGGTCAACCGGCGCACCATCGGCGTCAGATCGCTGCTGTCCAGGAAGTCCGCCAGGTCGTCGATGGCTCGAGGGTCGTCGGCGATCGAGGGGAACAGATAGCTCAGTGCGTTCTCCTGCAGGGCCACGCCCTTGACCGACCAGTGTGGTGCGCCGGCGGCGATGTCGGTGGCCACGCTGCGGTAACGCTCGACGTAGTCGGCCAGCAGTTCGGTTTGACCGGGCTGCCAGAAGTTCAGGCAGATCGAGCGTTGCACCTCATTCGAGATGGTGTTCTCCTCCACCGCGGCCCGCCAGGCCGCCGCTTTGGCCTCCGGGTCGGCCAGCGCAGCCCGAGCCCCGGCTGCCGATTCGGCCCCGGAGACCGTGGCGTCGGCGCGCAGTTCGGTCTCGATCAGTCCGATGTCGCAGGCGCCGAGCCGGGCCAGCTCGGTGATCAGCAGCCAGCGCAGGTCGGTGTCGATCACCAGACCGGCCGGCACGTCGTCGCCGGTGAGCCAGCCCGACAGGCGGGCCGCACCGGTCTCGGAGACGACGGCGTGCGCGTAGGCCTGGGCGAGGGCCAACTGGTGGTCCGAACCGGCCTCGGCCGAGGCCAGCAGCGGCGCCAGGCCTTCCTCCCAGTCGGCGAGGGCGCCGGGGCGTACTTCCCTGGGGGTGTAGGAATTCAGGGCCGACTGAGCCTGTCGCAGCACCGACCGGACGGCGGCCAGATCGTCCTCGACCGCGACCGCGTTCAGCACGATCGCGGCGTAGTCGGTGGCGGGCAGCTCGGCGTCGCGGCACATGTCCCAGGTCGCGCCCCAGCAGACCGCCCGGGCCAGCGCACTCTCCACCCCGGCGAGGTTGGCCACCACCGTCGCGGTCGAGCGCGGATCGAGCCTGACCTTGGTGTAGCTGAGGTCGTCGTCGTTGATCACGATCAGATCGGGCTGGGTGCGTCCGACCAGCTCGGGCACCTCGGTCCGCGCACCCTTCACGTCCAACTCGATCCGGTCGACCCGGCGCAGCTTTCCCTTCTCCGAAGGGGATCCGCCCGATCCCTCCGCCTCGTACAGGCCGATGGCCAGCCGGTGGTCACGCAGCGTCGGTTGTTCGGGGATCGCGGTCTGGTCGAGGGCGAAGGAGGTGAAGCGACCCGTCGGCGTCGGTCTCGAAGTCGGCCCGGATCGTGTTCACCCCGGCGCTCTCCAGCCACTGCGCCGACCACTGCCGCAGGTCGCGACCGGAGCTCTCCTCCAGCACGTGCAGCAGGTCGTTCAGCCGGGTGTTGCCGAAGGCGTGCGCCTTGAAGTAGCTGCGGGCTCCGGCCAGGAAGGCGTCCCGGCCGACGAAGGCGACCAACTGACGCAGTACCGAGGCGCCCTTGGCGTAGGTGATCCCGTCGAAATTCGAGGCGACCGCCTCCAGATCGACCATGTCGGCGCCGACCGGGTGGGTGCTGGGCAGCTGGTCCTGGCGGTAGGCCCAGGTCTTGCGCTGGTTGGCGAAGGTGGCCCAGGCGTGCAACGGATCACCGCCCCGGTCGGCGTCGATCTGGGACTGGGCGAAGTGCGATGCCCACTCCGCGAAGGACTCCTTCAGCCACAGGTCGTCCCACCAGACCATCGTCACCAGGTCGCCGAACCACATGTGCGCCAGCTCGTGCAGGATCGTGTTGTCCCTGCTCTCGTAGGCGGCCTGGGTGGTGCGGGAGCGGAAGATGAGGTCGTCGCGCAGCGTGATGCAGCCGACGTTCTCCATCGCGCCCATGTTGTACTCGGGAACGAAAGCCTGGTCGTACTTGCCGAACGGGTAGGCGAAGTCGAAGTTCTCCTCGAAGACGTCGAAGCCGGCCTTGGTGATGGCGAAGACGCGCTCGGCGTCCAGATTCTCCAGTGCCGAGCGCCGGCACAGGATCGACATCGGCAGGTCGCCGGCCCGGGTGGCGTGCTGGTCGAAGACCCGCGCGTAATCACCGGCGACCAGACCGACGAGATAGGTCGAGAACCGTTCCGTGGCCGGGAAACGCCACCGGCTGGTCCGGTCGTCGACCGCGACCGGATCACCGGGGGTCGAGTTGGAGATCACCGTCCATTCGGGCGGGGCGAGCACGTCGAGGGCATAGCTCGCCTTCAGGTCGGGCTGCTCGAAACAGGCGAAGACCCGGCGGGCTTCGCTGACCTCGAACTGGGTGTAGAGGTAGGTCAATCCGTCGGCGGGGTCGACGAAGCGGTGCAGGCCCTCGCCGCTGCGGCTGTAACGGCACAACGCCTGGACGCTCAACTCGTTCTCACCGGCCGTCGGCGTGACCGGCAGCCGCGAGCCGGTGAAGTCGGACCGGTCGAGCTCGACCCCGTTCAACGACGCGGACAGCACCTCGTCGGCGATCAGGTCGATGTGGGTCGGCACCGACTCGGTGGCGGTGAAGGTGACGACGGAGGTGGAGACGAACGTCGTGTCGGGGGAGTCCACCGGGTGGCCGGCGCCGTCGTGGCCGGTCAGGTCGAGCCGGATCCGGTAGTCCTCGACATGGAGCAGGGCCGAGCGCGCGGTCGCCTCGTCCCGGGTCAGGTTATGAGCGAACATCACCCGATCCTGTCATGGCGGGCGAGGACTGTCCGAGCGGGTGCGTAGGGTTTGTGCCATGGCGAAATCGGGCAAGAAGGACGCGAAGAAGGCCGCCGGGCAGGCTGCCCAGCAGGCGGAGAAGGCGGCCAAGCGGCTGAAGGCCGAGTGGGAGTCCGAGCGGGTGCAGGCGAAGGTCGGCCAGGTCCGCAACCGGCTGGCCGACGCGGTGAACGACGCGGCTGCGTTCGTCACCGAACAGACCGCGCCGAAGCTGACCACGGTCGATTTCTGGTTCGATCCGCTCTGCCCGTGGGCGTGGATCACGTCCCGCTGGATGCTGGAGGTCGAGAAGGTCCGGCCGGTCAAGACGGTCTTCCACGTGATGAGCCTGTCGGTGCTCAACAGCGGTCGTGACGTGTCCGAGGACTACCGGAACATGCTGGATCGCGGCTGGGCCGGCGTCCGGGTCGCCCTGGCCGTCGGTGAGCAGTACGGGCAGGAGCAGCTGCGCGCCTTCTACACCGCCATCGGCACCCGGTATCACGACCAGGGTGAGGCCCACGACCGCGCGACGCTGGAGAACGCACTGGCCGACGTCGGGTTGCCGCGTGAGCTGGCCGAGGTGGGCGAGACCGGCGACAACGACGACGCGTTGCGGGCCTCCCACCACGAGGGGATGGATCCGGTCGGGATGGATGTCGGCACTCCGGTGATCCACGTCGAGGGGGTGGCCTTCTTCGGGCCGGTGCTGACCCCGCGGCCGAAGGGCGAGGAGGCCGGCAAGGTCTGGGACGGGGTGGTGGCGCTGGCCTCCTACCCGGGCTTCTTCGAGCTGAAGCGGACGCGGACCTCCGACCCGATCTTCAGCTGAGGTCGCCATCTGGGAGAGTGAGCCGCATGCGGGTACACATCGGCAGTGATCACGCCGGCTTCGAGCTGAAGGAACACCTGGTCGACGTGCTGCGGGCCGACGGCCACGACGTGGTCGACCACGGTGCCGCGGCCTACGACGCCGAGGACGACTACCCGGTCTACTGCATCCCCACGGCCGAAGCGGTGGCGGCCGAGCCCGGGACACTCGGCATCGTGCTCGGTGGTTCGGGCAACGGAGAACAGATCGCCGCGAACAAGGTCGACGGCGTCCGCGCGGCTCTGGTCTATGACCGGGAGACCGCCGAGCTGGGCCGCAAACACAACAACGCCAACGTGATGGGGATCGGTGGGCGGATGCACACCGAGGACGAGGCGACCGAGCTGGCCCGGATCTTCCTGGCCACCCCGTTCAGTGAAGAGCCGCGCCACCAGCGGCGGATCGATCTGCTGACCGACTACGAGCAGGGCCGCGGCGTCGCCGGCTGAGTCCGACCGAGCCGGAGATGATCACGGTCGGGATCGACCTGGCAGCCGAGCCCGTTCGGACGGCGGCCGCCCTGATCGAATGGCGACCCGGCGGGGCAGTCCTACGCCGTTGTGAGGCCGGTCTGGACGACGCGTCGTTGCGAGCCCTGGTGGCCGGAGCCGACAAGGTCGGGGTCGACTGCCCGGTCGGCTGGCCGGACGCGTTCGTCGACCTGGTCAGTGCCCATCGTGAGCACCGGGTGGTGGCACCGCCCGATTCCGGACGTTCCTGGCGTCGGCCGCTGACCCTGCGGGCCACCGATCTGGAGGTCCACCGCCGCACCGGCCGGACACCGTTGAGCGTTTCGGCCGATCTGATCGCCCATGTCGCACTGCGGTGGGCCGCGGTCGCCGCTCAGCTGGAGGCCGACGGCATCGACTGTCGCCGCGACGGGCGAGGGCGGGTGGTCGAGGTCTATCCCGCCGCCTCGCTGAGCCGGTGGGGTCTGACCTCGCGTGGTTACAAAGGCCCGGCCCGGCAGCAGGCGCTGCACGGTCTGGTCGACGCCCTCACCGGTGCCACGTCGTGGCTCGATCTCGGCGAGCTGGAACCGCAGCTACGTAACAGCGACGACCGGTTCGACGCCGTGGTCGCCGCGCTGTCGGCGCGGGACGCCTGGCTGTCGATGAGTTCGGACCAGCTGACGGAGGAGGAGCTGATCCCGGGCGAGCTGACGGCGGTCGCGTTGCGGGAGGGGTGGGTGCACCTGCCGGCCCGCCCGCTGTCGGAGCTGCCCGGACGAAGTCCCGAAGAAGTGCCGGGACCCGTACCGGAAGAGGTGCCGGGGTAGGACCGCCGGCCGGAGCTCAGCGGCGCCCGTGGGCCCGCTTGACCAGGGCGGCGACCACCTGTTCAGCGTCGGCCAGATCGGCCGGTTCCGGACGGGACGACGTCCCGGGCCCGCATCGCCCGGTCGGCGGTGACCAGGCCGGTGACCCCGTCCCGGCCGAAGTCGCGGCCTTCGGTGGCTTCTGCGGTGCCGGATCCTTGACTCACCCGACCAACGTATCGGTGATCGTCCCGACTGGAGTCGTCGTGGCCGTGTTCACCCTGCCGGCGTTCTCGGCACCCACCGACCGCCGATCACCGTGCGCCTTAAGGTGAGGGCTGCGTGAGTCGAGTGATCGAGACCGGGGGTGGTGGCGTGGGGACGGAGCGCTCGGAGCGACCGAACGTCGTGTTGATGCTGGTCGACGACATGGGCTTCTCCGATCTCGGCTGTTACGGCGGCGAGATCGAGACGCCGAACGTCGATCGGCTGGCCGGGGGTGGGGTGCGGTTCGCCCAGTTCTACAACACCGCCCGCTGCAGCCCGTCCCGGGCCTCGTTGCTCACCGGCCTGCACCCGCATCAGACCGGGGTGGCCGAGTTGGTCGACAACGACGGCCCCGGCGGCTACCCGGGCAGCCTGAACGAGCGGTGTGTCACCCTCGCCGAAACCCTTCAGGCCGCCGGCTACCGGACGCAGCTGACCGGTAAATGGCACCTGAGCAGTGAGCGGG
Organism: uncultured Actinomycetota bacterium; assembly: GCA_963740925.1. Taxonomy (GTDB): domain Bacteria; phylum Actinomycetota; class Actinomycetes; order Propionibacteriales; family Propionibacteriaceae; genus Microlunatus. The sequence continues at coordinate 260,842 of CAVUFZ010000003.1, read as the reverse complement.
AACATGCGTCGGAGAGTTGGCCGACCCGACGCGGCTTCGAACGGTTCTGGGGCACCCTGGGTGGGGCCGGTTCCTACTTCCAGCCCACCACGCTGCATGATCAGGAGACCCCGGTCGGCTCTGAGGAACTGGACGACGGTTTCTACTACACCGACGAGATCGGTCGCCGCGCAGCGCAGGCGGTCAGGGACGCCGCCGAGGACTCCCGCCCCTTCTTCGGCTACGTCGCCTTCACCGCACCGCACTGGCCGCTGCACGCCCCGGAGGCCGATCTCGCCCGGGCCCGGGGCCGGTTCGACGAGGGGTGGGACGTGCTCCGGGGCCGCCGCCGGGACCGTCAGATCGAATCGGGTCTCTGCGGTCCGGACGACACCCTCGACGTCCGCGACCCGCAGGTGCACCCCTGGCGGGACGAACCCGAACAGTCCTGGCAACTGCAACGGATGGAGGCCTACGCCGCCCAGCTGCAGGCGATGGACCGTGCGGTCGGCCAGATTCTGGCGGCCCTGGACGAGACCGGGGCCACCGAGAACACGATCGTGGTGTTCCTGGCCGACAACGGCGGGTGCGCGGAGGAACTGTCGGCCGAGCCGGTCGAGGCGGAGCGATTCCGTGGCAACCGGTTGATCATCCCGCCGAGCGCCCCGGACGGCAGCCCGATGAAGGTCGGCAACGATCCCGGCATCCGTCCTGGGACCGCCGACACCTACACCAGCTACGGCCAAGCCTGGGCCAACCTGTCGAACACGCCGTTCCGGCTCTACAAGCGGTGGGTGCACGAAGGTGGCATCTCCACCCCGCTGATCGTCAGCTGGCCCGCCGGGGGACTCGCGACCGGTGAGCTGATCCACGTACCGCACCAGCTCACCGACATGGTGCCGACGCTGTGCGAGGCGACCGGGGTCGCTGCGGTGCGCGAACGCGACGGCGTCGAGCTGCCCGAACTGCCCGGGGTCAGCATGCTGACGGCACTGCGCGGCGGCGAGGCGATCGAGCACGACCTGTTCTGGGAGCACATCGGCAACCAGGCAATTCGCAGCGGTCGCTGGAAGCTGGTGCGAGAGGACGGCCGGGCCTGGGAGCTCTACGACATCGACCGGGACCGGAGTGAACAGCACGACCTGGCTGCCGTAGAGCCCGACCGGGTGACGGAGCTGGCGAGGCGATGGCGGGCCTGGGCCGACCAGGTCGGGGTGATCGACCGCGAGCAGGTGCTGGCTGCCCGGGCCGGCATGGCGGGGCAACCGCTGTAGTCGACGGCACTCACCCTCTTCACTTCGATGGTGGGAGTGAGTGTCGATCGAGATCGCCGGGGCCGGAGCGGGGTGCCCGGTGAGGTGACGGTCGCCACCAGGAGCAGCGAAGCCGCCAGGAATACAGTGGCCCGGCAGTCTGGCGGGCGAGCAGACGAGCGAGCAGACGGGCGAGCAGGAGGGGAGAGGCGATGCCGGAGGGGCACACCCTGCATCGGTTGGCGGGTGAGCTGAACGCGGCGTTCGCCGGTCAGACGCCGGCGGTGAGCAGCCCGCAGGGCCGGTTCGCCGAATCGGCGGCATTGATCGACCGGACCGAGTTCGTGGCTGCGTCCGCGCACGGCAAGCACCTGTTCTGCGACTTCGCCGGCGACCGGGTCCTGCACATCCACCTGGGCCTGATCGGCAAGGTCCGGATCGGCCCGCCGGGACCGCCCCGGGGCGAGGTCCGGCTCCGGCTGGCCGGCGAGGCGGCCGTCGCCGACCTGACCGGTCCACAGGTGTGCGCGTTGAAGACGCCGGCCGAGGTGAGCGCGTTGGTGGCCAAGCTCGGCCCGGACCCGTTGCGGGCCGACGCCGACCCTGAGCTGGCCTGGGCGCGGATCCACGCCTCCGGCCGGCCGATCGCCGCCCTGCTGATGGATCAGGCGGTGCTGTCAGGGGTCGGCAACGTCTACCGGGCCGAGGTTCTCTTCCGGGCCCGGGTCGACCCGCATCTGCCCGGCAGGTCCCTCACCCGCCGCAGTTGGCTGGCGATGTGGTCGGACCTGGTCGACCTGATGCCGCTCGGCGTGGCCACCGGACGGATCGACACCGTCCGGGACGAGCACTCACCGGAGGCGACCGGACGCCCGCCGCGCGAGGACGACCACGGCGGTGAGGTCTACGTCTACCGGCGCTCGGGCCAGCCGTGCCTGGTCTGTGGCTCACGGGTCAGGACGGAGATCCTCGCCGGCCGCAATCTGTTCTGGTGTGGGCGTTGTCAGCGGCGGCACTGACGATCGCCTTCGGCTCGTGGCCGGCCGTCGACGGGCGGCAGTCCGGTGAGGTCACCTTCGACCCGGGCACCGCCCCGGGCGTCGCCGCGGTCCGGCATCGCGAGCGGCCCGATCTGGACTTCCTCGGCTCCGACCTGGCGCCCACCTACGCCGTCCTCGCCGGTCGCCGACTGGGCTGGACGCCCACCGGCTCGACGCTCGATCCGGACGAGGCCGAGATCCGTTACCGGCTGGACGATCCCGGCGGCCCCGGCGACCCCGGCGGTCCGGTCGAGGTGGAGCTGTCGGTCCGGCACACGTTCGCCGCCAGCTGGGTGCAGCGCTACGTGCTGACCAACGCCTCGACCCGGCCGGTGCGGATCGACGAACTCGGCGTCGGGTTCGGCCCCGGTCCCGGCTGTCTGGGCTGGGCGCTGGCCGCAGGTGCCGAGGCCTACTGGTGCGTCCAGCCTGCCGACGGCGCCGGTCCACTGCTCGCCGCCACCCTGCAGTTCGGCGAGATCGTCGAGTGGCAGCCGGCCGATCCGGCTCCGGCAGGGCCCGGTTGGCGGACGGGACCGATCGAGCTGCCGCCCGGTGGCCGCTACGTGCTGCAGTGGATCGCCGACTGGTACGCCTCCGCGGCCGACTTCCGCCGCCGCCGGGCCACGATGCTGCCGGAGCAGACCGAGCTGACCTGGCCGCAGCCGGCCGACGTCGAGGGCGTCGATCTGGCCGTGCTGACCGACCCGGGACTGACGCTCACCCAGGAGGAAGGACGGACGGTGCTCGCCGCAGAGCGTCCGGGCCGGTTCGGCTTCGAGTTGCGTGGCCCGCGCGGCACCGTCCGTTCGGCGCTCACCTGGGTCGAGCCGCTCGACGCGATCGTCTCCCGGGTGGCCGGCGACCTGCTCGACGGTCCGCGTACGGCCGCCGGAGTGGTCCGGCTCGCCGACAGCGCGGCCGGGCTGGTGCTGCAGCGGGCGTTGACCGACCGGGCCTGTGATCGGCCGGAGCTCGCCGCCGAGGCGCTGGAGCGGTGGGCGGCGGGCCTGGTCGAGAGCACCGAGCCGGGTGACGTCGCGAAGGCCTGGGAGGCGACGGCGGCCGGGCGACTCGGCGTGTTCGACATCGCCTTCCTGGCCGGAGAGAGCCTCCGCACCGGCGACCCGGAGTGCGTCGCGGCAGCCCGCGACGCCGTCTCGAGCCGGACCCGGGCCGAGCCGGGGCTAGGGCTGGCCGCGACCGCGCTCAGTGTGGCCGAGTTGGCGGCCGGCCGCTCGATCCGGTCGGTCCGCTCGATGGTGGAACAGTTGGGCCGGTTGGCCTCCGTCGGTCCGCACCCGGGTCCCGGCCGGCGGCCCGAGGACTGGGGCCGGCTGGAGCTGGCGCTGATCGTGCGCCGGCCGGGATCCGGGTCCGACCGGGACGACCAGGACGGGGCTGTGCTGGCCGGTGCCGTGGCTCTCGGTGCCGCCGTCGGCTGCGGGCTGCCGGGCGAGCCGCTGGCCGGCCCCAGCAGGAGCGGGATGATCGACCCGGTCGGAGACGGGTACGCCGCGGCCCTGCTCGGGTTGATCGGTGAGGATCTCGCAGCCGAGCTGGAGTCGCGTTGGTCGTTGCGTCCGCAGGCCCTGGCCGAGCGGTTGCGCCGCCGGGCGCTCGCCCACCCCCTCGACGCCCACCCCCTCGGCGCTGACGACCGCGAGTCCACCCTGGCCTGGCTGGTTCTCAGCCAACCCCCAGGTTGACGAGGCTCGATCCGGGCGAGTTGTCGGCGCGGTCTGTCATTGTGGTGCGGTGTCGTCGTCCGGGTTGTCGAGCCGAAGGTCCGCCTCCGCGGACCGACGTGACCTCGCCACCCGTCCGGCCCGTCCCGGCGGTTCGGGCAAGCGCCCGCCGAGGCAGCTGCGGCAGTTGCCCTACGTCGTGTCCCGGCTCTACTTCCTCGCTGCGCTGATCCTGGTCCTGCAGGCCCTGTTCCCGGCGGTCAGCTGGTTCGGCCGCTCGGCCGACGTCTACTCCACCCTGCTGATCCCGATCGACTCCTCCGGGCTCGGGCTGGCCGCGTTCACCCTGATCCTCGGTGGCGCCATGGCCCGGCGCAAGCGCGCCGCGTGGTGGGTGACCATCGTCATCTGCGGGGTGTGGTTCGTCCTGCTGTTCCTGCTGGTGTCCATCTTCACCGTGCTGGTGCTCGTCGGTGCTCCGGTCGGTTTCGACAACCTCAAACTGCTCGCCCGGTTCGCCCTCAACCTGGCCAGCATGGGCGTGGTGCTGTGGATCCTGATCGCCTACCGGTCGGAGTTCCGGGCCCGCCGGCAGTCCGGGAACGTGCCGCGGGCGGTGCTGGTGCTGGTGATCGGCCTGTTGATCAGTTTCGGCGTCGGGGTGCTGCTCACCACCGCGTTCCCCGGTCAGATGCTGCGACCACGCGGCCGGATCGCCTGGCTGGTCGGGCAGACCTTCAATCTCGACCCCGATCAGCTGAGCACCGACACCGGGGCCCCGCCGACCTGGACCGGAACGGTGACCGGTCTGGTGGTCAGCGCCTCGCTCGGCGCGGCGATGGTGGTGCTGACCCGCTCGCAGCGACGCAGCGCCTACCTCTCGGCCGAGGACGAACGCTCGGTCCGGGCCCTGCTACCGGAGTCGGCTGCGGATTCGCTGGCCTACTTCGCCACCCGGCGGGACAAGTCGGTGATCTTCGGCCGCGACCGCCGTTCGGCGGTCACCTACCGGGTCGAGCTGGGGGTCTGCCTGGCCAGCAGCGACCCGCTCGGCCGGCCGGACCACTGGCCTTCGGCCATCGCCGCCTGGCAACAACTGGTCGCCGAGTACGGCTGGACACCGGCGGTGATCGGGGCCAGTGAGGCCGGGGCCAAGGCGTACGCCCAGCACGGTCTGCGGGTGATCAGGCTGGGGGACGAGGCGATCCTGACACCGGCCGAGTTCAGCCTGGACGGCCGTGACATGAGACCGGTCCGGCAAGCCGTGCACCGGCTCGAGCGGCAGGGCTACCGGACCAGGATCCGGCGGCACCGCGACATCGATCCGGGCGAGCTGGCCGAGCTGATCGCCAAGACGGACGCCTGGCGCGACACCGAGACCGAGCGCGGCTTCTCGATGGCGTTGAGCCGGCTGGGTGACCCGGCCGACGGCGACTGTCTGATGGTGGAGGCGCTGTTCCCACCGGGGGCGGCACCGGTCACCGTGACCAGTGATCTGCGCGGTGCGGCCGGAGGCCCGAGCCCGTTCGCCGGTTCGGTGGCCGGTTCGGTGGCCGGTCCTGAGCTGGCCGGCCCGCAGGTGGGCGGCCCCGGAGATCGAGGCGCCCCGGGCCGCTGCCACGACGTGGCCGGCATCTTGTCGTTCGTGCCCTGGGGCTCCGACGGGTTCTCCCTGGACGTGATGCGACGGCACCCGCGGGCCGACAACGGGGTGACCGAGCTGATGGTGAGCGCCCTGATGGCTGCCGCCGCAGCGCTCCGGGTCCGGCGGGTGTCGCTGAACTTCGCCGTCTTCCGGTCGGCCTTCGAGGAGGGCGCCCGGATCGGCGCCGGACCGGTGCTGCGGATCTGGCGCCGGCTGCTGCTGCTCGCCTCGCGTTGGTGGCAGATCGAGTCGCTCTACCGCTCGAACGTGAAGTACCGGCCCGACTGGGAGCCGCGGTTCCTCTGCTTCGACGAGACCCGCGACATCGCCCTGGTCGGCGCGGCCAGTGGCGTGGCCGAGGGCTTCATCGACCTGCCGTCGTTCCTGCGCCGTCCCGAGCCGCCGCCACTCGGCGGGTCGCTCAGCGAACGGGCCGCGCTGGCTCCGTCAGCCGCCGGCGGCATCACCACTGGCGGTATCACCACTGGTGACATCCCACCCGGTCGCGGCGCAGCCGGCGGGGAAGTACCCGGTGGGGCAGCGCGGACCGGCCGGTCGTCGGCGGGGCCCCGGGTGAACGAACAGACCCGGGCCCGGATGGAGGTGCGAAGCCGGCTGCTGGCCGAGGGGATCGATCCGTATCCGCCGTCCTTCCGTCCGACCTCCGCCGCCGCCGGGCTGACCGAGGACGCACCGGCCGGGACCCGGTTGGCCGGCCGGGTGATGCGGGTCCGCGACCACGGCGGGGTCGTCTTCGTCACGCTGCGGGACTGGAGCGGCGAGGCCCAACTGCTGCTCAGCCGCGACCAGATCGGCCCGGAGCGGTTGCGCGACTTCCGGGCCCAGGTCGATCTCGGTGACCACCTCGGCGCCAGCGGCGCCCCGGTCCGGTCGCGCTCCGGTCAGCTGTCCCTCGGCGTCACCGAGTGGCTGATCACGGCCAAGTCGCTGCACCCGATGCCCGACAAGCGGCGCGGTCTGACCGATCCCGAGGCCAAAGTGCGCCAGCGCTATCTCGATCTGGCCACCAACCAGCCGGCCCGGCGCCAGCTGGCCGCCCGTTCGGCGGCGATCCGGGCCGTCCGGGACGGGCTGCAGAGCCGCGGTTTCCTGGAGGTGGAGACACCGATCCTGCAGACCATCCACGGCGGGGCGAACGCGCGGCCGTTCCGGACCCACATCAACGCCTACGACCTGTCGCTGTATCTGCGGATCGCACCGGAGCTGTACCTGAAGCGGCTGATGGTCGGCGGGGTGGCCAAGGTGTTCGAGATCGGCCGCAACTTCCGCAACGAGGGCGCCGACGCCACCCACAACCCCGAGTTCACGATGCTCGAGGCCTACGAGGCCTACGGCGACTACACCACGATGCGGCTGATCGCGGCCGACCTGATCACGTCCGCGGCCGAGGCCGCGACCGGCGGCACGGTGCTGCGCGGGACCGATCACCAGGGCCGGACGCACGAGGTCGATCTGGCCGAGCCGTGGCCGGTGGTGACGGTGAACGATGCCGTCGGCTCCGCCCTCGGCGAGGCGATCACCGCCGACACCGGCCAGGCCGAGCTGGTCCGGATCGCCGACCGGCTGGAGATCGGCACCGACCCCCGCTGGTCCCGGGGAGCGGTGCTGCTGGAGTTGTACGAGCACCTGGTCGAGCACCGGACGGTCGCGCCGACCTTCTACACCGACTTCCCGGCCGACGTCTCACCGCTGACCCGGCCGCACCGGGTCGATCCCCGGCTCGCCGAACGCTGGGATCTCGTGGCCTTCGGGGCCGAGATCGGCACCGCCTACTCTGAGCTGGTGGATCCGGTCGACCAGCGGGACCGGTTGACGGCTCAGTCGCTGTTGGCGGCCGAGGGCGATCCCGAGGCGATGGAACTCGACGAGGACTTCCTGACCGCACTCGAATACGCGATGCCGCCCAGCGGCGGCCTGGGAATGGGGATCGACCGACTGATCATGCTGCTGACCCAATCCTCGATCCGGGAGACGATCACGTTCCCGCTGGTCCGGCCCCGGGCCCGCCGATGACCAGACCCGTCTCTTCCGATCTCGGGCGGACCCACGAAGGCGCCCGGGCCGACGAGGGTGCCCGGGCGGACGAGGGGGCCCGGGTCCGCGAGGTCTCCGGCACCGGCGGGACCGCCGAGTTGCGCTGGCGCCCGACCCCGGCCCGGATCGGCTGGATCGCGATCGCGGTCGTCGTGTTCGCCAGCTACAACACCTGGGTGCTCTACCACCCGCTCAACGGCCACGACGCGATCATGAACGGCTACCTCTCGGAGCTGTCGGCCTCCGACCAGCCGCACGATCTCTTCTTCCGGGGCGGCGACCTGCTCACCGCGGTGATCGCGATCGGGCTGGCGGCCCGGTGGTTGCTGACCTCGCCGGACGGGCGGCACCGGCTGCCGGGCCTGCACCGGCACTGGCGCCTGGTCGGCGGGCTGGCCCTGCTGCTGTTCGGGCTCTCGACGTTCTTCGACGCGTTCTTCTCGATGGACTGTTCGCCGACCCTCAGCGCCGTCTGCGGAGAGTTGGAGCGCAGCGGCCGGCTCTCGACGGTGCACTACCTGCACACCTACACCAGTGTCGGAGCTCAGATCGGCATCACCACCTCCCTGATCGCGGCCACGATCGCGCTGGCCAAGGCCCGGACGAGGAGGCCGGCCACGTTGTGGCTCACCGGTGGCCTGGCCACGGTCGAGGTGATCGCGCTGGTGGTGATGATGGGCATGCTGGTCGACGGCGAGCCGGGGATCGGTTGGCCCCAGGCGGTGATGGTGCTGGTCGCCGCGGCCTGGTGCGCCCTGGTGGCGATCGGCCACGCGAACCCGCGGCTGTGGACGGTGCACCCGCTGGGCGAGGTGGACGAGACCTTCGAACTCGAGGATCCGCCCGATCGGGGTCCGCGCCGGTGAGGGATCGGCGCGGGCAGGACGCACGGCGCAGGTCTGGTCGGCAGGGGGAGGTCGCGGCTCCGGTTGCGCCCGGGCATCCCTTGCCGCCCGGTCGGCTCGAGGTGCTGGGCGGCCGGTCGGTGCACTGGACCCGGATCGACGGCCCGGGCGTACCGGTGGTGCTGCTCGGGGGCTGCGGGGTGCCCGCCACCATGTGGACTCCCGTGCTGGATCTGCAGCCGGATGCCCTGCCGGGCGATCAGGCCGGCGGCGACGATGACACCGGCCGGGGTGAGGACTCACCGAACCCCGACGGCCTGCGCGGTGAGGTGGTGCTGCTGGACCGGCCGGGGATGGGCGGTTCGAGCTGGCCCGGTCGGCTGCCCACGCTGGCCGAGGAGGTCGCCACCCTGGTCGAGTTGTTCGAGCGGATCGGGCGCCCCGGGGTGGTGGTCGGCCACTCGATGGGCGGTCCGCACGCCGAGGCCCTGGCCCGGGTCCGACCCGATCTGGTCACGCGGCCTCGTCCTCGTCGACGCCAGCATGGGCTGGCAGCCGCAGCCGAGCCGGCTCGAAGGCGCCTGGTTGCGGGCGGCGAAAGCGGTGCAGCTGAGCATGCGGGTGCCCGCCGTCCAGGGCGTCGCAGTGGTGGCCGACAAGGCCATGGTCTCGATGCAGAGCCGCCGGGTCCGGATGGCGCTGATGCCACCCTGGGCCGGGCGCAGCTACCGCGATCCGGAGACCGTGGCCAGCGTGATCGCCGAGCAGGCCGCCTACGGACGACAGCTCAGCGACCTCTCCGACCTCCGGGCCGCGCACGCCTGGCCCGGCACGCCGACGATCGTGCTGACCGCCACCGGCGACGGTGGCGGTGACGGAGGCGCCAACTGGGAGTCCGACCAGGCTCGCTACGCCCGGCTGCTCGGCGCCGAGCAGCAGGTGCTGCCCGATTCGCGGCACCTGATCATGCTCGACCGCCCGGACGCGGTGGTCTCCGCCGTCCGCCGCCTCCGCGGCTGAGGCCTTCGACGACCAGAGCGACCCGCCCCCGCGGGTGAGGCCGGCCGGCCTACTCGTCGTCGCTGCGCCGCAGCGACCGTTCGGCGCGGATCAGCTCCAGATCCCAGCGGCCGGCCACGAACCGCTCGGCCGCGTCCAGCAGGTCGACCAGGTGCGCCCGGTCACCGCTCGACGCAGCCCACGCCGACCCCGGCCCGCCGGTGCAGCTCCTGGTGCTCGACCTCGGCCACGCTGAGCTGGAACTTCTGCCTCAGCTCGGCGATCAGCGGCCGGATCACCGAGCGCTTCTCCTTCAGTGACGCCGACCGTTCGATGAGCAGGTCGAACTCGATCCAGCCGATCCACATCCGCTCACCGTAGCCGCTCCGGCCCGGCGCAGCCCGTCCACAGGTTCGCGTTCGACGCCCGGCGTCCGCGGCCCTGGTGGGCTCAGATCCGCCGCAGCGCCGGATCGTCGTCCCTGAAGCTGCGCACCGGACCGGGTGGGGTGGCCGCGGTCTCGAACCGGACCGTCACCACCCCTCGTCCCGCGCCCCAGACCCAGCCGCGGCCCTGCTCGTCGTGTTCGACGTCGGCCCCGGGCGGCCAGCCGGCCGATCGCGCGGCCCGGTGCACGGTGACGTTCCGGGGGCCGTCCGCGGTGTCACCCTCGTCGTCGATCTCTGCTCTGTCCTCGAACCTGTCCTCAGCCCCGTCCTCCAGCCCCGTCCTCGAACCCGGTCTCGGCGCCCTCGACCAGGGTGTCCGCGGCGCTCGTCGTGGCCGGGTCGCTCGGTTCGTCCGCGGCGGCCTCACCGGCCTCACCGGCCTCACCGGCCGCGGCGGCGAACAGGTCCTCCTGCCGGACGTCGGTCAGCCCGGCCACCCCGACCCCGAGCAGCCGGACGCCCGGGGTGGTGTCGACCTCGGCCAGCAGACCGACCGCGATCCGGCTGATCAGCTCCGGCCGGTCGGTGCCGCCGCTCAGGGTCCGGCTGCGGGTGTGGGTGACGAAGCCGTGCAGCCGCACCTTGATGGTGACGGTCCTGGCCAGCAGCTGTGCGGTGGCCAGTCGGGCGGCGACCTGCCGGGCGTCCCGGTCCAGGATCTCGGTCATCTCGGCCGCGTCGACCAGGTCGGTCCCGAAGGTGTCCTCCACCGAGATCGACTTCGCCTCCCGTTCGGGCTCGACCGCCCGGTCGTCCCGGGCGAAGGCGAGTTCCTTCAGCCCGGAGCCGTGCGCCCGTCCGATCACCTGGACGAGTTCACTCAGCTCCACCCGCTGCAGATCGGCCACGGTCTCCAGGCCGATCCGGCGCAGCTTGTCGTAGGTGACCGGCCCGACCCCCGGGATGACCCGGACGCTCATCGGCCGCAACAGCTCGACCTCGGTGCCGACCGGCACGATGTGGTGGCCGTCCGGCTTGTCCAACTCCGTGGCCAGCTTGGCGATGAACTTCGAGCTGCCGATACCGATCGAGGCGGTCAGGCCGCCCGTCGCCGCGGCCACCTCGGACTTGATCTCGGCCACCAGCCGGTCCAGTCCGGCCGGGCTGAGATCGACCGGCCGCCGGGCCGCGGCGAGGTCGACGAACGCCTCGTCCAGGCTCAACGGCTCCACCAGCGGCGACAGGTCCCGCAGCACCGTCATCACCTGCCGGCTGGCCAGTCGGTAGGCCTCGAACCGGCTGGACAGGAACGCCGCGTTCGGGCACCGCCGTCGCGCCTCGTGCCCGGGCATCGCCGAGTGCACACCGAACACCCGCGCCTCGTAGGAGGCGGTCGAGACCACCCCGCGGGCACCGACCCCGCCCACGATCACCGGCTTGCCGCGCAGCGACGGCTTGTCCCGCTGCTCGACCGAGGCGAAGAACGCGTCCAGGTCCAGGTGCAGGATCGACGGCTGGGATCTCATCGTCTCCCGTTCTCAGCCAAGCGGCTCAGTCCAGGAGGAACCGGGATCGGCTTCGCGGGCGCCGATCCAGTCGAGAAGTTGCGCCAGCGGGAGCCCGTGGTCCGGACCGCCGGTGTCGCGGTAGGACGACAGCCGCCCCCGGGCCCGGCCGGCCAGCCGGAGCGCGCCGGCGCGGTTGCCCCGTTCGGCGTGGGTGATCCCGACGCACAGTTGGGCCATCCCTTGCCAGAGGTCCCGTTCGTCTTCCGGACAAGCCTTCCAGCGGGCCTCGAACACCTCGTGCGCCGAGAACGGCCGGCCGTCGGCCAACAGCTGCCGGGCGGCGGCGATCGTCTCGGCCGGCGGCAGCGGCTCCTCGGAGACCGGCTCGACCCCGACACTGCCGTACGGCAACGGCCGCCCCAGGGCGTCCCGGGGGCGGGACTGCCTGGCGCGGCCGTCGGCGTCTCTGTCTCTCTCGTGCTCGATGTCTCGGTTGTTGTCTCGGTCCGGCGTCACCACCTCATGGTGCCGCGCCGAACCCGGGACGGCTACTCGTGGGCGGCGTGGCTGGCCTGCTCCTGCTCGGCCGCGCCCTCGTGGGTGTTGATCGCCGGCACCACACCGGACGGCAGTACCGAGCCGTCCGTGCCGTGCTCGAGGTCTTCCTCCAGCCGGCCGATCATCGGCTTCTGGCTCTCGAACAACCGGAAGAACAGATAGCCCAGCCCGCAGCCGATGAACCAGCTGTAGTTGCCCAGCCAGGTCGCGTCCACCGAAGAGCCGAGATCCTTGGCCAGGTTGGGGATCAGCACCGACAGCACCGACGGGACGCCGGCACAGATGATGGCCTTGACCGCGTTCGGGTTGTAGCCGTTGCGGAACCAGTAGCGGCCCTTGGTGCTCAGCGTGTAGAGGTCGTCGACCCAGACCCGCTGCTTGCTGACGTTGAAGTAGCCGGCGATCAGGATGCCGAACAGCGGGCCGATCAGGGCCCCCAGCAGCCCCAGGGTGTAGGCGATGGCGGCGTCGTTGCTGTACCAGTTCCACGGGGTCAGGATGACCGAGCCGACGGCGGCGATCATGCCGCCCATCCGCCAGCTGATCTTCTTCGGGTTGACGTTGGAGAAGTCGAAGGCCGGTGAGATGAAGTTGGCCACGATGTTGATCCCGACGGTGGCGATGACGAAGGTCAGGCCGCCCAGCAGCACCGCGAAGGTGGTGTCGATCTGCTGCACCGTCTTGATCGGGTCGGTGATCAGCTGGCCGAAGACCGGGACGGTGGCCGAGGCGGTGATCACGGTCAGCAGCGAGAAGAACAGGAAGTTGATCGGCAGGCCGAGCAGGTTGCCCTTCTTGACCGCCTTGAAGTTCTTGCCGTAGCGGGCGAAGTCGCCGAAGTTCAGCATCGGGCCGGAGAAGTAGCTGACCACCAGGGCGATCGCCGAGATCATCACCGGGATCGACTGCGCCATGGTCAGGTTCTGGGTCGACAGGTTCAGGCTGATGTTGGAGATGCCGGCCTTGGCGACCAGGTAGACCGCCATCACGACCATCACCACGTAGACCGCGGGCCCGGCCCAGTCGATGAACTTGCGGATCGCCTCCATGCCGCGCCAGAAGACGGCCGCCTGGGCCACCCAGAGGATCGCGTAGCAGATGTAGCCCAGCGCCGACAGGCCGAGGAAGCCCACGGTGTCCGGGTCGTTCAGCGCCGCGGTGGCGGGCCAGAACTTGAGGAAGATGATGGTCAGCGACTGCGAGGCCAGGTAGGTCTGCACCCCGTACCAGGCGATCGCGATCAGGCCGCGGATGATGGCCGGGATGTTCGCACCCTTGACGCCGAAGATGGCCCGGTTGATCACCGGGAACGGCACCGAGGTGATCTGGCTCGGCTTGGCCACCAGGTTGCAGAACACGTTGACGATCAGGATGCCCACGATCAGCGCGATCAGCACCTGCCAGCTGGCGATGCCGAGGGCGAACAGGCTGCCGGCGGTGACGTAGCCGCCGACGCTGTGCACGTCGCTCATCCAGAACGCGAAGATGTTGTAGGACGACCAGCTCTGTTTGCGCAGCGGCGCCAGATCCTCGTTGGCCAGCAGATCGGAGTAGCCGGGCTTGATCACCCCCGGGCCGGCCGGGTGGTCGGTCGCCGCGAGCGGACCCGGAGCGGACGGCGGGGACGGTTGCGGGGCAGGGGGCTGGGCGATGTCGGTCATGGTGTCTCCAGGTGGGCGATGAGGACCTGTACGCACCGTAGGAGCCGTCCGAGGCGAACGGATTGCGTCCGTGTTACGGGTCCGTTCAACCTGCGTATCGACCAGACGCCGGTGTCGTTGCCGAGGAAGTTACGCCAAAAAGCGGAAGAGCGCCAGCTATTTCGGAATTTATTTTCCGCTATCTGGAAGTTTGACCGACTTCGACCGGGTCCGGATCGGCGGTTGTGCTGAACACCGACTCGTCCGGCCGGTAGCGCCGGGACGCCCAGAACAGCCCCACGGCGCCGATCACGCTCAGCCCGGCGGGCAGGAAGAAGACGTGGGGCAGGCCGAGGGCTGCGGTGCCGAAGCCGCCGATCGCCCCGCCGATGCCGCCGGCCAGGGCGATCGAGCTCATGAACACGCTGGAGGCGAACCCGACCCCCTGGGGATACAGCTGCTGAGCGACGCTGACCCCCAGGCCGGCCATCGCCGCCCACAGCCCGGACATCAGGATCTGACCGAGGAACAGTCCGCCGACGCCGGCGCTGGTGGCGAAGGCGATGTTCGCCGCCGTGCCCAGCAGGGCGCCGATGGTGACGATCCGGATCGGGGTGAACCGGTCGGCCAGCCGGGCGAAGAGCGGCATCATGGCGAACTCGAGCAGCGGTTGGATGGCGATCACACTGCCCCGGACGGTGTCGGAGACGCCGAGGTCGTTCTCCATGTAGAGCGGGAGGTAGGCGAACTTGATGGTGTCGCCGGTCATCACCAGCACGCTCGCGCCGGCGAAGACCAACAGCGGCATCCGGCCCCGGAACCTCGGTTCCCTGGCCGGGCCCCGGGTCGTCTCCTGCGCCGTCTCCTGGGCCGTCTCCTGAACCGTCCGAACGGTGGTGCCCATCCCGACGAACCGCTCGACCCGCATCCGTCCCAGCGGGATCACCTGACCGATCACCAGGACGGCGTTGGCCACCAGCAGCGAGCGCAACCCGAACGCCGCGCCGTACCAACTGCCGAGGACCGGTCCGAGGATCCAGCCGGCCGAGAAAGCCATCCGGACGGTGGCGATCACCCGTGCGTTCACGGCGGTGGGGCGCCGGGACAACTCGTCCCGGGTGGCCGCGAACAGTTGCCCCATCGCGCCGCCGCCGATGCTCAGGGCGACCGCTCCGATCGCGAACGGCATCCAGATCCGGGTGGCGGCGGCCATGGCGAGCCAGCCGAGGCCGCCGACGATCGCGCAGAACCGGAACAGCGCCAGTCGGTTCGACTGCCGGTCCGACAGGCTGCCCAGGGCGAAGCCGGCGATCGGGGCCACCAGGTTGACCAGGTAGTACAGGCCCGCCACCGGGAGTGAGGCGCCGAGGTCGTTGACCAGGAACAGCGTCAGCTGAGGGGTGGTGGCCGAGACGCCGATGCCGGAGATGAACAGAGCCAGGAAGGCGCGCCGGTAGAACGGGGACTGCCAGACGACGCGGACGGGCGACGTGGTCGACGTCACGACCTCTGCTGTGGGCACGCGGACTTCCGATCCTGCCCGGGTCTGCACCCGGGCCGTTTCTGGTCTGGGCTGTTCTGTATCGATTCAGACCGTACTCCCCGCCGACCGTCCCGGATGAACGACCGTTCAACGACCGGTTGCCCTGCGTTCGCCTCCTGGTGGGAGGATGCCCAGGCCGCTCCGGACCTGCGGCGCCCGGTCACGGACCGGGTGGTGAAACGATCCTGGGGGGACGATGACCGAGCTGGACGCTCAACTGCAGGAGTTGCGGGAGCGCTTCGGAGCCGAGAACTTCGTCGTCGAGGAGTTGGACGACGACGATCCGGTGCTGCGTGCCGTCGGCGGCGACCTGGTCGACACCTGGCTCGAGGACTATCCCTACACCGAGCGGCTGGAGACCGCGGAGTACGAGTACGCCAAGCGGCTGCTGCAGATCGAGCTGCTGAAACTGCAGACGTGGATCATGGCCACCGGCCAGCGCCACGTGCTGCTGTTCGAGGGCCGCGACGCCGCCGGCAAAGGCGGCAGCATCAAGCGCTTCATGGAGCATCTGAACCCCCGGCACGCGCACGTGGTGGCGCTGGAGAAGCCGACCGACCTGGAGGCCCGGCAGTGGTACTTCCAGCGTTACGTCGCCCAGTTGCCGGCCCGCGGCGAGATGACCCTGTTCGACCGCTCCTGGTACAACCGGGCCGGCGTCGAGCGGGTGATGGGGTTCTGCAGCGACGAGCAGTACCAGCGGTTCCTCCGGCAGGCGCCGATGTTCGAGAAGCTCCTGGTCCGCGACGGCTTCCAGCTGACCAAGTTCTGGTTCTCGGTCTCCCGCGGTGAGCAGAGCACCCGCTTCCTGATCCGCCAGATCGATCCGGTGCGGCAGTGGAAGCTGTCGCCGATGGACCTGGCCTCGCTCGGCAAGTGGGATGACTACACCGCGGCCAAGGAGACGATGTTCAAGGCGACCGACACCAGGTCGGCGCCCTGGACGGTAGTCAAGAGCAACGACAAGAAGCGCGCCCGGTTGGAGGCGATGCGCTACCTGTTGAGCAAGTACGACTACGACGGCCGCGACGACGACGTGGTCGGCACCCCGGATCCGCTGATCGTCGGCCCGGCCGCCGATCTGTACGAGAAGGGCGAGAGCGGCTCCGAGTTCGACTGAGACCCGGGCTCGCCGCGCAGAGAGTACTCAGACGGCGGGCGGCGGGGTCCGGTCGTCGCGACGTTCGACCACCGAGGTGTGCTGAGAGGTCCGCTTCCGCGTCTGCAGGACGAAGCCGAGGATGATGGTCAACACGCCGACCACCATGCAGACGTAGCCGATCGTGGTCAGATCGACGGCATCGAAGCTGTCCTTGACGCCGAAGGCGAGGATGCCTCCGACCAGGAGCAGGAAGATCCCGCCGCCGATTCCACCCATGGTCGCTCCTTGGTTCAGTCTGATCGAGTTGAGCCGGGATCTCTCTCGGCGCCGCAGCCGACCTTAACCCGGTCGGCGCCGGAACCGGCTCCACCACACCGGCCCGGCGGACCCGGAGGGCGATCGGAAGCCGGGTCGGCCCGTCAGCGCAGATGGGCGGCGTCGTTGAAGCCGAGCAGCGTCCAGTCCGGGGCCTGCGGGTCGGGGTCGTAGCGCCAGCTGGTCAGCCCGGTGTTCTGCGCGGAGAAGCCGACCCGCTTGCCGGAGACGCCGATCCCGAGACCGAGATAGAACGACGCCTCGATCACGCCGCCGTGACAGACCGCGATCACCCGCTCGTCGGGGTGCTCGTCGACCAGCCGGAACAGGGCCGCGCCGGCCCGGACCAGGAAGGTGGCCCAGCTCTCACCGCCGTCGGCCATCAGGTGGAACGGCCGTCCCTGCAGCCAGCCGTCGGGTGCCGCGGCCAGCGCTCGCGCCACTCCTCGAAGCTCAGCCCGTCGGCCTCGCCGGGGCGCAGCTCCTGCAGGTCGTCGTCGTCGACCACGCTCAGCCCGGTCGCCTCCGCCACGTAGGCCGCGGTCTGCTGGGCCCGGGGGAGCGTGCTGGCGTAGAGGACGTCACCGCTGAACTGCTCGGCCTGCAACCGCTTCCCGAGTCGGGCGGCCTGGGCGTGACCGCGCTCGGTCAGGCCCTCGTCGCCGCGCATCCCGCCGATCACCGGGTTCACGTTGGCGAACGACTCGCCGTGCCGGATCAGGATCAGCTCGGTGCTCATGCCTCCCATCCAAGCGGGTCCTCGATCACGAAGGCACGCCAGGGCGTCCGCGGTCGAGTGCCGTGCCCGGGGTCGACACCGACGATCCGGCCGCCGTCCAGGGTGCTGATCTCGTGGCCGGCGGCCGCATCGACGGCGGTCGCCGCCAGCACCGCGGCGTCCTCGGCCGTACGGTCGCACCCGGCTGTGGCCGTGCACCTGACTGAACGGCAACCGGACGCCGAGCCAGCCGGGCACCAACTCGGTGGCCGCCGCCGCCCAGACCGGTCCGGCGATCGGATCGGGGGCGCCGTGCAGCATCTCGCCGGCGTGGAAGAGCACGTCCTGGTGACTGCCGATCAGTGAGTTCAACGCTGCGGCGGCCCGGTCGGGGCGGACCAGCCGGTCCAGCACCTCGCGCCAGAAGCCGCGGGTCAGGCCGGCGTGGGTGATCAGGAACGACTCGGTGGCGGTCCGGACGGCGGTCGCGACGCTCATCCGGCCGTCCGTCCACCACTCGTTCAGCATCCTGGCCTCCGCCTCGGGCAGGCGTTCGGGCCATTCGAAGCGCGGCGGGCCCAGATACTGCGCCTCGTGGTTGCCGACCAGCTGCGTCCACTGCTCCGGCTGGTCGCGCAGATACCTCTGCACCAGCCGCACCACCCCGGCCGAGTCGGGACCGCGGTGGACCAGATCGCCGACCTGGACCACCCGGAGGCCGGGCGGCAGGGTGCCGTCGTCGGGGTCGGCCCCGAGTCGGCGCAGTTCGGCTTCGAGCTCGCGCCGGTGGCCGCCGATGTCACCGATCACCGCGACCCGCGGACGGTCGACCGCCGCCGGGTCAGGGCTCATCGGGGTGTCCGTGTCGACCACTGGCTGGGGCTCAGATAGTGCGAGACGTTGTCCATCCGCCGTTGGGCGGCGGCGATCTCGCGGACGGCCTGGGCCAGCATGCTGCGGTCGATCGGCGAGAGCCGGTCGCGGGACAACAGGTCGGACGGTCGCTCGCCGCGCTGGGCCTGGACCAGTTGGTACCGCAGCCGCAGCCGCTGCAGCATCTCGAACGCCTCGATCAGGTTGAGGGCCTGCTCCTGCGGCAGCATGGCCGAGCCGGCCGCGGCCTGCAGCCGCTCGGTGGTCGGCAGTACGGCCGATCCCACGCTGAGCGCGGACCAGCGGGCCAGGTTGACGATCGGCAGCAGCGCATGGGTCTTGACGTCGAACGTGTCGCGGCGGGCGAAGACGTCCCGGACCGAGCGTTGCCGGGCCCGCTTGGAGAGCGACTCCTGCAACAGCAGCCGCAACGTGGCGGGATGGGCGCGCAGGTCGGCGAACACCGCGGTGACCGCGGGCAGTCCGAGGTCGCCGTGGATGGGCCTGCCGTCGACCAGCAGCGAGGTCATGATCGCGCCCTGGTCGTTGACCGGATCCGAGAGCCAGCTCCGGGCGGCCACCCGCCAGTCGGCGTTGGTCCGGGAGAAGGGCGCCCGCCCCGGCCCGGCCCCGTGCCCGTCGGAGGCGAGCCCCACCCCGGCCAGTGCTCGGCTCACCGCGGCGAACGCCCGTCGGTACCCGACGGCCTCGGCCTCGCTGACGCGGTCGTCGAAGGCCACGGCGGCGTCGACGTCGGAGCTGGGCAGCGACTCGCGTCGACCGTTGCTGCCCAGGGACAACCAGGTGAAGGCGTCCAGCGACAGCCCGGGCTCGTTCGTCGACAGCTCGGCGAAGGTCAGCACCAGGGCCCGGCGGACGATCGTGTCCACGATGGCCGAGTAGACCGCGATCACCCGGCCACTGGCCAGGCCCCGGGAGAGCAGGTCGGCCAGCATCGCCGGCACCCGGGCGCTGCGTCGGCGCAACTCGTCCAGGCTGGCGGCCCGGCGCACCTGCTCGTGCACCGAAACCCCTGCCGTGGTGGGCGAGATCGCGAAATCGCGCGGCACGATCACCCCGGCCAGCCGGCGGTCCCGGTCGAGCACCAGGATCAGCTCGGCCTCGGCGTCCAGCAGGGTGATCAGGGCCTCGGCGGCGGAGTCGCCGAGCTGGGCGGTGACCGGATGGCTGTCCATGATCATCGAGACCGGGCTGGTCGGCGGCAAGCCCTGCGCCAGGACGTGCTCGCGCAGCAGCGCATCGGTGACCACGGCGAAGCTGCGGCCGGCCGGATTCCCTGGTGGGCCAGGGTTCTCGGTGATCACCACCGCGCACGGGACACCTCGTTCGGTGATCGCCCGGGCCACGTCGGCCACCTGGTCATCAGCCCGGACGACCAGCGGTTCGGTCACGATCAGTTCGTCGACCAGGCTGTAGGCCGGCGGTCCGGCCGACGTCCGCCGATCGGCGCCACGGGCGGCCAGGAAGCGGGCTCCCGGTGCGGAGGCGAAGGCCGGTTCGGCCACGGCGGCCGGGACGGCGACCACCCGGACCGGGCCGACGGCGACCGCCCGCGGGCCGACCGAACGCCGGCTCAACATGGCCGAGAAGCCGAAGATCTCGCCCTCCCCGATCCGTTCGTCGGCGGCCTGGCCGACGCCGTCCGGATCCCGCCACAGGTCGACCTGGCCGGCCATGATCACGTACAGCACCGAACTCGGCCGGGCGAAGGCGTCCATGATCAGCTCACCGGAGCTGAAGGACTCGATCCGGCCGGCGGCGGCGATCTCGGCCAGTCGTCCGTCGGTCAGCTCGTCGAAGGGCGGGTGCGAACTCAGGAACAGCTGCAGGTCGGTATCGCCCACGGCCGCACTCTTGCCCACGGCCGCATTCTCACCCACCGCCGCATTCTCACCCACCGGCTCTCGATCGGGTGCGCTCAGGTCGGGATGACCTTCTCATCGGAGACCGGATCGAGGTCGTCGGGGGAGAGCTCGCCGTAGCGCGGGCCGTCGAGGGTCCAGATCGACTGCAGCCGGCCGCCGGTGTTGGCGACCACCTTCGGCTTCACGACCCGCCAACCGATGTACAGCACCACCGCCAGGATCGGGATCCCGAACACCACCACCAAGAAGGTGGTCTTGCCCAGGAACTCCGGCGAACTCTGCCAGCCCGAGATGGCCATGCCGACGACCACCAGGGCCAGGAAGACCAGGCCGATGATCGAGGTGTAGGGCGATCCCGGCGCCCGGAACGGACTGGCCGGGACGACGCCGCGGTCGCTGAGCTGACGCAGCCGGATCTGGCAGACGAAGATCGTGGCCCAGGTGAACACCACTCCGATCGAGGCGGCCTCCAGGGCGATGTCGAAGGCGTCGGCGGCGAAGTAGTTCAGCACGCCGCCGAGGACGTAGATCACCGAGGTCATCACGATGCCGGCCCACGGCACCCCCGACTTGCTCATCTTCAGCGTGAACTGCGGCGCCTGCTTGCTCATCCCGAGGCTGCGCAGCACCCGGCCGGTGGAGTAGAGCCCGGAGTTGAGGCTCGACATCGCGGCCACGATCAGGATGGCCTGGATCACCGTGCTCATCCAGGTGATGCCGAGGCGCTCGAAGACGGTGACGAACGGGCTCGTGCCGGAGGTGTACTCCGAGGTCGGCAGCATCGAGACCAGCAGCAGGATCGAGCCGATGTAGAAGACCGCGATCCGGAAGATGACGGCGTTGACCGCCTTCGGCACCTCCTTCTTCGCGTTCTCCATCTCACCGGCCGCGACACCCACCATCTCGATCGCGGCGTAGGCGAACACCACGCCGGACATCACCAGGATCGGGCCGTACCAGTTGAAGTCGCCGGTGTGCGGCCAGAAACCGCCGGGATTGCTGTACAGGTTGCTGAATCCGGCCTTGTGGCCACCGATCATGAAGCCACCGACGACCACCACCACGCCGACGACCAGGAAGACCACGATCGCCGCGACCTTCAGCACCGCGGCCCAGAACTCGAACTCACCGAAGGCGCGGGCCGAGAGCAGGTTGATCACCAGCACGGCGGCCAGCGCGATCAGCAAGGTGGCCCAGGTCGGCATGTCGGGCAGCCAGTACTGGACGTAGAGACCGACGGCGGACAGTTCGGCGATACCGGTCAGCGCCCAGTTCAGCCAGTACATCCAGCCGGTCACGAAGGCCCCGGCCTCGCCGAAGAACTCGCGCATGTAGGAGACGAACGCGCCCGAGGTCGCCCGGTGCAGGACGAGCTCGCCGAGCGATCGCATCAGGAAGTAGGCGATCACCCCGACGAAGGCGTAGCTGACCAGCAGGGCCGGCCCGTTGTTGTGCAGTCGGGAGGCCGAGCCGAGGAACAGGCCGGTGCCGATGGCGCCACCGATGGCGATCATCTGGACGTGCCGACTGCCCAGGGTCTGTTTGTAGCCGACCTGTTCGGCGTCCAGGGAGCTGGTGGTGGCGGGAGATTCTTCGGTTGTCGTCACGGGGGTCCTTGCGGCTCGAGAGGTCGACGGCGGAGACTGAGATTTTCCTCAGGAAGTTAACGTCCCACGATCGCCGCCCGGAGCGAAAACCCGTTCGCAGACTGGCACGCGTTCGTAACCTGGTGCGGATCGGCGTCCCCGGACCGCGGCCCCACCGGGCTGTCAGACGGCGGTGACCCGCACCCCGCAGTCCCGGATCGCCTGGGCCCGGTCGGCCCCGGCGCCGCGGTCGGTGATCAGGTCGTCGACCTCGCCCAAGGGCGTGATCTTGGCGAAGGTGACCCGGCCGAGCTTGGAGCTGTCGGTGATCACCACCCGGCGCTGGGCCCGCTCCAGGAAGAAGCGGTCGGTCTGGGCCTCCATCTCGTCGTAGGTGGTGCAGCCCTCCTCGGGGGTCAGACCGTCCACCCCGACGAAGGTGAGGTCGAAGTGGTAGTTGGCCAGCATCGCCTGCGCCGCCGGGCCGACCAGTTCGTAGGTGTGCCGGACGATCCCGCCGATCACCACCAGTCGGATGCCGGCCAGCCCGGTCAGTTCGAGAGCGACGTTGATCGCGTTCGTCACCACGGTGAGGCCGCGGCGGCCCGCCAGGGCGCGGGCGAGTTCGAGACTGGTGGAGCCGCCGGTCAGGCCGACCACCGCCCCGTCGCCGACCAGTGCCGCCGCAGCCTGGGCGATCCGCCGCTTCTCGGGTTGTCGCAGCACCGCCTTGACCCGGGCCGGGATCTCGTCCCCGGACTGGTTCGCGAGCGCACCGCCGTGGGTCCGGACCAGCAGCTGTCCCTGGCTCAACGAGGCCAGGTCCCGGCGGACGGTCGCCCCCGAGACGCCGAGGCTGGCGGCCAGCCCGGCCACGTCCACGCTGCCCTGCTCGGCCACCCGGTCCAGGATGACGGTCAACCGCTCGGCCCGCTGCATGGCCCAGACGCTAACAAGGCCGGCGGCCGAGATTGCGCATCCGGTGCGCAGATGCGCAATTTGCTGCATCTTCGCCGGTGGTCCTTGACCAGCCGGAGCACGGGATTTACGGTCGGCCCACCGGTGCGGCGCGATCAGTTCTCCTGATCTGCGCACATTCGCGCATCGACACGACGGGTCGCAGAACCCGGTGATCTCGACGGAGGCGGCCATGGCAGCACGAAGCAGGACCGGCTGGGGCACCAGGCTGAGCGCGCTGGCCGCCCTCGCGGTGGCGTCCACCCTGGCGCTGACCGGTTGTGGCGGCGGTGGTGCCGCCTCCGGTGGTTCGACCCAGACCAGCGGGGTCACCATCACGGTGGCGCTGGCCTCCGATCCGATCCCGCAGGCGGCACTCGATCAGTTCAAGGCCCAGACCGGCATCACGGTGAACTGGGTGAACGTCGACTGGGACAGCCTGCAGACCAAGATCTCGGCCGCGGCCACCGCGAAGACCTACTTCGCCGACGCCACCGACGTCGACTGGTCCCGGGTGGGTCAGCTGGGCAAGCTCGGTTGGTTCTACCCGATGGACACGATGCTGGACACCGAGGCGATGGCCTCCGACGTGCCCCAGTTGGCCTCGTTCACCAGCGACGGGCACGTGATCGGGGTGCCCTACGACGCCTCGTTCATGGTGACCACGGTCAACAAGAAGATGTTCGCCGCCGCCGGTGCGGACGCCTCGCCGAAGACGATGACCGACTACACGGCGGCGCTGAACAAGGTGAAGTCCTCCGGTACGGCGCAGTACCCGTTGAACATCCCGTTCGCCGCAGCCGAGGGTCTGTCGACCTACTGGTACGAGACGACGGCCGCGTTCGGCGGCAGCACCCTCGACCAGTCGGGGAAGCCGCAGTTCACCTCGCCGGACTCGGCCGGATACAAGGCGGCCCAGTGGATGGTCGACGGCCTCAAGTCCGGTCTGGTGCCGCCCGGCAACATCAACGTGACCGACAGCCAGGGGGAGCAGACCCTGATGGCCAAGGGCACGGTGGCCAGCACCTTCAGCGACTACTCCGGGGTGATCGGCACCCAGTACGACCTGAAGTCGGCGTCCTCGGTGGTCGGTGAGACGGCCTACCTGGACACTCCCGGTGTCAGCGCCCCGACCTACAACCTGAGCAACCCCGACGGCATCGGGATCCCCAAGCAGGCCAAGTATCCGCAGGCTGCGGCGAAGTTCATCGACTGGTTCACCAGCGCCCAACAGCAGGCCGACTTCGCCGGCGTCAACGGCCAGGACAAGATCTACACCGGTTACACCATGCCGTCGCGGCTGAGCGTGGTGAAGAAGATGACCCAGACCGGCAACCTGGCCGGCGGCTCCCAGTTGCAGTCGATGCTGGCCGGCTCGAAGCCGGTCTTCGCCGGCGGGGCGCCGGCCTGGTATCCCCAGTTCTCCAACGCCGTCTACACCAACCTGCACGCCGCGGCGACCGGCTCGGTCACCGTGGACGCCGCGATCAAGACGATCGGTGACACCGCGACCCGGCTGTCCTCGAGCTCGTGAGCTCGACCTCGACCGCACTGCGCGGCCCGTCGACCCCGGCGGGGTCCCCGGAGGGAAAGACGACGGCCGTCCGGCGGCGCCGCCGGCCCGATCTGCTGCCTTATCTGCTGGTGGCCCCGGTGGTGATCTTCATCGTCGCGCTGGCCCTGGTGCCGGCCGCCTCGACGATCATCCAGTCCTTCTTCCGGGTGAACGCTCTCGACCCGCCGACCCGGTTCGACGGCCTGGGCAACTTCCGGCGGCTGCTGCTGGACCGCTCGGTCATCTCCAGCATCAAGAACACCGGCTTCTACGTGCTGGTCGGCGTCGTGCTGTCGACCGTGCTGGGCGTGGCGATGGCCGTCCTGCTGCAGCGTCCGTTCCGCGGCCGCAGTCTGGTCATCGCCGTCCTGATCCTGCCCTGGGCGCTGCCCGGAGTGGTGGAGGGCATCTTGTGGTCCGGCATCTTCGACCCGAACGCCGGTCTGATCAGCGGAATCCTGTCGGAGTTCGGATCCGGCGGTAACAGCCTGGTGCTGTTGGGCACCAACCGGCTGCTCACCATCACCTTGATCGAACTGGTCCAGGTCTGGCAGATCACGCCGTTGTCGGTGCTGTTGATCCTGGCCGTGCTGCAGTTGATCCCGCACGAGCTGTACGAAGCGGCCCAGATCGACGGTTGCGGCCGCTGGGGTGCCTTCCGCCGGATCACCTTGCCGTTGGCCCGGCCCGGGCTGGCGGTGACCGTGGTGCAGGCGGTGATCGCCACCCTGAACGTGTTCGACCAGCCCTACGTCCTGAACGGGGCCGCCGACACCGGCGCCTCGGTCACCATGCAGACCTACTACCTGAGCTTCCAGAACCTCGACTTCGGGCAGGGTTACGCGCTCTCGCTGTCGATCGCCGTCGCCACGCTGCTGATCTCGTTGCTGGTGGTCAAGGCGATCTACCGCAAGGTGGACCTGTGAGCGCGGCGTCCCTTCAGCAGGGTGCCCGGCGAACCGGATCAGCTCGACCGGTCCGGCGTCACCGGCGGGGCGTACCCGTCGGGCGGGGAATCGGCGTCGCCCTCACCCTGCTGTGGTCGCTGATCCCGATCTACTGGGCGATCAAGACCTCACTGCAGACCGAATCGGACGCCCGCGCCTCGTCGGTGCAGTATTTCCCGCTGCGGCCGACACTGGCGAACTACCGGTCGCTGCTGGCCGGCGACAGCGACGTCCCGTCCCAGATCCGCCGGTCGGCGATCAACATCGTGGTCGAATGCGGCCTGGCCACGATCATCACCGTGCTGCTGGCCACGATCGCCGGCTACGCGTTCGCGCGGATGAGCTTCCGGGGCCGGAACGTGTTGTTCTACGGGGTTCTGGCCACGATGGCCTTTCCGCCGTACACCACACTGATCCCGCTCTACCGGATCATGAGCGATCTCGGACTGGTCAACACCTACGCCGGGATCGTGCTGGTCTACGTCTCGGGATTCCTGCCGCTGGCCACCTGGATCCTGCACAACTACTTCGCCTCCTTGCCGCTGGGGATCGAGGAGGCCGGGCTGATCGACGGGGCCCGGCGGCTGCAGGTGCTGTGGCACCTGCTGTTGCCGCTGGCCCGGCCGGGCATCATCTCGACGGCGCTGATCACCTTCCTGTTCGCCTGGGGCCAGTTCCTGTTCCCGTTGGTGCTCTCCAGCGACCTCTCGACCCAGCCGCTGACGGTCGTGATCGCCGCTCTGCAGGGAAGGCACGTCGTCCCGTCCACCCTGTTGAACGCGGCCGGGGTGCTGGCGATCATCGTGCCGGCCCTGCTGGCGCTGGGTTTCAACCGCTACATCGTCAACGGGCTGCTGGCCGGGAGCAGCAAGTGAGCCCGGGACCGGACGACACCATCGCCGCTCCCGGCGCGATGATGGAGCGGTTCACCGCTCCCTTTCGCCTCCCCGTCCCCGAACCCGCCAGCCCCAGAGAGGACCGATCATGACCACGGCCACGGTGCAGACCGCGACCCAGCGAGAAATCGCCCAGCAGCCCGAGGTCTGGCGCGACCTCGCCGCGTCCCTGACCGAGGGATCCGCTGCCGTACAGGGATTCCTGTCCCCACTACTGGCCGAGAACCAGTTGCGGATCGTGCTCACCGGCGCCGGCACCTCCGCCTTCGCCGGCCGGGCCCTGGCCCCCGCCCTGGCCGTCCGGTTGGGTCGACGGGTCGAGGCGATCGCCACCACCGATATCGTCTCCAACCCGCGGGAGGTGTTCGCCGCCGACGTGCCGACCCTGCTGGTCTCCTTCGCCCGTTCCGGCGACAGCCCGGAGAGTGTGGCCGCGACCGAACTGGCCGATCAGTGCCTGAGCTCGGTCCGGCACCTGATCATCAGCTGCAACCCCGACGGTCTGCTGGCGAAGGTACGAGGAGCTGACGAATCCTCGTGCGTGGTGCTGATGCCGGCCGCCAGCAACGACACCGGTTTCGCCATGACGTCCAGCTTCACCTCGATGTTGCTGGCCTGCTGGCTGATGCTGACCGGTGACGATCCCCGGGTGATCGATCGACTGGCCGCTGCGGCCGGTGCGTTGATCGAGGACCCGTCGCAGGCCGAGCAGCTGGCCGGACGCGGCTACCGACGGGTGGTCTATCTGGGCAGCGGGGGACTGGCCGGTATCGCTCAGGAGTCGGCACTGAAGTTGCTGGAACTCACCGCCGGCCGGGTGGTCAGCTACCACGACAGCTCGCTCGGCTTCCGGCACGGCCCGAAGGCGGTGCTGGACGACCACACCCTGGCCGTGGTCTACGCCTCGTCGGAGGCCTACACCCGGGCCTACGACGACGACATCGTCGCCGAACTCCAAGCCTCGTTGGGATCCGAGCACGTCGTGGTGATCAGTGCCGAGCGGTGGGGCGGCGACCTGGACGGCCTGCCCGACGTGTTGTTGTCGGCTCCGTTCGTGGTCTTCGCCCAGCAGTTCGCCCTGCAGACCTCACTGCAGCTGGGACTGACCCCGGACAACCCGTTCCCCTCCGGTGAGGTGAACCGTGTCGTGCAGGGTGTGATCGTGCATCCGTTGCCCGCCTCGTGAGCCTCTACCTCGGTGTCGACGGCGGCGGGACCAAGACCGCGCTGGCCTTGGTCGACGACGACGGCGTGGTGCGGGCCCAGCTGAGGGCACCGACCTGCTACTACCTGGAGGCCGGCAACACCGAGGGCCCGGCGATGGTGACCCGGGTGCTCGGCGACGCCGTCGCCGAGATCTGCCGGCAGGCCGGCGTCGAGCCGGACGAGATCGATTTCAGCTTCATCGGGCTGCCCGGGTACGGCGAGGTCAGCGCCGATCTGGCGGCCCTGGATTCGTTACCGGCAGCCGTTCTGGGATCGTCCCGCTTCGCGGTCGGTAACGACATGGTCTGCGGCTGGGCCGGATCGCTCGGCCTGGCCGACGGCATCAACGTGGTCAGCGGCACCGGCTCGATCTGCTACGGCCGCCGCGGTGACGCATCGGCGCGGGTCGGCGGCTGGGGTGAGCTGATCGGTGACGAGGGCTCGGGCTACTGGATCGGCAGCAGGGCGCTGCAGGCCGTCAGCCGGATGAGCGACGGCCGGTTCTCCTCCGGTCCACTGCTGGGCCTGCTCACCGCCGAGCTGGCGCTCGCGGCACCGCTGGATCTGGTCGACGTGGTTCACAACCGTTGGGCCGGCGACCGCGGCCGGATCGCTGCGCTGACGCCGTTGGTGGTGCAGGCGGCCGGGGCCGGGGACGCGGTGGCGGCCGGGATCCTCACCGAGGCGGCGATCGAGCTGGTCAGCCTGGTCGAGACCACCCGCACCGCACTCGGCTTCGACCCGGGCGAACCGGTGCCGCTGTCCTGCTCCGGTGGGGTGTTCTCGGCACTGCCGGTGGCCGAGGAGTTCACCCGGCTGATCGGTGCCGCCGGCGGCCGGTACGACCTCCGCCCTCCGCTTCTCACCCCGGTGCTCGGTGCCGCCGCCTACGCCGCCGGGTTGGCCGGCACCCCGCTGTCGTCAGCGGCGCTGCAACGGTTGAGCCGCACCGAGGGCTGACTCATTCGCCGGTCCGGCCGTCGTAGGCCTCACGGATCAGATCGGCGTGACCGCAGTGCCGTGCGTACTCCTCGATCAGATGGGTCAGGATCCAGCGATAGCTGGGGCTACGGCCGTCGGCCCAGGTGCGGCGTGGGCGACGGGCCAGCACGTCGGGGTGCTCGTCGGTCTCGATCACCGACTGCACCACGGACCGCGAACGCTCGACCGCCTCACTCCACAGGGTGATCAACTGCTCGGGGCTGTCCTCGGCCGCGGAGTGCCACTCCCAGTCCGGATCGGCGTCCCAGTCGACGCCCGACCACGGCTCGGGCAGGTCGGCGTGGCCGATCCGGTAGGTGCACCAGGTGTCCTCGACCAGAGCCAGGTGCTTGAGCATCCCGCCCAGCGTCATCGACGACCGGCCGACGGTCGCGGTGAATCCGGCCGCGTCCAGACCGCTGCACTTCCAGGCCAGGGTGGCGCGGAGGAACTCGATGTATCCCCACAGGGTGCCGATCTCGTCGGCGCCCAACGGCGGCTCCGGCCGGCCCTGCTCGTCGTCGCGGGTCTGAGCGGGCTGCTTCACGTCCGGTGAGTCTAGGAGCCGGATCGGGTCCGGAGCACAGTGGCGGGCGTGGACGAGGTCGTCGTCGCGCACAGCGAGGTGGCCGGGCTGCGGGTCCGACGTCGTCCGCTCTCGGTGAGCCGGTCAGGCTGGGCTGGTCGAGTCGAGAAGCGAACCGCCGTCGCTACTCACACCGTCGAGTAGCCGACGAGCGAAGGCTGCGAGGCATCCGGATCGGATGCGCCATACTGCAGAGGTGGGTCGGTACAGCGTCGGTGAGACAGGCATCCGTCGTTTCACCCGGCCCGTCCCGGTCGGGCTGCAGCGACGGGCCCGGACGTCGTGACCGCCTTCGACGAGGCCCGGGTCTGTGTCTTCGTGGCCGACTACGCCGCGGTCGATGCCGGCGGCAAGATCAACGCGATCGGGGCGGCGTTCACCCAGACCGGGCTGCAACCACCGGACGGGTTGACGTCGCCGATGCACGTGGTGGCCCTGGTCGAGACGCCTCGCCGCCTCGTCGGCCAGTCGTTCTCGCTGGCCGTCGAGTTGCGTCGCGACGACCCGGACCAGGTCGTCTCGATCACCGGATCCGGTGGGGGATCGGAGGCCGTCCGGTGGCTCAGGTCGTCACACCCGCTCTGCCCGGTGTCCCGGCCGGGGCGAGGCTGACCGACTCGATGTACTCCCGTTCTCAGATCCTGTTCGGCTTCCCGAACGGACTCCGCCTGCAGGCTGGCGTCTCCTACCGCTGGCGGGTGGAGATCGACGGGCAGCACCGGCCCGAATGGGAAGCGGTGTTCGAGGTCCTCGCACCGGCCCCGTCGCCGGTCTTCGGCGGGCCGACGACCCCGGTCGGGCCGGAACTGCCGCACCTCTGAGCCCGCGGTGTGAGCCTGATTCCTCTCACCGGCGTCCCAGGTCGCCGAGGTCGTATCCGGCGGGGTAGACCCCCTCGACCACCTGCCCTGGCGTGAAGATCCCTTTGTCCGACGGCGAACGTCTCCGTCGCACCGCTGCGTGCGCCGCTGCGCCGCCGTGGAGAAGTCGGACGGCGAGCCCGGGCAGCGGACGGCGGTGCAGGGCACGGGAGATCCGCCGGTCGTCCAACAGTGCGGTGAACACCAGCGGAGCCAACGGACGCAACGGGCGTGGCTGCATCTGCTTCAGCACCGAGACCAATCGCTCGCTCAACTGTTCGCTGGCCTCGCTCGGTGCGACCATCCGGGCTTCGTAGTCGTCGTAGAACCCGGTCGCCTCGGCCCACGTCTGCGGGACTCGCGCGATGTTCATCAACCGGCCGAGGTGGCCGAAGAACTCGACCGCCGACCGTTTCTCGACCTCCGTCGTCCGGCGCCAGCCGAACCGGTCGATGTGCCGGATCGGTGTGACGATGAAGGCGCACAGGACGTAGGTCAGGTCTTCGCCCTCGATCGGCCACGGCCGGTGGGAGCGGTTGATCAGCGAGACCAGCTGCTTGCTGCGTGGGGACTCGAAGCCGCCGTGGACGATCTCGTAGATGATCAACCCGGTGTCGTAGGCCCGCTTACGGGTCCCGTGGACCAGCTCACCGGTGTCGGTCAGCAGTCTGGCCATCCGGGGCACGGCGAACGTCCGCAGGAACGCCAGCTGCCAGCCCATCCGGGCCTCGTCGGCGAACTCCCGCAGCATCAGCAGTTGGTAGAGCCGCTCGAACTCGCCCCGTTCGCCGAGGCGACGAAGCTCCTCGCTGCGCCGGCGTCGTTGCGGATGCACGGCCTCAGCCGAGAGCCGACCGGGCCACCGACCGCGACGAGGTCCGCGGGGGCCATTGCTCCGCAACGTCCTCACCATCGCCTCATCGTAGAAGTGGCGACCGCTCCGCCGGCACCCGAGGATTTCGCTTCAGCGGAGATTCGCGCAGTGCTGAGTTGGGTGGGGACATGGCATGGCCTTGCGCAGGCGTAGTTCCATGGCGGTTCCCTGATCGCGAGGGCGCCACTCGATCGATACGCGGCGGATGTCGATCCGGGTAACGCTGACCCTGGCCGTTGTCTCGTGCATCGCATCCGCGGTGGCTCGACTGCTGGAGCGGGTGACCGGGATCGAACCGGCATGACCAGCTTGGAAGGCTGGGGCTCTACCATTGAGCTACACCCGCATCGGCCGTGAGCGTACCGGCCCGGTCGGGGCGACAGGACTCGAACCTGCGATCTTCTGCTCCCAAAGCAGACGCGCTAGCCACTACGCTACGCCCCGTCGACACCGGCGAGGCTTCGTCGGTGCGGGTCGAGTCTAGGGCTCCCCGCCTGCGCCGACCAATCCTTTGCCGCAGCAGCGGCAGAGCCGCCGCCCGACCACCCCTGACATCGCGTTTCTTCTGTGTCACACTCAACGGATGAGCGTCACGTGCGACGAGTGCCACAAGACCGTCCGGGGCGAGGGGAATCGCACCGTGGTCCGGGTGCTGTGCGATCAGTGTCACGCGCGATCCACCGGCGCCGCCGTCGGTCTGATGACCGGCGGCTCGGTCGGCGATGCCGTGGCCACCGCCGGCATCTTCAGCCGACTGAAAGCACGTCGGCAGAAGCCCTGACCGCCCCGACAGCGGATCGACCCGGGTGAGGGCGGCCGCCGGAGAAGGGCAAGAATGTCGTTCATGACGAATCCAGCAGCGAACCCGACAGCCATTCACCACGTCCGACTGACGGTGACGGACATCCACCGCTCCAAGGCCTTCTATCAGACCCTGTTGGGCGACGAGACCGCCTTCGACTTCAGCGACAAGGTGGACGAGCCCGGCGTCCGCGAGGACCCCGCCCAGCTCTACGGCGGGACCGGCTTCACCATCGGCGACCAGTTGCTCGGGCTGCGTCCGGTGGCCGCGGCCGGCGACCGGTTCGACTCGACCCGGGTCGGCCTGGACCACATCAGCCTGCTGGTCGGCTCCGAGGCCGAACTCAGTGCGGCAGCGCAGCGGCTGGACGAGGCCGGGATCGTGCACGGCGAGGTCGAGCACCTGGAGGCCACCGGCATGGTCATCTTGTCCATCCAGGACCCCGACGACATCAACATCGAACTGGTCTTCATGCCGGCGGAGTGAACCAGCGCCCGAGAGGCATTCGGCTCTGATCGCACGTTTGGCCCCGATAGCGCCTGTCGGTAGTCTGGACCAGGCCTTCGGGGCCGTATGACGTCATCTGAGGACGTGATCGCCCGGCGCTCGACCGTGATCCGAACTGGTCCGAGTCGCCGGTGCGAACCGCCCACCAGCCGAGTTCGAGACAGCAATCAGGAGTTAGCAGCGTGCCCAGCACCGTCGAGCAGTTGAGCCCGTCCCGGGTCAAGCTCACCGTCGAGATCCCGTTCGCCGAGCTGAAGCCGAGCATGGACAAGGCCTACAGCCAGATCGCCCAGCAGGTGACGATCCCCGGTTTCCGCAAGGGCAAGGTGCCGGCCCGGATCATCGACCAGCGCTTCGGTCGCGGGGCCATCCTGCAAGAGGCGATCAACGACGCGCTGCCCGACTTCTACGGCCAGGCCGTCACCGACAACAACCTCACCCCGCTGGCCCAGCCCGAGGTCGAGGTCACCAAGCTCGAGGACGGTGAGCTGATCGAGTTCACCGCCGAGGTGGACGTGCGGCCCGAGTTCGAGGTGCCCGGCTTCGACACCCTCGCCGCCGAGGTCGACTCCCTCGACGTCCCGGACTCGCTGGTCGACGGCCAGCTCGACGCCCTGCGTGAGCGGTTCGGCACCCTGACCGAGGTCGAGCGGGCCGTCGACGACGGCGACCACCTCACCATCGACCTGACGGCCACCAAGGACGGCGAAGAGCTCGACGACGCCACCGCCAGTGATCTGCCCTACGTGGTCGGCTCCGGCTCGATGCTGGAAGGCCTCGACGCCGCCGTCACCGGCCTGAACGCGGGCGAGTCCGCGACCTTCACCTCCACCCTGGTCGGCGGTCCGCTCAAGGACGAGGAAGCCGACATCGAGGTCACGGTCAAGAAGGTGCAGACCCAGGACCTGCCCGAGGCCGACGACGACTTCGCCCAGTTGGCCTCGGAGTTCGACACCGTCGAGGAGATGAAGAACGACATCCGCGCCCGGCTGACCAACATGGCCCGGCTGGAACAGGCCAGCGAGGCCCGCGACAAGGTCCTCGAGGACCTGATCGGCAAGGTCGAGCTGGACGTCCCCGAGGGTGTGCTGAACGCCGAGATCGCGAACCGGCACAGCCAGATCGAGAGCCAGCTCTCCGAGGCCGGTCTGAGCCTGGAGCAGTACCTGGCCGAGAGCGAAGAGGACACCGAGGACGCCGAGACCTTCTGGGCCGACGTCGACAAGCGGGCCGGTGACGCCCTCAAGGCCCAGCTGATCCTGGACAAGGTCTCTGATGACCAGGAGATCGGTGTCGACCAGAACGACCTGACCCAGCACGTCATCCGCCGTGCGCAGGCCGAGGGCGTCAGCCCCGACCAGGTCGCTCAGCACATGGTCGAGCACAACCACATGACCGAGTGGATGGTCGAGATCCGGCGCGGCAAGGCGCTGGCCATGGTCGTCGAGGCCGCCACCGTCACCGACGGCAACGGCGAGTCGGTCGATCTGGTCAACCTGCAGCCCGACGGTTCGCTCCGTGACCCGAACGCAGTGGACGAGGCCGCGGAGGTCGAAAACGCCGAGGTCGACAGTGCGGAGACCGGCGACACCGACAACACCGACAACGCGGACGATGTCGAGGCCGAGGGTTCGGTCGAGGCCGCCGAGGTCGAAGGTGTGACCGAAGAGGTTCAGGCCGGCTGAGTTCTGCCCGGACACTGCGACCGGCCGGCACCAGATGATCACCGATCTGCGGGCCGGCCGGGTCGGCGTCCGGACGCCCCGGCTGGCTGATCTCGACGTCCTCTGCCGGACCGACGCCGACTCGTTGCCCGCGGACACCCCCGAGCCGGCCGATCGGCGGTCCCGGTTGCGTGCGCGGATCGAGCAGCCGAGCGACCTGCTGAGTGACGGCATCTGCTTCTTCACCGTCGGGTTCGACGGTGAACCGGTCGGCGACATCCAGGCCCGGGCGCCGCGTCTCGGTTTCCCACCCGGTGTCTGCGAGCTCGGCATCTCGCTGCTCGCCTCCCGTCGGGGCGCCGGGATCGGCCGGGCCGCTGTCGGTCTGCTGACCGAGCACCTGTTCGACGTCGGCTGGGCCCGCGTCCAGGGTTCGACCCGACTGGACAACGTGG
The DNA here is from genome assembly GCA_963740925.1 of uncultured Actinomycetota bacterium. Taxonomy (GTDB): domain Bacteria; phylum Actinomycetota; class Actinomycetes; order Propionibacteriales; family Propionibacteriaceae; genus Microlunatus. Next base: position 226,930 of record CAVUFZ010000003.1, on the reverse strand, counting down.
CCATGTGCCGCGCCTTCGAGCACGCCGGCTTCGCCTTCGAAGGGGTCGCCCGCGGCTACCTGCCCGACGAGTCCGGCGGCCGGAACGACTGCGCCGTCTATGCCCGGGTGAGTCCGACGCTGCGGTGAGGAACGCGTCCGCGTGAGAGTCTGAGCAGGTGGATTCAGCCGAGATCGAAGCGCTCGACCGTCGCGTCGACCAGGCCCGCACGGGCGACGCGACGGCCCTGGACGAGGTGTTACGCAGCGTCGAGCCGCTGGTGCTGCGCCGCTGCACCCGGTTCCTGCTCTACCACGGTGACGCCGAGGAGGCCGCTCAGGACGCCCTGCTGAACATCGCCACCCATCTCGGCTCCTACGACCCGACCAAGGGGACGTTCTTGGCCTGGACGACGGTGATCGCGGCCAACAGTGCCCGGTCGACCTATCGCAACCTGAAGCGCCGTTCGCTCGAACAGGCGGGCGAGCCGCCGGTCGATCGCCCCGAACCGCGTCACACCAGCGTGATCGCAGGCTCCCGACTCGATCTGATGGAGGCGCTGGAGCAGCTGGAGGCGAGCCATCCGACGGTGGTCGAATCCTTCGTCCTGCGCGATCTGGGGTCGCTGAGTTACGCGGAGATCGCCACCCTGACCGAGACGTCGCTGAGCACGGTCAAGGCCCGGATCCATGAGGCCCGGCTGTTCATGCGGGCGCAGCTCGCCGTCACGATGTGAGCGGCCACGCGTGCGGCGCCACCTGACCTGGGCCTGAACTGGGCCTGAACTGGGCTGAACTGGGCCTGAACTAGGCGGCCAGCGCCTTCGCCACGTCCGGCCCGATCTTGTCCGGGGTGGTGGTGGGGGCGTACCGGTCGATCACCGCGCCGTCCTTGTCGATCAGGAACTTGGTGAAGTTCCACTTGATCGCGCCGCCCAGCAGACCGGACTTCTGCCCCCGCAGCCAGGCGAACAGCGGGTGCGAGTCGTCGCCGTTCACCTCGACCTTGCCGAACAACGGGAAGGTGACGCCGAAGTTCAGCTCGCAGAAGTCCTTGATCTCGGCCTCCGAGCCGGGCTCCTGGTGGCCGAACTGGTCGCAGGGGAAGCCGAGCACGACCAGGCCGTCGTCCCGGTAGGTCTGGTACAGCTCCTCCAGACCCCGGTACTGCGGGGTGAAGCCGCACTGGGAGGCGGTGTTCACGACCAGGACGACCTGGCCGGCGTAGGTCGAGAGCGGAGTTTCGGTGCCGTCGATGGCGAGGGCGGAGAAGTCGGAGAGGGTGGTCACGACGGGAATCTACCCGTGCGCCCACAGCGAACAGTGAGGGCCGAGTCCTGGAAATGTCGGAGGGGGGCGGTAGGTTCGCAGACGTGAATGACGACAGCCACACCACCAGCTCGCCGGGCCGTCCGCCGGCCCTCTCACCGCGGATGGCGACCCGCTCCGCCGGCGCCGGCCTGGACGACAACGTCTACCAGAGCCTGCTCGCCAACCGGATCATCTTCCTGGGCTCCGAGGTGAAGGACGAGAACTCCAACGCCATCTGCGCCCAGATGCTGCTGCTGAACGCAGAAGACCCGCACAAGGACATCTGGCTCTACATCAACTCGCCGGGTGGCTCGGTCGACTCCGGGATGGCCATCTTCGACACGATGAAGTGGATCTCCAACGACGTCGCCACCGTGGCCATGGGTCTGGCCGCCTCGATGGGGCAGTTCCTGCTCAGCGCCGGCACCAAGGGCAAGCGTTACGCCCAGCCGCACAGCCGGATCATGATGCACCAGCCGTCCGGCGGTCTCGGCGGCACGGCCAGCGACATCAAGATCCAGGCCGAGCAGAGCCTGCACATCAAGAGCGTGATGCAGACGCTGATCGCCGAGCACACCGGCCAGACGCTGGAGAAGGTCGAGGCCGACTCCGACCGGGACCGGTGGTTCACCGCCGAACAGGCCCTCGACTACGGCTTCATCGACCATGTCTTCAGTTCCGCGGCGCAGATCCCGGACTCCCAAGACGCCCCGAACTCCTGAAAGAGCGAGCCATGACCAAGAATTCGTTCGGCACGCCCTTCGCCGAGGGCCAGCCGTTTGCGCCGCAGATGGACTACTACATCCCGCAGTGGGAAGAGCGGACGTCCTACGGGATGCGCCGGATCGACCCCTACACCAAGCTGTTCGAGGACCGGATCATCTTCCTCGGCACCCCGATCAGCGACGAGATCGCCAACGCCGTGATGGCCCAGCTGCTCTGCCTGCAGTCGATGGACGCCGATCGCGACATCGAGATCTACATCAACTCACCCGGTGGTTCCTTCACCGCGCTGACCGCCATCTACGACACGATGCGCTACATCAAGCCGGACGTCCGGACGGTCTGCCTGGGCCAGGCGGCCTCGGCCGCCGCGGTGATCCTGGCCGCCGGCACCAAGGGCAAGCGGTTGGCGCTGCCGAACAGCCGGATCCTGATCCACCAGCCGGCCACCGAGGGCGGCTACGGTCAGTCCTCCGACATCGAGATCCAGGCCCGGGAGATCCTGCGGATCCGCGAGCTGATGGAGAACATGCTGTCCTCCGACACCGGGAAGACCGCCGACGAGGTGAGCCGCGACATCGAGCGGGACAAGTACCTGACGGCCGAGCAGGCCAAGGAGTACGGGATCATCGACGACGTGCTGACCTCGCAGAAGCTGGTCGCCGCTCTCTGAGCGAAGACCGGCACGACCAGTCACCAACCCGGGCGACAAAATCCTGTCCAGGACGAAACGCCCGGGTTAGTGTGGTGGATCTGACCACGACGGCGTGTGCACCCCTGCGCTCTCTTGAAAGGAGAGTTGATGGCCCGGATCGGCGAGAGCGGCGATCTCCTGAAGTGCTCGTTCTGCGGTAAGAGCCAGAAGCAGGTCAAGAAGCTGATCGCCGGCCCCGGCGTCTACATCTGCGACGAGTGCATCGATCTCTGCAACGAGATCATCGAGGAAGAGTTCTCCGAGGGCGGCGACGTCGGGATGCTCGAAGAGCTGCCCAAGCCGCAGCAGATCCGGCAGTTCCTGGACGGCTACGTGATCGGTCAGGACAGCGCCAAGCGGGCCCTGGCCGTGGCCGTCTACAACCACTACAAGCGGGTGCAGGCCCAGGCCGCGAACCCTGCTCGGCGGGCCGAGGACGACGGGGTCGAGCTGGGCAAGTCGAACATCCTGCTGATGGGCCCGACCGGCTGCGGCAAGACCTATCTGGCCCAGACGCTGGCCAAGATGCTGAACGTGCCGTTCGCGATCGCCGACGCCACCGCCCTGACCGAGGCGGGTTACGTCGGCGAGGACGTCGAGAACATCTTGTTGAAGCTGATCCAGGCCGCCGACTTCGACGTGAAGAAGGCCGAGACCGGGATCATCTACATCGACGAGGTCGACAAGATCGCCCGCAAGAGCGAGAACCCCTCGATCACCCGCGACGTCTCCGGTGAGGGTGTCCAGCAGGCGCTGCTGAAGATCCTCGAGGGGACGACGGCGAGTGTGCCGCCGCAGGGTGGCCGCAAGCACCCGCACCAGGACTTCATCCAGATCGACACCACCAACGTGCTGTTCATCGTCGGCGGTGCGTTCGCCGGGTTGGACCACATCATCGGCGCCCGGGTCGGCAAGCGTCCGCTGGGCTTCAACAACGACCTCGAATCGCGCAAGCCCGAGGCTGCGGACCCGTTCAGCGACGTCCGGCCCGAGGACCTGGTCAAGTTCGGCCTGATCCCGGAGTTCATCGGCCGGCTGCCGATGATCTCCAGCGTGAGCCCGCTCGACCGGGACGCGCTGATCCGGATCCTGGTCGAACCCCGCAACGCCTTGACCCGGCAGTTCAAGAAGCTGTTCGAGTTGGACGGCGTCGAGCTCGAGTTCACCCCGGAGGCGATCGAGGCGATCGCCGATCTGGCGCTGCTGCGCGGCACCGGTGCTCGCGGCCTGCGCGCGATCCTCGAAGAGGTGCTGTTGAACGTGATGTACGACGTGCCCAGCCGCGAGGACGTCGCGCAGGTGATCATCACCGCCGAGGTCGTGAACGACAACGTGTTGCCGACCCTGGTGCCGCGGGAGAAACTCGCCAAGCGGGAGCGTCGGGACAAGAGCGCCTGAGCTCTCGTTTCTTCGGCTCGACTGCTCGGCGGGTTGGGCCGGGACGTCCGGGCGGAGGCGAGACCTCTCGCGCGGGGGCAACCAGTCTCCCTCGCAGGCTCGGTCGACGGCCAGACCCATCCACGCGACCGGGTCGACACCCCAGCACCCGGCCCTCGTGGTCATGGCCCTCGTGATCATGAACTGACTCGGGGGCGTCAGCGTGACCGGCGCCCTGGATATCCATCGTTGCGACGTGCCGTGAGCTTGGCGAGGGCTTGGGCAAAACGGGTGGTCGGGGAGCGGGGGTTGCTTCTAGCCTCCGTGGGTGAGTATTTATCAGCATCCGTTGGCTTATCTGGTCGGGGTGGAGGGGCTGGCGCTGCTGCGGGGGTGGGCCGGGGATTACGACCGGAGCTTCACCGAACGCCGACTGGCCGAGGTGCGGGCGCTGCTGGACGATCCGGTGTTGGCGGGGCATCCGGGGGTCGAGGTCGGGCGGGGGAGTGTGGCCGACGGGTACCGGCAGTGGGCGGGCAGCTACGACGAGCCCAACGGGTTGTTCGAGTTCGACGAGCCGTTCCTGCGCGGGGTCCTCGATGCCCTGGCGGCGGGCGACGCGCTGGACGCGGCCTGCGGCACCGGCCGGTTTGCGAAGATGCTGGCCGAACGTGGACACCGGGTCGTCGGGGTCGACTCCTCGATCGAGATGCTGGAGGTGGCCCGGGGTCGGGTGCCGGGCGCTCTTTTCGAGACGCGGGGATCTCGCTGCGCTGCCGTGTCCGGACCGCAGCTTCGACGTGGTCGTCTGCGGGTTGGCGCTGTCGCACGTGCCCTCGCTCGAGCCCGCGATGGCGGAGTTCGGGCGGGTGCTGCGGCCGGGCGGTCACCTGATCGTCTCCGACGTCCATCCCGAGCTGATCTTCCGCGGTTCGGTGGTGAAGTCCATGGGTCCGCATGGTGAGCCAGGGTTGGTACCCACCTATCGGCACACCACCGGCGACTTCCTCCGCGCGGCCCTGGCGGCCGGCCTGGCGGCGCGCGCGTGTGAAGAGCCGGGCGGTGTTCGCAACCCCCGGGACACGCGAGAGGTCTCGCCTCCGTCCTCCTATCGCCCGGGTCGGACGGTGGGTGGTCGGCACCGCACTTCGTGCGGGCTGACGCTTCGTGGGGCTGGCGGCATCGGGGGGCGTATTGCCCGGCCCCGCGCGTCCTGCCGTCAGTGATCTGCGGCCAGCTCACCTGGGCAGTGCATGACCACGCTCGGGACCCTGGCTCGTCTGGCCAACGTCCGTCACCCTCGGCTGCGTCCCCCCTTCGCCGTCCGTGGTCACCACTCCCAGCCTGTCCCGGCTGCGGTCAGGGGTGAGCGGCGGGGTGGTCGGGTGGCGTGCCAGGATCGGGAGTCCGACGAGTTGAGGAGTGTGGATGGCCTACACGGCTGAGGACTGGCCGATCGCGGCGGCGATGTTGCAGTTTCCGCCGATCACCGAGGATCCGGAGGCGTGGCCGGGGGTGTTCGCAGAGATCGCCGAGGCCGGGTTCGACCAGGTGGACCTGACCGACGGGTGCTTGCGACCGGGCGACCTGAGCTCGGATCAGCTGGACCGACTCAAGACCGTGCTGGCCGAGGCCGGGCTGGCCGCACCGGCGATCTCGGCGATCCGGCGCAGTGTGATCGACGCCGAGAACGGCGAGGACAACCTGGCCTACAGTCACCGGACGCTGGAAGCAGGGGCCGCGCTCGGCTGCTCGGTGGTCTCGTTCGGTCTGCACCAGGCGCTGACGCCGGCGCAGCAGGAGCAGCTGTGGTTCTGGACCGTGGAGGGTTACCGCGACCCCGACGACCCGGAGGTGTGGGCGTTGGCGGTCAGCCGGCTGCAGGAACTGGGCCGGCACGCCGACGAGCTGGGGCTGCTGGTCTCGCTGGAGATGTACGAGGACACCTATCTGGGCAGCTCGTCCTCCGCGGTGAAGCTGGTGACCGACATCGGGCTGGACAACGTCGGGCTCAACCCCGACCTGGGCAACCTGGTCCGGCTGCACCGTCCGATCGAGGACTGGCGGGTGATGGCCGAGGCGACCCTGCCCTACGCGAACTACTGGCACGTGAAGAACTACCAGCGCGACGAGGACCGCGCCAAGGAGATCTACGTGGCGGTGCCGGCTCCGATGGAGTCCGGTGTGATCAGCTATCGCGAGGCGGTCAGGATCGCCATCGCCCACGGCTTCCAGGGGGCCTTCATGTGTGAGCACTACGGCGGCGACGGGCTGAGCGTGGCCGCGAGCAACCGCGACTACCTGCGTCGTCACGTGCTGCCCAAGCGGGACGGTTACGCCCTCGGTGAGTCGAAGGTGAAGCAGGTCGGCCGATGAGCACGGACGCTACGGCCTCGGCGCGAAGCGGAGCGACCACCGATTCGGGCCGCCGGGTCGCCGTCGTCGGCTCCGGCTACATGGGCGGCGGGATCGCCCAGGTCCTGGCCCTGTCCGGCGCGCAGGTCACCCTGGCCGACGTCTCGGCCAAGGTCAGCCGGGAGAACCACGCCCGGCTGCTGACCGAGGCTGCGGCCTTCGTCCGGGACGGGTTGTTCCCCGAGGATGCGGTCGTCCGGCTGGAGGGTCATCTGAGTGCCGCCGAGTCGATCGAGGCCGCAGTCGAGGGTTGCGAGTTCGTGATGGAGGCGGTGCCGGAACGGCTCGAGTTGAAGCACCCGGTGCTGGAGCGGATCAGCCGGGCCAACAGCTCGGCGGTGATCGCCTCCAACACCTCCACCATCTCGATCGGCCGGCTGGCCGAGAAGGTCGAGCAGCGGCAGCGCTTCCTCGGCGTGCACTTCTCCAACCCGGCACCCTTCATCCCCGGGGTCGAGATCATCCCGCACGCCGCCACCGCCGAGGCCGCGATCACGCTGGCCGAGACCATCGTCCACGAGGTCGGCAAGCAGCCCGCCCGGATCGTCGACAAGACCGGGTTCGTGCTCAACCGGCTGCAGTACGCGCTGTTCGCCGAGGCCACCCGGGTGGTCGAGGAGGGGGTGGCCAGCGCCGAGGACGTCGACACCATCGTCCGCACCACCTTCGGCTTCCGGCTGCCGTTCTTCGGTCCGTTCGTGATCGCCGACATGGCCGGCCTGGACGTCTACGCCGGCTGCTACGACTCGCTCCAGCAGGACTACCCCGACCGGTTCGCCCCGCCGGGGATGCTGACCGAGCTGGTCGATCAGGGCAAGCTGGGCACCAAGACCGGTAGCGGCTTCCTCGACCTCCCCACCGACCGCGTCCCCGAGCTGATCGCCTACCGCAACCGCGCCTACGTCAAGATGCAACAACTCCTCGACGAACTCGGGCCCGCCCCGGTGCAGGCCGATCCGGAGGCCCCGACCGACTGAGCTGTCGACCGGCTCAGCTCTCGACTGATTCAGCTGTCGACCGGCTCAGCTGTCAACCGGCTCAGCTGTCGACCGGCTGAGGTGGCGACGCACGATCAGTCGGGCAACCTCGCCAGTTCTCGCTCGGCCGCCGCTCCGCACGAAGTGCGGTGCCGACCACCCTCAGGGCGTGAGGTGAACAGGAAGAGGGAGGGGGCTGGGTACCCCGACCCGGCCGCGTGGATGGGTCTGGCCGTCGACCGAGCCTGCGAGGGAGACTGGTTGCGGCCGGGTCGGGGTACCCAGCCCCCGCCCGCCGCAACCAGCACCCAGCACCCAGCACCCAGCCTTCAGTGCTCAGCAAGACACGATTCAGCGGTGCGCCTCGTCGAACGCCTGCTGCACCTGCCTCGGCACCTTCCCCTTGCTGCTCACGTCGTACCCCTGCTCACGCGCCCACTGGCGCACGTTCGGCGTGGCCTTGGAGCGCAGCAGGCTGAACGACACATCGCGGATGATCAGCGTGGTCACCTTGCCCTCGACCTGTTGCTCGTCGTCGCTGGAGGTCTCGAGCTTCCACTCCTCACCCGGCGCCTTCGGCACGGTGAACTCCACCCCGTTCTCGGCCGCGTTCAGCAGCAGGGCGAACGAGTCGGAGCCTTCGTGGTGGAAGACGAAGGTGATCGTGCGGGCATTGGAGTTCGTCCAGTCACCCGATTCGAACTCCTTGGCGTCCGAGCGCAGGATCTCGATCCGGTCGTGGGCCTTGGTGTCGTCGATGCCGCGCCGGTACCAGGTCGGGTGCAGCGCCGGCTCGGCCTTGCGCAGGGCGATCAGCTTCCGGGTGAACTCGAGCAGGGCGGCGTCGGCGTTCTCCCAGTCGTACCAGGAGATCTCGTTGTCCTGGCAGTAGGCGTTGTTGTTGCCCTGCTGGGTGCGGCCCAACTCGTCCCCGCCCAGGATCATCGGGACGCCGGCCGACAGCAGCAGTGTGGCCAAGAAGTTGCGTCGCTGCCGGAAGCGGCGCTCGCAGACCAGTTCGTTGTCGGTCGGGCCCTCGGCGCCGTTGTTGGCCGAGCGGTTGTCGCTCTCGCCGTCGTTGTTGTCCTCACCGTTGGCCGCGTTGTGCTTCTGGTCATAGGCGGTCAGGTCGGCCAGGGTGAAACCGTCGTGGGCGGTGATGAAGTTGATGCTGCACAACGGTGAGCGCCCGGTCGGCTCGTAGACGTCGGGGCTGCCCAGCACCCGCTGGGCGACGGTGCCGAGCACCGAGTCGGTGCCGCGCCAGTAGTCGCGCACGTCGTCGCGGAACTTGCCGTTCCACTCCGACCACTCGGCCGGGAAGCCACCCACCTGATAACCCGCGGTGTCCCAGGGCTCGGCGATCAGCTTGACCGGGGCCAGCACCGGATCCTGGGCACACAGGGTGAGGAAGGCGCTGTGCACGTCCGCGCTGCCGTCCTGCCGGGTGAGGGTGGTGGCCAGGTCGAAGCGGAAGCCGTCGACGTGCATCTCGGTTACCCAGTAGCGCAGCGAGTCCATGATCAGGGTGAGCGCAGCCGGGTGGCCGACGTTCAGGCTGTTGCCGGTGCCGGTGGTGTCGAAGTAGAAGTCCTCGTCGTTCTCGACCAGCCGGTAGTAGGAGGGGTTGTCCACCCCCTTCAGCGACAGCGTCGGGCCCATCCGGTTGCCCTCGGCGGTGTGGTTGTAGACCACGTCCATGATCACTTCGAGCCCGGCGGCGTGCAGCGCCTTGACCAGGGCCTTGAACTCGTCGACCTGAGCGCCACCGTCGCCGCCGGCGCTGTACTCGTTGTGCGGGGCCAGGAAGCCGATCGAGTTGTAGCCCCAGTAGTTGCGCAGGTCCTTCTCCAGCAGGTGGGAGTCCTGGACGAACTGGTGGCAGGGCAACAGCTCGACGGCGGTGACCCCGAGATCGGTGAAGTGCTGGATCGCCGCCGGCTGGGCCAGCCCGGCGTAGGTGCCGCGCAGGGACTCCTCGATGTCCTCACGCAGTTGGGTGAAGCCCTTGACGTGGGTCTCGTAGATCACGGTCTCGGCCAGCGGCGTCCGCGGCGGCCGGTCGTCGCCCCAGTCGAAGCTGTTCGGGTCGGTGACCACGCAGCGCGGCATCGCGTCGGCGGAGTCGGAGCCGTCCAGGTTGTCCGGATGCATCATGTCGTGACCGAAGAGCTTCTGGTTCTGGCTGTAGTCGTACCCGCCCTCGATGGCGGTGGCGTAGGGGTCGAGCAGCAGCTTCTCGGCGTTGAAGCGCAGCCCCGCCTCCGGATCCCACGGGCCGTGCACGCGGAGCCCGTAGCGGGTGCCGACCGCCACCTCCGGGACGAAGCCGTGGAAGGTGTGACCGGTGCGCTCGTTCAGGGTGGTGCGGTGCTCCTGACCGTCGTCGTCGAAGCGGCAGAATTCCACCGAGTCGGCGTTCTCGGTGTAGACGGCCACGTTGGCGCCGCCGTCCACCAGAGTCACGCCACGGGGATAAGGATCAGTACGGTTCGTCACGGGCGCAATCCTGCCCGAACGCACCGACAAAACCCGAAACGGAGCTGTGGACGATCATGAGCGAGACCGGCAACCTGCAGCTGACCAGCCCGGACACCGGCCCGGTGCATGGAAGTCCGTCCTCCGGCGTCGACGGCGTGTGGATCCGGAACCCGGTCGGCGTCTTCACCGGAACCGACGCCGATGCCGGCGGTGGGCTGGTCGTCGCCGGCGCGACCGTGGCCGAACTGGTGCCGGCCGGGGCCGAGCCCCGGACGCCCTACACCGAGGTGGTGGACGCGTCCGGCTGTGTCCTGATCCCGGGGCTGATCAACACCCATCACCACTTCTACCAGACCCTGACCCGGGCCTGGGGTCCGGTGGTGAACGCCGAGCTGTTCGACTGGCTGCGCCGGCTGTATCCGGTCTGGGCCAGGCTGCGGCCGCGCGATCTCGAGCTGGCCACCACCGTCGCGCTGGCCGAGCTGTTGCTCTCGGGGTGCACGACCGCCGCCGACCACCACTACCTGTTCCCCGACGGCCTGAGTGAGGCGATCGACGTCCAGGTCGAGGCCGCCCGGGCGGTGGGGACCCGGGTGCACCTGACCCGCGGGTCGATGAGCCTGGGGGAGGACGACGGCGGACTGCCACCGCGTCAGGTGGTGCAGCGCGCCGAGACGATCCTCGCCGACAGCGAGCGGCTGGTCGGCCGCTACCACCAGCGCGGGCCGGGGGCGATGGTCCAGATCGGGCTGGCGCCCTGCTCGCCGTTCTCGGTCACCCGCGAGCTGATGGCCGAGACCGCCACCCTGGCCGGGCGGCTGGACGTCCGGCTGCACACGCACCTGGCCGAGACGGTCGACGAGGAGGAGTTCTGCGCGCAGACGTTCGGCCTGCGGACGGTCGACTACCTGGAGAGTGTGGGCTGGCTGACCGACCGGACCTGGCTCGGTCACGGCATCCACTTCGACGACGCCGAGATCGCCCGGCTCGGCGCAGCCGGGACGGCGGTGGCGCACTGCCCGAGCTCGAACATGAGGCTCGCCTCGGGGATCGCCCGGGTGGCCGAGCTGGAGGAGGCGGGGTCGCCGGTCGGGATCGGGGTGGACGGGTCGGCCTCCAACGACTGCTCGAACATGATCACCGAGGTCCGGCAGGCGCTCTATCTGCAGCGGCTGCGCTACGGGGCCTCGGCGATCACGCCGGAACGGGCGCTGGGCTGGGCCACCCGGGGTTCGGCGCGGGCGCTCGGTCGGGACGACCTGGGGGTGCTGGAGCCCGGCCGTCAGGCCGATCTGGCGCTGTTCCGGCTGGACGCGCTGCGCTACTCCGGCAGTCATGACCCGGTGGCGGCACTGCTGTTGTGCGGAGCCGACCAGGCCGACCGGGTGATGGTCGGCGGGCAGTGGCGGGTGCTCGACGGAGCCGTGGTCGGGTTGGACCTGCCGGCGCTGATCGCCGAGCACAGTGCGGCTGCGCGACGGCTCGTCGCCGGCTGAGCCGGCTGAGCTGATTGAGCCGCCTGTGCCGATAGGGCCGGCCGGAGGACGCTCAGCCGGTCCGGTCGAGCCGGCGGAGCTGCAGGGCCAGCACGATGCAGCCGATCCCGACGACGAGACCGTGCAGGATACGGACCCAGCTCGGGGCGAAGAACTGCGGTAGGAAGGCACAGAAACCGAGGGCGAACAGCAGCCCGGAGCCGCCTGGCAGGGCGCCGGAGCGGGCCACCGCGATCGCCGTCAGCACGCCGGCGATCGCCAGCAGACCGAGGCCGACGGCGAAGACGACCAGCGCGACCGGCTCGTTGCGGATCTGGTCGGCCAGCCCGAGCAGACCGAACTGCCGGGTCCGCTCCACCCAGCGGCCGAGTGCGTTCAGGCCGTAGGCCTCGGCCCCGTAGTAGGTGAGGCACAGACCCGCGCCCACCCACCAGGCGATCAGCCCGAACGCGGCCGTCCGCCCGCCGCGGTAGCCGGCCAACGCGTCCCGGAGTCCGAGCACCCCGAAGCCGACCCCGACGAACCCCACGATCGCGCACAGGTGGGCGATCAGCCAGGCCGGGGAGGCGAACGCGGACGCCCCGCCGCTGTCGACTCACCGGCGTAGGGATGCAGCACCGGATAGATGATGAAGAGCACACCGGACACCCCGAGCGCGAGCGCCGACAAGGTGAGCCGGTGGACCGGACGATTGTCATTCGCAGGTTCGCCCTGGCCGGTTTCGGGGGGCGGGGGATCAGCGGCGACAGCCTCGTCAGATGGTGGGAGCGCGGTCATCGTCGGCTCTCCTTCGGCCGTCATCACATCGATGCCTGACTGTAGTGTCGGCGGGGTCGTCCTCGACCGCGACGCGCCGGGGGTGGTCCGCGCTCGAAGCGAGGCTCAGACGACGTCGATGGTGACGCTGTCCCAGGAGGTGTTGGCGTACCCCTTGGGATTCCAGCGGGCGGCCGCCGATTCGGGAGCGAGACCGCCGGCGTCGTCCCAGGCCCGCACCTGGAGCGTTCTCGTCCCTGCCGTCAGCTCCAGCGTCGTCCGCCACCGGACCCACGACCACCGGGACGCTCGGCTCAACTCGGCCTGCACCCAGGTGGTGCCGTCGGCGGAGACGTCGACCCGGGCCACCTGTCGTTCACCGCCGGCGACGGCGTACCCGGCGATCTCGAGCGGACCGCACGGCTCGGAGGCATGTGGTCGGGGCGTCAGGATCGCTGCGTTGACGGCGATCGGGCCCAAGGAGATCCCGTCGTCCGGCCCGGCGGTGTCGGGGTCGGCCTCGGGCGGGATGATCCGGTAGGCCGTGGCCTGGAAATAGTTGTCCGACGGCTCGGGCTGCACCGTGATCCTGCTGATCCACTTGACGCTGCGGGCCCCGATGAAACCGGGCACGACGACCCGTACCGGTGCCCCGTGCACCCGCTCCAGCGGACGGTCGTTCATCGCCCAGGCCAGCAACACCTCAGGCGAGCACGCCTTGCTGAAAGGGATCGAACTGCCGTAGGTCTGGGGAGCAAGAGACCTGCGAGACCCAGGGATGCGGCCGGAAGCGTGAGCCGGTGGAGGGGACGGCCGCTGTCGGACGACGGGTCGAGGTCGGGCTGGGACAGATCGGATCGGGCCGGGCCGGACGGGGACAGATCGGCGTCGACGGCCTCGCCAGGGTCGGGGAGCGAGGTCATCGTCGGCACTCCTTCGGCCGTCAGGATCTGAGGACCGACTCTAGTGTCGGGCTCGTCGTCCCGGGACCCCGACTCGCCGAGCCCGGTCCGCTCCACCCGGTGAGCGAAGAGGTCGACCACCTGTCCGGCCGGGCCGGCGGCGGGTGCCGGCTCAGCCGGAGACCTCGTCCTGCTCAGGCGCCGGCCAGTTGCAGTTCGACCCCGACGGCGGTGTCCGACTCGGCCCAGAGCACCTCGCCGGTCAGCCGGCCGACCGCACGGAGGTCGCGTTCCACCGAGCGCAGCCGGTCCAGCGACTCGCCGCGGCCGGAGAACTCGATCCGCTCCACCTCGGTCTTCATCGACACCTTGTGCTGGGACTTGGCACCACGGATGGCGATCAGCGCGGTGGCCACATCGTCCAGCAGCAAAGGATCCCCGGCGCCGGAGGTGGCGAGAGCGTCCAGTTCGGCCTCGGTCGGCCAGCCGGAGAGATGGATCGACCCGGTCTTCCACCACGACCACACCTCTTCGGTGACGAACGGCATGATCGGGGCGAACAGCCGCAGCACCACGTCCAGCGTCGCGGCCAGGGTGGCCCGGGCCGAACCGGCGCCGTCCTCGCCCATCGCGCCGTAGGCCCGCTCCTTCACCAGCTCGAGATAGTCGTCGCAGAAGGACCAGAAGAACCGCTCGGTCACGTCCAGCGCGGTGGTGTAGTCGTAGGCCTCGAAGGCGGTCGTGGCCTCGATCACCACCCGCCGCAGTTGCGCCAGCAGAGCCAGATCCGCGGGCTCGGTGATCCGGGCCGTCGGGTCGGGGGTGCCGTAGCCGAGGGCGAACTTGCTGGCGTTCAGCACCTTCAGGGCCAGCCGCCGGCCGACCTTCATCTCGCGTTCGTCGAAGGGGGAGTCGAGCCCGGGCCGGGCCCGGGCCGCCCGCCAGCGGACCGCGTCGGCGCCGAAGGAGTCGAGGATCTCGGTCGGCACCACCACGTTGCCCTTGGACTTGCTCATCTTCTTCCGGTCCGGGTCCATCACGAAGCCGGAGATCGAGGCGCGGGCCCAGGGCAGGGAGTCGTTCTCGAAGTAGGCCCGCACCACCCGGGAGAACAGCCAGGTCCGGATGATGTCGTGGGCCTGCGGGGCCAGATCCATCGGGAAGGTGAGCGCGAACAGCTCCGGGTCGCGCTCCCAGCCGCAGACGATCTGGGGGCTGAGCGAGCTGATCGCCCAGGTGTCCATCACGTCCGGATCGCCGACGAAGCCGTCGGCCCGGCCGCGCTGCTCCTCAGTGAAGCCGGGCGGACAGTCGGTGCTCGGGTCGATCGGCAACTGGTCCTCGGCCGCGGCGATCGGCGCGTCGTAGCGCGGCTCACCGTCGGCGTCGGTCGGATACCAGACCGGGAACGGCACCCCGAAGAAACGCTGCCGGCTGATCAGCCAGTCGCCGTTCAGTCCGCCCACCCAGTTGTCGTAGCGGTGCTTCATGTGCGGCGGCACCCAGGCCAGTTTCTCGCCCTGGCGAAGGAACTGCTGCTTGAGCGAGGAGTCCCGGCCGCCGTTGCGGAGATACCACTGCCGGGTGGAGACGATCTCCAGCGGCTTGTCGCCCTTCTCATAGAAGTTCGCCATCCGCTGCGTCGGCTTGGGTTCGCCGTCGAGATCACCGCTCTCGCGCAGCATCGACACCATCGCCTCGCGCGCGCTGAACGTGGTCTTGCCGGCCAGCTGCTGGTAGGAATCCCCTGCCTGGGCAGGGATCCACTCCGGGGTCTCGCGCAGGATGCGTCCGTCCCGGCCGATGATCACCCGGGCCGGCAGTTGCAGTTCGCGCCACCAGGTCACGTCGGTCAGGTCGCCGAACGTGCAGCACATCACCAGCCCGGATCCCTTGTCCGGTTCGGCTGCGGGGTGCGGGTGCACCGGCAACTCGACGCCGAACACCGGGCTGGTCACGGTCGTCCCGAACAGACGGGCGTAACGCTCGTCCTCGGGATGGGCGATCAGCGCCACGCAGGAGGCGATCAGTTCCGGCCGGGTGGTCTCGATGAACACCGGTCCGTCGGCCGCCGGACCGGTCGGATGGAAGGCGACCCGGTGGTAGGCGCCGGGATAGTCCCGGGCCTCGAGTTCGGCCTGGGCCACGGCGGTCTGGAAGGTCGTGTCCCACATCGTCGGGGCCTCGGACAGATAGGCCTCGCCGCGGGACACGTTGCGCAGGAACGCCTTCTGAGCCACGGATTGCACGTCGTCGGAGATCGTGGTGTAGAGGTTGGACCAGTCCACGCTCAGGCCGACCGTGCGCCACAGATCCTCGAACACCTTCTCGTCCACCTGGGTCAGTTGGTGGCACAGGTCGACGAAGTTGCGACGGCTGATCGGCAGCTGCCGCTTCGGGTCCGGCTTCTCCGGCGGGGTGAAGTCCGGGTCGTAGGGGATCGACGGGTCGCAGCGGACGCCGTAGAAGTTCTGCACCCGGCGCTCGGTGGGCAGGCCGTTGTCGTCCCAGCCGATCGGATAGAACACGTGCTTGCCCTGCATCCGCTGGTAGCGCGCGATCAGATCCGTGTGGGTGTAGGAGAACACGTGGCCCACGTGCAGCGACCCGGACACCGTGGGCGGCGGGGTGTCGATGCTGAACGTCTGCTCACGGCGCTCGGGACGGACGTAGGCGTAGGTGGCCTCACTCTCCCAGCGGGCACCCCACTTCGCCTCCAGGCCCTCCAGCACGGGTCGATCCGGTACGACGGACGCACCGGTGGTGGGCGCGTCGGGTCGTGGGCCGGGATCGGTGATCGTCATGTCCGGCAGTCTACGGAACCGCGGTCGGTCGGTTCCGCCCCTTATTCGCACGCCGGGTTCAGCGCTCACCCCGGCGTCGCGCGGTGGCCAACACCTCGTCCAGCATGGCCGGGGTCAGCCGGCGGGTGTTCACGTTCTGCGGGCTGACGTGGAAGCAGCCGAGCACCAGCTTGTCCTCCGGCAGTTCGACCGCCACCCCGTGACCGAACTTGGGGATCGGGTCGGGGACGGTGGTCAGTTCGGCCAGGGCCGGCCAGAGGGCCTGCCAACCGAAGCCGCCCAGCACCACGATCGTCCGCAGGCCCGGCCAGTCGAACTCGAGTTCTCGTCGCAGCCACGGCCGGCAGGTGTCCCGTTCGGTGGCGGTCGGCTGGTTGGCCGGTGGTGCACACCGGACCGCCGGCACCATCCGGGTGTCGATCAACTCGGTACCGTCGTCGCGGGACACCGAGATCGGCGCGGTGGCCAGACCGGTCCGGTACAGCGCGGCGTAGAGGACGTCGGCGGAGCGGTCGCCGGTGAAGTTGCGCCCGGTCCGGTTCGCCCCGTGCGCCGACGGGGCCAGCCCGACGATCAGCACCGAGGGGGCCGCCGGGCCGGAGCCGGGGACCGGACGTCCCCAGTAGGTCTGGTCGGCGTAGGCGCGCCGCTTCTCCCGGGCCACCTGCTCGCGCCAGTCGACCAGCCGCGGACAGGCCCGGCACTCGACGATCCGCTCGTCCAGGACGTCCTGGCGGCGCGCCGAGCCGGCGAGCCGGACGGTGTCGGCCCGGGTCAGGGCGGCGGGCTCGGTCACCGCTTCAGCCTGCCAGAGACTCACGACCGGGTCGCGGGAAGCGGGCTCGCCACTAGACTCGACCGGTCATGTCGACTTCATCTGCTGCCCCGGACCACGGCTCCTTCGCCGACCTCATCGCCGACCCCGCATCCACCACCGATCGGGCCGGCGATGCGGCCCACGCCGAGCTGGTGGCCCGGCTGACCAAGCGCTGGCCCGAGCACCGGGTGGCGCCCAGCCTGGGCCGGATCGCCGCGCTCTGCGAACTGCTCGGCGACCCGCAGCGCAGCTACCCGGTGATCCACCTGACCGGCACCAACGGCAAGGGCAGCACCGGCGCGATGATCGAGTCGGTGCTGCGGGCCGCCGGCCTGCGGACCGGGCGGTTCAGCAGTCCGCACCTGATGGACGTCACCGAGCGGATCGAGATCGACGGCGTCCCGATCAGCCGGGAGCGGTTCGCCGAGACCTGGGACGAACTCGAGCCCTACGTCCGGCTGGTCGACGAACAGGCGATCGACGGGGTCGCGATGACCTTCTTCGAGATCGTCACCGCGATGGCGTTCGCCGCGTTCGCCGATGCACCCGTCGACGTCGCGGTGATCGAGGTCGGGCTGGGCGGCACCTGGGACGCCACCAACGTCGCCGACGCCGGCGTCGCGGTGATCACCCCGATCGATCTCGACCACACCCACCTGCTGGGCGACACGGTGACCGAGATCGCCACCGAGAAGGCCGGCATCATCAAGGCCGGGGCGAACGCCGTGCTGGCCGGGCAGCCGGCCGAGGCTGCCGCCGTCCTGCTGGCCCGTTGCGCCGAGGTCGGTGCGCTCGTCCACCGCGAGGGGATCGAGTTCGGCGTCCTGGACCGCCGGGTCGCCATCGGCGGACAACTGCTGCGGCTGAACGGATCCGAGGGCCCGGTGGAGGACGTGTTCCTGCCCTTGTTCGGGGCCCACCAGGCCGAGAACGCGGCCGTCGCGCTGGCCGCGGCCGAGGCCTTCCTGGGGATGAAGGCGATCAACCCCGATCTGGTCCGCGAGGGCTTCGCCGGGGTCAAGGTGCCGGGCCGGCTGGAGATCGTCCGGCGCTCCCCGACGGTGCTGCTGGACGCGGCCCACAACCCGCACGGGGCCCGCGCCGCCGCGGCCGCGATCGACGAGTCGTTCTCGTTCTCACCGCTGATCGGGGTGGTGGCGATCATGGCCGACAAGGACGTCGACGGGCTGCTGCGCAGCTACGAGCCGCTGATGAACCAGATCGTCCTCACCCAGGTCGCCTCCACCGACCGCGGCATGCCGGCGGCTGAGCTCGGCGAACTGGCCGAGGGCATCTTCGGGGCCGACCGGGTGCAGGTCGTGCCGCGGCTGGACGACGCGATCGAACGGGCGGTGGCCACGGCCGAGCAGGACACAGCCGGATCGGCCGGCGTGCTGATCACCGGTTCCGTGGTGGCCGTCGGCGAGGCGCGCACGTTGCTGGTCCGGGCCGGCGACGGCGAACCGCAGGCGGTCGAGGACGACGAGGACGAGCCGAGCTCGGGCTCGGACGCCTACGGCGAGGACTTCAACGGGGTGGACGCCTTCGACGCCGGCTACGGCGACAGCTACGACGACGAACTCGACGACGATCAGGATGACGACGACCACGATGACGACGGCGACCAGAACGCCGACGACGAGGACAAGGATCTGAGTTTCGGGCCGGAGTACGGCACCCAGTTCGACGACTCCGACGACGTCCAGGTGACGTTGACGCCGGAGGAGGAGTCGATCATCGACCGTGCGCTGGAGAAGCGGGACGACGATGCCTGAGGCGGATCCGAGAATGCGGCCGGCCGCGTGGGCGGGGCTCAGGCCGTGATCGGCACGCTCGAGCGGGGCAACCCGATGGGCAAGGTGGTGATGGCGGTCGTCCTGCTGGAGTTGATCGCGTTCGCGCTCGCCGTGCCGGTGATGATCAAGATCTCCGACGTGCCCGGTTCGACGGCGGCGCTGGCCGGCGGGGCGGTGGTGCTGCTCTGCCTGATCAGCGCGGCGCTGATGCGCGGCCCGGCCGGCTACCTGCTCGGCTGGATCACCCAGCTGGCCGGTATCGCCCTCGGCCTGTTGACCCCGCTGATGTTCGTGGTCGGGGTGATGTTCCTCGGCCTCTACGCCCTCACCTACGTCCTCGGCCGGCGACTCGAGAGCGGCCAGGTCGACTACGCCGCACAGCCGCCGGGCGCCAAGCCCGCAGGCACCAAGTCTTCGGGGGCGTCTCCGGGGGCGTCTCCGGGGGCCGAGCCGCCGGCCGGCACGTCGTGAGCCAGAAGGTCTCCCAGGACCCGTTCGGCCAGCGGCTCAAGATTCTGACCTCGGCCGTCCAACGGCTGCGCGGCTGGACCAGCTCGGACGCGTCCCGGCGGGGCGAGTTGGTGGAGGCGCTGCTGGAGCTGAACGACCAGCGCCTGCTCGGCCATCTCTACCGCGCGGCCGCTGCGGACGCCCAGGAGGGCTTGAAACTCGCGGTCGAGGTGATGTTGGCCAGCGGACCGGTCGGGCCCTACACCCGGATCGAGGACGCCACCCGGTGCGCCCGGGCGATGACCCAACTGGCCGCCGTCCAGGCCGGGTTGAACCTGCCGGAGGCGGCCGGGCGCAGTGTCGAATCCTGGACCGAGTTGCGCCGCCAGATCGCCGCGGTCGACGTCCGGCCCGAGCTCGATCCGCTGAGTGTGGGCTGGTCGTTGGGCAGTTCGGCGCGGGCCGCGGTGGCCGGCGGCGCACTCAGCCCGGCCAACGCCTACGCCGACGCGCTGCTCACCCGGTTGGACGGGTCCGGGTTGCGTACCGACGCCGACCGGGCCCGGTACGGCCTGCTCGGAGTGGACGCGGACCGGCTCGCCTCGGACTGCCGGTGGGCCGGCGGACTGGCCTCCGACGCGGTCGCCTTCGTCCGCCGGGCCCGCACCGGCTACGACGCCTGGGTGGACGGTCGGCTGGCTCAGCCCGGACGGTATCCGCCCGCGTTGATCGAACGGCTGGCCGAGCCGCTGTTCGGGCTCTACCGCGATCTGGCCGACCGGCTGGCTCAGGTGGGTGAGGACGAACTGGCCCTGGTCACCCGGCGGGAGCTGATCGCGGCGCTGCGGGCTCTGGTCAAGCGGCACCAGCCGGCACGGATCGAGCTGGTCGCCGCGCTGACCGATCTGGCCGATCAGTTGCGCCGCGACGACCGGCTGGACGAGGCACGCCAGGCCGCCGACGAGGCGGTCACCCTGGCCGAGGACCCGGCCTGTCCGGTCGGCGTCCGGCTGCTGGCCGACGCCACCCGGACCGAGGTGTTCACCGCGCTCGGCCGGGCCGAGGACGTGGTCCATTCGATGGGGAGCAGCCTGACCGAGGGCGCTGACGCTTCGGCGGCGGCCAGTGCGACCGCGCTGCGGGCGCTGGCCGGCGCGGTCCGGGCCGGCGGCGACGCCGAGGCTGCGCAGGCGATGGAGAGTCAGGCCGCTGAGCTGGCACAGCAGGCCGGCGGCGGTACCGGACCCGAGGCTGCGGCGACCGTGCGAGCACTGGCCCGGGGGGTGGTGCCGTTCGGCGCGCGTCCGGTCGGCTGGGCGCCGCTGCCGGCCGAGGTCGGCTACGGCCCCTCGGAGGTGGTGGCCGCGCCGCCGCTCGACGATCAGTCGGACGAGGCGTTGGCGGCCGCGCGGGCCGAGGCCCACCGGATCGAGACCCAGGCGGCCGCTGCGGCGGCGGCCGAAGCCGATCGACGCCGGGCCGAGGCGCAGGAGGCGGCACGGGTCGCGGCCGAACGGGAGGCGACGCAGGCGCAGGCGGCGGCGGAGGTCGCCCGCCGGGAGGCTGCTGTCCGGGTCGCCGCAGAGGAGGCCGAGCAGGCCGAACGCAAGCGTCGACGCGAAGAGCGGCTGGCCGAGCACGCCCGCGAGCTGGAAGAGCGGGAGACCGTTCGCCGAGCCGCCCGCCGGGCCGAGATCGAGGACCGGATCGACGAGTTGCGGGTCAGCGGTCCCGGTCCGGCCGAGGCTCGGGAGATCGAACGGCTGCAACTGGAACTCGATCCCCAGCGCCCCGAGCCGGAGTCCGCCCCGCCTGAACTCCAGCCCGAGCCCGAGCGTCCCCAGCCCGC
Organism: uncultured Actinomycetota bacterium; assembly: GCA_963740925.1. Taxonomy (GTDB): domain Bacteria; phylum Actinomycetota; class Actinomycetes; order Propionibacteriales; family Propionibacteriaceae; genus Microlunatus. The sequence continues at coordinate 206,104 of CAVUFZ010000003.1, read as the reverse complement.
ACCCGCGCAGCCCGAACCGGCACGGCCCGAACCGGCACGGCCCGAACCGGCACGGCCCGAACCGGCACAGCCCGAACCGGCACAGCTCGAACCCGCGCAGCCCGAACCGGCGCAGCCCGAACCCGGAGAGCCCGAACCGGCACAGCCCGAACTCGCGCAGTCCGAACCCGCGCAGCCCGAACCGGCACAGTCCGAACCCGGAGAGCCCGAACCGGCACAGCCCGACGAGCTGGAGGTCGCTCGACAGGCGTGGCAGCAGGCCCGGGCGGCAGGGGACCGACGCGGTGCCCGAGCCCGGCTGGAGACGCTGGTCGAGTTGTTGCGCGCCCGGGCCGGCAACGATCCGGAGGCCTGGACGGCGCAGTTGCGCTCGGCCCTGGAGGATCTGGCCAGTGCCCGGCTGCGGGGCGGCGACCTGTTCGGTTCGCGCTCGGCGTCGCGGGAGGCCAAAGCGCTCGGCAAGCGCTGAGACCGGGCTTTCGGGCTCAGCGAGCGACCCTCGGGATCAGAAGAAGTCCGGGCACCACGGGGCGCGTGGGGCGGCGAACGCGGCCGAGGTCGCCAGCACCGACCCGGCGGTCAGCTCGGTGACGAGACCGGCCCGGTGCAGATCGGTGAGCGGCGTCCCGCCGAGGTAGATCGCCCCGAGCTGGGTGGCGGTCAGGGCCAGATCGGCGCCGGCGTCGGTCCGGCTCACCTCGGCCCCGTCAGGGCCGAGTTGCAACCGGTAGCGCCCGGCCAGGTCGGGCAGGAACGGATCGGCCAGCTCGATCACCACGTCGAGGTCGGCGGCGTAGCGACGGGCGGACAACGCCCGCTCCACGTCCAGGATCCGCGCGTAGGTCGCGTCGGCCAGTTCGGACTTGACCGCCCGCTGGTCGGCCACCAGCTGCCGCAGCGGTTCGTCGGTCGGTGCGTGACGCCGGCTGAAGGCGCGCACCAGATCCAGGTCGAGCAGCCAGCGCCACAGGGAGGCGTAGGCCCGCGGATCCGCGGCGTCCAGTTCGCCGATGATCACCTCGCCGCCCTCGTCGGTGATCTCGCTCTCTTCCTTGACCCGGAAGCCGGCGTAGCCGTCGGGCGTGCCGTCGGCGTCGAAGTGCAGGACGTAACGCCGCTCGCCGGCGCCGTGCCGGATGTGCTCGGCGTCGTAGACGGTGTAGCTCCACCAGGTCTCGTTCCGGCTCAACGCACCCGGACGATCGGGCAGCCACGCCTCGTGCAGCGCCTTCGCGGTGGTCAGGTAGTCGGCCTGTTCGACCTCCCCGCAGGAGCCGGTGCCGACGTCGACGCCCGGCAGATAGCCGGTCGCCCGGGTCCGTCCCGACAGGCTCAGCCGGGAGGTGGTCCGGCCGTAGCCGAACCGGCCGTAGATCAACGACTCCGAGGCCCACAACAGCGCCACCGGCTCGTCCCGGCGGCGCAGATCGGCCAACTGGTGGGCCATCATCTCGCGCAGCAGGCCACGCCGGCGATAGCCCGGGCTGACCGTCACCACCGTCACCGCGCCGACCGGGACGGAACCGCCGGGCGTGGTCAGCACCCGCGGGAACGAGCCGCAGGTCGAGACCCAGCGACCGTCCACCTGGTGGCCGAACATCCGGTCCGGCTGCACCAGCGGTGCGTCCAGCTCGAAGATCTCCGGCCGGTACGGCTCGTAGAAACCGCGGGAATAGGCGCGGACGAACGCCTCGTCGTGCTCGGTGGTGGTGACGATCCTCGGCTGGGCCAGATGCGGTGCGGTAGAACTCACGACCTCAGTCAATCCCAGCCGGGTTCGCCGGCGCCATCCGATATCGCCGTTCGGCACAACTCGAACAGCTCCTCAGCCACGGCCTTCCGGGCGACCATGATCCCGCCGGAGGTGGGGAACGGCTGCTGGTGGCCGCTCTGATCCCAGACGGCCAGGCCGGCCTCGTGGGCCAACAGGCAGGCGGCCAGATGATCCTCGGGATGGAATTCACCGATCTCCGCCCCGGTGCCGCGGCCGGCCGCGACGTGGGCCAGGGTCAGCGTGCCCGAACCCATCACCCGGGACGTGCAGTGCCGCTCCGACAGGCCGGCCAACAACCCGAGCATCCCGGCGTAGGGAACGTGAGCCGCCCATTCGGTCAGCACCACGTTGCCGGCCAGCGCATCCCGTTCCGGGCCGAGGTGGGGTGTCTCCCCGCCGATCAGGGTGCCCCGGCCGATCGCCGCCTCCATCAGCTCGTTGCGCCACGGGTCGGCGACGACCCCGATCACCGGTTGCCGACCGATGGCCAGCGACAGCGAGAACGACGTCCACGGCAACCCGGCGGCCAGATTGGTGGTGCCGTCGACGGGGTCGCAGTACCAGGTGGGACCGCCGTCCGGCTCGCCGCCGAACTCCTCGCCGACCACCGTGTGATCGGGCAGCCGCTCGGCGATCAGGTCGCGGACGGCCCGCTCGACCCGGGTGTCGACCTGGGTCACCACGTCGGCCTGGTGTTTCTTGGTCGAGATCGAGCCCAACGGGGTCTCCCGGGTGATCGCGACAGCCTGCTCGGCGGCCCGGCGCGCCACGTCGAGCCAGCGGTCCAGTTCGGCCGGTTCGGGCAGATCGGTCACCACTGGTCCTCCCGGGATTCCTTACCGGACGGCGATGTGGTGGTGGCCAGCACGGCGACCAGCAACTCGATCCGGTTGGAGATCATGGCCCGCACCCCGAGGTCGATCAACGTGCCGCATCTGCTGCTCGTCGTCGACCGTCCAGCAGCAGAGCGGCAGCTCGCGTTCCCCGGCCCAGGCGATCGTGTCCGGACCGATCATCGGCCAGTGCGGATTCACCGCCTCCGGCCGCAGCGAGGCCAGATGTTCATCCGGTGGCATGGCGCCGTCGCCGTCCCGTTCGTCCCAGGACAGGACGATCCGAGCCGCGACGTCGGCGTCCCGGATCCGTTGCAGGGCTGAGGTCCGGCCGCACCAGACCACCTCGTCACCGGTGACGACGCCGGCCGAGATCGCGCGCTGTACCGCCTCGAGGGCCGGCGTGGCCCACCGCTCGGCGTCCAGGTCGATCATCACCGCGGTGCCGGTGCCGCCGATCAGCGCCAGGACGGCCTCCAGGGTCGGAATCCGGAACGGGCCCGGCAGTGCGCTGAGCTCGGCGTAGCTGCAGTCGGTGACCGCGCGCGGATCGTTCCAGAGCCGCTGCAGGGTGTCGTCGTGCACCAGCACCACCTCGCCGCCGGCGCAGGTCTTGACGTCGATCTCCACCACATCGGCCCCGGCCCGGATCGCGGCGGCGACCGCGGGCAGGGTGTTCTCCCGGTTGTCCTGCCAGGCGCCCCGATGGGCCACCGAGCGCACCGGCTGGTCGCGGCTGATCCGCCGGCTCACGACTGCACCAGGGCGTCGCCCGCATAGGCCAGCACCAGGCGCCAGGTCAGCCGGACCACGTCGTCGACGGCCAGGGTGTCGTCCAGGGCCCCCTGGGGGCCGTCGTGGTCGAGATAGGCGCGGAGTTCGGTCGCCGGCCCACCCGCTGTCGATGCGCCCGCTGTCGATGCGCCCGGACTGTCGATGCGCCTACGTCGATGACCGGAGGCTCGCTCACCCAGGGCCAGCACGACCTCGGTGAAGTGCCCGCGCGGGATGATCTTGGTCACCCTGGCCGGGGCTCCACTACCGTCCCGGCGGACCCGTACGTCCTCGGGCCGGACGCCCAGGGTGCCGGTGAACTCCTCGCTCGTGCTGGCCCGCTCGACCGGCACCCTCACCCCGTCGGTCAGGGTGGCGCTCAGCTGGTCGCCGGTGCGGCTCAACCGGCCCTCGAGCGTGTTCATGGTGCCGACGAAACCGCCGACGAACCGGGTCGCCGGCTCGCGGTAGATCTGGACCGGCGGGCTGTACTGCTCGATCCGGCCGGCGTTCATCACCGCGACCCGGTCGGAGATGCTCAGGGCCTCGTCCTGATCGTGGGTGACCACGACGGTGGTGATGCCCAGCCGCTGCTGGATCTCGCGGATGTCCTCGCGGACCCGCACCCGCAGCTTCGCGTCCAGGTTGCTCAACGGTTCGTCCAGCAGCAGCACCGCCGGCCGCTGCACCAGGGCCCGGGCCAACGCGACCCGCTGTTGCTCACCGCCCGAGATCCGCGCCGGCCTGCTTCGGGTGTGGTGGGTCAGATTGACCAGTTCGAGCATCTCGCCGACCTGCCGGCTGATGTCGGCCCTGGGCAGTTTCTGCAGTTTCAACGGATAGGCGACGTTGTCGAAGACGCTCATGTGCGGCCACAACGCGTAGCTCTGGAACACCATCGCGGTCGGTCGCCGCTCGGGACGCAGGGTGGTGACGTCGACGTCGTCGATGGTGACCCGGCCGGCGTCGGGGGTCAGGAAGCCCGCGATCATCCGCAGCGTGGTGGTCTTGCCGCAGCCGCTCGGGCCGAGCAGACAGACCAGCTCGCCCTTCGCCACCTCCAGATCGAGGTTCTCGATGATCGTCCGGCCACCGAGTTCCTTACCGATCCCGCGCAACCGCAGGCCCGCGGTCGACGGGTCCGTCGCCGGATTGGTCGACGTGTGGTCGTGGCTGCGGTGGTCATCGGATCTGGAACCCTTCGGCCAGTTGCCCGCCCATCACGTGCTTGCGGACCAGCAGCAGCAGTGTGACCGACGGAATCGACAGCAGGACAGAGAAGACGGCCGCGACCTGGCGCGGATAGTTCAGCACCAGCGAGTACATCTCGGTCGGCATCGTGTAGAAGACCGGGGCCCCGACCAGGTAGGTGCCCTGGGCCTCGTCGAAGGAGGCCAGGAACGACATGATCAGGGCGACCAGGATGCCGGGCAACGCCATCGGCGCGGTCACCGTGAGGAAGACCCGGAGCTTGCCGGCGCCGGAGTCCTGGGCCGCCTCCTCCAGGCTGCGGGGGACGGAGGCGAACGCGGCCGCCGGGATCCAGGTCATGAACACCACGGTGCCCAGGACGTGGACGATCACCACCCCGGTGAAGGTGGTCATCAGGTTGAGGGCGTAGAACAACGAGGCCAGCGCCACGAACAGACCCGTCTTGGGGAAGGCGTTGGTGGCGAACAGCCCGATCAGGAAGAACCGCCGGCCGGGGAAGTCGAAACGGGCGAACGCGTAGGCGGCCGGCAGGCAGAACACGCTGGAGACACCCAGGGTGGTGAAGGCGAAGGCCAGGCTCAGCCCGATCGCCGAGGAGAGGCGGTTGTCGGCGAACACCTCACGCCACCAGTGCAGCGTCCAGCCGTCGGGCAGCAGATTCGGATAGGTCCAGTCGGTGGCGAAGGCCCGGATCGCCAACCAGGCCAGGGGTCCGACGACGAACAGGACCAGTGCGATCAGCAGGATCGCCGTCAGCACCGCCTTGATGCCGCGACCGGCCGTCAGCGCCGGTGGACGGGGGGCCGTGGACGATCTCCGCCGCGGCCGCGCCGCGGTCCCTTCCTCAGATCGGGCCGACACTCGTGGGCGGGAGGCCACCGGGACCCGGGTCGTGGTCATCAGACCCGCCCCGAATCCTGGGCGGAGCGGAAGTTCGCCCAGACGTAGAAGGCGCCGAAGCCGGCGGCGATCACGAACACCACCACCGCCATCACCACCGACTGCTGCGGTCGGTTGAAGTTCTGGAAGTAGCTCACCATGTCGACTCCGAGCATGTTCGGGGCGTTCGGGCCGGTGAAGTAGGGCACGGTGAACGAGCCGAGGGTGCCGATCGCGGTGAACGTCGCCGCGATCACCGTGGGCACCAGCGTCATCGGCGCGATCACCGTGCGGACGATGGTGAAGAAGCCGGCACCGGAGTCGGCGGCCGCCTCGATCAGCGAGTCGGGCACCCCCTGCACCCCGGAGGTCACCATCAGCGTGGCGAACGGCAGGTGGGTCCAGACCAGACCGAGCGCGATGCAGGTCAGGGTGTAACCCCAGATCGGTGCCGAAAGCCCTACCTGGGCAGCGATCGAGCGGACGAACCCGTCCGCGGCGTAGAAGGTGAGGATGGCCCAGGAGGCGATCACCACCGGAATGAACATCGGCACCACGGCGAGGGCCGACAGCACCTTCGCGACCCGGCCGCCGGAGACCCGCAGGTAGAGCGCGATCACCCAGGCCAGCACGATCACCACCGCGGTCGAGATCAGGCACATGGCCACGGTGACGCCGAGATCGCGGATGAACCGGCTGTCGGAGAAGACGTCGGCGTAGGCGCCGCCGGTCATCTCGTACCAGGCGTCCACGCTGTGCTGGCCGCGGGCGATGGTGGCGATGGTGGTGTTCAGGCCGCCGACGTGACCGAGGCTGTAGGCGACCGCGACCCCGATCGGGAAGCAGACGAAGACCAGCACCAGGATCAACGGCGGAGAGGCCATCAGCAGGCCCAGGCCGGGACGTCTCCTCACGAGCGGCCCGACATCAGTGGCCGGGCACTTTCGCGTCCCACAGGCTGTTCAGGTCGTTGTTCATGTCGGAGTTGTAGTTCGGCCGCAGCTGACCCGGGTCGGCCGACTTGAACTCGTTCTGCACCGAGGTCGGCAGCGCACTCAGGCTGATCACCGGGTAACCCTGGATCTTCTCGGCGATCGAGGCCTGCTGCGCCGGCTCCAGGACCCAGTTCGCCAGCCGGAAGGCCAGATCCTGCTTCGAGGACGCCTTGGTCACCCCGATCGTGGTCGCCCCACCGGTGAAGCTGGGGTTCGAGATCTGGGCACCCTTCGCGTTCTCGGGCACCAGACCGGACTGCTGGCCGCTGAGGAACTGATCCGACCAGACCGGGGCCATCCAGATCTGACCGCTCTGCAGCAGCGCCAGGGTGCCGTTGTTGCCGTTGGGGTAGACGCCCTTCTGGTAGACGTAGGGGTTCAGACCGGCGAGGGTCGACCATCCCTTGTCCCAGTAGGACTCCAGATCCTTGTGGTAGCCCGAGGTCATCTTCTCCCGGGCCGCGGCCGGAACGTACTTGTCCAGCACGGTGGTGACGAACGCGCCCCCGGATCCGCCGCTCTTCGGCGGGTTGTAGGCGAACTTGCCCGGGTGGGCCTTGATCCAGGCCAGGAGTTCGTCCAGCGTGGTCGGCGGATCGGTGACCTGCGGGGTGTAGGCCAACAGCACCGACGAGGCCCGATAGGGGATCGCGCCCGGCGAGGCCGAGGCCATCACCGAGGAGTCGATCGCGCTCAGGTTCGCCATCTTGCCCTGCGGGTCGACCAGCAGGCCGGCCTCGCCGGCGTCGTTGGCCAGCGCCTCGACCAGATCCAGGCCGGGATCCTTCTGCTGCTGGGTCGCGGCGCTGAGTTTGGCCAGGACCTGGGAGGAGTTGTCGCCGTGCAGATCGAACTGCAGGTTGATGGTGACGCCGCTGTTCGCGGCCTGGAAGCCGGGGATCAGGGTCTTGGACCACAGGTCCTGGACGTTGGTGTCGCCGTTGGCGTAGACGTTCAGCGTGTTGGGGTCCGAGCTGGAGACGGCGCCGTTACCGGCGCATCCGGTCAGCCCGGCGGTGCCGGCGGCCGCGGAGACGGCTCCGGCCAGAAAGGTGCGTCGTCGCATGGCTGCTCCCGATCCGGTCAGGTGAGTCCCTGACACGTTGCCTAGACATTAGGGCAATTCCTGCCCCTCGTCTGCAGTATGTCGGGAGCAAACCCCGGGAGAGCGGCAGCGACGGTGACGCGCAGTTGAACAGTGGGCGACAAGATCTGCCCTTCGCCGGCGGTCGCTAGGGTGCAGCCATGACCGAGCGTTCTTTCGTCCTGCTCAAGCCCGACACGGTCCGCCGCGGACTGGTCGGCGCCGTCCTGTCCCGGTTCGAGGCCAAGGGGCTGAGCATCGTGGCCCTCGAGTTGCGGCAGGTGAGCGGCGAACTGGCCGACCAGCACTACGCCGAACACGTCGACCGGGACTTCTACCCGCCGCTGCGCACCTTCGTCACCTCCGGACCGTCGATCGCCCTGATCGTCGAGGGCGACCAGGCGATCGAGGTGGTCCGGGCGCTCAACGGGGCCACCGACGGACGTAAGGCGGCGCCGGGCACGATCCGCGGCGACCACTCGCTGTCCAACCGGGAGAACCTGGTGCACGGCTCGGACTCGGCGGAGTCGGCAGCGCGCGAGATCGCGCTCTGGTTCCCCGACCACGCCTGAGCCGAACCGCACGCTCACCCGGCCGTCCGCCCGGGCGGATCAGATCCGGGCGCCGATCGGATAGGCCTGCAACTGCGCCACGTCCAGGGTGCTGGCGGTGAACGTGTACGGCACGAACTTGGCGGCCCGGGAGCCGGGAACGTAGATCCGGAAGCCGTCGGCTCGCACGGTGTGGGTCGAGGTCGGGCCGAAGTCGCCGGCGTCGGCCACGCTGACGATCTCGGTGGCCCGGTCGCCGGGCTCCAGCCGGACGGTGACCGCCCGCCGGTTGCGCAGCCAGACCGCCGGACGCCCGACCTGGGTGCCGTTGCCGTCGGCGACGACCGAGATGCCGGCGTAGCCCTTGACCAGTACGTCATGGTTCGAGACGTTGGTGTAGACGAGATCGAGGTAGAAGTGACCGGCGCTGCGGGTCGGCGCCTCACTCACCCGGACACTCAGGTCGGAGGCGGTGGCCGCCGGCGGGATCGGCATCGCGTCGGCGGTGGGTGCGGCGGCCAGGACGAACCCGGCCGAGGCGGCCGAGACGGCGACCCCCGAGATCAGCCGGCGGGTGATCCGCAGGGTCGTGCGCTGCCGACGGGACTGTTTCGCTGAAGTGATCATGTCGGTGACGCTAGGACCGCTTCGTCACCGGCTCGTCCGCTTCGGGTCACCGCCGCGTCACGGCCTCGACACAACTTCGTCCCGTCGTCGGCGCCGGTCGCCGATACACTCCGGCGATGGACCAGACGGCGGTGACGCCCGGGACCGGACCGGCCGGTCCGCGTCGCTGGGCGCACCTGCTCGAGGCCAGTGAGGACCGGGGCATCGGCGCGGACCTGCCGGCCCGCAGCTGGGTCTTCGACGTGCTGCTCGCGGTCGTCTTCACCGGCGTGGGTTCGGTCTTCCTGCCGGTCTTCTACCCCGAGGCGGACGGGCTCGACTTCGTCTTCGTCGCCGCCGTCTCACTGCCGTTGCTGCTGCGGCGGCGGTTGCCCAAGGCGGCGTTCGCGGTGGTGATGCTGGCCGGCCTGGCCCAGATCGCGCTGCGGCCGGTCGGCATCCACGACGGCGCCCTGCTGTTCGCGCTGTACTCCCTGGTCGGGTTCAGCAACCGCAGGGTCGGGCTGATCGGGCTCGGGGTCACCGTGGTGGTGGCCCTGATCGGCTCGGCGACCGACTGGTGGGGTTTCATCGACGAGCAGCTGACCGGGGGGCACCCGACGCTGCTGGTCAACGCCTGCACGCTGCTGGGCATGATCGCCCTGGTCGTGGCTTCCTGGGCCACCGGCGAGCGGTTGCGCTCGGCCCGGACCGCGATGAGTCTGCTGGCCGAGCGGGCCGACACCCTCGAGCGCGAGCAGGAACAGCAGGCCCGGTTGGCCGCAGCCGACGAACGTGCCCGGATCGCCCGCGAGATGCACGACGTGATCGCCCACGCGCTGTCGGTGATGATCGCCCAGGCCGACGGCGCCGGTTACGTCCTCGACACCTCACCGGGCCAGGCCCACCAGGCCCTGGAGCGGATCTCCCGCACCGGACGGGAATCGCTCGGCCAGATGCGGGGGTTGCTGGGCCTGCTGCGCGAGGGCGGCCAGCCGGACGCCCGCACCCCGACCCCGGGCCTGGACCGGTTGCCGGAGTTGATCGAGGACGCCGAGAACTCCGGTCTGCGGGTGCTGCTGCGGCAGTCGGGCCGACGCCGCGGCCTGGAGCAGTTGATCAGTCTGACGGTCTACCGGATCGTCCAGGAGGGGCTGAACAATGCCCGCAGGCACGGCGGCGCCGAGGTCGGCATCGAGCTGGACTACCGCACCGACGGGGTCGCGGTGACGATCGAGAACGCCGCCCCGGCGGCAGGGCCGGCGACTCGGACAACGGCGCTGACAACGACTCAGACAACGACGACGGCAACGACTCAGACGACGACCGCTGGACCCGGATCGGATCTCGCCCCGGCCGGCTACGGCCTGATCGGGATGGCCGAACGGGTCGGGGCGGTGGGTGGCACGCTGCGGACGGGCGTCAGTTCCCCCGCCGGTGGCTCTGCGACCGGGGCCGGCTTCCGGATCGAGGCCTGGCTGCCCTACGACGCCCGGGTCCCTGCTGACGTTCCTGCTGACCCGGTTCGGCCCAGGTCTCTGCTCAGGCGATCTCGTGACGACACCGGAGCCGATCCGGGTGTTCCTGGTCGACGACCAGGAGCTGGTCCGGGCCGGCTTCGCGATGGTGATCGGATCGCAGCCCGATCTGCGGGTCGTCGGCGAGGCCGGTAACGGGGCCGAGGCGCTGGAGCGGCTGGCGGTGACGGCCACCGACGTGGTGATCATGGACGTCCGGATGCCCCGGATGGACGGGGTGAGCGCGACCCGGGCTCTCACCGATCGCCACCAGGGCAGCGAATCCGGGCCCCGGGTGATCGTGCTGACCACTTTCGATCTGGACGAGCACGCCTTCGCCGCCCTGCGGGCCGGGGCGGCCGCGTTCCTGCTCAAGGACACCCCACCGGCCCAGCTGTTGGCCGCGATCCGCGCGGTGCACGCGGGTGAGGCGATGATCGCGCCGACCACGACCCGGCGGTTGATCGAGCGGTTCGTGGCCGAGGTGCCCGAGGACGGGGTCGATCCGGTGGGACCGGAGCCGGCCGCCCTGGCCGCGCTGACCGAGCGGGAGCGTGAGGTGCTGGTCGAGATCGCCCGCGGGCTCAGCAACTCCGAGATCGCCGCCACGTTCGTCCTCAGCGAGGCCACCGTGAAGACCCATGTCGGCCGACTGCTCAGCAAGACCGGTCGGCGCGATCGGGTGGGACTGGTGGTGCTGGCCTACGAGGCCGGGCTGGTCCGGGCCGGCGAGCCGGACGCCCGGTCGAGCACACCGACGGGCGCTCATCCGCGCAGCCGGACGAGCAGCTGAGGCCTCACCGCGCCGCCGAGTGGTGTGGCCAATGGTGTGGCCAGTGGTGTGGCCAGTGGTGTGGCAACGCGCCACTAGACTCCCGAGATGGCCGGGATCAGTGTCGCCGTCGTCGGAGCCGGGTTGGCCGGGCTCACCTGTGCCCGCCGGTTGCACGCCGCCGGTGCCGAGGTGCGGGTCTACGAGGCGGGCGACGAGGTCGGCGGCCGGGTCCGGACCGAGGTGATCGACGGTTACCGCTGCGACCGCGGCTTCCAGCTGATCAACCCGTCCTACCCCGCGGCGCAGCGCGAACTCGACCTGGCCGCGCTGGATCTGCGGGCCTTCGGCGCCGGGGTGATGGTGGCGCACGGGTCGCAGCGCTACCGGATGGCCGATCCGCGCCGGCTGCCGAGTGCCATCGGCGACACGGTGCTGGCCCCGCTCGGCGGCCTGGGGGAGAAGATGGCCTTCGCCGGCTGGGCGCTGGGGGCTTTGTGCCCGGTGCCGAAACTGCTGGCCGCCGACGATCTCACCCTGGCCGAATCGCTCGACCAGGCTCACGTCCGCGGCCTGCTGCGGACCGGGGTGGTCGACCAGTTCCTGGCCGGCGTCCTGGCCGACGCCGATCAGACCTCCTCGGCCACCTTCGCCCTGCTGCTGGTCCGCTCGTTCCTGCTCGGCAACCCGTCCGTGCCGAGCCTGGGCATGGGCCGGATCCCCGAGCAACTGGCCGCCGGACTGCCGGCCGGGTCGGTGCGGTTGGGGATCGGCGTGGACGAGGTCGCGCCGGGCGTGGTCCGCACCGCCGACGGCGAGCACCGGGTGGACGCCGTCGTGGTGGCCACCGATCCGACCGCGGCCGGACGACTGGTCGGTGACTTCGGGGTGGTGGCGCCGCCGATGCGGGCGCTGACCACCTTCTGGTTCGGCGCGGACGCCGATGCGGTCGTCGGTGGGCCCGAGGCCCAGCTGCTGCACCTGGACGCCGACCACCGCGGACCGATCGTCAACTCGGCGGTGATGACCGCCGTCGCGCCGTCCTACGCGCCGGCCGGCCGGGCGCTGATCGCCGCCACCGTGCTGGGCACCGAACCGGAGGCCGAGCGCGACGTCCGGGCCCAGCTCGACCTGATCTATCCGGACGGGACGACCGGCTGGGAGCTGATCACCGGTCACGTCATCGCCGAGGCGTTGCCGAGCCAGCCGGCGCCGTTGCAGGTCCGTCGTCCGGTCCGGCTCGCCGACGGCCTGTTCGTCGCCGGCGACCACCGGGACACCGCCTCCATCCAGGGTGCACTGGTCTCGGGCCGGCGGGCGGCGAACGCGGTGCTCGCCGCTCACCGCTGAGCCGACCTCAGCCGACCGGGACCGACCGGGCCGACCGGGACCGACCTGAGCCGGACGGACGTCCCGCCCGGCTCGGCTAAGCTCACTGCTCCCGGAGCACCCGTCCCGCTCCCGCTCGACCCGCTTCGTTCCGACCGCTCCGTCCCCGTTCCGCCCGGCCCCGCGCCCCTGTGACGAGAGGCACCCGTGATCCTGCTGATCGCCGTCCACTTCGTCCTGGCCTGCCTGACCCCGCTGCTGGTCCGGCTGCTGCGGGCCCGGGCGTTCTTCGTGCTGGCGTTGGCCCCGGCCGCTGCGTTCGGCTATCTCTGCACCATCGGCCCGGACGTCCTGGCCGGAAACGTGGTCGCCGAGCAGGTCTCCTGGATCCCCGGCCTCGGGATCGAGTTGTCCTTCGCGGTCGGCACCCTGCAGTGGGTGCTGGCGCTGCTGGTCTCCGGCATCGGTGCGCTGGTGCTTTTCTACTGTCGTTGGTATTTCGGCGCCGATGCGCCGGCCCGGACGGCGGCCGTGCTGTGTGCGTTCGCGGGGGCGATGCTGGGCCTGGTCGGCGCCGACGACCTGATCGTGCTCTACGTCTTCTGGGAGCTGACCACCGTCTTCTCCTACCTGCTGGTCGGCCACAACCCGACCGCGCAGGCCAACCGGCGGGCCGCCCTGACCGCGCTGATCGTCACCACCTTCGGCGGCCTGGCCATGCTGGTCGGGTTGTTGCTGCTCGGGGCGAGGGCCCAGACCTACTCGATCTCGGCGATCATGGCCGATCCGCCGAGCGGCACCGCGGTCGCCGTGGCGATGATCCTGATCCTGGCCGGTGCGCTCACCAAGTCCGCGCTGGTGCCGTTCCACTTCTGGCTACCGGGCGCGATGGCGGCGCCGACCCCGGTGAGCGCCTATCTGCACGCCGCCGCGATGGTCAAGGCCGGGGTCTATCTGGTCGCGCTGCTGGCCCCGGTCTTCGCCGCCTCGCCCGGCTGGCGCCCGGTGGTGCTGCTGCTCGGGTCGGCCACCATGCTGCTCGGCGGCTGGCGGGCCCTGCGGCAGTACGACATCAAGGTGCTGCTGGCCTACGGGACGGTCAGCCAGCTCGGCTTCCTGATCGTGCTCACCGGTCTGGGTACCCGCGCCGGCGCGTTGGCCGGGTTGGCGATGGTGATCGCCCACGCCCTGTTCAAGGCGGCGCTGTTCCTGATCGTGGGGATCGTCGACCACCAGGCCGGCACCCGGGACCTGCGCCGGCTCAGCGGGGTCGGGGCGCAGCTGAAGGTGACCTGCGTGGCGGCGATCCTGGCCGGAGCCTCGATGGCCGCCGTGCCGCCGCTGACCGGGTTCGTGACCAAGGAGGGCGCCTTCGAGGCGGTCGCCCTGCTGTTGCACCACGGTGACCAGACCTCGATCGGACCGCTGCCGGCGGTGGCGCTGCTGATCGCGCTCGCCGCCGGATCGGTGCTCACCGTGGCCTACACGCTCCGCTTCGTCTGGGGTGCCTTCGCCCGGAAGAGCCCACGGGTGGCCGCACTCTCACCGACGCCGGGGGAGTGGACCGACGACATCACCCCGGTCCGGCCGGCCGCGGCCGGATTCGTCGCCGCACCGGCCCTGCTGGCCCTGCTCTGCCTGGCCGGCGGCTTCCTCGGTCATCCGCTGACCGAGGCCCTGTCGGGTTACGCCGACCGCGCCCGGGTGGGTGAGCCGAGCCACGGACTGGCGCTCTGGCACGGTCTGGGCGTCCCGTTGCTGGTCTCGGTGATCGCGCTGGCCGGCGGTGTGGTCCTGTTCGTCTTCCGCGGCCGGGTCGCCCACGCGCAGGCCACCTTCCCGAGGGTCCGTTCGGCCGAGGACGTCTACCAGTCGTTGATGCGCGGCCTGGACCGGCTGGCCGTGGAGACCACCGCGCTCACCCAGCGGGGCTCGCTGCCCATCTATCTCGGCGCGATCCTGCTGGTGGTGATCGTGCTACCGGGCAGTGCTCTGGTCGGGCTGCGGGCCTGGCCGAGCAGCGCCCGCGCCTTCGACAACCCGGGCCAGCTGGTGGTGGGGGCGTTGATGATCATCGCCGCCGGTCTGGCCGCGACGTCCCGGGGCCGGGTGAAGGCGGTGCTGCTGGTCGGCGTCACCGGCTACGGGGTGGCGGTGTTGTTCATGCTGCACGGCGCCCCCGATCTGGCGCTGACCCAGATGCTGGTGGAGACCGTCACCCTGGTCGTTTTCGTGCTGGTGCTGCGAAAACTGCCCGCCTACTTCACCAGCCGGCCGTTGCGGTCGACCCGCTGGTGGCGACTGGCGGTGGCGGTCGGTGTCGGTGCCGTGGTCGCCCTGGCCGGCTACGCGGTCAGCGGGGCCCGGGTCGCCACCCCGGTCTCGGCGGCCTACCAGCAGGCGGCCTACACCTTCGGCTACGGCAAGAACATCGTCAACGTCACGTTGGTCGACATCCGGGCCTGGGACACCATCGGCGAGTTGTCGGTGCTGGTGGTGGCGGCCACCGGCGTGGCCAGTCTGATCTTCCTGCGGACCCGCTACACCGAGCTGGACGCCCCGACCCGACGCGACCGGGGCAGTGCGAACCGGCTGGGCAGCACCTCCGGGCGCACCACCTGGCTGCGGGCCGGGCGGACGCTGTCCCCGGCGGCTCGCTCGATCATCTTCGAGGTGGTGATCAGACTGCTGTTCCCGGTGATGATCCTGTGCTCGCTGTTCTACCTGTTCAGCGGGCACAACAACCCCGGCGGCGGTTTCGCCGCCGGTCTGATCGCCGGCCTGGCCCTGGTCATCCGCTACCTGGCGGGCGGCCGGAGCGAGCTGGACGAAGCCGCCCCGGTCGACGCCGGCCGGCTGCTCGGGCTCGGCCTGCTGATCAGCGGGCTGAGCGCGTTGGCTCCCGTCCCGTTCGGCGGCAAAGTGCTGCAGAGCTACGCCGTCGATCTGCACCTCGGGGTGCTGAGTGAGGTGCACACCCCCTTCGGCGCGTTGCCGCTGCTGGGTGAGATCCATCTGGTCACCTCGCTGTTCTTCGACATCGGGGTCTATCTGGTGGTGATCGGGGTGATGCTCGACCTGGCCCGCAGCCTCGGCTCGGGGATCGACCAGCACGCCGCGGAGAACCGCTCGCCCAGTCTGGCCGGGGCGGGTGCGCGATGAGCCCGAACGTGACGTTGCTGATCGTCGCCGGGGTGTTGGTGGCGGCCGGGGTCTACCTGCTGCTGGAGCGGTCGCTGACCAGGATCCTGATCGGCGTGCTGCTGGCCGGCAACGGGGTCAACGTGTTGTTCCTGGTGGCCTCCGGCCGGGCCGGCGCCGCCGCGTTCGTCGGCAGCACCGATCCGCGGGCGCAGAGCGATCCGTTGCCGCAGGCGATGGTGCTGACCGCGATCGTGATCACGATGGGGGTCTCGGCCTTCCTGCTCACGATGGCCTACCGCAGCTTCCAGCTGAACGGCCACGACGAGGTCGCCGACGACGTCGAGGACGCCCGGATCCGACAGCTCGCCCTGGCCGACCTGGCCTCCGGCTCCTACGACCAGGCCGACACCAGCCTGCCGGACGAGGACGGCCGCACCCTGGACCGCCCGGAGGACGAGAACCAGCCTGATGAGGCCGTTGAATTAGACCAGCCCGACGAGCCGGGGGAGGCGGGGCGATGAACAACCTGCTGCCACTGCCGGTGCTGCTGCCGTTGCTCGGGGCGGCGCTGGCCCTGGTCTTCGGCCGGCGCCCGGGCGCTCAGCGGGTGGTGGCCGTGATCGCCCTGGCGGGTGTGGTCACCGTGGCTGCGAGTCTGTTGGTGCTGACCGACCAACGCGGCCCGATCGTCTTGTGGGTGGGGAACTGGCCCGAGCCGCTGGGCATCGCCCTGGTCGCGGACCGGCTCTCGGCGTTGATGCTGCTGGTCTCGTCGGTGGTGACCCTGGCGGTGCTGATCTTCTCGATGGGACAAGAACTCACCGAGCGCAAGCGCGAGACCCCGGTCTCGATCTACCACCCGACGTTCCTGGTGTTGTCGGCCGGCGTCTCGAACGCCTTCCTGGCCGGGGATCTGTTCAACCTGTTCGTCGGCTTCGAGATCTTGCTGTTCGCCTCCTACGTCCTGCTCACCCTGGGCGGGACGGCGGCGCGGCTGCGGGCCGGCAGCACCTACGTGGTGGTCAGTCTGGTCTCCTCCAGCCTGTTCCTGATCGCCATCGCCTGCTGCTACGCCGCGACCGGGACGGTGAACCTGGCCCAGCTCGGGCTGCGGCTGGCCGCGCTGCCGCACGACGTCCAACTCGTGCTGCAGTTCCTGCTGCTGTGCGTGTTCTCGATCAAGGCCGCCGTCTTTCCCTTGTCCGCCTGGCTTCCCGACTCCTACCCGACCGCCCCGGCCCCGGTGACCGCGGTCTTCGCCGGCCTGCTGACCAAGGTCGGCGTGTACGCGATCATCCGCACCCAGACGGTGCTCTTCCCCGACAGCCACCTCTCGCGACTGCTGCTGTGGGCGGCGCTGCTGACCATGATCATCGGCATCCTCGGTGCCGTCGCCCAGTCCGAGATCAAACGGATGCTGTCCTTCACCCTGGTCAGCCACATCGGCTACATGATCTTCGGCATCGGGCTGGCCAGCCGGGCCGGCTACGCGGGGGCGATCTTCTACACCGCTCACCACATCACCATCCAGACCACCCTGTTCCTCGTCACCGGACTGATCGAGCGCCGCGGCGGCAGTACGTCGCTGAACAAGCTGGGCGGGTTGGCCGCGTTGTCGCCGGTGGTGGGCGTGCTGTTCTTCATCCCGGCGATGAACCTGGCCGGGATCCCGCCGTTCTCGGGCTTCGTCGGCAAGGTCGGGCTGCTGGAGGCCGGGATCGCCCGCGGCGGCGCGTTGGCCTGGTTGCTGATCATCGGCGGGGTGGTGACCAGCTTGCTGACCCTGTACGCGATGGCCAAGGTCTGGAACCGCGCCTTCTGGCGCAGCGTCCCGGCCGAGGCGGTGGAGGCCGAGCGGCTCGGGGACGCCGGCCCGGCGGCGGGCCGAACCGGAGAACGGGGGACGGGCGCGATCGCCGTCCGGGAGGCGAAGGCCGAGGGTGCCGTGGTGACCGCCCGGTTGCCCCGGCAGATGGTGGTGACCACGGCCGTCCTGGTGCTGATCGGCGTCGGGCTCACCGTGGTCTCCGGCCCGCTCTACGGCTACTCCCAGCGGGCCGCGGCCGACCTGCTGAACCAGCAGAGCTACATCCGCGCCGTCCTGCCGGTCGGGGTGCGATGAGCAGCGGGGGCATCTCGACGACCCGGAAGGACTCGCTACGGGCCCGGATCCGGCCGCGGATGCTGGTCATCTGCGCGGTGGTCTGGGTGTTGCTGTGGGGCGATCTGTCGGTGGCCAACCTGCTGGCCGGGGCGTTCCTCGGGCTGCTGATCGGGCTGGTCTTCCCGCTGCCGCCGATCGCGGTGGACGGCCGGTTGCATCCGGTCGGGCTGGTCATGCTGGTCGGCCGGCTGGCCGTCGACCTGGTCCGCTCGAGCGTGGCCACCACGATCACCGTCTTCCGGTTCGGCTACACCCCCCGCAACGCGGTGATCACCGTGCAGCTGGCGAGCCGCTCGGATCTGTACCTGACCCAGACCGCCGAGCTCGTCTCGCTGGTCCCCGGCAGCCTGGTGCTGGAGGCGCGGCGCTCCTGCAGCACCCTCTCGCTGCACGTGATGGACGTCCGTGGACCGGCCGATCTCGATCGGGCCCGGGCCGACGTCCTCGCGGCCGAACGCCGGGTGATCCGGGCGTTGGGCAGCCGGGCCGAGATCGAGGCACTGCGCCGCGGCGAGCCGCTACCGATCGAGAAGGCGGAGTGACCATGGGCCTCACCTCGCTCAGCAGTGTGAGCGGCACCGTGAGCACGGTGCTGGCCGTGCTCGCCGTCGTCATCCTCGGCACCGCTGCGCTGCTCACCCTGATCCGGATGTCCCGCGGCCCGAGCAGTCTGGACCGGGTGGTCGCCGGCGACGTGCTGATCGCGGTGGTGATCGCCGCCCTGGCCATCGAGGCTGTGGTGAACCGGCACGCCACCACCCTGCCCGTGGTGCTGGTGTTGTCCCTGGTGGGCTTCGCCGGTTCGCTCAGCATGGCCCGCTTCGTCGCCGGCCGGGACCGTCGGCAGGACGACGAGCCGGGGCCGGAGCGCCGCCGCGAGCCCGGACCCGGGCGAGACGAGGGGTCACAGTGAGCGTCGTCCTCGATCTGGTCGGCGCAGTCTGCCTGGTGGCCGGCGCGCTGCTCTGCCTGACCGCGGCGATCGGGCTGCTGCGGTTCCCCGACGTGCTCAGCCGGATGCACGCTGCGACCAAGCCGCAGACACTCGGCCTGCTGCTGATCCTGCTCGGCGTCGGCCTGTCGCTGCGCAGTCTTCAGATCACCGGCGTGCTGATCCTGATCGGTGTGCTGCAGGTGTTCACCGCCCCCGTCGCGGCGCACCTGGTGGCCCGGACCGCCTACCGCAGCCGGCAGTTCCCCGCCGACCAGCTCGTCACCGACGAGTTGGCGGCCGAACTGCGTGCGGCCGGTTTCACCCTCCAGCAGCAGAACGAACCGACCGACGACGAGTGAACGCCGGCGCCGGCCGACCCGAAGCCCGCCTCACCGGCACCCGACGGGCGCGACACTCATGCAGATCGTCGGAGAATGCGGATCGTCGGAGAATGCGGATCGTCCGAAGTATCAGGTGGCCCGCCGCCCGCCCCTGCGGTTGACTGGCGGCCATGGAGATCACCTCGCCGGAGGCCCTGACCGAACTCGTCGGTGAACCGTTGCCTCGGGTGGTCGCCAAGGAGCGACCGCACCTGCATCCCCTCGACCGGGAGTGGCTCGCCGCCTCCCCGTTCTGCCTGATCGCCACGGCCGACGCCGAGGGCAACTGCGACGTCTCACCGAAGGGGGATCCGGCCGGGTCGCTGGTCCATGTCGTCGACGACCGGACGATCGCGATCGCCGAACGGCCGGGCAACAAGCGGGTCGACGGCTACCACAACGTGCTGGCCAACCCCCACGTCGGACTCATCTTCCTGATCCCCGGCCGAGGCGACACGCTGCGGATCAACGGCCGGGCGCGGCTGCTCGCCGACGCTCCCTACTTCGACGCGATGGCGGTCCGTGGACGCCGCCCGATCCTGGCGCTGGAGTGCGCGATCGACACGATCTTCTTCCACTGCTCGAAGGCGTTCCTCCGCTCGCAGCTGTGGCAGCCGGAGTCCTGGGAGCCCGATCAGGTCGAGGATCGCCCGCGGATCGCCCAGCAGGTGGAGCGTCCCGAGGACAGTCTGGAGGCCCTGACGGCCTACTACGACGAACGGAACTACGCCACGCAGCTCTACTGAAATCGGGCTCCGGCCAGCGGATGTGGAATACTGAACCCAGTTCAGCACGTCCGTACGTGTCGAACGGGTGCGGGCAACCGGGTGGGGTGACAGTCCATCGCGGGAGCATCGGGAGCCTCACTGCACCGCGACGAACGCCGAGATGTCGGCGTCGACCGCGGCAGTGCTTCGCCTTCCGTACGCATCGCAGGACCCAGACTTCTGTTGTGCCGCCTCGTCGGCACACCGACTGACACCGGTGCCTCAGCGCACCCGGAGGAGCTTTCATGCTCGACTCAGAGCCCGGTACTCCCGGACAACCCCAGAACGATCAACCCCAGAACGACCAACCCCAGAACGAGGCGCCCGCAGCGGCGGCATCCGGTCGCCGCCGATCGGCCAGCCGACCGGCAGGTCCTCCCGTGGACGCACCGGCCGAGACCGCGTCGCAGACGCCGTCCGACTCGTCGGCGACCGGTGAGTCCGAGGGCGTCGGTGACGCAGCCCCCGCAGCAGCCAAGAAGACGGCGAAGCGTGCCCCGGCCAAGCGGGCCCCGCGGAAGGCGACCAAGAAGACCGTTGCCGCCGAGACGCCGGTCGACACTCCGGTCGGTGCCGCCGAGGCCGACCAGGAGCCGACGGCCGAGGTCGTCGTCGAGGTGCCCCCGCCGAACGCGGAGGCGGCGGTTCAGCCTGATCCCTCACGTCCGACGCCCCGGCTGCCGACGCCCCGGCCGCCGACGCCCCGGCCGAGACACCGCCGGCCCGCCCGGCCCGGAAGCGTGCTTCCCGGAAGGCTGCCGCACCGAAGGCGGCCAGTCAGGCCGAGCCCGCCGACGCCCAGCCCGCCGACGCCCAGTCTGCCGACAGCCGGTCCGCCGACAGCCAGCCCGCGACGCCGAGTGTGACCAATCCGTTCGCGACCGGACCCAACACCGAGGCAGCGCCCGCCGCCGAGCCAAGCGCACCGCTAGCCCGGAACCCGTTCGAGGTGCCCGACATCCCGGTTCCCGCTCCGCCCGTCGAGGCCGAAGAGGACCAGCCCACGGACGAGCAGCCCGTCGACGAGGCCACCCAGGATCAGGCGTCCGACCAGCAGGACGAGCAGAACGCCGACCAGAACAACGATCAGAACGACGATCAGAACGACGATCAGAACGACGACAGTGACGACCAGGGCGACGGCAACCGTCGTCGGCGTCGCCGTCGAGGCGGTCGGCGTCGTCGTCGGTCCGGAGGCGGCAGCGACGACTCGAACGACGATGACTCCGACGAGACCGAGAACGAAGCGAAAGCCGAGAACGAAGACCGATCCGCTGGCGCCGACCAGAAGGACGCCAAGAACAAGCAGGCGGACGGCGCAGGTGATCGCGACACCTCCGAGAAGTCCGACAGCGACGACTCCGGCGATTCCGGAGACAACGATGACTCCGGTGGTGACGGCCGACGTCGTCGTCGGCGTCGGCGCCGTCGTGGTGAGGACGCCGGCCAGTCGCCGGACGATCCCAGCGACGTCGTGGTGCGGGTGCGTGAGCCACGTTCCCGCGGCCGCTCCGGCGGATCGAGCAAGGACGACAAGGTCACCGGCATCGAGGGTTCGACCCGGATGGAGGCCAAGCGCCAACGCCGCCGCGAGGGTCGCGAGGCCGGCCGGCGCCGAGCCCCGATCCTCAGCGAGGCCGAGTTCCTCGCCCGGCGCGAGTCGGTGGCCCGGACGATGGTCATCCGTCAGCTGACGGACGACACGGACGGCGACAGCCTGGCCCAGATCGCCGTGCTCGAGGACGGCGTCCTGGTCGAGCACTACGTCGACCGCGAGTCGGCCACGTCGTTGATCGGCAACGTCTACCTCGGCCGGGTGCAGAACGTGCTGCCCTCGATGGAGGCGGCCTTCATCGACATCGGCCGCGGCCGCAACGCCGTGCTCTACGCCGGTGAGGTCGACTGGGAGTCCTTCGGCGCCCAGGGCGGCGAGCGCAAGGTCGAGCGAGTGCTCAAGTCGGGCCAGACGATCCTGGTCCAGGTCTCCAAGGATCCGGTCGGGGCCAAGGGTGCCCGGCTCACCAACCACATCTCGATCCCGGGCCGCTATCTGGTCTACGCCCCCGGCGGCCACCTCTCCGGCATCTCCCGCAAGCTGCCCGAGAACGAGCGCAGGCGGCTCAAGGAGGTGCTGGCCGGCCCGGTCGGCGACACCGCGAGCGTGATCGTCCGGACCGCGGCCGAGGGCGCCAGCGAGGACGAGTTGGTCCGTGACGTCAACCGGCTCAAGGCCCAGTGGGAGAGCATCGAGACCAAGATCAAGAGCGGCAGTGCACCGCAGTTGCTCTACGCCGAGCCGGATCTGACCATCCGGATCGTCCGTGACCTGTTCACCGAGGACTTCGCCGAGCTGATCATCCAGGGCAACAACTCGATGACCGACGCCTTCGATTCGGTCGAGGCCTACGCCGCCCACGTGGCGCCGCACCTCAAGGACCGGATCCGGCGTTGGGACGCCGACGCCGAAGGGGATCTGTTCGGGGCCTACCGGCTCGACGAGCAGATCGCCAAAGGCCTGGAACGCAAGGTGTTCCTGCCCTCCGGCGGCTCCCTGGTCATCGACCGGACCGAGGCGATGACGGTGATCGACGTCAACACCGGCAAGTTCACCGGCTCGGGCGGCAACCTCGAGGCGACCATCACCAGCAACAACCTGGAGGCGGCCGAAGAGATCGTTCGACAGCTCCGGCTGCGCGACATCGGCGGCATCATCGTGGTCGACTTCATCGACATGGTGTTGCCGAACAACCGTGAGCTGCTGCTGCGCCGGTTGGTCGAGTGCCTCGGCCGGGACCGCACCCGGCACCAGGTCGCCGAGGTGACCAGTCTGGGTCTGGTCCAGATGACCCGGAAGAAGATCGGTACCGGGCTGCTGGAGGCGTTCAGCTCGGAGTGCCCCCACTGCCACGGGCGTGGGGTCGAGTTGCACGACATGCCGGTCGCCACCCAGCGACAGGCCGACGGCGGCGCCCGGAACTCCGGTGGGCACGGCCACGGCGGTAACGGCCACGGCGGTAACGGCGGTAACGTCACGGTGGTAACGGTCACGGTGGCAACAGCGGCGGTGGCAACGGCGGCGGTAACCGGCGCGGGAACCGCGGGGACCGGTCGGACAAGCCGGAGTCGGACCCGAGCGAGAAGTCGGCCAAGTCCGACAAGCGTGGTCGGTCCGAGCGGAAGACCGAGGACACGAACGAGCAGAAGCAGGACGCTCGTGCGGACCGCAACAGCGACGCTGTTGACGACAGTGTCGAGCGGGCCGTGCAGCAGGTGCTCGGGTCGGTCAACCCGTCGGCCGAGCCGCCGGCTCCTGCAGTCGATTCCTCACCGTCGGACTCCTCGGACTCCTCACCGTCGGACTCATCGGCGTCCACGACGTCCGAATCGTCCTCGGGACAGGCAAACCCGTCGCCGAGCCCGGCTCGCAACCGACGCGGTCGGGGCCGGGCCGGACGTCCGGCCGGACCGCCGGCCGGCGTGGTGTCGGGGGAGTCCTCGACCGCTTCGGACCCGGGCTCGGATGCGCCCTCGGGCTCGCCTTCGGACGCCGGCTCGTCGTCGGATCCGGCGGGCCAGCCGGCCTCGTCCTGACCGCACCGGTGCGGTCCGGCGGGGGAGGGTCATGAGCGCGGCTGCGGACGTCCGGCCCTATCTGGTCGCGATCATCGGGGCCGGCCCGTCCGGGATCTACGCCGCCGAAGCGTTGACCCAGCAGAGCGACGTGCCGGTCGAGGTGATCGTGATCGACCGGTTGCCGGTGCCGTTCGGCCTGGTCCGCTACGGCGTCGCGCCGGACCATCCGAGCATCCGCTCGATCAGGAACACCCTGGAGCGGACGCTGGAACGCTCCGGCGTGTGGTTCTTCGGCGACGTCACGATCGGTGCGCAGTTGAGCGTGGACGAGCTGCGCGAGCGGACCGACGCCGTCGTCTACGCCTACGGTGCCGGCTCCGACCGCGGCCTCGGGATCCCGGGTGAACACCTGCGCGGCAGCATCGCCGCGCCGGAGTTCGTGGCCTGGTACTGCGGACATCCCGACGTCCATCCCGACGCCGGCTCCGAGATGTTCACCGCCGACCGCGACTGGCCACAGGCCGGCCCGGAAGGGGCGGTGCTGGCCGACGACATCGAAGGCCTGCTGGCGGACAGCACCAGCGCCGTCGTGGTCGGGGTCGGCAACGTCGCGCTGGACGTGGCCCGGGTGTTGATCAAGTCCGCCGACGAGCTGGCCGAGACCGACATGGCCGACGAGGTGCTCGAGGTGTTGGGCGGTAAACACGTCACCGACGTCTACCTGCTCGGACGGCGCGGGCCGGCCTACACCGCCTTCACCACCAAGGAACTGCGCGAGCTGGGCGCCATCGACGACGTCGACCTGATCCTGGATCCGGCGGACTTCGAGCTGGACGACTCCAGCCAGGCGGTGCTCGACACCGACAAGATCGCCGCTCGCAATGTGGCCGTGATGCGGGACTGGCTGGCCCGGCCGACCGGGCAGGCGAGCCGCCGGATCCATTTCGTGTTCTGGACCAGACCCGACTCCGTGCACGGCGACGGCCGCGTCGGATCGGTCCGGGTCGAGCGGACCGCGATCACGCCCGACGGCGGCATCGCCGGCACCGGTGAGACCTCGGAACTCAAAGCCCAGTTGGTGATCCGGGCTGTCGGCTACCGCGGGTTGGCGCTGCCCGACGTCCCGTTCGACGAGTCCACGGGCCGGGTGCCGCACGCCGAGGGCCGGGTCATCCGCGACGGCGCCTTCTCAGCCGACGAGTACGTGACGGGCTGGATCAAGCGTGGGCCGACCGGGGTGATCGGGACGAACAAGTCCGATGCGGTCGAGACGGTGGCCGCCCTGCTCTCCGACCTGGGCAGACGGTCCGGTTCGGGCGCGCACCAGCTGGCCGAACTGCGTGAGCTGTTGGCCGAACGTGACCTGCACCCGTTCGATCTTCCCGCCTGGCACCGGATCGACGCCGCCGAGATCGAGCGGGGTCTCACCCACGGCCGACAGCGGACCACCCTGGCTCACCGCTCGGAGCTGGCGGCCGCGGCGGACGACCACGCGGACCCGCCCACTGTCTGAGGTCCATTCGGCCCGAGGACCGATCGAGCCTCAGGCTCGCTCCTCGGACGATCCCGATCGGATCCATCACGACAGTGGCCCCAGGACATACTGGTTGTCCACCCGTCAGGCGAGTTTCGCGATCTTCGCGAATGTGGATCAGACAGAGCCGGAGCCAGCCGTCCACCAACGGTTCAGCCCCCTGGTACGGACTTGAAGCACTACTGCACACCCCGGCGCTTCGTTGTGGCGGGCACGGCGTAAGCCTCGCGTCAGCTACCGAGAACTTCGTTCGCATGCCAGAGCCACTCCTGGCCCGCTTCGCGAGCTCGCCCGAGGCAGTCGGGCGACCTCGCCTCGCCGTCAGAGACGCGGGTCGAGATGCATGCACTCGCGTATCAGCGCGGGTCGAGATCAGCCTCCCTCGTCGGCCTGCCGATGCACGCACCTGACCGCCGCCAAGCGTCGAGGAACTTCGGCACCACACCACTAGCCCTCCCAGGGCAGCGGCAGTTCGGCCCGGACGGGGTCGACCGGGACGACCAGCACCGGTCGGGATTGTCGGTGCACCAGATGGACGGCGATCGAGCCGCCGAAGAACTCCTTCATCCCGGCGCGGATACCGCTGCGCCGGCTGCCGACCACGACGTAGTGAGAGTGCGCCGACTCGGCGAGGGCCGCCAGGGCGAGGGCGGCGTCGCCGACCAGGGCCCGGAAGATCAACGGGCGTTCGGATCCGTCGGACCGGGGCAGCCGGGCGAGTACCTGATGGACGTGGTCGGCGAGTTCGGAACTGAACTCGATCGAGTTGTTCTCGATCTGGTCGGGGTCGATCGGCACCGTGAACACACTGCCGTCGGGCAGGATGTCGGTGATGTAGCGACCGGAGTCGACGGTGGCGCAGATCAGCGTCGCGTCCAACCGGTCGGCCAGTCGGGCGGCCTCCAGCAGCACCGCATCGGTCTGCTGCGCCGTGACCCCGACCAGGACGTTCGGCACCGGCACGTTCAGTTCCGAGACGTCGGCCCCGGCGACCCGGAGGTCGAGCCCGGCCGCGTCGCTCGCCTGGTTCTCGGCCTGATCCTGCGCCTGATCCTCGCTCGGCTCCGGCGCAGCGTGTTCTGGAGTAACTCCGGTCATGATCAACCTCGCTCCCGATCGACTGCTCGAACGGTACCGCCGGCACCCGACACGAGTTGCGGCCGGGCGACCAACCAGAACACCAGGCTGCCGCCGAGGCTGCAGGTGAGGGCGACCAGACCGAGTGGAACGGCGGTGCCGGTGCCGGCGACGCCCACCAACGGCGCCACCACCGCGCCGAGCACGAACTGGCCCAGCCCGAGCAACGCCGACGCGGCGCCGGCCTGATCGGGATAGTCGGCCAGGGCCAGCGCGCTCGAGGTGGGCAGCACCAGCCCGACCGCACTCACCATCACGAACAGCGATCCGACCAGGAAGGGCAGGCCGAGCTGGGCCAGGGTGCTGACGGCGAGTCCGAGTGCGCCCACCAGGTTCAGGCTCAACCCGATCCCCAGCACCCGTGACGGCGGATGCCGCCGGGCCAGCCGGGCTCCGGTCTGGCTCATGATCATGATCCCGACCGAGTTGGCCCCGAAGACCAGCGAGAACCCCTGGGGGGACAACCCGTAGATCTTCTGCAGCACGAAGGTCGAGCCCGAGATGTAGGCGAACATCGACGCCCCGGCCAGACCGGCCGCGGCGATCACGGCGACGAAGAACCGGTCACCCAGCAGCCGGCGGAAGCCGCCGAGGGTGACCCGCAGCCCACCGGTGCCGCGTCGCTCGGCCGGCAGGCTCTCGCCCAACCCGAACAGTCCGGCCGCCAGCAGCACCACCCCGAAGGCGGCCAGTACACCGAAGATCCCACGCCAGCTCAGCACCCGGGCCAGCTGCCCGCCGAGCACCGGCGCGACCACCGGTGCCAACCCCGAGACCAGAGCGAGCCGGGCGAAGATGATCACCAGATCCCTGCCCCCGTAGAGATCCCGGGCCACCGCCCGGCTGACCACCAGGCCGGCCGCACCGGCCAGGCCCTGCACCAGCCGCAGCACGATCAGCCACTCGATGCTCGGGGCCAGTGCGCAGGCGATCGTGGCCAGCAGGTAGAGCACCAGGCCGGCGATCAGCGGCCGCCGTCGCCCGAACCGGTCCGACAGCGGTCCGCTGATCAGCTGCCCGGTGGCCAGCCCGAGCAGGCAGGCGGTGATCGACAACTGTGCCGCCGAGGTCGAGGTGGCGAGATCGGTGGCCAGCCCGGGCAGCGCCGGCAGGTAGAGGTCGAGGCTGATCGGGCCGAAGGTGGAGAGCAGACCGAGGACGACGATCGTCCGGATCTGCCGGGACCGGGACGCCGTCAGTGGTGCGGCGGAGCTGTCCGAGGAGGAGCTGTCAGAGGAGGAGCTGTCAGAGGAGGAGGTGGGCGAGGAGGACGTAGGCGAGGGCACGGCTCAGCCGACGAAACGGGTCAGCAGCTGGTCCAGGCTGACCGCCGGGTCGTCGGTGATCCCGGCGTGCACCGGGGACGGCTGCACCAGTGTGCTGCGGGGTGCGACCAGCATCCCGAAGCGGGTGGCCAGGCCCAGGTTCTCCCGGGCAGCGCCGACCGGTTCGGCACAGGCGTCCGCCAAACTCTGGGTGGCCGCCCGGACCGCGCTCAGATCCAGGTGCGGCGCCAGCGCCAACAGCAGGGTCTCCGGCAGCCGGAACGCGGCATCGAGGAACTCCACCCCCTGGCAGTAGAGGATCACCCCGACGTTGGCGAACTCGCCGCGGTCGATCCGCGGCACCACCCGCAGGACGGCGTACTGGTAGGGGAGCCCGGTCATGGCAACCACATCTCGGCGGCGTCCAGCCGGGCCAGCAGATAGTCACGGTAGGCGACCCGGGCGGTGGCCGCGTCCGGTGGGGCGGCCGGATCCGGACGCAGCGGATCCGGCTCCAGCCAGCCGTCCGGCACCAACGCCAGCACGTCGTCCAGCAGACCGGCGTCGACTTGGTCGGCCAGCTCACGGTGCACGTCGCGCGGGCGTCCGGTCGGGTAGAGGACGTGGTCGTCGTAGCGGTAGGGCGATCGGGCGAACGTCTCCGGCCGGCCCCAGGCGTGATGGAAGCGCAGGCAGGCCCCGTGGTCGATCGCCCACAGCTCCCGGTGCCAGATCAACAGGTTGGTGTTCCGGGCGCTCCGGTCGACGTTGGCCACCAGCGCGTCCAGCCAGACGATCCGGGCCGCCTCCTCGGCGGGCACGTTCATCCGGGCGTCGAAGCCGAGGGCGCCGGGCAGGAAGTCCACCGCCAGGTTGAGCCCGGCGCTGGCCACCACCAGCTCCTGGACCTCTTCGTCGGGTTCGCGCCGGCCGATCTCGGCGTCCACCTCGATCAGGGCCAGATCGGGTGTCCGGACGCCCAGCCGGCGGGCCAGCTCGCCGACCACGATCTCGGCCACCAGCGCCTTCGTCCCCTGCCCGGCTGCGCTGAACTTGACCACGTAGGTGCCGAGATCATCGGCCTCCATCAGCCCGGGCAGCGAGCCGCCCTCACGCAGCGGCGTCAGATACGCTCCGGCAGCGATCCGGGGCAGGGGGACGGGCGGCACCAGCTCAGGTTAGTGGCACGCCGCGGCCGGCACCTGCCGGTCGGGTTTGCCCCGCCGCAGGAGTCTGCGTAATCTTGACCCTCGGTGCGCGCTTCGGCGTGCGCTCCGGTGCGCTTGAGGATGACGGCGCCAACAGACGTGTCAAACGAGGGAAGAGGGTCAGGCGTGTACGCGATCGTGCGTAGTGGCGGCCGCCAGCACAAGGTCGCCGTCGGCGACGTCATCGAGGTCGACCGGCTGAACGACGCCGTCGGCGCGAGCGTCAGCCTGCAGCCCCTGCTCGTGGTGGACGGCGAGGCGGTGACCTCGCAGGCCTCCCAGCTGGGGTCGGCCTCCGTCACCGCCGAGGTGCTGGCCGAGACCAAGGGTCCGAAGATCCGGATCCAGAAGTTCAAGAACAAGACCGGTTACAAGAAGCGGCAGGGGCACCGTCAGCGGTACACCCAGGTCCGCATCACCGACGTCACCGGCGCGAAGAGCTGAGGGGCTGAGATGGCACACAAAAAGGGCGCGTCCTCGACGCGGAACGGTCGCGACTCGAACTCCCAGCGCCTCGGCGTGAAGCGGTTCGGCGGCCAGCAGGTCAACGCCGGCGAGATCATCCTGCGCCAGCGCGGCACCCACTTCCACCCGGGCACCGGGGTCGGCCGGGGCGGCGACGACACGCTGTTCGCCCTGATCCCGGGCGCGGTCGAGTTCGGCAGCCGTCGTGGCCGCCGGGTCGTCAACATCCTGCCGGTCACCGTGGACGCAGCGGTGGCCGAGCCGGTCGCGGCCGAATAGTCCGCACCGCACCACAGATCAAACCGTCGAGGGCGGCCCGGGATCTCCTGGGCCGCCCTCGTCGTTTTTCAGCAGAGTTCTCCAGCAGAGTTCTCCAGCAACGAAGATCCGGCAGCAGAGCCGGGGACGAGACGGTAACCAGTTCGGAGGTGAGCCGATGGCCATTCCGAGCTTTGTCGACTCCGTCACCCTGCACGTGTCCGGCGGCAACGGCGGGCACGGCTGCGCTTCGGTGCGGCGGGAGAAGTTCAAGCCGCTCGGCGGTCCGGACGGCGGCAACGGCGGTCACGGCGGGTCGGTGATCCTGCGGGTCGATCCGGGGCTGACCACGCTGGTGGAGTTCCATCGCCAGTCCTGGCGCCGGGCCTCCAACGGTGTCCCCGGCAAGGGTGACGACCAGCACGGGGCCAACGGTGAGGACATCGTCCTCACGGTGCCGGAGGGCACGTTGGTCACCGACGCCGACACCGGCGAGGAACTGGCCGACCTGACCGGCGCCGAGGGCGAGTTGGTCGTCGCCTCCGGCGGACGCGGCGGCCTCGGCAACGCCGCTCTGGCCACGGCGGCCCGCAAGGCGCCCGGCTTCGCGCTGCTCGGTGAGGAGGGCGAGGCCCGCACCGTCACCCTCGAGCTCAAGGTCGTCGCCGACGTCGGCCTGGTCGGCTTCCCGAGCGCGGGCAAGTCCTCGCTGGTGGCCGCCATCTCGCGCGCCCGGCCGAAGATCGCCGACTACCCGTTCACCACCCTGGTGCCGAACCTCGGGGTGGTGGTGGCCGGCGACGTGACCTTCACCGTGGCCGACGTGCCCGGCCTGATCGAGGGGGCCAGCGAGGGACGCGGCCTGGGGCACGACTTCCTGCGGCACGTCGAACGCTGTGCCGCGCTGGTGCACGTGATCGACTGCGCGACCTTCGAGCCCGGCCGCGATCCGCTGAGCGATCTGGACGTGATCGAGGCCGAGCTGCGGGCCCACGGCGGCCTGGAGGACCGGCCCCGGCTGGTGGTGCTGAACAAGATCGACGTCCCCGACGCCGCCGACCTGGCCGAGATCGTCCGGGCCGACGTCGAAGCCCGTGGCCTGGCCGTCTTCGGCGTCTCGACCAAGAGCGGGGCGGGGCTGAAGCAGCTGACGTTCGCGCTGGCCGAGCTGGTGGCCCGGCGCCGGGCCGAGCGACCGGCGCCCGTCCCCCGACGCACCGTGCTGCGGCCCGAACCGGTCCGATCCCCGGCCCGTGGCCGGGCCGAGTTCACCATCGTCCGGGAGAACGAGCTGTGGCGGGTCAACGGCCCCAAGCCCGAACGCTGGGTGGCCCAGACCGACTTCGGCAACCCGGAGGCGGTGGGCTATCTGGCCGACCGGCTGAACCGGCTCGGGGTCGAGGAGCGGCTGCTGGAGATCGGGGCCCGGACCGGGGACGGGGTGGCCATCGGCGGCGAGGACGCCGTGGTGTTCGACTTCAAACCGCAGCTGGAGACCGGGGCGGAGATCCTCAGCCGGCGCGGTGAGGACCAGCGGCTGGAGACCGACCGACCCGCGGCCCAGCGCCGCCGCGACCGGGACGCCGCCTTCCACGCCGAGCCCGACGTCGGCGCCGACTACGACTACGGCCCGCTCGAGGATGCCTGAGTCGGCTGATGGCTGAGTCCGAGGATGGCTGAGCTGCAGGGGACCCGGGAGCAGATCCGGACCGCCCACCGGGTCGTGGTGAAGGTCGGGTCCAGTTCGCTGACCACCGCGGCCGGTGGGATCGACCCGGGCCGGATCCGCGGGCTGGTCGAGGCGCTGGCCGGTGTCCGCTCCGCAGGGCGGGAGGTCGTACTGGTCTCGTCCGGGGCGATCGCCGCCGGGCTGGCCCCGCTGAACCTCGGCTCCCGGCCACGCGATCTGCCCACCCAGCAGGCCGCCGCCTCGGTCGGCCAGGGCCTGCTGATGGCCCAGTACACGAGCCTGTTCGGCCGGCACGGGTTCGGCGTCGGACAGGTGCTGCTCACCGTCGACGACGTCACCCGCAAGAGCCACTACCGCAACGCCTACGCCACGTTCGCGAAGCTGCTCGAGCTGGGGGTGGTGCCGATCGTGAACGAGAACGACACCGTCGCCACCCACGAGATCCGCTTCGGCGACAACGACCGGCTGGCCGCCCTGGTCGCGCATCTGGTGCACGCCGACGCGCTGGTGCTGCTCAGCGACGTGGACGCGCTCTACACCGCGAACCCGTCACAACCCGGTGCCCGGCGGATCTCCGAGGTGGGTTCCGCCGCCGAGTTGACCGGGGTCGACACCAGCCGGGCCGGGTCGTCCGGGGTCGGCACCGGCGGAATGGCCACCAAGCTGAACGCGGCCGAGATCGCCACCTCGGCCGGGATCCCGGTCGTCCTGGCCCGGGCCGACGCGGCCGCCGCCGCGCTGGCCGGGGACGATCTCGGCACCCTGTTCCGACCGACCGGCAAGCGCCGCCCGACCCGGTTGCTCTGGCTGGCCCACGCCACCGACGCCCGCGGCTCACTGCGCCTGGACGCCGGCGCGGTGACCGCCCTGATCCGGCGCAAGGCCTCGTTGCTGCCGGCCGGTGTGACCGGGGTCGAGGGCAGCTTCAGTGCCGGCGACCCGGTCAACATCTGCGATCCCGACGGCGTCCCGATCGCCCGCGGCCTGGTCAACTACGACGCCGGCGAACTGCCCGCGCTGCTCGGCCGGCACACCGCCGATCTGGTGGCCGAACTGGGCGACGGTTACGACCGGACCGTGGTGCACCGCGACGCCATGATCGTCCTCTGACCCCAGGACCCGGGCAGGCCGCTCGTTACAGGGGCAAGCTCAGATCAGCGACCTGACCGTCTCTTTCGCCCCGACCGACTTGAGTGAACGCAGGGTCGAGAGGTAGGGCTCGGTGAACCGCTCGTCGTCGACCAGGTCGCCGAACAGCTCCCGGTTGGTCAGGAAGGCGAGTTCGTCCTCGTCCTGCTTCATCGCGTACTCGCGCAGCGTCTCGGCGATCCGGTCGTTGATCTCGATCGGCTCACCCTCCTCGTCGGTGCCCTCGCAGTAGCGGGCCCAACTGGCCACCACCGCGGCCGACCGGGTGACCTCGCCCTGCCCGTCCGGCCCGAGCTGCTCACGGACCACCGGCAGCAGGAACTTCGGGATCCGGTCGGAGGCCTCCAGGCAGAGCCGCTGCACGGTGTCACGGACGTGGGAGTTGCTGAACCGGGCCAGCAGGGTGTCCTTGTACTCGTCGACGTCCTCGTCCACCGGCCGCAGGGTCGGGGTCGCCTCGAGATCCATGTAGGCGCGGACGAAGGTGGCCAACGGCTCGTCCTGGGCCGCGTCGTGGACGTAGCGGTGACCGGACAGATAGCCGAAGTAGCCGAGCGCCTGGTGGCCCGCGTTCAACAGCCGCAACTTCATCAGCTCGTACGGCACCACGTCCTCGACCACCTGCACCCCCACCTGCTCGTACGGTGGTCGGCCGTCGACGAAATCGTCCTCCAGCACCCACTGGACGAAGTCCTCGCAGACCACCGGCCAGCCGTCCTTGACCCCGTGTTCGTCGGCCAGGGCGGCGATGTCGTCCTCGGTGGTCGCCGGGGTGATCCGGTCCACCATCGAGTTCGGGAACGGGACGTGCTCGCTGATCCAGGCGCCGAGCTCGTCGTCGACCAGCCGGGCGTAGGCGGTGAAGCTGCCCCTGGCGGTGTCACCGTTGCCCTGGATGTTGTCGCACGACATGATCGTGAACGGTGTGGTGCCGCGCTCCCGGCGTCGGCGCAGCGCCTCGGTGACCAGCCCGAACACGCTGGTCGGCGGCTCGTCGGATTCGAGCTCGGCCACGATCTTGGGGTTCTTCGGGTCGAACTCGCCGGTCACGTTGTGGATGTTGTAGCCGCCCTCGGTGACGGTCAGCGAGACGATCTTCGTGCTGGGGTCGGCCAGCTTCTCGATCACCGCCTCCGGATCGTCGGGAGCGTAGAGATAGTCGTTGATGGAGCCGATCACCAGCACGTTCTGGGTGCCGTCCGGGCTCTTCTCGACCAGGGTGTAGAGCCCGCTCTGGGCCTTCAGCACGTCCCGCATCCGCAGATCCGGCGGCATCACCCCGACACCGCAGATGGCCCAGTCCTTGGCCTGCTCGAAGGTGTTCGGGTCACGCAGCAGCCGGTCCAGATACATCGCCTGGTGGGCCCGGTGGAAACCCCCGACGCCGAAGTGCACGATGCCGCTGTGCAGTTGGCTCCGGTCGTAGCTCGGCAGCTGGACCTCCCCGGAACTGTCCGGCAGCCCGGCGCTCAGGTCGATGGTCGGGTCATCGGTCGCGGACGCGGTCACGGGCTTCTCCTCGGTGAGACGGCAGTGCCCCCATCTCACCGTACGGGCGGTTTCGGCGACGAGCCGGGTCTCAACTGTGTGACAAGTGGCCGCAAAACCCCTCGCCGATAGCTCGTTCGGGGCCGATTCGTGCGACGATCCCGCCGTCAGCGAGGAGAAACTCGCATCGAGCCGCTGCCGAGCGCGCAAGCCAAGGGGGAAACCATGACCAGTCCGCAACGTCTCGCCCGGAGAGGGTCACGACTGGCTGCGGCCGTGGCCGGGATCACCGCGGTGGCGCTGACGATGGCCGCCTGCGGCAACAGTGCCGCGGTCAACACCGGCGGTTCCGACGGTTCGGCCGGCGGCACGCTGACCATCGGCACCACCGACAAGATCACCGCCCTGGATCCGGCCGGTTCCTACGACAACGGCTCGTTCGCGGTGATGAACCAGGTGTTCCCGTTCCTGATGAACACCCCGCTCGGCGACCCGAACGTCGCCCCGGACATCGCCACCTCGGCCTCGTTCACCAGCCCGACCACCTACACGGTGAAGCTGAAGTCGGGTCTGAAGTGGGCCAACGGCCACGACCTGACCTCTTCCGACGTGAAGTTCAGCTTCGACCGGCAGCTGAAGATCGCCGACGCCAACGGCCCGTCCTCCCTGCTCGGCAACCTGGCCAGCACCGCGGCCCCGGATCCGACCACCGTGGTCTTCACCCTGAAGACGGCCAACGACCAGACCTTCCCGCAGGTGCTCTCCAGCCCGGCCGGGCCGATCGTCGACGAACAGGTGTTCAGCCCGACCGCGCTCACCCCCGATGACGACATCGTCTCGGGCAAGGCGTTCGCCGGTCAGTACACGATCGCCAGCTACGCCTTCAACAGCCTGATCCAGTACAAGGCCTACGACGGCTACCAGGGCCTGCTGGGCAAGCCGAAGACCGAGACGGTCAACGTCAAGTACTACGCCGACGCCTCCAACCTGAAGCTGGACGTCAGCACCAACGCGATCGACGTGGCCTTCCGCAGCCTGTCGGCCACCGACATCGCCGACCTGCGCAACAACTCCAAGGTGAAGGTCGTCGACGGTCCGGGCGGCGAGATCCGCTACATCGTCTTCGACTTCTACACCATGCCGTTCGGCAGCAAGACCTCGAACGCGGACGCCGACAAGGCACTGGCCGTCCGGCAGGCGACTGCCGACCTGATCGACCGGTCCCAGATCGCCAGCCAGGTCTTCAAGGACACCTACACCCCCCTGTACTCCTACGTTCCGCAGGGATTGACCGGGGCGATCACGCCGCTGAAGTCGATGTACGGCGACGGCAACGGCGGTCCGGACCAGGCGAAGGCCAAGTCGACGCTGGCGGACGCCGGGGTCAGCACTCCGGTCACCTTGAACCTGCAGTACACCACCGACCACTACGGGCCGAGTTCCGGTGACGAGTACGCCCAGCTGAAGAACCAGTTGCAGAGCGGTGGCCTGTTCAAGGTCAACCTGCAGTCCACCGACTACGTCCAGTACTCCAAGGACCGGGTCAAGGACGTCTACCCCGCCTATCAGCTCGGCTGGTTCCCCGACTACTCCGACGCCGACAACTACCTGACGCCGTTCTTCTCCAAGGACAACTTCGTCTCCAACCACTACGACAACGCGACCGTGCAGAAGCTGATCAACCAGCAGGTCGGCACCACCGACAAGGCTGCCCGGACCGCGCTGATCCAGCAGATCCAGACCGCGGTGGCCAAGGACCTCCCTACGGTGCCGTATCTGCAGGGTTCCCAGGTGGCGGTGGTGGCCTCGACGGTGAGCGGCGCGGACCAGACCCTGGACGCCTCGTTCAAGTTCCGCTACGGGGCGCTCTCCAAGAGCTGAGGTATCGATGAGCACGATCGCACCGGCCGAGGAAGGGCCGGCTGACACCGCGGCCTCCGGTCCGGCCGGTGGGGACGCCGACGGCAAGAACACCGACGCCAAGAACACCGACGGCAAGGGCGGCGGGAAAGGTGGCGGCGGCGGACTGCTGCGCTATCTGATCGTCCGCTTCCTGCTGATCATCCCGACGGTGTTCATCCTGGTCACCATGGTGTTCCTGCTGATGCGGACCACCGGTGATCCGATCACCGCCGCGCTCGGTGGCCGGCTGACCCCGGATCAGCTGGCGGCCCGCGTGCACGCGGCGGGCTACGACCGGCCGCTGCTGGTCCAGTACGCGAGTTACCTGAGCGATCTGCTGCACGGCGACTTCGGCACCACGATCAGCGACAACCAGCCGGTCACCCGGGTGCTCGCGACCTACGGCGTGGCGACCCTGGAGTTGGCCTTCTACGCCCTGATCGTGGCCTTCATCGTCGGCATCCCGCTCGGCATGGTCGCGGCCTACTTCCGGGACCGGGCCCCCGACGCCGTGCTGCGGGTGCTGGCCATCCTCTGGTACGCGACGCCGGTGTTCTTCGCCGGTCTGCTGCTCAAACTCGTCTTCTCGGTCAGGCTGGGCTGGCTGCCGGTGGCCGGCCGGGCCAGCCTGGGCGACGAGCTGATCCTGCAGAATCTGCCCACCACCACCGGTTTCTACCTGATCGACGCGCTCAGCACCGGCGATCTGGATCTGGTGGGCGACGTGCTGGCCCACGCCGTGTTGCCGGCGATCGCCCTCGGATTCCTGACCGCGGGTGTCTTCCTGCGGCTGGTGCGGACGAACGTGATCGGCACCCTGGGCACCGACTACGTCGACGCCGCCCGGTCACGCGGGGTGAGCGAGTTCCGGCTGGTGCGCAAGCACGCCTACCGGCCGGCGCTGATCCCGATCGTCACCGTGATCGGGTTGCAGATCGCCCTGCTGCTCGGCGGTGCGGTGCTGACCGAGACCACGTTCGAGTGGAAGGGTCTGGGCTTCCAGTTGGCGCGCTACCTCCAGGCACGAGATTTCGTCGCCGTGCAGGGGATCGTGGCTCTGCTCGCGGTGATCGTCGCCATCACCAACTTCGTGGTGGACGTGATCGCGGCCCTGATCGATCCGCGGGTGAGGTACTGATGAGCACGACGACGGACGGATCGACCGGGCTGCACCGCGGCCGGCGGCTGCACTGGCGGACCCTGCCGGTGGTCCGTGAGCTGCGGACCAGTGTGGGCGTCCAGCGGGGGATGCTGGTGGCCGGCGTGGTGATCACCGCCGTCTTCGTACTGGTGGCGATCTTCGCACCCGTGATCGCCCCGTACGGCTTCAGTCAGCTGCAGGAGGCGGACGGCACCTCGTTCGGCGCCCAGCAGCCGCCCAGCGCCGAGCATCCGCTGGGCACCACCGTCGGCGGCTACGACGTGTTGTCCCGGGTGCTGTGGGGGGCCCAGACCGCGCTCTCGGTGATCGTGGTGGCGATCGTGCTGTCCATCTTCGTCGGCGTCGCGCTCGGGCTGATCTCGGGTTACCTGGGTGGCTGGCTGGACCGGGTGCTGGTGGTGATCGCGGACGCGGTCTACGCCTTCCCGACGCTGCTGTTGGCGATCGTGATGTCGATCGTGATCTCCGGTGGCCGGTCGGGCAAGTGGAGTGGCATCTTCGCCGCCGCGATCTCGATCACCGTGGTCTACATCCCGCAGTACTTCCGGGTGATCAGGGCCGAGACGGTCCGGATCAAGAGCGAGGCGTTCGTCGAGTCGGCGAAGGTGATCGGCGCCCCGGTGCTGCGGATCATGGGCCGGCACGTGCTGCGCAACGCCACCCGGACACTGCCGCTGATCTTCACCCTGAACGCCTCCGAGGCCATCCTGACCCTGGCCGGGCTGGGCTTCCTCGGTTTCGGGATCGAGCCCACCGCGGCCGCGGAATGGGGCTACGACCTGAACAAGGCGGTCTCGGACGTGACCAGCGGGATCTGGTGGACGTCGCTGTGGCCCGGGCTGGCCATCGTGCTGGTGGTGCTCGGCATCACCCTGACCGGTGAGAGCCTGAACGACCTGGCCGATCCGCGGCTGCGCAGCCTGCGGGCGGTCGACGCCGACGCCGGTGAGGTGAGCGACACCTCGGTGGCGCCGGAGGCCGGCTCGTGAGCGCCGCCGAGCAGGACCGGGTGCTGGAGATCCGCGACCTCGAGGTCACCTTCGCCAGTGACCGGGGCGCGGTCAAGGCCGTCGACGGGGTCAGCCTGGACGTGCGCCGGGGTGAGGTGCTCGCCGTGGTCGGTGAGTCCGGTAGCGGTAAGACCGTGACGGCGAAGTCGATCCTGGGCCTGCTGCCGGCCACGGCGACGGCGTCCGGGGTGGTGCTACTGGCCGGCCACAGCGCCGGCGCCCGGGCCGGCTCCAGCGCGGACGTGATCGCGGTCGACCGGCGCCGGCTGCGTGAGCTGCGCGGCAGCGACGTGGCGATGGTGTTCCAGGAGCCCGGCACCGCCCTCAACCCGGTCTACACGATCGGCTGGCAGATCGCCGAGGGGCTGCGGGCGCACCGCAAACTCGGTCGCAAACAGGCGCGGGCGGAGGCGATCGACATCCTGACCCGGGTCGGCATCCCCGACGCCGAGCAGCGGGTGGATCACTACCCGCACCAGTTCTCCGGCGGGCAGAAGCAGCGGATCGTGATCGCGATGGCCCTGGTGCTGGAGCCGGGCCTGATCGTGGCCGACGAACCGACCACGGCGCTCGACGTCACCGTGCAGGCAGAGATCCTCGACCTGCTGCGCCGCTGCCGCGACGACTTCGGCGCGTCGGTGTTGCTGATCACCCACAACCTGGGCGTGGTCGCCGATCTGTCCGACCGGGTGGTGGTGATGTACCAGGGGCGGGTGGTCGAGGAGAACGACGTCCGCAGCCTGTTCGCCGCCCCGCAGCAGGACTACACCAAAGCTCTGCTGGCCGCGGTGCCGTCGGTGGGGCAGGGGGCCGAGCGGGCGGCGGTCCGGGCCGACGAGCGGGCGGCACGAGCAGAACGGGCCGGAGGCGAGGGCGGCGGCGAGCAGCGGGACCGGGCGCTGATCGAGGCCACCGAGCTGCGGATCCAGTATCCGGGCCGGATCGGGCGGGACGGGTTCGTCGCCGTCGACGGTGTCTCGCTCAGCGTCGGGCCCGGTGAGGTGCTCGGGCTGGTGGGTGAGAGCGGCTCGGGTAAGACCACGATCGCCCGGGCCGTGGCCGGGTTGACCAAGGTCACCGGCGGGTCGTTGACCGTGCTCGGCGTGGAGATGAACGGCGTCCGCGAACGGAACTTCCGGCGGGTCCGGGGCCAGATCGGCTTCGTCTTCCAGGATCCGGCCTCGAGCTTCAACCCGCTGCTGAGTATCGCCGAGTGTGTGGCCGAGCCGCTGATCGTGCACGGCCGGGCCGACGGGAAGGACGCCCGGGCCCGGGTCGACGAGATGCTGGAGGCGGTCCAGTTGCCGCGCAGCTTCGGTGACCGGTTCCCGCACGAGCTGAGCGGTGGGCAGCGACAGCGGGCGAGCCTGGCCCGGGCGCTGGTGCTCTCGCCGTCGTTGGTGATCGCCGACGAGCCGACTTCGGCTCTGGACGTCTCGGTCCAGGCCCGGGTGCTGGAGCTGTTCGCCGAGCTGCAACGCGAACTCGGGTTCGCCTCGCTGTTCATCAGTCACGATCTCGCCGTGGTCGATCTGTTGTCGGACCGGATCGCCGTGCTGCACCGGGGCCGGGTGGTCGAGCAGGGCAGTGGGGCGCAGATCCTCGGTCAGCCCGAACACCCCTACACGCAACGGTTGTTGGCCTCGCTCCCGGTGCCCGATCCGGTCGCCCAGGAGCAGCGTCGGACCGAGTTGCGCGCCCTGGTCGACGCGGACTGATCGACCCCGGCTGAACGGGACCGGACGGAGTCTGGACGATGGAGCTTCCGGCGGCCGATTTCCGGCGCGTCCCGATGGGCGGCTACCAGGTGGAGGCGGTCGACCGGCTGGTCGAGGAGATCCGGGCCGGGCTGGCCACCGATCCGCCGACCGTGACGGCATCGCGGATCATCGACGCGAGGGTGCCGACCGTCTCGTTCCGCGGCTACGACGTGGCGGCGGTCGACGACTGGCTGGATCTGGCCACCGCCGCGGTCCGTCAGCGCCCCTCCGGCCCCACCTCCGGCCCCACCTCCGCCCGCGCGGCGCCGTGGCCCCGATCGTCCCGCCGGCCGATCCGAGGGCACTCGAGGCCTTGTACGACAGGGATCCGGTGGCCGATCCCGAGCTGATCAGCGAGGCGAGGGTGGAGCGCCGCACCGTGCGCATCGTCCAGGTTTCCCTCGTCGTCGCGATCGTCCTGGTCGTGGCGGTCGTCCTCCTGGTCTTCGCCCGCTGAGCGAGCAACCGCTCAGCGACCGGTGCCGGCTGCTCCGCCCTTGGTGGCGATGATCAGGAACCGGTGCTGGGTGAGGACGATCGGCTCGCCCTGCGCCGGGCCGGCGGCATGCAGGCCGAGCAACGCCTCGGCGTAGCGGTCGACGGAGAAGTCCGCCGGGGCGGTGAACGGGACGGCGCTGAGGTAGTAGACGAGGGCGGCCACGTCGACGAAGGTGGTGCAACCGGTCCAGTCCTGGGTGCGCTCGAGCCGCAGTCCTGCCCCGACGAGCAGCTCGGAGAGATCCTGGACCCTCACGGTGGCGGGGATCCGGGCCGGACCGAGCATGGTGGCGAGCTCAGCCAGATTCGACGCTCCGACCTGCTGGGTGAGGAACCGGCCACCGGGCGCGAGCACCCGGGCCACGTCGGCGTCGAACGCCTCGTGCCGGTTGATGATCAGGTCGACCTCGCCGTCCGGCAGGGGGAGTCGATCGCCCGCGTCGGCGTCGTAGGAGAGAACCCGGACGCCGTGCGGCTCCAGGGCCTGCTCGGCCAGCGGCAGATTCGGGCGCCAGCCTTCGGTGGCCAGCACCCGGGATGGCCAGTCGGCCCGCATCGACAACAACATCTCGCCGGCGGCCGTGCCCATGTCCAGCACCGAGGTGCTCTCCCGCATCGCCGAACGGGCCAGCTCAGGGTAGGACCAGGGCGCCGGCTCGTCGCTCATCCGCCCCGTCAACCGGGAGAAATCCCAGCCCTGGAAGGGTTCCGAGGCCGCGGCCCGCCATTCGGTCAGCAGCCCGGCCGTTCGGTCCTCGTCGTCGGCCGTCGCTCTCATCCCGCGGCGCCCTTCACCGCCGAGGCCTGACGAGAGCGAACCAGCCGGCCACCGAAGCCGAAGGCCGTCGGCAGGATCCCCCAGACCGCGAACGACCAGTGAGGATCAAGACCGATGGCCGAGACGAGCGGATACACGGGGATCGAGACCGCGAAGCCGAACGCGACCGGAACCGTGCGCCGGATCGTGTTGCGGAAGTGCTCGAGATCGGTGCCGGGCTTGACGAAATCGCTGCGCATGATCACCAGCACCATCACCACGAACAACGTCGACTGGATCGCCTCGACCGCGGCGTAGGTGCCGAACCGCACGATGTTGAGCTCGCCGGTGCTGAGGAGTTTGGTGGTGAACGGGGTGATCACGATCAGGAACAGCCACCAGATGTTCAACGAGATCACCGGCGCGGTGACGCGGTTGACGTAGCGGAAGACCCGGTGGTGGATCCGCCAGTGGTTCGCGATCACGAAGAAGCTGATGACGAAGGCGAGGTACTCACTGAGGCCCTCGTCGGCGCTGTGCAGCACCTCTCGCACCCCTGCGCCCTCGGGGACGGGCAGTTCGAGGGCGAGCAGGGTGATGGCGATCGCCACGACCGCGTCGGAGAAGAACGTCATCCGCTCGCTCGCAGCGAACTCGACCTCGTCCTCCATCGCCAGCCGCTCGGCCTCGCTCACCTCGTCGGCGTGGGTGATCGCCTCCGGTCGCTCGAGCTCCGAGGCCGGCTCGGACGGGTGGTTGCCGCGGTGACGATCGGTTCCCGCGCCGGTCTGCTCGCTGGTCACCGGCTGAGCGTAGCGGCCGAGGGCGTCGCCGTCCGTAGAGTTGGGCCATGACGTTCACCGAGCAGGCCGTGGCGGCGCGGGCCGCCTCCCGGGTGTTGTCGATCGCCACCCGCGGGACGAAGGACGACGCGCTGCAGGCCATGGCGGACGCGTTGGCCAAGGCCGAGACGGCGGTCCTGGAGGCGAACTCGGCCGACCTGGCCCGGGCCGAGCAGGCTCGGACGTCGAGCGGTCTGCTCGACCGGTTGCGGCTCACCCCGGACCGGATCGACGCCATGGCCGACGGGTTGCGACAGCTGGCCGGCCTGGCCGATCCGGTCGGCGACGTCGTCCGGGGCTGGACCACCGCGCAGGGTGTCCGGATCGAGCAGCGGCGGGTGCCGCTCGGGGTGGTCGGGATCATCTACGAGGCGCGGCCCAACGTCACCGCCGACGCGGCCGGCATCTGCCTGAAGTCGGGCAACGCGGTGCTGCTGCGCGGATCGTCCTCGGCGGCGGAGTCCAACCAGGCCGTGGTCGAGGCGCTGCGGGCCGGGTTGTGCGACGTCGGGCTGCCGGCCGACATCGTCCAGCTGGTGCCGGGCCCGCGCGAGGTGACCGGCGAGCTGATGGCGGCCCGGGGTCTGGTCGACGTGCTGATCCCGCGCGGCGGGGCCGAGCTGATCGAGACCGTCGTCCGCAACTCGGTGGTGCCGGTGATCGAGACCGGTGTCGGCAACTGCCACCTCTACCTCGACGAGACCGCCGGTGAAGAGATGGCGATCTCGATCCTGCTGAACGCCAAGGTGCAGCGGCCCTCGGTCTGCAACGCGGTGGAAACCCTGCTGGTGCACGAAAACCGGGCCGCCGATCTGCTGCCGCGGGCCCTGGCCGAGCTGCGGGCAGCGGGGGTGGTCGTGCACGCCGACGAGCGGGCGGCCGCCTACGCCGGACCGGGGGAGACGCAGGCCGCCGGCGAGGACGACTGGCGCCGCGAGTACCTCGGCCTGGAGATCGCGGTGGCCGTGGTGGACTCCCTGGACGCCGCCCTGGAGCACATCCGGACCTACAGCAGCGGGCACAGCGAGACCATCGTCACCGACTCGGCCTCGGCCGCGGCCCGGTTCACCAACGAGCTGGACGCGGCCGCGGTGCTGGTGAACGCGTCCAGCCGGTTCGTCGACGGCGGCGAGTTCGGATTCGGGGCCGAGATCGGCATCTCGACCCAGAAGCTGCACGCCCGGGGGCCGATGGGGCTGGCCGAGATGACGTCGACCAAGTTCGTGATCACCGGCGAGGGCCAGATCCGGCGCTGAGGTCGAAAGCTCGCCGCGTCCGGCGCGGTCCGGTCCGGCCTGACGTCGGTCGGGAAGGCGCTAGGGTGTGCCTCATGACCCTTGGCCTGATCGCTCTGGAGACCGAGCTGCCGTTGCCGCCGCTGGCGTTCGGGCTGATCGCGTTCGCCATCTTCATCCTGCTGCTGCTCGTCACGCTCGGCGCCGGCAAGGGACGCCCGCACAGCTGAGCCGGCCGACCCTGACCCCGTGACGCCGATCTCGTGACGTTCATCTCGTGACGACGCAGTTGCACGCCACCGGGCTGGCGCGCGGGCACACCGAACCGGGCCGCCGGCACCGGCTGGGGGTGATGGGCGGCACCTTCGACCCGATCCACCACGGACACCTGGTGGCCGCGAGCGAGGTCGCCAGCCGGTTCGCCCTGGACGAGGTGGTGTTCGTCCCGACCGGACAACCCTGGCAGAAGGCCGACCGCGAGGTCTCGGCTCCCGAGGACCGTTACCTGATGACCGTGATCGCGACCGCGTCCAATCCGCGGTTCAGCGTCAGCCGGGTCGACATCGACCGGCCGGGGGTGACCTACACGCTGGACACCCTGACCGACCTGCGGGCCGAACGCGGGGACGATGTCGACCTGTTCTTCATCACCGGTGCGGACGCGCTGGCCCAGATGTTCACCTGGCGCCGGGTCGACGAGCTGTTCGAGTTGGCCCACTTCGTCGGCTGCACCCGGCCCGGCGTCGAGTTGGCCCGGCCGGCGATCGAGCGACTGCCGCCGGACCGGATCACTCTGCTGGAGGTGCCGGCGCTGTCGATCTCGTCCACGGCCTGCCGGAACCGGGTGCTGACCGGCGACCCGATCTGGTATCTGGTGCCGGACGGGATCGTCCAGTACATCGCCAAACGCGGGCTGTACGAGAGTGACGACGAGCAGGTAGAAACGGGGATCGAAGAGATGAAGGGGAGACGACACTGACCGCCACCGAGGAAGCCGTCGAGCTGACCAAGACCGCGGCCCAG
This sequence comes from uncultured Actinomycetota bacterium, assembly GCA_963740925.1. Lineage (GTDB taxonomy): Bacteria > Actinomycetota > Actinomycetes > Propionibacteriales > Propionibacteriaceae > Microlunatus. The sequence continues at coordinate 162,433 of CAVUFZ010000003.1, read as the reverse complement.
GCCGCGGCGGACAAGCTCGGCACCGACATCGTCGCCTACGACGTGTCCGAACAGCTGGCCATCACCGACGTGTTCCTGGTGATCACGGCCGGGAACGAACGGCAGGTCGGCGCCGTCGTGGACGGGATCGAGGAGGCGCTGCGCGCGACCGGCTCGAAGCCGGTCCGCCGTGAGGGGGACCGGCAGCAGCGCTGGGTGCTGCTGGACTACCTGGAGCTGGTGGTGCACGTCCAGCACACCGAGGAGCGCGCGTTCTACGCCCTGGAACGACTCTGGCACGACTGCCCGAAGATCGAACTCGGTGTGGACGAGGCTCGGTGAGCCTCTCGTGACCGCTTCCAGGCTGATCGTCTGGCGGCACGGACGGACGGCGTGGAACGCCGAGGGCAAGTTCCAGGGCCAGGCCGACATCGCGTTGGACGAGGTCGGCCGGGCCCAGGCCGCGGCGGCGGCGCAGGTGATCGCCAAGCTGTCGCCGACGGCGATCGTGGCCAGTGATCTGTCCCGGGCGCAGGAGACGGCGCGGGCGCTGGCCGAGCTGACCGGGCTGGAGATCGCCTCGGACCGACGACTGCGGGAGATCGACGTCGGCACCTGGGTCGGGCTGACCGTGGACGAGGTCGCCCACGGGGACCCGAGCGTGCACGACCACCGCCTGGGCACCGACTTCCGGCGGTCCCCGACCGGGGAGACCGCCGGTGAGGTGGCCGAACGGGTGTCCGAGGCGCTGACCGAGATCGCCGACTCCGCACCCGACCACGCGGTCGTCGTGGTGGTGATGCACGGCCTGGCCGGCCGGGTCGGTGCGGCCAGGTTCGTCGACCTGGAGCCCAACCGGCTCGGCGGGATGCGCAACTGCGGCTGGATCAACCTCGAGCGGCACCGCCTCGGCCACTGGCTGATCCGGGAGTACAACGCCACCGCGCCGCTGCCGGACTGACTCCGGGTGCACGTTTTTGCTTGCGGGGTGCCGGACAGGTAGTGTCTACCGGGCTGTTCGAGGACGGCACACGAGGGGCTTTGGCGCAGTTGGTAGCGCGTTTCCATGGCATGGAAAAGGTCAGGGGTTCGAATCCCCTAAGCTCCACCACAGTGCTCGGAGGGCAATCCTGCCCCTGAGCTGATGCCACGACATCTGGTTGAACTGCCGGCAGGTGTTCTCGTCCGCTTCGAGGTCAGGCCTGGTCGCCGTGACGGGCCAGGTCGAGGACGTTGCCGAGCCGTCCACGGGCCCCGGCGTCGGCCAGCGACGAGTTCCTGATCAGGTGCCCCTCGGGGGTGGTGCGGACCGAGACCGTCTGTCGGGGGATGGTCTGCTGCGGCGAAAGGATGCCCGGCACCAGCTCCCGGCGAAGCTGGTGATCGAAAGCTGCTATCCGGCTTGCATCGTGGCATCGGGCCCGGTCGGTGGCTGTCTGGGCGATCGGATGGTCGAGAAGGGCCAGGAAGGCTCCGTGCAGCCCGACGTCACCTTGTAGTCCAGCGGCGAGGATGCGTGGTGGCGGGATCGAGTCCTGCAGGAGAGCGGCGGCGACGGTGGCGCGGAGCGGGCTCCAGAAGGCGTCGCCGGCCAGGGTGACGCCGCCGCCTATTGCTATCGCCTCGGGGTCGATGATCCTGGTCAGGTTCGCGAGCTGGATGCCGAGGCTCTCACTGGCCGCCGTGTAGATCTGCTGGGCCAGCGGGTCGCCGGTGTTGGCGGCGGCGGCGACGTCGGCGGCGGTGATCGTGTCGGGGTGCGGGAGTCCACGCAGCGAGGTCTCCACCTCGGTCTCGAGCGCGGCGCGTGCCGTGGCGGCGATCGCCGTGCCGGAGCTGATGTCCTCGAGGCGGACCGGTCCGGCGGCGGTGGGGACGGTGACCCGGCCGAGCTCGCCGGCGTGGCCGGTGTGGCCGGTGACCAGTCGGTCGTTGCTGATGATGCCGCAGCCGATGCCGGTGCTGACGGTGACGTAGCAGAAGTTGTGGGTGCCTCGTCCAGCGCCGAGCCGCCATTCGGCGACGGCGGCGGCATTGGCGTCGTTGAACACGTGGACGGGGACACCGAGGGCGTCCTGCAAACTCGGCCCGAGAGGCACGTTGTCGAAGTCCCGCAGGGTAGGGGCGGTCCGCACGACTCCGGTCGCCGGGTCGACGGGTCCGAGCGCGCTGACGCCGACGGTGCTCAGCGGGCGCGCGACCGCGGTGGCTGCGCCGCGGATCTCCTCGACGACGGTGGCGATGATGAGGTCCTGGCCGCCGTTCCTGGGGGTGGGCACACTGTGGCGCGCGAGCATGGTCCCCGCGCGGGTGAACGCGGCTGTGCGCAGTTGGGTGCCGCCGAGGTCTACCACGACGAGGACGTCGTCGCCTGTCTCAGCGGTGGGTGGGATCGGGGAGTTGTTCATCGGCGGCTGTTCTCGGTGAGGAAGGCGTGCAGGGCGGTACGGGTCTGCTGGCTGAAGCCGGCCGGGTCTGCGTCTTTGCTGGGGACGGTGACGAGGTCGGCGGTCGGGATGGCGGTGGCGTAGTTCTCGGCGATCTCGTAGGGGTGGAACGGGTCGTCACGATGCCCGATCACCAGGGTGGGAACGCTGATCCGGGCCCAGGTCGCGGCGTCGGCGGTGGGGCTGATGGCGGGAAAGGACCGCAGCAGCAACGTGTTCTGGCGGGCGCGGGGACGGGTGATCTGGCCGAGCAGCGACGCGGCCGCCGCTGGTGCGCCGGCCTGAACCTGTCGGTAGGTCCCGGCCTCTCGGTAGCTGGCGGCGAGAGTGTCGAGGGTGGCAGCGTCATCGTCAGCGGCGCCGTCGAGCAGGTCGGCGATCTCGCGGTAGGCGGCCTGGTTGGGTTCGGCTTGGGGATGGTCGAGCCAGGCGGGCCTGCAGAGCACCAGGGCGGCGACCCGGTCGGGGTGCCGGGTGGCGAGGTTGAGCGCGGTGCCGGCGCCGAGCGAGATGCCGCCGATGACGAACCGATCCAGTCCGAGCTCGTCGGCGAGGGCGATGACGTCGTCGGCGAATCGGTCGAAGGTGGCGGCGGCGGGATCGGTGAGGTCGTCGCTGGGGGCGTGGCCGCGGGCGCTGAGACACACGACCGGCACGGGTGGCCGGTCGCCGACGTAGCCGAGCGGCTGGTCGGTGTCGCCGCCCATGCCGTGCTGGAACACGAACGGCAGCAGGTCGCTGCCACCGGGGGCGGCGGGTCGTGTCCGGTAGGTGAGGGTGGCGCCGTCGCCGACCTGGAGCTGACCGGTCATGGTGCGACGGGGGAGCCGAGGGCGGCCTGCAGGGTGGCGACGGCGCGCGGCACGTCGGCTTCGGCGAGGCCGTGGGTGACCAGGGTGCCGTCGAATCCGGCGGCCTGCAGCTGCTGGAAGATGTGTGCCCAGGGCAGGTAGCCGGCGCCGGCGGGGACCTGGGCGCGGCCGGCGGTCAGCTCTTTGGCGTGCCCGATGAGGGTGTGCGGGGCGAGCTTGGTGATGTCGGAGGCGATGGCGGCCTCGGCGGCGGCCGGGTCCTAGCCGTCCGGGTCGAGCAGGTTCGCCGCGTCGTACACCAGGCCGAGGGCGTTCGAGTCGACCTCGGCGATCATGAGCAGCGCCTGGTCGGCGGTGGCGACGACGTTGCTGTGCTCGGGCTCGACCGCGATCGTGACTCCGGCGTCGCTCGGCGATGGCGGCGAGCGCCCGCAGGCTGGTCAGGGAGTCCTGCCACGCCTCCGCCGTGGTGTTGTCGGGGTGGTGTCGCCACATGTCCTTCGGGTCGCGGGATCCCGAGGACAAGGTGATCACCGGGATGTCCAGGGCGGCGGCGGCGTCGGCGAGCCAGCCGAACCGGTCGATCCCGTCGCGCCGCACCTCGGGATCGGGGTGGGCGGTGTTGAAGGTGCCGGAGATCGCGGCCAGGTCCACGCCGTGGCCGGCGGCGGCGGCCCGGATCTGGTCGAGCACGGACGTGGAGACGGGACCGGTCGGGATGGTCGGCAGCCCGACGACGGACAGGTTGAACTGGGCGGCGGGGATCCCGGCGGCGGCGACGGCGGTCAGGCAGCTGTCGACGTCGGGTCGGTCGAAGGTCTTGGCGAAGATGCCGAGCTGCATCAGACCAGCCCTCCGCTCACATCGTCGAGACGGACCCAGTCGCCGGTCTCGACCGACTGGGACAGCGCGACCATGGCGCGGACGGAGGCGAGGCCGTCCTCGGCGGTGGCGCCGCGGAGGTCGGAGCCGGTGGTGGCGGCGGCCACGAAGTCCTCGATCTGCAGCCGGAACACGTTGGCGTCCTCCCCGATCGGCTGGTGGTACTGGTCGTCCTTGGTGGAGAACGCCTGGACCTCGGCGGCCCGGAGGTGCCAGGGGTTGAACAGCTTTCCGATCACACTGCCTTCGGACCCGTACACCTGGAACCCTTCCCACCAGTCCATCCGGACCGCGACGGTCAGGTCGAGCTGGCCCAGGCAGCCGTTGGCGTACTCGGCCTCGAGGAACCAGCAGTAGGTGTCGGCCTTGGTCGACAGCCGAGCGCGGATCGCGGTGAGGGGGCCGCCGAGGTAGCGGGCGGTGTCGAGCATGTGGGAGCCGTGGCCGAGGACGAGGTAGCGCTGCCGGTCGGCCTTGGGGTTGCCGGCGGGACGGCGGGCGTTGGCGCTGGATTCGATGATGGGCTGCAGGGTGTCGGTGACGGGGTAGCGGTAGGTGGAGTCGGTGTACCAGTGCTTCAGCCCGATCAGCTCGCCGATCTCGTCGCGGATGAAGTCGCGGGCGAAGGCGACGCCGGGGTCGTAGCGCTTCTCGTGGCCGACGAGGACGACCCGGTTGTTGCGGCGTCCGGCCTCGACCAGCGCCTCGGCGTCTTCGACGGTGAGAGCCATCGGCTTCTCCACCAGCACGTGCTTGCCGGCGTCGAGGGCCTTGATCGAGAGCGGCACGTGGAACTGGTCGGCCACGGCGACGATGACGGCGTCGACGTTGTCGTCGGCGAGCATGGCGTCGTAGTCGTCGAACGTGGTGGTGGGCTGGTGAACGGCGGCCATCCGCTCGCGCAGGTCGTCGGCGGCGTCGCAGATCGCGTACAGGGTCGCGGTCTTCGACTTCCGGACGCCGATGAAGTGAGCGGACTGGGCGATCTGACCGGCGCCGAGGACACCGATGTTGAAGGGGCTGGACGAGCTGGACAAGGTGCGCTCCTTAGGCGACAGCAATGCGGGACACGGATGGATCGGATGGGTGGGGCCGGACTGTTGGTCCAGGCTCGTGTGGTTCAGGCTCGTGTGGTTCAGGCTCGTGCTGGAGGCGGGTTCACCGCGGGAGCGGATCCGTCAGGGACTGCTCGAGAGTGCTGCTAGGTCAGGGCTGCGGCGGAGAACAGCAGCGCAGCAGCTACTGCGACGACGGCGGCGAGGTAACCGAGCTGACGACCCGACAGGCGGACGAATGGTGTGGTGAACACAGCTGCTCCTTACAGGATGATCAGACGATGGGTGTTGGTGGGAGAAACAAACTAAAGGATTGACTGGCCAGGGCCAGCGCCGCACGGCGACGAGGTGGTTCAGGAGGCGGCCTCCACCATGCGGGTCCGGGAGATCAGGGCGGGAATGGCGAAGAAGTCGCGCATCGCGAGTGCGACGGCACCGCCGACGGTGTCCTGGCCGACGAGGGTGGACAGTCGCCAGCGGGCGTCGAGGCCACGAGGGCCGTTGAGACGCAGGGAGTCCTGCAGGGCGCTGGAGTCCTCGCGCAACAGCAGCGAAACGGGGCCGCCGAAGACGATGACGTCGGGGTCGAGAGTCCAGGCCAGGGCGGCGGTGAGCCAACCCAGGGTGCGCTGCCAGCGGTCGAGGAGGTCGGCGACCTCGGACTGCCCGCTCGACACAGCAGCGACCACCTCCTCCCACGACACGGGGTGGCCGAGCGCGGCCGCAGCGGCATCGAGCACGGCTTGGCGACCCAGCACCTGTTCGACGGCCACGGGGTTGTCGTCGCTGGTGGGGAGCTGGAGATGGCCCACCTCACCGACTCGTCCGGCACCGCCCCGGTAGAGCTCGCGATTGACCAGCAGCCCGCCGCCGACACCGGCGTCGAGCAGCAGGAACAGCAGGTTGTCGCCGTCCTGGCGGGAACGCAGCTCTCCCTCGGCGAGCGCCGCCGCGTTGGCGTCGTTCTCCACCTGGACCTGGATCCCGAAGCGGGCCTGGAGGCTCGCGCCGAGCAGCACGTCGCTCCAGTCGAGCCACGGCGCCCAGTCCAGCCGACCGGCGCTACTGACCACCCCGGGCACGGTGAGGCCGATTCCTTGCAACTCGATACCGGGGCCCTGCTGGGCGAGAAGCTGAGCCAGCAGGTCCCCGAGCTGCTCCTCGGCGCGTACGGGCCCGTCGCCGGGGACGGTCGCAGCGCCGGCTCGGGCGATCTCACGTCCGGTGAGGTCGGTGATCACCGCGGTCAGGGTCTGGTTGCCGAGCTCGAGCCCGCCGAAGTAGGCGCCTGGGCCGTTGAGGGCAATGCCGACGCGAGGCCTCCCGTTGGCAGGCTGTCCGTGCGGGACCGAGTCGACCTCACACACCAAGCCCTGCTCCAGCAGGGAGTTCACGATCACCGTGGCGGTCGATCGGTTCAGACCCAGCTCCTGCGCCAAGGCCACTCGAGACCAGGACCCCTGACGCAAGGTGGTCAGAATCCGGGCCTGGTTGATCTGCCGAAGTGCGGCGCTGGTAGCCATCTGCCACCTCCCTTGGTGATGTCGGGTGTTCGTCGGCATCAAAGCTTTGGTGGTGCCGAATGTTTGTTGGCGTCAAGAACAATAGGATCAGGCTAGCAAGGCCTCGGCGGCTGCGTCAAGAGTCGCCATGGAGGCTTCTCGCCAGGGCGCGATCGCCGGTCTCGTACGGACGGACCATCTCGTCGACCTCGGCGTCGGTCGGCGCGTGCCCGCTTCGCTGCCTGCGAACCCGGCCGCTACGGGTCGGACATACGTCACGACAGGACCACCGTCTTCACTCTGGTCGAACAGACCACACTGAAACGTCCCGATCCCGGACATCGCTCCATTGCGGCAGGTGCTGGAGCCCAGGACGGAGTCGAAACCTCGAAGTGGACGCGGCTCACGTCAGGTCGTCGTGGTCACCGCGGACCCAGGCCAGGTAGCGCTCGGCGGAGCGTCGCACCGCCTGGTCGGCGTCGTGGCGGACCACACCCGCGAAGTTGTCGTAGAGCCGGTCGAACGGACGGGCCGAGACGGTCCCGGCGATCCGGGCGACCACGGCCGCGGACAACGGGATCTGGTTCGGGTAGCTGCGCAGGAAGCTGACCCACCCCTCGGCCGGCACGGTGGCGACGGTGTCGCCGCTCAGCAGCACACCCTGGCCGTCCGAGGCTCCCGACCAGTGGGCGACGGCGCTGCCGGGGAAGTGGCCGCCCGGTTGACTCAGCGCCACCCCGGGCAGGACGTCGAAGGGCTCGGACCAGGTGCGGACGGCCGGGCCGGTGCGGGCCAGCCAGTCGGCATCCTTGGCCGAGATCCACACCGGGGCGTCGTCGAACGCCGCACTCCATTCCAGTTGCAGGCCGTACATGTGGGGATGGCTGGCCACGATCGCGGCGATGCCGCCGAGCGCGCGGACCTGCTCGACGGCACCGTCGTCGACGAAGCCCGGCACGTCCCAGAGCAGATTGCCGGCCGGGGTACGGACGAGGAGCGCGGTCTGCCCGATGCCCACCTTCGGTTCGACCCGCAGCCCCCAGAGACCGTCCTCGAACGGCTCGACCACGAGCTGGCGATCGCCGTCGGCCAGTTCCTCCAGTGTCGTCCACACCTGGCCGCCCGGCGGCAGGTACTGCCGCTCGTCGGAGCAGATCGCACAGGTGCTCGGCGGGTCGCTGAGCCGACCCTGTTCCACCCCGCAGGTCCGGCACGCCCACAGGGGCATCGTGGTCGAGTCCATCCCCCGATCCTGCACCCTCGGGCCCGGTCGAGGTCGAGCCTCAGCGCGCGTTCGTCGTCGCGGCGCGCCGCAGGTCGCCGGGAAGGTAGGGATACGGGTCATCGAGAGGCTTCCGTGCTCGCCGCAGGTCGGCTCTGGCCTCGGCCAGATCGCCGGCGGCCAGGTAGGTCGTCAGGGAGAGATAGAGCTGTCCCTTTCATTCGGACACGGGGTACCTCATCTGTCTCTTTGATAGAGACATAAGGACATCTCGCGGCTGACCGGGCCGAACGCCGAGACCGTGCGTCGCGAGGCAGGGCCTCCCGTGCAGGAGTTGACCGGGGGAGTTATCGTCATCCCACCCCGGTGCCGACCGGGGTCGAGAGGTGGTGGCGGTGATGGGTCTGGGCAAGGCGTTCCTGGGCTGGCCGGTGGTCAAGCAGTTCACCGGCGGCGATCCGCTCGCCCGCGGCACAGCGGCACGATCGGCGCAGACCGCGGCGACCACCTCGCGGACGGCGAGCGCCGACTCGGTGGTCAAGAGCATCTGCCCCTACTGCGCCGTCGGCTGCGGCCAGAACGTCTACGTCAAGGACGGCCGGGTCACCCAGATCGAGGGCGATCCGGATTCGCCGATCTCCCGGGGCCGGCTCTGCCCCAAGGGCGCGAACAGCGAACAGCTGGTGAACGCGCCGAACCGGGCCACCACGATGCTCTACCGGGCTCCGAAGAGCACCCGCTGGGAGAAGATCGGGGTCGAGCAGGCCACCGACATGATCGCGGACCGGATGATCGCCTCCCGCCGCGAACGCTGGCAGGAGACCGACGAGCACGGTCGTCCGCTGCGCCGCACGATGGGCATCGCCGCCCTCGGCGGGGCCACGCTGGACAACGAAGAGAACTACGTCATCAAGAAGCTCTTCACCGCCCTCGGGGCGATCCAGATCGAGAACCAGGCCCGTATTTGACACAGTGCCACGGTTCCCAGTCTGGGAGCCTCGTTCGGCCGTGGCGGTGCCACCGGCTATCTGCAGGATCTGTCCAACAGCGACTGCATCGTCATCCAGGGCTCGAACATGGCCGAGTGCCATCCGGTCGGGTTCCAGTGGGTGATGGAGGCGAAGGCGCGCGGGGCGAAGGTCATCCACGTCGACCCGCGCTTCACCCGGACCTCCGCGGTGGCCGACACCCACGTCCCGCTGCGGGCCGGCTCGGACATCGCCTTCCTGGGCGGCATCATCAACCACATCCTCAGCACCGGCACGTATTTCGAGGACTACGTCAAGGCCTACACGAACGCCTCGCACCTGATCAGCAAGGACTTCGTCGACGTCGACGACCTGGACGGCATCTTCTCCGGCTACGACCCCGAGACCGGCACCTACGACACCGACAGCTGGTCCTACGAGGGTGTCACCGAGCACGCCGCCACCGACGGTCCGGTCGCCCGATCGTCTGCTGATCCGTCCGATCCGGGCGAAGGCGGCTCCGGTCCCGCCGACGAGAGCGAGGACTCCCAGACCGACCGGGGTGCCGGCCACGAGCTCGGCGGTCACGGCGTCTCGATCTCACCGCACGGGATCAAGCGGGACGAGAGTCTGCAGCATCCGCGCTGTGTGTTCCAGATCCTGAAGCGCCACTTCGCCCGTTACACCCCCGAACTGGTCCGTGACACCTGCGGCATCACCCCGGAGCAGTTCGCCGAGGTGTGCGAGGCCGTCACCGCCAACAGCGGCCGGGACCGGACCACCGCCTGGGTCTATTCGGTCGGCTGGACCCACCACACGGTGGCCATCCAGTACATCCGCAGTGCCGCGATCATCCAACTGCTGTTGGGGAACATGGGCCGTCCCGGCGGCGGCATCATGGCCCTGCGCGGTCACGCCAGCATCCAGGGCTCGACCGACATCCCGACCCTGTTCAACCTGCTGCCGGGCTATCTGGCCATGCCCAAGGCCGGTGAGCACGACGAGCTCGAGGACTGGATCGCGGGCATCGCCAACCCCGAACAGAAGGGCTACTGGGCCGACGCCCGGAACTACGCGGTCAGCCTGCTGAAGTCCTGGTGGGGCGACGCGGCGACGGCGGAGAACGACTACGCCTATCACTACCTGCCCCGGCTGACCGGAGATCACGGGACCTACCAGACCGTGATGGACATGCTGGACGACAAGATCGACGGCTATTTCCTGCTCGGTCAGAACCCGGCTGTCGGCTCGGCGCACGCCAAGATGCAACGGCTCGGCCTGTCACACCTGAAATGGCTGGTGGTCAGGGATCTGAACCTGATCGAGTCGGCCACCTTCTGGCAGGACTCGCCCGAGATCGAGACCGGTGAGCTGACGACGTCCGAGATCGACACCGAGGTGTTCTTCTTCCCGGCCGCCGCCCACGTCGAGAAGTCCGGGTCGTTCACCCAGACCCAGCGGCTGCTGCAGTGGCACCACAAGGCGGTCGAACCGCCCGAGGACGCCCGGCCCGAACTGGATTTCTTCGTCACGCTGGGCCACAAGCTGCGCGAGCGGCTGGCCGGATCGAGTGACGAGCGCGACCGGCCGATGCTCGATCTGACCTGGGACTATCCGACCGACGAGAACGGCGACGTCTCGGCCGAATCGGTGCTGGCCGAGATCAACGGCTTCCACCTCAGTGGTGAGAAGGCGGGCCAGCCGCTGAGCAGCTACCTCGACATGTTGCCGGACGGCTCGACCAGTGGGGGTTGCTGGATCTACACCGGCGCCTACGCCGACGGCGTCAACCAGCCGGCCCGGCGCAAACCGGGCCAGGAGCAGGAACTCAGTGCCCTGGAGTGGGGTTGGGCCTGGCCGGCCAACCGGCGGATCCTCTACAACCGCGCCTCGGCCGACCCCGACGGCAAGCCGTGGAGCGAACGCAAGGCCTACGTCTGGTGGGACGAGGACGCCCAGAAGTGGACCGGACACGACGTGCCGGACTTCGAGGCCACCAAGGCCCCGTCCTACCGTCCGGACGACGACGCGACCGGACCGGACGCGTTGCGCGGCGACGAACCGTTCATCATGCAGGCCGACGGCAAGGCGTGGCTGTATGCGCCGTCCGGGTTGGTCGACGGGCCGTTACCCAGCCACTACGAGCCGCAGGAGAGCCCGGTCGCCAACCCGGTCTACCCGCAGCAGTCGAACCCGACCCGGCAGGTGTTCCCGCGGAGCGACAACCCGCAGAACCCGTCCGGCGACGAGCCCGGCAGAGACGTCTATCCCTACGGGTTCTGCACCTACCGGCTGACCGAGCACCACACCGCGGGCGGGATGAGCCGCTTCCAGCCCTACCTCTCGGAGCTGCAGCCGGAGCTGTTCTGCGAGGTCTCACCGGAGCTGGCCCGCGAACGCGGGCTGGAGCATCTCGGCTGGGCCACCATCGTCAGCGCCCGGACGGCGATCGAGGCGCGGGTGATGATCACCGAACGGGTGGTGCCACTCAAGCTCGGCGAGACGGTGATGCACCAGATCGGCCTGCCCTACCACTGGGGTCAGGGCAATCAGGCGCTGGTCACCGGCGATGCGGTCAACGACCTGTTCGGGGTGACGCTGGACGCCAACGTCCACATCCAGGAGAGCAAGGTCGCCTCCTGCGACATCCGGCCCGGACGGCGCCCGCGTGGTCCGGCCCTGCTGGACTTCGTGGCGAACTACCGGCGTCGGGCGGGCGTGACCACGGCCACCGGAAACGCCCGCCGATCGCCGCAGGCGGAGCCGCAGGGTTCGATGCCGGCGACTGGGTCCGCCGAGAATGCCGACAGTGAGGAGACCTCGTGAGCGTGCCGTCGTTCCTGTCCGGACCGGACGGACCGGCTGCGGCCGCCGGCTGGGGTGACGCCCCGGATTCCCCGTCCAGGAAGGGATTCTTCACCGACACCTCGGTCTGTATCGGCTGCAAGGCCTGCGAGGTGGCCTGCAAGGAGTGGAACGAGGTCCCGAGCGACGGCATCTACGAACTGCTCGGCACGTCGCTACGACAACACCGGTTCGCTCGGCGCCAACAGCTGGCGGCACGTGGCGTTCATCGAGCAACGCAAGCCGCTCGGCGGCCAGGGCACCGGGATCACCTCACCGCCGGCTCCGGTCGACCTGGGGATGCCCGCGCTGCAACGACCGGGAGAGAGTGCCGACCCGGCCGAGCGCAGTGATTTCCGTTGGCTGATGAGCTCGGACGTCTGCAAGCACTGCACGAACGCGGCCTGCCTGGACGTCTGCCCGACGGGTGCGTTGTTCCGGACCGAGTTCAGCACCGTGGTGGTGCAGGCCGACGTCTGCAACGGCTGCGGCTACTGCATTCCGGCCTGCCCGTACGGGGTGATCGAGCGACGCGAGCCGTCGGCCGGATCCGGGACGCAGGCGCAGAACGTCCCCGAGGTCAAGAACGCCAACGTGGCGCAGAAGTGCACGCTCTGCTACGACCGGCTGGGGGAGAACCTGACCCCGGCCTGCGCGCAGGCCTGCCCGACCCAGTCGATCCAGTTCGGCGACGTGGACGAGCTGCGCGAGCGGGCCTCCCGACGAGTGGAAACCCTGCACCAGCAGGGAATCATGGACGCCCGGCTCTACGGCAACGACCCGGACGACGGTGTCGGCGGGGCCGGGGCCTTCTTCCTGCTGCTGGACGAACCGGAGGTCTACGGGCTGCCGCCGGATCCGGTGGCCACCACCGTCGACCTGCCGAGCATGTGGCGGCGGGCCGGGGTGGCCGCGGCCGGGATGCTCGCCGCTGCGGCCGTGGTCTTCCTGGGCGGTCGGTCGTGAGCCCGGCCGGTGCGTTCGACGGCGAGGCCAGCGGCGAGGGTGTGGGCCGGGTCGCCGACAACAGCCGGGGTGCGGTGCCGGGCAGCCAGGGCGCGGGCGCTCGACGCGCCGGCGGACCGGGCTCGGGGCGGGGCGGCGGTCGACGTGGGCGAGGGCGGCGCGGCGAGCAGCCGGTGGTGCCGGACGCGGAGTTCACCTCCTACTACGGCCGGCCGATCGTCAAGGCCTCACCGTGGCAGGCCGACATCCCCGCCTACCTGTTCCTGGGCGGGGTGGCCGCCGGTTCGTCCCTGCTCGGCGCCGGTGCGGACCTGACCGGTCGCGCCACGTTGCGCCGCGCCGGCCGGATCGCCGCACTGGGCGCGCTGACCGCCAGCTTCGCCGCCCTGGTGCACGACCTGGGCAAGCCCAGCCGGTTCACCAACATGTTGCGGGTGATCAAGCCGACCTCGCCGATGTCGGTCGGCACGTGGCTGCTGACCGCCTACGCACCCGGGGTGGCGATCGCCGGCGGGGCCGAGTTGCTGCGAGTGCTTCCGGTCCGGATCGGAGTCCTGGAATCGCTGCTGGGCACGACGTCCCGGCCGATGGGTCTGGCGTCGGCGATGATCGCCCCCGCGGTGGCCTCCTACACCGCGGTGCTGCTGAGCGACACCGCGACCCCGGCCTGGCACAGCGGTTTTCGGCAACTGCCGTTCGTCTTCGTCGGCTCGGCCGCCGCCGCCTCCGGGGGACTGGGCATGATCACCGCGACGACGGCCGAGGCCGGACCGGCCCGCCGACTGGCCGTGGCCGGTGCGGCGACGGATCTGGTCGCGGAGAAGATGATGGAACGGTCGATGGGGTTGCCGGCCGAGACCCTGCACAGCGGTACGGCCGGTCGGCTGATGAAGGCCAGTACGATCCTGACCGCCGCCGGCGGCCTCGGGGCTCTGCTCGGCGGGCGCAGCCGGGCGGTCTCGGTGCTCTCCGGCGCTGCGCTGCTGGCCGGCTCGGTGTGCACCCGGTTCGGCATCTTCCACGCCGGTCAGGCTTCCGCCGACGATCCGTTGTACACCGTCGTCCCGCAGCGCGAGCGGATCTCGGAGAGACAAGCACGCGGCTGATCAGGTTCCCCCAGCTTCGGCCCAGCGCGGACCAACCGGTCCCGATTTGGCTTAGACTCCGTCGAAATCGATGTGGCCGGGGGGCTTGCGGGATGAAGACGGCGTGGTGGCGGCGGACGGTACTGCTGATGACGGCGGCGGCGGTCGCCTTGCTGCCGCTCGTCTGGGTCGCCCCGATGGCGTCGGCGCAGACCCAGGGCAAACTGCTGCTGCTGATGGATGCGTCGGGATCGATGAAGGAGAAGGCCGGTTCGCAGACCAAGATCGCGATCGCGAAGCAGGCATTGTCGACGGTGATCTCCAAGCTGCCGGCCGATGCGCAGGCCGGGATGCGGGTCTACGGGGCCACGGTCTTCTCCCGCAAGGACAAGGGCGCCTGTGCGGATTCGCAGCTGGTGGTGCCGATCGGCACCGGCAACCGGGACGCGCTGAAGGCCGCGATCGCCAGATACAAGCCGTACGGCGAGACCCCGATCTCGTATTCGCTGACCCAGGCGGCGAAGGATCTGGGGTCGACGGGCCGGCGCACCGTGGTCCTGGTTTCCGACGGTGAGGAGACCTGCAATGTGGACCCGTGTGTGACGGCGGCCAACCTGGCCAAGCAGGGTATCGATCTGAAGTTCGACGTGATCGGTCTGAACGTCTCGGGCAAATCACGCTCCCAGTTGCAGTGCATCGCCGACAAGGGCCACGGCACCTACTACGACGCCGACAACTCGGCCCAGATCGTGGACTCGTTGGAGAAGTTGGCGACCCGGGCCTACCGGCCGTTCAAGCTGACCGGGACACCGATCCAGGGCGGCACCGATCCTTCGGGTGGGCCGGTGGCGAAGCCGGGTCAGTACCTCGATCGGTTCCCCGGCAACCTGGACCCGTTGTACTACCGGATTCCGCGGACCGTGTCGGGCAGCACCATCCACGTGGGATTCACCGCCGATGCCCCGGGCGAGGTGGCGGCCAGTTTGAACCTCTCGACCGCCGAGGAGAGTTTCTGCGGTTGGGACGTACCCCTGGCCATCAACACCGAGGGCGCCACGAACGTGCTGACCGGCGAGGTGGGCTCGTATCGATCGACGACCGGCAGCGACTGCAACGTCAGCGACACGGTCCTGCTGAAGATCTCCCGAGGCATCACCGGGTTGGAGGGGCGTCCGTTCGAGCTGTTGGTGACCGAGGAGCCGCCGGTCGCCGACGCCCCTCAGTTGCCGCCGGCCAGCAAGGAGTACTCCTGGCAGACGATGTCGGCGGCGAAGTCGGCGCTGACCCCGCCGGTGCCGGGGTCGAGTGTCTCGGATGCTCCGATCCTTGCTCCGGGCACCTATCGGACCACCATCCTGACCGGTGAGAAGCAGGTCTACGGGGTCAACCTGGGATGGGGACAACGCCTGCAGGCTCAAGTCGTGGTGGCTCCGCGCACCGGCGCGCTGGCCAAGGCGTTGGGCAACGTCGACACCCTCAACGTCCAGGTTCTCTCGCCGATGCGCGGCACGTTCATCAATGTCGACCCCGACGGGATGCCCACCGGCGACTTCGGCATGTACCCAGCCGACAAGACCTATCGTGACTTCGGTGGAACCCCGCCCGTGACGTATCTGAACCGCGCCGAGTCCGACTCGCTGAGCAGTGCCTCCCAGCCCGGCACCTATTCGGTCGTCGTCAACAAGAGCCGACTCTCCGGTGAGGGTGAGTTCCTGGTGCCTTACACGCTGATCGTCAAGGTCATCGGAACGGCCGGCACCGGCGCGCCGCAGTACCAGACGATGACCGGCGCCTCCTCGGCCACGCCGACCCCGACGCCGACCCCGACGCCGTCGGTGACCCCGACCGCCGCGTCGACCACCCCGACGGGCGGTGTGGCTCCGCCGCAGAACGCATCGGGGCTCTCGGTCGCTGCCGTGGTCGCCATCGCCGTCGGCGCCTTGGTCGTGGGCGGGTCGGTCGCCGCAGTGGTCACCCTGCTGCTCCGCCGACGTCGATCGGGCAGCTCGCGAGGGTTCTGAGATTCGGGCCGGATCACCGACACTAGGGCGCGTGAACAGGAAAGCAGCCTTGGTGACCGGCGCGTCCGGCGGGATCGGGACGGCGTTCGCCCACCGGTTGGCGCCCGATCACGACCTCCTGCTGGTCGCCCGCTCGGCAACGAAGCTCACCGCGCTGACCGAGGAGCTGCGTCTCGCCCATCCCGAGGGCAGGTTCGAGGCCCTGGTCGCCGACCTGGCCGGACCGGAGGGGCCGGCGGCCGTCGCGGCGACGGTCAGGGAGGACGACTGGACGCTCGATCTGTTGGTCAACAACGCGGGATCGGGCACCCACGGCCCGTTCCTCAGCGCCGACCCGAAGCGGCTCTACGACGAGATCCTGCTGGACTGCGCCGCGGTCGTCGCGCTCACCCGGGCGCTGGCCCCGGCGATGGTCGGTCGGCGGCAGGGCGCCGTCCTCAACGTGGGCTCGCTGGCGGGATTCCAGCCGGTGCCGGCGTTGGCCGTCTACGCCGCGGCCAAGGCGTTCGTGATCTCGTTCAGTGAGGCGATCCGGGACGAGCTCGGCGGGACCGGAGTCCGGGTCGCGGTGGTCTGCCCGGGCACGGTCGAGACCGCGTTCTTCGACGCGGCCGGGGCCCAGTTCATGGTGAACAACCGGTTGAGCGCAGACCAGGTGGTCGGTGCCGGGCTGGCCGCACTGGAGGCGGGCGGTGGGATCAGCGTCCCCGGGCGGCTGAACACGCTGAGCGCCGTCGGCACCCGGGTCGTGCCGCGGCGCTGGCAGCCCCGGATGGCCCGCTGGGTGGCCCGCGCCCGGGACTGAGGGCCGCGGTCCGGGCCGCCGGGGGAGTGACCCGTCAGCGGATCCGCAGGGTCCCCCCGGCGGCGGCCACGATCTCGCCGATCACCGGATAGCCCGGCACCTCCCCGGCGACCAACAGGCCGCCGGAGGTCTGGGCGTCGGCCAGTAGTAGCAGTTCGGCCTCGTCGACACCGTCGGCTTCGACGTGCGGCCGGACCCAGTCGAGGTTGCGGCGGGTGCCGCCGGAGACGTAGCCGTCGGCCAGTGACTGCCGGGCGCCGTCCAGGTAGGGCACGGCGGCGGCATCGATGACCATGCTCACCCCCGAGGCGCGGGCCATCTTGTGGGCGTGGCCGAGCAGCCCGAAGCCGGTGACGTCGGTGGCCGCCACCGCGCCGGCAGCCAGCGCGGCGGTCGAGGCGTCGGCGTTCAGGGCGGCCATCGTCTCCACCGCTTCTGCAAAACGTTCGCCGGTCGCCTTGTGCCGGTTGTTCAGCACGCCGATCCCGAGCGGTTTCGTCAACGTCAGCGGCAGTCCGGGCCGGGCGGCATCGTTGCGGAGCAGCCGATCCGGGTCGACCAGACCGGTCACGGCCAGCCCGTACTTGGGCTCGGGGTCGTCGATGCTCTGCCCGCCGGCCAGATGGACGCGCGCCTGGCGGGCGACGTCGGCGCCGCCGCGGAGCACCTCGCCGAGCAGTTCGATCGGCAGCCTCTCCCGCGGCCAGCCGACCAGATTGACCGCCAGTAACGGTTTCGCGCCCATCGCGTAGACGTCGGAGAGTGCGTTCGCGGCCGCCACCCGGCCGAAATCGTAGGCGTCGTCCAGCACCGCGGTGAAGAAGTCGGTGGTGGCCACCATGGCCTGGCCGGGCCCGATCCGGACCACCGCGGCGTCGTCGCCGGTGTCGAGACCGACCAGCAGGTCCGGTGACGTCCACGGATCGAGGCCGGCGATCACCTGCTCCAGTTCGCCGGGCGGGATCTTGCAGGCGCAGCCACCGCCGTGGACGTACTGCGTCAACCGGTAAGTCTGATCGGGCACCGGCCCAGCCTACGGAGAGCCGACTATGGTCGTCGGTGGAGGCGTACAGGTGCCTGGTGGCCCTCCCGGTCTTCAACACCGGTGTGCGGCGGTATCCGTCGCAGGCGGGTTCGATTCCCGTCCGCCTCCGCCAGCAGGTGAGAGGTCGGCAGACCGACGGCCGTGACCCGGCAGTGACCCGGCAGTTGCCTCGTCGGTCATGATGAGGGAATGCAGACTGACGCGAGGGTGCTGGTCACCGGGGGCTCCGGCTTCATCGCCGGTCACTGCATGGCCGCTCTGCTGGATCAGGGTTACCGGGTCCGGGCCACCGTCCGGAAGCTCGACTCCGAGGCGGAGGTGCGGGCCGCGCTGCCCGGCGGCGCCGGCCCCGACGGACGGCTCGAGTTCGTCGCCGCCGACCTGATGTCGGATCAGGGGTGGGCGGCGGCGATGGACGGGGTGGACGCCGTGCTGCACGTGGCGTCGCCGGTCCGGCCGGGCCACGTGGCCGACGAGGACGAGGTGATCGCCCCGGCCCGCGAGGGAACGCTGCGGGTGCTGCACGCGGCCGTCGATGCCGGCGTGCACCGGGTCGTGCTCACCTCGGCCTTCCACGCCGCCGGTTTCGGTCATCCGCGCGATCACGGTCCGTTCACCGAGGCCGACTGGTCGCCGCTGCAGGGCCCGGGGATGGACGCCTACGGCAGGAGCAAGGTGCTGGCCGAGCAGGCCGCCTGGAGTTTCGCCGACTCCCGTCCCGAGCTGCAACTGACGACCCTGCTGCCGGTGGCGGTGATGGGCCCGCTCACCTCGGACTCGGTCTCCGGGTCCAATCATCTGCTGCTCGCACTGCTGACCGGCTCGATCAGCCGGCTGCCGAATCTTTCCATCCCGATCGTCGACGTCCGCGATGTCGCCGCGGCCCACGTGCAGGCCCTGAACGCTCAGAACGCCGTCGGGGAACGGATCCTGATCGCCAGCGGCGAGCCGGCGACGGCCCTCGCCGAGATCGCCGCGGTGCTGCGGTCGGAGTTCCCCCGGGCCACGAAGGTGTCGAGCCGTCGCGTCCCGGACCTGGTGGTGCGGTTGGCCGCCCGGTTCCGGCCCGAGTTCCGTGGGCCCGCCGCCGAGCTGGGGTTGGTCAAGATCGTCTCGATCGAGAAGGCGCGCCGGCTGCTGGCGTTCGACCCCCGTCCGGCCCGCGAGGCGATCGTCGCGGCCGCCGGCAGCATGATCGACCGGGGGCTCGTCGCCGAGTGAGTGGTGCGGACGCCGACCCGCGCCGGCTGGTGCCCCGCACCGATCAGGTGCTGGCCGAGCCCCGGCTGCAGCCGGCGATCGATCGACTGGGCAGTGGCCTGGTCAAGCAGATCGTGCAGGCTGCCCAGCAACGGGTCCGGGCCGGCGAGATCGAACCGGATGCCGTGGTCGCGGAGGTGCTGACCCGGCTGCCCGGTTCGGCGGCGACCGGGCGTCCGGTGCTGAACGCGACCGGCGTGGTGTTGCACACCAACCTGGGCCGGGCCGCGCTGTCGGGCGCCGCGACCGAGGCGGTGGTCCGGGCGGCCGGGGCCACCGACGTCGAATACGACCTGGAGAGCGGGCGGCGGGCCCGCCGCGGCCGGGGGGCGTTGCGCGCGTTGGCGACCGCCGTCCCCGCGGCCGAGGCGGTGGCCGTGGTCAACAACGGAGCCGCCGCCCTCGTCCTGGCCACCACCGCCCTGGCCGCGGGTCGCGAGGTGGTGATCAGCCGGGGCGAGATGGTCGAGATCGGCGACGGGTTCCGGCTGCACGAACTGATCGAGTCCACCGGCGCGCGGCTGCGCGAGGTCGGCACCACCAACCGGACCAAGCTCGCCGACTACGCCGGGGCGATCGGCCCCGACACCGGCTGTGTGCTGAAAGTTCACCCCAGCAACTTTCGGGTCGACGGATTCACCTCGACCGTGTCGGTCGGCGAGTTGGCCACCCTCGGGGTTCCGGTGGTCGTCGACATCGGCAGCGGTCTGCTCGCGCCGGATCCGTTGCTGCCGGACGAACCCGACGCCACGTCCGCGTTGAGAGCCGGGGCCGAGGTGGTCACGGCCAGCGGCGACAAGCTGCTCGGCGGTCCGCAGGCCGGATTACTGCTCGGTCGCGCCGACCTGATCGAGCGACTGCGCCGGCACCCGCTGGCCCGGGCGCTGCGGGTGGACAAGCTGACCCTGGCCGCGTTGGAGGCGACCCTGCAGGGCCCGGAATCGCCGACCTGGCAGGGATTGCGGGCCTCTGCGGTCGAGCTGCGCCGGCGTTGCGATGCGGTGGTCGAGGCCCTCGGGCCGGTCCTGGGCCCGGAGGTCTCGGTGGTGCCGTCCGCCGGTGCCGTCGGGGGTGGGGGTGCGCCGGGGCTGGAGTTGCCGGGCTGGGCGATCGCCCTGCCGAGTTCGTTCGCGGCGGCGTTGCGGACCGGGGATCCGGCGGTGGTCGGACGGATCGAGAGCGGCCGGTGCCTGCTCGACCTGCGGGCCGTCCCGGCGGACGCGGACGTCTCGCTGGTGCACGCCGTGCTGCGCGTCGCCGGACGGCGTCGAGCCGGGTGAGCGGCCGAGACTGATGCACGTCGTCGCCACCGCCGGCCACGTCGACCACGGCAAGTCGACGCTGGTCCGGGCGCTGACCGGGATGGAACCGGACCGGTTCGCCGAGGAGAAGCGTCGCGGGATGACCATCGATCTCGGCTACGCCTGGACGCGGTTGAGCCCGATCGACCTCGCCGGGCCCGGCAACGGCTTCGACGACGGCCCAGGTGAAGACGACGGTGACGCCAGGACGGTGGCCTTCGTCGACGTCCCCGGTCACGAGCGTTTCATCGCCACCATGCTGGCCGGCCTCGGCCCGGCGCCTGCGGTGATGTTCGTGGTGGCCGCCGACGAGGGCTGGCGGCGACAGTCGGCCGAGCACCTGAGCGCCGTGGACGCCCTCGGGCTGACCAACGGGTTGCTGGTCGTCACCCGGAGCGACCTGGCCGAACCGGCCGGGGCGCTCGAGCAGGCGCAGCGCGAGATCGCCCGCTCCAGCCTGGGTCAGGTGCCGTGGGTGAGCGTGTCCGGGCGGACCGGTGCCGGGCTGCCCGCGTTGCGCACCGCCCTGGGCCGACTCGTCGCGAGCGCCCCGGTACCGGCGCCGGTGGATCGGCTCCGGTTGTGGATCGACCGGTCGTTCACCATCCGCGGGGCGGGCACCGTGGTCACCGGCACCCTGTCCGGCGGCGCGCTCGGGGTCGGCGACGAACTGCAGCTCGGTGAACGACGGGTGCGGGTCCGCGGTCTGCAGTCCCTCGGCGAGCCGCGGACGATGGTGACGGCACCGGCCCGGGTGGCGGTGAACCTCAGAGGGGTCGAGGTGGACGAGGCGGGCCGCGGCGACGCGCTGCTCAGCCCCGCGTCCTGGCCGTCCGTGGTGGCGCTGGACGCCCGGCTGGCGCCTCGGCTCGGTGGGTCTGCGGCGGGGTCCTCCTCCGGGGTGGGGACCGCGCCGGCGAGCGACCTGCCGACCGAGGTGATGGTGCATCTCGGCACCGCGACCGTGGGTGGGCGGATCCGGCCGCTGGCCGGGAACGTGCTGCGGATCGGGCTGGACCGGCCGCTGCCGGTCGAACCGGGGGACCGACTGGTGCTGCGCGACCCCGGCCGACGTTCGGTGCTCGGCGGCGCGGTCGTGCTGGACGTCGATCCGCCCGAGCTGCGTCGGCGCGGAGCGGCCCGGGCCCGGGCGGCGGCGCTGACCGAGCTGCAGAGCGCTACCCCGGCCGTGGTGCTGGCGGCCCAGGTGGGTCGTCGGGGTGCGGTCCGTCGTTCGGAGTTGACCAGACTCGGCGTCGGCATCGGCATCGGCGTCGACGCCCTCGGTGAGGTGCGATCGGTCGGGGAGTGGCTGGTCGATCCCGGGCAGTGGCGGACCTGGACGACCGGCCTGACGGCCGCCGTCACCGAGCAGAGCCGGCGCACGCCGCTGGACCCTCGGCTCGGGCTGGACGCGGCGGCGCACGAGCTGGGCGTCCCCGCCCGTGAGCTGATGCCCGCGCTGGCGGCTGCGGCCGGACTGTCTCTGGCCGACGGGCGGATCTCGTTGCCCGGTGCGGAATCGGCCGATCTCGGTCCGGCCGAGGCCGGCGTCCGACAGCTCGAACAGCATCTCGGGGAGCACCCGTTCCTGGCCCCGGAACGCCCGGAGCTGGACGCCTGGGGGCTCGGTCAGCGGGAGCTGGCGGCGGCCGAACGCGCCGGCCGGATCGTTCGGCTGTCCGGTGACGTCGTGCTGCTGCCCACCGGGCCCGCCCGGGCGATGCGGGTGCTGGCCGAGCTACCTCAACCGTTCACCCTGAGCACGGCCCGGGCCGCGCTGGGCACCACCCGCCGGGTCGCCGTCCCGCTGCTCGAACATCTCGACCGGCGCGGCTGGACCGTCCGCGATGACGGTCAACTCCGCCGGGTCAGAGGGCGTTGAGAACAGCGGTGGGGATCAGCGCAGTTCGAGCGGTTCGTCGGCCGATCCTTCGCCCCAGGTGCGGACGGTGATCGAGCTGTGCAGATCGGGGAACAGCAGGCTCCGGATGACCAGGTAGACCCCGTTCATGGCCAGACCGATGGCGACGATCCAGAGCAGGACGGTGCCGAACGGCAGCCCGGCCAGATAGCGCAGCGCTCCGTCGAAACCGAACTCGGCGACCTGGCGGGTGAGCAGCGCCGTGGCCAGCAGGCCGCCGGCGATGAAATAGGCCAACCCCTTGGCCTCGTAGCCGATGATCGCGATCGTCTCGACGATCTTCCGCGGGGTGGGCTTCAGCTCGCGGATCTCGATCTCCTCCCGGAAGTGGCGGGAGATGCCGCGGAACACGGCCGCGCAGCCGACCCCGATCAGGATGCCGCCGACGGTCAGCACGATCAGCGCCCCGACCACACTGTTCAGCAGATCCTCGGTCAGATCGGTCATCGAGGCCCGGTTGCCCGGTGAGAAGCCGAGGGCGAAGACCATGGTCAGGAACCCGGTGCCGGCGAAGCCGAGCGATTTGAACAGCGGCACCAGGCGGCGGAAGAACCGCTTGAAGCGACTCTCCTCCTGCACCCAGGCTGCCTCGGTGAGTTGCCACAGCGCCAGCCCGAACAGACCACCGGTGGCGACCCAGAGCAGGGCGATCCCGCTGTTGGTGGTGGCGATGGCCCCGATGGCGCCGACCTGGCTGGCGTGCGCGCCGGAGCCGAGGGTGATGCTGAGCGCGATGCCGCCGATGGTCAGATAGACCAGCCCCTTGACGGCCAGCCCGATCCGGGCCAGTGCGTGCACACCGCGGCTCTGGTTGAGCTGCACCGCAGTGCTGCGCAGCCGGCTGGCCCACCAGTCGGCCGACGGTTCCTCGCTGCTCATCCCCACCTGTCGCCTCGTGCCTGTCGACCCCTGGTCGCTTCGTCGCCCGGCCGCTCTCGCCGGGTCGCTACATTGTGCGTGATCAACCGGGGGGAGTCATGCCGAGTGCCGTGACGTGCCGACTTCGTCGAGCGCGATGAGGGACGACGAGGGTGAGGCAGCGACGGCGGCGGTGCTGTCCGAGGTCAACGAGCGGGACGCGACCTGCTGGCGGTTGCGGCGCAAGCTGAGCGGTGGCTTCCAGTCCGGCGCCTGGCTGCTCGACGATGGTGCAGGCCGGCAGGTCGTCCTGAAATGGTCGGCTTCCGCCGACTGGGCACCGACCGTCCTGGCCGCGGCTGCGGTGGTGACCGCCGCTCGCCGGCGGGGCTGGCCGACGCCGGCCTGGCTGAGCTGGGGTCGGACGTCCCTCGGTTTCCCTTACCAGGTTCAGGAATTCGTCCTGGGGGCCACCCAGGAGGTGGTCAGTGACGACTGGCTCGATCTGGTGCTGCCGGTGGTGGCCGGACAGGCCGGGCTCGGGACGGACGGCATGCGGAACTGGTCCGACTACGACCACGACGTCGTCTTCGGCGGCGAGAACGGCAACCGTCGACTCGTGGCGGCCTCGGGCCCGGGCGGTGCCGTCTTCGACGACGCGGTCACCCGGGTGACTCGCGATCGTCGTCAGGTACGGCTGCCCGCAGCCGACCTCGTTCACGGTGACCTCAACCCGGGGAACGTTCTCGTCGCCGGGGGCGAGGTCGCGGCGCTGATCGATGTCGAGGCCGTCGGACGGGGAACCCGGCTGCACGACCTGAGCACGCTGCTGTGCTACGCCTCGATCTGGGGTGAGGCCGACGTGATCGATCGGTTGATCGACGCCTGCCGGGCGGTGGCCGGCCCCGGCTGGCTGGAGATCACGGCGAGCGCGGTGGCGATCGACCTGCTCGCCTTCGGGGTCCGGCACTGGGCGGCCGGTGACCTGGACGACATCTGCCGCGTCACCGCAGTCCTGCTGTTGCGCCTGGACGGTTCCTGAAGCCTGCGGCCGGGCCGGTGTCGTGGGCGCCACGACCGCAGTCCGAGGACGGCAGCAAGGGCCACCGGCCGGACGGTGGAGACGGAACAGCCCGGACCGGGATCGCCGGGCCGGGCTGTGCCGTATCTCCCCAGAAGTTCGACCGGTTCCCTCGATTGACCGGTCGACCTCGGTTCAGGTTCGGCCGCCGGTGGCGACGGCCGGTTCTGCTCAGCTGTTCTGGGCCTCCCAGGTGAGGCCGAGGCTGGCGGTGCCGTTCTGGCTGCTGTTGGGCGCGGAGCTGGAGAGGGTGTAGGTGAACTTGTAGGTGCGGGATTCCGACGCGCTGCCGGTGGGTGCCCAGTCGCCGATGCCGGAGGCGTAGCTGGTCTTGGCGCTCGCTCCGGTGCCGAAAGCGGCAAGGGTGCCGGTGTACAGGGTGGAGTTGCTGGCGGAGGCGACGAAATTGCCGCAGGAGCCGAAGGATCCGCCGCTGCCCTGCTGAACGGTCAGGGTGATCTGGGAGGCGAGGTCGTTGGTGGTGGCGTAGTTGGTGCCGTAGAGCTTGACCGCGGAGGCGAGTGATCCGGTGGAGGTGACGGCGATGCACTGGCTGCCGGTGGCGCCGGGCTTGAGGTTTGCGGCACTGAACAGCGCGGTGTTGGCGTCGTCGTCGCTGAGGGCCACGGTGCCGGAGGTCCAGTTGGAGGTCGGGTTGACCGTGGTGGCGGAGTAGGCGGAGTAGGAGGCCTGGGCCACGGCGAGTCCGGAGAGGACGAGGGCGGCGGGGATGGCGGTGGCGGCGACGATCTTCTTGCTGGTCTTGCGGCTGAGGTTGTTCATCGGGGGCTCCTGGGGATGAGGGGTGATGTCCTGCTGACAAGAAGAATTGAACATTCAATAAATCAGGACGGTGTTGAGATCTGGGTCGTGTTAGTTGAAAGATCACTCAGGCTCGACTCTGACCTCAAGGCTTGCTCAAGGACCGGCACAGGAATGCGCCTCGCCGAGGGCTGGCGTGGGCCGCCGGTGCAGATCCGGGGTCGCACGGGGTGTGCACGGGGTGTGTGAGCCGTGGTTGGCCGCCGCTGGCGGTGGCGATTGGGTCCGGTCGGCCTCTAGAGTGAACTCAGCTGGCCGGGGGGCGGCGACGAGTGACGTGTGCGAATCGAAGGAGTTACCGCTGATGCCTCCCAGCCCACAGCTGGTTCGACGTGCCCGGTGGATCGTCTGGCCGGCCGCGTTCGTCTGCGCCGGGCTTGTCGTCGGGCAGGGCTCGTGGTCGGCGTTCAGTGCAAAGGCGTCGAACGACGCCAACTCGTTCTCGGTCGGCACGGTCAACCTGAACGACGACGATTCCGGCTCGGCCCTGTTCGCGGTGAGCGACCTGAAACCGGGGTCCACCGGCAGCCAGTGCATCGCGGTCACGTCGACCGGCTCACTGGCCTCGACGGTGAAGCTCTACACGACGGGTGCGGCGACGACGAAGAGTCTGGCCAGCTACGTCACCCTGACCATCACCCAGGGCACCGGGGGTTCGTTCAGCTCCTGCAGCGGATTCTCGCCGCTGTCCAGCGGTTCGTCACTGTATTCAGGAACCCTCGCTTCGCTCACGTCCTCGGCAACCACGTTCTCCTCCGGGCTCGGCAGTTGGGCGCCCACCGGGAGCGCGTCCGAATCCCGCACGTTCCGGTTCAACTACTCGGTCAGTTCCAGCACACCCGACACGGCCCAGGGCGGCACCGCCAACGCCGGGTTCACCTGGGAAGTGCAGAACAGCTGAGCATGTCCGTCCTTCTCCACCGATGTCCCCGCACCGGACGACCAGCTTCCAGGCTGGCCGGCGCTGATCATCGCCACGCTGTCTCGTGGTGTGCTGGCGGCGGTGCTGGCTCTGAGCCTGTGGGCGGCGGTCCCGGCGTTGTTCGGGTGGCATCCGACCACGGTGATGACGGGGTCGATGATGCCTCGCATCCAGGTCGGTGACGTGGCGGTGTCGAGACCCCTGCACGGACGTGCCCCGACCCTGGGCAGCGTGCTGCTGTTCGCCGACCCGGATCACCCCGGTCGGCTGCGATTCCACCGGTTCGTGGCCGTCGGCACCGACGGGCAGTTGGTCACCCGCGGCGACGCCAACCCCGCCGACGACTCCAGCCACGTCAGCGTGAGCGCCGTTCGTGGGGTCGGGACCCTGCGGATTCCCCACATCGGCCTGCCGCTGGTCTGGATCCGAACCGGTCAATGGGTCAAGGTGGGACTGACGGTCGCCGTGGTGATCGGCCTGATCGCCTTAGCGGGCCCCGGCGTCCGCCGTAGGGCGGATCCTGAGGATTCAAACGACCCGGATGAGGCGGACGAGCCGGAAACCGCGAGCGACGTCGACGACGACGTCCACCGCGACGGGGCGGCTCCGCGGACGGTGGACGGGCCGGCGGGCGTCGACGGCGGCGACAGTGGTGATGGTGCGCCGGCGGTGGACCGGGACCACTCCCACGGTGGAAACCTTCGTCGATGGGCCGGCCGGAGGGCCCACCGGCTCGGACCGCACCCGTCACCCGCCAGCCGGGTGTCAGTCGGGACCCGATCGGTGACCGCTGCAGGGCTGGCGCTGCTGATGGTCGGGGTCGTCGTGGCCGGCACCGCTCCCGCCGAATCCGGTTTCTCCAGCACCACGACGAGCTCCGCCACCATGTCGGCCTTGCCCTATTTCACCTGCTCCGCCGCCGTCGTCGCGTCCTCGCCGTACCTGTACTACCGGATGGACGAGACCTCTCCGACCACGAACAAGGCGGCAACGGACAGCTCGGGCAACAACCGCACCGGCGTCTACAACACCAGCGGCGAAACAGCCCAGGCGGCCAGGGCGTGCAACCGTGACACCGGTTACGCGATCACCTTCGACGGCTCTTCGGGCTACCTCAGCTCACCGCAGAACAGCTCGACCTCACCCAACACCTTCACCCTCTCGATCTGGTTCAAGACCACCACCACCAGGGGCGGGAAACTGATCGGCCTGGGCAACAGCCAAACCGGCCTGTCCGGCAGCTACGACCGACATCTCTACCTCACCAACGCCGGCGCGGTCGTCTTCGGCGTCTACCCCGGCACCGTGAAGACCATCAGCTCGGCCACCGGACTCAACGACGGCGTCTGGCACCAGGCCGTGGCCACGCTGTCCGGCGCCGGGATGATCCTCTACCTCGACGGAGTCCAGGTCGCGGCCAACTCCACCGTTACCACGGCCGAGCAGAACAGTTCCGGGTACTGGCGGATCGGCTACGACAATCTCAGCGGCTGGACCAACACCCCCTCCAGTAACTACCTCAACGCCACGCTCGACGACGCCGCTGTCTACCTCACCGCGCTCAACGCGTCCAGCGTCAAGAACCTCTATCTCTCCGGCAGCTGAACTGCGAGCAGCATCTCTGCGGCAGCCGCGGCGTCACCGGTGACCACCGGTGACACCGGCCTCGATCACCACCAGAGCCGGTCCGCTCGGACCCGCCGTCGGTGGGAGGGGTGGATAGGCTGTCGATCATGGCGTCTCGACCGCGGCCGGTCCGGACCGGACGGGCTGCCGCACAGCTCGGCGCTCAGCTCGCCGCACTGCGTGAGCAACAGAACCTCAGCGTCGATCAACTCGCCGAACGGGCCAACCTCAAGCGCGGGGACGTCCGCCGGGTCGAGGGCGGTGAACCCGCCGTCGGGCTGGGCACGTTCCTGACCGTGGTCAAGGCTCTCGGGCATCTCGACGCGGTGCACGATGCGCTCGATCCTGATCAGCCCGACGGCCGGAACGACTGAGCCAAGCGGTCGAAACCCTCGTCCAGGCTGATCCTGGGGCTCCAGCCGAGCACGTCCCGGGTGTGCCGCTGGTCGAACCAGTGGGCGGTGCTCAGCTGCTCGACCAGGAACCGGGTCAACGGCAGGTCGGCGGGGGCTCGGCCGGCAGCGACCTGAGCGGCGTGCGCGGTCTGAGCCAGAGTGCCCACGGCGAGAGCGAGTCGGGCCGGGATCCGCCGGTGCGGAGGCTCGACCCCGCCGGCCCGGCAGATGGAGGCGATCAGCTCGGCGATCGGCCGGGGTTCGCCGTTGGAGACCACCAGGGCCTCGCCGTGCGCACGCTCCGCGGCATCCAGGGCGGCCACGATCGCGTCGGCCGCGTTGTCGAGATAGGTGGTGTCGACCAACGAGGCACCGGCGCCGATCTGCGGCAGCCGTCCGGCCCGGGCCCGGTCGACGATCCGCGCCACCAGCTGCTGATCACCCGGACCCCAGACCAGGTGGGGCCGGACGGCGACCACGGCCAGTCGTCCCGGTTCGTCGGCCGACAGCGCGAGTCGCTCGGCGAACGCCTTGCTGCGGGCGTACGGGCCGCGGGCGCCGACCGGATCGGCCGGCCCGGCCCCGACCCCGACCAGCGACCGGCCGGCGTGCGCGACCGAGGGCGAGGAGACGCACACCAGCCGGGCGACCCCGGCCGTACGGCAGCCCGCGAGCACGTTCGCGGTGCCGTCCAGATTGACCCGTTCGAACTCGGCCCACCGACCGACCACGTCCACCTTCGCGCCCAGATGGACGACGGCGTCCTGCCCGTGGACGGCGGCCAGCACGGCGGACCGGTCGGTCAGATCGACCAGCTGCTCGGCCACCCCGGCCAGTCCGGACGGACGCCGCTGCAACACCGTCACCAGGTCGCCGCGATCCCGGAGCAGTGCAGCCACGCCTCGGCCGAGCAGCCCGCTGGCCCCGGTGACCAGGACTCTCACTGCGGCCTCATCTCGGTCTCATCTCGGTCGCACCACGCCGATCACGGTCGACCGGCCCGGCCGCCGGCCAGCACCCGTGCGGCCCAGCGGGCGACCCGGACGCGGTCGATCTTGGAGTTGTGCCGGATGTCGGTGGGCAGGGCGTCGGTGACCAGTACGGCGGCCGGCTCGAGACCGGTCGCGGCCCGGACGGCGGCCCGGACCTGAACGGCCAGCCCGGGATCGGCCAACAACCCCGCGTGACGGGTCGGCTGCACCCGGGTCAGGACGGCGACCAGCTGCTGGGTGCCGGCCGGGCCGACCCCGACCACGGCCGCCGACGCCACCCCGGGCAGTGCCTCGACCCGCTGCTCGGCGCCGACCGGGGTCACCGGACCGGCGGCGGTCCGGATCACGTGGGCCAGCCGTCCCTCCACCCAGAGCCGGCCGTCGCTGTCCAGCCGGCCGACGTCGCCGGTGCGGTGCCAGCCGGACGTCCGCGAACTCCGGGCTTCGACCGCCCAGAGCTTGTCGTAACGGGCCTTGACGTGAGCGGCGCGGACACAGATCTCGCCGGTCAGGCCCGGTTCGCGGCTCAGCTCGTCCGCGGTCGAAATCTCGGTCTCGATCTCGTTCCCGGGCGGGCCCGTGCGCAGCGGCGCCACCGCCACGTCGACGCCCGGTTGCGGCCGGCCGACCAACACGCCCGGTCCGGCCCCGGCCGCCAGGATCTCCGCAGCGGTCACGTCGGTCACCGGCAGCACCTCGGTCATCCCGTACGGCGTGTGCAGCTTCGGCGTTCGGCAACAGCTCCTGCAGCGCGTTCAGCAGGCCGGCACGAACCGGGGCGCCGGCCGACAGCACCGCCCGCAGCCGGCCCAGCGCTGCCCGTCCGGCCGGATCGAGATCGGCGGCGGTGGCGACCACGTTGGCCAACGCGGCGGGGGAGGCGAACACGACGGTGGCCTCGATCGCGGCCACCGCGTCGGCCAGCGCCCGGGCGGTCAGCGTGGCCGGCTTCGTCACGTCCATCGCCGGCACCACCGCGCCGACGCCGAGGGCGGGGCCGTAGAGCGCGAACGGCGCGAACGCGGCCACCAGCCGGTCACCCGGGCCGAGGCCGGTCACCAGCCGGACCTGCGCCAACTGGGCGTCCAGCTGCTCGAAGGTGTAGACGACCCCCTTAGGCGGCCCCGTCGCCCCGGAGGTGAATAGCACCGCGGCCTCGGCTCTGCCGCGTTCCTCCCCGCCCCGGGACCCACTTCGCACGTCTTCGTCCACTTCGCACGCGTTGCTGCCCGTGCGAAGTGGAGCAAAGGGTGCGAAGTGGGCAGCGGCGGGTGTTTCCGGGGTGGATGTTGCGGGTGTTTCGGCGCGGATCCGCCGGCCGCGGCGTTCGACCTCGGCCAGTTCGAGCGGCGTCCCGAGCAGTCGTCCGAGCAGTCGTCCGAGCAGCCGTCCGAGCACAGGGGGCCGGTCGCCGACCAGGATCCGTCGACCGGGGACGCGCAGCAGTCTCGCCGCGACCAGCCCCGGGCCGACGGCGATCAGGTGGTCCGGGGCGGCCGAACGCAACGCGTTGCCGAGTGAGCGCAGTCCCAGCCCGGCGTCGGAGACGACGATGGTCGCGCCGGCCCGCCAGCAGGCGTAGACCACGGCGGTCAGATCGATCCCCGGCGGGATCAGCAGCCCGATCCGGTCACCGGGGGCGACGCCGATCGAGGTGAACCCGGCGGCCAGCGCTTCCACCCGGCGGGCGAGGTCGGCGAACGAGACGGAGCGGCGCGATCCGTCGGCGTCCAGTTCGACCACGGCGGACGTCCGGTCGCCGGCGCGCTCGTCCAGCACCGACCAGAGCGGGGACGTCGACGTCGGGGGCGCCGGGGCCGGGGGCGTCGTGGGGGGCGACGGCGATTCGTCGGAGCGGTCCGGTGCGACGTCTTCAGGTTCGTCCGTCCCGTCGCCGGCTCGCTCAGCAGTGTGGCCGGTGATCCACGACCACGCGTGCTCGACCGTCTGCGGGGCGTCCTCGAAGACCAGGTGCGACGCGCGCGGATACCGCTGGACGTCGGCCTGCGGCAACCGGCCCAGCAGATCGGCCAGGTGCCGTTCGGTGAAGACCGGATCGCGGGCACCCCACAGCACCAGCACGTCGACGGCGGCCAACCGCTCCAGCCCGGCGGCGATCGCGTCCAGCGTGTCGCGACTCGGATGGTCGAGCTCGAACGGGATGTCGGCCACGAAGTCGCCGACCGCCCGACGGCGCTCCGCCCCGCGGTAGGGCGCCGCGAACGCGTCCCGGATCTGGCGCGGCAGGGCCGGCCGGGACAACGCCGTCGCGCCACGGACGAAGACGGGCGTCGACTCGGTCACCAGCCTCAGCAGGGCCGGCGACCGGGCCAGCCGGATCAGCGCCGGTGCGGCGAACGAGGCGGGCTGGTGCACCGCGGTGTTGCCGAGCACGATCCCGCGCAGCCGGCCGGCCCCGTCCTGATCGACCTCTCCGCGATCAACCTCCGCACGATCAACCAGGCGGAGCGCCCAGCCGAGCGAGATCGGACCGCCCCAGTCGTGCGCCGCGATCACCATCGGACCGGTGACCCCGGCCGCCGCCACGATCGTGTCCAGATCGTCGATCCGCTGGGAGAGCGTGCGCGGGGCCGGCAGCCGGTCCGACCAGCCCATCCCCAGCTGGTCGATCGCCAGCACCCGCCAGCCGGTCGGGGCGGAGGCCAGGAACCGGCGCCACAGATAGGACCAGGTCGGGTTGCCGTGGACGCAGACCAGGGTCGGGGTGGTCGGCTCGACCTCACGTCCGGCATGGCTGTCGAGCAGATGCCAGTTGCGGACTTCGCCGTCGGCGTCCAGCGCCTCGATCCGGCGCGACCACCGCCGAAGCGCGTCCGGCAGGGCCGGGATCAGGGGCGGCGCCGGTGCGGCCCCGACCACCGGCGTCACCAGGTGAGTTCGACGAACGAGGTGTTCAGCCCCGACCCGATCCCCAGCAGCACCACCTGATCGCCGGAGGAGAGACGGTCGGCCTCCCGGGCCAGGGTGAACGGCACCGCGACCGGACCCATGTTGCCGAACGTCGGCAGGGTCATCGGGAACATCGACGGCTCCACCCCCAGGGCCTCGGCCATCGCCCTGATGTGCACCACGGAGGTCTGGTGGGCCACGAACCGGTCGGCCCGGGACCAGTCGAACTCGGGTGCGGCGTCCCGCCAGGTCTGCACCGCCAGGGCGAGTCCGTTGTCGAACAGGCCCTTGGTGTCGGTGTGCATGTGTTCCAGATCGCCCACGCACAGCTGGTGGTGTTCGGTGCCGGCGCGGCTGACCCCGCCGACGACCCGGTGACCCTCGGTCCGGTCCGAGGCGCGGCCGAGCACCATCGCGGCCGCCCCGGAGCCCAGGGTCAGGGTGGCGAACTGGTTGCGGAACTCGACGGCAGTCGCCTCCGGTCGGCTGAGTCGGTCCAGGGTCCGCTGCTGGGTGAGCCGGGTGTCCTCACCGGCCACGATCAGTGCGTACTCGATCTGACCGGAATCGATCATGGTTCCGGCCAGCTGGATCGCGGTCATGAAGCCGAGGCAGGCGTTGACGATGTCGAAATTGAGCGCCCGGGCCGGCAGCCCGAGCTGATCGTGGATGGCCACCGCGGTGGACGGTTCCAGATAGGCCCGGGAGACCGAGGTGTTGATCAGCAGTCCGACCTGATCGGCGGTGATCCCGGCCTCGGCCATCGCCTTGGCCCCGGCCATCGCCGAGGCGTCGGCGAAGGTGACGTCCTCGGGCCACCAACGGCGCTCGGTCACGCCGGCCAGCTTCTCCAGCGTGCCGGCCCGCAGCGTCGTCCGGGCGAAGATGTCGGTCAACTGCTCGTCGAACTGGGCCGAGGTGACCACGATCGGCGCTTCGACCGCACAGACCGACACCATGGTCGTGTTCTGCAGGCGGTAGCAGGCGTTCTCGGGCACGGATCGTCCTCTTTCGTCGGGCACGTCACAGCCGGACGGGCCGTACGTCTGAACGACGGTACTCGCCTCGGTTAAACGACTCGACCCGGTGTCCCTGCATGACCGCCGTCCCCCACGCCGTCCCTCACGTGCTCCCTCACGTGCTGCTTCACTGCCTTTCCCGCAGCCTGGCTGACCGAGCGAGGTCAGCGCCGCTCGAAGGCGGCCAGCCGGGACTGGATCGCGTGCAGCCGCTCGAGATCGAACTTCGCGACCCGATCGAAGTCGTAGATGCCGTTCTGCTCCTGGAACGTGTCGGTCAACTGGGTGTAGCAGTAGCCGAACATCCCGGGATCGTCGAGCAGGACGTCGATCAGCCCTTCGAACCGGGTGTAGAAGGCCTCCAGGTCGGCCACCCGCTGGCCGTAACCCCAGGAGGTCTCCCGGTTCTCGTCGGCGTCGTCCGGACCGGCGGCCTGGGCCGCGGCGGCCGCCGCGTTCCACCAGATGCCCCCGAACTCGCTGACGAAGTAGGGCTGGCCGCGGTAGGGCTGGGAGATCTCGGCACCGTCGTGGATGTTGACGTAGGGCCGACCCTGGGCCAGCCCGCCGACCTGCTCGGCGAACGCGGCCGGATCCTGCTCGTAGTTGTGGGAATCCCAGACGTCGACCTCGGGCACCCGGTGGGAGTAACCGGAGGCGTCCAGCACCGGACGGGACGGGTCGGCGAGCTTGGCGGCCAGGAACATGGCCCGGGTCACGTCGTCGAGCTGGGTGATCCGGTCACCGAGCCGCTGCCAGGTCTCGTTCAGTCCGCACCAGCCGACGATCGACGGGTGGTTGTGGTCGCGCTGTAGCGCCTCGAGCCACTGGGTGACGAAGCCGGCGGTCGGCTGCTGGTGGTCCTCGACCGGGCCGTGGCCGCCGGCGCCCCAGTCGGCGAACTCGCCCCAGACCAGGTAGCCCAGCCGGTCGGCGTGGTAGAGGTAACGCTCCTCGAACACCTTCTGGTGCAGTCGGGCCCCGTTGAAGCCGGCCCGCAGCGACAACTCGATGTCGGCCACGATGGCCTCGTCGCTGGGTGCGGTCATCAGTGTGTCGGGCCAGTAACCCTGGTCGAGCACCAACCGCTGGAACACGGGCTCGCCGTTGATCAGCACGGCGTCGCCGTCGATGCCGACCGACCGCAGACCGGCGTAGCACCGGACCTGGTCCAGTTCGGTGCCGTCGGCCCCGGCCAGGGTGATGGTCAGGTCGTAGAGATGGGGATCCGTGGTCGACCAGAGCCGTCGCCGGTCAGCCGGCACCAGCAGCGAGGTCGACGGCGCCAGATCGAGGTCGGCGCGCAACCGGGCCGAGGCGACCTCACCGTCGGCGTCGGCCAGGCTCAGCCGGATCGTCGCGCCCGGGTCGTTGTTGGACAGGTTCACGGTCACGTCGAAGCTGTCGGTGCCCAGCTGCGGCGTGATCCGCGGCCGTTCGAGGTGGGTCCGGGGGACCGGCTCCAGCCAGACCGTCTGCCAGATCCCGGTGGTCCGGGTGTAGTTGCAGGCCTGGTTGCGGAAGGCCACGGACTGCTTACCGCGCGCCTGCGGCCCGTCCTTCGGATCCCGGGCGCGGACGACGATCCGCAGCTCCTGGCCCGCGACGGCCAGCCCGCGCAGGTCGGCGGTGATCGGGGTGAAGCCGCCGCGGTGCCGGGCGACCTCGGTGCCGTCGGCCCAGACCGTCGCGTCGTGGTCGACCGCACCGAAGTGCAGCAGGACGTCCGATCCGGCCCAGTCCGGTGGGATCTGCACCGTCTTCGCGTACCAGACCGCGGTCAGGTAGTCGACCTCGCCGATCCCCGAGGCAGTGGATTCGGGGGCGAACGGGACGACGATCGTGTCGGTCAGAGGCCGCTGCGCCAGGCCGCGTTCGAGGCCGGAGTCGCCGCGGTCGAGCTCGAATTCCCAGGCCCCGTTGAGGTTGAGCCAACGATCGCGGACCAGTTGCGGACGCGGGTACTCGGGACGGGGAGTGCTGTCGGTCATGCCTCGAATCTCTCATCCGGGCTGATCAGGTCCGCAGCCGACCGGTCGATCTCCGCCCCGACAGCGGGCCGCGAAATTTCCTCACCCGTCCGTGGCGGGCGGGGCCTCGGCGGGAACGATGACGGAGGCCACCGGATCGGAGTCGGGGTGGAAGCGGGCCAGGATCACCACGCCGAACGCGGCCACCAGCGCGCTGAGGACCATGCCGCCGACGTGACCGAGCCCGGCCGGGACGCCTTCGGCCAGCACGGTGATGCCGAGCAGGACGGCGACCACCGGATCGACGACGGTGCCGCAGGCGGTCACCACCGGGGCGGCCCCGGCGTTGTAGGCCTGCTGGATGAACCAGCCTCCGAGTGCGGCCGCGACGATCAGCGCCACCACCAGCCAGAGGTGTTCGCCGAGCCGGGCGGTGAACCGCCCGTCGGTGAAGATCTGGGTCAGCTGGCGGGTGACGGCCGAGGCGAGGCCGAAGGTGAAGGCCCCGGCGCTGGCCAGCAGCAGGCAGCGCACCCAGGTCGGCCCGTTCAGCCGGGAGAGCAGGGACAGCACGCCGCTGGCTGCGATCACCACCACGGCGGCGATCAGCATCGGCCTGGCGCCGGTGGATCCGGCCGAGGCCTTCGGTGCGGCGAGCAGGACGAAACCGACGACGCCGACCGCACAGATCCCCACCCCGCCGATCACCCGGGCGGTGATGCCGTGCCGGTCACGGCCCGCTGCCAGCACCACCGCGGCCGGCACGGCCAGCACGCCGATCGGCTGGATGATGGTCAGCGGGGCGAGGGCCAGGGCGACGACGTGCAGCACCGTCCCGAAGATCATGAAGGCGAGCCCGGCCCGCCAGCGCGGCAGTTTCAGCAGGCCGACCATCTGCCGCAGCGAGAGGTCCTTCCGCTCGGCCTCCTGAGCACCGGCGACACCGGCGACACCGGCGACACCGGCGACACCAGGGGCATCGCCGACATCAGCGACACCGGCGACATCGACGGTCCGGGCGACGTCCGTCGGGGTCGCGCCGCGGATGGCCTGGTGCTGCAGGACGGCGGCCGCCCCGTAGGCGATGGCGGCGATCAGCGCGACGACGACGGCGACGGTGGTCTGCGGCGTCACGACCAGCAGCGGGACGCCCAGGATCTGCCACCTCCGTCGGTGAAGTCAGCTGCCCGGCACGATGCCGGACCCGGCCATCTTCCCAGATGGAACCGAGGACCGAGGCGAGTCAGTTCTTTCCTCGCAACCTCGCGGTGTGATCGGCCAGCCCGTCCCGGACGGCATCGGCGAGGATCCGCCCGGCCGGTGCCGGCTCGAACGCCTGCGCTGCTCCGGTCAACGCCGAGACGGCGTCCGGATCGAGCTCGAGGTCGGCCGCGGCCACGTTGAACTCCAGTTGCTCGACGCTGGACGCGCCCGGGATGACCACGACCTGTGGTTGGGCCAACAGCCAGGCCAGCGCGATCTGGGCCGGCTCGGCGTCGTGCTGCCGGGCCAGTGACCGGACGAGATCGAGCAGCGGCGCGATCCGGCGCAGGTTCTCGGTCCCGAACAGGGGGTTGACCGCCCGCACGCCGCTGGGTCGGTGATCAGGTCCGTACTTCCCGCCGAGCAGGCCCTGGGCGAGCGGGCTCCAGGCCATGATCATCCGTCCCTCGCGCTCGGCGAACGGGACCAGTTCGCGCAGCGGCTCGGGCTTGGCCAGCGAGAACTGCACCTGGTTGCTGACCACCGGACGTCCCAGGGCGGCGTCGGCGGCCCGCCACCGGTTCAGCGAGTAGTTCGAGACCCCGACCGCACCGATCGTTCCCTGCTCCAGCAGGGTCTGCATCCCCGGCATGATCACCGAGTCCGGGACCAGCGGGTTGGCCTGGTGGATCTGGTAGAGCGGGATCGTCCGGACCCCGAGCCGGCGGGCGCTGGCCCGTGCCCGGGACTTCACCACCGGCGGGAACGGAGCCACCGGGAACAGCTTGCTGGCCACCACGACCTGATCGCGCTCGGAGCCGAGAGCCGAGCCCAGGATCCTCTCGCTGCGTCCCAGTCCGTAGGCCTCGGCGGTGTCGAACAGGGTCACCCCGAGCTCACGGGCCCGGGCCACGATGTCGGCGGCCGCGCCGTCGGCGTAACTCTCGCCGTAGCCCCACTCGCGCGAGCCGAACTGCCAGGTGCCCAGTCCGACCCGGCTGACCGGCCCGAGGCCGTCGATCTCGAGGAACTTCATCACTCCAGTCTGTCGGAGTCACCATCCCTCCCTGTCGGGGGCCGCCGCAGGCTGTTGTCGTCGGGGCCGCCGCAGGCTGTTGTCGGGGACGCCGCGGCTGCCGGGCTCGGATAGCGTGAGGTGGTGAGTACGCGCACAGGTGGAGCCCGGTCGACAACCTCGGATCCGACCCGGGTCCGGCAGGCCCGTAACGCGACCTACGCCGCGTTCATCGGCTCGGGTTTCGCCATCGCCAGCTGGGCAGCGCGGATACCGCAGGTCCGTAACCAGCTCGGCCTGGACGCCCAGCAACTGGGTCTGGTGCTGTTCGCCATCGCGGCCGGATCGGTGCTGTCGATGCCACTGTCGGGGGTGATCATCAGCCGGATCGGTTCCCGGCGGACGGTGACGGTGACCGCGGTGCTGCTGGCTGCCGCCCTCGTCGTGGTCGGGGTCAGCTCGAGTTACGGCGTGCCGGGGGTGGTGATCGGCCTGTTCCTGTTCGGGGTGGCGAACGGCTCCTGGGACGTCGCCATGAACGTCCAGGGGGCCGCGGTCGAGCGGCTGATCGGACGCGCGATCCTGCCGCGTTTCCACGCCGGCTGGAGCCTGGGCACCGTCGCCGGGGCGTTGATCGGGGCCGGCGTGGTCGCGCTCGGGGTGCCGGTGGCGGTGCACCTGGTGGTGGTGGCGGTCGTCGTCGGGGTCGCGGTGCCGTGGTCGGTCCGCCGGTTCGTCGAGGAATCCGACCTGCCGGACGAGGCCGGGACGGGCGCCGGAGCAGAAACCGGGACGGACGGGGCGACAGACGGGGCAGCGACCGACCGGCCGAAGGTCTCGGTGCTGCGGGCCTGGCGGGAGCCGCGCACGCTGCTGATCGGGTTGTTCGTGCTGGCCTTCGCCTTCGCCGAGGGCACCGGTAACGACTGGATCGCCATCGCCCTGATCGACGGCCGGGGGCTGTCGCCGGCGATCGGCACCCTCGGCTTCGCGTTCTTCCTGGCCGCGATGACGCTCGGGCGCTGGTTCGGCACCATCCTGCTGGACCGGTTCGGCCGGGTCCGGCTGCTGCGGTTGTGTTGTGTGGTGGCGATCGCGGGGCTGTTGATCTTCGTCTTCAGCCCGTTCGCCGTGCTCGGCTTCGCCGGGGCGCTGGTCTGGGGTCTCGGCACGTCGCTCGGCTTCCCGGTCGGGATGAGTGCCGCCTCCGACGAGCCGGCGATGGCCGCACCCCGGGTCAGTGTGGTGGCCTCGATCGGCTATTGCGCCTTCCTCGGCGGCCCGCCGTTGATCGGCTTCCTCGGCTCGGAGGTGACGGTGATCAGGGCGCTCAGCGCGGTGGCCGTTCTGCTGGTGGTGGCGCTGCTGATCGCTGGTCAACTGCAGCCGAGAAAGACCGAAGACCCAGCCCCGAGGGGCTAGGTCTTCAGCTTCCCGGGAACGGATCAGCGGCCGAGGAAGTCGATCAGGGCCGAGTTGAACTCCTCGACGTGCGAGGCGTTGATGCCGTGCGGGCCACCCTCGATCAGCACCAGTTCGCTGTTCTCGATCGATTCGGCGCTGCGCTTGCCGCTCACCTCGAACGGGACGACGCCGTCGGAATCGCCGTGCAGGACCAGCACCGGGACGTCGATCTTGGCCAGGTCGTCGCGGAAGTCGGTCTTGGCGAAGGCGCCGATGTGGTCCAGGGTCGCCTTCGGCGAGGCGAACAGGGCGAGCTGTCGCAGGTAGTCGTGGGTCTCCTCGCTGACCAGGTCCGTCTTGTCGCCGGCGGTCAGGAAGTTGTCCACGAACTGCTTCAGGAAGGCGGGCCGGTCGGTCTTCACACCGGTCTCGAACTGCTCGATGGTGGCGTCGTCGAGACCGCCGTCCGGGTTGTCCTCGGTCTGGTAGAGGTACGGCGGGACGGCGGAGGCCAGCACGGCGGAGTGGATCCGGTCCGAACCGAACCGGCCGAGGTAGCGGGCCACCTCGCCGCCACCCATCGAGAAGCCGACGATGGTGACGTCCCGCAGGTTCAGGAACTCCAGCAGTCCGCTGAGGTCGGCGGCCAGCGTGTCGTAGTCGTGGCCCTCCCAGGTCTGGGTGGACGCACCGTAACCGCGGCGGTCGTAGCTGATCACGCGGTAGCCGGCCTCGACCAGCGGGCCCACCTGGTTCTCCCAGGAGCGGCCGCTCAACGGCCAGCCGTGGATGAGCACCACGGGGCGACCCGCGCCGCGGTCCTCGTAGTAGATGTTGACCGGGTTGGCGCTCTGGGCGTCGACGGCAAAGGTCGGCATTCGTCCTCCTGTGGTGGTAAGTTCTCAGTGCTTCGACCGTAGCAGGCGATTTCATCGCGCACGACAGAACCCGGGGTGCGTGCCTCAGGCGTGCTGGTCGAGCTGTCGTTCCAGCTCCCGCAACCGGGTGACGAGGTCGGCCTGCGCAGCGTCGTCGAGACCGGTGGCCGCGCTGATCCGCCCGGGCACGGCGGCGATCTCGGCGCACTTGGCCCGGCCCAGCTCGGTCAGGCTCACCAGCACCGTGCGCTCGTCGCTCGGACTGCGCCGACGGTCCAGCAATCCCTGTGTCTGCAGGCGTTTGGCCAGTGGGGAGAGCGTGCTCGACTCCAGTCGCAGCTCTTCACCGAGTTCACCGATCGTCACCCCACCGCGTTCCTGCAGCACCAACAGCACCAGATACTGCGGGTAGGTCAGGTCGTGGCCGTCGAGCAGTCGACGGTAGGCCGCGGTCATCGCCCGACCCGCCGCATAGAGCGACAGGCAGAGCATGTCCTCGACCGGCTGCCGGTCCTCGGACTGATCCGTCCTCGCCGGCGAAGAGGTGGTCATCAGCCCTCGCCGAGGGCGTCGATCCGGGCGACCTGGTCCTCGCTCAACGTCAGTCGGCTTCCCTCGGCGTTGGCCACGATCCGCTCCTCGTGGGTGCTCTTGGGGATGACCACGAACTCGTGCGCGAGGTGCCAGGCGATGATCACCTGGGCGGTGGTGGCGCCGAGGTCCTCGGCGATTCCGGTCAGGACCGGATCGCTCAGATTGCTGGCCCGGAAGGGGCTGTAGCCCTCCAGCACCACCGAGCGCTCGGCCAGGCCGCGGACGATCGCCGGGTCGTAGGTCGACGGCGACCAGCGGATCTGGTTGACCGCCGGCGTCACGCCGGT
Organism: uncultured Actinomycetota bacterium; assembly: GCA_963740925.1. Classification (GTDB taxonomy): domain Bacteria; phylum Actinomycetota; class Actinomycetes; order Propionibacteriales; family Propionibacteriaceae; genus Microlunatus. Next base: position 122,339 of record CAVUFZ010000003.1, on the reverse strand, counting down.
GGCCTCGGTCAGTTCGTCGATCTGGTCCAGCGAGTAGTTGCTGACGCCGATCGCGGTGGCCAGTCCGTCGTTCTGGGCGGCGACGAACTGCTCCCACGCCTGCGGGGTGGCCTCCTTGTTCGGCGGCCAGTGCACCAGCCACAGATCGACCCGGTCCAGGCCGAGCTTGGTCAGGCTCTCCTCCAGGGTCTGCCGCTCCCGGCCGACGTGGTCCGGCGGCATCTTCGTGGTCACGAACAACTCGTCCCGGTCGATGCCGGCCTCGGCGATCGCCCGGCCGATGCCGGCCTCGTTGGCGTAGCCGGTGGCGGTGTCGATGTGGCGGTAGCCGGCCTGCAGGGCGAAGGCGGTCGCCGCCGGCGCCTCCTCCTCCGAGATCTGCCAGGTGCCGAAGCCGAGCAGGGGCATCGGTCCCGTTTTCAGGCGGACGGCTGGTTCGGCGTAGGTGTCGGTCATGGTTCGAGTCTGCATCACCGGTGCGTCACCAGTTCGTCATGGCCCCGTCGCGGGTCCGGGCCACCGGCAGGTAGGCCGCCTGATAGGGGTGGGCGGCGGCGGCCTCCTCGTCGAACTCGACCCCGAGACCCGGAGCGTCCCCGGGGTGCAGATAGCCGTCGGTGAATCGCCAGGCGTGGCCGAACACGTCGTCGACCACCGGCTCGTAGCCCATGTACTCCTGGATCCCGAAGTTCGGGGTGGCCAGCGCCAGGTGCAGCGAGGCCGCCATCGTGATCGGGGAGACGTCGGAGGGCCCGTGCGGTCCGGCGAGCACCTGGTACAGCGCGGCCAGATCCCAGATCCGGCGGGCGTGCGAGATGCCACCGGCGTGCATCACGCAGGCCCGGACGTAGTCGATCTGCTGGGCGGTGATCAACTCCTTGACGTCCCAGATGCTGTTGAACACCTCGCCGATGGCCAGCGGGGTGGTGGAGGCCTGCCGGACCAGGCGCAACGCCTCGGTGTTCTCGGCCGGGGTCACGTCCTCGAGCCAGAACAGGTTCACCGGCTCGAGCGCCCTGGCCAACCGGGCCGCCTCGACCGGGCGCAATCGGTGGTGGGCGTCGTGCAGCAGTTTCAGCTCGGGCCCGACGTGCTCGCGGACGGCGGTCAGCGCCTCGGGGGCGAAGCGCAGGTAGGCCTCGGTGTCCCACACCTCCTCGATCGGCGCGATGCCCCGGCCGGCCGGTTCGTAGGAGCCGTGGTCCTCACCGCCGGCTGCTGCTCGGTCTGCCTCAGCCCCGGGGTCGACGCCGGGATCGGCAGCGTGGACGCCGTAGACGGTGTCCAGCCCGGGCACGCCGAACTGGGCCCGGACGGCCCGGAAACCCCTGTCCCGCTGGGCATCCACCGAATCCAGCACCTCGGCCAGCTCGACCCCGTTGGCGTGGGTGTAGCAGAGGACGCGGTCGCGGACGGCCCCGCCGAGCAGGTTGTAGACCGGCTGACCGGCGATCTTGCCGGCGATGTCCCACAGGGCCAGGTCGACGGCGCCGATCGCCGCCATGGTGATCGGCCCGCGCCGCCAGTAGGCGCCGCGGTACAGGTACTGCCAGGTGTCCTCGATCCGCTGCGGGTCCCGTCCGAGCAGTAACGGGGCGACGTGGTCGCGCAGATAGCTGGCCACGGCCAGTTCGCGGCCGTTGACCGTCGCGTCACCCCAGCCGACGACACCCGCCTCGGTGCTGATCTTGAGGGTGACGAAGTTGCGGCCCGGGCTGGTGATGATCACCTCGGCGGCGCGGATGCGGTCGGTCAACGCTCTCTCCTTCCGGCGTGGGGAATCAACGGGGTCCGGCAGCGCTCCGGCTCAGAAACTGAGCAGGCGTTCCATCAGGTGCGGGCCGAGCGGCTGGTCGAGTTCGAGCACCACCCGGACGTGGGCCCCGTCGGCGTCGACCGGCCCCTGGCGTTGGTTGCGCAGGTCGCAGATGGTCTGGCCGCGCCCGGGGCCGTCGGTGTCGTCGACCAGCGAGGCCACCGCCGGTGCTCTCGACGCCGAGACCCCGCCCACCGCGAGGGCGGCGGCCAGCGGATCGTGCAGCGCCGAGCAGCGGCTGCCGTAGAGCTCGACGTAGAACTCGAAGTAGTGGTCGAGCATGGCCCCGAGAGCCCGGGGGAGCGGATGGTCTGCGGCCAGTAGCGCGGCCCGGTCGTCCTCGTCCAGGGTGTGCTCCAACGTGACGTCCAACGGCGCCAGCGTGATCGGCCAGCCGGCCGCGAACACCTCGGCCGCGGCCTCGGGATCGTTGTACACGTTGGCTTCGGCGACCGCACTGAGGTTGCCCGGCACCAGTGCCGCACCGCCCATCAGCACCACCCGGTCGACCAGCGACACCAGCTCGGGATCGGCGCGCAGCGCGGCCGCCAGGTTGGTGAACGGGCCGACCGCCAACACCACCAGCCGGCCGGCGTGCTCGTGCGCCAGCCGGAGCAGCAACTCGACCGCGGTCCCCTCGCTCGGGGCGGTCGCCGAGGTCGGCAGCTCGATGTCACCGACGCCGTTGGCCCCGTGCACGTGCGGCGCGCCGCCGGCGAAGCTCCCCGCCTGCGGATCATGGGCCCCGACCGCCACGGTGATGTCGTCCCGGCCGGCCATCGCCAGCAGGTCGAGGGTGTTGCGGGCCGCCTGTTCGGCGCTCACGTTGCCGCTGACCGTGCCGATCCCGACCAGATCGATCTCCGGGCTGGCCAGCAGATAGCCCAGTGCGAGCGCGTCGTCGATCCCGGTGTCGCAGTCGAGGTAGACCGGACGCGGGATCTCGGCGGCATCGCTCATGGTCTCGACGTTAGCGTGCTCCCGCCCGGGGTCGGGCCCGGCTCAGAAGGTGCGGCGTTTCCGCAGGATCGCGGGCCGGCCGTCGGGGTCGTGGACGGCGCGGTACACCGGCCCGGCCCAGAGCCGGCTCAGCCGGGAGATCGAGGTCTCGGGCAGCGGCCGGAGCCGGCCGGCCGGTCGTGGCCCGCGCCGGCCGCCGACGTGCCAGGCCTCCAGCCGGGCCGCCGACTCGGCGAACACCCCGAACGCGTCGCTCGGGTCGAGACAGTCGGCCAGTTCGCTCAGCAGGGCGTCGTCGTGCTGGTCGTCGGGCGCGCCCGGGTCGATGATGGCCGCCGAATCGCCGGGGAACCGGGCCGGGCCGACGATCCGGTCCAGATGTTCTGCGGCCAGGGTGAGCCGCAGCCGCAGGGCGTAGCCACAGGAGCCGTGGCCGGCGGCGTCCTCTGCGGCGGGCCGGCCGGACTGTCGATCACCGGGGCCGGGCTGGCGGTCACCCGGTCCGGACTGTCGGTCACCGGGGCCGGCGCTGTCGATCACCACGGCCGAGAGCTCGGAGTCGTGGGTCCACGAGCGGCGGTTGAAGTTGTCGCTGCCCACGGTGGCCCAGACGTCGTCCATCACGCACACCTTGGCGTGCACGTAGACCGGCCGGCTCAGGTGGTTCTCGATCGAGTAGAACGCGACCCGGTCGCCGCCGGCCTCTCTGAGCAGGGCCAGGGTGTCGGTCCGGGCGAGCAGCTGCGGGATCTTCGAGATGGCGTGCTCCTGGTCGGGAAACCGTGGCAGCACAGCGATCACGCGCAGTTCCGGACTGATCCGCAGCGCCTCGACGAAGGCGGCGGCCACATCGGGCGACCAGAGGTACTGGTCTTCGATGTAGACCAGCCGGCGGGCCTGGCGTAACGCCTTGGTGTAGCCCCGGGCGACGCTGCGCTCACCCCCGCGGGCGAAGTAGTAGTCCCGGCCGTGGCGCAGGTTCGGGTAGGTGCGCAACAACTGCACCGCGTGCGTCCCGCCCGGCACCGGGGCCGGTGGCGGCGCCTGCTCGGGCAGCGGGTCCGGGCTCAGGTCGGTGCGGGTCAGCCGATCGTGCAGCCAGAACAGGGGGTTCCGGCTCAACGGGGTCGGGTCCAGCCAACGCTCCCGGAAGACGGTCTCCACGTCGTGCACGGCCGGGCCGGTGATCTGGGCCTGGACGTCGTGCCAGGCCGGCCGCGGACCGTAGACCGGGGCCATCGACTGGGACTGCGGGTCGCCGAGGTGCCGGGCGTCGTCCCGGCGGGAATGGCAGAGATCGATCCCGCCGACGAAGGCGACGTCGTCGCCCGGGCGGCCGCCGTAGCGGATGACGACCAGCTTCTGGTGGTGCGAGCCGAGGGTCCGGACCCGCATGTCCAGCAGGGCCTCGGCGCCCGCCGCCTGCAACTCCAGCCCGAGCAGCCGGTTCTGCTCGGCCGAGAAGGACAACTTGTCCCAGTGTGAACGCCAGATGAGCCCGCGGACGTCGGCCCCACGTCGGTCCGCGGCGGCCAGCAGATCCTTGGCCCGGGACGTCTCGTCCTCGCCCAACTGCTGGTCCGGGTCGCCGCGCCAGTCGGTGAAGTAGACCAGGTCACCCGGGCCGGTCTGCGCGATCTTCGCGGCCAGGGCGGCGAAGTAGGACGAACCGTGGATCAGCGGGACGACGTGATTGCCCAGCGACCAGGCGACCTGATCGGGATGACCGGCGTCCAGGACGGTGCGCGGGTTGCCTCGTTCGTCCTTGCTCAACAGCCATTCCTCGACCGCGACCGGCCGGGAGGCGTCCTCGGCCGAGGTCATCTGCACCTACTGCTGATAGTGCTCGACCTCGGAGACCGTTCGCGCCGAGGCGTCGTCGGGGTTCTGGCCGAACTCCTTGCGGGCCCGCCGCTGACGCAGCAGATCCCAGCACTGGTCGAGTGCCTCCTCGATCCCGCGCAACTGCTCCGGGTCGTGGTCACCGCCCCGCAACTGCTGTTCGGACTCGATCAGGGAGCCGATCCGATCGAGGATCTCCTGTTCACCGGTCTGCTCTGCCACCCTCACACCTCCGTTGACCAGGCCTGCCGCGGCCACTGGGTCTGCTGGAGCCCGAGTGTGTCACGGCCCGTCCGACCCGGACGGACCGGTCGAGACGACGGTGACGAGGGTTGGGACGAGGACAGGGCCATGATGGGGCCATGACCGATGCTGCGACCCGTTACGTGGTCGATCCCGAGGAGAGCGCCGGCGCCGAGTGCGCCCACCTGGACGGCCTGCTCGCGCTGAGCCCCGAACCGCCGCGTGGCTGCGAGGAGTGTCTGCGCGACGGCACCCGGTGGGTGCACCTGCGGCAGTGCCTGAACTGTGGTCATGTGGGCTGCTGCGACGACTCGCCACAACGTCATGCCACCAAGCATTTCGAGGTCTCCGGTCATCCGGTGATGGCCTCGGCTCAGCCCGGTGAGGACTGGGGTTGGTGCTTCGTGGACGAGCTGGTGCTGGTGCCGGCCCCGGCCTGAACTTCCCCCCGCGGCCGGACCCCGGCGGCCACCACGGCCGCCAGGATGAACAGCACGCCCACCACCGCAGCCGTCAGCAGCCAGCCACCACCGCTCCAGGCAAAACCGATCAGGGTGCCGCCCAGGCTGGAGCCGAGGTAGTAGGCCATCAGGTAGAGCGCGGAGGCCTGCGCCCGGCTGTGGCTGGCCTGTCGGGAGACCCAGCCGCTGGCGGTGGAGTGGGCGCCGAAGAAGCCACCGGTGAAGATGCACAACCCGATCACCACCAGGGCCAGCTGGTTCGGCAGCGTGCACGCCAGCCCGGCCAGGGCGATCAGGATGGAGGCGAGCAACACCGGACGCCGGCCGTAGCGGTCGGCGAGCCGGCCGGCCAGCGTCGAGGTCACCGTTCCGGCCAGGTAGGCCAGGAAGACCAGGCCACCGACCGAGGCGGGCAGATCGAACGGCGCCGACTCGAGCCGGTAGGTCAGATAGTTGTAGGTCGCGACGAAACCGGCCATCATCAGCAACGCCACCAGACAGAGCCGACGGATGCCGGGAGTCTTCAGGTGGTCACCGACCGCGGCCGCGTGCACCTTCAGCCGGAACTGCTTGGCGTCGAACTTGCGGGCCGCCGGCAGCAGCAACGAGAACGTCAGCGTCGCCACCAGGCCCAGCCCGGCCATCACGCCGATCGACAGCCGCCAGCTGCCGAGTTCGTGCACGCCGGCCGGAATCAGCCGGCCGAGCACGCCGCCCAGCGTGTTGCCGGAGACGTAGAGGCCCATGGCCGAGCCGACCACCCGCGGCGACACCTCGTCGCCGAGATGACCCATCGCGACGGCCACCACGCCGGCCAGGGCCAGGCCCACCAACGCCCGGGTCAGCAGTAACTGCCAGTAGGCGCCGCTGAACGCACCGGCCAACACCAGCAGCGCCGCGGCGATCAGGGCGATCCGCATCACCCGGCCGCGGCCGAAGCTCTCGGCCAGGGACGACATCGGCAACACCCCGAGGGCCAGCCCGCCGGTGGTCAGGGCCACGGTGAGGGCGGCCGCCGCAGGACGGATCCCGAAGGCCGCGCCGATCTCGGGCAGCAACGCCTGGGTGCAGTACATCAGCCCGAAACTGGCCAGTCCGGCCGCCAGCATGGCGACCTCCAGCCGGCGCAGTTCGGGGCTGCCGGGCCGGGCGCCGTCGAACGTGTCGTCGGCGGGCGCTGAGGCCTCGGTCCGGAGCTCGTCGCTGCTGTGACTCACCCTGAGCACGCTACGCAGACTGAACCGATACGTCCAAGTCGATAGCTGAGCCGTTATCATGCACTGGTGAATGAGTTGGAGGTGCTGGCGCCACTGGTCGAGCAGCTCGTCGAGGTGGCCCGCACCGAGCACCTGACCCGGGCCGCCGAGCGGCTGGGTGTCCCACAACCGACGTTGTCCCGTTCGATGGCCCGGCTGGCCGACCGGCTCGGCACCCCGCTGCTGGTGCCGGACGGGCGCGGCGTCCGGCTCACCCGGGCCGGACGGGTGCTGGCCGAGCACGCCGAGCGGGCCGGGCTCGAGCTCCGGGCCGGGCTGGCCGCGGTGCGCGACGAAGTGTCGCCGGAGACCGGGCGGGTGGTGCTGGGATTCCTGCACAGCATGGGCCCGGTCGCGGTCCCCCGACTGGTGGCGGGCTTCCGGGCCGAGCGGCCCGGCGTCCGGATCGGGCTGGTCCAGGACGGGACGGACCGGATCGTCGAGGGCGTGCTGGAAGGCTCGGTCGACGTCGCACTGGTCTCGCCACCGCCGGCCGACAGCCGGCTGCGGACCCGCGAGCTGGCCCGGCAGGATCTGGTGCTGTTGGTGGCCCGCGCCGATCCGGACGCCCGTTCCTCGCCCGTCCCGCCGGCGTCGCTGGCCTCGGAGACACTGATCACCCTGCGGCCGGGGTTCGGCGTCCGGACGATGACCGATGAGTTGCTGCACCGCTGCCGGGTGCTCCCGCGGTACGCCTTCGAGTCCGACGACCTGACCACGGTGGCCGGTCTGGTCGCCGCCGGGTTGGGCAGCGCCGTGCTGCCGCAGGGGACCGGTGACCCGGCGAGCACGCTGGAGCTGGCTCTGGACGACCCGTCGGCCGTCCGCACCATCACCGCCGTCTGGGCCGGTGACCGCACCCCGACCGAGCCGGCGGCCGCGCTACGCCGCTACGTGGTCGATCACGGTTCCGCCGCCTTCGGCTGACTTGGCCTCCGCGTACCCGCTGGCTCCCTCTGCATCTCCCTCTCCCGGCTCGGGGCTTCCCTCCACCGCGCCGGCTTGCGACACTGCAGCCATGACCCAGGACACCGAGCTCGTCGACCGGATCCGGACGATCCTGGCCGATCGGCCCGAGGAGTGGACCGAGAAGTCGATGTTCGGCGGGCTGGGGTTCATGATCGGCGACCACTTGGCGCTGAGTGCGAGCAGTCGGGGCGGGCTGATGCTGCGGGTGGATCCGGGACACGTCGAGAACCTTCTTCTCGATCCTCGGATCAGTCCGTTCCGGATGCGCGGGCGTCCGATGGCGGGCTGGCTGCACGCGGCGGTCGACGCCGGCGTGGCCGAGGACGACCTGGTCGCCTGGGTGGAGCACAGCCTCGGGTACGCGAAAACCCTGCCCGGCAAGAAGAAGAGCGCTCGTGCCTGAGCTCAGCCGGGCCCAGGCCCGGCAGCTGATGGTGCGGGCCCAGCTGCTGGACGCCGACCGGCCGACCGACCTGGTCGAGCTGGTCGATCGGCTCACCCTGCTGCAGTTGGACCCGACGGCGGCGATCGCCCCGAACGCCGATCTGGTGGCCTGGAGCCGACTCGGGAACGGCTACCGGCCGACCGATCTGATCGAGGCCGTCGACGACCGGCGTCTCTTCGAGCTGCGGGCGTTCGTCCGGCCGATGAGCGCCGTGGCCTGGGAGGTGCCGGAACGGACGTCCTATGCGACCCATCCCCGGATCGGCGACTGGCTGAAGGCCAACGACCGGTTCCGGCGGGACGTGCTGGCCAAGCTCGGCGACGAGGGACCGCTGCTGAGCAAGGAGATCCCCGACACCTGCCAGCAACCGTGGTCCTCCAGCGGCTGGACCCACGACCGCAACGTCACCCAGCTGCTGGAACTGCTCTCGGCCCGGGGCGAGGTGGCGATCTCGGGACGCCGGGGCCGGCAGCGACTGTGGGATCTGCCGGAGCGCGTCTACGACGACGTCGAGCCCCTGACTGCGCAGCAGGCGCTGCAGCGCCGGGCCGAACGCCGGTTACGTGCCTCGGGACTGGCCCGGGCCGGAGCGCCGCCGGTGCCGGGGGAGTCCTACGCGGTCGGCGAGATCGGGGTGCCGGTCACGGTCGAGGGCTCGGACGGTCGTTGGCAGGCCGACCCCGAGCTGCTGGCCCGGGTCGGCGAGCCGTTCCACGGCCGGACCGCGCTGCTGTCACCGTTCGACCGGCTGATCCACGACCGGGGCCGGGCCGAGAAGCTGTTCGACTTCAGCTACATCCTGGAGATGTACAAGCCGGCCGCGAAACGGCGCTGGGGCTATTTCGCGCTGCCGATCCTGCACCGTGACCGACTGGTCGGAAAGCTGGACGCCAGGGCCGACCGCAAGGCCGGCGTCCTGCGCGTCAACGCGATCCACCAGGACGTTGCGTTCAGCACGAGCATCCGGGCCGGGGTGCAGGCCGAGATCACCGCACTGGCCGGCTGGCTGGGGCTGGATCTGTTGCAGGCTTGAACACGACACCGAGGCCGCGTCCGCGCTGCCGAGAACGAAACCGAGGAGCCCGAACACCATGACCGTCCCAGCGGCGAGCCGCGCCGGCGGAACGACGTCCGTCTTCGACGAAGTGATCGACCGCCGAGCCACCAACTCGATGAAGTGGTCGTGGGCCGAGCGGTTGCTGGCCCCGGACGAGGCGGCGGCGCAGCCGTTGCCGATGTGGGTGGCCGATACCGACTTCAAGGCCCCGCCCGCGGTGCTGGCGGCCCTGCAGGAGGCGGTGGCGCACGGCGTCTTCGGCTACCCCGGCGGCGCTCCGGCCAGCTATCTCCAGGCGGTGACCGGGTGGCAGGCCCGGCGCTTCGGCTGGGAGGTGGACCCGTCCTGGGTGCTGCCGACCGCCGGCGTGATCGCCACCCTCAAGGCGGCGGCGCAGGCGTTCTCCGCCCCCGGGGACTCGGTCCTGGTCCAGCCACCGGTCTACGCCCACTTCCATGCCGACATGCTGCTCAACGGACGACGGATCGCCTGGGCGCCGCTGCAGCGGGTCGAGCACGGCTACCGCTTCGATCCGGCCGTGTTCGAGGCCGCCATCCGGCCCGACACCAAGCTGTTCATCCTCAGCCATCCGCACAATCCGACCGGCAACGTGTGGAGCGAGGACGAACTGCGCACGATGGGCGAGATCTGCGCCCGGCACGGCGTCCTGGTGATCTCCGACGAGATCCACCAGGACCTGATCATCAACCCGGCCCGGCGCCACATCCCCTTCGCCTCGCTGGGGGAGGAGTTCGCCCGGAACAGCATCACCTGCACGGCGCCCAGCAAGACCTTCAACCTGGCCGGTCTGCAGAGCGCGAACGTGTTCGTGCCGGATCCGCGCCTCCGGGACGAGCTGCTGCGCCAGTACGACCGCAACGCCTTCCCGATCCCCAACACGCTCGGGATGGTCGCCGCCGAGGCCGCCTACACCCACGGCGAGGCGTGGCTGGAGGAGTTGTTGGTCTATCTGCGCGGCAACCACGCCCACTTCGCGCAGACGGTCAACGGGGCCACCGAGGCGGTCGAGGTGTTGCCCGCCGACGCGCTCTATCTGGCCTGGATGGACTGTCGTGGGCTCGGTCTCGACGCCGGGGACCTGAACCACTTCATGCTGCGGACGGCGCGGTTGTGGTTCGACCGGGGCGAGAAGTTCGGCCGCGAGGGTCACGGCTACCTGCGGGTCAACCTCGGCTGCCCGAGATCGACCGTCGACGAAGCCGTCGACCGTCTGCTGGGCGCACTCGCGGCCCGCTGAAAGACCGCGAACGGCCCCGATCTCAGGCAGGCTGGAGAAAGTCGGCCAGACCGGAGAGCAGTCGGTCGACGTCGTTCTCGTCGGTGTAGGCGGCGACGCCGATCCGCATCGGCGCCGGGTCGACCAGGTCGAGCCGGCGGGCGGGTTCGACCGCGTAGAACGTGCCCGCCGGGGCCAGCACGTCCCGGCCGGCCAACGCGACCGAGGCGTCGGCCATCGAACGGCCGGGGGCGGCGATCAACAACGTCGGCGTCCGCTCGGCCGCCCGGCTGTAGCTGATCACGTCGGCGGGCAGGTCGGCCAGGCCGGCTTCGATCGAACTCAGCAGGGTCCGCTCGTGGCCCTCGATCGCTGTGTGGGCAGCGATCAGGGCCTCGCGCCGGGTACTGACGGCGGGGGTGCCGGCGATGGCGGCGATGGCGGCGCTGTCGGAGACCCTGGGGATGTCGGCGATGAAGTCGACCGCGGCCGTCGCACCGGCCAAGATCTCGTAGGGCAGCGTGCCGAACTCGAACCGCTCGGGCACCTGGTCGCTGGACGGAGCCAGTTTGTCCGGCCTGATCGTCTCCAGCAGCGCCGGGTCGGCGGCCAGGACGGCGCAGTGCGGGCCGAAGAACTTGTAGGGCGAGCAGACGAAGAAGTCCGCACCCATCGCGGCGACGTCGACCAGGGCGTGTGCGGCGTAGTGGACGCCGTCGACGTAGAGCAGGGCGCCGCTGCGGTGAACCAGCTCGGCGATCTCGCTGATCGGCGGTTTGGTGCCGATCAGGTTGGAGGCGGCGGTGACGGCGACCAAGGCCGTCCGGTCGCTCAGTACCGCCGAGACGTCCTCGGGTCGGACCTCACCGGTCCCCGGGTCGAACTCGATCCATCGCAGGGTGGCACCGGTGCGTTCCGCGGCCTGCACCCAGGGCCGGACGTTGGCGTCGTGGTCCAGGGCGCAGACGACGATCTCGTCGCCCGGTTTCCAGTCCCGGCTGAGATGTCGGGAGAAGTCGTAGGTGAGCTGGGTGGCGCTGCGGCCGAAGACGATGCCCCGAGGGTCGGCCCCGAGCAGATCGGCGTAGGCGTGCCGGAAGGCGTCGACGGCGTTCTCGGCGTGGCGTTGGGAGGCGACCAGCGAACCCCGGTTCGAGAGCGACCCGGTCAGCGTGCCGGCGATCGCCTCGGCCACCACATCGGGGGTCTGGGTGCCGCCCGGCCCGTCGAAGAAGGCGATGCCCGAGTCGAGGGCGCTGAACCGCGACCGGAGCTCGGCGACGTCGAGGTGCGGTGCGGTGGGGGCAGAGAAGTCGGCAGCCATGACCTCAGTCTGCCCGTCGCCCGATCGAGAGGATCAGCCCGGACGTTCCCGGCCCTGCCAGGTGCACAGGCAGCAGCGGTTGCCCTGGCTGTCGGCCAGCACCCAGAACGACGGGGCCTCGTCCGCGCTGATCACCGCACCGCCGGCGGCGACGACGGCCGCGATCCGGGCCTCGACCTGCGACGGGTCGACCCAGATGTCGGGATGCCAGCGCTGGCGTGGCTCGCTCGACCCGGAGGCCTGGAACCAGACGCTCGGCAGCCGGCCGTGCGGATCCTCGATCTCGTCGTCGCGTCCCCCGGGTCGTTGCGGCAGCCCGAAGGCCGCCCGCCAGACGTCGGCGATCGCAGCGTGGTCCGGACTGTCCAGCCCGAACTCGAGACCGGTCACCCCGTCGACGCCGGGCGTGACCCCTGCCTCGGCGGCCAGCCCGGTGATCGTCCGGGCCAGCCGGACGTCCCGCCCGGTGACGCCGTGCTCGTCGTGACTGGTCAGGGTGACGTCGAGGTGGCGGTAGCGCAGATCCAGCGCCGGATGATGATCCGCCGCCTCGGCCGCCGCACCGATCGCCGTGACCAGGGCCAGGCCGGTGGCGAAGTCGGGGACGGGGATCCGGGTCTGCAGACCGGCCGGCAGGAAGGCCCAGCCGTCCAGGCCCGCATCGGCGACCTGCTGTCCGGTCAGGAGGGTCATAGCGCCATCATGGCGCAATGCGAGGCTCAGGGACCAGGGAGACGGTGGCCGTTCGGAGCATCGATCCGGACGTGAGCGAACTGCTCACCTCGGCCGGGCTGTGGCCGAACAGCTCGGGCCGGCGGGTGCTGCTGGGGGTGGTCGGTGAACCCGGGGTGGGCAAGAGCACCGTGGCCGCCGCGATCGTCGCAGCGGCCGGCGCGGCGGCCGTGCAGATCCCGATGGACGGCTACCACCTGGCCGACCGGGTGCTGCGCGACCACGGAACCCTGTCCAGTAAGGGAGCCGAGCCGACGTTCGACGGCTACGGCTATCGCGACTTCCTGCGCCGGGCCCGGGCCGAGGGCGAGCACGCCCTCTACGCGCCGGCCTTCGAACGCGATCTCGAGCAACCGATCGCCAACGCGATCGAGGTCCGGCCCGAGCACCGGTTGCTGGTCAGCGAGGGCAACTATCTGTTGCTGGCCACAGATCCCTGGCCGGAGGTCGGCGGCTGCTTCGATCAGGTCTGGTTCCTGACCATGGACGCCGAGCTGCGCCACCGACGACTGATCGCCCGGCACGTCGAGTTCGGCAAGTCGGCCGAGGAGGCCCGGGCCTGGGCGTTGAGCAGCGACGAACGCAACGCCGAACTGATCCGGGCCACCCGGGAGCGGGCCGACCTGATCCTCGACGTGACCGACCTGATCGTCGACCTGACCTAGCTGACCTGACCTAGCTGACCTGACCTAGCTGACCTGACCTGGCTGATTGTCGACCTGATCCGGCTGGCTCAGGAGCGGGGGATCGGGGCCGTCTCGTCCCGGTGACCGGCGGCCAGGGCCAGGTACTCCTCGGCGTTGGCGACGACGTGGGCGTACTCGTCGTCGTTCAGCTGGCGGCGGACCTTGCCGGGCACCCCGGCGACCAGTGAACGAGGCGGGATCACCGTCCCTTCCAGCACCACCGCACCGGCCGCGACCAGGCTGCCCTCGCCGATCACCGCGCCGTTCAGCACGGTTGCACTCATCCCGATCAGGCAGTGGTCCTCGACGGTGCAGCCGTGGATGACCGCGGAGTGACCGACGCTGACCCCGGCCCCGATCACGGTCGGGAAGCCGGTGTCGGTGTGGACGGCCACGTTGTCCTGCAGATTGCTGCCCGCACCCAGGCTGATCCGGTCCATGTCGGCCCGGACCACCGCGCCGTAGAAGACCGACGCCCCGGCCGCGATCTCGGCCCGGCCGATCACCGTGGCGTTCGGGGCCAGCCAGGCGGTCGGGTCGATCCGGGGTACGTGCTCACCGTAGGAGAGCAGCAGCGGGGTGGGCCGGTCGCGGTTCCCGGTCGGGTTCTCGGGCGGTTCTCGGGCAGGTTCTCGGGCAGGGTCTCGGGCAGGTTGTCAGCCATCACCCCATGGTGGCAGTCGTCGATCCGGGCGCGCTCACGGCCGGAGTGTCCGAGGTGGAACGTAGCCTGGCGGAATGAGCGGGCTCGGGCGGACGGCACGGGTGCTGCTGGTCGTCTATCTGCTGCTGGCGGTGGCCGAACAGATCGCCGGCGCCTCGGATCGGCGTGGGCCGGACGCGGTGCTGACGGTGCTGCTGATGCCGGTGCTGGCCGGATTCGTGCTGGCCGCCAGATCCGGGGCGGGCCGGTCGACGACGCTGGCGATCGTGGCGCTGGGATTCTCCTGGCTGGGGGACACCGTCGGCGGGATCGCCCTGCTGGCCAAGATCGGCCTGTTCCTGATCGCGCAACTGCTCTACATCGCCGCCTTCTGGCCCGACCGCGGGCGCAGCGTCCTGCGCCGGCCGCCGCTGCTGTCGGGCTATCTGGTCCTCCTGGCCGCGGCGGTGACAGTGGGGGCCCGGCTGTCCGGTGAGCTGCTCCCCGCGGTCGGGGTCTACGGCTGCGCGCTGGCGGTGATGGCCCTGTTGGCCACCGGCCCCAACCGCTGGACGGCGGTCGGCGGCTTCGTCTTCGTGGTCAGCGATCTCTCCTTGTCGGTGGCGATCTTCGGTGCGCCCCGGCCCGCCCAGCTGCTCGATCCGGTCGTGATGCCCACCTATCTGGTGGCCCAGTTGCTGCTGGCCTGGGGACTGGTGCGGGCCCAGGCGAGGTCGCGGACCGATCCGGCGCCGATCGACGTCCGGCCCGTCCCCGCGGCCGACCGATAGAGTCGCGGGGTGGGTATCTTCGGGAAGCTGTTCGGCAAACGCGACGACGAGGACGACGAGGGCACCGTGGTCCCGATCAGCCTCGACCTCGACGCCAGACGGGCCCAGCTGCAGCGCCTGGAGCGGGCCTGCGATGCCCTGTTGGAGGGGATGAAGGCCGATCCGGCGATGGCGGACAAACCCGGCTGGCAGCAGCGGATGAACGAGTACAACCGGGTCGCCGGTGACGCGATGACGATGCGGCAGGGCACCCCGACCCGCGAGGGTCTGATCGATCTGGCTTTCGAGGTGCGGCCGGTCTTCACCAAGCAGATCCCGCCCGGGCAGGAGTCCATCGCGACCCTGCAGGCCGAGGTGATGGCCGCGGCCGACGAGCTGCAGACGGTGCTACCGGGCGAACGCTGAACGCGGGTCAACTGCGTGGCGCTGCCGGTCCCGTCGGTGCAGCAGCACGGCGGCGACGATGCCGCCGACCGCCCCGCCCAGGTGGGCCTGCCAGGAGATGCCGACCGCACCGGGCAGCACGCCCCAGATCAGCCCGCCGTAGAAGACCAGGACGATCAGCCCGACCACGATCTGCCCCGGCCGGCGACTGAAGATGCCACGGAACAGCAGGTAGGTGAGCCAGCCCATGATCAAGCCACTGGCCCCGAGGATCACGGTGTTCGCCGGGGTCAACAGCCAGGCGCTCAGACCCGAGCTCACGATGCAGATCAGCGAACTGGCCAGCCAGCGGGCGAAGCCGCCGAGCAGCACCAGGAAGCCGAGCACGGCGAAGGGCACCGAGTTGCCGATCAGGTGGGCGAAGCCGTAGTGCAGGAACGGCGCGGTGAAGATCTCGGGCAGCCCGTCGATCTCCCGGGAGTGGATACCGAACTGGTCCAGCCAGCCGCCGGTGCCGGTGTCGAAGATCTCCAGCAGCCACATCAGCGCGAGCAGGCCGAGGATCAGCAGCGCCGAACCCAGGGGCGAGGCCGATTCGCGTGCCGGTGCCGGCCGGGACGTGCTCGGGTACGGGGCCGGTGAGTAGTAGGTGCTCACGGATCCAGAGTACGAACGGCTCGCAACCCTGCTGAGCACCTCCGTCCGGGGCTGTGTTGCTAGGGTCGACCCGCCGAGCCGTCGAGCTGAGGAGTGGGTGTGTTCGACCTGAGGAGCCTGATCCGCACCGGGCTCGTCCGGACCGGTCCCGGACCGGTCTCCGCCGCAACCTTCCCGGGCAGCGGAGGGGGACAGTGACCGGCCTACGGGTGGCGCTGATCGGGGCCGGCGGTATCGCTCACGCCCACCTGCCGGCCTGGCTCGAACTCGGCGCCGAGGTGTCGGTGTTCTCCCTCGACGGCACCGAACAACTGATCGCCGACTGCGCCGGCGGCCGAGCGTGTTCGAGCCTGGAGGAGGCCTTCGCCGGTGCGGACGCCGCCGACGTCTGCGTGCCGACCTACGACCACCGCAGCATCGTCGAACAGGCCGCGGCGGCGGGACTCGACGTGATCTGTGAGAAGCCGCTCGGGCGGACGGCCGCCGACGTGCGGGCCATGATCGAGGCCTGCGACCGGGCCGGCGTCCAGTTGTATCCCGGGCACGTGGTGCGCTTCTTCGCCGAGTACGCACTGATGCACGAGCAGGTCGCCGGTGGGGCGCTCGGCCGGATCGCGGTGCAGCGGTTCAGCCGGACCGGCTCCCGGCCACGGATGGACTGGTTCCACGACGAGACGCGCTCCGGCGGGATCGTGCTGGACCAGATGGTGCACGATCTCGACTTCGCCTGTTGGAACGCCGGGCCCGCGACGCGGGTTTTCGGCCGGCTCCGGCGGACCGGGACGCCCGGCTCGGGGATCGACGTCGGCCAGTTGGTGCTGACCCACGCGAGCGGCGCGATCTCCTACCTGACAGGAACCTGGGCGCGTCCGGGCACCGCGTTCCGGACCACGTTCGAGATCGCCGGTACCGACGGTCTGCTGCAGCACGACTCCAGCGACCATCCGGCGCTGAGGTTCGACGGCGGCCTGCCCGATGCCGGCACGGTCCCCTCGGTGCTCGCCGGTGGGGCCGGGACCGGATTGCTGCCCTCCCTGGTCGGCGTCGAGAGCCCTTACCTGACAGAGATCCGTGAGGTCGCCGCGGCGTTCGCCGGCGGTCCCGCCCCCCGGGTCAGTGCCCTGGACGGGCTACAGGCCGTCGTCCTGGCCGAGGCCGCGCAACGCTCGATCCGCGAGGGTCGTGCCGTCGACGTCGAGCCCGTGCTGGCCGCGACCGAAGGGGTGCACGCGTGAAGATCGCATTGTGGTCGTTCGCCCACACCCATTCACAGGCCTACGTCGCCGCGTTACGGGACCGTCCCGGGGTCGAACTGGTGGCCAGCGACCCCGACCACCACCGACGCCCGGGCGAGCCGGGTGGTCCCGAGCTGGCCGCCGAATGGGGCGTGGACTACCTGCCCGACTACCGGGCGAGCCTGGAGTGGGGCCCGGACGCGGTGGTGATCTGCTCCGAGAACGCCGACCACCGCCGGTTGACCGAACTGGCCGCCGCGGCCGGGGTGCACGTGTTGTGCGAGAAGCCGATCGCCACCGAGGTCGGGGACGCCGAGGCGATGATCGCCGCCTGCGCCCGGGCCGGTGTCTGGTTGATGATCGCCTACCCGGTCCGTTTCACCCCCGAGTTCACCGTGTTGCGCCAGGCCGTCCGAGACGGTGCCCTGGGCGAGGTGATCGCCGTCAACGGCAGCAACAACGGTCAGATCCCGATGGGCGCGCGCGCCTGGTTCGTCGACCCGGACGCGGCCGGCGGGGGATCGCTGACCGATCACACGGTGCACGTGGCCGACCTGATCGACGCCCTCTTCGACGGCGTGCCCGCGGTGAACGTCTACGCCACCACGAACGCGATCCTGCACGGCGACCGGGTGCAGGTGGAGACCGGGGGACTGGTGTCGGTCGAGTACGCCAACGGGGTGATCGCCACCATCGACTGCAGCTGGTCCAAGCCGGCGTCCTATCCGACCTGGGGCGGACTGCGGATCCAGCTGGTCGGGACCGGCGGGATCGCCGACCTGGACGCCTTCGCCGCCCGGGTCGACGGTCACTCCGAGGCCGACGGCAACGGGCTCTGGCTGGCCTACGGTGCGGATTCGAACGAACTGATGCTGGCCGAGTTCCTCGACGCCGTCGCCTCCGGCCGCCGGCCCCAGCCCGACGGCGAGGCCGGACTGCGCAGCCTGCGGGTGGTGCAGGGCGGCTACGCCTCGGTGGCCGCCGGCCAACCGGTCGACCTGGCCTGAGCGGGACGGGCTGTGGTCGAAGCCGACGGTGCCGCGGCCCGCGAGGAACTACCGGTCGACAGCGACCTCGACGACGTCGCGGCCGACCGGGAACGACCGGTGCACCTGCGGCCGCGATTCCTGCTGGCGGTGGGCCTCGGCGGCGCCCTCGGCACCCTGAGCCGCGACCTGCTGACCGAGCTCGGGGCGTCCTCGTTCGGTCTGGCCGGTGGGCCGGCGACCCTGATCATCAACGTGATCGGCTGCCTGCTGCTCGGTGCGTTGCTGGAGTTGCTGGTCCGGCTGGGCCCGGACCACGGCCGACGGCGGGTGTTCAGACTGCTGTTGGGCACGGGATTCCTGGGTGGCTTCACCACCTACAGCACCCTGGCTCTGGTGGTGGCCGGACAACTGCGTTCGGGGCGCTGGGGCGGCGGCATCGGTTACGGGCTGGCCAGTCTGGCGCTGGGTCTGCTGGCCTGCCTGGTGGGGATCGCGCTGGCCTCGCTCCGTCGTCACCACGAGACCGGCCGCCGCGGGTTCGCGCCACAGGGGACGCGATGACCCCGGCTCTGCTGGCGGGACTGGCGGTTGCGGGCGGCCTCGGGGCGATCGCCCGGTTCGTGCTGGACGGGCTGATCCGCGATCACGGCCGGGGCACCCACCCGATCGGCACCATGATCATCAACCTGAGCGGCTCGCTGCTGCTCGGTCTGCTGGCCGGGCTGGTGATCGGTGGGCTGCCGGCGGGCGTGCAGACCGTGGCGGGAACCGGGTTCTGCGGTGGCTACACCACCTTCAGCACCGCCTGCGTCGAGACGGTCCGGCTGGCCCAACAGCACCGGTGGCGCAACGCGGTCGTGCACGGCCTCGGCACCCTGGTGCTGGCCTGTCCGCTCGCCCTGCTCGGCCTGGTGATCGGCGTCGAGCTCGGCTGAGTGTCAGGACAGGGACTCCACCCGCAGGGTCAGCTCGGCCGTCCGCTCGTCGCCGGGTTCGAGTTCGAGGGCGGAGTCGGCGATCCGGCGGGCGTCGTGCACGCCACGGGCCGGCCAGCTGCTGCTCGGCGTCAACGCCAGGAAACGTTCGGTCCCGAACCAGGGGTGCTCGGTGGTGCCGCCGTCCTCCAGCTCGTACCAGAGCTGGGGCCAGGCCTCCAGATCCCACTCCAGCCGGACCCGGCAGCCGAGGTCGGCGTTGGTGATGGTGAGCCAGCCGGTCTCGAACTCGGCCAGATAGGCCATCCGCCGTTCTTCCGAACCCGGCTCGGGCAGGTAGCGCAGGTTGATCATCGAATCCGGGCCGGGCGTCCGCGGCCAGGGGGAGATGTCGGCGTAGTCGACGTCGTAGAGCAGGCCGGCGTCGGGGTGCACCACGGCCGCGCCGCAGTCGATCTGCGCGCCGGGGCCGACCAGTGGCGCGGCGAAGGCCAGCCGGTTGGCCCACATCACCCGCAGCGGGCTGCGGCCGACGTGTTCGATCGTCTCGCGCAGCCGCACCTCGGTGCCGGTCAGGGTGACCGTTCGGGTGATCCGGAAGGGGGTCCGGCGCAGTCGGGTGGACATCGTCGCCGTGACCGGCGTGACCTCGCCGGTGGCCTCCCCCTCGCCGGTGCTGAGGTCGGTGCTGAGGTCGAAGGGAGCGATCCGGGCCTCGCCGTCGGTACCCCATTCGATCCCGTCGACGATCGCGTTGTCGCCCGCGTTGGGGAACAACGGCTGCCAGCCGCCGGGGTCCAGGTCGTAGCGACGTTCGATCGCCGACCCGGCCAGGCCGGGGGTGGCCGGATTGGGTAGCCCCCACGGCGTCCGGTGCAGCAGCTCGACCCCGTCGGAGACCCGGCACAGCGAGACGACCGAGGCGCCGAGACCCGGGACCAGTTGCAACCGGAGCTCCGGGCTGGTCAGGGTGAGGACGTCCCAGCCGCGGACGACGGTGGTCTCGATACCGGGCGCGGAATCAATCGGCGTCATGCGTCTCCTGTGTGCTGTGACCGGGGTGATCATTCGTACGTGGCGGTGTCGGGGTGACGGTGCTGAGGTGAGGGGCGGGCGGGGTGGGGCACGGAGCGGCCGGAGTCGCTGCCGCGGTCAACCCTCGACCTTGAGCGCGGCGATCGGCTGGTCGTTCGGCCCGGCCATCAGCACGGTGGTCTCGCCGCGCTGCAGATCGAAGTCGATCCACCCGCGGATCGATTGCCCGGCGGTGAGCTGACCGGTGCTCAGCAGCGGACGCTGGTAGATACGCTCGCCGGCGCCGTAGACGTTGCCGGTGGCGTCGAAGGCCTCGAACATCTCCGCCGAGTAGTACATCGAGCCCTGGTCGACCTTGACCTGGATCTCGACGGCCAGGTAGTAGTCGTTGGCGGGGTCGGGATTGCCCTGGGTCGTCCACTGGTGACCGACGATGCTCAGGGTGCCGCTGGCGTCGCTGGAGGTGAAGGCGATGGAGTTCGCCGACGAGCCGGGGGCCGGACTGCTCGGGTCGGCTCCGCCCGGCGTGCCGGACGCGCTCGGAGTGGTCGGCCCGGCCGGAGCCGAGGCCCCGGGGGTCTGCGCCGCACTCGCATGCTGGTCGCGGTAGCGCGAGATCAGCACCCCGCCACCGATCACGATCACCGCAAGCACCAGCACCCCGACGGTGATCAGGGTCGGTGCGAGTCGTCGCCGGGGGCGATAGGTCGAGGTCGTCCGGTTCGCGGGCCGGCCTTCCGGTGTCGGCCCGGCACCGGGGTCGGTCGGCGACCCCGGTCCGGTGATCGGCGCGGTCGGATCGAAAGCCGGCCCCTGACCCGATCCGTAGGGCCCGGGCCGGCCGGTCTGTCTGTAGGTGCCGCCGCTGTCACCGCCGAAGGGGCCGGACGGCGGTGCGAACTGCGGGGCGTCGCCCGGCGGCGGGCGACGCCCGGACGGGTCGGGTCGCTGCTCGCCGGAATTCACGCCCCCACGCTACCGTCCGGGCCGGACCACCAGCCGGACCGCCAAACCGTGCCTTTGACCTCTCTTCCAGCCACGGCCTACCCGTGACCGGGAGCCACAGCCCCACCCTTGACCGGGAGGCCGGCTCGATCGTGGTTGTCCACAGTGCCGATCCGTCCTGGAGCGTTGTCCACAGTGCGGGGGAGTGGCGGTCAGTTCCGGCCTCGGTGGCAGAAGACTCAGTCATGACGATCGCACCACGAGACCGCCGGGCCGAGCCCGCCGACGTCCGGACGCTGCGGGCCACCGGCCCGGCCGACCTGCTGACCCTGATCCCGTATCTGCTCGGCTACCACCCGCACGAATCCCTGGTGATCGCTCTGATCTGCGGGGCGCGGGTCCGGATGTGTGCCCGGCTGGATCTGGTCGATGCGGCGCGCCCCGGTGTGCTGCTCGGATCCCTGGGCACGGCGGTGCAGCGTCAGCAGGCGGACGGGGTGATCCTGGTGGCTTTCGGCTCGGACCGGACGACGGGTTGCTCGGTGGTGGAGGACGCCCGTCGGCAGTTCGACGGCTTCGGGGTCCCGGTGATCGAGGCGGTCTACGCCGACGGTGAGCGATGGTGGTCCGGGACGTGTGAGTCCGACTGCTGCCCGGCCGACGGGACGCCCTACGACGCGAGCGCGGGTCCGCTGGCGGCCGAGGCGGTCTACGCCGGGCTGTCGGTGGCGGCCGACCGGTCGGCGATCGCCGACTCGGTGGCCGGCCCGGCCGAGAGCGAATGGCGCCGACTGGCGGCCCGGGCCGGCGAGCTGTCCTCGACGGAGCCGGAGCTGGCGGCCCTGGACCAGCGGTCCCGGTCGGCTCGGCAGCGCCGGATCGAACGGATCGTCCGGGCTGCGCTGGGCCGACACTCCGAGCCCGATGGGAACATCCGACCGGAAGCAACGCCCCGACCCGAAGCCGAACCCGATCCCGGGTCCGGGCCCGAGCTCGGGGAGGACGCCGCCCTGGAGTTGGCGCTGCTGGCCCGGGACGTCGAGGTCCGGGACGCCGCCTGGTCGCTGATGCGGGCCGACCGGGCCGATCAGCATGTCCGGTTGTGGCGGAGTGTTGTCGCCCATTGCCCGCCGGAGTTGGCGGTCGCGCCGCTGTGCCTGGTCGGTGCCGCGGCCTGGATCGGCGGTGACGGAACCCTGCAGATGTGTTGTGTGGAGCGGGTCCACCGGCTGCAGCCGAGTTGCTCGATGGCCGGGCTGCTGGACG
Organism: uncultured Actinomycetota bacterium; assembly: GCA_963740925.1. Classification (GTDB taxonomy): domain Bacteria; phylum Actinomycetota; class Actinomycetes; order Propionibacteriales; family Propionibacteriaceae; genus Microlunatus. The sequence goes on along the minus strand of CAVUFZ010000003.1, from coordinate 100,431 downwards.
ATCTCAACGCCCAGGCGGCCCCGCCGTCGCTGTGGGAGGAGATCTGGCCCGGGCTGCGGAAGCAGATCGAGGCCTCGACCCGGGCCGGGGTGCCGGGCCGTGGCGGCCGGGAACGGACGCTAGGTTGACGCCATGACGCGATTCGTGGTGTGCGGCGAGACCCTGATCGACCTGGTCAAGGACGACACCGCGCCGAGCGACACGTTCTCCTCGACCTGGAAGGCGCTGTCGGCGGGCGGTCCGATGAACTCGGCGGTGGCGCTGGGGATGCTGGGCAACGAGACCCACTTCCTGGGGCGGATCTCCACCGACGACTTCGGCCGGCAGCTACGGGGGCACATCGAGAAGGCCGGGGTCGAGTTGGATCTCGCGGTGAGCACCGATCAGTTCACCTCGGTCGCGGTGGTCAGCCTGGACGAGCAGGGCAAGGCCTCCTACGCCTTCCATTTCCACGACACCGCGAACTTCGACTGGCAACCGGCCGAGTTGCCGACGCTCAGCTCGGCCGACTGGCTGCACGTCGCCTCGCTGGCCCTGATCGTCGAACCGGGGGCCGAGGTGCTGCTGGACTGGGTCCGCGACACCGAGGCGTTGCTGTCGATCGACATCAACGTCCGCTCCAGCGTCATTCCCGACCCCGAGGAGTACTGGCGCCGGATCCAGCCCTGGATCGAGGTCGTCGGCCAGCGGGGCGGAATGGTCAAGGCCAGCGACGAGGACATCGACTTCCTCGCCCGGGCCCGGGTCGGCGACGTCACCGGCGGCTGGAAAGAGCTGGCCGAGCACTACCGGGCCGAGTACGGGGTGGGATTCGTCCTGGTCACCCGGGGCGAGGGTGGCGCCTCGGCGCTGTCCCACGACGACGGCTGGATCGAGGTGGACGGCTTCCCGACGAAGGTGGCCGACACCGTCGGCGCGGGCGACACCTTCATGGCCGGCTTCCTGGACGGTTTCGTCGCCCGCAGCTCCGACCTGCCCACGGCACTGACCCGGGGCGCCGCCGCCGCGTCCATCGTCTGCTCGCGGGTGGGGGCCCAGCCGCCGACGTCGGACGAGGTCGACGCGCTGATCGCCTCTGGCCGGTCCTGATCGCCTCCGCTCGGGCCTGATCGCTTCCGCCCGGGCCTGATCAGGGTCGCCCGGGCCTGACCGGGGTCGGCCGCTGCTGATCCGAGCCCATCCGGGCGGTCGAGCACCTCAGGCCGGACCGGAGACCTCCGCCGCCGCCCGGAGGGCGAGGATCGCCGCCGCCGCGCGGTCCGGATCGGGCCGGGCCCCGTCCGGTTCGGTCAGGTACAAGGTGTCCACGGCCTGTCCGGCCAGGGTGGCCAGCTGGGCCGAACGGATCGTCAGGCCCATCGACGCCACCGCGTCGCCGAGCGCCCAGAGCAGCCCGCTCCGGTCGCCGGCCCGGATCTCGGCCACCACCGCCGACTCGCTGGCGTCCGGCACCGCCTGCACCATCGGCGCCGACCCGGCGCCCCGACCGGCACCTCGATCGGCCTTCTGTCCGCTGCCGCGCTGGGCCCGCGCCTCGCGCCGGCGGACCGGCTCCAGGGCGAGCGAGTCCTCGGCGGCCAGTCGTTCCAGCTGGCCGATCAGGTAGGCCTTGTCCGGCAGGTCCTCGGGGCTCCGGGTCTCGATCAGCCAGGTGTTCACCGCGATCCCGCCGGTGGTGGTCAGCAGTCCGGAGCGGACCGTGACCAGGTTCGCGGCGAGCAACCCGGCGGTGTCGGCGAACAACCCCACCCGGTCGCTCTGCGCGATCGTCATCTGGGTGCCGTCCGGCACCGCGTCGACCCGGATCCGCGGCCGGCCGTCGGTGCGGACCTGATCGGCCAGTTCCAACCCGGCGCGGGTGTCGGCCGGGGGCTGTCGTTCCTCACCCACCAGCCGGCTCATCGCCTGCGCCGCCAGGGCGTCGATCAGCTTCGCCCGCCAGGGTGACCAGGCCGCGGGACCGGCGGCCCGGGCGTCGCACTCGGTCAACGCCCGCAGCAGCTTCAGCACCTCTGCCCGCCCGTCCACGGCGGCGACCAGCGCGTCCAGGGTGGCCGGGTCGGTGTGGTCGCGCCGGGTGGCGAGATCCGGCAGGGTCAGATGCTCCCGGACCAGCAGCGCGACCAGGTCGGCGTCGGTGTCGTCGAGACCCAGTTCGATCATCACCCGCCGGGCGATCGGCGCCCCGACCACGGCGTGGTCGGGGCCGCTGACGCCTTTCCCGATGTCGTGGAACAACGCCGCCAGCACCAGCAGATCGGGTCGATCGACCTGGGTCAGGAAGGGCTGGGCCTCCACCACGGTCTGCACCGAGTGCCGGTCGACGGTGTGGCGGTGGATCGGGTTGTGCTGCGGCTTGGCCCGGATCGTCTCCCATTCGGGCAACCAGCGCCGGATGCAGCCGTTCAGCTCCAGGGCCTCCCAGACGCCGAGCAGCGCCGGCCCGGCCGACAACAACTCCAACAGCGCCTGCCGGGCGGCCGGGGGCCAGGGGACCGGCAGCCTGGCGCCGGCCAGGCCCAGGTTCTGGGCGGTCACCGGCGACAGCATCAGCCCCTGTTGCGCGGCGAACGCCCCGGCCCGCAGGCCGGTCAGCGCGTCCTGGGCCGAGGACTCCTTGGCCAGGCCGACCTCGCCGGCATGGATGATCAGCCCGTGCGGACCGGCCACGATCGCCGGCTTGCGTTCCCGCCGGGCGAAACTGATCACCCGACGCACCGGCACCACCTGCCGGGCGGAGCGGGCGGTCAGGTCGACCGCGTAGCCGATCCGCCGGGCCGCCAGCGAGACGTGGCGGTGCAGGGCGTCGGCCTCGGGATAGCCGAGCCGGGTGGCCACCTCACCGATCTCGGTGGCCAGCAGCCGGTCCAGCGCCCGGCCGGAGACGACGTGCAGGGCGTCCCGGACGTCCAGCAGCTTGTCGTAGGGGGCCTGGACGCCGGTGTGCGGCAGATCGGTCAGCCAGGTCGCGGCCAGCGCCCGCAGCATCGACATGTCCCGGAAGCCGCCGCGGGCCTCCTTCAGGTCGGGCTCCAGCAGATAGGCGGCGTTGCCGAAGGTGGCCCGGCGTTCGGTGATCGAGTCCAGCAGCTCCGGCAGCCGCCGCCGGGCCCCGTTGCGCCAACTGCTCAGCAGCGACGTGCGGGCGTTCGCGGCCAGGTCGAGATCGCCGGCCAGCGGCCGCAGATCCAGCAGTCCGATCCCCGCGCTCAGCTCGGAGCCGGCGATCTGGGCGCACTCGGCCGGCGTCCGGACCGAGTGGTCCAGTTTGATCCGGGCGTCCCAGATCGGATACCAGAGCTGCTCGGCCAGTCCGTCCACGCCGCGGGTGCGGCCGTCGTGCAGCAGCACCAGGTCGATGTCGGAGCGCGGTCCCAGTTCGCGCCGGGCCAGGCTGCCCACGCAGGCCAGCGCCACCCCGGACGCGGGGACGTCCAGGCTCTGCCACAGCTCGACCACCGCACGTTCCATCACCGCGGTGACACAACGCCGACGATCCGGCCCCCCACTGGTTTCCCAGGAGGACCGGATCGCGACGTCGAGGCACTCGCTGGTCAGGTCACGCCTCAGAGCGCGTCCAGTCCACGCTCACCCGTGCGGACGCGGACGACGTCATCCACGCCGACGGTCCAGACCTTGCCGTCACCGATGCGGCCGGTCCGTGCGCTCTTGACCAGGACGTCGACGATGTCTGCAGCATCACCGTCGTCGACGAGCACCTCGAGTCTCACCTTGGGCACCAGATCGACCGTGTACTCGGCGCCGCGGTAGACCTCGGTGTGGCCCCGCTGACGCCCGAAGCCGCTGGCCTCGCTGACGGTCATGCCCTCGATGCCGAACGCTTCCAGGGCGCTCTTCACATCGTCCAACATGTGTGGCTTGATGATCGCGGTGACGAGCTTCATGCCGACACCTCCTCATGCTTGCCGTGGCCCTTGGGGCCGGTTTGGTCGTGGGAATCGTCGGCGCGCGAGACACCGATACCGCCGCTGAGCGTGGAACGGATCGAGCCGCCGAAGCTGCCCAGATCGTAGGCGGTCTCAGCGTGCTCCACCTCGTCGACGCCCTGGCGCTCGTCGTCCTCGGAGACCCGGAAGCCGATCGTCTTGTGCAGGATCAGGCCGATGATCGAGGTCAGCACGAAGCTGAAGACCAGCACGGCCAGCGCACCGACGGCCTGGCGCCAGAGCTGGTCGACCCCGCCGCCGTAGAAGAGGCCGTCGACCCCGGCCGGGGCCGCCGCGGTGGCCAGCAGGCCGACCGAGAGGGTGCCCCAGAGGCCGCCGACCAGGTGGACGCCGACGACGTCGAGCGAGTCGTCGTAGTTCAGCTTGTACTTCAGCCCGATCGCGGTCGAGCAGAGCACGCCGGCGACGGCGCCGAGGATGATCGCGCCGATCGGGCTGACCGAGGAGCAGGACGGGGTGATGGCGACCAGGCCGGCGACCACGCCGGAGGCGGCGCCGAGGGAGGTGGCGTGACCGTCGCGGATCCGCTCGGTGATCAACCAGCCCAGGCAGGCGGCACCGGTGGCCACCATGGTGTTCACCCAGACGGTGGCCGAGGCGGTGCCGGCGGCGATCGCGGAACCGGCGTTGAAGCCGAACCAGCCGAACCAGAGCAGGCCGGCGCCGATCATCACCAGGGTGAGGTTGTGCGGCCGCATCGGGTCGCGCTTGAAGCCGTGCCGGCGGCCGAGGATCAACGCCAGCGCGAGGCCGGCCGTACCGGCGTTGATGTGGACCGCCGTCCCGCCGGCGAAGTCGATCGCCTTCAGGTTGTTGGCGATCCAGCCGCCGACGTGCTCGCCGGAGGAGAAGTCGAAGACCCAGTGTGCGACCGGGAAGTAGACGACGGTGGCCCAGATGACGGTGAAGGCCATCCAGACGCCGAACTTGGCCCGGTCGGCGATGGCGCCGGAGATCAGCGCGACGGTGATGATGGCGAAGACGGCCTGGAAGGCCACGAAGGCCATCGCCGGGTAGTCGCCGGTCTGGCCGTCGAAGCTGACCGAGCTGGTGGCGCCCATCAGGCCCTTCAGGCCGAGGTACTGGCCCGGGTTGCCCAGCAGGCCGCCGCCGACGTCGTCGCCGAAGGCCAGCGAGTAGCCCCAGAGGACCCAGATGACCGAGACCGAGGCCAGCGCCCCGAAGCTCATCATCATCATGTTCAGGACGGTCTTGGCCCGCACCATGCCGCCGTAGAAGAGGGCCAGCCCTGGGGTCATCAGCAGCACCAGTGCCGCCGAGACCAGGAGCCAGGCGGTGGTCCCGGTGTCGATCTCGAGTGGAGTCATGTCGCATCTTTCGGTGAGTGGACGTGAGGTACCGGACTGGAGGGCGACCCCACAGCCTGCTCCGACTCGGTGAAGAAGGGCGGCGCGGTGTCTGGCGATACTCTGCTGGCCCTGTGTTGCGCGCAGCGACCTGCGCGTTACGGCGACGTTTCAAGATGGCCGGACGGTGTCACGGCCATGTGTCGGGAACGGGGGAGTCGGGGAACGGGCGAGTCGGGGAGGTGGGACGGGGGACAGGGAGGGGAACTCAGCCCTGCAGCTGCTCCAGGCCCGGGGCGACCCGGGTCGGGTTGAACTCGGTCACGGTGTACTCGGCCAGCTCGCGTTCGACGAACGGATCCTCGCTGAGCCGGCTCTCGACGTCGCTCCGGGTCACCCCGGAGGCGAGGATGACCGCGCCCCGACGAGGGATCTGACGACCGGAGGCGACGAACACGCCGTCGCCGAACTGCTGGTCCAGCCACTCGGCGTGATCGTGCAGGGCAGCGTCGATCTCGCTCAGGTCAGCGGTGTAGGTCAGCGTCAGGACGAACATATTCGCATCGTAACGAGGCCCTGATCAGCGGCTCCGCGGGGTGAGGTCTGCGCTTCCGCGAGGTTCACTCGGCCTCGGCGAAACCGTTCGGGTTCTGCTGTTGCCAACGCCAGTGGTCGACGCACATCTCGTCCAGTCCCCGGGTGGCCGACCAGTGCAGGTCGGCCAGCGCCGCGGACGGGTCGGCGTAGCTGACCGGGGCGTCACCGGGCCGGCGCGGCCCGACCTCGTAGGGGATCTCTTTGCCGGCCGCCCGTTCGAAGGCGTGCAGCACCTCGAGGACCGAGGAACCCTCGCCGGTGCCGAGGTTCCAGGCGTGCCGGCCGGGATGGTCGGTGAGGTACTCCAGCGCGGCCAGGTGCCCGACGCCGAGGTCGAGGACGTGGATGTAGTCCCGGACGCAGGTGCCGTCCGGGGTGGGGTAGTCGTCGCCGAAGACGACCAGCTTCTCCCGCCGGCCGACCGCGACCTGGGCCACGAACGGCATCAGGTTGTTCGGGATGCCGGTCGGGTCCTCCCCGATCCGACCCGACGGGTGCGCGCCGACCGGGTTGAAGTAGCGCAACAGGGCGACCCGCCAACGGTCGTCGGCGGCGGCGACGTCGCTGAGGATGTCCTCGATCTGCTCCTTGGTGCGGCCGTAGGGGTTGGTCGCGTCCAGCGGCAGCTTCTCGATCAGCGGCACCTGCTCGGGTGCGCCGTAGACGGTGGCCGAGGAGGAGAACACGATGGTCCGGACGCCGACGGTGTCCATCGCCTGCAGCAGCGCGATCGTCCCGGCGGTGTTGTTGGCGTAGTAGGACAGCGGGTCGGCCACCGACTCGCCGACCGCCTTGAAGCCGGCGAAGTGGATCACCGCGTCGATCTGCTGCTCGCGCAGGATCTGCTCCATCGTGGAGCGGTCGGCGATGTCGGCCTCGATCAGCGGGGCCTCGCGGCCGGTCAGCTCGGTCACCCGGACCAGCGACTCCGGGCTGGAGTTGGCCAGATCGTCGACGACCACGATCTCGTGCCCGGCCTCGAGCAGCACGACGGCGGTGTGGGATCCGATGTAGCCGGCGCCGCCGGTGAGCATCACCTTCATGGCCCGCACCCTACTTCTGCTCGCCCGTCGCCGGCTCGGCACAATGCGGTGGTGGTCACCGAGCAGCCGTTCCTGCACTCCGATCCGGCCCTGGTCCGGGCTCCGGTGCAGGCCTGGAGCGGTACCGACGGGCAGATCCGCGTCACCCCCGGTGCGGCCGGCCGGGCCGGGAGACGCCTGAGCGCGCACGGGTTCTACCGCGGGGACGTGCGGGTGTTGAGCCGGGCCGTGCTGCGGGTGGACGGCGCCGAGCCCGAGCCCGTCGGCCATCGGCTCGTCGGCAGTGACCGGGCCGTCTTCACCGGCGTGATCGCCACCCCGAACGCCCCGACCCCGGACCCGCAGCTGGTGCTGGAGCGACACCGCGAGCTGAGCGATGACGCGCTGATCGAGACCTGGGTGTTCCGCTCGGCGCTGGCCGAGCCCGCCGTCCTCGACGTCGAGCTCGAGTTGGCCTCCGATCTGGCCGAGTTGAGTGCGATCAAGAGTGGTCGTGCCGCCGCTCCGGTCCCGCCGGCGCGAGGGAGCGGCCCGGTGTGGCAGGACGGCGGCGTCCGGGCCTGGCTGAGCGCCGACGGGGCACGGCTGGGCTCACCTCCGGACGAGCCGGTGCTGCGGCTGGTCTGGCAGGTCGCCGTCCCGGCCGGTGGCGAGGCGACCCTCGGCTGGCGGTTGAGCACCGAGGACGAGCGGGCCACGTTGGTCCCACCGGTCCGGCGACCGGTCGCGTCCGCGTTCGCCGACCGGCTGCGGACGGTGGGTGAGCCGCAGGACCAGCGGTGGGGACGGTGGCTACGTCGGTCGGCCGCGGATCTGGACGCGCTGCTGCTGGCGCCGGTCGACCGTCCCGAATCGGCGTTCCTGGCCGCCGGTGCGCCCTGGTACTTCACCCTGTTCGGCCGGGACTCGATCTGGGCGGCCCGGTTGCTGCTGCCGGTCGTCCCGGAGCTGGCGTTGTCGACCCTGCAGGTGTTGGCCCGGCATCAGGGTGTCCGTGAGGATCCGGGCTCGGCCGAGCAGCCGGGCAAGATCCTGCACGAGTTGCGCGACCGGCCCGTCCGGCTGGACGGCGGTCGTCAGGGCCGGCCGCTGGAACTGCCGCCGGTCTACTACGGCAGCACCGACTCGACGCTGCTGTGGATCAGCCTGCTGGCCGAGACCTGGCGCGCCGGGGCCGATCCGGTCGCGATCGAGGCGCTGCTGCCGGCCCTGCAGGCCGCGCTGGGCTGGCTGCGGGACAGCGCCGACGCCGACGGGGACGGTTTCGTGGAGTACCTGGACGCCGGCGGCCGCGGCCTGTCGAACCAGGGCTGGAAGGACTCCGCGGACTCGATCCGGTTCGCCGACGGTCGCCAGGCGCAGGGGGCGATCGCGCTGGTCGAGGTGCAGGGCTACGCCCACCGGGCGGCACTGGACGGCGCCGAACTGCTGACGGCCTTCGAGTTGCCCGGCGCCGCGGACTGGCGTGAGTGGGCCGGCGCGCTGGCGGAGCGGTTCCGGTCCTCGTTCTGGTGCGCCGACCGGCTCGGCCGCTATCCCGCCCTCGCCCTGGACGGGGACAAGCGACGGGTGGACGGGGTGAGCAGCAACATCGGCCACCTGCTCGGCACCGGGCTGCTCGAACCGGACGAGTCGGCCGAGGTCGCGGCCCGGTTGCGGCACCCGACGATGCTGTCCGGGTTCGGCGTCCGGACCCTGTCCGGCGACAACGCCGGTTACTGGCCGTGGAGCTATCACTGCGGTTCGGTCTGGGCCCACGACACCGCGATCGTGCTGGACGGGCTGCGCCGCGACGGGTTCGAGGCCCAGGCCGCCGAGCTGGCGACCGGTCTGCTGGGCGCCGCCGACGCCTTCGACGGCCGGCTGCCCGAGCTGTTCGCCGGCGACGGGACCTTTCCCGACCAGCCGCCGTCGGCCTATCCCGCCTCCTGCCGGCCGCAGGCCTGGGCCGCGGCCGCGGTGGTTCCCGCCGCGCTCGCGCTCGGGCTGCTCTGAGGCAGCACGCACCGGCTTGGTCTGCGCTGGGACGATGACCGGGTGCGTGCCTATCGAGCCCTGGATCTGATCGCCAAGCTGGCGTTGTTCGCGCTGCTCGGCTACGGCCTGGTCTCCCCGGATCTGGTCGGCAACAAGGCGCACGCCTCCACCGGTCGGCTGGTGCTGTACCCGATCGCCGTGCTGGTGCTGCCGATCGGCTGGCTGATCTGGTCCCGGGTCGGCGCGGCCCGGCGACTGCGGCGGCCACGGTTCCCGTGGGCCGGTGACCTGTTGATCACCCTGCCCTGGCTGCTCGACACGGTCGGCAACCGGTTCGGCCTGTTCGAGTCCATCGGCTGGTGGGACAAGATGATGCACGGGCTGAACTGGCTGCTGCTCACCGCCGGGGTGCTGGTGATCTGGCGTCCGGGCCGTCGGATCGGGGCCGGGGTGGTGATCATGGTCGCGCTCGGCTTCGGGGCCACCGCGGCGCTGGTCTGGGAGCTGCTGGAGTACTTCTCCTTCAACCGGTTCTCCAACATCCCGGTCGCCATCTACGCCGACACGCTCGGGGATCTCAGCTTCGGCACGCTCGGCTCGCTGCTCGCCGGTCTGGTGGTGGTCCTCGTCCGGGCCGGTCGGGCCGGTCGGGCCGCTCGCGGCGGTGAGGGCGGGACCGGCGGGGCGGGCGAGGTGCCGGGCGATGTGCGGACGACGTCCGCGGACGCGGTGGTCTAGACTCGAGCGCGTGCAGACCGGAGCTCTTCTTCTCTAGCCGCGCAATTCGCGCGGCCGACCCCTCCTGCCTTCGGGCCGAGGGGTTTTTTCATGCTCGACGATCACCGTACGCAGCACCTGACCCACGAACCTGACGAACCAGAGGACGACACCGTGACCGACCAGACGACGCGCCCGAGTGAGCCGGCCGAGCGCAGCGGCGACGGTCCGCGCTACGACGCGGCGGCCGCCCAGGAGCGCTGGCAGCAGTTCTGGGAGACCAACCGGACGTTCCAGGCCGCCGACGACGACAGCCGCGAGCGGCGCTACGTGCTGGACATGTTCCCCTACCCCTCGGGCGACCTGCACATGGGTCACGCGGAGGCGTTCGTGATGGGCGACGTGGTCGCCCGCTACTCCCGGCAGCAGGGGTTCGACGTGCTGCACCCGATCGGCTGGGACTCCTTCGGGCTGCCGGCCGAGAACGCCGCGATCCAGCGCGACGCGCACCCGGCCGAGTGGACGTACGCCAACATCGAGACCCAGGCGAACTCGTTCAAGCGTTACGGCCTGAGCCTGGACTGGTCCCGCCGGCTGCACACCTCCGACCCGGAGTACTACCGCTGGACCCAGTGGCTGTTCCTGCGCTTCCGCGAGCGCGGCCTGGCCTACCGGAAGGCGAGCTTCGTCAACTGGTGCCCGAAGGATCAGACGGTGCTGGCCAACGAGCAGGTGGTGGCCGGGCTGTGTGAGCGATGCGGCAGCGTGGTCACCAAGCGCGAGCTGACCCAGTGGTTCTTCAAGGTCACCGAGTACGCCCAGCGGCTGCTGGACGACATGGGCCAGTTGGAGGGCGGCTGGCCGGAGCGGGTGCTGACCATGCAGCGGAACTGGATCGGCCGTTCCGAGGGCGCCTACGTCGACTTCACCATCGTCGATCCCGCCCACCCCGATCCCTCGAGCCCGGATGCGGGCGAGGGGCGGACGGTGACGGTGTTCACCACCCGCCCGGACACCCTGTACGGCGCGACGTTCTTCGTCGTCGCCCCGGACGCGGCGCTGGCCGCCGAGATCGTCGGTGAGGCGGCCCGGCCGGCCTTCGAGGCCTACCTGGAAGAGACCAAGCGGGCGACCGAGATCGAACGGCAGTCGACCGACCGGCCCAAGTCCGGCGTCGATCTGGGCGTGGTCGCGATCAACCCGGTGAACGGCGAACGGATCCCGGTCTGGGCCGCCGACTACGTGCTGGCCGACTACGGCACCGGCGCGGTGATGGCCGTGCCCGCGCACGACCAGCGGGATCTGGACTTCGCCCGCACCTTCGGCCTGAACGTCCGGACGGTGGTGGACACCGGGGCCGAGGATCCTGCTGAGACAGGGATCGCGACGGCCGGCGACGGTCGCTACGTCAACTCCGGTGCGCTGGACGGGTTGAGCGACAAGGCCGCCGGGGTCGGGGCGATCATCGAGCAGCTGAGCTCTGACGGGGTCGGACGTTCGGCGATCACCTTCCGGCTGCGGGACTGGCTGCTGAGCCGGCAGCGCTACTGGGGTTGCCCGATCCCGATCGTGCACTGCGATGCCTGTGGTGAGGTCGCCGTTCCCGACGACCAGTTGCCGGTCGAGCTGCCCTACCTGACCGGGGCCCAGCTGGCCCCGAAGGGCACCTCGCCGCTGGCCGCGGCCACCGACTGGGTGAACGTCGACTGCCCCTCCTGCGGTGCTCCGGCGAAGCGGGACACCGACACCATGGACACCTTCGTCGACTCGTCCTGGTACTTCTTCCGCTACTGCTCACCGGGCTGTGACTCCGCCCCGTTCGACCGCGATGACGTCCGGCGCTGGATGCCGGTCGATCAGTACGTCGGTGGGGTCGAGCACGCGATCCTGCACCTGCTGTACATGCGCTTCTTCACCAAGGTGCTGCACGACATGGGCTGGGTCGACTTCGACGAGCCGATGCGGCGGCTGCTGAACCAGGGCCAGGTGATCAACGAGGGCAAGGCGATGAGCAAGTCGCTGGGCAACGGGGTCGACCTGGGGGCCCAGATCGACGAGTTCGGCGTCGACGCGATCCGGCTGACCGTGGTGTTCGCCGGGCCGCCGGACGAGGACATCGACTGGGCCGACCTGTCGCCCGCCGGATCGCTGAAGTTCCTGCAGCGTGCGTATCGGATCGCCGTCGAGGCCGGCGCGGGCAGTGCCGTCGGCGCCGATCCGGCCACCGGGGATCAAGGACTGCGCCGGATCATCCACCCGCACCTGGCCGAGATCACCGCGCTGCTGGAGGCGCAGCGCTTCAACGTCGTGGTGGCCCGGATCATGGAGATGGTCAACGCCACCCGAAAGGCCATCGACACCGGTGCCGGCGCGGGCGATCCGGCGGTCCGGGAGGCCGCCGAGGTGATCACCGTCGCCCTGAGCCTGGTCGCGCCCTACGTGGCCGAAGAGATGTGGGAGCAGCTGGGACACCAGCCGTCGGTGGCCGATGCCGGCTGGCCGGGCGTCGAGGAATCGCTGCTGGTGAAGGAATCCGTCACCTGTGTGGTGCAGATCAAGGGCAAGGTCCGGGGCAAGCTGACGGTCAGCCCCGACGTGAGCGAGGACGAGCTGCGGACGCTGGCCCTGGCCGAGGAGTCGGTGATCCGGGCCCTGGACGGACGCGAGCCGGCCAAGATCATCGTCCGGGCGCCGAAGCTGGTCAGCATCGTCCCGGCCGGCTGAGCACGGCATGTCGGGCGGCGCCGAGCTGGCCTGGACGGCGGACCCGCGGGTCGAGGCCTACCTGGACCGGATGCCTGCCTGGCAAAGGATCCTGGCCCGACGGGTCCGCGTGATCGTCCACGACGCCGATCCTGCGGTGAGCGAGACGATCAAGCGCAGCGTGCAGCCGTACGTCGTGCTGGAGGGCAACGTCGCGGCGGTTGTGGCCGGTCAAGTCCCGTCGGTTCGGCTGATCTCGGTCAGCACGCCGAGATGGTCGGTGCCGGCCACCCGGACCGTGCCTGAGGAGGTGGCGGTCAGGCCGGGGCCGAGCAGCACGTGGTCGATCTCGATCATCGCCGGCACCTTCGCGTTCGCCGGGAAGGTCGGGCGCCAGCCAGCGGCGGCGAGCTCGGTGCTGCTGCGGTAGCCCAGCCGGCGGAGCAACCGGATCGGACGGTGACTGTCGACCGCATTGAAGTCGCCGGCGACGATCACCCTCGCCCCGGCCGGGATCAGCCCGCGCAACCGGTCCTGCTCACCTCGCCATTCGTGCCCGCCGCGGTAGGGCCGGGTCGGGCGGACGGCCACCAGTCGGATGTCCCCGAGATCCGGGACGTCGATCCCGACCAGCCAGGTCTGATGCATCAACCCTTCGACCGGGTCTGCGCCCGACAACGGAAACCGGCTGAACACGGCCGTCCCGGCCGCACCCTCGTCGGGCAGGGTGTCGGCGGTGGCGTGGGGGAACCGGTCCCGCCAGCCGAGGCGGTTCAGCGCCCGGACCTGCGGTGCCGTCACCTCCAACAGCACGACCACCTCGGCGCCGGCGGCCGCTCGGAGCAGACTCGCCGGATCGCCCTGGCCCAGCTCGACGTTCTGGCTCAACAGGGTGAACCGCTGCGACCCGGGGTCGGCCGTCCGTCGGCGGGTGCGGACGAACCGGGGCAGCAGCCAGGAGGCGTGCCACCCGCCGAGACCGAGCGCTGCGGCGCCGAGCAGCAGTGGCAGCGGCCCGGGACGCGTCCGGAACGCGACGCCGGCCGAGATCGCCGAGACCGCGTAGGCGCCCAGGCCGTAGTCGCTGAAGGAGGTTGCCATCACGAGCGTGTCCGGGGCCAGCGGGGTGGCGTCCTCGGGCACCGACCGGGCCGTCGTGCTGGCCAGACCGGTCAGACCGGCCGCGATCGCTGTCCCGGTGGCGATCCGGCGTCGTCGACCGCGGCGCGACAGGCTGTGCTCTCCGATCGGTCGAAGTTTCACCGGGTGCCTCCGATCTCGGCCCGGAGGCCGCGGTGGTCGGTGCCGGCGACCGTGAACGCGCTCACCGAGGAGGCCGTCAGCCGGTCGTTCAGCAGGATGTGGTCGATCGGCAGCAGCGGCGGGAACCCCCGGTCCGCCGGGTAGGTCGGCAGCCAGCCGGCGCCGGCGATGTCGGCGGCCGACTCGAAACCGTCGGCGTCCAGCGCGCGCATCGGCGCATGGTCGTCCACCGCGTTGAAGTCGCCGGCCACCAGCACCGGGCCGGACCCGAGGGTGGCCAGATACTGCCGCAGGACGGCGTGGTCGTCGACCCACTTGTCCATGCCGCACAGGGGATTGCAGGGGTGAGCGCCGACCACGGTGAGCCGGCCGAGTCGAGGGACGTCGGCGACGGTGCTCCGCATCACCCACGACGTCCTCGGTAACGTTCTCGGCTCGCTCAACGGGAACCGGGAGAAGATCGCCGACCCGTTGTCGACCAGATCGGTCTGCGGCACGACGTAAGGGAAGCGGCGGCCCATCGGCCCGTCGCGCAGGACCTGCAAGGCACCGGGGGTCACCTCGACCAGCACCACGATGTCGGCGGTGGCGGCCTGCTGGGCGAGCTGCGCCTCCTCGGCGCCGCCGACCCGGATGTTCAGGCTGAGCACGGTGATCGGGTCGGTGGTCATGGTCCGGCCGTCGGGCACGAAGAGGGGCAGCTGCCAGCTCAGGGACCAGGTCAGGCAGGCCGCGGTGAGTACGGTGACGCCGCCGAGCAGCAGCCGGTGCCGGGCCCGGGCCAGGGCGATCACGAAGCAGGTCAGGCTGAGCGCGCCGAACAGGTTGCCGTAGGCGATGAAGGAGGCCAACAGTGCGGCGTCGTCCTCGTTCGGGGGGACGACGCGCAGGATGATCGCGTACAGGCTGGGGAAGAGGGCCAGCAGACCGAGGCCGACCCAGAGCGGCTGGAAGCGCCGTGCCGTGGGCGACGGATCCGGACTCAACTGCGTCCGGCCCGGGTGCGGCGGGCGGCCCGGGGGTTCGCCTTGATCATCCGTAGCTCGGGTGGCTTCGGCGGGTAGGGCGAGCGTCGGCGGTTGTCGGTGTCGTGCCAACCGTGGTCGTGATAGAAGCCCAGTGCCCGGCGGTTGTGCTCCAGTACCCACAGGCTGGCCTCGGTGACCACCGGGTCGGTGAAGATCTCGGCCTCGGCGCGGCGCAGCAGCATGGTGCCGCAGCCCTGCCGCTGCAGCGACGGGTCGACCCCCAGATGCAGCACCGCGGTGCTGCTGTGGGCGACGTAGCCGATCGGCCGGCGGGCGGGTGCCGTGGCCGAGCCGGCCCGGGCGCCGGATCCGGTGTCGATGCGAGTCGGATCCGGCGTCGTCACCGGGATCCGGGTCCGGTGCGGGCTCCTCCGACAGGGCGACGAAGGTCTGTTTGGTCGGATCTCGGAGCACGTCGTGCCAGCGCTCGGTGACGGTCTCGATCGGGAACGGGAACCGTTCGCCGGGGAAGATGTGACTGAGGGCCTCGCTGCTGGCCCGGCGTTCGAGCTCGGCCAGGCCGGCCTCGATCCCGGGCCGGGCCCGGGTGATGACGTACTGCCCGCGCACCTCGACCGGAGGGTGGTGCAGTAACCACAGCGCCCAGATCTCGTCCCCGATCCGGTCGGCCCGGGACGGGCGTCCGGAACGGTGATCGCGGTCGGACTTCTGCACGCACCAGGCCTCGGCGCGGTGGTCGGGCCCGGCGACCAGCAGGCCGTTACCGCCGGGCAGCACCAGGCTGACGTCCTGCCAGCCGAATCGGGTGGTCCGGAACGGGTTCTTGACCACCAGCCGGGTCTCGGTGGCCACCACCCGCGGGTGCCAGCCGAACCGCCAGGCGTAGAGCAGGCCGAGCAGCGCGAGCAGGCCGAGCAGTCCGGGCACCCAGAGACTCGGCCGGGCCTGCCAGCTGAACCAGGCCAGGGTGGGCAGACCGAGCAGACAGACCGCGGTCAACAGGCCGAGCAGGATCAGCGTGGAGCCGGAGACGCGCCAGACGTGGCGACGTGCTCGGTCCATCGGCACTCCAGGGGAAGATCGTCGGGCCGGGCCCGGGTGGCGCTTCGCTGCGGCCGGTCGACCGCATCAGGGAAATCTAGCGCCTCGGACCGACTTGTCCCCAGGCCGAAGCCGGCCCGGAGCCTCATCCACAGGCTGCGTTCGTGCCCGGTCCGAACCCGGCCGGCGTGCTTACTGTCCGGATATGGCCTTGCCTTCGGACTCCGACCGGCGTGTCGACGAGCGGCTGCGCCGGGCCGAGTTGCGCGCCCGCGCCGCGCCGCGGTCGAGCTCCGGCCTGCCCCGGCATGGAAGGGAGCACGAGGTCGAGCTGGACAAGGGCGAGCTGGACAAAGGCGAACTGGACGAGCTCGAGGACGAGGTCGAGCTCGCCGACGTCGAGGGTGAGGCGCGCTACGCCGATGACGAGACCGGGGCGGAGGACGGCGGCCTCGGGGCGTCGTTGCGGGACCTGCCCCGGGTCCCGGGACGGCCGCACCGGTTCGGACGGCGCCAGCTGGTGGTGATCGCCGTCCTGGTGGCGGCCGGGCTGCTGCTCGCCGGCTGGGCGGTGTTGCGGGCCCGCCCGGTCGCTCTGGCCTCACCGATCAGCGAGCCGACCGCCACGGCTACGAGGGCCACCCCTTCGAATGCCCCCGCTTCGGACGCTTCGTCGTCGGCGCCCGCCGCCACAGCGACGAGCTCGCCGGCCACGACCACCGAGCGACCTTCTACCACCGCGTCCGCCCCCGCGAGTGGATCGACGCCGGCGGCCGGCCGGATCGAGGTGCACGTGCTCGGCGCCGTCCGCCACCCCGGGTTGCGGCGGCTGCCCGAGGGCGCCCGGGTGGCCGACGCGATCGAGGCAGCGGGCGGGATGACCGATGCGGCCGCACCGGGCCGGCTCAACCTCGCCCAGCCACTCGCCGACGGTCAACAGCTCTACCTGGCCCGACAAGGTCACGGCGTGAGCCAGATCGTCGACCCGACACCCGTCGGTGGCGGCGCCGGCGGAGTTCCGACCAGCAGTGTGAGCAGCAGTACGAGCAGCGCCGGTACGGGCGGAACGGTCGACCTCAACCAGGCCACCGAGTCCGACCTGGACGCGTTACCCGGCGTCGGTCCGGTCACCGCCGGCAAGATCATCGCCTGGCGAACCGAGCACGGCCGGTTCAGCAGGATCGATGAACTCCAGGAAGTGGACGGAATCGGCCCGAAGACCTACGCCGATCTCGCGCCGCACGTACGGGTCTGATCGGGCTGCCCGGTTCGCACCCCACAAAAGGCCGTTGTCCACAGAACGGAGTTGATCCGGAGCACCGTCCACAGGCGCTGAGCGAGCGGTCATTTCTGACTCGACGTGCCCATCCTCTCTGCTGTGAGGAATCAGCTCTCCGATGCTGCGCGCGGCAGCCGGCGCGGTAGCCGGGTCGCCGGCGGTCCCCGGCGTGCCCTGATCGGTCTGGTGAGGGGCCAGCTCGGGGCGGCAGGGGTCCGGGTCCGTGACCGGCTGACCGCGCGGACGGCCGTCGGCGACAACACCGATACAGGGTCCGGGTCAGAGTCGGAGCCGGTGGTGATGGACCTCCGGCTGGTGCCGGTCGCCGTCGCCTGCTGGGCGGGCGCAGCGATCGGCACGATCGGGCCGGGGGCCCTGCTCGCCACGGCTTTCGCGGTCTCAGGAGTCGTGGCCGTGATCGCGGTGCTGATCGGTCGGTCCGGCCCGAACCGACGCTTCCGGGGTCGGCCTTCGCGCAACGATGCAGCTCCGGGCCGTGCGTCCTGGTTGCTCGGTGCAGCCGCCCTGACCCTGGCGCTGGCGACCGCCCTGGGCCTGGTGCACCAACAGCTGCTCTCCCGGTCGGTGGTCAGCCGACTCGCCACCTCGACCGCGATCGTCGCCATGGACGTCACGCTCACCACCGATCCGCACGTCACCGCCGGGGACGGGATCAAACCGGCCTATCTGACCCGGACGGTGCGGGTGGACGCCGTCGACGGCCGCGGCCGGGCCTACCGGGTCCGGACACCGGTGCTGGTCACCGTCACCGGGGCCGAGTTGGCACAGTGGCGGGCCTGGCCGGTCGGGACGAAGGTGCGGACGATCGCCCGGCTGCAGCCCCCGATCCGGAGCGGTGAGCTGGCGGCGCTGGCGCGGGTCCGCGGTCCCACCCAGACGTTGGCGGCGCCGTCGGCCAGCCAGGCGCTGACCGAACGGGTCCGGGCCGGGCTGCGTTCGGCCGTCGCGCATCGTCGGGCCGACCAACGCGCGCTGGTTCCGGCGCTGGTGCTCGGCGACACCCAGGCGATCTCCGAACCGATGACCGAGGCCTTCCAGACGACAGCGCTCACCCATCTGATGGCGGTGTCGGGCGCCAATCTGACCCTGCTGCTGGCTTTCGTGCTGCTGGCCGCACGCTGGCTCGGGGTCCGCGGCTGGTGGCTGCGGCTGTTGGCCGTGGCCGGGGTGGTGGTCTTCGTCGGTCTCTGCCGCAGCGAGCCGTCGGTGCTGCGGGCGGCCGCGATGGGGGTGGTTGCCCTGCTCGCCCTGGGGATCTCGAGTGCCGGCGGGGCCGTCCGGAACCTCTCGCTGGCCGCGATCGTGCTGCTGCTGGCCGATCCGTGGCTGGCGCGTTCCTACGGCTTCGCGTTGTCGGTGCTGGCCAGCGCCGGCATCATCTGGTGGGCCCGACGTTGGGCGCAGTTGCTCGGCCGGTGGCTGCCGATGGTCCTGGCCGAGGCGCTGACCATCTCGCTGGCCGCACACCTGGCCACCCTGCCGGTGATCGCGATCCTCTCGGGCCGGGTCAGCGTGGTCGGGGTGCTGGCCAACCTGGTGGCCGGCCCGTTCGTCGGTCCGGCCACCGTCTTCGGCTTCGCCGCGGCCGGCATCTCTCTGGTCAGCCCGGCTGTGGCCGCAGTGGCGGCATTCCCCGCAGCCTGGTCGGCGCAGTTGATCATCTGGACGGCCCAGGTCGGGGCGGGTCTGCCCGGTGCGTCGCTGCAGTGGCCCACGACCGTGGCCGCCCTGGCGGTGCTGGCTCTGGCCTGTCTGGCGGCCGGGGTGGCCATGCCGGTGGTGTTGGATCACCGATGGCTCACGCTCGCCTTGGTGCTGGTGATGATCGCCGGGGTGTTGAGGCCGGTGGGGCAACCGGGGTTTCCCGGCCCGCACTGGCTGGTGGTGGCCTGTGACGTCGGACAGGGCGACGGGGTCGTCGTCCGGGTCGCCGACCGGCAGGCGGTCGTCTTCGACAGCGGGCCCGATCCGGCTTCGATGAAGAGCTGTCTGGACGCCCTCGACATCCGGGCCGTGCCGGTGCTGATCTTCACCCACTTCCACCTCGATCACGTCGGAGGTCTGGACGGCGTCCTGGCCGGTCGCCGGGTGGGCCAGATCTGGACCTCGCCCTATCCGTCGCCGCCGGGTGAGGCCGCCCGTGTCCTGGCCGTGGCCGCCGCGAACCGGATCCCGGTCCGAGTGCCTGAGGTGGGGGAGCGGGTGAGGGTCGGGGCGGCCCGGTTGGAGGTGATCGGTCCGGTGATCCGGCCACCCTCGCTGGGACCGATCCTGGCTGAGGACAGTTCGTCCCAACAGAACGAGGAGAGCATCGTCACCCGGGTCGTGCTGCCCGGGCTCACCATGCTGGAGACCGGTGACGTCGAACCGACCCAGCAGGCCGCCGTGCTCGCCTCCGGGGCCGATCTGCACGCCGACGTCCTCAAGATCCCGCACCACGGCTCGGCCAACCAGGATCCGGAGTTCATCGCCGCCACCGGAGCCCGGCTGGCCATCGCCAGCGCCGGACTGCACAACGACTACGGTCATCCCGCTGCGAAGACCGTCCGGCTCGTCCAGGCCGACCGGATGACCCTGCTGCGGACCGATCTGCAGGGTTCGGTGGCGATCGGCGTCCGCGACGGGAAGCTGGTGGCCGTGGCCCAGAAGTCCTGACCGAGCGGGCAGCCGGGCGGAATTGTCGGAGGCCGATGGCAGGATGAGGCCCATGCCAGCAGCGAGATCCAGATCCCGGCCGGCGGCCGGATCCGGGCCGTTCGGGGCGGTCACCCTGATCAGCGGGCCGGAGGGACTGCTGGCCGATCGGGCGGTCGCCGAACGACTCGACCGGGGTCGCCGGACGGCGCCGGAGGTGGAGATCTCCGAGGTCGAGGCCGGCACGCTGGACGCCGGGCGGCTGGCCGAGATCACCAGTCCGTCGCTGTTCTCCACCGCACGGATCGCCGTCGTCCGCGATCTGGCGCAGCTGCCGACCGAGTTGGCCGATCAGTTGGTGGCCTTCACCCAGGCGCCCGATCCGGATCTCGGCCTGCTGCTGGTGCACGGCGGCGGTGTGAAGGGCAAAGCTGTCCTGGACCGGTTGAAGAAGAGCGGGGTCGAGGTGGTCGACTGCCCGGCCACCAAGGCCTGGGAGCTGCCGCAGTTCGTCCGGGCCGAGGCCAAGGCCCTGGGTAGCAGCATCGACGTCGAGACGGCGCAGTTCCTGGTCGATGCGGTCGGTCACGACCTGCGGGCCGTGGCCTCCGCCGTCTCCCAGCTCGTAGCCGACAGCGAGGAGAGCACCATCTCGGCCACGTTGGTCAAGCGCTACTTCGGCGGCCGGTCGGAGGTGACCAGTTTCGCCGTGGCCGATGCGGTTCTGGCCGGCCGGACCGGCCAGGCGATGGAGCAATTGCGGTGGGCGTTGTCGACCGGGGTGGCGCCGGTCCTGGTGAGCAGCGCCTTGGCCTCCGGTCTGCGTGGGCTCGGCAAGCTGGTCTGTGCCTCCGGCGGCCTGCGTGAGGCCGACCTGGCCCGGGAGGTCGGCGTCCCGCCCTGGAAGCTGCGGACGATGCGGGCCCAGGCCCGCGGCTGGGATCAGGCTTCGTTGGCCCGGGCGATCGGCGTCGTGGCCACCGCCGACGCCGACATCAAAGGGGCCTCCGACGACGCCGGGTTCGCCCTGGAGCGGGCGATCCTCGCCATCGCCTCGGCCCGGCGCTGAATCTGACGCCGAACCGCGTCGGTGAATCCTGATGCCGAACCGCGTCGGTGAATCCTGGCGCCGAACCCCTCGCTGAATTCAGGCGAACCGTTCCGCAGGCGCTGGTGAATCTCCCGGGGCGCAGCCCGGAGGCGTGGTGCCGGGCACGCGGAAGTCGAGATCGGGCCTCAGAAACGCACAACGTCCCGGTTCCGTGAGGAACCGGGACGTCTATACGGATCGTCCGGCGGGTGAGCCGAGCAGATCGGGCTGCGGCTGAGCGATCAGCTCAACTCGGCAGCACGGGCGGCGATGGCGGATTTGCGGTTCGCCGCCTGGTTCTTGTGGATGACACCCTTCGAGGCGGCCTTGTCCAGCGCCCGGCTGGCGCGACGGGCCGCGTCCTGGGTGGCCGCAGCATCGCCGGCCAGAGAGGCCTCGCGGAAGCGGCGGGTGTAGGTGCGCAGCGCAGACTTGACCGCCTTGTTGCGCTGGCGGGCAGCCTCATTCGTCTTGATCCGCTTGATCTGGGACTTGATGTTCGCCACGGGGCAGGCCTCGAAAACTCTCGCTGGGATGATCTGATGTCTCGCGCCGACTCCGTTCACGATCTCGCTCGGGATCCGGACGCGACCGCTCACGTTACCAGCCGGACGCGGGCCCTCCCAAATCCCCGGTGCACGACCGGAACGGGCCAGAGACGTACAGACCTCCGGCGAGAGGATGGGCCCGTGACCGACTACGGACGACCGCTGAGCTTCGGCGCCTTTCTCACCCCGGCTGCGGACGATCCTGACCGGGTCGTCGAACTCGCTCAGCACGCCGAACGCAGTGGGCTCGACCTGTTGACGTTTCAGGATCATCCCTACCAGCCGGCCTACCTCGACACCTGGACCCTGCTCAGTTACGTCGCGGCCCGGACCACCTCGATCCGGCTCAGCGGCAACGTGCTCAACCTGCCGCTGCGTCAGCCGGCGGTGCTGGCCCGCAGCGTGGCCAGCCTGGACCGGCTGAGTGGCGGCCGGGTCGAGCTGGGCCTCGGCGCCGGCGCCTTCTGGGAGGCGATCGAGGCGATGGGCGGCACCCGGCGCTCGCCCGGGGAAGCCGTCAGCGCGTTGAGCGAGGCGATCGACATCATCCGGGCGTTGTGGGACACCGAGAGCCGGGGCGGCGTCCGGGTCGACGGTGAGCACTACCGGGTGCACGGCGCCAAGCGCGGCCCGGCGCCGGCCCACCCGGTCGGCATCTGGCTCGGCGCCTACCGGCCCCGGATGCTGCGGCTGGTCGGCCGGGTCGCCGACGGCTGGCTGCCGTCGCTGGGCTATCTGGGCCAGGGTGAGCTGGCCCGGGGGCAGGCGGCGATCGACGAGTCGGCCCGGGCGGCCGGTCGACGACCCGACGCCATCCGCCGGCTGCTGAACGTCAGCCCGGACCAGCTGGGGTCGACCGGGTCCACCGGGTCCGGATCGACCGGCGCCGACGTCGCCGGCTGGGCCGAACGACTGGCCGGTTACGCCCTGGACGGGATCGACACGTTCATCCTGGCCACCGACGATCCGCAGACGATCGATCTGTGGGCCGCCGAGGTGGCGCCGTGGGTCCGTGAACTGGTGGCGGCCGAACGTGCCGGCAGTGTCTCCCTTGCGTCGGTCTCCCTTGCGTCGGTCTCCCTTGCGTCGGACCCCGGATCTGGATCCGGCCGGCCCAGGACCGAACCGCCGGGCGCCCGGACCGTCAGCCCGCCGGTGTCGGAGGATCGGCGGGACCGGGCGAACGAGGCGGCCCAGTGGAGCCGGCTCGGGCTGCAGCCGGCCCCGGCGCCGGATCCACTGACCGAGGACCGGCTGTGGGACGAGTCGGCCCGACCGCGTCGGCAACCGAGCCGCGACGACGTCGCCTACACCGCCCGGGGCCGCGCCGTCGGAGAGCACCTGATCGAGGTCCACGACAGCCTGCGCAGCGAACTGAGCGCCGTCCGCGACGTGCTCGACCAGGTGCGACAGGGGACGACCGAGGCCGCCACCGCCCGCAGCGTGATCAACGACCTGACCATGCGGCAGAACGACTGGACGCTCGGGGCCTACTGCGCGTCCTACTGCCGGATCGTCACCGGCCACCACAGCCTCGAGGACGCCTCGATCTTCCCGCACCTGCGGGCGGCCGAGGACGAGCTGGCGCCGGTGATCGACCGGCTGGCCGAGGAACACGTGGTGATCCACGACGTGCTGGAGCGGCTGGACCGTCAACTGGTCGCCTTCATCGCGCACCCGGACGATTTCACCGGGCTGCAGCACGCCCTCGACCTGCTCACCGACACGTTGTTGTCCCACCTGGCCTACGAGGAGGACCAGCTGGTCGAGCCGCTGGCCAGGCTCGGCTTCTACGCCGGCCAGCTCTGAGCTCCCGGCTCCGGACGCCGGCTCGGAAGGTGCGGTGGAGCGAGGTCGCGCACGATTGCCCTCCGGTTGGCCCGACGTGGAAGGATCGTCTGTCGTGACTGTCCCGAATCCGCCGCAGGCCGGCCGCACCGACCCCGCGATCATTCGGAACTTCTGCATCATCGCCCACATCGACCACGGCAAGTCGACCCTGGCCGACCGGATGCTGCAACTGACCGGGGTCGTGGACGCGCGCGCCATGCGCTCGCAGTACCTGGACCGGATGGACATCGAGCGCGAACGCGGCATCACCATCAAGAGCCAGGCCGTCCGGATGCCCTGGACCGTCCGCGGCGATCAGCCCGCCGGCCCGGACGGCGCCGGGAACGACGGCGCCGAGAACGCGAACGGCGCCGGGAACGGGAACGGCGGGGCCGGCACCGCGTACGTCCTGAACATGATCGACACCCCCGGCCACGTCGACTTCACCTACGAGGTGTCCCGCTCGCTGCAGGCCTGCGAGGCCGCCGTGCTGTTGGTCGACGCCGCGCAGGGGATCGAGGCCCAGACCCTGGCCAACCTCTATCTCGCCCTCGGCGCCGATCTGCACGTCATCCCGGTGCTGAACAAGGTCGACCTGCCCAGCGCCCAGCCGGAGAAGTACGGCCAGGAGCTGGCCGACCTGATCGGCTGCGACATCTCCGACGTGCTCCGGGTCTCGGCCAAGACCGGCGAGGGGGTGCCCCAGCTGCTGGACGAGATCGTCCGCCAGACCCCGCCCCCGGTCGGCGATCCGGACGCGCCGGCCCGGGCGTTGATCTTCGACTCGGTCTACGACACCTACCGCGGCGTGGTCACCTACGTCCGCGTCGTCGACGGTGCGCTCAACCACCGCGACCGGTTGCTGATGATGTCGACGAAGGCCACCCACGAGGCACTCGAGCTCGGGGTGATCTCACCCGAGCCGATCAAGGCCCAGACCCTCGGCGTCGGGGAGGTCGGTTATCTGATCACCGGGGTGAAGGAGGTCCGCGACTCCCGCGTCGGCGACACGATCACCGCCGCCGCCCGGCCCGCCGCGGAGGATCTCGGCGGCTACAAGCACCCGAACCCGATGGTCTTCGCCGGGCTCTACCCGATCGACGGTGCCGACTACCCCGAACTGCGCGAGGCACTGGACAAGCTGCAGCTCAACGACGCCGCCCTGGTCTATGAACCCGAGACCTCCGGTGCGCTCGGTTTCGGCTTCCGGATCGGCTTCCTCGGCCTGTTGCACATGGAGATCGTCCGGGAGCGGTTGGAGCGGGAGTTCAACCTCGATCTCATCTCCACCGCGCCGAACGTGATCTACCGGGTCGAGCTGGAGGACGGTCGGCAGCTGAGCGTGACCAACCCCTCGGAGTACCCGACCACCGGCAAGATCGCCGCGGTCTACGAGCCGGTGATCCGGGCCACCGTGCTGGCCCCGAGTGAGTACATCGGCACGATCCTGGAACTGTGCCAGGCCCGGCGCGGCATCCAGCAGGGGATGGAATACCTGTCGGCGGACCGGGTCGAGATCCGCTACCAGTTGCCGCTGGCCGAGATCGTCTTCGACTTCTTCGACGCGCTGAAGAGCCGCACCAAGGGTTTCGCCAGCCTGGACTACGAGACCGACGGCGAGGCCCCGGCGGATCTGGTCAAGGTCGACATCCTGCTGCACGGCGAGCCGGTGGACGCCTTCAGCGCGATCGTGCACAAGGACAAGGCCTACAGCTACGGCGTGATGATGGCCGAGAAGCTCAAGGCGTTGATCCCGCGGCAGCAGTTCGAGGTGCCGATCCAGGCCGCGATCGGGGCCCGGGTGATCGCCCGGGAGACGATCCGGGCCATCCGCAAGGACGTGCTGGCCAAGTGCTACGGCGGTGACATCACCCGTAAGCGCAAGCTGCTGGAGAAGCAGAAAGAGGGCAAGAAGCGGATGAAGATGGTCGGCCGGGTCGAGGTGCCCCAGGAGGCGTTCGTCGCGGCCCTGTCCACCACCGAGCCGACGAAGGCCGATCGCTGAGCTGCACCCCTCCGGACCTCCGGGACTGATTCCGCTGCCATCCTCGGGGGATGGACGATCAGACGACGGATGAGCCGACGACGGCACCTGCGAAGAAGGTGGTCGAGCAGTTCTGGCAGCTGATGCGGAGCAACGACTTCGCCTCGGTCGGGGCCGTTCTGGCCGACGACTTCGTGCTGGACTACCCGCTGAGCGGTGAGCGGTTCCGTGGCCGGGAACGCTTCGCGGCGGTGAACGCCGAGTACCCCGCCGCCGGGCCGTGGACCTTTGACGTGCAGCGGATCGTCGCCGGGGTCTCGGAGGCGGTGAGCGACGTCATCGTCGGCGACGGCCGTCAGCTGGCCCGGGTGCTCAGTTTCTTCACCATCGACCGGGCCGGGCTGATCTCGGCGATGACGGAGTACTGGCCCGAGCCGGCCGAGCCCCACGACAACCGCGCCCACCTGGCCGAGGCCCGGGACGAAGACTGATCCGCCCCGGGTACGCGCGCGACCGCGGGCTCACCAGGTGACGGGCAGGGACACCAACCCTCCGGTCAGCTGGTCGGAGCGCAACTCCAGCTCGTCGACCGCGACGGCCAGCCGCAGGTCCGGCAGCCGGCGGGCCAAGGTGGCGAAGGTGGCCCGCAGTTCGGTCCGGGCCAGGCTGGCGCCGATGCAGAAGTGACCGCCGTGGCCGAAAGCCAGGTGCGGATTGGGCGAGCGGCCCGGGTCGAAGGCGTCGGGCTCGTCGAAGACCTCCGGATCCCGGTTGGCGGCCGAGGTGCTCAGCACCACCGCGTCCCCGCTGCGGATCGTGACGTCGCCGATCTCGATATCGGTGCGGGCGTAGCGGAGCACGCCGAACCCGCCCGGGGTGGCCATCCGCAGCACCTCCTCGACGGTGGCGTCGATGGCCTCATCCGGGTCGGCGACGAGCCGGGCCCAGCGCTCGGGCTCGGCCAGCAGCAGCACCAGTCCGGCGTCGATCCGGGTCATCGTCGTCTCGTGGCCGGCGAAGAGCAGCCCGGCCGCCAGGGCCGCCACCGCCTCGTCGCTGAACTCCGGCTGCGCGTGCTGGGCGGCGACCAGATCGCTGATCACGTCCGCGCCCGGTTCGGTCCGCTTGGCCGCCGCGAGCCGGGCGGTGTAGGCGGTGAACTCGGCCCGGGCCGCCCGCGCGTCCTCACCGCCGTCGATCCGGCTCATCCGGTCCGACAGCTCACGGAAGGTCTCCCGGTCGGCGTAGGGCACCCCCAGCAGGTCGCAGATCACCAGTACCGGCAGCGGGGTGGCCAGCAGGTCGTGCAGATCGGCGACACCGGGCTGACCGGCAGCGGCGTCGTGGGCGGCGATCAGAGCGTCGACACACTCATCGACCAGTTGCTGCACGTGCTCGGAGAGCGTGCGCATCCGCTTCGCCGAGAACGCGGGCACCAGCAGCTTGCGCATCCGGGTGTGGTCGGAGTCCTCGGTGTCGTAGTTGCCGGACGGGCCGGCGTTGACCGCCGAGTCCAGCAGTCGCGGCGCGTTCTCGGGATCGGGATGGCTGCGGCCCAGGTCAGGATTCGCCCACAGGTCCCGGGCGGTGCCGTACCGGGTCGGCAACCAGGCCAGATCACCGGCCGGGGTCCGGACCCGAACGATCGGTGCTTCGGCCCGGACCTCGTCGTACTTCGCCGAGTTGGCGGTGATGTCGGGCTGGTCGAACGGAAAGCTGGGCAGGTCGGTCTGTTCGGACTGGACGGACGCGGTGCTGGTCATGGAGGTCCTCCGGCTCGGTGAGGAATCGTGCACATCGTGCACGTTTGACGCTACCTCCCGGCCGGAGTGCCTCGGGCCCAGGCCCCGGTCAGCCCAGGCCCCGGTCAGCCCAGGCCCCGATCAGCCCAGGCCCGATCAGGTGAAGGCGCTGATGCCGGTGATGGCCCGGCCGACGATCAGGGACTGCACCGAGTCGGTGCCCTCGTAGGTGAAGACGGCCTCGATGTCGGCGTGGTGCCGGGCGACGTGGTGGTCGAGCAGGATGCCGTTGCCCCCGAGCACGTCGCGGGCCAGCGCACACACCCGGCGGGCGCCCTCGGCGGTCTGCATCTTGGCCAGGGCGGCGTGCGGCAGCCCGGCCTTGCCGACGGTCTGTAGCTCGGCCAACCGGACGCAGAGCTGCTGCATCCCGGTGATGTCGGCCAGCATCTTGGCCAGCTTGTCCTGCACCAATTGGAAAGAGGCGATCGGCTTGCCGAACTGCTCCCGGCGCAGCGCGTAGGTCAGCGCCGCCTCGTAGGCACCGATCGCGTGACCCAGGCCCTCCCAGGCCACGCCCTGGCGCGACTTGGCCAGCACCTTGTTGGTGTCGGAGAAGGAGTTGGCACCGGCCAGTCGGTTCTCGGCCGGGATCCGGACGCCGTCCAGTTTGATCTGGGCCTGCCAGACGGCTCGGTTGGCCGTCTTCCCGGTGATCGCTCTGGCCTGGAACCCGGGGACGGGGTGGTCGGCGCCGTCGGGGTGTTCGACCACGAAACCGCCGACCTTGCCGTCGTCGTCCCGGGCCCAGACCACCAGGATGTCGGCCGCCGTGCCCAACCCGATCCAGCGCTTCTCACCACTCAGCACCCAGCTGTCGCCGTCGCGCTCGGCCCGGGTCTCCAGCGCGACCACGTCCGATCCGTGCCGGGGCTCGGTCAGCGCGAAGGCGCCCAGCTTCTCCATCGCGGCCATCTGGGGCAGCCAGCGCGCTTTCTGCTCCTCGGAGCCGAGCAGTCCGATCGAGGCCATGGCCAGCCCGGAATGGACACCGGTCAGGGTGCAGAAACTGCCGTCGGCGCGCGCCAGTTCGGCCCCCAGGAAGCCCTCCAGCATGGGGGAGAGGCCGGCGCAGCCGTACCCCTCGGTGGTGCCCCCGACGACCCCGAGCCGGCCGTAGCGGCGCAGCAGGTCCAGCGGTAGCCGGGCGTGCTCCCAGTTGTCGGCGGCGACCGGGACCACCTCGGCGTCGAGGAAGGCACGGACCTTGTCCCGCAGCGCGGTCTCCTCGGCGCTCAGGTGCTCGTCGCTGAGGTAGAAGTCGGTGCCGAGGCTGCGGCCGAGGTCGGCGCCGTCGGGGAAGACCGGACCGATCGCTTCGGTGGTTCTGGCGCCGTGCGGGTCGGCCTCGGCTTCGGTGTCGCTGGTTGATGTGCTCGTGGTGGTCATGACGTCGTCGTCTCCTCGAAAGGTCCTGCGCTCTGCGTACATCCCAGTGTGCGCCGCGCCTCCGACAGTTCTGCACCAGGCCGTGACGCGGGCGTCCGGGTCCGACCGGGCGGACGCTTCAGTCGATGCCGGATCGCTCCACGCCCTGGACCAGATAGCGCTGCAGGAAGATGAAGACCAAGACCACCGGGACGATCGAGATCAGCGAGCCCATGAACAGCTCGGGGTAGAGGATGCGCTGTGAGGTGAGGAACTGACTCAGCGCGACCTGGATGGTGCGGTGGTCGTTGTCCTGGGCGATCAGCAGCGGCCACAGGAACGCGTTCCAGGCCCCGATGAAGGTGATGGTGCCGATGGCGGCACAGATCCCGAGCGTGTTCGGCATCACCACCGACCAGAAGGTGCGCCAGTAGCCCGCGCCGTCGATGTAGGCGGCCTCTTCCAGCTCGCGCGGGAAGCTGAGGAAGTACTGCCGGAACAAGAACGTGGCGAAGGCGGAGAAGATCAGCGGGACGATCAGTCCCCTCAGGCTGGAGATCCAGCCCAGGCTGGAGACCAGCACGAAGCTCGGGATGAAGGTGACGGCGGCCGGCACCATCAGCGTCAGCACGGTCAGCCCGAGGACGATCCGGGCGAACCGGTGCTCGATCCGGGCCAGGCCGTAGCCGGCCAGCGCCGAGATCAGCACGGTGGCGAGGGTTTGGACGACCGAGACGACCGCGGTGTTGAGCAGTGAACGGCCGACCGGGACGTTCTGGTTGCCGAACACCTGGTGCAGCGTGTCCAGCCCGTTGCTGTCCGGCAGCCAGTGCCAGACCGCGGCCGCGATGCCCTGCTGGGTGGAGAAAGCGTTCCGCAGCAGGACGTAGAACGGGACGAGGAACAGCAGGGCGAGTAGCGACAACGCGACGTAGCGCACCGTGGCCGAACGGCGTGAACCCCGGATCGCCCGGCTCATGCCCGGTCCGCCCGTCGACCGCGGTTGATGATCAGCAGCTGCAGCAGGGCGATCAGGGCGATCAGGATGGTCAGGATGATCGTCCCGGCGCTGCCGATGCCGAGTTCCTGGCTGCCGCCGCCCAGCGAGATCAGGTAGAGATAGACCAGCGGCGGCTTGGCGTACGGGGGATAGCCGCCGACGGTGATCAGGCTGTTGTAGAACTCGTCGAAAGCCTGGAACGCGGCGATCAGCACCAACAACAGGACGGCGGTCGAGGTCGCCCGCAGTTGCGGGAAGGTGATGTGGCGGAAGACCTTCGCACCGACGGCCCCGTCGATCGCGGCCGCCTCGTAGGTGTCGGCCGGGATCCGTTGCAGGCCGGCGATGAACAAGATCATGTAGAAGCCGACCTGCAGCCACAAACGCAGGCTGACCAGCGCCACCCAGTACCAGTAGCCCTGTCCGCCGAGCCAGTTGATGTCGGAGCCGCCGAGATCGCGCAGCAGCCCGTTGATCAGCCCGAACCGGGCCCCGCTGAAGATGGCCAGCCGCCAGATCATCGCCGCCACCACGTAGCTGCAGGCGGTCGGCAGGAAGAAGACCGAGCGGAAGAACGCCTTCGCCACCCGGGCCCGGTTGACCAGCAGGGCGAGGCCGAGTGAGCCGGCGAACGTCACCGGCACGATGAAGACGGCGAAGACCACGAACGTGAGCAGGGACTGACGAAACGTGGGGTCGCCCAGCAGGTAGGCGTAGTTGGCCAGGCCGACGAACCGCGTCGGGGTGACGGTGTTGCGGGCGTCGAAGAAGGAGAGGTAGACGCTCCACAGGATCGGGATGTAGACGAAGATCAACAACCCGAGGGTGAACGGCCCGACGAAGATCCAGAACCACAGGGACCGCTGCCGGGCCCGGCGGCGTCGGGCCGGCCGGTCCTGGACGGCGTCGGCCGGAGCAGCAACGGCCGTCACGGCTTGGGACATCAGCTGGTGAGCCGCTTGATCTCCGAGGTGCACTTGGCCCCGACCGACTGGATCGCCGTCTGCGGATCGGCGCCCTTGAGAACGACATTGCTGAACGCAGCAAGGAAAGCGTCGGAGGTGGCCGAGCTCCACAGCAGGCTCGGGCCGTGGCCCAGATTCTCGGTGAAGCCGACCGCGTCCTTGGCCGGTCCGGTGGTCAGTCGGTCGGCCTTGCTGACCAGGCTGGTCCGGGCCGGGACGTGATAGCCGAAGGCGGTGGAGAAGTTGACCTGGTCGGCGGTGTTGTCGACCCAGAGCCATTTCACGAACGCCTTGGCCGCGTCCGGATCCACTCCCTCGGCGCTGACGCAGGAGGCGAACGCGCCGACGGCGACCGCTTGCCTGCCGCTGCTGCCGATCTTGGGGAACGGCAGCACCCCGAAGTCGTCCTTGAGTTCGGAGAGGAAGGTCGGCATGTTCCACAGGCCGCTCCACATCATCGCGGTTTCCCCGTTGACGAAGGGATCCGGCGCCGACCAGTCAGCCGAGGCGGCGCCCAGCAGACCGCCGGACTGCTGCAGTTGGCGGTACTTGGTGAGTGCGGAGTACATCGCCGGGGCGACGAATCCGGGCCCGGTCCTGGCTGCGTTGATCTGCTCCAGTCCGGAGGCCCAGATCATCGGGTTGGCCAGCACCCCGAAGCCGGAGTCGTTGCCGGCGAAGAAGCCGCCGACACTCTTGGTCTTGACCTTGGTGGCCGCGGTGATCAGTTCGTCGAAGGTCTGCGGCGGTTGCACACCCGCCTTGCTGAGCAGGGATTTGCGGTAGTAGAGCAGCTGCATGTCGATGGTCTGCGGGATGGCCCAGACCTTGTCCTGCCAGGTCATCGCGGCCAGGACGGAGGCCGGGAAGTCGTCCTTCACCGCACTGATCTGCTCGGTCAGATCGACCACCTGGCCGGCCTGGATCATGTCGAGCGTCGGGCCGTTGCCGTACTCGAAGATGTCCGGCTTCTGCTGGGTCAGCAGGGCCGCCCCGACCGCCTTCTCGTAGTCGCCGACGTTCCACTTCACGTTGATCGTCGCCTGGTCGTAGCCGGCGGCGTACTTCTTCACCGCGGCCTCGACGCCGTCCTCTCCGTACTGGTGGTACCACTGCGACAACGTCGGCCCGGATGAGCCGCCCGCACTGGTTCCACCGGAAGGACGTCCGGTGTTCGAACCACACGCGCTCAGTCCGGCGGCTGCGGCCAGACCGCCACCCAGAGCCAGGAAACCACGACGGGGAATGGTCATAGTTCGGAGAGTAGTCCACCGATGCAGTCAGGCTGCGGCACTCGTGGTCGCGTCGCGATCGTGCCAGGCTCGGGTGGTAGCGGAACCGGCCGGAAGGGTGGGTGAGGAGTTGGTTGACGAGACGGCGGACCCGTCCGGTGTGGCCGCGACGATGGCCGCGGTGGGACGCGCCGCAGAGGCCAACGCCGCCTTCCGTTCGGTCAGAATCGAGGGCGGCATCGTCACCCGGCCGCGGTCGGCGGTGAGCACGACGGTGTTCAGCTATCTGCGCCACCTCCGCGACCGGGGCTTGCGTTGCGTACCCGAACCGATCGATCTGGACGACAGGGTCGAGCGGCTCCGCTACCTGCCCGGTGCGTCCGGCGGCGACGGCTGGTTTCATCAACACACCGAGCAGGGGTTGTCCTCCGCGGCCCGGCTGCTGCGCACCATCCACGACGCCGGCCGGGACTGGTCGCCGCCGCCGGATGCCGTCTGGGGTGCACCCGCGCTCGGCGCTCGGCGTGCCGGCGCGGACGGCGCGGAGGTCACCGATGTGACCGATGTGACCGGCGACGACACCGGCGAGATCGTCTTCTGCCACGGCGACCCCGGCCCGTGGAACTTCGTCTGGCACGACCGGGAGGCGGTCGGACTGATCGACTGGGATTACCTGCACCCGGCACCGAGGACGGACGACGTGGCCTACGCCCTGCACTGGTTCGGGCCGCTGCGTCGGGACGAGTTCGTGCTCGACTGGCACCATTTCCCGCAGCTACCCGACCGCCGTGCCCGGGTCCGGGCGTTCCTGGACGCCTACGGCGGCCTGCCCGGCTTCGACGTGGCCGAGGCGGTCGCCGCGAGGATCCAGGCCACCGCGGAGCTGGTGGAGAGCCTGGCGAGGGCCGGGCGACAACCGCAGCGCAGTTGGGTCGCCGGCGGCGCCCTGGAGCGGGAGGCGGCCGAGATCGCCTGGGTCCGCGCCCACCGGACGGAGTTCGATGTCTGAGCTCAAGGATGTGGAGTCGACGACACCGCAGTACCGCATCGTCACCATCGGCAAGCACAAGCTGCACGGCGGCCGGGCCTGCTGGCAGGCCTACCGGCTCGCAGACGATGCCGACGGGGTCTGGCTCTACACACCGCAGGGCTCGACGTTTCGGTCCAGCGATCGCGGCGTCGACGCGGAGTGCGAGGTGGAAGGCGGCGACGATTCCCTCGTCCTTGTTCCGCCCAACTCCCAGTACTGGATGGCGACGTGGAGACCTCCGCAGCGAGAGCTGGAGATCAGTATCGAGGTGTGTTGCTGGACGAGGCGGGTGGATGGCGGGAACTTCTCGACGGCCCCACGAAATTCGCCGACGGCCGCAATGGGCGATGACGCCGCCCAGAGCTATCGGCGTCGGTCTCTGGTTGCGGTGGAGAGAAGCCGCCGGACCCGAGCCAGATGATGACGCTGACGCAGCAGTGCGGGCAGCTGCCGTGACCGGCGGGAGCGGATGGTGCGCGATCGCCCGGTGCTTTCTCTCCTTCGGCCGGCGTGCTCCGCGCGGCGCTTGCGTGGTCGGCCGAGCCCGTGGCGAGGGATGAGCTCCGAGGAGGTCGGGCGTTTGCCGGACAACACGGAGATCCACCGGTCAGCGAACGCCGACCACATGATCTCGTGCCGCTCGAACGGACCGTTCGGGTGCAGATACCGTCGTTCGAGCTCCATGGGCGCCAGATCGAACACCGCGTCCCCGGCGGCCAGCCGGACTCGCTCCGGGGACAGCGGTCCGGCAGGAGAGCCGGCGAGCTTCTGCAGGGTGGACCGGTCCGGACCGCCGTAGCCGAGCACCAGGTGCGAGGACGTCAGTTCGGCCGCACGATCGACAGTGCTCCATACATCGCGGCCGTGGTCGATGACGTTCCCCAGCAGCACGATGTCGTACGAACCGGCGGGGTCCGGCAGGCCATCCAGCCCGACCTTTCGCCAGCTGACGTGGTTGTCCGGCGGCGCCGTACGACGGGCCCGGCGCACGTAGCCTGGTCGCGGGTCGATCGCGGTGACGTGTGCTCCCATTCGCTCGGCGCTCTGGGCCACCTCGCCGTCGGCGCAACCGACGTCGAGTAATCGGAGGCCGGCGATCGGCATCTGCAACGCGAGCGCAAGGCTGGCGGGTTTGACAGCTGGGCCGGTGTCGATGACGGCCGGCCCGCGCCCAGAGCGGTGCCGACGCGAGGGCGGCATCTTGTGTCCTTCCCGACAAAGTCGTTGCGAGCCACGAACAGCCAACTGAGGAAATTCCCGTCGGGGAAATTCCTGATGTTCGCCGTGCACCGCGGTGTTGGAGCACAGATAGCGATGAGGTGTTCCGGCTGAATCCAGATGCAGGGCCAGTTGCTCATAAATCTGGGGCAGTCCAGACCACAGCAACGTCTTGCGGGATCCGTCGGTGTAGCCGATGGCCCAATGCGCCCGCTCTTTGGCTCGCTTGGTTTCCCGCTCGAGAAGTCGACCGAGGGGAGCAGTCAGCACCACGACCTCTTCGGCGGCATCCACGAGCTCTGCCAGAAGGGGATTCATGCTGACGCTCACCCTGCTCCGGTTCGGCGGCCGCCCACCCGGCGCCCAGCGGTATCCCCTCAGCAGGTCGTAATGGACCACGTCGTCGGCACCGACGGGAATCTGTGCAGGATCGATGATGGTGCGGGACTCGTGGATGGTCAACGAGTGGCCGCGCTCTTCCGCAGCGTGAAGCCACTTTTGCAGGAGAGTTGATTTTCCCGCACAGGCTGGCCCGATGATGATACGCACTGAGTGAAGTTAACCATATTCACCGGAACAAGCCGAAGCGGGTCCGGCCGGGTTATCGCTTTACCCATCCCCTTACGAAAAGATGACGAATCGCGCAATCATCCCCGACCGAGGACAGATCGGCTCGAAGCTGTTTGATTGCGAGGCTGTTTGATTGCGAGAATTTTGGGAGTCGAATTCTTTTCCGGGCCGGATGAGGCGTCAGGTGGAGGCGCAGCATGCGCTCCGGTCGGGCCATGAAGTCGAGGGAGTCCGTCGGTGCGTGACCGATCACCGGCTCGAGCCGGTCGCCGGCGACGGAGCGGATTCGTTCGGCCGGGCGTGGCATCCGGACCGCGTGCCGCGGGTGCGGGTGGCGGTCCGACCGGCCGCCCGCAAGGATGTCCGCCATGAGAGCAGTCGTCTTCAACCAGTTCGGCGGGCCGACGGTGGCCCACGTCCGTGAGGTCGAGGCGCCGGCGCCCGGCCCGGGTGAGGTGCTGATCGAGGTGGTCGCGGCCAGCGCCAACCCGGCCGACCTGAGCCGGATGGCCGGCCGCTTCGGCCGGTGGACTTCCCGGGCGTCACCGGGTTCGACGCCGCCGGGGTGGTGACACGTCTGGGCACGGACGTCGACGACCTGGAGGTGGGCGACGCGGTCTTCGGCCTCGGCCCGGCCACCCACGCTGAGCAGGCGGTGCTGTCCGCCGCGGTCCGGAAGCCCTCGTCCCTGAGCTTCCTCGAGGCCGCCGCCTCCGGCGTGGCCGGCGAGACGGCCCACCGGGTGCTGACCCTGCTGGAGGTCGGTGAGGGCACCACGGTGCTGATCGACGGCGCCTCCGGCGGCGTCGGCACCTTCGCCGTCCAGCTGGCCGCCGACCGCGGCGCCCGGGTGATCGCCACCTCCAGCCCGGCCAACCACGAGTATCTGCGCTCCCTCGGCGCCACCGCGATCGCCTACGGCGACGACCTGGCCGAGCGGCTGGCCGAGGTCGCCACGGACGGTGTCGACGCCGTCTTCGACGTGGCCGGCAAGACCGACGCCCGAGTGCTCGCCGCGATCGCTCCCCGGCCGGAGCAGGTGGTCTCGATCGCCAACTTCAGCGCCGACGACGCCGGGATCCGCACCAGCAGCGGTGGCGAGGTCGATCGGCTCGAGGGGCTACGAGCGGTGGCCGCACTCGCGGCCCGGCAGCAACTGGTGATCCCGATCGACAAGGTCTACACCTTCGACCAGGCCTCGGAGGCGTTCGCCCTGGGGGCTTCGGGTCACGTCCGCGGCAAGCTGGTCCTGGTGCCCCGGCGTCAGGCCGGCTGAGCCGACGCCGGCCGGCCGGCTGAACCGGGGCCGAGCCCGGATCGGGCCTGCGGCCAGGCACTAGTCTCGCCTCCGTGAGTGCACAGCGACCCGACATCGGGATCATCGGCGGATCCGGCTTCTACACCTTCCTCGACGACCCGGAACTGATCGAGGTCGAGACCCCGTTCGGGGCGCCGAGTGCGCCGCTGGCCGTCGGTTCGGTCGGCGGCCGGCAGGTCGCCTTCGTCCCCCGGCACGGGGTCGACCACCAGTTCCCGCCGCACCGGGTGAACTACCGCGCGAACCTGTGGGCGCTGCGCTCGCTCGGCGTCCGGCAGGTGCTCGGCCCGTGCGCCGTCGGGTCGCTGAAGCCCGAGCTGGGCCCGGGGACGTTCGTGGTGCCCGACCAGGTGGTGGACCGGACCTCGGGACGGGCCCACACCGTCTACGACGTCGAGGGCCCGGTGGTGCACGTCTCGTTCGCCGACCCGTACTGCCCGCGCGGCCGACAGGCCATGCTGTCCAGCGCCACCGACGACTCCGGGTCGTTGACCGACGGCGGCACCCTGGTGGTGATCAACGGACCGCGCTTCTCCAGCCGGGCCGAATCCCAGTGGCACGCGGCGGCCGGCTGGTCCGTGGTCGGGATGACCGGGGTGCCGGAGTCGTCGGTCGCCCGTGAGCTGGCGATGTGCTACTCGACCCTGGCCATGGTGACCGACCACGACGCCGGGGTCGAGGCCGGCGAGGCCGTCACCCACGCGCAGGTGCTGAAGATCTTCGGGGAGAACATCGTCCGGCTGAAGGCGCTGCTGACGGACGTGATCGCCGCCCTGCCCGAGCCGGAGAGCGACGACGAGGCGACCTGCAGCTGCCGCCGGGCCCTGGACGGTATGGACCTGCCGATCGAGCTGCCCTGACCGAGCCACACGGTGCAGCCGAACCGGTCTCGCCGGTCCGGCTGCACGCCGACGAGGTACCGATCGACGTCGAACTGGTCGGCCACCTGCTGCACCGCCAACGGCCCGAGTACGCCGGTCTGGAGTTGCGCCCGGCGCCGAGCCAGGGCACCGACAACCTGGTGTTCCGCCTCGGCGAGGAGCTGGCCGTCCGGCTGCCCCGTAAGGCCGCGGCGGTGCCGAGTCTGCGGACCGAACTGGAGTGGCTGCCCCGGCTGGCCCCGCACCTGAGTCTCGCCGTCCCGGTGCCGGTGGCGGCCGGACGGCCCGATCAGGACTATCCGTTCCCCTGGAGCGTGTGTCGGTGGTTGCCCGGCGAACCGGTCGGAGGAGACGACCTCAGCCCGGCCGACGCCGACCGGTTGAGCGCGTTCGTCACCGGTCTGGAGGGCTGCTCCACCGACGGCGGCCCGCCGGTCGAACCGGGACGACGGGCCGGTCGGGTGGCCGACTACGACGACCGGTTCCGGGAGGCGCTGGCCGAGTTCGGATCGGCGGTCGACTCCGGCCGGATCGCTGCCGACGAGGTCGACCTGGCGGCCGCCGAACGGGTCTGGCAGGACGCCCTCGACGCCCCCGAATGGACCGGACCCGGGGTGTGGGTGCACCGTGACCTGATGGCGGCCAACCTGTTGGTCGACGAGGGCCGGCTGAGTGCGGTGATCGACTTCGGCGGTCTCGGCGTCGGCGATCCGGCCGGCAACCTGATGACGCTCTTCCACGTCGTCGCCCCCGCCGATCGCGCCCGGTTCGTCGCCGCCGTCGGGGCGGACGCGGCCACGGTCGCCCGGGCCCGTGGGTGGGCATTGACCCAGGGGATCGAGGCCTGGCCCTACTACCTGGGCACGGCCCCCGGCATGGTGGCGATGGCTCGCCGGGTGCTGACCGCCCTCGGTGTGAGCTCGGAACACACGTCGACCCCGACCCGAACCCCGACCCCGGCGGAGGGCTGAGCCGTGCCGTCCACCCTGCCCGCCGGCGATCCGGCCCCGGCCGACGGCTCGCTGCCGCCGGCTGCGCTGGCCGAGGTCGGCCGCCGGCCGCTCAGCATCTATCTGCACGTGCCGTTCTGCCGGACCCGCTGCGGTTACTGCGACTTCAACACCTACACCGCCAGCGAGCTGGGGCCCGCCGCCGGCGCCGGCCGGGACGGCTACATCGACGCCGCGATCGCCGAGCTGGAACTGGCCCGCCGGGTGCTCGGCGACGACGCACCCGAGGTCGCCACCATCTTCGTCGGCGGGGGCACACCGACGCTGCTGCCGGCCGATGATCTCGGCCGGTTCGTGGCCGCCGTCCGGGACCGGTTCGGGCTGAGGACGGACGCCGAGATCACCACCGAGTCCAACCCGGAGTCGATCGACGCCGACGGGCTGAAACGCCTGGTCGACCACGGCTTCACCCGGGTCTCGTTCGGGATGCAGTCGGCGGTGCCGTACGTGTTGACGGTGCTGGACCGGGTGCACACCCCCGGGCGTCCGGCCCGGGCCGTGGCCGAGGCGAAGGCGGCCGGTTTCGCCCACACCAGCCTGGATCTGATCTTCGGTACCCCCGGGGAATCCCTTGCTGACTGGGAATCCAGCGTCCGGGCCGCGATCGACGCCGGGCCCGACCATGTCAGCGCCTATGCGCTGATCATCGAGGAGGGGACCCGGCTGAACGCCCGGATCCGGCGGGGCGAGCTGCCGATGCCCGACGACGACGACCTGGCCGACAAGTACGAACTGGCCGAACGGCTGCTGAGCGCTGCCGGGTTCGTCAACTACGAGATCAGCAACTGGGCCACCTCACCGGAGGCCCGGTGCGCCCACAACCTGGCCTACTGGCGCGGCGACCACTGGTGGGGGATCGGGCCGGGGGCGCACAGTCACGTGGGTGGCGTCCGCTGGTGGAACGTGAAGCATCCGCAGGCCTATGCGGGCCGGATCGAGGCCGGCACCTCGCCGGCCTACGCCCGGGAGACGCTGAGCGCCGAGGACCGGCGGGTCGAACGCGTCCTGCTGGAGTTGCGGCTGGCCGACGGCCTCGACCCCGACGTGCTGACCGCGACCGAGCGCGACCGGCTGCCCGACCTGGTCAGCCGTGGTCTGATCACCGGGACCGGGGGAGTGCTGGCGCTGACCGAACCGGCCCGGTTGCTGGCCGACGGCGTGATCCGCGACCTGCTGGACTGAGTCGATTCGAACCGGGCCGGGTCAGTTGCCGCGGAAGACGTGATCCTGGGTGACGAAGTCGATCAGCTCCTCGACCGTGGTCAACAGGGTGGTCTCCAGATCGGTCCAGGTCCGCACCTGACCGAGGATCCGCTGCCAGGCCCGGGCGATGTCGGCCTGATCCTCGTGCGGCCAGCCCAGCGCCTGGCAGATGCCGTGCTTCCACTCCATCGTCCGCGGGATCTCCGGCCAGGCCGGCAGTCCGACCCGGGCCGGCTTCACCGCCTGCCAGATGTCGACGTAGGGGTGACCCTTGACCAGGACGAACCGGCCGTCCTGGCGCCGCGCCACCTGCTCGACGATCCGGGACTCCTTGCTCCCCGGCACCAGGTGGTCGACCAGCACCCCGAGCCTGCGGCCGCGGCCGGGGGCGAACTCGGCCACGATCGCCGGCAGGTCGTCCACGCCGCCGAGGAACTCCACCACCACCCCCTCGTGCCGCAGGTCGTCGCCCCAGACCTTCTCGACCAGCTCAGCGTCGTGCCGTCCCTCGACGTAGATCCGGCTCGGCAGCGCCGTCCGGGCCCGCTGCTGCGGCGAGGCGACCGAGCCGGACGCCGTCCGGGCCGGCTGGGTCTGCTTGCCGGGCAACCGGTCCGGGATCCGCAGACTGACCGGTTTGCCCTCCAGCAGGAAGCCGGCGCCGAGCGGGAAGCTGCGCCGTTTGCCCCGCCGGTCCTCCAGTACGACCAGTCCGTTCTCCCACCGGATGACCGCCCCGCAGAACCCGCTGGTGACGTCCTCGACCACCAGATCGACCTCGACCACCTGATCGGGGATCACCTTCTTGGCCGCCTGCTGCCAACCCTTGGCCAACACGTCGGATCCGTAGCGGTCGCTGGTCATCGGGCCACCGTAAGGGCGTCCCCGACGAGCGCGCCGACCGACACGCCCGGCCCGGTTGCCGCCCCGTGGTTGAGTGTGGGCCATGGTCTCGTCCGGCGCCGTGCTGCCGATGTTCCCGCTCGGTTCGGTCCTGTTCCCGCACATGCCGTTGGCCCTGCGGGTCTTCGAGCCGCGCTATCTGCAACTGATGATCGATCTGCTGGACGCCGAACCGCGCGAGTTCGGGGTGGTGCTGATCGAGCGCGGCTTCGAGGTCGGCGGTGGCGACCACCGCTTCACTCACGGCACCGTGGCCCGGCTGCTGCAGGTCGGTGAGGCGAGCGAGCAACTGCTGGCCGTGGTCGCACTCGGCGAGCAGCGGATCGAGATCGAACGCTGGCTGCCCGACGACCCCTACCCCCGGGCCGAGGTCCGCCGGATCGACGAGCTGAGTTTCGCTGACTCCGACCGGACGCTGCTGCAGCAGACCGAGCAGACCGTCCGGCGCTGCCTGAGCGCGGCCAGCGAGTACGCCGACCTGGCTTTCCCCGCCGACACCGAGCTGAGTGACGATCCGGTCGCGGCCTGCTGGCAGTTGGCCGGCATCCTGTCGGCCGGCCCGCTGGACCAGATGACGCTGTTGCGCTCGTCCTCGGTCGCCGAGCTGTTGACCGCCACCGCCGCCCAGGCCGAATCCGACCTCGAAGTGCTGCGGCTGTCCGGTCCCGACCCGGAGAGCTGACCCGGAGAGCTGACCCGGAGAGCTGAGTCGGGGAAGCTCAGCCGGCAGCGGGGCCGGTGCTGGGCCGGACGACCAGCTCGTGCGGCAGCAGTACCTGTCGGGCCTCGGTGTCCGGGTCGAGCAGCAGGGTCCCGACCTGGCGGCCCTTCTCGGCGATCGGCTGCCTGATCGTGGTCAGTCCGGCCTCGGCGGCCGCCGGGATGTCGTCGAACCCGCAGACCGAGACGTCCCGGCCGGCGACCAGCCCGCGGGAGCGGACCACGTCCAGCACGCCGAGGGCCAGCACGTCGCTCAGGCAGACGATCGCGGTGGGGTGGGACCCCTCGGTGTCGAGTGCGACCTCGGCGGCCGTGCGACCCTGCTGAACGGCGTTGTGCCCGACGGCGAGCACGCTGATCCGGGCCCCGGGCAGGCCCCGGACGAGTCCGTCGATCCGGGCCCGGTTGTCGGGGTCGGTGAGCGCGCCGGCGTCGATCGGCTCGGCGCTGCTGCTGGCCGGGCCGTGGGTGCCGAGGACGATCGCCACCTCGCGGTGACCGAGGCGGGCCAGATGCGCACCCAGTTCGGCCCCGGCCGCCTCGTCGTCGATGGCCACCCAGTAGGCGTCCGGATCGGGCGAGGCGTCACTGCCCACCACGACCAGCCCGCGGGCCCGGGCCAGCTGCAACGCGGGATGGTCGGGCCGGACGCACATCGTGACCAGGCCGTCGATGTTGGCCTGCCGGACGCTGGTGATGTCGGGGTCGTCGGCCGCACCGATCACCGGCAACAGGGCGATCGACGTCCCCGCCTCTTCCACCACCTCGGCCAGGCCGCCCAGGAAGACGGCGGCGAACGGGTCGTAGAAGGCGTAGGAGAGCCGACCCTCGAACATCACCCCGAAGGCGTTCG
The DNA here is from genome assembly GCA_963740925.1 of uncultured Actinomycetota bacterium. Taxonomy (GTDB): domain Bacteria; phylum Actinomycetota; class Actinomycetes; order Propionibacteriales; family Propionibacteriaceae; genus Microlunatus. The sequence continues at coordinate 59,367 of CAVUFZ010000003.1, read as the reverse complement.
CCTTGCCGCTGCGCAGGGATCGGCCGGCCGCACTGGGCCCGCTGTAGCCGAGCTCGTCGGCCTTGGCCAGGATCCGCAGCCGCAGTTCTTCGGAGAGCTGGTCGGGCTTGTTGTAGGCGTTCGAGACCGTGGCGGGGGAGACGCCGATCAGTTGCGCGAGCGTCTTGATCGTCACCTTGGTCGCGGTCTTCGCACTCGTTCCCACGCCCGCCCTCCGTTCTGATCCGTCCCGATCGGTCCTGGTTCCGGTCCTGGTCCGGGGCCTGGTCGGCCCGGTCACGACGGTACCGAACGCTCAGAGCAGCGGCAGTTCCCGACGTTCCCCGGCGGGCCGCGGCCGGCCCAGCGCCGCCTCGACGGCGCCACTGACGTACTCCGGCGGGAACGGCCAGTCGCCCCGGGCCAGGGCCTCGGCCAGGTCGGAGCCGAGGGCGACCACCCGGCCGATCTCGGCGTAGGTGGCGGCGATCCGGCCCCGTTGTTCGAAGACGAACTCCCGGTCCACGGCCGGCCCGTGTCCGGGGACGGCACGGCTGTGGTCGGTGAGCAGGCCGATCAGACCGTCCAGGGTCGCCGGCCACTCGCCGGGGAAGCAGTCGGTGCCGAACCAGGGCGGGTTGGCCGACTCGATCAGGTCACCGGCGAAGACCAGATCCGCATCCGGCACCACCACCAGCAGATCGGCCTCGGTGTGGCCGCGGCCCAGATGGACGACCTCGACCCGCCGGCCACCGAGGTCGAGCGCGGTGGCCACCGAGATCGGCCGGTTCGGCACCGCCAGGTCGGCGGCGTCGACGCCGGAGCCGGGCTCGGGCCTCGAGTCGGGGATGGAGGTCAGCAGGCTCCGGTGGGCGATCGTCACCAGATCGTCGAAGGCGGCCAACCCGTAGGCGTGGTCGTCGTGGGCATGGGTGGCCACCGCGGCCCGCACCGGGACGCCGCTCAACCGTTCGGCTACGGCTCGGACCTCTGCACCCTGGGCCGGGGACGAGCCGGTGTCGACCACCAGCGCGCCGTCGTGGCCGGCGATCACCCCGATGGTGACGGCGGCCGGCTCGGCCACCAGCGTCCAGACCCGGGGGGCGATCTCGGTCGGCTCACCCAGCACGGGTCGGTTCGGCTCGCTCATGGGGCCAATCTGCCACGATCGGGCCGGCCGCAGGCGTGTGCATAGACTGGCACTCGGTCCGGGTGAGTGCCAGCGCCGTTACCGGCGGCGGCACCGGGGCGCGACGCAGACGAGGCGAACGGGAGGTGGAGCCGTGTTGGACGACCGAAAGCTCGACGTCCTGAAGGCGATCGTCACCGACTACGTGTCCAGCCAGGAGCCGGTGGGTTCGAAGGCGTTGGTCGAGCGGCACGATCTCGGGGTCTCGCCCGCCACCGTCCGCAACGACATGGCCGTGCTGGAGGAGGAGGGCTACATCACCCAGCCCCACACCAGCGCCGGCCGGATCCCCACCGACAAGGGCTACCGGCTGTTCGTGGACCGGCTCGGCTCGGTCAAACCGCTCTCCGCGGCGGAGAAGAAGGCGATCCAGACCTTCATGTCCGGCGCGCTCGACCTCGACGACGTGCTCCGCCGCACCGTCCGGCTGCTGGCCCAGGCCACCCACCAGGTGGCGATCGTGCAGTACCCGCGGCAGAGCCGGGCGGTGGTCCGGCACGTCGAGCTGGTCTCGCTCTCCACCACCCGGGTGATGCTGGTGCTGATCACCTCCACCGGCCGGGTCGAGCAGCGTTCGCTCGAGGTGCCGGATCTGGACGACGCGGCGATCGCCGATCTGCGGGCCCGGCTGAACGCGGCCACGATGGGGGAGAACACCACCGGCGCGGTGGCCCGGCTGAGCCTGCTGCTCTCCGACGTCGACAACGACGAGCAGATCGCCTTCCGGGTCTGCGCGGCCAGTGTGCTGGAGATGCTCGGCGCGGACGCCGACAGTCGTATCGTGGTCGGCGGAGTGCAGAACCTGGGGCGCTTCACCGACGACTTCCAGACCACGGTCCGGCCGGTGCTCGAGGCATTGGAAGAGCAGGTCGTCCTGCTCAAGCTGCTCGGCGAGAGCGCCGAACCCGATGTGGTCACGGTCCGGATCGGTCAGGAGAACCCGTACAAGGAGCTGCAATCGACCTCGATCGTCTCCACCGGCTACGGCAGCCTGGAGGACACCTGGGCCACCCTGGGCGTGGTCGGGCCGACCCGGATGGACTACCCGTCGACGATGGCCTCGGTCCGTGCCGTCGCCCGTTACGTCGGCCGGTTCCTCTCCGAGGGCTGATGATCACTGAGCCCACCGCTGAACCAACGACGACTCCGCAACCACCTGAGAAGAAGCGTGCAGACAACTGATGAGTGACTACTACGAAACGCTCGGCGTGGCCCGGGACGCGACGCCGGAGCAGATCAAGAAGGCCTATCGCCAGAAGGCGATGAAGATGCACCCGGACGTGGCCACCGAGCCCGACGCGGCCGACCGGTTCAAGGCGGTGGCCGAGGCCTACGAGGTGCTGGCCGATCCGCAGAAGCGTGATCTCTACGACCGTGGCGGCGACCCGATGGGTGGCGGCATGGGCGGCTTCAACGGCGGCTTCGGCGGTGCGGCGCGGCGGCTTCGACTTCACCAACCTGGTCGACGCGATGTTCGGCCAGCAGAGTTCGCGTGGGCCGCGGCCGCGGACCCGGCGGGGCCAGGACGCCCTGGTCCGGCTGAATCTGGAGCTGGCCGAGGCCGCGTTCGGCGCGACCAAGCCGCTCCGGGTCGACACCGCCGTGCTCTGCCCGCGGTGCAGCGGCTCCGGGGCGGCCCGCGGTTCGAAGCCGACCACCTGTGCCACCTGTAAGGGCGCCGGTGAGGTGACCCACGTGCAGCGCTCGTTCATCGGCGACATCCGCACCACCCAGGCCTGCCCGACCTGTCAGGGCTACGGCACGGTGATCCCCAGCCCGTGCCCGGAGTGCTCCGGCGACGGCCGGGTCCGCTCCAGCCGGACGCTGAGTGTGAAGGTGCCCCAGGGCGTCACCACCGGCAACCGGATCCACCTGGGCGGTCAGGGCGAGGTCGGCCCGGGCGGCGGCGCGGCCGGCGATCTCTACGTCGAGCTGAACGTCAACACCCACGAGACCTACCAGCGCGAAGGCGACAACCTGGAGATGGTGGTGAAGATCCCGATGACCGCGGCCGCGCTCGGCACCGAGGTCGACGTGGCCACCCTGGAGGCCGATCTGGAGGACGCCGAGCCGGACAGCCGCTCGGTCAGGATCAGCGTTCCCTCGGGGACGCAGTCCGGCACCCGGATCGCGCTGGACGGGCTGGGCGTACCCCGGTTGCGGTCCGGCGGACGCGGTCAGCTCGGTGTCACCTTCCTGGTCCAGACCCCGACCCGGATCGACGACGAACAGCGCGAACTGCTGCGCCAGCTGTCCGAACTCCGGGACGAGGTCCGTCCCGAGGCCAGCATCCAGAAGCACGGCAAGGGCGTCTTCGGCCGGCTCCGGGACGCTTTCGCCGCGCAGTGACCCCGTCGCCGATCACGCCGACCTGATGTCGAAGACGGTGTGGGCCCGATGACCGACGCGCTGTTTTTGGGCGAACTGCCCGAGCCGACGGTTCTCGGCAGCCCGGTCGAACTGACCGGGCCGGAGGGCCACCACGCAACGGCCGTCCGCCGGATCCGGCTCGGCGAATCGGTGATCATCGCCGACGGCGCCGGTCGGGCCGTCCGCGGGGCCGTGGTCGAGGTCGGTAAGGCCCGGCTCGTCGTCGAGGTCGCCGAGCTGCTGGCGGCCCCTGCGCGGGAGCTGCGGATCACCGTCGCCCAGGCGCTGGCCAAGGGCGACCGGGCCGAGCTGGCGGTCGAGATGCTGACCGAGGTCGGGGTGGACGCGATCTGGCCGTGGCAGTCGGCCCGTTCGATCGTCCGCTGGAACGGTGAGCGCGGTGAGAAGTCCCGGGCTCGTTGGCAGTCGACGGCCCGGGAGGCGACCAAGCAGTCCCGCCGGTTCCGGATCCCCGAGATCGGTCCGGTGGTCGGCACCCCGGCGCTGGCCCGGGCGGTGGCGGACTTCGATGCGACGCTGGTTCTGCACGAGGACGCCACTCAGGCCCTGGGTCAGGCCGCTCTGCCGGCGTCCGGGTCGGTGCTGATCGTGGTCGGCCCGGAGGGTGGCATCAGCCCGGAGGAACTGGAGGCGCTCGTCGCCGCGGGCGCAACGCCGGTCGTGGTCAGCGACGGCGTCCTGCGTACGTCCACCGCCGGTGTGGTCGCTCTGGCCCAGGTGCTCAGCCGATGAACGGGACGTTCGGATTCCGACCCCAGCAGGAGATCCCGGGCTCACCCGGTCGGGCCGGGGTGATCACCACCCCGCACGGCGAGATCGCCACGCCGGCCTTCATCGCGGTCGGCACCAAGGCCACGGTCAAGGCCGTGCTGCCCGAGACGGTGGCCGAACTGGGGGCCCAGGCCGTGCTGGCCAACGCCTATCACCTCTACCTGCAGCCCGGCCCGGACATCGTCGACGCGGCCGGCGGTCTGGGCGCGTTCATGAACTGGCCCGGCCCGACCTTCACCGATTCCGGTGGCTTCCAGGTGATGAGCCTGGGGGCCGGTTTCAAGAAGGTGCTGGCGATGAACACCGCCGGGTCTGGGCGACGACGACGTGATCGCCGAGGGCAAGACGCGCCTGGCGGTCGTCGACGACGACGGGGTCACGTTCCGCAGCCACCTGGACGGCAGCCGGCACCGGTTCACCCCGGAGGTCTCGATCGGCATCCAGCACCAGTTGGGGGCCGACATCATGTTCGCCTTCGACGAGCTGACCACCCTGATGAACACCCGCAGCTATCAGGAGCAGTCGCTGGCGCGCACCCACGCCTGGGCCGTCCGCTGCCTGGCCGAGCACGCCCGGCAGACGCAGCTGCGGGCCGAGAAGCCCTATCAGGCACTGTTCGCGGTGATCCAGGGCGCCCAGTACGAGGATCTGCGCCGCCGGGCCTGCCGGGATCTCGCAGCGCTCGAGGTCGATGGGCGGGGCTTCGACGGCTACGGCATCGGCGGGGCGCTGGAGAAGGAGAATCTCGGCACCATCGTCGGCTGGTGCGCCGACGAACTGCCCGAGGACCGGCCCCGGCACCTGCTCGGGATCAGCGAGCCGGACGACATCTTCGTCGCGGTCGAGCAGGGGATCGACACCTTCGACTGCGTCTCACCCTCGCGGGTGGCGCGCAACGCCGCGCTGTACACCCGTGACGGCCGCTTCAACGTCAACACCGCCGCCAACCGGCGTAACTTCGGACCCGTCGAGGACGACTGCGACTGCTACACCTGCGCCCACTACACCCGGGCCTATCTGCACCATCTGTTCAAGGCGAAAGAGATGCTGGCCTCGACCCTGGCCACCATCCACAACGAGCGGTTCATCGTCCGGCTGGTCGACCGGGCGCGGGCCGCGATCATCGACGGCAGCTACGCCGAGCTGAAGGCGGACTACCTCGGGCGTTACTACGCCGCAAGATCCGCACCGAAGGACTGACCGTGCGGGCCGACTGGACGCAACCGATCCCGCTGCGCCGGGTCTCGCAGGACGCGCAGAACCCTGCCCCGCAAGGGGTCTGGCCGGCCACGGTGCCCGCCGTCGGGCAGTTGTTGCGCGACGGTCTCGAGCTCGGCCGGTCGACGATCCTCCTCGGGGCGAACGGCGTCGGTAAGTCCACCGTGGTCGAAGCGATCGCCATGGCCTTCGGCATGTCCGGCGAAGGCGGCGGCACCGGCTCGATGCATCGCACCGTTCCGACCGAGTCCGAGCTGCACCGGCACCTGGGCCTCGAACGCGGACCCGGTGCCAGCCGCTGGGGATATTTCCTCCGGGCCGAGACCATGCACGGCTTGTTCAGCTATCTGTCCTCAACCGGGGACGACGGGCAGGCGTTCCATCGGCTCAGCCACGGTGAGTCGTTCCTCGAGCTGCTGGCCGACCCGAACCGCTTCGCCCACGGTGGCCTGATGATCATGGACGAGCCCGAGGCAGGATTGTCCTTCGAGTCCCAACTCGCCCTGTTGGGCCAGTTGATCGAGCTGTCGAGGCACCCGCTGGGCCAGGTGATCGTCGCCACCCACTCGCCGGTCATCGCGGCCCTGCCAGATGCCCGGCTGATCGAACTGAGCTCCGACGGATTCGCCGAGACCCGCTGGGACGATCTGGCTGTGGTCGATCACTACCGGCGGTTCCTGGCCACTCCGACGGCCTACCTGCGTCACCTGGCCGCCGATGACCCCTCAGGCTGAGCTGAAGCACCACCTACGCCAGCCGCGTAACCGAAATCCGGGGTGACAGCCCTGCCTACGATGGGTCGGTGAGTTCGACGTCGGTGGCCACCTTGGTCGCCAGAGGCCTGGCCGGTGGCTACGCGCACCAGACGCTGTTCGAGGAGCTCGACTTCAGCGTCGGGCCCGGGGACGTCGTCGGCGTCGTCGGGGCGAACGGCGCCGGCAAGTCGACGCTGCTGCGGCTGCTCTCCGGGGCGCTGGAGCCGCTGGCGGGGGTGGTGAACGCGTCCCCGAGCGATGCGTTCGTCGGCTGGTTACCCCAGGAGCACGAGCGGGTGGCCGGTGAGACGGTCGCCGACTACCTGGCCCGCCGCACCGGGGCCGCCGAGACGACGGCGGCGATGGAGGCGACCGCGGCCGCACTCGGGTCGGATCTGCCCGGCGCCGACGACGCCTACGCCGCCGCTCTGGACCGCTGGCTGGCCAGCGGTGCACCCGATCTCGAAGACCGGATCCCGGCGGTGCTGGCCGAGCTCGGTCTGGACGCCGAACCCGACGCGCTGATGACCAGCCTGTCCGGCGGCCAGGCGGCCCGGGCCGGTCTGGCCGCGCTGCTGCTGAGCCGGTTCGACCTGGTCCTGCTGGACGAACCCACCAACGATCTCGATCTCGCCGGGCTGGAGCTGTTGGAGAACTTCGTCCGCGGGCTGCGCTCCGGGGTCGTCCTGGTCAGCCACGACCGTGAGTTCTTGTCCCGGGTGGTGACCCGGGTGGTCGAGCTGGACCTGGCCCAGCACCAGGTCGCCGTCTACGACGGCGGCTACGACGCCTTCCTGCACGAGCGGGAGGTCGCCCGGCGGCACGCCCGCGAGGCCTACGACGAGTTCGCCGAGATGAAGTCCGATCTGGTGTCCCGGATGCGGACGCAGCGGGAATGGAGCTCCCAGGGCGTTCGAAACGCGATCAAGAAGAACCCCGACAACGACAAGATCCGCCGCAAGGCGAGCATGGAGTCGGCCGAGAAGCAGGGCCAGAAGGTCCGCCAGATGGAGTCCCGGATCGCCCGACTGGAGGAGGTCGAGGAGCCGCGGAAGGAGTGGGCGCTGCAGTTCAGCGTCGGTGCCGCCCCGCGGTCCAGCTCGGTGGTCGCCGTCCTCGACGCCGTGCTGCTGCGTCGGGGCGACTTCACCCTCGGGCCCGTCTCGCTCCAGGTCAACGCTCGCGACCGGATCGGGATCACCGGGCCCAACGGGGCCGGCAAGACGACCCTGTTGGAGCTGCTGCTCGGCCGGTTGGCGCCGGACGAGGGCCGGGCCACGCTCGGCGCGTCGGTGGCCATCGGCGAGATCGATCAGGCCCGGACGGGGCTGGCCGAGAACGTGGCCCTCGGCGACGCGTTCGAGGCGGTGATGCCGTCGATGAACGCGGGCTCGGTCCGGACCCTGCTGGCCAAGTTCGGCCTCAAGGCCGACCAGGTGACCCGGCTCGTCGGCCGGCTCTCACCGGGCGAGCGGACGCGGGCCGCGCTGGCCCTGCTGCAGGCCCGCGGCGTCAACCTGCTGGTGCTGGACGAGCCCACCAACCATCTCGACCTGCCGGCCATCGAACAGCTGGAGCAGGCGCTGGCCTCCTACGACGGCGCCCTACTGCTGGTCAGCCACGACCGGCGGCTGCTCGGCAACGTCAGCCTCGACCAGAGCTGGTCGGTCGACGCCGGGCAGGTCACCGTCGCCTGACCGGCCGTCCTTCTGAGCGGGCGTCCTGCCGAGCGGGCGAGCTGCAGGACGGGCGAGCTGCTGAACGGGCCGACGGCTCAGTTCTGCACGGTCGGCCGGATGGTCAGGTCGCCGATCTCCACGTCGTCCGGCTGCTCGATGGCGAAGGCGATCGCCCGGGCGACGGCGGCGGGGTCGATGCCGATCTCGGCCATCCGCTGCTGGGACTGCCGGCGGACCTCCGGATCCTCGATCGTGTCGACCAGCTCGGTCCGGACGAACCCGGGCGAGATGCTGGTGGTGCGCAGCACCCCGTCGGTGGACTCCTGCCGAAGGGCCTCCAACAGGGTGCGGACGGCGTTCTTGGTCCCGGCGTAGACCGCCTGACCGGGCACGATCTTCAACCCCGAGGTCGAGATGGTGGTGACGAAATGGCCGCGGCCCTGCCGACGGAACACCGGCAGCGCGGCGGCGATGCCGTGCAGCACCCCGCGCACGTTGACGTCGATCATCGCCTCCCAGCCGGCCACGTCGAGATCGCCGACCGGGCCGGTCCGCGCGATGCCCGCGTTGCTGACCAGCACGTCGAGTCGGCCGAACCGCTCGACGGCGAGAGCCACCATCCGCTCCAGGTCATCGCTCCGGGTCACGTCCACCTCGAGGATCTCCGCCCGGCCGCCGGAGCCCTCGATCCTCGTGGCCAACCCGGCCAACCGGTCCGTCCGTCGCGCACCGAGCACGACCGTCGCCCCTCTGGCCGACAGCTCGAGCGCGGTGGCCGCCCCGATCCCGCTGCTGGCCCCGGTGACGGCGACGATCTTGCCCTCGATCCCGTTCATCCCACTCCCGCTCACCTGCATCCTCCTGGTCTACCCGTCGATCCGGTCATCGGTGTCGGGCCCGACGTGACCGGCGATCCAGTCGTCCAGTTCGCGACACAGCTCGAACGTGTCGACCACGCATCGGCGGAGCTCGGCCTGGCTGCGCACCTCGGTGCCGGTCAGTGACCGGGAGCCGATCAGGCCCTTGCGGCGCAGCAGTTCGATCCGCGGATGGTCGACCGGGTAGCCGCGCGGTGCGGTCTTCAGCGGGGCTGCACCACCGGAGTCGACGTCCAGCGATCGGTGGCCCCGCAGGCCGGCGACGATCGACTCGAGCCGCCGACCGGTCTTCTCGGCCGCCACGGCCGAGCGGAACCGCTGCAGCTGATCGCGGCTGAACAGGTAGCTGCCGGTGGCCGCCAGAAAACCGTGCGCGTCGATGTGGAGGTAGTAGTCGACGCCGTGGCGGGTGCTGATCGCCGAGTGCTGGGTCTTGTACGGCGACTTGTCCTTGCTGAACCGGACGTCCCGGTTCATCCGGAAGGTCCGGAACGGTCCGTACTCCTCGGGCAGCGTGTCGAGCAGTGCGGCCAGCGGCTCGGCGACCTCGCGGTCGAACCGTTCCCGGTTGGCGTGGAAGAAGTCGCGGTCGTTGTGCTCGGCCAGTTCGGTGAAGAACCGGGCTGCGTCCGGCCCGAATCCGTCGTGGTGTTGTCGCCCGGTCACGAAGCGCTCCCGTCCACCGCGGTGTCGACCACGGCGCCGTAACTCGGTTCGTGCTTCTTGATCCGGCCGATCACCAGATAGGTGACCGGCAGGAAGACGATCTCCACCAGGCACTTGTAGACGTAGCCGACGACGACGTAGTTGATCAGGTCGCGGGTGGAGAGGATGCAGACGAAGGCGATGATGCAGAAGATCGTGGTGTCGGCCAGTTCGCCGATCAGGGTGGAGCCGACCAACCGCGTCCACAGCCTGCGTTCCTGGGTGATCCGTTTGATGCGAACCACCACGAAGGCGTTCAGGAACTGTCCGGCCAGGAAGCCGGCCAGGCTGGCCCCGACGATCCGCGGCACGAAACCCAACACCGCCTGGAAAGCCGCCGAGTTCTCGATAGCCCTCCGCGGCCGGCGCAGCGCCCACCGCGAGGAACGTGGCCGAGGCCAGAGCGGCCAGGACGAAGCCGACGATGATGGCCAGCCGGGCCCGCTTCAACCCGTACACCTCGGCCAGGATGTCGCCCAGGATGTAGGTCAGCGGGAACAGGAACGCACCGCCGTCGGTGATGATCGGCAGGAACGGCGGCCGCACCGGCCCGAACGCGATCGGCTTGGTGGCGGCGATGTTGGAGACCACCAGCAAGGTGCAGAAGACCGCGATGATCACCGCGAAGATCGAGCTGCGACCGTCGGCGTAGCGGGGCAGTCCGGCCGCGGCCGGCGGCCGGGATTGCTGCATTGCTGTCACGTGTCGGAACCCTAACCGAGCGTCGCCGGTCCGCACCGGGCGTGGCAGGCTGGGCTCATGAGTGAATCGGCCAACGAGTACATCCAAGAAGTCCCCGACGAGATCGACCAGCTGGATCAGGATCCGATGCAGCCGGAGAACAACCTGGACAACCGTGGGGTCGAGGACTTCCTGGACGAGGGCTACTCCCCACCGGAGAAGCCGTCGGTGATGATCCGTAAGGGCGACACCGAGACCCTGGACGAGAAGCTCGCCGAGGAGGTTCCCGAGGACGACGAGGAGCCGGACGCGGCACCGGAGATCGACCTGAACACCGCCGACCTGAGCGCCGAGAACGTCACCGTCGACGAGCTGTCCGGTGAAGACCTCGACGACGGTGAGGTCGGCCGGGAGCGGTCCGGTCGGCTGGTCGACCCGAACGAGGGCATCGGCGAGGACGTCGACCAGGAGATGGTCGGCGACGAGGTCGGGATCGACGGCGCCGCGGCCAGCGCCGAGGAGGCCGCCGTCCACATCGTCGAAGAGCCCTGAGGCCGGTGCCGGCAGCGGCGGCCCCGGCTGATCCGGGGGACCACCCGCTGTACCCGCCGATCGAGCCCTACGCCAGTGGCCTGCTCGACGTCGGCGACGGTCAGCAGCTCTACTACGAAGAGTGCGGCAACCCCGACGGCAAGCCCGCGGTCTTCCTGCACGGCGGTCCCGGCGGCGGCTCCACCGCGAACAACCGTCGCCTCTTCGACCCGGAGCGCTACCGGATCGTGGTGTTCGACCAGCGCGGCTGTGGCCGCAGCCTGCCGCACGCCAGCGCAGCCGGGGCCGACCTGAGCTCGAACACCACCTGGCATCTGGTCGCCGATCTGGAACGGCTGCGCGAGTCCCGGGGGATCGAGACCTGGCTGGTCTTCGGCGGTTCCTGGGGCAGCGCGCTGGCCCTGGCCTACGCCGAGACGCACCCCGAGCGGGTCAGCGAACTGGTGCTGCGGGGCATCTTCACCCTGCGGCGGGGCGAGCTCGACTGGTACTACAACGGCCCGGCCGGCCAGATCCGGCCGGAGTGGCGGGAGCGGTTCCTGGCCCCGCTCGGCGGCGCGGACTTCACCGGGGACGCGATCGAGGCCTACCACCGGTTGCTGTTCGATCCGGATCCCGCCGTGCACCGGCCGGCCGGGGTGGCCTGGACGACCTGGGAGGCGGCCACCCTGACGCTGGTGCCGGACACCGCGTTGATCGAGGAGTTCTCCGATCCGGACTTCGCGCTCGCGTTCGCCCGGATCGAGAACCACTTCTTCACCCACGCCGGCTGGTTCGGCACCGACGGGACCGGCCAGGGCCAACTGATCGCGGACGCCCACCGTCTCGCCGACATCCCCGGTGTCATCGTCCAGGGCCGCTACGACCTGGCCACCCCCGCGGTCACCGCCTGGGAGCTGTCCCGGGCCTGGCCGGAGGCCGATCTGCAACTGATCGAGACCGCCGGTCACTCCGCCTCCGAGCCGGGGATCCGGGCCGCGCTGATCGCCGCCACCGACCGGTTCGCCGGATAACCGGGACACCGTCGGGAACCACCTCGGTGGCAAAGTTCGTTGGGAACTGCTTCACCCGGTCATTACGATGGGGCAGAGGCTCCCGTCGGGGGCCCGGCAGCAGTTCACGGAGGAATCCTGAGTAGGTCAGACACTTCACCCCGCGTCGTCGGTCCGCACGAGTCCGAACCCGATGCACCCCAGACGCGGAAGATCACCCTGCCGGCGTCGGTCGACATGGTCAACTTCCTCGGCCCGGCCGATGAGTTCCTGCGCATCATGGAGCGCGACCTGGACGCCGATCTGCACGTCCGCGGCGACGAACTGACCGTGACCGGCGACCCGGGGGCGATCGAGCGGGCCGCTGCGGTGGTGACCGAGGTCGTCACCATCCTGCGGACCGGCCAGGGCCTCACCGCCGACGCGGTCGAGCGGGTCTGCGCGATGGTCAACACCGCCTCGCCGGCCAGCGCCGCCGACGTGCTGACCCAGAACATCCTCTCCAGCCGGGGCAAGACGATCCGGCCCAAGACGCTGAACCAGAAGCGCTACGTCGACGCCATCGACAAGCACACCGTCGTCTTCGGGATCGGCCCGGCCGGCACCGGCAAGACCTATCTGGCCATGGCCAAGGCCGTCCAGGCGCTGCAGAACAAGCAGGTCAACCGGATCATCCTGACCCGGCCCGCGGTCGAGGCCGGCGAGCATCTCGGCTTCCTGCCCGGCACCCTGAACGACAAGATCGACCCCTACCTACGGCCGCTCTACGACGCCCTGCACGACATGATCGACCCGGAGTCGATCCCGCGGCTGCTGACCTCCGGGGTGATCGAGGTGGCCCCGCTCGCGTTCATGCGCGGCCGGACCCTGAACGACGCCTTCATCATCCTCGACGAGGCCCAGAACACCTCGATGGAACAGATGAAGATGTTCCTGACCAGGCTGGGTTTCGACTCCAAGATGGTGATCACCGGTGACGTCACCCAGGTCGACCTGCCGACCGGCTCCCGCAGCGGTCTGCGTGCGGTGCAGGACATCCTGGACGAGATGGACGACATCTCGTTCTGCCGGCTGACCAACTACGACGTGGTGCGCAACAAGCTGGTCGGCAAGATCGTCGCCGCCTACGACAAGTTCGAGGCCGCCCAGCCGGTGGTCGAACGCGGCCACGGCCGCCGGCGGTGACGGGCCGGACATGAGCGTCGAGATCAACAACGAGTCCGGTCTGGAGGCCGACAGTCCGGGCCTGGTGCGGCTGGCGACCTTTGCGCTGAGTGAGCTGCGGATCCATCCGCAGGCCGAGCTGTCGATCCTGCTGGTCGACGAAGAGACCATGAGCGCCTACCACCGCAAGTACATGGGCGAGGACGGTCCGACCGACGTCCTGAGCTTCCCGATGGACGAGTTGCGCCCGCCCGACGAGGACGACGATCCGCCGCTGGGTCTGCTCGGCGACATCGTGTTGTGCCCGGCCGTCACCTCACGTCAGGCCGCCGAGCACGGACGCAGCGAGGCCGACGAGGCCGAGTACCTGCTGGTGCACGGATTGCTGCACCTGTTGGGCTTCGACCACGCCGAGCCCGACGAGAAGGCCGAGATGTTCCGGTTGAAGGATGCGATCCTCGCGTCCTGGGCCCGACAGCGGGGCCGGGCGAACTGAGGTGAACACCACCGATTGGCTGCAGCTGGTCGTGGCGCTGGTGCTGGTCGTGCTGGCCGCCGGCGGTTCCGCGACCGAGGCCGCGCTGTACTCGTTCTCGCGTTCGCGCGCCCAGCGACTGCTGGACGAGGGCCGGGCCGGCGCCAAACGGGTCCAGCAGATCGCGGCCGACCCGCCGCCCTACCTCAACACGGCGCTGCTGTTGCGGATCGCCTTCGAGATCACCTCGATCGTGCTGGTCGCGCTCGTCGTCTTCGGCGAGTTCGACCAGGCCTGGCAGCAGGTCCTGATCACCGCCGGCGCGATGGTCGTCATCTCCTTCGTCTTCTGGGGCGTCGCCCCCCGCACCCTGGGACGCCAGCACGCCGACCGGGTCGCCTGTCTGACCGCCGGTCCGCTGGTCGCGATCACCCGGGTGCTCGGCCCGCTGCCCAAGCTGTTGATCATGATCGGCAATGCCGTCACCCCCGGCAAGGGGTTCAGTGAAGGACCGTTCACCTCCGAGGCGGAGTTGCGCGAGCTGGTCGATCTGGCCGAGGCGAGCGAGCTGATCGAACACGGCGAACGCCAGATGATCCACTCGGTCTTCGAGCTCGGCGACACCATCGTCAAGGAGGTGATGGTGCCGCGGACCGACATGGTCTTCGTCGAGGAGCACAAGACCCTGCGTCAGGCCGTGTCACTGGCTCTGCGCTCGGGCTTCAGCCGGATCCCGGTGATCAGGGACGGCCTGGACGACGTGGTCGGCATCCTCTACCTCAAGGACGTGATCAAGCGGGTCTACGACAACCCGCGGGCCGAGAGCACCGAACGGGTCACCTCGATGATGCGCCAGCCCGAGTGGTGCCCGGATTCCAAGCCGGTGGACGAACTGCTGCGGGAGATGCAGCTGAGACGCATCCACCTGGTGATCGTGGTGGACGAGTTCGGCGGTACGGCCGGGATGGCGACCATCGAGGACATCCTGGAAGAGATCGTCGGCGAGATCACCGACGAGTACGACGTCGAGAACACCGACATCACCGAGCTGGCCGACGGCCGCTACCGGGTGTCGTCACGGCTGCCGCTGGACGAACTGGGTGAGCTGTTCGGGCTCGAGCTCGACGACGAGGACGTGGAGACGGTCGGCGGCCTGATGGCCAAGGTGTTGAACAAGGTGCCGATCGCCGGCTCGGTGATCAAGTACGGCGGCCTGGAGTTGGTGGCCGAGCGGTCCACCGGCCGGCGCAACCGGATCGGGACGGTGGTGGCGAGCGCCATCGTCACCGACGAAGTCGACGACGAAGCACCCGAGCACGATCGCGAGCAGGTCCCCGCGGACTCGGCCGCCCGTGCCCACTGAGGAGAACGAGATGGACGAGCCCACCGATCCCGAGGATCGGAAGATCATCACCCTGGCCACCGCGGCCCGAGCCCGGACCGGTGCCGCCCAGGGGGCGTGCCTGCGGGACACCGACGGCCGCACCTACGCCGGGACCAACGTCGCCCTGGCGTCGCTGAACCTGTCCGCGATCGCGGTGGTGGTGGCGATGTCGGTCTCCTCCGGGGCGCCCGGGGTGGAGGCGGTGGCGCTCGCAACCGAGGACGAGGACACCGGGCCGAACACGGCCGACCGGCGGGCGTTGTCCGAGCTGGCGGGAGCGGCGGTGCCGGTCTGGTTGGTCGACGGGCGGGGCGCCGTCCGAGCGCTGGTCGACAGCAGTCCACAGCAGTACCGACAGCAGTACCGACAGCCCTACCGACCAGAGCGAACCCGGCGATGTCTGAACCCGGGCAGGACTTCCGCTCCGGTTTCGCCTGTTTCGTCGGCCGGCCGAACGCCGGCAAGTCGACGCTGACCAACGCCCTGGTCGGCACCAAGATCGCCATCGCCTCGGACAAGCCGCAGACCACCAGGCACGCCGTCCGCGGCATCGTCACCACGCCGGAGGCTCAGCTGGTGCTGATCGACACCCCCGGGCTGCACCGGCCGCGGACCCTGCTGGGCCAGCGCCTCAACGACGTCGTCCGGGCCACCTGGACCGAGGTGGACGTGATCGGCGTCTGCCTACCCGCGAACGAGAAGATCGGGCCGGGCGACAGCTATCTGGTCGGCGAGATCGCGGCCCTGCCCAAGCCGCCCACGCTGGTCGGCATCGCCACCAAGTCCGATCTGGTCAAGCCGCAGCGGATGGCCGAACACCTGATGGCGATCCAAGCCCTGGAAGAGAAACACGGCATCAGCTGGGCCCAGATCGTCCCGGTCTCGGCCACCGGTGACGACCAGGTCGGGGTGCTCGCCGACGAGCTGACCGCACTGCTGCCCAACGGCCCTGCTCTCTACCCCGACGGTGAGATCACCGACGAACCGGAGGAGACGCTGGTCGCCGAACTGATCCGCGAGGCCGCCCTGGAAGGGGTCCGGGACGAACTGCCGCACTCGATCGCGGTCGAGATCAGCGAGATGGGCCCCCGTGCCGACCGGCCCGAGGACCGGCCGCTGCTGGACATCTACGCCTCGATGATCGTGGAACGTGAATCCCAGAAGGGGATCGTGATCGGTAAGAGGGGTGCCCGGCTCCGCGACGTCGGGGCCCGGGCCCGTGGTCAGATCGAGGCGCTGCTCGGCACGCCGGTCTATCTCGACCTGCGGGTGAAGGTGCTCAAGGACTGGCAGCGCGACACCAAACACCTGAACAGGTTGGGTTTCTGAGCCCTGCCGGTCGTTTTCGGCACAGTGGCCGTCCGGTCGAATGCGAGCTCGCCGGCCGGATGTGATGAACTGCTGTGCTGCATTCGAACGACGAGGGAGACGAAAGCTTTGTTTGGTCCGGACAACGTCCGACGCCGCTGGCAGGCCGACGAGATCACGGTGACCAAGCCTGACGTGGTCAGGCGCGCCATCGG
This sequence comes from uncultured Actinomycetota bacterium, assembly GCA_963740925.1. Classification (GTDB taxonomy): domain Bacteria; phylum Actinomycetota; class Actinomycetes; order Propionibacteriales; family Propionibacteriaceae; genus Microlunatus. The sequence goes on along the minus strand of CAVUFZ010000003.1, from coordinate 43,031 downwards.
CGCGGCCGCGATCGGGAACATCACCGAGTGGTACGACTTCGGGGTCTACGGCTATCTGCAGACCACCATCCTCAAGGTCTTCTTCCCCCCGGACGCCGGCGCCACCGGACGGATCCTGGTGGCCGTCCTGTTCGCCGCCGGCTTCTTCGTCCGCCCGTTCGGCGGTCTGATCCTCGGGCCGCTGTCGGACCGGATCGGCCGGAACAAGGTCCTCGCCCTGACGATGATCCTGATGGCGCTCAGCACCTTCCTGATCGGCGTGCTGCCCAGCTACGCCGCTGTCGGTGCACTGGCGCCGATCCTGCTGCTGGTGTTGCGGATGCTGCAGGGCTTCTCCACCGGCGGCGAGTACGGCAACGCGATGACCTTCATCGCCGAGTACGCCCCGGACCGTCGCCGCGGCTTCCTGGGCAGCCTGCTCGAGGTCGGCACGTTCACCGGCTACCTGGTCGGCGCGACGATCGGGACGCTGGCCGGGATCGTGCTCAGCACCGACCAGCTGCTCAGCTGGGGCTGGCGGATCCCGTTCTTCATCGCGCTGCCGCTCGGCCTGGTCGGGGTCTACCTGCGGTCCAAGCTGGCCGACACCCCGGCCTACCTGGAGATGGAGAAGCTCTCCGAGAGCCAGGAGCAGGAGCAGAAGGTCTCCGGGCAGTACAAGGAGATCTTCAAGCTCTGGCCGAATCTGCTGGCCTGCGTCGGACTGGTGCTGGCCTGGAACGTGACCAACTACATGCTCACCTCCTACGTCCCGGTCTACTTCCCCGAGATCAGACGGATCCAGGGCGACGGCGGGGTCGGCGAGACCACCTCGGAGGTGCTGCAGATCATCGTGATGGCTGTGCTGCTGGTGCTGATCCCGGTGATCGGGAAGGTCTCCGACCGGGTCGGACGCAAGCTGATCACCCGGGTCGGCAGCGGCTTCCTGATCGTGTTGTCGATTCCCTCGATCCTGTTGATCCGCCAGCAGTCCGACGTGGCCATCCTGGGCGGACTGTTGATCATGGGCCTGTCGTTGATCTGTTTCAGCGCGACGATGCCCTCGACCTTGCCGTCGCTGTTCCCGACCGCGCTGCGGGCCGGGGCGCTCTCGATCGCCTTCAACGTCTCGGTGTCGCTGTTCGGCGGCACCACCAACACCGTGATGACCGCTCTGGTCGACGCCACCGACTGGCTGATGTGGCCGGCGGTCTACCTGATGGTGGCCGGGGTGGTCGGTCTGATCTCGATCCACTTCGTGCCCGAGTCCAACGGCCGTCCGTTGTGGGGCTCCACCCCCTCGGCCGGGTCGAAGGAGGAGGCGCACGAGATGGCCCGGACGCTCCAGTCCGACCCGGTCTGAGCCTTCCCGGCTCAGCGGTACCGCGGCCGGATTTGCTCGAGCAGGCCCGCCCGCTCGTAGCTGTCCCGCAACTCGACGATGGCGGAGTCCTGCAGCCGGTACCAGGCGTACTCCTCGCTGCGGACCCGCCGGCCGGTGGCCCGGAGACCCGCGAACGTGCCCAGATGAGTGCCGGTGCCGAGCAGGTGGACCGCCAGCCAGCCCTCGTTGATCACCAGTTGCTGCATGGTCCAGCGGTAGTCGGGGAAGCCGCGGGCCAGGCTGCGCAGCTCGGCGACGTAACCGGCCCGGGTGGTCGTGGTGCCGTTCACGGTCAGGTCGGCGGCCAGGAAGTGGTCCAGTTCGTCGAAGGTGTGCCGGTTACACACCCGCAGGTAGCTCTCGAACCACGACACGACGGCATGCCGCTGCAGTTCCGGGTTCATCGGACGGTGCTCATCGAACGGTGCTCATCGAACGGGATCGGACGGTCGGCGTCCGGCGCAGCCGGCGCTTCACCGTGGCCAGCGGGATCTCCCCGGCCTCGGCGGCCGTCGTCGGCGCGCCGGGAACACGACTCGCGGTGTAGACGATCCGGGCCCCGGCCAGCCATCGGCGGACGGCGAAGCCGGGCTCGGTCAGCCGGATCGCGCCGGCCACCCGGGCTGCCCGGTCGCCGCAGCCGAGCAGCCAGGTGGTGTCCGGACCGGCCAGCCCCTTGCTGGTGTGGAACGAGTCGACGAACTGTTGATAGTTCTCGGCCGCGATCCTGATCACGTCGAACGCGGGCTGGTCGGCGGCGAACCAGTCGAGGTAGCGATCCAGCTCGAGTTCGAAGAACTCGATCCCGGTGTCGGCGTAGCTGCGTGGATCGAAGCCGAACGACGGGCTGACGGCGACCCTGGCTTCGGCCGATGATCCGAGTAACAGCTCGACTTTCGTGGTGCCGACGTCCAGCAGTCGTCCGGGCCCGAGCCGGCCGAGCACGATGGCCAGGGCGGCCTCGGTCCTGGTCGACTTCGCCGCCGGGGCCGAGGGCCGGGCCGGCACGGGAACCCCCAACCGATCGAGAACCTCGGCCGAGTTCGGGCTGACCTTCGTCACGGCTCGACCCGCCGCGCTCAGCACCCGTTCGTTCCGCAGGCTGTGGAACTGCTGGTTCACCCCTCGGGCGTCGCCGATGGTCTGCAGGTTGCGGTGTTCGGACCCGTGGCGTCGGAAGACGACGAACCGTTTGTCCGAGAGGTCCTGCAGCAGCATCAGGGTGTGGAAGGCCGAGCCCTCCTCACCGGCCACCACCTCGGCCCGGCTCAGCTGGTCCAGTTGCTCCCGGACGGTCGATCGGCCGGGGTCGGTGACCCGCCAGCCGGCCTCGGTCAGTCGTCGTTCGGTAGCGGCGGCGTTCAGGTCGCGGACGTCGGTGCCGACCTGGCTCCGTGACAGCCACAACCGGGTGCCGGACTGCTGCGGCGGGCCGACGTAGCGGCCGAGGAAGCGCGCGTGCTGGGGGTGGAACGTGTCGTCGTAGCGGTATCCGACGTCCGGCACGTGCAACCGGCCGAACCTGATCGGGTCGGCGGCGATGACCACCGGGTTGCGGAGCCCGAGCAGTTCGAGGATCTCTTGTTGCCAGGGCCTGAACTCGGCGGTCTGCCAGTCGTGCGCACCGGCCCAGACGAGAGGCAGCTCCGGATGCCGGGCGGCGTACCAGGTCCGGGCCAGGCTCTCCAGCAGGAAGTGCCCGAAGTGGAAGTAGAGCGTTCCGGCGTAGATCGCCTCGGGTGCTTCGGCGGCGGTGACGTCGGGGAACAGCCCGGCCGGCATCGGTGCGCCCCGCTCACCGGACCGCCGGTCCAGAGCCGTGCCCTCGACGTACTGCCCGTTCTTGTCGAAGACGCCCATCAGCAGGGTGTCGGGCCGGGAGGCGACCCGGATCGTCGGGTAGATCGTGGCGTCGTCGACCGTACGTACCGACAGGTCCCGCTCGAGGTTCACAGGCTCACTCTGCCGGAGCGGCGACCCGATTCATCCGGAGCCGGCTGCTGTTGCCGTTGATCGTCCGCTCCAGCACCTCGGCCAGCTTCGAGATGGCGAAGTTCAACACCACGTAGATCAGCGCCACCACCAGATAGGTCTGGATCAGGTAGCCGGTGTAGGCGGTCAGGTTGGTGGCCGACTTCATCAGCTCGGAGTAGCTGGCCGCGTAGCCCAGCGTGGTGTCCTTGATCAGCGCCACCAACTGGGTGATCAGCGCCGGCACGACCAACCGCAACGCCTGCGGGAACACCACGATCCGCATGTTCTGCCAGTAGGTCAGGCCGACCGTCTGGCCGGCCTCGAACTGGCCGCTCGGCAACGCCCGGACGCCGGCCCGGAACACCTCGGCCATGATCGCCACGTTGCCCAGGACGATCGGGATCACCAGCTTCCAGAAGATCGGGACGTTCACCCCGACGGCCGGCAGCCCGATCACGAACAGATAGATCAACAGCAGCATCGGCACCGAGCGGAACACCTCGATGTAGGCGCCGACCGGCCAGCGGACCCAGCGGCTGCGGCTGAGCCGCAGGACCGAGAACAGCGCCCCGAGGGGGATCGAGATGACCGCCGAGACCGCCGCGGCCTTGAGCGTGTTGACCAGACCGGAGAGCAGGAACTTCAGGATCGGCAGCTCGCCGAACTGCACCCACTTCTCGGCCTGCAACTGCCCGTGGGTGCCGAACTGGTAGAGCACGAAGGCCAGGATCCCTGCCAGCACGAGGACGGAGAGGACGGTCAGCAGTCGGATCCGCACCTGCGCCCGGGGGCCGGGCGCGTCGAACAGCACCCGGGTGGCGTCACTCATCGCTCGCTCCGCTCGACACTCATCGCTCGCTCCGCTCGAGATCCGCCGCTCGTATCCGACCGCTCGCCCCGCTCGAGGTTCATCGGTGCACCGCCAGTCGTCGCTCGAGGATGCCGCCGGCCTGGCCGCTGAGCAGCGCCATGATCACGTAGATCGCGGCCGCGACGGCGTAGAGCCCGAGGCCGCCGGCGTACTGCAGGTTGAGGTAGGAGACCTGATAGGTGATCTCGTGCACGTTCATCGCCGCCGCCAGCGACGAGCCGATCAGTTGGCCGATGAACACGTTGACGATCGGCTGCACCATCGCGGCCAGTGCCTGCGGCAGGATCACGAAGGCCAGCGACTGGGTGAAGGTCAACCCGATCGAGCGGGCCGCTTCGGCGTTGCCGACCGGGACCGCGTTGATCCCGGAGCGGACCGCCTCACCGGCGAACGCGCCACCGACCAGCATCATGGCCACCGCGACCGACCAGAACAGCGACAGTCGCAACCCGACGTCCGGCAGCCCGAAGACCATCACGATCAGCAGGCTGAGCAACGGCATGTTCCGGAAGATCTCGACGTAGACCGTGCCGAGCACCCGTAACGGTGGGATCGGGCTGACCCGGAAGACGGCGGTCAGCGAGCCGAGCACCATCGAGCCGATGAACCCGACCACGGTCAGGGCCAGCGTGATCAGGATCGCGTGCCCGAAGGCACCGAGGTTGTCCAGGAAGATCTGCACCGTGCGGCCTCTGCCCGATCGCGGTCCGGGCCGGATCAGGCCGAGATGGCGGGCGGGCTGGCGTTGTTCTTCAGCACTGTGCCGACGGTGAGGTCGAGCAGCTTCTTCCAGGTGCCGGCGTCCTCCATCTTCTTCAACCAGGCGTTGACGAAGTCCAGCCCGTTGTCATCGGACTTGGTGACGCCGATGCCGTAGTTGTCGGAGGAGAACGGCTCGCCGACCACCTTGACGCTGGTGTCCTTGACCGCGGTGGAGAGCAGGATCGACTGGTCCAGCACGAACGCGTCACCGCGGCCCTGCTTGAGGGCAGCGACGCACTGGGCGTTCTCGGTGAACAGGATCGGCGTCACCGAGGGGACCTGCTTCTTCAACGCCAGGATGGCCGTCGAGTTGGACTCGGTGATCACCTTCTTGCCGACCAGATCCTGAACCGTGGTGATGGAGTTGTTGTCGGCGTTGACCATGATGGCGGTGCCCGAGCTGTAGTACGGGCCGGCGAAGTTCACCTTCTCGGCCCGGGCGTCGGTGATCGAGTAGGTGGCGACCACGACGTCCACGGATCCGTTCTGCAGCAGGGTTTCCCGGGTGTCGACGGTGGTCTGGGTCAGCTGGTAGGTGGGTTGGCCGATGATGTACTTGGCCAGCAGTTGGACCATGCCGGCGTCGAAGCCGCGGATCTTCCCGGTGGTCGGGTCGAGCAGCGAGAACAGTGGGCCGGCGTCGGTGCCGCCCCAGCGCAGCGTGCCGCGCTGCTTGATCGCGGCCGCCCAGGGGTTCCCCGAGACGGTGGCGTCGTCGGCCACCATGCCGTTGCTGATCAGGTCGTCGAAGCTGTTGTTGCCGGCGGAGGATCCACCGCTCAGCTTCTCCGACGTCGTCCCGCCGGCGCAGCCGCTGAGCCCGGTGAGTCCGGCAGCGGCCCCGGCCAGCCCGGCGCCGAAGAGCAGGGCGCGGCGGCGGCTGTAGGTGTGTCGTTCGACGGCTTCGGACATCGAGGTCTCCCCGAATGGTTTCGATCCGAGTCGAGACCCGGCTGGACACGGCCACCTTAAGCGTTCGGTGTGACGGGCGGCCGTAACACGACGGAACGCGTCGCCCGGCCGAGCACCGACCCCGGTGGTTGCGACGACCGGCCCCGGCGCGTAGGTTGCCGTTCATGGCTTCGTTCAGCCTCCTCCTTCGCTGCCGCAGCGAGTCCCGCTAAGGGCCGGCATCCTCGCTGCGGAGTTCGGCTGCGCCCGGCTGGCATCCACCCCGACTCAGCGAGGAACCCGTGAACGACTCAGGTCAGACCCCCAGCAACCAGGCCCCCGGCAACCAGACTCCCGGCACCGAGCCCGGCAGCGTGGCGAACAGCTTCGGCACCCGCCCGCAGGCCGTCCCCGTCCAGCAGCCGAGCCCGATGCCCTATCGCCGCTACCACCCGTTCGTGCCGGTCGACCTGCCCGACCGCACCTGGCCGACCAAGCGGATCGAGCACGCGCCGCGCTGGCTGAGCACGGATCTGCGGGACGGCAACCAGGCGCTGATCGACCCGATGACCCCGGCCCGCAAGCACCGGATGTTCGATCTGTTGATCCAGCTGGGCTACAAGGAGATCGAGATCGGCTTCCCCTCGGCCAGCCAGACCGACTTCGACTTCGTCCGGCAGCTGATCGAGGGCGGGAAGATCCCCGACGACGTGACGATCTCGGTGCTGACCCAGGCCCGGGAGGACCTGATCGAGCGGACGGCCCAGTCGGTGATCGGGGCGAAGTCGGCGACCATCCACCTCTACAACGCGACCGCCGAGCTGTTCCGCCGGCTGGTGTTCAAGGTCGACAAGGCCGAGTGCATGGCGCTGGCCACCCGGGGCACCGAGCTGGTGATGAAGTACGCCGAGCAGTACCTGGGCGAGACCGAGTTCGGCTATGAGTACTCACCGGAGATCTTCACCCAGACCGAGACCGACTACGCCATCGAGGTCTGCAACGCGGTCGCCGATGTCTGGCAGCCCGGCCCGGGGCGCGAGATCGTGTTCAACCTGCCGGCCACGGTGGAGATGTCCACCCCGAACACCTACGCCGACCAGATCGAGTACTTCTGCCGGCACGTCCGCAACCGTGAACACATCGCCGTCTCACTGCACCCGCACAACGACCGGGGGACGGCGGTGGCCGCGACCGAACTGGGGCTGATGGCCGGCGCCGACCGGGTCGAGGGCTGCCTGTTCGGTCACGGCGAGCGGACCGGCAACGTCGACCTGGTCACGCTGGGCCTGAACCTGTTCAGCCAGGGGATCGACCCCAAGATCGACTTCTCCGCGGTCGACGAGATCCGTCGCACCGTGGAGTACTGCACCAACCTGCCGGTCCACCCGCGCCATCCGTACGCGGGCGACCTGGTCTACACCGCCTTCTCCGGCTCCCACCAGGACGCCATCAAGAAGGGGTTGGAGGCGCTGGAGCGGGAGGCTGCGGCGCAGGGGGTCGGGCTGCACGAGGTGGCCTGGGAGGCGCCGTACCTGCCGATCGACCCGCACGACGTCGGCCGGACCTACGAAGCTGTGATCCGGGTCAACTCCCAGTCGGGCAAGGGCGGCATCGCCTACCTGCTGAAGAGCGAGCACCGGCTCGACCCGCCGCGACGGCTGCAGATCGAGTTCAGCCGGGTGGTGCAGACCCAGACCGACACCGAGGGCGGCGAGTTGTCCTCGGCGGCCATCTGGGACATCTTCAGCCGGACCTACCTGAACGACGGCGAGTTGCGGCTGGACCGGGTCAGCACCAGCAGCAACGGCCACGTCTCGGTGAACGCGACCGTCACCGACCACGGTCGCCAGCAGCAGGTCAGTGGCGAGGGCAACGGTCCGGTGTCGGCGTTCTGCGACGCGATCTCCAGCCTCGGCTACCGGGTCCGGGTGCTCGACTACCACGAGCACGCGCTCTCGGCCGGCGGCGACGCCCAGGCCGCGGCCTACGTCGAGTGCGAGATCGGCGAGGGCGAGGACAGTCAGGTCGTCTGGGGCGTGGGGCTGGACACCAACATCGTCTCCGCCTCGCTCCGCGCCGTCACCTCGGCGGTGAACCGCAGTCTGGCCCGGACCACCGCCGGCTGAGCGAGGGTACGGTCCGCTGAACCCGGCGATCTGCCCGTTCTGAGCTAAGGTTAGGGACCTAAACCTTTCTTAGAAGGTCGTCACCCCATGGATACAGCCGAGACTCCTTGGCCTGCGGTCGACTACGAGGAGTACCCGTGGCGGCCGGCGAGCGATCGGGGCTTCTCCCACCGGGCCCGACGGCTGACCAGTGGTCCCTATCGGGCAGCGCTTCCGCCACGGATCGCCGATCAGGATCTGGCGCTGCCGGCTGCCGTGTGGGCAGACGCGGCCGAGGCCCAGGCGGCGATCAGCCGCTTCGACGAACAGGTGAGCCAGAGCCTGGGCACGTCGCCGGCGGCCGGGCCGAGGAGGGTCGAAGGTGACCCGGTAGAACTCGGCCCGATGGCGGCGATCCTGCTGCGGACGGAGTCCGCCTCGTCCTCGCAGATCGAGAACCTGACGGTCGGTGCCCGCCAACTCGCGCTGGCCGAGCTGGAGGCCGACCTTGCCCGGCATCGTGGTCATCAGCGCCGGGAGAGCGGCAACGCCGACCTGGTGGTGCGGAACGTCGCTGCGGTGCAGGCAGCTCTGGCCGCGGCCGATGATCTCTCGGTGACCGCGATCCTGGGGATGCACCGCACGTTGCTGGGCGGGTCGGACCCGGATCAGGCGGGCCGGCTGCGAGAGCAGGCGGTCTGGATCGGTGGCAGCAACGCCGGGCCACACCTGGCCACTTTCGTCCCGCCGCATCACACCCGGGTCCGGGCCGCGCTCGACGATCTGGTCGTCTTCTGCGATCGGGTCGATCTGCCTGCCTCTCGTCCAGGCCGCAGTAGCGCACGCCCAGTTCGAGACGATTCATCCCTTCACCGACGGGAACGGTCGGACGGGACGGGCGTTGGTGCACGCACTCCTGCGCAACAAGGGGGTGACGAGCAGAGTGACGGTCCCGGTGTCGGCCGGGCTGCTGAGTGACACCGACGCCTACTTCGCCGCTCTGGGGGCTTACCGGGCCGGAGATCCGGAACCGGTCGTCGAGCAGTTCAACGCCGCAGCCTTCTCCTCGATCGACAACGGCCGGCGGTTGCTCGACGACGTGGCCGCGGTGAAGGCACACTGGCGTTCGCTGCTGCGGGCGCGGTCGGACGCGAGTGTCTGGCGGCTGGTCGACCAGTTGGTCGCCCATCCCGTCCTCACCGCAGAGAGTGTCGCCTCGATGCTGGGGGTCTCCCAGCCGGCTGCGGACACCGCCATCACCCTGCTGGCCGAGGCCGGCGTCCTCACCCTGGTCAACCCCGCCGCAAGGCGGTACCGGATCTGGCAGGCACCCGAGATCCTGCACGCACTGGAGTCGTTCGCCGCCCGGGCACGTCGCCGCTATCCGACCGGCTGAGCGCCTCCTCGCCGCGCCGGCACGTCCCGATCAGCCGAAGCCGTTGGCCGCGGTCTGCTGCGGCGCGGTCGGGGCGATGATCCAGGCGCGGAAGAACGAGGCCAGATCGACGTTGGTGAAGGACTGGGCGTAGACCATCCACTCCTCCAGGCTGCGATCGCCCGGACGCTGGGCCCAACCGGCCGCCATCGCGAAGAAGGCCTGGTCACCCATCCGGTTGCGCAGGGCCTGCAGGGCCATCGGACCGCGGTAGTAGACGACGTCGAACAGGTGCTCCGCGCCCGGGTCGAGCAGGCTGATCCGCCAGAACTTCGGCCGGTTCGCGAGCTGGTCGTAGTCGTAGCGGAAGCTCTCCTCGGCGCTGCGGCCGCCGGTGCGTTCGGCGTAGGCCCAGGCCCCGAACGAGGCCCACGCCTCGTTGTCGAAGATGTCGTTCCAGGCCGAGACGGTGACGTTGTCGCCGAACCACATGTGGCTCAGTTCGTGGGAGAGCAACTGGCTCGCGTCGCCGTCGGTCATCGCCGAGGCGGCATAGACCGGCCGGGTCTGGGCCTCGAGGCCGTCGAAGGCCAGCCGACCGGCCGGGACGATGCCGCCGATCGCGTCGAAGGGGTAGGTCCCGAACATCGACTCCAGCACGCCGATGACGGCCGGGGTCCGTTGCAGCTGGGCGAAAGCGGCCCGTCGGTCGGCGGCGGACAGTTCGCTGGAGACGGCGTAGACGAACGGCCGCCCGCCGGCCGTGCCCTGCTGCAGCTCGAAGTGACCGACGGCCAGAAAGCTCAGATAGGTGGCCGACGGCCGGTCGGAGATCCAGTGCCAGGTCGAGAACGCATCCGGGCCACCGGCCGGGGTGGTGCTGGTGCCGGCGAGCCGGCCGATGCTGACCGCCTGCCAGCCGACCGGCACCCGGACGTAGGTCTCGAACAGGGCCGGGTCAGAAGGGTGGTCGTTCGCCGGGTACCACCAGGCCGAACTCTCCGGCTCACCCGCCACCAGGGCCTCGTCCTTGGTGACGGAGAACGGGGCGATCGAGCCTCGCCTGATCGAGGCGGGCTGCCCCGAGTAGGCGATCCGGGTGGTGAAGACTGCACCGGCCTCGATCGGCTGCGCCGGGGTGATCACCAGATCCTGGAAGCCGGACTTCCGCACCGCGGCCGGGGTGTCGTCCACCTGGGCCTCACTCGCGGTCAGGGCGAGATCGAAGGAGAACGACGTCAGCCGCTGCAGCGCCCGGGCCTGGATGGTGGTGTAGCCGCTGAGAGTCTCGGAGTCGGGATCCCAGCGGACGCTGACCACGTACTTCAGTGCGTCGTAGCCGCCGGCCCCGTAGTCGGTGAAGTACGGGTCGCCGGCGCCGTTGCTGCCGGCCGTGGTCGACCGCTGACCTCCACCCGAGCTCCCTGACCCGCCGGAATTTCCTGAGCCGCCGGAGGTGTCGCCGTCGGCGGCCCGGCGGGCGATCACGCTCACCACGACGCCGGGTGCGGCCACCAGCACCAGCTGGGCGACCAACAGCACCACCGCCACCACCAGCCCGGCCCGTCGCGCTCCGGCGCCGCTCACTCCGGCTCCGTTTCGCGGCGGACGGGAGCCGACCCAGACCGGCCGGTCAGCGTTCGACATGGGCCAGAGATTTGAGGTTCCGGTCCAGATGCCAGGTGGTGTAGGCGGCGGCGATCCCGCTGGCCTCCCGCATCGTGTGCAGATCGGCGCCTCGGGTCTGTTCCCAGCGACCCTCCAGCAGGGCGCTGAGCAGGGCCAGGGTCGGCGCCCCGGGCCGGGCCGCCCCGGCCGGCCGGCACTGTTCACAGACCACGCCGCCGGCGGCCGGCGCGAACGAGGAATGCGGCCCGACCAGACCGCACCGGGCACAGTCGGAGAAGGAGGGCGCATAACCGGCCACCGACATGGCCCGGAGCAGATAGGAGTCCAGGATCAGCCCGGCCGGTTTCGGGCCGTCGGCGGTGCCGGTGTCCAGGGCCCGCAACGCCCCGACCAACAGCAGGAACTGCTGCAGGGCGGGCTCGCGCTCCTCGGCCACCAACCGGTCGGCGGTCTCGACGATGACCTGGCCGGCCGTCCAGCGGCCGTAGTCGTCGATCAGGTGCTCACCGAAGGCGTCCATCGAGACCACCTGGGTGACGATGTCGAGGGTGCGCCCGGTGGCCAGCTGGACGTCGATGTGGCTGAACGGCTCCAGCCGGGCGCCGAACTTCGACGTCGTCCGCCGGACCCCCTTGGCCACGGCGCGGATCTTGCCCTGGTGCCGGCAGAGCAGCGTGATGATCCGGTCGGCCTCGCCCAACTTGTGGGTGCGCAGCACGACGGCTTCATCGCGGTAGGTCGGCACCTGGCTATTGTCGCTGACGTGGCCAAGAAACCGACTGATGCGATCCGGGTCGGCACCGCGCACGGACGCCGTCCCGACCCGCCGGCCACGCATCCCTCCGGGGCCCGGCCGCCGGCTGTCCCGGCCGTCAAGCTGCCCCGGCACGTGGCCATCGTGATGGACGGCAACGGACGCTGGGCCAAGTCGCGCAACCTGCCCCGGACGGAGGGTCATTCGGCCGGTGAGGCGTCGCTGTTCGACGTGATCGAGGGGGCCATCGAGATCGGGGTGAAGTACCTGTCGGCCTACGCCTTCTCGACCGAGAACTGGCGCCGCTCACCGGACGAGGTGCGCTGGCTGATGGGCTTCAACCGGGACGTGATCCGCCGCCGCCGGGAGCAGTTGGACGCGATGGGCGTCCGGGTCTGCTGGGCCGGCCGCCGGCCGCGACTGTGGCGCAGCGTGATCAACGAACTGACCGACGCCCAGGAGCGCACCCGCGACAACGACGTGCTGACGCTGCAGTTCTGCGTCAACTACGGCGGTCAGGCCGAGATCGTCGACGCCGTCCGCGAGATCGCCCGGCAGGCCGCCGCGGGCCGGCTCGACCCGGAGCGGATCACCCCGGAGCGGTTCCGGCACTTCCTCTACCAGCCGGAGATTCCCGACGTCGACCTGTTCGTCCGCTCCTCCGGTGAGCAGCGGACGTCGAACTTCCTGGTCTGGCAGAGCGCGTACGCCGAGATGGTGTTCCTGGACCGGCTCTGGCCCGACTTCGACCGGCGGGACCTGTGGCGGGCGATCGAGCTCTACGTCGACCGTGACCGGCGCTACGGCGGCGCGGTGCCGAACCAGCTGTCCGACCATCGGCCCCCCGGCCCCGACCATGCCGGCTCTGACCATGCCGGCTCTGACCATGCCGGCTCTGACCAGGTCAGCTGAACCGGGCCACCACCAGGGCGATCAGCACGATCAGCACCACCACCCGCAGCGCGCGGGCGTTGCCCGGCAGCAACGGCCAGGACAAGTAGGTCAGCCAGCCGATCGCGACCACCACCAGGATCGCGGCCGGCAGCGCGACCCCGATCGGGGCGAACACGGTGGCGGCCACCAGCACCAGCCAGCCGAGCATGAACAGGCCGCGGGGCATCGCCTGCAGTCGGGCCAGCAGCGGCTGGCTCACCCGGACGACCTGCGAGCGCAACGGAGACGGTTCGGGACTGCTCACCGTCCCAGTCTCGCACCGCCGGATGGTCGGGGTGACAGGCTGAAGCCATGATCGCCATCAGCCGGTTCCGGGTCGACGAACCGCAGACCGCCGGCTTCCGCGGGCAGGCCGAGGCCGCGATCGCCGTGCTGGCGACCAGGGACGGGTTCCTGAGTGCGGATCTCGGGCGCAACGTCGACGAGCCGAGCTTGTGGACGCTGGCCACCCGGTGGGCCGACGTCGGCTCGTACCGACGGGCCCTGGGCGGCTACGAGTCGAAGGTCACCGTCGTCCCACTGCTGTCGTTGGCCATCGACGAGCCCTCGGCCTACGAGACCGACGACTCCTCGATCGTCCCTGGCTCGATCGTCCCCGGCTCGATCAGCCCTGGTCGGATGAACCCCGGCCCGGGGACGCCCGGGTAGGCTCGGGGACCGTTATGACCGATCTGCAGACCCGTGCCGAACCGCTCCGCCTGGGCGAACTCGAGGTGCCGACCCCGGTAGTGCTGGCCCCGATGGCCGGCATCACCAACGCGGCCTACCGCCGGCTCTGCCGCGAGCAGGGCGCCGGGCTCTACGTCTGCGAGATGATCACCTCTCGCGGGCTGGTCGAACGGGACCGCAAGACCACCGAGATGCTCGTCTTCGACCCGATCGAGACCGTCCGTTCGGTGCAGCTCTACGGCGTCGATCCGGTGATCATGGGCCAGGCCACCGAGATCTTGTGCAACGAGTACGGCGTCGGACACGTCGACCTGAACTTCGGCTGTCCGGTGCCCAAGGTGACCCGCAAGGGCGGGGGAGCGGCGCTGCCCTGGAAACGCGGCCGGCTGGAGCAGATCCTGACCGCCACCGTGCAGGCCGCCGGCCGGTACGGGGTGCCGGTGACCTGCAAGACCAGGCTGGGCATCGATGCGGACCATCTGACCTATCTCGACGCGGGCCGGATCGCCGAGCAGTCCGGTTGCGCGGCGATCGCCCTGCACGGCCGGACCGCGGCTCAGGCCTATTCCGGCGTCGCCGACTGGGACGCGATCGCTGCCCTGGTCGAGGAAGTCGACATCCCGGTGCTCGGCAACGGCGACATCTGGGAGGCCTCGGACGCGCTCGCGATGATGGCCCGGACCGGCGTGGCCGGGGTCGTCGTCGGCCGCGGATGCCTGGGCCGGCCGTGGCTGTTCCGCGATCTGGCCGACGCGTTCGCCGGGGTGCCGAGCCGGACGCTGCCCAGCCTGGGTGAGGTGTCGGTGATGATCCGGCGGCACGCGGAACTGCTGGCCGAACTGATGGGTGAACAGCGTGGTTGCGCCGATCTGCGCAAGCACATGGCCTGGTATCTCAAGGGGTTCCCGGTCGGCGGCGAACTGCGTCGCGGGCTGGCCATGATCAACTCACTGGCCGAGCTGGACGCCCAGCTGAGCCAGCTGGATCCGGACGTCGCCTTCCCGGTCACCGAGCTCGGCCAGGCCCGCGGCCGGCAGGGCTCGCCGCGGGACAAGGTGGCGCTGCCCGAGGGCTGGCTGGACGACACCTCCGGTCTCGACCTCGATCTGGCCCACGCCGAGGTCGGCGTCTCCGGCGGCTGAGCCGCTCTGCAGTGCAGCCGGAGGCGCGTTCTAGTCGAGGGCGTGCAGATAGCGGCCGGCGACCCGGTGTTGGATCCAGGTGATGGCCGGATCGGCCAATCTGGCCCAGAGCGGGCCCTGCCGGGAGAACGCCCGGATCTGCACCCGGACCACGTCGTCGGCGTCGAGGGTGACGCAGAACGACTCCTCACCGACCTCCGCGTGCCCGGGCAACGTGCCGTAGACGAAACCCCGCCGATCCGGCTCGTCCACCACCGCCACGATCCGGCAGGGCGCCCAGAACCGGACCGGACCGACCCCCAACCCGACCTCGACCACCGCGTCCGGCTCGACCCGCTCGGCCTCGGCCCGGACCCGCAGCCCGGCGCCCAGTTGCACCTGCCACCGCCACACCTGCTCGCCGGCCTCGGCGAACAGGGCTGGCCCGGTGCCGATCACCCGGGAGCGGTCCTGGTGCCGCCATCCCGGCGGCAGTTCGCCCGAGGTGGCACCGACCTCGGTGTAGGTGAGCGGACGGTCACGCAGTTCGGCGACCCGGTCCTCGCTCAACAACTCCACTCGGTGCGCTCCCACGTCCCCATCGTGGCAGTTAGGCTCGCTCGTCGTGACCCAGCCGCCGCTCCCCGGGCCGACTCCGGGGCCGATCCCGGGGCAGATCCCGGGGCAGATCCCGGGGCAGATCTCGGAGCGGGCGCGGGCCTGGGCCGAGACGATGGCCGGCCATGCCGGTCCGGGGCGTGCCGGCGATGAACTGGTCCGGGCGCACGCGGGCTCCGACGCGCGGGTCGGACCGGCGCCGGTGGTCGACCGGGAGCGGCGGGAACAGCGGGAGGCGGAGACGCTCCGGCCCGGATCGAGCTTCGCGCTCGGCGCCGGGAACCGGGCGGTCGAGGAGGAACCCGACCCGGAGCGCACCTGCTTCGAGCGCGACCGGGACCGGATCGTCCACTCCACCGCGTTCCGCCGGCTGGCCGGCAAGACCCAGGTCGTCGTCCACCCGACCGACCACCAGCGGACCCGGCTCACCCACGCCCTCGAGGTCGCTCAGGTGGCCACCTCGATCGCCCGCGCGGCCGGAGTCAACGTCGCTCTGACCGAGGCGATCGCGCTGGGTCACGACTGCGGTCACGGCCCCGGCGGGCACGCCAGTGAGGACGCGTTCGACCCCTACCTGCCCGGCGGCTACGACCACGGTCCGTGGGGTGCCGACGTGGTGCTGACCGGGCTCAACCTGTGCGCCGAGACGCTGGACGGCATCCGCAACCACTCCTGGTCGCGACCGGCCCCGGGCAGCGTCGAGGGCGAGATCGTCAGCTGGGCCGACCGGATCGCCTACTGCGCCCACGATCTGGAGGACGCCGCGCACGCCGGCATCGTCGACCTGGGTGAGCTGCCGCCGGAGGTGAGCGAGATCTGCGGGGCCGACCGGCGGGCGCAGCTGCACACCTTCGTCCGGGCCGTGGTGGCCGTGATCGACCGGACCGGCGAGGTCGGGATGGACCCCGAACGGGCCGGCGCGCTGGCCGCGTTGCGGCGCTTCAACTACGAGCGGATCTACGTCCGGGAGGAGTCGTTGGCCCAGTCCCGGGCGGTGGTGGCGGTGCTGCGCGGCCTCGTCGACTATTTCGCCCGGCGGCCTGCCGAGTGGCCCGAGCCGGGCAGCGAGGTGGATCCCGGCAGCCCGGAGGCGGTCCGGCTCGCCGTCGCCTACGTCGCCGGGATGACCGACCGGTACGCCTTCGACACCGCCGTCCGGTTGCTCGACTGGGATCCGGCCCGGCTGCCCCGCGGTTGACCACCGGGTCAGCCCGGGCCTGGTCGGCGGGACTGTCGGAGCCGCGTGGTAGTCAAGATGTGTGGCGACGAAGTCCGATCCAGGTGCGAACAAGATCAAAGCCGGCATGCTCAATCTGGCCGGCCCGGCGCTGGAGCGTGCGCTCGGCCTGCCGGCCGGCCGATATCCGAAGGTCGTCCTCAGTCCGGACGCCCCGGTCGAGATGTCCGACGGCGTCAGTCTCGCCACCGACGTCTACCGTCCGGTCGGGGTCGACCGGGGCCCGGTGGTGCTGATCCGGACCCCGTACGACAAGACCGGCCTGATGAGCGTGGCCTACGGGGCCTGCTGGCCCGCCGCGGCATCGCGGTGGTGATCCAGGACGTCCGTGGTGTGTTCGGTTCCGGCGGTGAGTTCGAACCGTTCCACCACGAGAAGTCCGACGGCCTGGCCACCCTGGCCTGGCTGCGGGCGCAGCCCTGGTGCGACGGCCGGGTGGGGACGGCGGGGTCGAGCTACCTCGGCCACACCCAGTGGGCGATCGGGCCCTACGCCGATCCGCCGCTGTCGGCGATGGCGCTGGCCATCACCACGTCGTCGTTCGGGCCGTCGTTCTATCCCGGGGATTCGATGTCACTGCTGAGCGTGGTGCTCTGGGCCACCCTGATCGGCACCCAGGCCGAGCATCCCTCGCCGCTGGCCCGGGCCCGGCAGATGCGCCGGACGCAGCAGTCGATGTCCACCCTGCCCGTCCGTGAGATCGACGACGCCGCCCTCGGCCGGCGGCTCTCGTTCTTCTCCGACGTGGTCGACCACAGCGAGCCCGGCGACGACTACTGGGCCCCGTTCGCCAACGACGAGACCCTGGAGCAACTGACCACGCCGGTCAGCATGATCACCGGCTGGTACGACCTGTTCTGCGACCGGCAGTTGCGCGATTTCGTCCGGCTGCAGGAGGCGGGCGTGCCGGCCCGGCTCACCGTCGGGCCCTGGTATCACGGCCAGCCGGGCTCGGTGCCGTCGATCATGCGCGACCAGCTCGGCTTCATGGAGGGCCACCTGCTCGGCGACCAGGCGGCGCTGCAGCGGGCGCCGGTCCGGATCTTCCTGCAGGGCGCGAAGCGCTGGCTCGACTTCGACCGTTGGCCGGTGCCGACCACGGAGCAGTCCTGGTCGCTCGGAGTGGACGGCATGGTCGGGCCGGGCGAGGCCGAGACCGGGGCCCGCGGCTTCGTCTACGACCCGGCCGACCCGACCCCGACCGTCGGCGGCCCGGTGTTGGTGGTGGGGGCCGGCGCCAAGGACAACGCCGAGATCGAACGCCGACCGGACGTGTTGATCTACACCAGCGCGCCGATGGCCGACGATCTCGACGTGATCGGCGAGATCCGGGCCCAGGTGTTCGTCCGGACGGCCTTCCCCGACGCCGACGTCTTCGTCCGGGTCTGCGACGTCGACCAGGGCGGACGCTCGCTGAACGTGACCGACAAGCTGATCCGGCTGCGTGACTCCGAGCCGGTACTGGACGACCTCGGGACCCGCCGGGTCGACCTCACCCTGTGGCCGACCGCGCACCGGTTCCGGGTCGGACACCGGATCCGGGTCCAGGTCAGCGGCGGTGCGATGCCGAACTACGTCCGCAACCACCAGACCGGTGAGCCGATCGCCGACGCCGTCCACACCCGGGCCGGCCGGACCGAGGTGCTGCACGGGCCGGACCATCCCACCCGACTGCTGCTGCCGGTGTTCGGCTGAGCCGGCCGATCGACTGATCCTGCACCGATGAGTACGCCGCCGCCCGACCACGAGGAACGGACCACCGACAGCGATGCCTGCCCAAGACCCCGCCGACGCCCGGATCGTCCTGCGGGACGAGGCCGGGGGAGTGGCTGTCCTGATCGACGTCTCGGCCGGCGGATTGCCGGCGATCGTGCACTGGGGTGCCGATCTCGGTGACCTCGATCCGGCCGCCTTCGCCCAGGTGGCCCTGGCCCAGCAGCCGTCCGTCGAGCAGAACAGCGTCGACCAGGTGGTCCGGTGCTCACTCGTCCCCGAGGCCCGGACCGGCTGGGTCGGCCGGCCGGGGCTGAGCGGATCGCGCGCCGGCCGGGACTGGTCGCCGTGGTTCGTCAGCGAGCGGGTGTTGCTGGACGGTGAGCCGGTCGCCGCCGACGCCGAGGCGGTCAGTTCGGGCCGGCTGCTGGAGGTCCGGGCCGTGGCCGATCAGTCCGGGCTGCAGCTCGATCTGGTCCTCGAACTGCTCCCCGGCGGGGCGCTGCGGGCCAACGCACGCGTCACCAACACCGGTGCGGACGGCTATCAGGTCGACGATCTGGTGCTGGCGCTACCGGTGCCGGGCCAGGCCCGCGAACTGCTCGACTTCGCCGGCCGCTGGAGCAAGGAGCGGGTGCCGCAGCGTTCCGAGCTGGTGGTCGGCACCCATCTGCGCGAGGGACGCAAGGGTCGGACCGGCACCGAGGCCGCGACCCTGTTGCACCTCGGCACGCCGGGCTTCGGCTTCGCCGACGGCGAGATCTGGGCGCTGCACACCGGCTGGAGCGGCAACCACACCCACTACGCCGAGCGGCTGTTCAGCGGTGTCCAGGTGCTCGGCGGCGGTGAACTCCTGCTGCCCGGCGAGGTCGTGCTCGGCCACGGCGAGAGCTACACCTCGCCGTGGGTCTACGGCAGCTACGGGCTCGGGCTGGACGCGGTCGCCCGGCGCTTCCATCACTACCTGCGCAGCCGACCGCAGCATCCGGACCGGCAGCGGCCGGTCACCCTGAACGTCTGGGAGGCGGTCTACTTCGACCACGACCTGACCAAGCTGGTGGCGTTGGCCGAGCGGGCCGCCGAGTTGGGGATCGAGCGCTACGTGCTGGACGACGGCTGGTTCGGCGCCCGCCGCAACGACCACGCCGGCCTGGGGGACTGGCAGGTCTCGGCCGACGTCTGGCCGGACGGTCTGAGCCCGCTGATCGAGCGGGTGAATGACCTCGGCATGCAGTTCGGCCTCTGGTTCGAGCCGGAGATGATCAATCCCGACTCCGACGTCGCCCGCGCCCACCCGGACTGGATCATGGCCACCGGCGACCGGTTGCCGCCGGAGGGGCGTCACCAGCAGGTGATCAATCTGGGCATCCCGGAGTGCTACGCCTACATCCGTGACGCCATCTCGGCGCTTCTGAGCGAGTACCCGATCGGCTACATCAAGTGGGACCACAACCGCGATCTGGTCGACGCCGGCACCCAGCCCGGCGGAGAACCGGGGGTGCACGCGCAGACCGCCGCCTGCTACGCCCTGATGGCCGAGCTGAAGGAACTCCATCCGGGGTTGGAGATCGAGTCGTGTTCGTCCGGGGGCGGCCGGGTCGATCTCGGCGTGCTGGCCCAGACCGACCGGGTCTGGGTCTCGGACTGCATCGACCCGCTGGAGCGTCAGCAGATGAACCGGTGGACCACCCAGTTGATCCCGCCGGAGCTGATGGGCTCCCACATCGCCTCCGGCCGCTCCCACACCACCGGCCGGGTGCACGATCTGTCCTTCCGGGGCGCCTCGGCGGTGTTCGGTCACCTCGGGGTGGAATGGGATCTGACCCAGGCGAGTGAGCAGGAGTTCGCCGAGCTGTCGGAGTGGATCGCGTTCTACAAGGACCAGCGGGAGCTGTTGTTCGGCGGCGAACTGGTCCGGGTCGACCATCCGGACCCCACCTTCACCGTCAGCGGGGTGGTCGCCCCCGACCGTGGTCGGGCCCTGTTCGAGTTGGCCTCGATCGGACGCTCCGAGGTCACCAACGTCGGCAGCTTCCGGCTGCCCGGTCTCGATCCCGATCGACGCTACCGGGTCAGCGGTGTCCCGATCGGGATCGAGCACGGCCGCGGCACCCGGCTGCCCGCCTGGTGGGCCGACGGGGTCGAACTGAGCGGACGGGCGTTGGCCTCTCTCGGTCTGCAACCGCCGTCGCTGCTGCCCGAACACGCGGTGCTGATCCGGGTGGACGCGGTCTGAGCGGTCACGGACCGAAGCAGGATCCGGCGGCGACCCGGCTCCGTTACCGAAGGGTCGCCGAGCGGCTGGGCTCGCCGGTCTGCTGAACGAATGAAGCGCTCGGAGCACAACCGCAGGAACGTCGGACGATCAGGGGGCTCTCGAAGGTGTGATGGGTGGGACCGGGCTGTCGGTCGGGGTTCAGCATCAGTTCCACCGCGGCCGCGGCCATCGCCTCGATGGGTTGCCGGACGGTGGTGAGCGGCGGCCAGCTGTACTCGGTCTCGCGGGAACCGTCGAAGGAGACCACGGCCAGATCGTCGGGGACGCCGACCCCGAGTTCATGGGCCGCACGAAGCACTCCGATGGCGATCAGGTCCGAGATCGCGAACACGGCACTGGGTGGGTGCGGGGCGCTCAGCATCGTGCGCGCGAGCTGATAACCGGATTCACGGGTGTATCCGCCGCGCAGCACCGGTTCCGGCGACAGGCCGGCCTGCTGCAGGGCCGCCAACCAGCCGCGTTCGCGGGCCTCGGTCGCGAAATCGTCCGTGCTTCCGGTGAGGAGGGCGATCCGCTGGTGCCCGTGTTCGATCAGATGGCGAACGCCCCGCTGTGCTGCCGCCGTGAACCCGGGTCCGACGGTGATCAGGCCCGGGATGGGGTCAGCGGTGTCGAGCAGCACCGTCTCGGGTCGGCGCCGACCGGCATCGGCGCTGCGGAGGTCGGCCCAGGTCTGGAGTTCGGCCCGGGTCAACACGGAAGAGAGCAGCAGCCCGTCGACCTGGCGCGCCTCCAGTTCGGCCATCCGGCGTCGTTCGGTGGCCGGGCCGCCGTCGGAGTGGGCGACCAGCATGGTGTAGTCGCGGAGGCTGGCTGCCTTCTCGATCGCGAAGGCGAACTCGGCGAAGAACGGGTTGATCAGGTCCGGACGATCAACCCGAACGTCTGGGTCGAACCGCTGGACAACGCACGGGCCGTCAGGTTCGGCTGATACCCCAGGGTCTGGATGGCGGTCCGCACCCGCTCTTCGGTCGCCGCTGACACCTTCTTCGGACCGCGGTTGACGACGTAGCTGACCACGGCCGTACTGACCCCGGCATGACGGGCGACATCGTTGCGGGTGACCGGTCGTCCCGCTGGTCCGCGGTCCGGTCGGGCGGCCTCTCTGCCCCGGCTCATGGCGCTCTCCTGACTCCAGCGGCCGCCAGTGCTCCGGCCTACACCCAACGGTTCTTCCTACCGGATCATCTCGAATCGGTAAAGGTGGCGCGGTGGTCTTGCGCGAAGTTTAGCGAGGTGCAAGTATTCGATCTACCCGCGTAACCCAATCCCAGGCCGTGCAGAGCCTGTGAATCACCTGGGAGAAGCGGGCCGCATGTCCAGAGCAGTTTTCAGCCGATCGAAGGAGATCGCCAGTGAGCGCGCAGTCCACTGAGGTGCCCGCGGCCAAGTTTGCGGAGGTCGTCCAGAGCACCAAGGCCCCGACCAAGGAGCGACGGCCCGGCGGCGGAAGCGATCTCGGCATGGCCCTGATCTTCATCCTGCCGGCCGCCATCGGGTTCCTGGTCTTCTATCTCTACCCGACCATCCGGGGCATCTACTTCAGCTTCACCCGCTACAGCCTGCTGGGCACGCCCAGGTTCATCGGCCTGGACAACTACGTGAGGCTGTTCCAGGATCCGCTGTTCTACAACTCGCTCGCCGTCACCGTCGAGTACGTGCTGATCAACATCGGCCTGCAGACCATTCTCGCCGTCGGTATCGCGGTGCTGATGCAGCGGCTCACGCAGTCCACGATCGTGCGCGGTCTCCTGCTGCTGCCGTTCTTGATCTCCAACGTCGTTGCGGCCATGGTCTGGTCGTTGATGATGGACTACCAGATCGGCATCGTGCAACCAGTTCCTCAACTTCATCGGTCTGCGACCGGGTCGCCTTCTTCGGCGACGGCTTCTGGTCCATCCCGACCATCGCGATCGTCAACGTCTGGCGTCTACATGGGCTACACCGCGCTGCTGGTCTTCGCCGGGTTGCAGACCATCCCGACCTACGTCTACGAGGCCGCCTCCGTCGACGGCAGCACCGAATGGCGCTCGTTCTGGCGGATCACCCTGCCGTTGCTGCGGCCGATCCTGGCCCTGGTGCTGGTGATCACCGTGACCGGCTCGTTCCAGATCTTCGACACCGTGGCCGTCACCACCCGAGGTGGGCCGGTCAACGCCAGTCGAGTGATCCAGTACTACATCTACCAGAAGGCCTTCGGCCAGTATCAGTTCGGCTACGCCAGCGCGATCTCGATGATCTTGTTCATCATCTTGGCCGTCGTCGCCCTCATCCAGCTCCGGTTGCTCCGCGCCGGCGACTCAGACCTCTCCTGAGCAGAAACAGACAAGGAATCCCGTGGCTACCGCAACTGTCGAAGCCGGCGCCGTCTCGACTGCGCCGGGCAAGAACCGCAAGCCGATCAATCCGGGTCGTGTCCTCGCCTGGGCCGTGCATGGTGGTGCTGATCCTGATCACCGTCTTCCCGTTCTACTGGATCGCTCCGGACCGCGCTTCTCCAACACCCGCTCGCTGTTCTCCACCAAGCGATCGTTGCTGCCCGCCGACCCCACCCTGGGCGCCTTCAAGCGGGTGTTCGGTCTGGCCACGCCGGCCGAGTCGATCGCCCAGGGTGGCTCCGGGGCATCGCTCAATTTCATCCTTTATCTGCGTAACTCGGTCATCTTCTCCGTCGGTCGCCACGTTCGGACAGGTGTTCTTCAGCGCCCTCGCCGCCTACGCCTTCGCCCGGCTGCAGTGGCCCGGCCGGACGCTGTCTTCTTCGTCTTCCTGACCGCCCTGATGGTGCCGCCGATCTTCACCCATGTTGCCCAACTTCATCCTGATCAAGAACCTCGGGCTGATCAACACGTTCGCCGGGCATGGTCGCGCCGTACTTCTTCATGACCCCGTTCGCGATCTTCTTCCTGCGTCAGTTCTTCCTCGGGATCAACAAGGAGATCGAAGAGGCGGCCAAGCTCGACGGCGCCGGGCACTGGCGGATCTTCTTCCAGATCATCCTGCCGATGAGCACCGCGCCGATGTTCACGCTGGGCATCCTCACGTTCATCAACATGTGGAACGAATACCTCTGGCCGCTGTTGGTCGGCGGAAGTGAAGGACCCGGGTGCTCACCGTCGCGCTCGGCGTCTTCAAGTCCCAGACCGCGCGCCGGCAGTCCGGACTGGGCCGGCCTGATGGCGGCGACCCTGGTCGCTGCTCTACCTCTTCTGATCGTCTTCTTCGCCTTTGCCAAACGCATCATCAACGGCATCGGCTTCTCCGGCATGAAGTAAGCGCCGCGCCGCGGCCGCAGGCCGCCCCACGACCTGACGCTGCCTTTCTGGGGACAGCCGTCAGTACCGATCCCAGCATCATCACCGGCCTCGGGCAACGCTCAACCGAAAGGATCTGCCGACGATGGCAATTTTCCGAAACAAGCTGGGAGCTGCGCTGATCGGCGTGGCCGCCCTCAGCCTGACCGTCACTGCCTGCAGTGGCGGCTCCACCTCGGCCGGCGGCGACGCCGACGCCAGTGGCGGGGCGATCGACACCTCGAACGCCACCGGCACCGTGAACTACTGGCTGTGGGACACCAACCAGCTGCCGGCCTACCAGGCCTGCGCCGACGCGTTCCACACCGCCAACCCCAACGTCACGGTCAAGATCAGCCAGTACGCCTGGGACGACTACTGGACCAAGATCACCAACGGGTTCGTGGCCGGTGACGCGCCCGACGTGTTCACCGACCACCTCAGCAAGTACCCGGAGTTCGTCACCCAGCAGCAGCTGGTGCCGCTGGACGACACCCTGGCCAAGGACAACTTCGACACCAACAAGTACCAGCCCGGTCTGGCCGATCTGTGGAAGGGCGAGGACGGCAAGCGCTACGGCCTGCCCAAGGACTTCGACACCATCTCCCTCTTCTACAACAAGAAGATGACCGACGACGGCCGGGTGTCCGGCGAGCCAGCTGCGGTTCGCTGACCTGGAACCCGACCGACGGCGGCACCTACGAGAAGACCATCGCCCACCTGACCATTGACCAGAACGGCAAGCGGGCGACGAGGCCGGTTTCGACAAGACCAAGGTCAAGGTCTACGGCCTCGGCCTCGACGGCGGTTCCGGTGGTGGCAACGGACAGACCCAGTGGAGCATGTACACCGGCTCCAACGGCTGGAGCTACACCAACAAGAACCCCTGGGGCGATCACTACAACTACGACCAGGCCGAACTTCCAGAACACCATCGGCTGGTTCAGCGGCCTGATCCAGAAGGGCTACATGCCCAGCCTCGCCGCCGTCACCAGCCAGTCCTCGGCTGATCTCTACGGCGCGGGCAAGTACGCCATGATCACCAACGGTTCCTGGCAGATCAACTCGATGTACCAGCTACAAGGGCGTCGACCACCGGTATCGCCCCGACGCCGGTCGGCCCGTCGCGGTAAGCGCGCCAGCATGTACAACGGTCTGGCCGATTCGATCTGGGTCGGCTCGAAGAACAAGCCGGCCGCAGCCAAGTGGGTCGAGTTCCTCGGGTCCGCCGGACTGCCAGAACATCGTCGGCGCCAAGGGCGTCGTGTTCCCGGCCATCCCGAGCGGCACCGACAAGGCCGAGGCCGCGTTCAAGGCCAAGGGCGTCGACGTGTCCCCGTTCACCAACCAGGTGTCGGACAAGACCACCTTCCTGTTCCCGATCACCGATCACGCCTCCGAGATCGACGGCATCATGACGCCGGCGATGGACGCGGTCTTCTCGGGTAAGGCCCAGCCGTCCTCGTTGACGGACGCCAACTCCCAGGTGAACGCGCTGTTCCAGTAGTTCCTCCTGCCGGGTCGGCACCGACCCGGACACGTCGGCAGCCGCCGGTCGAGACCCACGTCCCGGCCGGCGGCTGTCGGCTTCCTGCGATCAGCGCATGATGACGACGACGCGAGATGACGATCATCACGAGATGGGGCGACGATGGCACGGACGGATGGGGCTTCGACCGCACAACGGTTCGGGCTGCTGACCGTCCTCCTGGTGGCTCTCGGCGGACGGCTGGTGCTGGCCTTCGCGCTCTATCCGGGGGTCGGCTTCGCCGGTGACATGAACGACTTCGTCGACTGGGCCGGGAGCTTCGCCCAGCGCGGGCCGGGCAGCTTCTACGCCAGTGATTCCGACGCCAACTATCCGCCCTTGTCGATCCTGATGCTGGCCGGGCTGACCAAGCTGAGCGGCCCGGTCTCGGCGCTGGTCGGGGGTTCGGCGGCGCACGCCTTCGTGGTGTTGATCAAGTTGCCCTCGGTGCTGGCCGACGTGGTGACCACCGGAGTCGTCTATCTCCTCGGGCGTGACCTCTACCGTCCCTCGGTCGGGTTGGTGGCCGCCGGCCTGGTCGCGGTCGTGCCGCCGATCTGGTACGTCTCCGCGCTGTGGGGTCAGATTGACTCGGTGCTGATCATGTTCAGTATGGCGGCACTGTTGTGTCTGTGCCGACGCCGCTACGCCATCGCGGCGGTCGCCGCGGCCTGCGCCCTGATGATCAAACCCCAGGGTGTCCTGGTGGTGCTGGTGGTGGTCGTGGTGGCGGCAGCCGAACTGCTCGGCCGTGCCCGGGACGGAGAACGGGCCGGGCGGCGACGGGGTCTGCGCCTGGTCTGGGTGCTCGGCCTGCCGGCGCTGCTCGGTCTCGGACTGCTGACCGTCTTCGATTACCGTTCGCTGGCCGGTCCCGACCTGACCGATCTTCCGTTCGTGGGCGACCTGGCCGGGTTCTACGATCAGTCGGTCGGCACCAGCCGACTCTTTCCGGTCCTGAGCGCGAACGCCTTCAACGTCTGGGCCCTGGTCGGCCGGCCCCCGCTGGCCGACACGATCGGCACCGGACGATCGGTCTGGTTGCTGGACGCCGGACCGCCGCTCGGGGTCACGTCGCTGCCGTTCGGTCTCTCCTGGGCCACGGCCGGCCTGATCGCCCTACTGGTGGCGGTGGTGCTGGTGATCGCCGGCCTGATCGTCCGCCGCGACCCGCTGGCCATCCTGTTCGGCTACACCGTGTTGAGTTTCTGCTTCTTCGCCTTCCCGACCCGGGTGCACGAGCGCTACCTGCTGCCCACCTTCGCCTCAGCCGCTGTGCTGGCCGGCGCCGGGGTGGTGCGGGCCATCGGCTATCTGCTGGTCGGCCTGGCCAACCTGGTGAACCTGAACGCCGTGCTCGCGGCGCCCCTCGCCGTCACCACCCGGCCCTCGTCCCGGGCCGCAACACCCGCGTCCCACCGCGCGCCGGCGGTGGATCTTCGGCTTGAGGCGGTGGACTCGGCGGCAGCGGCCCGGGCGGTGGTCGAGCGGCCGGAAACGACGGGAGTGGACGGGCAGGAAGCATCAGTCTGCCGTGGTCGGAGCAAGCGCGGGCCGAGCAGGTCGTGACGGTGGTCGCGTGCGTGCAGAGCGGTGTCGGTGTGCTGCTGCTGCTCGGCTGGGTGGTCTTCACCGTGCTGTCGTTGCGTCGCCGGCGCTTTAAGTGAGGCCCGGACGGTCCCCCTCGGTAGCGCCGCCGCGATCGCGGGGCGGACGGGGACGGGGACGGATCAGGCTCACGCTCCTGGTCCTGCTCGCGGTCTTGTCGTTCGCGCTGCAGGCCGCGGTGGTGTTGCGGATCCGGGGTGCCGTCCTGGATCGGCATCCGATCGGCCAGATCGGCCTGGGAGCGGCGATGCAGACCTTCCGGCCCAGCGAGCACCCCGGTCTCAGTCGGCCGGTAGCGCAGGCCGACCTCGACCCGGCGAAGGCCGTCCGGAGCGAACCCGGTCATTGCGCACCGCTGTCGGTGTTGTCCACCGGTGACGCGCTGGATGGTGTCTCCTGGAGCGGAGCAGCCGGCCGGCCGCTGCAGCCGGTGCTGCTGTTGAGCGTCCGGTTCGCCGATGCCGAGCAGGCCCGGGCCGAACTGGTGCGCAAACGGATCGCCCTGCTGCGCTGCTCGAACGTCGAGCTCACTTTCCCGCCCTTCGAGGATCCGCCGCAGCAATTCGGCGTCCGGGCCCGGACCTGGCCACCTCAGGTGTGGCTGAACGATCGGATGGCCTACGCGTTGGTCACCCCGGGGCGCCGGTTCGAGTTCTACGTCCGGCGTTACGACAACGTGGTGACCTGGTCCTACGGCGACCCCGAGGGGGTCGCGGTCCGTCGCGGCATCGTGGACGATCTCGCCGTCCGGCTGTCAAAACTTGAACGGTGACGCATCCGTAGCCCGGTCCGGCAACGGCAAGCACCGCGACTGCTCCTCGAACACGCGGCGCTGATCCGGGTGGACGCAGTCTGAGCCGCCCCTGTCGGGGACCCGGCTGCGGTCGTCGACGGCCCGGGTGCTAGCACATGGGGTAAGAAACTTCACCGTCGACGGAGGATCAATGACGACCACCGCAGCCCCCGATACCGGCGGGACGACCAGCGAGCTGACCGGGCTGCCGCACTGGGAGACCCCACCGGACGACCTCGGGGCCGCCACCGCGCAGATCAAGGCCGCCATCCGCGCCAAGATCGCGGCCTCGGGCCGGACGGTGGCCGAGGTGGTCACCGAGCTGGAGGAGTTGATCCGGGTCGAGATCGCCGACATCGAGGCCACCCGGGGCCGGGGCGAAGAGGTCTGGCCGGTGATCGACTTCGCCGAGTTGGCCGCGGGCACCGTGCCCGAAGCGACCCGAGCGTTGGTGAAGCGACGTGGCTGTGCGGTCGTCCGCGGCCACTTCGACCGCGACCAGGCCGAGACCTGGGATCGCGGTGCGGTCGACTACGTCGACGCCAACCACTTCTTCGACGACTACCGCGGCCCGGCCGACGACTTCTTCGACACCCTGGAGATGAGCAAGCCCGAGATCTATCCGATCTACTGGTCACACGCCCAGATGGAGGCCCGGCAGTCGCCCCGGATGGCCGAGGTGCAGTCGTTCCTGAACAGCCAGTGGAGCCACGAGTCCGAGGGGCGCTCCTGGTTCGACCCGGATCGCGACACGCTCTACCCCGACCGGATGCGCCGCCGTCCGCCCGGCACCGACTCCGGCGGGCTGGGCACCCACCTCGATCCCGGCACCCTGGATCTGTGGATGACCGAGGGCTACCAGCAGCACTTCCGGCATCTGTTCGCCGGGGACGTCGCCGCCTACGACCCCTGGGACGCGGCCTACCGGACCGAAGCCGCGCAGTACCCGGGTTCGACCATGTGCTCGGCCTTCCGCACCTTCCAGGGCTGGACGGCGCTGAGCGAGATGCGCCACGACCAGGGCGTGCTGCACACCGTCCCCATCCCCAGGGCGATGGGCTATCTGATGCTGCGTCCGCTGCTGGACGACGTGGCCGCCGAGGACATGTGCGGGGTCGCGCTGAACCGCACCTTCCCGGTGAACGAGAAGTTCCACGCCCTGTTGTCCCCGGCACTGTCCTCGATCCCCGACGTCGCGCCCGGCGACTCGGTCTGGTGGCACTGCGACCTGATCCACGCGGTCGCCCCGGTCACCGACCAGCAGGGCTGGGGCAACGTGATGTACATCCCGGCCGCGCCCTGGTGTGCCAAGAACGAGGCCTACGTCGACTCGGTCCGGACGGCCTTCCTGGCCGGGAACAGCCCCTCGGACTTCCCGCCGGAGAACTACGAGGCAGCCTGGACCGGGCGTTTCACCGAGGCCGAGCTGAACGACGTGGGCCGCCGCGGGCTGGGTCTCGAACCGGCCTGACCCCGACACTCTGACCCCACGCTTGATCCCAGGTCTGACCCCACACCTGGCCCGACGCCTCACATCGACGTCTCACCTCGACGCCGACTCCTGCCCGCGGACGGCGCTCCGGCCGAAGGCGAGAGTGCCGATCAGACCGACCAGCAACGAGATCAGCACCCCCAGGTTGGCGTAGGCCCAACTGCCCTCCCGGCCGCCGACCGGGCCGAGCAGGTAGCCCTGCCAGCCGAGGGCGGCGGCGTAGGTGTTGGTGACCAGTCCCCAGCCGAGGGCGGTGCCGATCACGATCAGTGCGATCGGCAGCGCGCGGACGCTGCCGTAGCGTCCGGCCGGGTCGTAGAGCTCGGTCTCGGCGTAGTCGCGCCGCCGGAGGGCGATGTCGGCCAGCATCACCCCGCACCAGGCCGCGACCGGGACGCCCAGCGTGATCAGGAACCCCTGGAACGGGCCGAGGAAGTCGCCGGCGAAGAAGACGATGTAGACCGAGCCGATGATCATCAGCACCCCGTCGATCCCGGCCGCCACGTAACGCGGCACCGGCAGCCCGGCGCTGAGCAGGGCCAGGCCGGAGGAGTAGATGTCCAGCACGGCCCCGCCGACCAGCCCGAGCACGGCGACCACGGCGAACGGCACCAGGAACCAGGTCGGCAACAAGGTGGTCAACGCGCCGATCGGATCGGCTCCGATGTTGTCGCTCAGCTCGGTCGACGAGCCGGCCAGCAGGACGCCGAAGACCAACAGCAGCACCGGCGCCAGCGACGAGCCGAACGTGGTCCAGCCGACCACCCCCGCACTGCTGGCGCTCCGGGGCAGATAGCGGGAGTAGTCGGCGGCGGCGTTCACCCAGCCCAGCCCGAACCCGGTCATCATCAGGATCAGCGCGCCGATCACCGCCGGGGCCGGGCCGGCCGGGATCGCCGCCACCGCACCGAGGTCGACATGACCCAGGGTCAGCAGGGCATAGACCACGGTCAGGACGCCGGTGACGACGGTGATCACCAGTTGCAGTCGCATGATCAGGGTGAAGCCGAACACCCCGCCGGCGATGATCAGCGCCGCGACCACGAGCAGCGCGACCACCTTGGTGCCGACCGCACCGGCCCCGCCGGACAGCCCGAGTTCACCGAGCACGGTGCTGGTGGCCAGCACGGCCAGCGAGGTGAGCGCGGTCTCCCAGCCGACGGTCAGCAACCAGGAGAGCACGGCCGGCAGCCGGTTGCCGTGGACGCCGAACGCGGCCCGGCTCAACACCATGGTCGGCGCCGACCCGCGTTTGCCGGCCAGCGAGATGAAGCCGCAGAGCGCGAAGGAGATGACGATGCCGATGATCCCGACCACCA
This sequence comes from uncultured Actinomycetota bacterium, assembly GCA_963740925.1. Classification (GTDB taxonomy): domain Bacteria; phylum Actinomycetota; class Actinomycetes; order Propionibacteriales; family Propionibacteriaceae; genus Microlunatus. The sequence continues at coordinate 12,684 of CAVUFZ010000003.1, read as the reverse complement.
GAGCCTGCTCGGCCGAGATGCCGAAGCCAAGCAGAAACGAGCCGTAGCTGATCCCGAACACCGACACGTTCGCCCCGAACCAGGGCCAGAACAGCCCCCGCGGACGTCCCCGGCGCTCGGATTCGGCGATGGTGTTGATGGCGTTGGTCTCGATCCCGCGGACGGCGACGACGTCCGGCCGGTCGGGCTGGAGCTGCGGGCTGACCGGAGCGGTCATGCGGTGACCTCCTGACTGGGGTGGGTGCAGTGTCTCAGGCGGCCGTTCCGGGCTCGGTCAGGGCGGGCTCGGTCAGGGCAGGCTCGGTCACGGGCGGAGGCGCTCGACCAGATCCGGCGGCAGCAACCGGGCCGCGCGGATCAACCGGTGGGCAACCACCACGGTCACGGTCTGGGCCGCCAGCAGGCCGATCAGCACCAGCAACTGCGCGGCGCCGGCCTGCAGCGGCGAGCCGCCGCCGAGCAGGACACCGACGAAAGCGCCGGGCAGGGTGACCAGGCCGACGGTCCGGGTCTGGTCCAGCCCGGGCAGCAAGGCCTCGGGCAGGTGCCGCCGGGCCACCTCCGAGATCGCCTCCGCCCGCGGCAGCCCGATGCTCAGGCCCGCCTCGTAGAGCCCGTGTTCGTCGCGGAGGGCGGCGAAGACCCGACGTCCGGTCAGGGTGTGCGCGGTCATCGTGCCGCCGATGATGATGCCCGCGACCGGCACCACCGACGGCCCGTTCAGTGGCACCGCGCCGGAGACGAAGATGACCAGCAGCACCGGCGCCAGCCCCGACGCCATCGCGGCCGCCGCCCACGGCCAGGCCCGGCCCAGCCCGACCCGGCGGCTGGTGGTCAGCACCGCCACCGCGAACATCAGCACCGCGAAGGCCACCGAGGCCCACAGCCGGGCCAGCACCACGGTGATGACGAGCGAGACCACGCCGAGTTGGAGCACCGCCCGCAGGGCAGCGGCCGCGATCCGCCGGCCCTGGCCGAGCTGACCGGCGAAGGAGGCCCCGACCGCGATCAGCAACAGCACCACCAGGGCGATCGCCAGTGGGATCCCGGGTTGTTGCGGCATAAACAGCAGTCTCCCCGGATGTGCCCCGGGTGCGGCATCCCGGTCGTCGTTGACAGATCTGGTACACAGAAACGGTGCCCGCTCCGACTACGCCGAGGACGCTGTCGTCCGGGACGTTGTCTCCGGCCCCGGTGCGCAGGATCTCGCGTCGCGGTCTGATCTGGCGGTTGGTGGTCTCGGTGCTGGGGATCGCGCTGCTGGTCAACGGCTCGCTGCGGATGACCGACGACGTCTGGCCGTTCGGGCCGATGTCGCAGTACGCCTTCGTCAAGGAGCCCGGCGACGTGGTCGTCGTCACCCGGGTGGACGCCGTGCTCGCGAACGGCGTCCGGACCGAATTGCCGCTCACCCCCGGCCAGACCGGGATCAGCCGGGCCGAGATCGAGGCCCAGATCCCGGCGATCGAGGCGGACCCGTCGTTGCTGTCCGCGGTGGCCGACGGCTGGAACGTCCACCACCCGCAGGGGCCGCGGCCCGTCCTCGTCCGGCTCTACCAGGACCGGACGATCCTGACCGACCAGGGCCCGATGCCCGGGGACCCAGAGATCCTCGCCACCTGGAAGGTGCCGCAGTGACCTCGACCGTGCCGAAGCCCTCGGACCGGGCGAGTGGGTCCGGGGTGCCGTCCAGCGAGCCGAGCGACCTGGGCGGGCTGGTCCGACCGGTGGGTCTGCCGGGCCGGGTCGTCGGTTGGTTCGCCCCGGTCGTCCCCGACAGCCGGATCGCGATCCTGCGCAGCGTGCTGTACCTGTTCGTGTTGCTCGACATCCACCTGTTCGTGAACGATCCGCCCACCCTGAGCCGTGACCCGAGCCTGTACCGACCGCTGTGGTTCGAGCGGATGTTGCACCTGCCCACGCCGAACCCGAGCCTGGTCAGCGTCCTCTACGTCGTGCTCTGGGTCGGGTGCCTGATCGGGGCGGCGAACCGGCTGCCCCGGCTGGCCGGCTATCCGGTGGCCGCGGCGTTCACCTGGTGGGTGGCGATCGGCTTCAGCTTCGGCAAGGTCGACCACGACCACGTCGCGCTGACCCTGGCCCTGTGGCTGCTGCCGACCGTCGGTCCGGTGGCCGGCCGCTGGCGGTCCACCAGCCTTTCCGCCCAGGCCGGCTGGGCGCTGCGCGGCATCCAGTTCGCGGTGATCGCCACCTATTTCCTGGCCGGGATCACCAAGCTGCACAACACCGGCTGGCTGCTCTGGGTCTGGCCGAACAGCCTGCTGCTGAGCTGGGCCATCGTCCGCCGGCCGCACGGCTTGGGCCAGTTCTTCCTGCCCTACCCCTGGGTGCTGCGGGTGATGCAGTGGATCTCGTTCGCCGCCGAGCTGTCCTCGGTGGTGATCCTGTGGCTCCGCGGCCGGGCGCTGATGTTCGCGGCACTGTTCTGGATCGGCTTCCACGTCTTCACCGTCGCGCTGATCTACATCCACTTCCTGCCGACGGTGATCTGCTGGCTGGCCTTCGCCCCGCTGGAGCGGCTGGCGCCGTGGGGGCGCCGCCGGTTCGGCCGCGCCTCAGCGGTCGCGGGGAACCCGGTTCGGACAGCGCCGGTTCGGACGGAGCCGGTTCGGACGGAGCCGGTTCAGGAGGTCGTCGAGCCGGGCGGCGGCAGCGCGCAGGCCGGGGTCCCGCCGGGCAGGTGAGAACGGTTGGCCGCGATCAGCCGGTAGACCACGCTCGCCACCGGCGCCACCACCGCGCTGGACATGAACTCGCCCGCGACGCCGTACGGCCCGCCCCGGAACTTCAGCCACTCGGCGAAGGCCTGGGCCCCGCCGCTCACGTGGCCGTAGGCGTCCACCCAGAGCACCTCCTTCTGGGCCCGCTCGGCCGTGGTGCCGATCGCCTTCAGATCGGTCCGCTGCCAGGGGACGATCTCGGCGTTGACGCCATAGGTGCGGCGGAGCCGTTTGCTGACCCAGGTGGCGCTGGTGGTGCAGAATCCGCAGTCGCCGTCGAAGACGAGCCGGGGAAGCATGGGAACGGGAGTTGGCACGACCCCAACGTACCCAGCGCGCCGGTGACTACACTCACCCCGTGCCCGGCCGGATCAACGAGGAGGATCTCGCGACCGTCCGGGACCGGGCCAAGATCGAGGACGTGGTCGGCTCCTACGTCGCCCTGCGCAGTGCCGGCGGCGGCTCGCTGAAGGGCCTGTGTCCCTTCCACGACGAGAAATCGCCCAGCTTCCACGTCACCCCGTCCCGCGGCTTCTACTACTGTTTCGGCTCCTGCGGCGAGGGCGGCGACGTCATCACCTTCATGCAGAAGATCGAGAACCTCTCCTTCACCGAATCGGTGCAGCGGCTCGCCGACCGGGTCGGGGTGGTGCTGCGGGTCACCGAGGACGACCGTGGCCCGCGGACCGAGCCGGGGCTGCGGATGAAGCTGCTGGAGGCCCATCGCGAGGCCGCGGAGTTCTACGTCAACGCCCTCAGCACGGCCGAGGCGCTGCCGGCCCGGCAGTTCCTGGCCCAGCGCGGTTTCGACCGGGCGGCGGCGGAGCGGTTCGGCGTCGGTTTCGCCCCCCGCGCCGGCCGGGCCCTGAGCCAGCATCTGCGTGGCCGCGGTTTCAGCGAGGACGACCTGATCGCCGGCGGGCTGACCCGCAAGGGCGGCTACGACTTCTTCACCGGCCGGGTGCTGTGGCCGATCCGCGACACCGGCAAGTCGGTGATCGGCTTCGGCGCCCGCCGGATCTTCGACGACGACCGGCTGCCGGCGAAGTACATCAACACCCCCGAAACCCCGCTGTACAAGAAATCCTCCGTCCTCTACGGCCTGGATCTGGCCCGGCTTCCGATCGGGAAGAAGAGCCAGGCGGTGATCGTCGAGGGCTACACCGACGTGATGGCGGCGCACCTGTCCGGCGTGGACACCGCGGTCGCCTCCTGCGGGACGGCGTTCGGCGACGACCACGCGAAGCTGTTGCGCCGGCTGATGGGCAACCACGACGCCTTCCACGGCGAGGTGATCTTCACCTTCGACGGCGACGCCGCCGGTCAGGCCGCGGCGCTGAAGGTGTTCCGTAACGACGAGAGCTTCATCGCCCAGACCTACGTCGCGGTCGACCCGCACGGGCTGGACCCGTGTGATCTGCGGCTGCAGCACGGTGAGGCGGCCGTCCGGGAGTTGGTCGGCCGGCGGATCCCGCTCTACAAGTTCGTGATGGGCAACGTGCTCGAGCAGTACGACCTCGACCGGGCCGACGGCCGGGTCGGGGCGCTGCGCGAGGCCGCGCCGCTGGTGGCCAGCATCCGGGACGCGGGCATGGTCGGCGGCTACACCCGCGATCTGGCCCAGATGCTCGGGATGGACATCGAGGAGGTCCGGGCCGAGATCCGCAAGGTCGCCTCGCAGGCCTCCCGCCGGGGCGGCCCGTCGACGGATGCCTCGAACCACAGCTCGCAGCAGGGCCAGCATCAACCGCAGCGCCAGCATCAACCGCAGCATCAGCTCACCCGCCCAGGGCGGGACGAACGGGTCGGCGGCCGGCGCCACCCCGGAGCCCGCGCCCCAACCCCAGGACGTACTGCCCGACCCGCGGGACCGGAAGCTGAGCACCGAACGGGAGACCGCGAAGCTGCTGGTCCAGCAGCCGGGGTTGTTCGGCGAGGACTTCGACGGGCTGACCACGGCCGACTTCACCCATCCGGCCTACGGGGCGGTGCTCCGGCACGCCCAGCGTGCGGCCGTCGCCGGGGCGCCGGGTGCGGACTGGCCGCGGCGGGTCGCCGCCGCCGAGGACAACCCCTGGGTCAACACCCTGGTGGTCGCGCTGGCCGTCGAGCCGTTGCTGACCCAGCAGCCGACCAGTGGCTACGTCACCGCCCACACCGCGAAGTTGCGGCTGTTGACGGTGATGCGCCGGATCGCCGAGATGAAGTCGAAGCTGCAGCGGACGAACCCGGTCGACGCCCAGCCGACCTACAACCAGATGTTCTCCGAGCTGGTGGTGCTGGAGGCCCGCCGGACGGCGCTGCAGAACCTCAGTCTCGGCGCCCAGGACTGAGCCCGGCCCGAGCGGGGATCGAGCCCGCGCTGTCTCCCGGGCAGGGTGTGGTGTTGTCCGTTCGGTGGTCGAGGCCAGGTTGTCCACAGAGGGACTGGACGGACAACACCTCGGTCGGGTTGCGGACCTCAGGTTGGGGTCATGACGACGACCACGACCACCGCCCTGACGAGCACCACGGCCCCGACGATCACCACGACCGACGTCACCCCGCCCCGACGATCACCACGGCCCCGACGAGCACCACCGCCCCGACGAGCGCCAGGGCCCCGGCGGAGACCGAACGAGCGTCGACGAACGAGCCGCTCACCGCTGCCGAGGAGGTCGAACTGGCCCGTCGGATCGAGGCCGGGGTGCTCGCCCGTGAGCTGATCGGCGGCTGCGACCTGGTGGCGACCGGCGGCGTCCGCGCGGTCGAGCTGGCGATCATCGCGGCCGAGGGGGAGCGCGGCGTTCGGCGCGTTCGTGGAGCGGAACCTGGCCCTGGTCGGGATGGTCGTCCGGCAGGAGGCGCCCGGCCGCCGGGCCGAGGCCGACCTGTTCCAGGACGGCTGCCTGGGGTTGATCGAGGCGGTCCGACGCTTCGATCACGCCCGGGGCTGCCGGTTCGCGACCTACGCCCTGTTCTGGATCCGCGCCTACGTCCGGGCCTCCACCGCACTGCGTGGCGGCGCGCTCAACCTGACGGTCAGCCGGGCGGAGCGGTTGCGCCGGGCCCGCGGGCTGCAGGGCTCACTGACCCAGCAGCTCGGTCGCGAGGCGACCGCGGCCGAGGTCGCCGAGGTGCTCGGCCGCTCCGAGGAGTGGGTGGCCGGGTTGCTGGCCCACCAGCTCGAGACCTCGCTCGACGCGGCACCGTCCGACCGCCAGTTCGCCGACGACCGGGCCGAACGAGCCCTGGAGTCCGTCCTCGACGCCGACATGCCCGGCGCCGAGTTGCTGGACCGGCTCGATCCGGCCGACGCCCAGGTGCTGCGGGCCCGGTTCGGTTTCGCCTCGCGAACCGGGGCCGGCGACCCGGCCGGAGAGCCGCAGAGTTATGTCGCCATCGCCGAGGCCACCGGGCTCAGTGTCCGGCAGGTGCGTCGGGCCGAGCACCGGGCACTGGAGATCCTGCGCGGCCTCTGTCCGGCCCAGGCCCGGGTGCACCTGGGTTGAGACCCGTTCACCCCGTCCGATCCCGACAAGGTGCGGGATCGCTTCCCGTCTACGGGAACTCAACCGCCACCTTGTTTCCCGATCGGGGATTGGGAGCTAGGTGCGGAGCGTCGGACAATGGGCCGGTGGTGCAGACGTCGGGGGTGTTGGCGCGGCGCGGGCTGCCGCAGCAGGTCTACGAGCAGTGGCTCGCCTCCAGCCGAGCCGCCGGCGAACCGCCGGAACGGGTGCTGGCCTGGGCCGGCGGCACCTCGGAGTCGACCGGTGAGCTGGTCATCGGGACCCGGGGCCGGCTCTCGGTCCGCAGCTTCGATCAGGCCGGCACCGAGCGCACGAGCAGCCGGCAGCGAGCAGGCCGGCACCGAGCAAGCCGGCAGCGAGCAAGGGTGGACCCACGTCGGCTGGCACCGGATCGAACGCGGCGCCTGGAACGGCGAGGCCCACCGGCTGACCTGGACCCTGTACGACGGACGACGCGGCTCGGCCGGTCTGGCCGCGCCCGGGCGGGTGCCCGAACTGTTCCGGGAGCGGATCGCGGCCTCGATCGCGGTGGAGGAGGTCGTCGCCGTCGGTCAGGGACGCTCGATCGTGGTCAGTGGCCGCCGAGATCTGTCCGAGTCGAACCCGGCGCTGGAATGGCGGCGGACCCTCAGCCGCGGGCTCAGCTGGAACCAGCCCGGGGTGAGGGAACTGGCCGATCAGGTGCTGGCCCGGCTGCAGGCGGAGTACGGTCGCTGAGCTGATGATCCGGCTGGAAGCCGCCCGGTCCGGCTGGTAGTGTTCATAGCCGCGCCTCGCGCCGGGATTCCGGCCGGGACGAGAGGATATTCCCCTGTAGCTCAGTTGGCAGAGCATCCGACTGTTAATCGGATTGTCGCTGGTTCGAGTCCAGCCGGGGGAGCCGATAGAGCCCCGGACGTCACCGTCCGGGGCTCTTGTCGTCCCTGTTCCTCTCGCCGGGTCGGCGTCAGTCCTTGTCCAGCGGTTCGGCCGCACGCAGGTCGGACAGGAACGACTCGGCCCAGGCGTCGATGTCGTGGTCGAAGACCTGCTTGCGCAGCGTCTTCATCCGCCGCGCCTTGGCCTTCGGGTCGTCCCGCAGCGCCGTCAGCATCGCCTGCTTCATCCCGTTGATGTCGTAGGGGTTGACCAGGTAGGCCTGCTTGAGCTCGAGGGCGGCCCCGGTGAACTCACTCAGCACCAACGCGCCGTTGTCGTTCTGCCGGCAGGCCAGGTACTCCTTGGCCACCAGGTTCATCCCGTCCCGCAACGGCGTCACCACCATCACGTCGGCGGCCCGGTACAGCGCGGCCATCTCCTCGCGCGGGAAGGAGGAGTGCAGATAGGTGACCGGCGGCCGGCCGATCCGGCCCACCTCGCCGTTGATCCGCCCGACCAGCCGGTCGATCTCGTCCCGCAGGATCCGGTACTGGTCGACCCGCTCGCGCGACGGGGTCGCGACCTGGACGAACACCACCTCGTCCGGGTCGACCTCACCGGAGTCCACCAGCTCGCCGAACGCCCGGAGCCGCTGGTAGATCCCCTTGGTGTAGTCGAGCCGGTCGACCCCGAGGAACAGGAACTTCGGATCGCCGAGGTCGTGCCGCAGCCGGACCGAACGCTCCACGGTGTCGGGGTCGCGGGCCATCTCGTGGAAGCCGGCGGAGTCGATCGAGATGGGGTAGGCCTTGGCCGTGACGACCCGGCCGTCCTCCATCCGGACCTGGTCGCGTCTGGGCACCAACCCCATCCGGTCCCGGACCAGCCGCAGGAAGTTCCGCGCCCCGCCGGGGGTCTGGAAGCCGACCAGATCCGCACCCATCAGCCCGGCGAGGATCTGCCGGCGCCAGGGCAGCTGCTGGTAGAGCTCGGTCGGCGGGAACGGGATGTGGAGGAAGAAACCGATCCGGACGTCCGGGCGCTGCTCGCGCAGCATCTGCGGCACCAGCTGCAGCTGGTAGTCCTGGACCCAGACCACGCCGTTCTTCTCGGTCACCTTCGCCGCGGCGTCGGCGAACCGCCGGTTGACCTCGACGTAGGAATCCCACCACTCGCGGTGGAACTCCGGGTGCGCGACACAGTCGTGATAGAGCGGCCACAAGGTGGCGTTGGAGAAGCCCTCGTAGTACTCCTCGACCTCCTGGGCGCTGAGCCGGACCGGGACCAGTTGCAGGCCGCCGTCCTCGAACGGCTCCAGGGTCTCGTCCGGGGCGCCGTGCCAGCCGACCCAGGCCCCGTCGTGGGATCGCATCACCGGTTCGAGCGCGGTCACCAGGCCACCGGGCGAGGTCCGCCACTCGACCGAACCGTCTGCGTTCACCACCCGGTCGACCGGTAGGCGGTTGGCGACGACGACGAACGAGGATGTGGACGTGATCGAGGACTCGCCTCGCTCGGAACTCATGGGTTTCCCTCCAGGGCTTGGGTTTTCGACCCTAACCTGATCCCGACGGAGGCGTTCGGGCGGTCGGTCTGAGAGAGTCGGCGTCATGACAACCGAGCCGACGACCGAGCCGAGTTCGTCCGAACCGGGGTCACCCGCGCCGGCGAGCGCGGGAGCACCGACCGGATCGCTCTCCGAAGCCGGCATCGAGGCCATGCGGGCCGTGATGGCCCGACCGGGCGACACCGTGCTGGCGCTGGACTTCGACGGCACCCTCGCCCCGATCGTCGGCGACCCCGAACAGGCCCACGCCCAGCCGGACGCGGTGGACGCCCTGGCCCGGCTGGGACGTCACCTCGGCACCGTCGCGGTGATCACCGGCCGGCCGGCGCGGACGGCCGTCCGGCTCGGCGGGTTCGCCGGTCGCCCCGGGCTGGAGTCGATGGTGGTGCTGGGTCAGTACGGGGTGGAGCGCTGGGACGCGGCCGGGGACAGCTACGACATCCCGCCCGAGCCGGCCGGGATCGCCGCCCTGACCGACGAACTGCCCGGGCTGCTGGCCGAGCTGGGCCTGGCCGACGCGCGGATCGAGAACAAGGGCCGGGCGGTCGGCGTCCACACCCGCGGTATGCCTGAGGCCCGGGCCGCCTTCGACCGGCTGCTGGCGCCGCTGCGGGATCTGGCCGAGCGGCACGAACTGCATCTGGAGCCCGGCAAGCAGGTGCTCGAGATCAGGCCGGCCGGGATGGACAAGGGGGTGGCGCTGCGCGACCTGATGGCCGAGACCGGACGGCAGCAGGTGATCTTCGCCGGTGACGATCTGGGTGATCTGTCCGCCTTCGAGACGGTCGAGCAGTTGCGTACCGAGGGGATCGCCGGGTTGCTGATCTGCTCGGCCTCGGCGGAGGAGGACGCCCTCAGCGAACGGGCCGACCTGAGCGTGGACGGTCCCGACGGGATGGCCGACTGGCTGAGCCGACTGGCCGACGCACTGGAGTCCGGCGCCCACTGAAACGTGGCCGGCGAGACCGACACAGGGCAGCGAGGGGGCGAGGCGGGGATGGTCCAGGGGCAGCCACGCCGGCGGGCGGTGCTGGAGTACGCCGCCGGCTCGCTCTGGGTCTGGCCGGCGTTCTGGGCCGTGGTCGCGCTGATCGCCGGGGCGCTGCTGTCGGAGGTCGAGCGTCCGGCCGCGCTCGGTGCTGGCCGTCTTCGCCTTCCAGGGCACCTCGGACGACGCCCGGACCCTGCTCACCACCATCGCGGGCACGGTGGTGACGGTGATCGCGCTGGTCCTCGGTCTCACCGTCGTCGCCCTGCAGCTGTCCTCGACCCAGTTCTCGCCGCGGCTGCTGCGCAACTTCCTCCGCGACCGGGCGACCCAGCGGGTGCTGAGTGTCTTCCTGTCCACCTTCACCTACAGCGCGGCCGGTCTCTACACCGTCGGGGTCGCCGCCGGCAGCCGGACCGAGGAGTTCCCACGGCTGGCGGTCAGCGGGGCCATCCTGCTGCTGTTCGTCACGCTCGCGATGGTGGTGTACTTCGCCGACCACCTGGCCCACTCGATCCAGATCGACGCGATCGCCGAGGCGGTGCAGCGCAACACCCTGGAGGCGGTCCGGCTGAAACCGGGCACCAGTGAGGGTCCGGCGCCGGTGCCGCCGGCCGGGGCGGTGGTCGTCGTCGCTCCTCGTTCGGGCTACATCCGAGCGGTCTATCCCGGACGGTTGGTCCAGGCCGCCGCCAGGCAGGGGGTCACGGTCCTGCTGGCCCGGATGGTCGGCGAACACGTGGTCGCCGGCACCGAGTTGGCCTGGGTGTGGCACGGGGACGATCGGGGCGGGGACGGTCGTGCCGGGGATGATCGGGGCGGGGACGATCGGGGCGGGGACGTGCCGGGGGACTGGACCCGGCCGGTGCAGGACGGCGTCCGGATCGGCTTCGAGCGCACGCTGGAGCAGGACGCCGCCTTCGGTATCCGGCAACTGGTGGACATGGCCTGCAAGGCTCTGTCGCCGGCGGTGAACGACCCCTACACCGCGGTCCAGGCGGTCGACCATCTGTCGGTGATCTTCCGGGCGCTGGCCGCCCGGCCGCTGGGGGACGCGGTGTTCGGCGACGCGTCCGGGACGCCGCGGGTGATCGTCCCGGCCCGCCGGTTCGGCGACTACCTGGCCACCATGAGCGGGCTGATCCGGCGTTACGGCAGCAGCGAGCCGACCCTGGTCGTGGCCCTGTTGCGGCTGCTGGCCACTTCGGCCGGTGCCGTCGGTGAGGACCCGGTACGCCGGCAGGCGATCAGTCGCGAGACGTCGCTGATCCTGCTCGACGCCGAGGCCGCCGTCCGGCAGCCCGCCGATCTGGTCGCGGTCCGCTCGGCCGCCGAGCGGGTCTTCTCCCTGGTCGGTGCCCGGCCTGACGACGAGGTGTCCTGATCGCCCTGTCTCGATCGCCCTGTCTCAACCGCCCTGTCTCGATCGCCCTGTCTCAACCGCCCTGTGAACGGACGTCAACCGGGGCACGGCGGCCCGCACCGGGGGTGGTCAGTCCGAGAAGGGCTTCTCTTTCGACGCGCGGGCCAGCACCGCGAGGCTGGTCGCGATCGAGGCCAGGGCGATGGACTGGACCGACTCCCAACTTCCGGCCTTCAGACCCGCGCTCAACTCGGTGGCCTGCTGGGCCAGCGCCGCAGCGGTGGACACCTGGTCCTCTGTGGACATCGTCCACTCTCCTTTTCTCGTCGGTTGATGGTCGGTTCGGCTGATCGGTCGGTTCAGCTGATGGTCGGTTCGGTCGATCGGGTCAGCTGGGTCGCTTCGGTCCGTGCAGAGCACGATCGGCCGGGCTGAACCGGTCGCCGACCGCTGCGGCCTGGTGCCAGTGCGGATAGATCAGATCCGGCGCACTGACCTCGTCCAGCCGGTCGATCTCCTCGGCGCTCAGGGTGACGTCGACGGAGCCGAGGTTGTCGGCCAGCTGCTCGTCCTTGCGGGCCCCGATCACCAGGGTGGTGACGCCCGGCTTGGCCAGCAGGTAGGCCAGCGACACCTGGGCGGGGGAGACCCCGTGGCCGTCGGCGATCTCGACCACCACGTCGATCGTGTCGTAGAGCTTGTCCTCGTCGCGGACCGGCGGCTCGCTCCAGTCGCCGAGGTGGCGTCCCTCCGCAGCCTGCTGGTTGCGTCGGTACTTACCCGAGAGCAGACCGCCGGCCAGCGGGCTCCAGACCATGATCCCGAGGCCCTGGTCGAGGGAGAGCGGCACCTGTTCGTACTCGGCGTCCCGGGCCTCGAGGGTGTAGTAGATCTGGTTGCTGACGAAGCGCTGCCAACCGTGGGCGTCGGCGATGCCGAGCATCTTCATCAGCTGCCAGCCGGTGTAGTTCGAGACGCCGAGATAGCGCACCTTGCCCGAGGTGACCAGGGCGTCGAGGGTCTGCAGGGTCTCCTCCATCGGCGTCACCCCGTCCCACTCGTGCACGTGGTAGATGTCGATGTGGTCGGTGTCGAGGCGCCGCAGGCTCGCCTCCACCTGGTTCAGGATGTGGTGCCGCGAGAGGCCGGCGTCGTTGGGCCCGTCGCCCATCGGGAACCGGACCTTGGTCGAGATCAGCACGTCGTCGCGCCGGCCGGCGATCGCCTGCCCGACGATCTCCTCCGACGTGCCGTCGGAGTACATGTTGGCGGTGTCGATCAGGTTGACCCCGGCGTCCAGGCACATGTCGATCTGGCGCCGGGCGCCCTCGACGTCGGTGTCGCCCAGGTTGGCGAAGCCACCCTTGCCACCGAACGTCATCGTGCCCATGGTCAGCGTCGAGACGCGCAGCCCCGATGCCCCCAGTTGGCGGTATTCCATGATCAACCTCTCCCGTGATGTCGTGCTCGTCGCTGTTCGCCCGAGGACAGCCAAGCTAACGAGCACCACCGGCCCGGACGCGGGCGGGTTCGTAAAATTCGGGTTGCCGGGCTGATGGCAGGGCGCGGAGCTGCCGCGGCCGACTGCCGCGGGCCGGGCCTGGACCTCTGGCGAGCTCGACAGCCCGGCTGACGGCGACGTAGGCCTCCGGTGG